>CAWBQR010000006.1:0-402046 GCA_963791005.1 uncultured delta proteobacterium | reverse complement strand
GTTATGTTTATGTGCCTGTTACTTCGTCAGACCCGTATTGCTATTCTCAACTATACCTTGCCGGAAAATGAGCGACCGTGTTTAATCCCTGCTCCCGGCGGACTGCTGAGAAACTTCAAGTTCTTTACCCGCCCATCGGTGCGTCGCCGTGCGGGGATCGCGGATGCAGAGCCAGTGACTCGACAATAACGCCAGCGACGCCACCGACCATGCCGTTTCAGCTTCCGCCGCGGCTGCCGCCGGGGCTTGAGCGGCTGAGACACTACTGGGACGGAGTACCGTCGCGGCGAAAACACGGTTCCCTTCTGGGATGACGTAAATCTTCGCAGCTTGCGGATATCTCGGCGCAATTGATGCTCCTCAAGGTGTTCGGCGGCCGCAACGCTTTCGCTTCGATATCGTCGGCGACGCGGATTGGCGCGCGTTATGGCGGCCATCTGGCCGGGCGATTTGCCGATGAAATCGAGCCGAAAAGTCCGCTCGAATTTCTCGTCCCCCAGGCCGGCGCTACCGTCGAGGGCGTGCCCCGACCTTCTTTCGCCATGTTACGCAGGGATATTCGCGCTGCTTCTCCGCTATGGGGTAAAGGACCATGTACGCATGCTGCTTGGCGGGATCAGCCTGACGGCCATGATTTTGGCGGCTGACCAAGCATGCAAGTAAGAAGCCTGCATGCCATCAATGGCATGACCACGATAGGAAAGCGTCGCACGGGGAGGAGGTCACCCATGCCCTATTTTAATGTGAGGTTCTTCAAGAACTTGCATAGTTCGGACGGGCATCCCTTCAAGGTGCTGCAGCGCGTGATCGAGGTGCCCTCGGAGACACCGGAGGAAGCGATCACGGCGGCACAGCAGGAGTTTGCCCGCCGCGAAGGGGTTTCGCATTGGCGCCTGCATGCGGACCTGGTGGAGGCCTCGACCAAGCTTGAGGCCGCCTAATCGAGCGCATCTGAAGGTCGTCAGCGGCGTTCGTTCCTGCGCGTTCGGACACAGGGACAGAGCGCATGGCAATTTCATCGCGCGGTGATGCGCCGGTGACGGCCGCATGGCTTAGCGCGGCTGTCTGCTGCTAACCTAATCGCAACGCTTGTGATTGAGTTTGTCGCGTATGCTCGACCGCGAGAAAGCCATTGCCGACGCGCTCAAGGCCTGCGCCGTGCTTGGGGACGGGCACGCTCAAAACGGTAGATGCAAGGGTTAATCCGATCCCGCTGCAATCTTCGCTACCGCAGGACAGCGAAGTTGCACGTCCCGTCCCGCTCGATGCGCGGTAGAAGGTCGGTTTCCCAGGACAGGTATTCCTTCATCGCACCGGCGGTATCGCCCGAACGCTCGTACGGCTTGAGCCAGACATCGAGCGGCTCGTCGGCCATATCGAGGTCGGTGGATGTCGGCAGGCCGGCTGCCTGCCATGCGGCGTTGCCGCCTTTGAGCCATCTGACGGGGCGGCCGGTGATCGCGCGGACTTCCTCCACCGCAATGCCGGCGAGAAGGCCATCCTCCGAGGTCAGGACGATTTCCTCCCGCAACGGCAGTTTCGGCAATGATTGGGCGAGGCGCGAGCGAATTGCGAACCAGGCGCCGGGGATGTGCGCCTTGCGGTAGTTCGGGCTTAACGAGAGATCGATGACGCTCGCGGCATTGCGTTCGAGACGCTCGGCGAGTTCGCTGCAAGCGATGGCAGCATCGGCCGGCGGCTCGCCGCCAAGAATCGGGGCTGCCGGGATCGCGGTTTCGCTGCCGCGCTCGAACAGCACGAAGACATCCTTCCAGCCCATCTGCTTGAGCCACGAGGCGGTCATCACCGCACGCACTTCGAGATCGTCTACCAGGACGGTCCTTGCGCCCAGCGTCCCGGCATATTGGTCGGTGGCCTGGACAAGCTGGCCGCCCGGCGCGGATATTGCGCCGGCGACGTGCCCGGCTGCGTATTCGGGCGGGTCGCGGACATCGAAAAGATAGAGTGTCCGTTCGCTCTCGGCGCGCCAGCGGCCGACGATTTCGCGGCTGACGGTCTCGACGCCATAACGCTCCGCCACACGGCGGGCGGCGGCTTTCGCCCAAGCCAGCGTATCGTCAGAAACGTGCGGCGCCCGCTTGTCCTTGCCGTGATCGCAATTAAAGCCCGCCAGCATGAAGCCCATCGTACCGTTGCGCAGCGCAACCACCTTGTTGGGCACGCCGGCATTGATCAGCGACTGCGCGCCAATGATGCTGCGGGTGCGCCCGGCGCAATTGACGACGACGGTCGTTGCCGGGGAGGGGGCAAGCTCGCGCACACGCAGGACCAGCTCGGCGCCGGGTACGCTGGTCGCGGTCGGGATGGAGATGCGCTGGTATTCGTCGAACGGGCGGCTGTCGAGCACAACGATATCGGCGTCTTCGCGCAGCAGTGCCGCGAGCTCTTCAGCGCTGATGCTCGGCGTGTGGCTGGCATGTTCGACGACCTCGCCGAAGGCCTTGCTCGGCACGTTGACGCCGGAAAACAGCTCGAAACCGGCGTCGATCCAGGCGCGCACGCCTCCATCCGAGATAATGAAGCCTTGTGTAACCGGCGCGCCCGAGTATCTCGGCGGCGCGGGCGGCAAGGCCATCGTTGTCGTCGCACAGCACGATGCGGGTTCCGTGACGCGGCACGAGGCGCGGAAAGCGCAGCTCCAGCCGGCTGAGCGGTACCGAGCGCGCCCACAGCAGGTGATTTTGCGAAAAGTGAGTTCCTCGCGCAGGTCGATGAGCGCGGTTTCGCCGCCGTCCGCCAGCATGGCTTTGAGCGCCTGCGGCGCCAGCGAACGCATCTTTACGGTGGTCAGCACCGGTCAGGTCGCCTGCTGTGGCGTCATTTGGTGAACTTCGCCGGTCGCGAGATCGACACGAATGCGCGCGATCTTGTCGAGATCGGTTCCGGTTACGCGGACGAAAGCCGAGCCGGCGGGATAATCGATTGAGTGGATCGCGCCGGCCTGATAGATGCCGGCGTGACCGGGCGTGAGGCGGTATTTCTTTGCCGGTTTGAGCTCGGCGCGCTTCGGATCGGAGCCATCGTCTTCGCGCTCCCATTCCGTCATCTCGGTGTATTTCGCGGCTTGTCCGTAAATCGCCCAGGACGCGCCGTGGTCATGCGGCGGCGAGACCCGCCCTTTTTCATTGAGATAGGCCAATACCTGAAAGCCCAATTCGGGGTCTTCATAAAGCTTCTTGAGGCCGCACGGCGCATTTTCCCCGCAAAACGTGTCGACGAATTCCGGGTTCTTGAGCAGCCGCTCCAGATTGAGGCGCACCTGCTCGCGGCCGCTCGGGCCGGGATCATGCGTCAGCGCTGTGCGGCTGTCGGCGATGAATTGTTCAAGATCGTAGGCCATGACCTTCCTCCGGGGCGGGCGCGATTTTGCAGGCAGCGGATGCTACAGCACCGGCGAGTCCGGGTCAACCGCGGCCGATGCTGTCAAACTCGTTGAGTGCTATGCAATTTGGCGGCCGCAGGCGTTCGCCCTGATCGAAATGCTTTTCCCGCCACACGGGCTCTGCTAACGTCCTGCTCGCTACCAATCCCGCGATTTCGGGTTCCGTCCAGGTCGCGGCGAATCAACACAAACAAACTGTTCCACCGGAGCCCCCGATGCCTGAATGTTCTGTCGCCAAGGCCGCCGAGCTCAAGGACGGAGACCGCCGCATCGTCGCCTCGGGCAGAACGAGGTCGGCGTCTTCCACAAGGACGGCGCCTATTACGCCTACAGCAATTACTGCGTGCATGCGGGCGGGCCGGCCTGCGAGGGCATCATGATCAACAAGGTGGTCGACGTGCTCGACGCCGACCGCACCTATGCAGGGCCAGACCTTCGGCGAGGACGTGCATTTCGTCTGCCCGTGGCACGGCTACGAATACGACCTCAAGACCGGCGAATGCGTCGGCGACCGCAAGCTGAAGCTGAAGCAAATACGACGTCGTGCAGCGCGGCGACGACATTTACGTCGTGATCTGACTAAGCGATCGAGGAGAGCGTCCATGGACGTATCGCGCAACGAAGTCCGCAGTCTCACTCCGGACGATTTTCCGCGACGCAAGTCGCTCGCGCATGCCAGCCAGCAGGCGCGGGAGCGCAATTACCAGGACTTTCTCATCGTCGATGTCGACTCGCATCACTACGAGAGCGAATCCTACGAGGACGTGTTCTCCGTATATCGAGAGCCCGGTCATGCGCCGCGACGGCGATGGAAGCCGATTCAAGCGCCGCGGCCGCTCGGCGTTCCTCAACAGCCAGGTCGGCTATCAGGGCATCGCCGGCCGCATCACCCGGCACGGGCTGCGCAAGCTTCGACAAGCCGAGCCACGAAGCAGCATCGCGACATCGTGATGACGCTGCGAATGGATGGACGCGATGGGCGTCGATTACGCCTGCCTGTTCCCGACGCCGATGCTGTTTCTGGGCCTGCATCCGCAGGTCGAGGTCGAGGTCGCGCATGTGCCGCGCCTATAACCGCTGGCTCTGCGAGGAGATTCTCGCGCACGAGCCGCGCATCGTCTCGATGCTCTATCTGCCGTTCAACGATCCCGAGGCCGGCCTATCGCACGGTCCAGGATTTCGGCGACAAGAAGGGCGTCGTCGGCTTCATGGTGACCTCGCCGCGCTACAAGCCGGTGCACGACAACGCCTATATGAAGACCTATGCGCTGCTGGAGGAGATGGGCAAGCCGATCTCCTTCCATGCCGCCTATAATTGGGACGACCAGTCGCTGACGACCACCAACCGCTTCATCTCGGTGCATGCGCTCGGCTTCATGTGGTTCAACATGGTCCATATGACCAACTGGGTGGTCAACGGCATTCCCGAACGCTTCCCCAAGCTCAAGACGATGTGGATCGAGAGCGGGCCTCACCTGGGCCTATTGCCTGATGCAGCGGCTCGACCATTCCTACATGATGCGCACGTCCGACTGCCCGTCGCTCAAGCGCAAGCCGAGCGAATATATGCGCGAGATGTACTACTCGCTCGCAGCCGATGGAGGTGCCGGACGATCCGTCGATCCTGGAGGCGACGTTCAAGATGATCAATGCCGAGACGCAGCTGGTCTGGTCGTCGGACTATCCGCACTGGGATTTCGACCTGCCGAGCGTGATCTACGACCTGCCGTTCCTGAACGAGACCGCCAAGCGCAACATCCTCGGCGGCAACGCCGCGCGGCTGTTCGGGCTCGACACCAAGCCGGTGAAGCGGATTCCCTGATCGCGGTCGCGACCGCGACGGTGCATGCCCATCGTTTGAGGACTGGCCCTGACCACGGGTAACGACCCTACGTCTTTGAAACGGCAACCGGACGACAAAGGACGCGATTTTCGCTATCGGCGGCGGCGAAGCGTATTGCACGCCGAACCCAAGCTTATGGGTGGGCGGAAGAGAGATACTTGGATTGCCGCCGGCCTTTGAGCAGATCGATTACCGCATTGACCAGCGTGCACGGCTGCGCCGGCTTTTGCACCACCCGGCAGAGCGGCCATTCCGACAGTTCCGGATCGCTCGCCAGTTGGCCGGTGTAGAACACGAACGGGGTACCGTGCCGCCAGCTCGCGGGCCACCGGCTCCACCGTCTCCTCGCCGAGACGCACGTCGAGCATCGGCGCTTGATGTCGTTTTCGCATTCGACCGCCAGCGCATCGCTGACCCCGCGGCACAGGCCGACCACTTCGGCGCCGGCATCGGCGAGCACCGACTCCAGTTCCATCAGAATGAAGAAGTCGTCTTCTACCACCAGCACCCGCGCGCCCTTGAGCGCAGGCTATGCCGTTATTATTAGTCGCCGCTCCATCGTCGGCCTCGGTAGAGGAAATTCGATCTCGCAGACCAAACCCTCGGGGCCGAATGCTCGACTTTACTTTGGCACTTGGAATGCCGTTGTCGATCAAGGCGCTTCCGAATCCTTCGGGTCTGCTTCTGGCGGCACCTGACCGCCCCGCTCCGTCCAGACAACTCGCAGCAAGCGCTGGTGTTCCGCAACTTTGGTCGCCACCAACTGACATTTACCGTTCCGGTCGGCCCCGACAGCGCACCATATTTTGATGCGTTGGTGGCAAGCTCGTGCAGCACCAGTCCGAACGGTGTCGCCAGTTCCGCCGGCAGCGCGATCGGGTCGCCCTCGAAATGCAGCCGGGAGGATCGTCCGAAATGTACGGCTCAAGCTGCTGGCGCGCCAGCGTGGCAAGATCGGCGCCCTTCCAGTCCGAGTCCGAGAGCAGGCTGTGGGCGCGGCCCAGCGCCAGCAGCCGGCCGGTGAAACGGTCGATGAAATCCTCGCGGGAGCGGGTGCTGCGGTGGGTCTGCTGCGCGATCGACTGCACCACCGCCAGCGTGTT
This sequence comes from uncultured delta proteobacterium, assembly GCA_963791005.1. GTDB lineage: Bacteria > Desulfobacterota > Desulfuromonadia > Desulfuromonadales > CAWBQR01 > CAWBQR01. The sequence goes on along the minus strand of CAWBQR010000006.1, from coordinate 395,697 downwards.
CTTCATGCGGTGGTTGAGTTCGCTCATCAGCAGGCGCTGCCGCTGTTCCCAGGTCGATGCTCCGTCACGTCATCGGCGTTCTCCAGCACCAGCCGGCGGCCGTCGAAGCTTTCAAGCTGCAACTGACTTTCGATGATCAGTTGCCGCCCGTCCTTGGTCCGTTGACGGACTTCGCCGCTCCAGCTGCCGTCCTGCAACAGCTTGGCCTTCAGTGCGGCAAAGGAGGAATCCGGCACGGCCGTCCCCAGCAGGTCCTCCTTTCGCCGGCCGATCGCCTCGCCGCACTGTAGCCGTAGAGTTCCTCTGCGCCGCGATTCCATTCCACGGATGCCGCTGTCGTAATCCCACACGAATATCGGATCGCGCGACATGTCGACCAGCCGCTTCTGCTGGCGCAACTGCCGGTCGCTCTCGCGCAGCGCCTCCTGGCTTGCCGATAATCGGAAACATCCGACGAAGGTGATGACGATGCCGTCGATGCTGTTCTCCGTCGTCCGGTAGGGGCGCATGCGCACCTCGTACCAGCGCCCGTCGCGCTGCCGCACCTCGCGGCGGATCGGCGCCAGGTCGGCGAGCACGGCGCGCGCATCCTTGATCAGGTCCGTCATAGTCGAGCTGGTGGGCGAAATCGGTGATCGGCCGGCCCTCGTCGCTCGGCGTCAGGCTGAACAGTTCGGTGACCCGTTCGGTATAGCGCTTGATGCGCAGGGTGGAATCGAGAAACAGCGTGCCGAAATCGGTCGCCGCCATCAGGTTCTGCAGATCGTTGTGGGCGCGCGAAATCGCCTCCAGCTTAAGCTTCAGCTCGGTATTGACGGTCTGCAGTTCCTCGTTGATCGACTGCAGTTCCTCCTTGCTGGTCTCCAGCTCTTCGGAGGTCGAACGGTATTCCTCGTTGATCGACTGCAGCTCTTCGTTGGCCGCACGCAGTTCCTCGTTGGCCGCATCCGATTCCTCGCGCACCGTGCGCAGCCGCGACTGCGCGAGTTCCAGTTCCTGCGTCAGCCGACGGACCATCTCGTCGCCGCCTGCTGATGGTCCAATGGCGAGCGTCTCGTCGACGGATTCGCCTTCGATGAACATCACGAGCGCGTGGCGCTGCCGTGCTCTTCGCTTTCGGCCGCGCTTGACCAGAGGTGGACGCGGTGCGGCGCGCCGTTGAACCGCACCGGGATCGGCACGCTGAGCGTCGAGCTGCTCCTGCTCGAACACACGATGCAGCGCCGAGCGCAATTCGAAGCGCAACTCGGGCCGCACCAGATCGACAATGTCGCCGCTCAGCGCTCCGCCCGACGGCTGAAGTAGCGGCCGGCATTGTCGGATAGGTGCACGATCCGGTGCGCCTCGTCGACCAGAATGCTCGGTGGCGCGAGCTTGCTCCAGGGCGCGGCGATGTGCCGCGCTCGCTCAATTCATTCCGGCGGCCGGTGCTGGCCCGCCGACGCCGTGCGCAGGCGCGCGCCGAAGCCCCCGAGCAGCCCCGGCACCAGGCGAGGCTTATCACCCACCGGCGCCATTGCCTGGTAGATGCGGGCGCCGCGGTCAATGCTGCGAAACAGGCCGGGCGGCCGATCGGCGAGTTCGGAGGGCCCGAGCAGCAGAAAGCCGCTAGGATTAAGCGCATAATGGAAAATGCTACAGACCTGCTCCTGCAGTTCGCGATCGAGATAGATCAGCAGATTGCGGCAGGAAACGAGATCGATCCGCGAAAACGGCGGGTCCTTCAGAACGTCGTGATGCGCGAACAGCACGATGTCGCGCACTTCTCGACGCACGCGATAGCTATCGCCTTCGAACTCGAAAAAGCGCTGCAGGCGCTCCGCGCTGACGTCGGCTTCTATGGCTGCGGGAAGCGGGCCTCGCGCGCTATCGCGAGTGCGTGCGCATCGAGATCGGACCCGAAAATCTGGATGGCCGGGGGCATTTCACGCCGCCCAGCTTCCTCCAACAGCAGCATTGCGATCGAATAGGCCTCTTCGCCGGTTGCGCAGCCGCGACCCAGATGCGGATTTGGTCGCTCGCCCCTTTGCCCTGAATAGCTTCGGCAACACCCGCGTCCGCAGCGCTTCGAACGCTTCCCGATCGCGGAAAAAGTTGGTGACCGAGATCAGCAGGTCGCCCATGAGCGCCTGCGCCTCTTCGGCATCGTTGCGCAGCACGTCGTAATAGGCTTCAAGGTCGGCACTTCGGGTGACCTGCATCCGGCGCGCGATGCGGCGCAACACCCTCGCGCGCTTGTATTTCGAAAAATCATGGCCCGTCCGCAGCCGCAAAGCGGTGAGGATTCGACCTAGCTGCTCGTCCGAGACCTGGCGCTCGGTGACAGTCTCAAGCGCCGCGCGGTTATTCAGAAGATCGACCAAGCGGGTGGCAAGTTCTCTACCGGCAAAACGAAATCCGCCATTCCGGTTGCGATCGCGTTTCGCGGCATTGACGGATATTCGGCCTCATTGGGATCCTGTACCAGGATGACGCCGCCGGCCTCTTTTACGGCTCGCACGCCGAGTGCGCCGTCGGAACCGGCCCCGCTGAGAATGACTGCAATACCCTCGCCGAGCCTGGCGACCGAACGAAAGAACAAGTCGATCGGCGCGCGGTGACCGCGCGGTTCGTCGAATTCGCTGGCCGAAATCTCGTGATCCACGATCGACAGCTGGCGATTGGGAGGAATGACATAGACGTGGTTAGCTTCCAGCTTCTCCGGGTCCAGCACCTGCACGACCGGCATGCGCGTGCGCGTCGCCAATATGGCTGCCAGTTCGCTCTGTGCTCCGGATCGAGATGGACCACCACGACGAAGGCGGCACCGGTGTCTGCGGAAGGGCTGCGAAGAGCTCTTGCAGCGTTTGGATGCCGCCGGCAGAGGCACCGATGCCGACGATCGGTAGTTGCGCTGGCCCCCCGCCCGTTTTGTTGTCGTTGTCCGCCATTGGGCCACCTGAGCTTGTAAATCGCAGTCGCTCACCATAGGCGTGAAGCAAACGACTGACAAACGTGTCCTGAATCAAACGCGCGAGCGCGCTTCTTGGGTGCGCACCGCGGTCCGCGGCTTATAGCGTCAGCAACCGGAACATTCTCCAGCCGCCGATTGTTGGTGGTTGGGGGCCTGGGAAGACCGACGCCGGAGATTGCGATGGCCAATCGGGATGTTCTGGCGATTGGAGCTTCGGCGGGCGGGGTGGAGGCACTTACGTTCCTCGCCAAGCATTTCCGGCAAGATTTTCCGGCCTGTATTCTGGTCACTATCCATCTTTCGAACCTGTTTCCTTCTTCACTGGATCAGGTTCTCAGCCGCGCGGGGCCTTTGCCCGCCGTGTTTCCTCAGGACGGCGAGGAGGTGCGAAACGGCCGCATCTATATTGCGCCGCCCGGCCGGCATCTTCTGCTGGACGGACATCGCCTGCAGCTGGGCAGGGGACCACGCGAGAACAGCGTCAGGCCGTCCATCGACCCGATGCTGCGCTCGGCTGGGTTGTGCTGTGGGTCGCGCTCGGTTGGCGTGGTGCTGACCGGAACGCTCGGGGACGGTGCTGCAGGTCTGTGGGGCCTCAAGCGTTGCGGCGGTCTGACCGTGGTGCAGGACCCGAACGATGCTGCCTTTCCGGAAATGCCGCTCAATGCGCTGGACAAGAGTGAGCCCGACCACGTCGTTCGTTTGGCCGATATGCCGGCGCTGCTCTGGAGCCTGGCACTGCAAGCCGCGAGCACTCCCGTGGAAGTACCGCCGAGCCTGAGATACGAGGTTGAAGTCGCACGCAAGGGAAGTGCGGGCATGGACGAGATGGATCGTTTTGGCCGTCGTTCGGTTCTGTCCTGTCCGGATTGCCAGGGCGTCATGTGGGAAATCGACGAGGGCGCGCTCGTGCGCTACCGCTGCCACGTCGGCCACGCTTATACCGCTGAGCTGATGACACTGGCGCTGGACGAAAACCTCCGCCGGGCTTTGGCGAGCGCGTTACGAGCCTTGGAAGAGCGCGTTGCGATCACACGGCGGCTGGAAAAGCAGGAGGCGGAACGCGGTCGCCGTCATCTCACCGCGGTATGGGCTTCGAAGGCGCACGAATTCGAATGCGAGATGAATGTAATCCGCGAGTTGATTGGCCGCATGGATGCGATCGCCGCGCGCGTCGACCGCGATCGAAAATTGCCGCTACAGGCCGCGCAGTAAGCCCTGGCACTTTCTTAACGTCGCGACCGGAATGACGGCGACGATGCGCTTCGTGTCCTTCTCGACAATCATGAAGCTTATCGCGAAGCAGCATAGCGGCCATTTCCTAGCCATTTCGCTTCGGGGCGGGAACGAATTGTTCAACCGCTTCTTGAGGTGGCAACGGGATTGGTCCGGAAAGGTTCGGGCCCGAAGCGACCTTCGAACGCGCGACAAGACAGCGGCAAGACGCGCCTGCGGAACCTGGACGGTTCCTCTTGGCGCGCAGCATGGGTGACGCATTCAATGCTTCACGCTTACGAGACACCGAAGGAGGAGAGGCCGCGCCTCGCCGGCAAGCAGGGCAGCTGCTGGGCGGCAACCGCGCCGCGGACCAATTATCCGCCGCTGCGGGGCGCTGCGACCTGCGATGTCGTCATTGTCGGCGCCGGGATCGTCGGGCTTACCGCCGCCTTGGCGCTGCGCGAAAAGGGCAAGTCGGTCGTGCTCGTCGAGGCGCGCAAGATCGGCGGGCAGGTCACGGGGCGCTCGGCGGCAAAAATCACCTGTCAGCATGGACTCATCTATCGTTACTTGATTGATCGGTTCGGCCTGGAACTGGCGCGTTTCTACGCCGATGCCAATCGCGCCGGCATGCAGGCGATCAGGAACTGGATAAAGGAATTCGGAATTACATGTTCTTATGAACGCAAGGCTGCCTTCGCCTATACCGGCGAACATGGGCGCCTGCCCGAGCTTCGTGACGAGGCGGCAGCCGCGCGCGAAGTCGGCTTCGATGCAAGGGTCGTGGAACGCGCTCCCTTGCCGTTCGACACCGCGGGCGCGCTGCTGTTACCCGATCAGGCGCAGTTCAACCCGGCAAGTTATCTGGTGTGGCTCGCGCTGGCGCTGGAAACTGCGGGCGGCCGCATTTTCGAAAACAGCCTCGTGCACACGCTGGAGGAGGGCAACCGCTGGCGCGTTGAAACCGGTGCCGGCAGCGTCGAGGCCGAGCATCTCGTCGTCGCCACCAACATGCCGGTGAAAAGCCCGGTCGGTTACTCCCAGCGCACGCAACCGCGCAGTCACGTGGCCATGGCCTTTCGGCTGGCGCGCGGTGTCGCGCTCGACGGCATGTTCCTCGGGATCGATGCGGAAACGCATTCGATCCGAACCGGCCATGACGACAAGGGCGAGCTTCTCGTCACGCTCGGGCCGAAGTTCAATACCGGCCAGGATGGCGATGTGGCCCGCCGCCTGGTGGAGCTTGAGCGCTGGACCCGAGCCAACCTGCCGGCGGGCGAAGCGCTATGGCACTGGTGCAATGAGGACTATGACACCGCCGATCGAATGCCTTATGTCGGCGAGCCTTCGCCAGATGACGCGCCTGGATTTTTTGTCGCCACCGGGTTCAATGCGTGGGGCATCAGCAACGGAACCGCCGCCGGACTGATGATGGCGTCGCAGATCGCCACCGGCTCGCACCCCTGGGGCGCGCTCTACGATCCAAGCCGCCCCTATCCGCAGGATTTTCATCAAAGCGGCGAGAGCCAGTCGCGCGTTTCCAGCATCGACGACATTCCGCGCGGTGCCGGCGGCGTGATCGAGAAGGGCGAGGAAAAGATTGCCGTGTGGCGCGCGCCTGACGGAACCGCACGTGCTGTGTCGGCAAGCTGCACCCACAAGGGCTGCACCGTCACCTGGAACAATGCCGGCGGTACCTGGGACTGCCCTTGCCACGGGTCGATCTTCGAGGCCGACGGGACCGTTGTTCACGGTCCGGCCCGCGCAGCCCTCGCGCGCCGCGAAATTTGACTGCCTCGGAAATCTCACCGCGCGCCTTTGTTCAACGTCATGGCGCCGAGGCGCAGGAACCCGTGCCGCTGCTGGCGGTTGAGTTGGCAAGGACGGGGCCGCCGGCGCCAGCGACAAGCGATCAGGTGCCGGCGAGGTTAGGACAGCCCCTATGGCACCCACAGACGCTGAAGATCGGATTGCCCGGCAGGAAGCCTGGGAAGGGGATGCGGACGTTCGTCTTACAGTCAACGGGAACAGGCACCGCCTGAAACTTGATCCGCGTACCTCGTTGCTGGATGCGTTGCGCGACCATCTCGGCCTGGCCGGCAGCAAGAAGGGCTGCGATCACGGCCAATGCGGTGCCTGCACCGTCTTGCTTGATGGACGCCGTGTGCTCTCCTGCCTGCTGTTTGCCGTCATGGCGGAAAATCGCGAAGTGACCACGATCGAAGGTCTCGCCGGCGGCGACGGCGCTCTGCACCCGATGCAGCAGGCATTCATCGATCACGACGCGTTCCAGTGCGGCTATTGCACGCCCGGCCAGATCATGTCCGCCGTAGGGTGTGTCAACGAAGGCCACGCGAATACGGAATGGGAAATCCGCGAATTTATGAGCGGCAATCTCTGCCGCTGTGCCGCTTATCCGAACATCGTCGCCGCTGTGAAACAGGCCAAGGCCGAGATGGAGCCTTCCTGAGATGCAGCCCTTCGCTTATCGGCGTGTCGGCGATCCGGAGGCGGCGATCCGCACGGTGCGGGCACGCTCGCCGCGCGAGGTTCCCCCAGTCGAGGCGCCGGCGCAGTTCATCGCCGGCGGCACCAACCTCACCGATTACATGAAGCTCGGGGTGATGCGGCCGCAGGTTCTGGTCGACATCAATCCGCTTGCCCAGGGCGAATTGGGGCGCATCGAAGCGAGCGGCAAAGGGCTTCGCCTGGGCGCACTGGTTCGCATGAGCCAAGCGCAGGATCATCCGGCCATCAAGCGCGATTACCCCGTTATTGCCGAGGCCCTCCTCCTTGGCGCGAGCCATCAGATCCGCAACATGGCGAGCCTTGGCGGCAACATCTTGCAGCGAACGCGTTGCGAGTATTTTCGCGAAACCTCCTGGCCCTGCAACAAGCGCAATCCGGGCTCCGGCTGCGCGGCGCGCGAGGGGGTCAATCGCGAACACGCGATCCTAGGCGTCAGCGATAGCTGCATCGCAACCTATCACGGTGATTTTGCCCAGGCGCTTATCGCGCTCGATGCCACAATCGAAATCATCGGGCCGAATGGGAATCGCACGATCCGCTTCGCCGATCTGCATCGCTTGCCCGGCAATACGCCGCATGTCGAGACCGTGCTCGAGCCCGGCGAATTGATCGGCTTCATCAATGTTCCTGCCGGGCCGCATACCCGCCGTTCGCACTATGTGAAGGTGCGTGATCGTGAGTCCTATCAATTCGCCCTCGCGGCCGCCGCGGTGGCAATCGATCTCAACGGCGCAACGGTTCGCGACGCGCGCATCGCGCTGGGCGGTGTGGCGACCGTTCCCTGGCGCGCCAGCGAAGCGGAAGCCGTTTTGCGCGGCCGGATTCTGGACGAGGAGGCCGCCCGCGCCGCCGCGGAATGCGCCTTCGCCGGAGCCAAGACGCAGGAGCACAACGCCTACAAGCTTCCGCTCGGCAAGGAAACGGTGCTGCGCGCGCTGATGGAAGCGAAGACCAAGCAGGTATGACACATGAGTACCGCAGCTCCCGCACCGCGCGATAATCAGGGCGATCCGGCACCGCGGATTGACGGACGGCTCAAGGTTACCGGCCAAGCCGTTTATGCCGCCGACCTGCGCCTTGACCGCCTCGCCTACGGTGTGTTGGTGACGAGCGACATCGCGCGCGGTCGGCTCAAGGCGCTCCACCTGGAGGCGGCGCGTAACGTTCCAGGTGTGCTCGACATCGTCAGTTATGGCGAGATTGATGGAGTCAAAAAGCCCGACTTCGGCACTTCAAGTGCGAGCTCGCTTGGTCCGCTGCATCAGAAGCAAATTTTTCACGACGGGCAGATCATGGCGCTCGTCGTCGCCGAGAGCTTCGAGGCGGCCGCCGAAGCGGCCGATCGGGTGACGGCCGACTATGCCGAGGAGAAGGCGAGGGCAACGCTGTGTGCCGATGATGCCGAAGCCGTACCGGCCGCGGGGAAGGGTCCGCTCTACGCGGAAGACCCAGAAGCCGGGGATTTCGCAGGCGCCCTTGCCAGCGCACCGGTTAAATTGGAGGCGGAGTTTCACACCGCCTGCGAAACGCATAATCCGATCGAGCTTTTCTCGACCACCTGTGCCTGGTCGGACGGCGCCTTGACAGTCTATGAGCCGACGCAGAACGTCTACGGCTTCAAGGCCGAAATTGCCAAGCAGCTTAAGCTTGATCTCGCCAAGCTTCGCGTGGTCAGCTCCTATGTTGGGGGCGGCTTCGGTTCGAAGGGACCGATGACCGCGCGCACTGCCATCGTGGCGTTGGCGGCGCGGCGCTTGAATCGTCCGGTGCGCTGCGTGGTCAGCCGCATGCAGGGCTTCACGACCACAACCTATCGCGCGGAGACCCGCCAGCGCATCCGCATGGGCGCCGAGCACAACGGCAGCATCGCTGCGTTCAGTCACCATGGGTGGGAGCTGACGTCCACGACGGACGACTATGTCGTCGGCGGCGTCGACACGACGACCCGGATGTATGGCTATGGTGCCGTGGAGGGTAAGGTCTACATGGTCAAGGCCGACCGGCAGACGCCCGGCTATATGCGCTCGCCGCCGGAAACGCCATACGTCTATGCGCTCGAATGCGCGCTCGATGAGATGGCGGAAAAACTCGGTCTCGATCCGGTTGAATTCCGCCGCATCAACGACACCATGACCGATCCGGTCTCCGGCAAACATTACAGCAGCCGCTCGCTGATGCAGTGCTACGATGCGGCCGCTCGCAGCTTCGGCTGGTCGCAGCGCGATCCGCGCCCGGGCGCGATGCGCGAGGGCGACTGGCTGATTGGCTACGGCTGCGCCAGCGCCATCTATCCGACGCATATTGCCGCGGCGACCGCGCGCGTGCGTCTCTCGTCCGACGGCAAAGTGCGCGTCGAGAGCGCTTCGCATGAGATCGGCACCGGCATCCGCACCGTCGCAGCGCAAATGGCGGCGGAACGCCTCGGGGTTGATCTTGCCGATGTCACTGTCGAGATGGGCGACACCGATCTGCCGCCCGCGCCTGTTGCCGGCGGTTCGAACAGCACGGCAAGTGTATGCTCGACGGTACTCAAAGCCTGCAACGCCATCCGCGAAAAGCTTTTCCGCGCTGTCGTAACTTCAAATGAAGGGGCGCTTGCCGGACGGGATCTGGCGGAGCTTGATCTGAGCCGGGGCAGGGTGGTCGCGAAAGACGGCAGCAGCGAGGAACTCGCGGCGGCCTTGGCGGCGACGGGAAGCGATGCGATCGAAGAATATGCCGAGTTCATTCCCGAAGGCGCCCCTTCCGATGCGGTGAAAAAGCTTTATCAAGGCACCACCACGTTCACCGGCGGTCCTAACGGCAAGAAACTGATGTATGCCTTTGGCGCCGAATTTGTCGAAGTGCGCGTGAATGCACGCACGCGCGAAATCCGCGTGCCGAGGATGGTCGGCGCCTTCGCCGGCGGGCGAATCATGAATACGCGCACCGCACGCAGCCAGTTGATGGGCGGCATGATCTGGGGCATGAGCGCGGCGCTATTGGAGGAGACCCAGGTCGATCCACGCAACGCCCGCTATGTCAACCGCGACCTGCAGGACTACCTTGTGCCGGTCAACGCCGATTGCAATGATGTCGAGGTAATCCTCGTTCCCGAATACGATCCGGATGTCAATCCGGCGGGTGTCAAGGGCGTCGGCGAACTCGGCAACGTCGGCACGCCCGCGGCCATAGCGAACGCTGTCTATCACGCGACCGGCAAGCGCATCCGCCACATTCCGATCCGGATCGAAGACCTGCTCGAAAGATAAACGGCTTACATCTCGACCGGCAAGCCGGGCGCCGTTGTGGTTCTTGTCGCTCGCGACAGAAATTGTCGACACCTAATAACAAGTAGTGCATTCACTCCTTCCTTGCTGGCGTGGAACCGAAAGCACTGCCGCTGGTTATCGGCACGCCTTCCCTACGGAAAGGCTTCGATAAGGAAATGAACAGAACAACATAGGCCCTTTTGGGACATTAGACTTCGCCCATGCGTAGCCTGCTTCATCAATCCGCGCGCCGATCTCGTCCGCCGCTTGACCCCCAAGCTTCCGAAGCGATGGGTCTTGCGTTCGAGATGGCTTGGACAAGCCTATCCGCAGGCGCATCGCTTTCCACGCAGCAAGTCAGTGATATCCGCGTGCGCCTGGCCCGGGCCATTCTTTCGCAAGTGCGCGAGGGCGAGCGCGACCCGGATCGGCTCAGCCAGTTTGCTCTGCGGGCCTTGAGTGGCCGAATCTCGTCGTTGCCGGCGCGGATGAGTGGCTGATTGTCAAGGACCGCCGCAACCGGCAAGATCATTGAAGACCATCTAAAGACCATTAGACAAATGGCGCGGATGAATGGGAAAGTTCTGAGCGATCCGACAAAGGGAATTCCCTCGCCGCGTGCCGTGGCCAAACGGCTCGGTCTACGAAAAACCAAAAGCGAACACTTGTGCATCTGCCGGCAGCGACGCGGCAGCGGTTGGGTCTATACCAACGGCAAGGGGCGGGCCATCCACGACAAGGCTACAATACGACGGCTCAATCGCTTGGCCGTTCCACCCGCCTATCGAGAGGTGCTGTTCGCGAATGATCCGGCGGTCCATCTGCAGGCGGTCGGGCGCGATGCCGCTGGCCGGATGCAGTACCGCTATCACCCCGCCTGGGATAAGGTGCGCGAAGTACGTAAGGCGCGCCGGCTGGTGCGCCTTGCAAGGGAGCTGCCGCGCATAAAGCGTAGTCTCGCAATCCACCTGAAAGCCTCGGAGCCAAAGCGGGAATTCGCTGCTGCAGCTGTTGTCGAACTGGTTGCAAACAGCGCCATTCGGGCCGGCTGTGAGGACTATGCGCGGCTGCACCGGACCCGCGGCGCAACCACGCTTTTGAAATCCAATGTGACGGTCGGCGCGCGCAAAATCACGCTCGACTTCCGTGCCAAGGGCGGCAAACAGACCCGAAAGGAACTGGAAGCCCAGAGCCTCGCCAAGGCGCTTAGACGATTGCTCAAGCTGCCAGGCAAGCGGCTGTTCCAGTATCAAACGCAGGACGGTGAGATTCGTCCGATCGATGTGCGCGAGGTCAATGCTTTCCTGCACGAGATCACCGGCGGCGCGACCTCGCTGAAGGATTTCCGGACGCTGTTGGCGTGCGAACGCACGCTTGACCGGTTGGCCGCGACCGAGCCCGCGAAAAGCGAGCGCCAGTGCCGCAAGCAGATCGCGAAGGCGGTCGCGCTCGCCGCCGACGATCTCGCCAATACCCCGGCTGTTGCGCGCAAGAGCTATGTTCACGGGGCGATCCTGCGGGCGTTCGAGCGTGGCGTGCTCAAGCGATTTTCGCAGCGCCTCAAGAGCGCCCGCTCGCGTACCGGCCGGGCGCGGATGCTTGCCGAGATTATCGTCGGCGCAATCGATTGAATGGCGCGGCGTTCTCGACGTGCTCGGTATCCTACGACCGAAGGAGGACGCGAGTTTCGGCAACGCGGAACGCGAACGGCTTGCGGCGAATTCTAAGTACATGTTTGCCGAGTTGGTCTATTCGTCGCCAGCCGAATCCGCTCCCGCCATCGATCCTTGGATTGCAGCCATGCGGCGCGGCGACTTCGCGCAAGCCTGGCAGATCAGCGACGCACATCTTGCGTGGCGGGCGCAATCGCAGCGATGCGAACCCGTCCCGCGTCACCTTCAGCACATTTGGAATGGGCAATGCCTGACCGGAAAGCGGGTGCTGGTTCGCTGCTATCACGGCCTGGGCGACACGGTTCAGTTCATCCGCTTCGCGGCTCCGCTGCGCCGTATTGCCAAGGAGGTCGTGGCCTGGGTGCAACCGCGATTGCTGTCCCTCATCGGAACCGTCGCCGGGATCGATCGCGTATTGCCGCTCCACGACGGGGAGCTTGAGTGCGATTACGACATCGACATCGAAGTGATGGAATTGCCGCATGCGCTGCGGGTGAATGCGAAGACGATCCCCGTCGCGGTTCCCTATTTTTTTCCTCTCCGCACTTTGCGGCAGCCACGCCGGTTGGCCGCCGAACCGGCGATCGGGCTTGTCTGGAAGGCCGGCGACGGCGACCCGAGGCGCTCGCTTGATCCTGAGATGCTCTCGCCGTTAGCTGCTATGGCCGGTCTGCGTCTCTATTCCCTGCAGCGCGGCCGCTCGCGTGAGGCGGCCCGCATGGTGGCCGCGCAGGACATCAGTACCGATGATGTGGAGACGTTGGCGAGCACGATCTGCGCCCTCGATCTCGTCATCGCAGTCGACACCTTCGTAGCGCATCTGGCCGGTGCACTGGGCGCGCCGGTCTGGACCCTGCTGCATGCTGACTGCGACTGGCGCTGGATGGAAAACGCAAACGCTTCGATATGGTATCCGACCATGCGGCTCTTTCGTCAGGAAAGGCCGGGCGACTGGTCCAGCGTGATCACCAAAGTCCGAACTGCGCTGCAGGAGCGGTTTACGCTCGCCGAGTCGGCCAGCGGACCTTTGGAACAAACAAATCCATCTAACGTTCCGGTCCTGTGAGCTACTTACGTTCATGACTTAAGAAGATGAAGAAGAAGATCAAGAACAAGAAGAAGATCAAGAAGAAGAAAATGATGATGAAGCGAACGTCACCGACAGCGTTTGCAGCACCGTTTTTGGCGGCGCACGACGCCACGGCACCTTGAGGATTACAATGGACGCAGCCATACACCGGTCTGACAAGGTTCGTGTCGGTATTGTAGGGGTTGGCAACTGCGCTTCGTCTTTCATTCAAGGGCTTACGTACTACGCCGACGTCAGGGCCAATGAACCTGTTCCCGGTCTGATGAACATCGATCTCGGCGGCTATCATGTCGGGGACGTCGAAATCTCCGCCGCTTTTGATGTGAACCGTCGCAAGGTCGGCCGTGATGTCGCTGATGCGATTGGCGCTGCGCCGAACAACACCTACCGCTTTGCCGAAGTGAGACGCACCGGAATCAAGGTGCAGCGCGGACCGACGCTTGACGGTCTCGGAGAGTATCTGCGCGACGAGGTGGAAGAATCGGATGCGCCGCAGGCCGACATTGCCGAGGTGTTGATGCAGTCGCGCACCGACGTGCTCGTTTCCTATCTGCCGGTCGGATCGCAGCGGGCGACCGAATGGTATGCCGAGCGGGCATTGGAAGCAGGCTGTGCCTTTGTCAACTGCATCCCCGTTTTCATCGCTTCCAATCCAAAATGGCGCCGCCGTTTCGAACGGGCCGGGCTGCCGATCATCGGCGACGACATCAAGAGCCAAGTTGGTGCGACCATCCTGCATCGCATGCTTGCCAATTTGTTCCGCGAGCGTGGCGTGCGCCTTGATCGGACCTATCAGCTCAATTTTGGCGGTAATGCCGATTTCAAGAACATGCTCGAGCGCGAACGCCTTGTTTCGAAAAAAATCTCCAAAACGCAGGCCGTCACCAGCCAGCTCGATGTGCCACTCGCGCCGCAAGACATTCATGTCGGCCCGAGCGATCATGTCCCGTGGCTCACCGACCGCAAGTTGGCCTATATCCGGCTCGAGGGCACCACGTTCGGTGGGGTGCCGCTGAGTGCCGAACTGAGGCTGGAAGTCTGGGATTCGCCCAACTCCGCCGGCGTCGTCATCGACGCTGTGCGCTGCGCACGGCTGGCAATGGATCGGGGCATCGGCGGCGCGCTGATCGGCCCGTCGAGCTACTTCATGAAATCTCCACCGCAGCAGTTCACCGACGGCGAGGCGCGGGCACGCACCATTGAATTCGTGAACGGCAACAACTGACGAACCGGAGGGCCGCTTCGCCGTGAGCGCTATCGTTTTTCTCGTCCGCCATGCCGCCCATGAGCTTGTCGATCGCGTGCTGGTCGGGCGCACGCAAGCTGTTGGCCTGAGCATGCGCGGTTTTCAGCAGGCTCGCTTGCTCGCCCGCCATTTTGCGCGCCAGCAGATCACTTGCGTTCAGTCGAGCCCGCAGTTGCGCGCACGCCAGACCGCGCAGGTGATCGCCGACGCCACGCGCGTGCCGGTCGAAAGCGCGGCCGACGTGGACGAGGTCGATCTGGGCGTGTGGACGGGCCGCGCGTTCGCTGACCTTGAGAAGGATCCGAACTGGCTGCGCTGGAATGCGCAGCGCGGTGCCGCGCGGGTGCCAGGAGGCGAGAGCATGCGCGAGGTGCAGCATCGTATGCTCGCGCATCTTGCGGGCCTTTGTACGCGGCACCGGAACGGTCGGATTGTCGTTGTCAGTCATGCCGAGCCGATCCGCGCGGGCATTCTTCATTGCCGCGGCCTTGCGCTCGATGACTTTGCCTGCGTGCACGTGCATCCGGCCTCCGTCACAACAATGAATGTGGGCGAGGGCGGCATCGAGCTTGTGCAGGAGAATTGGCGCTTCGACCTTGTGGCGGCCGCATGAATATCACCGTCTTCGGTCTCACCATCAGTTCGTCCTGGGGCAATGGTCACGCCACGCTATGGCGCGGCCTGTGCAAGGCCCTCGCGCGCAAGCGGCATCGGGTCGTTTTCTTTGAGCGCGATGTCCCTTATTACGCCGGCGCGCGTGATCTGAGCGAGCTGCCCGGCGGCCGGCTCGTGCTCTATTCGGACTGGGAGAGCGTCCGGCCGCAAGCCCTGATGGCATTGTCGGAATCTGATGTAGCCATCGTCACCTCCTATTGTCCCGACGCACTCGCGGCGACCGAACTCATCGGTGCCGGCGCGCGCGGGTTACGGGTGTTCTATGATCTCGATACGCCGATAACTCTGGCGCGGCTTGCGGTGGGCGACAGCGTCCCTTATATCGGGCCGCGCGGACTGGCCGATTTCGATCTCGTCCTGAGCTATACCGGCGGCAGCGCGCTCGATGAGCTGCGCAGCCGATTAAGTGCGCGGCGCGTCGTTGCGCTCTATGGCCATGTCGATCCCGACGTGCATCGGCCGGTGCCGTCGCAGCCGCATTACCGCGGCGACCTGTCCTATCTCGGCACCTATTCCGCAGATCGGCAGGCGGAGCTGGAAGCTTTGTTCGTCGAGCCAGCGCGGCAGCGTCCGGAAAAGCGATTCCTCATTGCCGGCGCGCAATACCCGCAGGCGTTTCCCTGGTCATCAAACATTTATTTCGCCCGCCATTTACCGCCTTCGGAACACCCGGCCTTTTTCTCTTCCTCGCGACTTACGCTCAATGTGACGCGCGCGGCCATGGCGCGGACAGGCTTTTGTCCCTCCGGCCGGCTGTTCGAAGCTGCTGCCTGCGGCACGCCGGTTCTCAGCGACCAATGGGAGGGGCTCGACACCTTCTTCACGCCCGGCGTCGATATTCTCGTCGCGACGACGGGCGCCGATGCCTTGGCCGCGCTCGATTGCGACGATGCCGAGCTGGCGCGCATCGGGCAGGCGGCGCGCGAGCGCACTTTGAGCGATCACACTTCGGAACGAAGGGCGGGCGAGTTCATCGCCGCGCTGGAATTGGCGCTGTCGCGTCCGGCGCTACGGGAAACCACAGAGGCTTGAACCATATGTGGGGCATCATACCCGCTGCAGGCCGTGGCAGTCGCATTCAGCCGCTCGCCTTTTCCAAAGAATTGCTGCCGGTGGGCAGCCGCGTCGACAAAGGCGTGGAACGTCCGTGTGCCGTCAGCGAATATCTGCTCGAGCGCATGATCCTCGGCAAGGCTGAGCGACTCTGCTTCGTCATTTCCCCCGGCAAATCCGACATCCTGGAATATTTTGGCGATTCCTATGCCGGCGCGAGCATCGCCTATGTGGTGCAGCCGCAAGCTTGTGGATTGTGCGATGCCGTGTTCCGCGCCGGCTGCGTTGTTGCACCGAGCGAGCCGGTCATTGTCGGCTTGCCTGACACCATCTGGTTTCCCAAGGCCGCACTCACCGAATTGCCGGACGACATATTGTCGTTTCTTCTCTTTCCGGTCGAATGCCCGGAACTCTTCGATGCCGTGGTGCTCGGCGCCGACGACCGCGTCCGCGAAATGCAGGTCAAGCAAAGCAATGCCGCCTCGCATTGGATCTGGGGCGCATTCAAGATGCCGGGCAGCGTATTTGACGCGCTGCGGCGATTATGGATCGCACGCGAATGTGCCGACGAATATTTCGGTACCCTCATCAATGCCTATCTCGCGGCCGGCGGTCAAGCCTTTGGCGTCGTTTGAAAAACCGTAACCTTCCTTAGGGACCCCCAGCCAGTTGGCATCGAGTTTGCCGTTCATATTCTCATCATGAATGACGGCAAGCGCATACCTCCCCGGCGGGATGTCTTCAAAATCGCAACGGGCCTCCCTATCCCGCACTTTTATCATCATCATACGGGTTGCGAAGTGCATAAACTCAGCAGGGAATCCTGCAGGAGAATTGAATAGCGCGCAAGCTACTCCCCCAGTGCTATTTCTGATGTTCAGAATCCTCACGTGAATTCCAGGGCACGATGTTTGGGCAAAGGTGAAGACGGGAAGATTGGCAAACGCCATCACGGCAAAAAAAGTTACACATCGAAAAGCCATTAGGACCCGTTTCACCGCAAACCCGGCCGTGGAGGCCGACTCGGACTTCCGATCTTTTGACTCCCCCAGGATCTTCCTCATCGCTCCGACCTACGCAACTTGTTTGAATCCGGCCTTGAACGTCCGAACAGGGTATTTAATTTTACCGCTTCCACAGAATCTGGGTAGAGGGTAGCGGAGAAAATAGAGCATTGCCTTTCATGGGTGGATTAGATGGTTTTTGCCGAAACTATCCCAACCAGCCCCTTTTCGGGGGCGAAAATGAGCCTATACCCCCTTTTTATGGGGGGGTTGTTTAGATTCAGGGGTTGGACGGGCCCGGAGACCGCTCTTTCGCTTGCGAGGCAACCATCGCGCAGTATAGTCGGGATGTGGGGGGGAGTGCAGGTTTCCAGGCCTTCGCCTCGATCATTAGCGCGTCAGGAGGATAAACCATGAAAACTCGCGTTCATCGGTTTCCTACCCAATTGGCCTCTTTCGCCGTCACGGTTGCGCTTCTCTTCTTCGCCGCCCTCCCGGCGGCCGCGGGCGACTACCCGGCGCTCCAGGGGGTCAGGGGGCTCGATTCGGTATTCGACGTCACCATCGGCTCCCCTCGAAAAGCCATCGTGACCTTCGAGGCCATCCGGGGCGTGTACCGGGACGAAAGCGTCCGCGCCCTCCCCACCCCCCCGCGCACCGTCATCGTCTTTCTCGGACCGGGGGTCAAACTCGTCTCCTCGGACCACAGCGGATACGGAAAGGCCGATGAGCAGGCCTTCGGCAAGCTGACCCGGATGATCCGCCAATTCAGAAAAGACGGCGTCAAGATGGAGGTCTGCATGCACGCAGTCAGAGCGCTCGGGATAGACCCCGCCACCCTGATGCCGGAGGTCCAAAGGGTGGAAAACGGCTTCATTTCGGTGCTGGGGTACCAGGCACAGGGATATTCGATGGTAAAGGTGCCCTGAAAGATTGTGGGGTGTGCGCGGTGTGCAGGGTCGGACCAACCCAAGCAATTGACAATAAAGTAAAACGATCCAATACCCCGCTAATAGCTGCTATATGGCTCGATTTTTGGGGCCAAAAATCAGCCTATAAGCTCGGACGCCAGGGCCGATACCGGAACCGGCTTTAAGTAGACAGGATAAGCGTGTTGGGGAAACCAAAGAAAGCCATCGCCCTCTTTTCGGGGCGAAAATGGGCCTGCAAGGACGTAAGAGGCTTTTTTTCTGGGGGTTTTTTATTTAGATTCAAAGGGTTTGTCTGAACCTCGGAAGACACGAGCCCCGTTCTCTTCATTCTTGCCGGTCGCCGCTAGCGCCCCGCCGCCCTCGAATTCACCGCTCAGACCAAAATGCTCCACCAGGATGTCGAATACCCGGAGGTACTGTTTGCGAACCGCCCGGCGGTCCTCTTCCTCCGGCAGCCCCTCGCGGCTGCCGCGTTCGACCATCGCCGCCTGCCGGAGCAGGGCTTGGCGCTGGGTCTCGTTGCGGGTAAATGAGAGGATCACCGCGATAGTTTTCAGCAAGCTGAGGGTAACTGCAGCGTCACTGCGGCCACAGCGACGGATCTGGTCAAAAGCCGCAGTCAGGGCACTTTCGAAGGATTGCTCCCGGACGATCAGGCGCAGGCGACCCTGGTCGTCGAAATGCCACGGAGGCGGCAGTTCCCGACTGGCCAGCTCCGCCAGGGCCGACCCGAGGTAGTCGATACAATTGATGGCCGTGTAGGGGTCGTTGCCCCCCGGGGAGAGGGCACGGACGGCGATTTCCGCCAGCTGACCGATCAAAAATTCGATGTCCTGTTCCTGACTGCGTTTGCCTCCGAAGATGAAAGCCTCGTTGATCGCCCGCCGCAGTTGCTCATCGCGGGCCTGCGGTTCCCGGCCAGATTGTCACCAGAGGGGCGCCGCGGACGAGGAAGTCTCCCGGGCGACATTTCATACACAACAACACGTCGGAGTCCCTGGCCAGATGCAGCAGCCCCCCCAGATTGACGGCCTGGATGTAGCCGCACGCCTCTGCCGGTACCGGTCGGCAGCTCCGGCCGAAACCCTCGGGAAGTACTCCGGAGGGAAGATTGACGGTCCATTGCTCCGGCGTGACCCGACGATGACGGGGGAAGCGGTAGGCGATGGCTCCCTGCAGATCGTGGCTGACGTTGGCGATGACCGTCATCGCCTGGATCGAGGCGGCGATATGATGGATGAAGAAAATCAGGACGCCGACGCTGAAGATCGCCAGCACGAAACCCACCAGCAGCGACAGCTGCGGGACGAACCCTCCGGGACCGTTACCCTGAATCGTGCGAAGCACCAGCAGGCAATAGAGGTAGGTGGCGACAAAGACCCCGAAGACCATCTGGTTGGCTTCGTCGCGCATGAAGCCGTTGAGCAGTCTCGGGCCGAACTACTGGGAGGCCAGCGACAGGGCGACGATGGTGATGGAAAAGACGACGCCGGTGACGGTGATGGTCGTTCCCGCCACCGTCGAGAGAAAAGCCCTCGCCCCCTCCGGCTCGGTGCCCCCGATCCAGGCGAAACCGTGGGCGATGGCGCTCCCCCACAGCCGGTCGAGGGTGCCGACAAGAAAGGCGAGCAGGAGAGCCCCCAGGGCCATCAGGCCGGGAAGAAACCAGTAGGTTGCGCGCAGTTTTTCCCAAAGATTGATCAGTCGAGTTTTCATGATGCCTTTCCCATGGTGCTGAAATAATAGCAGGGAGAAAGCAGGGCACCAGCGGCGGGATGGAATGTTATGAACGGGGTCTACCAGAATAAATGCCAGGCCAGGACGGCTTCGGTAAACCAGAGCCCCCCCTCGCGGTTGCGGGCGAACTGCAGCTGCAGACTCTGGGACCTGGACAGACGCCAGTTCTGGGCGAGATGCAGGCCAACGCTGGGGCTCGGGTCACCGAATGCGAACCAGATCAGGCGCCCCCAGAGGTGGGTTTTCCAGGAGGGCGAGAGGGTGATCAGGCCTCCAGCCGAACCGCCCGCCCCCAGGGCGTAGTCGTCGCGGAAGCGGCCGCTCAACTGCAGTTCGGTTTCCATCAGGCCGTAACCGCAGGCTTTTTCGGTGCCGAAAGAAAAACCGCCGCCGGGATTGAGCCGGTAGACGAGATGATCCCGCCCGTCGGCGAATCCCCGTTCGACCAGGCCGGTAACAATCTTCCAGGAAATCGGGTGGAAGAAGCGGTTGCGCGGCGCCAGGGAGACGATGTTCACCAGGTCGAAGCGGTGCAACGTCAACCGATCAGGCTGTGGATACCAGCGCAGCGCCAGGGAGGCGAACTCGATCTGAGCCCCGGCCTGAAAGCCCTGGTCGGGATCCAGGAGCTGATGATAGGCCGGCCGCAGACTCAACTGGGTAAAGAAATCGCCGCGCCTGGTGCCCAGCCCCACCCCGAGCCGGGCCGAGCCGTGGCCGAGGTCCGGCCGGACAGGCGTTGGCGGCGGATCCGCGGCGGGCAGCCGGCCGAGACGGCTGCGCTCCTTGAGCAGCGCCACATACTGCCGGCGGTAGACCTGCTGGTCGAGCTGGTGACGCAGGTAGCGATACTCCAGGTCCTCGGCGGCCAGGTCGAGAATGCGGATCCGACCCGGGCGGGGTATGCTCTGCTCACCGGCAACGGCCGCCGCCCGGGCAGGGCGATGGATCAGGGCGACCGCCCGGCGCTGTTCGCTGTCGTCCATACTATCTGCCAGGTGGGCGATGCGGGTCGCCTTGGAGGGGCGGTACACGGCCCTTTTTATCAGACCGGCCTTGCGAACCAGCCGCACCGTGTCGATGGGGATGACCCAGGGGCGGGTCCGGTCGGTCAGGTGCACCGAGGGGCGGGCGGCTTCGAGCAGAAAGAGCAGGTCGTAGGAGCAGTTCTCGTCGAAAAAGTAGTAGTCCGAGTAGAGGTTGCGCAGCTCCCAGATGTGGCGCAGCATGCGCCTTACTTCGGCCGGGGTGAGGTTGAGCGGATACTCCCACACGTCCCGCCGCTCCAGGTCGCTGTACTCGCGGACCTTCTGGTAGTAGGGAAGCAGCGAAAAATACCCGTGGTAGAGGCCGAAAATCCCCTTGAAAGCGTAGCTCAGGCCGTTGGTTTCGTCGGTGAAGGCCGAATAGTTGACGGCATAGGCGAGCAGCCGACTGCGGTAGGGACCCTCCAGAATGAGCAGCGTATGACCGAACATGGAGGCCGGGCTGTTGATGTGGGTGCCGGGGAAGACCAGCACCGCCGAGCGCGGATCCACCTTAGCGGCGAGCTCTTCGTAGTCGCCGCAGGCCGCCTGGGGCAGCCTGGATTCGTCGATCCCCAGCTGCCGCTGAAGCCAGGCGAAGCGCGCCACGAAGCGGCAGCGGGCCGGCTGCTTGCCCGCAGGTACGGGGGTGAAAAAGGCCCGCAGGGTGGCCTCCAGCTCCGCCTCGGGGTGGTACTTGCCCTGCGGGGAAAGAAAAAAGGCGGGATCGTCAATGAGACTGCGCATCCTCCCGGTCAGGGAGGGGCGGTAATGGAGCAGGATCCGCCAGTAGCGCTTCTTTGCCAGCTGCATCTGCCGTGATTTGGCCACCAACTCGGTAAGGTAGCCATCATCTGCCGCCCACAGGGGCGCCGGAAGAAGAAAAAAAAACAGCAAAAGGCCGAGACCCAGAAGGGCGATTGCCCTGGAGGGTCCCGGCCTGGTCTGCGCTGCGGTGAGCGAAGGTGCTGGCGGGGACATCAATCGGTGGCGAGCGCAATCCGGTCGAGCACGGCGGCGGAGGTCACATCGCCATCGGTGAAGATTTCGCCGAAATGGCTCTGCAGGGTGGCATTAAAAGCCGGCCGCTGCGCCGGTGCCACCGCCATCAGCTCATCCAGGGTGTCGAGGGATTCGCCGTGGCCCATGGCGATGTCCCGGGCCAGGTTGTCGAGGTTGTTGGTGGCGAACTCCATCAGTCGCTTGTTGGCGGCGACCTTGGCGGGCTGTTCGCAGCCGAGGGTGCCCGAGGTAATTCCGAAGGTCTGGTTGCCGAAGGTGGCGTTGGTGGTGGCCTGCAGGGACTGGGAGAAGACCGAGCCGTCGGCCTTGTCCCCCCAGAGGATGGTCCCCAGGCCACAGCCGGTGTTGCGGGCCGCCTGCCCTGCCGCCAGTACCGAGCCAGCCGTTCCCAGGCAGAAGCACAGAACAAGTACCGCAATGCGCCCTATTCTCATTGCCTCCTCCTCTTCAGTGATTGGGGTGTGACTACACCTTTACTTAAAACACCTGTTTGACCGGTTGTCAATTTCCGGCGTCGCTCCAGGCGATGAAAAGCGCGGTAGCGTTCGGGGTCGATCAGTCCAAGTTATCACCTCCGCCGGCCTCTGGAAGCTGGGCGGCGGTCAGCCATCCTGAGAGGCCCCTGCATTGACTCCTCTTCGTGATATGATGTAAGAGCAAACCAGAAAGAAAAGGAGGCCGCTTATGAACACACTGGTCCTCAGGGGACAGATGAATCAGGTAAGAGGCGGATTCCGCAACCGCTTGGGCCGCCTGACCGGCAGCCGCAGGAGCCGGATCAGCGGCCGGATGCTGAAACTCACCGGTCGCATGCAGACCGGCGTCGGCCGGGTCAGGTCCCGGACAAGGAAACGCTTCCGGTCCCTGTTAAGCCACTGACAAAAACGGCGGCCGGGCCGAGCCCGGCCGCATCCTTGCCGACTCTGATCCTTCCTGGTCGAATCCTTCGGGGCATCCTGTGCAGATCGGCACCCTGAGGTTTCTTCGCTTTCGACGTCCCTCGTACCTCCTCCCGCGTCCCTTCAAATCTCCTCCCCTGTCCTCGGGTCGATCCGCAAGTCACCGATCCGAACCGCGGCCGGCCGCACCTCGGGGCCGAGAGGCGTAACAACCTCGAAAATCCCCCTTCCCGTCCCCGCGGCCACCCCGAGCCCCAGGGAAAATCCCGCACGGTCCTGATAGGAGAGAAGCCGCCCCTTTGCCACCTTCTCCACCCCATAGACAGGAAGGCCGCCCAGGGATATCTGCCGTTCGGACGATCTGGAGAAATAGTCCGCGAACTGCCGCCGACGACGTTCCGAGCGCTCCTCGCGGGAGCGCGAACGCACCGCCTCCGCGACCGGAAGGACGTGAAGGGAGAGGCTCTTCTCCTCGCGAAGGGGTCCCAAGATGTGCTCCAGCTCCCTCTCCCTCTGCAGAGCGACCACCGCCGTCGGCCGAAGAAGGGCGATCTTCCACTCCTTGACGGCGCCGATGACCATGATCGGGCCCCCCGGACTTTCCAGGCGGAATTGGTCCCACTGGGGTGGCGCCTGGATCGATGCCATGAAGCCGCTCATTTCGACAGCAACGCCCGGCACTCAGAGCAGGGTTCGGCTTTTTTGCGGTCGGTTTCGGATAGGCTGTTGGAGAAATGCATGACGCAGGAAGGCCGAGGACAGTGACCGAGGCCGAGCAGGTGACCGACCTCGTGCACCGCCTCGGTCAGCACCCGATGACGGAAGAGCCGGGTGGTGAGATCCTGCCCGGGATAGGTCGCCCTGAGCCGGTAAAGGGAGATGACGGCGCAACGACCCTGCCGGTCGGCCTCCCCGAAGACGAAGTTGAGCCCCGGGGCGAAAAGGTCCTCCCCGACGACGGCGAGCAGACTCTCCCCTTCCGGGAGAAATTTCCCCATACGGCGAAGCGCGGTCGGGACGCTGTACTGCCCCCGTTCGGGGTCGAATTCCGCGGGGTGCAGGATAAAGCCTCCTCCGTCCTCCACCTCACAGGGGAGAATCTCCCCGACGTGCCGCAGCAGGTGCTGGGCAACTATCGGTTCCACCTCCGGGGCCTGCATAAGTTTGAGTTTCATAATCGTCCCCCTTTTGCACCAGTCTATCGCCCCGCCGGCGAAAAAAAAGGCCCTCCGATGCTTATCCCTTTGACCTCTGTGGTAAAATTCGATCTGTTTCTTTTCAATAGATTATTGGAGCTTGGAGATATACCCGGGTGAACAATGTCCCCCCCATCCGAATCCGCCAGGCCAACAGGAAACCCGAGAGGGCCGACGGCGATTACGTCCTCTACTGGATGACCGCCTTTCGCCGCACGGGCTGGAATTTCGCCCTGCAGCGGGCGGTGGAGCGGGCTGCGGCCCTCGGAAGACCGCTGGTCGTGCTGGAGGCGCTTCGCTGCGACTATCCCTGGGCGAGCGACCGCCTGCACCGCTTCGTCCTGGAGGGCATGGCCGACAACGCCCGCGCCTGGAGGAACCGTCCGCGCCTCTACTATCCCTTCGTGGAGCGGGAAAAGGGCCGGGAAAGGCCTGCTGGAGGCTCTGGCCGAGCGGGCCTGCCTGGTGGTCGACCGACGACTTTCCCTGCTTCTTCTTGCCGCGGATGGCCGCCGCGGCGGCGAGAAAGCTGGCGGTGCGGCTTGAGGCGCGTCGACAGCAACGGCACTTCTCCCCCTGCGCGCCGCCGAGAGGACCTACTCCGAGCGCCTACGCCTTCCGGCGCTTTCTGCAGCGCGAGCTTCCGGGCACTTCCTGGACCGAGTTGCCGGCGCAGGACCCGCTCGCCGGGACTCGGATTCCCGCCGGAGAAATTCCCCCGGAGATACTGCGCCGCTGGCCTGCGGCGACGAGAAAGCGCTCCTGACGGGAGCCGCCGGAGCCCTGGCCGCCCTCCCCATCGACCATGGCGTTTCTCCCGTCCCGACCCGGGCGAGGCTCGACCGCCGCCCGGCAGAGGCTCTCCCGCTTCCTCGAACACAACCTTTCGCGCTACGCCGGAACGACGCAACGAGCCGGAGGCCGAGGCCACCAGCGGCCTCTCCCCCTACCTGCACTTCGGCCACATCTCGGCCCACGAGGTCTTTTCCCGGATCTGCCGGCGGGAGGGGTGGTCCCCCGGAGACCACTCACCCGAGGCCCGCGGCAGGCGCAAGCGGCTGGTGGCGGCTCGAGCGAGGCGGCCGAGGCCTTTCTCGACCAGCTCGTCACCTGGCGGGAGGTCGGCTTCAACTTCTGCGCCTTCCGCGAGGGCTACGACCGCTACGAGTCGCTGCCCGACTGGGCCCGAGCAGACCCTCGAAGCCCATCACGCAGACGACCCGTCGCACACCTCTACAGCTGGAAGAGTTCGACTGCGGCCGACACCCACGACCCCCTGTGGAACGCCGCCCAGGGGCAGCTGCTGCGCGAGGGGCGAATGCACAACTACCTGCGCATGCTCTGGGGCAAGAAGATCCTGGAGTGGTGCGCCACCCCCGCGCGAGGCCCTGCGCCGTCATGGTCGAGCTCAACAACAGCTACGCCCTCGATGGGCGCGACCCCAACTCCTGGAGCGGCATTTTCTGGTGCCTGGGGCGCTACGACCGGCCCTGGGGGCCGGAGCGTCCGATCTTCGGCAAAATCCGCTATATGAGTTCGCAAAACACCGCCCGCAAGGTGCGGGTCAAAGACTACATCCGGCAATACGCCCCATGAAGCTCACCTTTCTCGGCACCCGAGGCTACATCGACCCGCGCACCGAGCGCCACGGCCGGCACAGCGCCCTGGCCGTCTCCTACTACGGAAAGGGGGTGATGATTGACTGCGGCGAGGACTGGCTCGACGACCTCTTCGACCTGCGCCCCAAGGCCATCCTCATCACCCACGCCCATCCCGACCACGCCTTCGGCTTGCGAAACGACGCGCCCTGCCCCGTCTGGGCGACGGAGGAGGCCTGGGAGAAGCTGGGGGACTTCCCCATCGAAGAGCGACGGGTCGTCGCGCCCCGCAAGCCCTTCGAGCTCCGGGGCATCACCTTGGAGGCCTTCCCGGTGCAGCACTCAATCCGCGCCCCGGCGGTCGGCTACAGGATCACTGCCGGCAAGGTGAGCGTCTTCTACGCCCCCGACCTCGTCTACATCGAGGACCGGGAGGCCGCCCTGAGCGGCGCGCGGCTCTACATCGGAGACGGCGCCACCGTCGACGGCAGCATGGTGCGAAAGGAAGGCGACCAGCTCTTCGGCCACCCCCCCGTGCGCACCCAGCTGACCTGGTGCAAAAAGCTGGGGGTGCCGAAGATGATCGTCACCCACTGCGGAAGCCAGATCGTCACCGGCGAGGGCGAGGGGATCCGGGAGAAGATCTCCGCCTACGCCCGGGAACGGGAGGTGGAGGTCGAGGTCGCCTTCGACGGCATGGAGCTTGTGCTTCGCTGAATCTCTGGTAAATGTCCCCTGTAGGCGCTGCATGCCGCGCCCCCAACCATTTACCGAAGGAGATTTCACCATGGAGCTCAAGGGAAAAAGGATTGCCGTCCTGGTCGAGCAGCTCTACGAGGACCTGGAACTCTGGTACCCGGTGCTGCGCTTCCGGGAGGCCGGAGCGACGGTGAACATCGTCGGCCCCAAAAAGGGAAGCTACCCCTCCAAGCACGGATACGAGGCCGAAGCCGACCTGGCGGCGGACAAGGTCAAGGTAAAGGACATCGACGCCGTCGTCATCCCTGGAGGCTATTCTCCCGATCACATGCGCCGCCACGAGGCGATGGTCGAGCTGGTGCGGGAGGCCGCCGAGAAGGGCAAGGTGGTCGCCGCCATCTGCCACGCGGGCTGGATGCTCTGCTCGGCGGGGGTGGTGAAGGGGAAAAAGGCCACCTGCTATTTTTCCATCAAGGACGACCTGGTCAATGCGGGCGCCGAGTATCTCGACCAGGAGGTGGTGCGCGACGGCAACCTCATCACCTCCCGATTCCCCCCCGACCTGCCGGCCTTCTGCCGGACGATTATCGAAGCGCTGCGGTGAGGGAGAAGGTAAGCGCAGACCCGCTCCGCCATCATGAAGGAGGAGCCTGACGGCTCTGAAGCGCCGGGGGATTCATGCTATGCTTTAATAAAAAGAGGGGTTTTTCGACCAGACATGAATCGCGCTGGAAACAGGAAATATCGCTACCCCTGGCGCGACGGCAACCGCTTCGAACTGCTCGTCGACGGCGGCCGGTTCCTCCCGGCCATGCTCGCCGCCATCGGGAGCGCCCGGCGCTACGTCCTGATCGAGCTCTATCTCATTGAGTCGGGCAGGGTGGCGGACCGTTTCATCGAAGCCCTGAGTTCCGCCGCCCGCCGGGGAGTGCAGGTCTGCCTGCTGCTCGACGATTTCGGCGCCGGCCAGTTGCAGCGCCCGGACCGGCGGCGGCTCACTGCCTCCGGCGTGAGCATGGTTTTCTACAACCCGGTCAGACTGGGTCACCGGCGGCGCCTCCTGTACCGCGACCATCGTAAGCTGCTGCTGGTCGACGGCCGGACGGCCTTCACCGGGGGGTTCGGCCTGACCGACGATTTCTCCCCCGAATTCTGCTACGGGCCTTCGTGGCACGATACCGTGCTGAAGGTCGAAGGTCCGTGCGTGGCCGACTGGAAGGACCTCTTTGTTTCCGGATGGAACCGGCTGACTGACCAGCCGCTGAACCTCCCCGAAACGGAGGCGGCCTCCACGGCCGACGGCGCCCGGGGAAGGCTCACCGTTCAGCAATCCTTTCCGGGGCGCTCCGAAGTCATGCGCAGCCATATCAGGGCGGTGCGGCGGTCCCGGCAGCGCGCCTGGCTCGCCACCGCCTATTTCGTCCCCTCCTGGAAACTGCGCAAGGCCCTGCGCCGCGCCGCCCGCAGGGGGGTGGACGTTCGCCTGCTTCTCCCCGGGCCTCTGACCGACCACCCCGCGGTCAGCCATGTCGGCCGGCGCTATTACGAACGCCTGCTGCGCTCGGGGGTGCGAATCTTCGAATACCAACCGTCCTTTCTTCACTCCAAGGTCCTGCTGTGCGACGATTGGGTCAGCATCGGTTCGAGCAACCTGGATCGCTGGAACTACCGCTTCAACCTCGAGGCCAACCAGGAGGCAATCGACCATGAGCTGGCCTCCGCCGTCGTGGGGCAGTTTGAAGTCGATTTCGAAAACTCCCTCGAACTCCAGTACGAATTCTGGGTCCGGCGCCCCTGGCATCGCCATCTGAATGAATGGTTCTGGACCCGGGTCGGCAGGCTGGCCCAGTGGCTCGGGGAACGAAACACCCGGGCGTAGAGGGAAAGGCCGGGGAGATCGTGAACTGGTGAGATAGGGAGATCGAAAATCCACCATCTCCCCATTTCCCTATCTCCCCACCTCACCGGAAGAAAAATTCCTCCCTTTTCCCTTCCAAAGCCCCTTTTGACTTGCTATGCTTCAATACTTGCATTCAATGGCGAGAAGACCATGAACCCTACCGAACTCAGAGACCTCCTCACCGCCCTCAGCCAGGGAAAGCTCAGCGTCGACGAAGGCATCGAGCGCCTGCGCACCCTTCCTTTCGAGGATATCGGGGTGGCCGCCATCGACCACCATCGGGAACTGCGCCAGGGCGCCCCGGAGGTCGTCTTCGGAGAAGGCAAAAGCGACGGGCAGTTGCGGGCCATCGTGGGCACGATGGCCGAACGGGGAAGCAACGTCCTGGTCACCCGCCTTTCCCCCGAAAAAGCCGCGCCCCTTCTCCCCCTCCACCCGGCGGCGGTCTATGAGCCCGACGGCCGCATCCTCTCCCTGGCGCAGAAGCCGGTCGAGAGGGCGGGCAGGGGAAAGGTCCTGGTCGTCTGCGCCGGCACCTCCGACATCCCCGTCGTCCGGGAGGCCTCGGTGACGGCCCGGATGCTCGGCAACGAGGTGGAGGAGATCCTCGACGTCGGGGTGGCCGGAATTCACCGCGTTCTCGCCCGGGCGGAGCGCCTGCGCGAGGCGGCGGTGGTCATTGTCGTCGCCGGAATGGAAGGGGCGCTGCCCTCGGTCGTCGGCGGACTGGTAGCCGTCCCCGTCATTGCGGTGCCGACCTCCGTCGGCTACGGGGCCGCCTTCGGGGGCATCACCGCCCTGCTGGGGATGCTCAACTCCTGCGCCGCAGGGGTGACGGTGGTCAACATCGACAATGGTTTCGGGGCGGCCTTCGCCGCCACGCGCATCAACCGCCTGGACCGGGCATGAGCCTCCTTTTCCTCGACACCTTCGCCGGCATTTCAGGCGACATGGTCCTCGGCCTGCTCGTCGACCTCGGAGCGGACCCCGCCGCCATCGAGGCCGAACTGTCGAAACTTCCGGTGACCGGGTGGACCCTCTCCTGCCGTCGCGAGAAGCGCCAGGGGATCGAGGGGATGCGCTGCGAGGTGACCTGCGCCGAGCAGCACCATCACCGCACCTGGGCCGACATCGACGGGATGCTTGCCGCAAGCGCCCTGACGGCAGAGGTGAAAGACCGGGCTCGGCACATCTTCCGCCGCATCGGTGAGGCCGAGGCCAAGATGCACGGCATCGCCCTGGAGAGCGTCCACTTCCACGAGGTGGGCGCCCTCGATTCAATCGTCGACGTGGTCGGGGCAGCCGCCGGTCTCCATTTTCTGGGAGTGGAAGAAACGGTCTGTACCCCCCTGCCCCTGTCCCGGGGCATGGTCGATACCGCACACGGCCCGCTTCCCCTGCCCGCCCCGGCGACCCTGGAGATTCTGAAGGGCCTGCCGGTGCGGGAGGGACATTGCGACCGGGAACTGGTCACCCCCACCGGCGCCGCCATCGCCGCCGAGATCGCCCGTTTCGGATCGCTTCCCGAAATGGTCCCTGAAAAAACGGGCTACGGGGTGGGCGGCCGCCGGCTGCGGACCGCCCCAACCTGCTGCGGGGCCTCCTGGGGCGAGCGGACAAGGACACCGGGCTGCAGACCGACCGCGTGACGGTTCTCGAAACCCACCTCGACGACGCCAACCCCGAGTGGGTGGGGGCTCTCATGGACCGCCTGCTGGAGGCCGGAGCGCTCGATGCGGCCCTCTCGGCGCTGCAGATGAAAAAGAACCGCCCCGGGGTCGGGGTCACGGTGGTCGCCCGCCCGGAGGACGCCCCCGCCCTGTCCCGGCTCCTGCTGAGACAGAGCAGTGCCATCGGCGTGCGATCCTCACGAAACCCGAAGGTTCAAGCTGCGACGGGAGGCCGGCGCCGTCCTCACCCCCCTGGGCGAGGCGGCGGTCAAGCTCCTCTACGAGGGCAGTGAGCTGATCCGGGTGACCCCCGAGTACGAAAGCTGCCGCAAACTCGCCGCCGGAAGCGGCCGTCCGCTGCCCGAGGTCTACCGGATTGTCGAGCGGGCGGCGGACCATTTGTTCGAAAAGGGCGGGTCGGAGAGAAGGAAAGAAACTGGAATTCTGAAATTCTGAAATTCTGAAATTCTGAAATTCTGAAATTCTGAAATTCTGAAATTCTGAAATTCTGAAATTCAAATTCTGAAATTCTGAAATTCTGAATTCTTAATTTTGAATTTTGAATTTCGGTTCAGGGCATTACGCCGATTCACCATTCACCATTCACGATTCACGGTTCTCATGCGCCGCTTCATTCTCTTTCTGTCCAGCAACGCCGGGCTCGGCTACGCTCCGGTCGCCCCCGGCACCTTCGGCACCCTGGCGGGGATTCCCGTCTTTTACCTGATGGCGCCGCTGCCTCCGCTCCTTTATCTGGCCACCTGGTGCGGGCTGCTCTTTCTCTCTTTCTGGGCGGCAGACGCCGCCGGGAAGGTCTACGGGGTGGTCGATGACGGGCGCATCGTCATCGACGAGTTGGTCGGGTACCTGGCAACGGTGGCCTTTTTACCCTTTTCCTGGACCACGGCGGGATTCGGATTTCTCCTCTTCCGCATCTTCGATGTCGTCAAGGTCCCTCCGGCCAACTGGCTGGATCAGAAGCTGAAGAATGGCTTCGGCGTCGTTCTCGACGATGTGGCGGCCGGCATCTACGGCGCCGTGGCGCTGCGGGCGGTGCTTTGGGCCTTGGGGCAGTGATTTTATATTTGTCCTATTGGTCCTGTGGGTCCCATGGGTCGTTGGGCAACCAGCTATAGCCTCAATGGGACCAAAAGGACGAATGGGACCGATAGGACCAGTAAAAAGTCAGAAAAAGCTTACAAGGAGCCATAACCCATGACCCTCAAAATAGCGGTTCTGACCGTCGGGGACGAACTCCTCAACGGCGAGATCTCCGACACCAACACCGCCCGCATCGCCCGGACGCTGGAGCCCCACGGCTACTGCCTGCGGGAATCGTTGTCCGTCGGCGACAACGAGGAGGACATCGAGGAGGCCCTCCTGGAACTCGCCGCAAAGCGCAACGTGGTCATCGTCACCGGCGGTCTGGGACCGACAACCGACGACCTCACCGCCCGCTCGGCCGCCCGGGCCTTCCGCCGCCGGCTGGTTCTGAACGAGCAGGCTCTGGAGCTGATCCGGGACCACTTCCGGCAACTGGGGCTGGAGATGCATCCGCGCAACGAAAAACAGGCCCTGCTGCCGCAGAAGGCCACGGTCCTGCCCAACGCCAAAGGCACCGCCCCCGGCTTTATCCTCCATCACGACGGCCGGGATATTTTCTTCCTCCCTGGGGTTCCGTCCGAAATGACCGCCATGCTCGAGCAGTCGGTGCTCCCCCACCTGCGCGAAAAAGGGGGAGGAACCTTTCCGAGGCGCGAACGGGTCCTCAAGGTCTTCGGACTCACAGAGCCGAAGACGGAGGGCCTTCTGACGGCGGCGAACCTGCCCGAAGGGGTGGAGGTCGCCTTCGGGGTCGATTTTCCCATGGTCCACGTCAAACTGAGGGCCGCGGGGGAGTCGGCGGAGGACCTTCTGGACCGGGCCGAGGTGCCGGCCCGCAGGACGCTGGGCGATTTCCTCGTCGCCGTGGGCACGGAAACCCTGGCGGGAAACGTCGCCCGCCTGCTCACCGGAGCGGGACTGACCCTGTCCCTGGCCGAATCGTGCACCGGGGGCCTCATCAGCAAGCTCCTGACCGATATCCCCGGCGCCTCGGCCTTTCTCGAAGGCGCGGCCGTCACCTACGCCAACAGTGTCAAGGAGGCATGGCTGGGGGTGCCCGTTGCCATCCTCGAACGGGACGGCGCCGTGAGCGAGGCCTGCGCCCTGGCGATGGCCCGCGGCATCCGCCACAGCGCCGGCTCCGACCTCGGCCTGGCGGTGACGGGCATCGCCGGCCCGACGGGTGGAACGCCGCAGAAACCGGTCGGCACCGTCTTTCTCGCCCTGGCCGCCGAAGGGACCGAAAAGGTCAAGGGATATCGCTTCGGCGGCGACCGGCAACAGGTTCGCCTGCTGGCGGCCTGCATGGCCCTGGACTGGCTGCGACGCTTTCTGGCCGCCCGGCAGCAGTCCTGACACTTTACCCCTAAAAACAGCAGGTATTCACGCAACGACTCAACGATCGCCACGAAATTCAAATTCTTTGTAAAGATGTTGACCAGCACCAATCCGACCAATGATATGACCTGGGGAACTTTCAGATTTACGTAGCGTTCGTTTCGTGAGACTGCTTTCCCCGGGTTTATCCAGGATTACGGTCAGCCCATGGACCCGAACCAGACAAAAAATTTCAAGACCAGGGTTTTCCCCGTGGCGCTGCTCGGCGTGCTCGTTCTGGCCCTGCTCGTCTTTTTCCTCCACTACCGGGGCCGAAGCGAAGCGCTGCGGCAGCTGGCTCAGCGGCAAGCCCGGGCCACCGACCGTACCGCAGCCGACCTGGAGGAAATTCTGGGAAGACTTCAGGACGGTCTCGGCCGCATCGCGCTCCGGGGCGAGGAACTGCGACAGAAGCCCCGAGAGGCCTCCGAGCGGATGGCCGTCCTCTATTACAGCCTTCCCGGCCACATCATCGATTCCCTCTATCTCATGGACCGACAGGGAAACGTCCTGTCGGAATATCCGACCAACGCCCTCGCTTCGGCCCCCTTTCCGTTGCGCCTTTTACCCCGAAGCTTCGCTCCGGATACCCTTCCGACCCGCCTCATTCCCTCCAGGAACGGGCCCGAGCTGCTCTTTTTCATCCCTTTTCCCTCAGGTGAAGAGCCCTGGGGGGAACTGGGGGGGCTTATTTCCCTCGACCGCCTCGGGCGCTATTTCCAGAGCCGCGCCCAGGGGGGCGCCGCCTCCTGTTTCCTTCTCGATGAAAGCGGGCACTTCCTCCTGCACCCCGACCGGGCGCTGATTGGCCATCCCCTGACCGAGGCCGCTTCCTCCGAAACCCAGCCGGAGCTGTGCCGGGTCTTCTCGGACATGGTTCTCGGCGACAAGGGAACGGCGCTGGTCTTTCATCCCTCCGGGGTGGTCAAAACCGCAAGCGGGAAACCGCAGAGAAAAACGCTTCTCGCCTTCACCCCGGTTCGGGTGCCCGGAGGGCAGTGGTCCCTGGCTCTGGCCCTTCCCGGCGGAGCCCTGACGGCAATGGAGGACAGGCAGGCGTTGTTTCTTTTCGCCCTCGCCCTCGGTCTTCTGGGAGCGGCGGTGCTCGCTTTCTACCTCCTTCGCCATTGCCGCGCCAGCCAGAGGCTGAAGACCGAAAAGATGCTCTGCGAGGAAAAAAACCGGCGGCTTCGGGAAAGTCTGAATCTCTCGGAGCAGCGCTACCGGCATCTGCTGGAGAACGCCGGCGACGCTCTTTTCTTCATCGAACCGCGCACCGGGACGTTGAATCAGTTGAACCGGCAGGCCGAGAAGATGCTCGGCTACACCGCGGAGGAGCTGCGTTCCCTGTCCTGGGAGGTGCTCTTTCCGGCCCGGCAGCGACGGCGGTATCTGCGCATGCTGAAAAAGGTGCGCACCACCGGCTACGCCGAGGAGGGGAACCTTCTCTTTCGCCGTAAGGACGGAGAGCTTTTCAACGGCGCCATTCATGCCCGGCTGGGAGAACTGGGCAAGGAACAGGTCATCCATGTCGTTCTGCGGGACGTTTCCGAATTCACACGCATCGAGCAGGAGCTGCGCCTGAAAAACCGCAACCTCATTCTGGTCAACGAGATTGCCCACCGGGCCGCCGGCGGCCGGGATCTGGAGGTGATGCTCGGGGACATCCTGGCCCGGGTGGTCCAGACCTTCGACGCCGCCGGCGGCGGGGTCTTCCTGGCCCGCGAGACGGAAAGCACCCTGCGGCTGGCCACCGCCCAGGGTATCGGGGAAGAGGCCCTTCGGGACCTCGCCGGCGTCCTGCCGGGCCACGGACTGGCCGGGAGGGTTCTCTCCAGCGGCCTGCCCCGCGCCTCGGCCGACCTGCAGACCGACCGCCGGCTCCGCTCCCAGGCCGCCAGGGAGGATGGCTGGCAGGGTTTTCAGGCGGTTCCCCTGGCGGCCAACGAAAAAACCGTAGGGGTGCTGTTCATTTTTTTCCGGACCCGACGTGTCCTGGCCCGGGACGAGGTCAGACTGCTTCTGGCCATCGGCAAACAGGTGGGAACGGCGGTGGAAGGGGCCCAGCTCTTCGAGGCCCTCCAGTGGCAGCACCGGCTCACCCAGGCCAGCAACCGGGAACTGGAGCGCTCCCGCCGCCAGCTTCGTGGGAATCTGTCCCGGCTGGAGGAGGCCAACCGCGCCCTGGAGCGCCTCGACCGGATGAAGAGCCATTTCCTCTCCCTCGCTTCCCACGAGCTGCGTACCCCCCTGACCTACGTCCTCTCGGGCGCCGAGCTGCTCTCTTCCGCCCTGGCGGAATCGTGCTCGGGCCCGAAGAGAGCCGGATGGTGGAAGCCATCCTCGAAGGCGGGAAGCGCCTGGAGGGGATCGTCCAAGACCTGCTGGAGGTGGCCCAGATCGAATCCCAGAGCATCTACCTGGCCCGGGAGCCCGTCGACCCCGCAGCCGTCTTGGAGGAGATCAGCGGGGAGTTCCAGGGGCTCTTCGAGGAACGCGGCCTGATTCTGGACCTCGCTGAATTTCCTTCCCTGGAAATGCTCGGGGATCGCCACCACCTGAAGAGAACCTTCAAGCGGCTGCTGGAGAATGCCGCCAAATTTACCCCCAAAGGAGGGCGCATCGACGTCCGGGCACAGCGGAAAAGCCCCTTCGAAATCCGACGCCGCGAGAAGGAGCTGCGCCCCTTTTCCCCTGCTTTTTTCGAAGCCCTGAGCGCCCCCGGATTCGGGCAGATCACCATCCGGGACAGCGGCGTCGGCATCGACGCCGACGAGCAGGTCCGTATCTTCGACAAGTTTTACGAGGTCGGCGACATTACCGAACATTTCACCTCCCAGACCCGCTTCGGCGGCAAGCGGGTCGGCCTCGGCCTGACGCTGGTGAAGGGGATGGTTGAAGCCCACGGCGGCATGGTGTGGGTGGAAAGCCCGGGAACCGGCGACCAGGGAGACCGGCAGCGCCTTTCACGTTCTGCTGCCGCTGGCTCCCGAGTCCGATTTGCACGGGAGATCGGGTTTGAGGGGGCACCGGCATAGAAGGGGAGAGGGGGAGAGGGATAAACCTTGATCTCCCCACCTCCCCACCTCCCCTGCCTCGCCAGATTGACTTTTTTCTGCAATCCGCCGAGAATATCCATCATGAATCCGCATGGAAAAAGTCCATCCAGCCAGAAGCCGACGCCTCCGCCCCGGCGGTTCGGCCTTTGGCCATTCCCCTGTCCGAGGAGCTCAGGGCCGGGTGGTGCGGACCCGGGACGAACTGGCCGGCGAACTGCCGGGGGTGCGCTGGGCCGACCCGGCGACGATACATCTGACGCTCAGGTTTTTCGGCGACGTCCCCGAAGAATCCCTTGAAAAAATAGGGGAAGTTATGCTATCGGTAGGGCGTTTATTCGCCCCTTTTCCAGATCGAAATTGACGGGGTCGGAGCCTTTCCTTCCCCGGCCGGCCGCGGGTGATCTGGCTCGGTCTCCGACGAGCGACCGCCCTCGGCACCCTCCAGCAGTCTCTCGAAGAAGGGCTGGAGCGGGTCGGTATCCCCGGCGAGGAGCGTCCTTTCACCCCCCACCTCACCCTGGGCCGCAGCCGGAGCAGGCCCCATTGCGGCACAAGACGTGCCCGAAACCTACCGGGAGCTCCCCTGCGGAACGCTGCCGGTCGAAAAGATCGTTCTCTTCGAAAGCCGCCTGCAGCCCTCGGGCGCGCTTCACCTGCCCATCAAAACCGTTTTTCTCGAAGGGAATTAAGTGAGGCCTTGCCTTTTGCGAAGGAAAAGGGCCTTGCTCCTTTTTCATTTACCTCCCGCACCAATGAATCCGGAGGTTATCCAATGGCGGACAGCAACCGCAATCGCGCCATTGACCTGGCCATGGGCCAGATTGAAAAACAGTTCGGCAAAGGCAGCATCATGCGGCTGGGCAAGGACACCGTCCTGCCCGACGTCCAGACCATCTCCACCGGCGCCCTGAGCCTCGACATCGCCCTGGGCGTCGGCGGCATCCCCCGGGGCCGGATCATCGAGATCTACGGCCCCGAATCCTCCGGCAAAACCACCCTGGCCCTGCACATCATCGCCGAAGCGCAGAAAACAGGGGGCATCGCCGCCTTCGTCGACGCCGAACACGCCCTCGACATCCATTATGCCCGCAAGCTCGGGGTCAACACCGACGACCTGCTGGTCTCCCAGCCCGACACCGGCGAGCAGGCCCTGGAGATCACCGAGGTGCTGGTGCGCAGCGGCGCCATCGACGTGCTGGTCGTCGACTCGGTGGCCGCCCTGGTCCCGCGGGCCGAAATCGAGGGCGAAATGGGCGACTCCCACATGGGCCTGCAGGCCCGCCTGATGTCCCAGGCCCTGCGCAAGCTCACCGGCACCATCAGCAAATCGAACTGCTGCGTCATCTTCATCAACCAGATCCGGATGAAAATCGGCGTCATGTTCGGCAACCCCGAAACCACCACCGGCGGCAACGCCCTCAAGTTCTACGCCTCGGTCCGCATCGACATCCGCCGGATCGCCGCCCTCAAGCAGGGCCAGGACGTCATCGGCAACCGCACCCGGGTCAAGGTGGTCAAAAACAAGGTCGCCCCGCCCTTCAGGGAAGCGGAATTCGACATCATGTACGGCACCGGCATCTCCCGGGAGGGCGATCTCGTCGACCTGGGCGCCGACAGCGGCATCGTCGAAAAGAGCGGCGCCTGGTATCTCCTACAACGGCGAGCGCATCGGCCAGGGACGGGAGAACGCCAAGCAGTTCCTCAAGGAGCACCCCGAGACCGGCCGAGGCCATCGAGGAAACGATCCTCGAGCACTTCGGGCTCCAGGAGCCCGACGGCGGCCGCCGAAGGAGCCATAAGAGCCATGGAACTGAACGATATTCTCGCCGTCGCCCTGAAGTCCAGGGCCTCGGACATCCATCTCAAGGCGGGACTGCCCCCGATCTACCGCATCGACGGCGCCCTGCGTCCCCTGCCCAAGGCTCCGCGGATCGCGTCCCGGATGCCACCCGCAAGATCGCCCACGACATCATGAACGACCGCCAGCGGGCCCGCTTCGAGGAGGTCCACGAGGTCGACCTGGCCTACGGCGTCCCCGGGCTGGGGCGGTTCCGGGTCAATGTCTTCTCCCAGCGCGGCACGATCTCCCTGGTGTTCCGGGCCATCCCCATCGATGTCCCCGGGCTCGACGAGCTGAACCTGCCGCCGGTGATCAAGAAGATCGCCATGGAGGAGCGGGGGCTGGTCCTGGTGACCGGGCGCCACCGGTATCGGGAAATCGACCACCCTGGCGGCGATCATCGACTACATCAACGCCAACCGCACCGCCCATATCGTCACCATCGAGGACCCCATCGAATACCTGCACCGGGACAAGAAGAGCATCATCAACCAGCGGGAGGTCGGCTTCGACACCGAGGGCTACGACGTTGCGCTGAAAAGCGCCCTGCGGCAGGACCCCGACGTCATCCTGGTCGGGGAGATGCGCGACTACGAAACGATCGAGACGGCCCTGACCGCCGCCGAGACGGGCCACCTGGTCCTCTCCACACTCCACACCATCGACGCCACCGAAACCATCAACCGCATCGTCTCGGTCTTCCCCCCCTACCAGCAGCGCCAGATCCGGCTGCAGCTCGCGTCGGTCATCAAGGGCGGTCATCTCCCAGCGCCTGGTGCCCCGCGCCGACGGCAAGGGACGGGTGCCGGCGGTGGAGGTCATGATCTCCACCGCCCGCACCCGGGAGCTGATCGACGACAAGGAAAAGACCAAGCAGATCCGCGAGGCCATCCAGCAGGGGTTCATCGCCTACGGCATGCAGACCTTCGACCAGTCCCTCATGGGGCTGCTCAAGCGCAAACTGATCACCTTCGAGGAGGCCCTGCGCCAGTGCTCCAATCCCGACGACTTCAAGCTCAAGGTCTCCGGGATCTCCTCCACCTCCGACCTCTCCTGGGAGGACTTCGAAAAGGGGGAGGAGGACGCCGGACGGAGGAATCGTTCGACGTTGACCGGTTCTGACGCCCTCGCGGCCGCCCTGCGGCTTCTGACCGTGCGGGACATGCAGCGAGGCGGAACTGACCGGCCGCCTGGGGCAAAAGGGCTTACACGGAGGAGGCGATCGCCGCGGCCCTGGAGCGCTGCCGGGAGCTGGGCTATCTCGACGACGCCCGCTTCGCCCTGGAGCGCGCCCGCTCCCTGCTGCGCAGCGGCCGCGCCGTGGGCCGGCGCCTTCTGGCGCGATCTGGCGCAACGCGGTGTGGCGGAGGCCGTCGCCCGGGCCGCCGTCGAGGAGGCGGAGGAGGAATTCGACCCCGAGACCCTGCTGGCCGGGATCCTCGCCCGGCGCTTCCCGGGCTTTTGCTTCGCCCAGGCCGAAGACCGGGAGAAAAAACGGGTCATCAACTATTTCCTGCGCCGGGGTTTTTCCCTGGCGCAGGTTCTGACATTTCTCAAGGAAGAGAGGCAGACGGAAGACTCATGATCACCGGTAACCAGATCCGCCAGCGTTTTCTGGACTATTTCGAAAAGCACGGCCACGCCGTCGTTCCTTCCTCGTCCCTGATCCCGCACAACGACCCCACCCTGCTCTTCGCCAACGCCGGGATGAACCAGTTCAAGGACCTCTTCCTGGGACGGGAGAAGCGCGACTACGTGCGGGCCGCCTCGGCCCAGAAGTGCGTCCGCGCCGGCGGCAAGCACAACGACCTGGAAAACGTCGGGCGCACGGCCCGCCACCACACCTTCTTCGAGATGCTGGGCAACTTCTCCTTCGGCGATTATTTCAAGAAGGAGGCCATCGGCTACGCCTGGGAATTTCTGACCGCCGAGATGGGTCTGCCCAAGGACCGGCTCTGGGTCACGGTCTTTCGCGAGGACGACGAGGCCTGCGACCTCTGGCGCAACGGGATCGGGATCCCCGAGGAGCGCCTGGTGCGCTATGGGCGAGAAGGACAACTTCTGGGCGATGGGCGATACCGGCCCCTGCGGCCCCTGCTCGGAGATCCTCATCGACCAGGGCGAGGAGATGGCCTGCGGGGAGCCGACTGCGGCATCGGCCAGTGCGACTGCGACCGCTACCTGGAGCTGTGGAACCTCGTCTTCATGCAGTTCGACCGGGCCGCAGACGGCACGCATGACGCCCCTGCCGAAGCCCTCCATCGACACCGGCATGGGCCTGGAGCGGATCACCGCCGTGGTCCAGGGCGTGCACAGCAACTACGATTCCGATCTGCTGCGCGGGATCATCGCCTTCGTCGAGAACCTCTCCGGCAAGCGCTACGGCGCCGATCGAGAGCGACGACGTCTCGATGCGGGTCATCGCCGACCACAGCCGGGCCACCGCCTTTCTCATCGGCGACGGCGTGCTGCCCAGCAACGAGGGACGGGGCTACGTGCTGCGGCGGATCATGCGCCGGGCGGCCCGCCACGCCAAGATGCTCGGCTTCCAGGGGCCGGTCCTGCACCGCAGCGCGCGCTACGTCATCGAGGCGATGGCCGAGGCCTACCCCGAGCTGGCCGAGCGGGCCGATTACGTGGCCAAGGTGGTGAAAAACGAGGAGGAGCGCTTCATCCAGACCCTCGACAACGGGCTTCGCATCCTCAACGAGGAAGTGGAAGAGCTGAAAAAACGGGGAGCAACCGTCCTGCCCGGCGATGTGGTCTTCCGGCTCTACGACACCTTCGGCTTCCCGCCCGACCTGACCGCCGACATCGTGCGCACCGAGGGTTTCACCCTCGACGAGGAAGGGTTCGAGACCTGCATGGAAGACCAGCGCCGCAAGGCCCGGGAGCACTGGAAGGGCTCCGGCGAGGAGGCGGTGGGGGCCATTTACCCCGTCCTCCGCGAGCAGGGAATCCGCAGCGAATTCACCGGCTACCACGGCCTCACCGATTACGGCGCCATCCTTGCCCTGCTCAAGGACGGGGAGGTGGTCGACGAGGTCCGCGAGGGAGACCGGGTGGAGGTCATCACCTCCACCACCCCCTTCTACGGCGAGTCGGGAGGCCAGGCGGGCGATCGGGGGGAGATCAGCACCGGCTCGGCCCGGGTACTGGTGACGGACACCAAAAAGCCCCTCCCGGACCTGATCGTCCACCAGGGGGAGGTCGTCTCGGGCGTTCTTCGCGCAGAAGAGGCGGCCGACCTCACCGTGAACGAGGCGACCCGCCGAGCCACAGCCCTGAACCACACCGCGACCCACATCCTGCAGGCCGTCCTCATCGAGGTCCTCGGCGACCACGTGAAGCAGGCCGGCTCCCTGGTCACCCCCGAGCGGCTGCGTTTCGACTTCACCCATTTCTCCCCCATGAGCGCCGAGGAAATCTCCCGGGTGGAGACCGAGGTAAACCAACGCATCCGCGAAAACCAGCAGGTGGAGACCGAGGAGATGGCGGCCGACCAGGCCATCGCCGCCGGGGCCACTGCCCTCTTCGGCGAGAAGTACGGCGAGGTCGTGCGCGTGGTGCGGGTCGGGGAATTCAGCATGGAGCTCTGCGGCGGAACCCACGTGCGGGCCGCCGGGGACATCGGGCTCTTCAAGATTCTCCAGGAGACGGGCATCGCCGCCGGGGTGCGGCGCATCGAGGCGGCCACCGGCGCCCGGGCCCTCGACCTCATCCAGCAAGAGGAGCAGGTCCTTGACCGCATGGCCTCCCTGGTGAAGAGCGACCGCGCCCAGCTGGAGGGCCGGCTGAAGAAGCTCCTGGAGCAGCAGAAGGATCTGGAACGGGAGGTGGAGACCCTCCAGGCCCGCCTCAATGCCGGCCGTTCCTCCCAAATTCTCGATCAGGCCCGGGAGGTGGCCGGAATCCGCTACCTCGCCGTCCAGGTGGAGGGGATGAGCGGCAAGGCGCTGCGGGAGTTCTCCGACCAGGTCCGCGACCGCATCGGCTCGGGGGTCATCGTCCTCGGCAGCGAGTCGGAGGGCAAGGCCAACCTGCTGGCGGCGGTGACCAAGGACCTGACCGACCGCATTCATGCCGGGCGGCTCATCGGCGCCCTGGCCGAGAAGGTGGGGGGCAAGGGCGGCGGACGTCCCGACCTCGCCCAGGCCGGCGGCAGCCGCCCTGAGGGCCTGAAGGAGGCGCTGGCCTCGGTGGAGTCCCTGCTGGCCGGAATCCTCGAAAACTGAGTTTTTTCGGACCGTCCGCCATGGCGCCACCGGCAGAACTGGTATACTGACACATTAAGGTTCCCTGTTGAGGAAGGATTAGGTTCGGGGACCCTATTCATTCAACGGCGGTTCTTATCCTCTTTTGGGGAACTGCCCGGTCGACCATTTTCCGGAGGGGAAAAAGTGCAGCTTAAAGCCCAAGGAGCCAGGCATCTGCAGCAGGAGGCCGAAAGACAGAGCATACTGGTCGTCGACGACGATGCCCTCATTCGGAACCTGATTGCCAAGGTCCTGAAGGACTACCGCATCCTTCAGGCAGACAACGGAGAGGACGCCCTCGCGATGCTGAGAGACGAGAGGGTCGACGTGGTCCTCACGGACGTCATGATGCCCTCCATGAACGGTCTCGACCTGCTGAAAAGCGTCAAGGAGGAGTCCCCCGACCAGGTGGTGGTGGTCATGACCGGCTACGCCGACAAGGAGGTTATCCTGCGAGCGCTGCGGGCCGACGCCGACGACTTCATCAACAAGCCGATCAACCTGCTGCAGCTCAAGACCACCATCGAAAAGGTCCTGGAAAAAAAGATCCTCAAGGAGGAGTTGGTCCACCTCAAGCACATGGATCGGCTGAAGTCCGATTTTCTCGGCCTGATCTCTCACAAGCTCAAGACCCCGATCACCGCCATATCCCTCTTTATCCAGAATCTCGCCCAGGGCATCGGCGACCCCTCCGACTCCGGCTTCCAAAAGACACTTGGGCTGATCCTGGCCGAATCGGAGTACCTGGGATATCTCATCCAGGACCTCCTCTACTACAGCGAGATCCTCCTGCAGGAGGGCCCCCCGAAACCGGTGCCCACCGACCTGAGGGACCTGCTGCTGGCCGTCCTCGGGGAAGTGAGGCAATCCGCCGCCGACAAGGGGGTCGCCCTTATCTCCAATTCCCTGGAGGACCTCGACCTGCGAATGCCTCTCGACCGCAAACGGATCGGCTTCGCCATCCGCTCCCTGCTCGACAACGCCGTCAAGTTCACCCCACCGGGGGGCAAGGTGACTCTGGAGGCAGAGGCGGAGGCGGAGGCGGTCAAGCTGGCCGTCCGCGACACCGGCCAGGGAATCCCGCCCGAAGCCCTGCCCCGGCTGTTCGAGAAGTTCTTCCAGGTCGACCCCGGCAACACCGGGCAGGTGCGGGGCTTCGGGC
Organism: uncultured delta proteobacterium; assembly: GCA_963791005.1. Lineage (GTDB taxonomy): Bacteria > Desulfobacterota > Desulfuromonadia > Desulfuromonadales > CAWBQR01 > CAWBQR01. Next base: position 353,528 of record CAWBQR010000006.1, on the reverse strand, counting down.
TCGGCCTGTACTACACCCGCCAGTTCGTCCAGAATCATGGCGGGACCATAAAGCTGGCGAACGACCCCGGCAGAGGCACCGTCGCCACGATTCGTCTGCCCCGGTAAATTCGCTTTTGAAGAAAACGCAGGGTCGGTTCCCACGAAGCCCCCCGGGGCTCGGGGGGAAGCGGCATTTTTCTTTTTTCGAGCCGGTCCCTGTGGTATATTCGTTCTATTTTTCGCCAGCCGCCAGATGGCCGGCAAGGGAGCAAAACAAGGATGTTTAAAGGAACCACCATCCTCTGTGTCCGGAAAAACGGCGAGGTCGCCCTGGCCGGTGACGGCCAGGTGACCCTGGGCAATACCGTCATGAAGCATACCGCCCGGAAAATCCGCCGGATGTACGAGAACAAGGTGCTGGCCGGGTTTGCCGGCAGCACCGCCGATGCCTTTACCCTGTTCGAGAAATTCGACGCCAAACTTCAGGAGTTCCGCGGCAACCTGCCGCGGGCCGCGGTCGCCCTGGCCAAGGACTGGCGCACCGACCGGGTGCTGCGTCGTCTCGAGGCGCTGCTGATCGTCGCCGACCGCGAGACCACCCTCGTCCTCTCGGGCGCCGGCGACGTCATCGAGCCCGACGACGGCATCGCCGCCATCGGCTCGGGGGGCTCCTACGCCCTGGCGGCCGCCAGGGCCCTGGTGGCCCATTCGGACCTGCCGGTGAGCACCGTCGTGGAGGAAGCAATGAAAATCGCCGCCGACATCTGCATCTATACCAACAACCAGATCCTCGTGGAGGCCCTGCCGTGACCAACTTCACTCCCCGGGAAATCGTCTCCGAGCTCGATCGCTACATCGTCGGCCAGAAGGGCGCCAAACGGGCTGTGGCCGTCGCCCTGCGCAACCGCTGGCGGCGACAGCAGGTGCCCTCGGACCTGCGCGACGAAATCGCTCCGAAAAACATCATCATGATCGGCCCCACCGGGGTCGGCAAGACGGAAATCGCCCGCCGTCTGGCCAGGCTGGCCCAGGCCCCCTTCATCAAGGTCGAGGCCAGCAAGTTCACCGAAGTCGGCTACGTCGGACGAGACGTCGAGAGCATGGTGCGCGACCTGGTCGACCTGGCGACCATCATGGTCAAGGAGGAAGAGGCCAGGGCGGTGCGGGTCAAGGCCGAAGACCTGGCCGAGGAGCGCCTCCTCGACCTGCTGCTCCCCGGAGAGGCGCATGCCCCGGCTCCCGATTTCTCCCCGACGAGTCCGAGGAATCTTGGGAAGGAAGCTGCGACGGAAGCCCCCGCCGAGCGAGGCGGAACCCGCGAAAAGCTGCGCCAGCTTCTGCGCCAGGGGGAACTCGACGACCGTTTCGTGGAGCTCGAAACCCAGGAAGTGAAGATGCCGATGATGGAGGTCTTCACCCCCAGGGGACCGAAGAGATGGGCATCAACATCAAGGAGATGTTCGGCAACCTCTTTCCCAAAAAGACCAAGCGCCGTCGGATCAAGGTCGCCGAGGCCCGAGAGATGCTGATCCAGACCGAGGCCGAAAAGCTCGTCGACATGGACAAGGTCAACACCCTGGCCAGGGAGCGCACCGAGCAGAGCGGCATCATCTTCATCGACGAGATCGACAAGATCGCCAGCCGCGAGGGGGGCCAGGGCCCCGAGGTCTCCCGCGAAGGGGTGCAGCGCGACATCCTGCCGATCGTCGAAGGAAGCACCGTCAACACCAAATACGGCCCGGTCAAGACCGATCATATCCTGTTCATCGCCGCCGGCGCCTTTCACGTCTCCAAGCCGTCGCGACCTGATCCCCGAGCTGCAGGGCCGCTTTCCCATCCGGGTCGAGCTGGAGAATCTCGGCGAGGAGGAGTTCGTCCGCATTCTGACCGAACCGAAGAACGCCCTGCTGCGCCAGTACACGCGCCCTGCTCGCCACCGAGGGGATCGAGCTGGTCTTCACCGAGGACGCCGTGCACGAGATCGCCCGGACCGCCGCCACGGTCAACGAGCGCACCGAGAACATCGGCGCCCGGCGTCTGCACACGGTCATGGAGAGGCTGCTCGAGGACCTCTCCTTCGACGCTCCCGAGCGGCGGGAGCAACGCATCGAGATTGACGCCGCCTATGTGCAGAGACCGCCTGGCCGACATCGTCAAGGACGAGGATTTGTCGCGGTATATTCTGTAGATCCGTAGGGGCAGGCCTTGATGCCTGCCCGATTCCGGGCACCCACAAGGGGTGCCACTAGCCATGGACATCCCATGCAGAAGCTGATCGAAAAAGCCAACATCCTGATGGAGGCGCTGCCCTACATCAAGCGCTTCTACAACAAGACCATCGTCATCAAGTACGGCGGCAACGCCATGGTCGAGGAGCGGCTCAAGGAGGGCTTCGCCAAGGACGTCATCCTGATGAAATACATCGGCCTCAACCCGGTGGTGGTCCACGGCGGCGGGCCGCAGATCGGCCAGGTTCTGAAGGCCATGGGCAAGGAATCCCGCTTCGTCCAGGGCATGCGCGTCACCGACACCGAAACCATGGACGTGGTGGAGATGGTCCTCGGCGGCAAGGTCAACAAGGAGATCGTCGGCAACATCAACCGCCACGGCGGCAAGGCGGTCGGGCTCTCCGGCAAGGACGGCGACCTGATCGTCGCCCGCAAGCTGGAGATGAAGGCGATCAACCCCGAGACCCTCACCCCGGAGATCATCGACATCGGCATGGTCGGGAGAGGTCGAAAGGGTCAACCCCGAGATCATCACCGCCCTGGAGGAGAGCAACTTCATCCCGGTCATCGCCCCCATCGGGGTCGGCCTGGACGGCGAAACCTACAACATCAACGCCGACCTGGTCGCCGGGAAGATCGCCGGCGCCCTGCGGGCGGAAAAGCTGATCCTGCTCACCGACGTGGAGGGGGTCAAGGACAAGGACGGGCGGCTGATCTCCACCATCGACGTCCAGCGGGTCCCCGACCTGATCAACGACGGCACCATCTCCGGGGGGATGATCCCCAAGGTCAACTGCTGCGTCGGCGCCGTGGAGGAGGGGGTGCGCAAGACCCACATCATCGACGGCCGCATGGAGCACGCCTGCCTGCTGGAGATCTTCACCGACAAGGGGATCGGCACGGCGGTGGGAAGGTTTTAAAGCCGTAAGCTGTCAAGCTTTAAGTTGTTAAGTTTACAGTTTTAGGTTTTAAGCTGACAGCTTGCGCTTAAAGCTGTTTCCAAAGGATTCGCATATGACGACTTCAACGGACTGGATTGCCCGGGGCGAGAAGCACATCCTCAAGACCTACGGCCGCTACCCGCTGGTGGCGGCGCGGGGCGAGGGGTGCCGCCTTTGGGATGTCGAGGGCAAGAGCTATCTCGATTTTCTGGCCGGGGTGGCGGTCAACAACCTCGGCCACTGCCATCCCAAGGTGGTCGCGGCCCTGCAGGAGCAGGCAGCGAAGCTGCTGCACTGCTCCAATTACTTCCACATTCCCTCACCAGATCGAGCTGGCCGAGATCCTGTGCGCACATTCCTTCGGCGACCGGGTCTTTTTCTGCAACTCCGGGGCCGAAGCCAACGAGGCGGCGATGAAGCTGGTGCGCAAGCACAGCGCCGAAAACCACGGGGAGAACCGCTTCGAGGTCATCACCGCCCTCGCCTCCTTCCATGGCCGCACCATCGGCACCATCAGCGCCACCGGCCAGGACAAGGTCAAGAACGGCTTCAACCCCATGCTGCAGGGCTTCAAGTACGTCCCCTTCGGCGATGCCGGAGCCTTACAGAACGCCATCAGCCCCAACACCTGCGCCGTCATGCTGGAGCCGGTCCAGGGCGAGGGGGGCGTCAACGTTCCGCCTCCCGGCTACCTGCGGGCGGTGCGGGAGATCTGCGACGAATACGGCCTGCTCCTGTCTTCGACGAGGTCCAGGTGGGCTGCGGCCGCACCGGGACCCTTTTCGCCTACCAGCAGGAAGGGGTCGAACCCGACATCATGACCCTGGCCAAGGCCCTGGCCGGAGGGCCGCCCATCGGCGCCATGATCGCCACGGGAGGAGATTGCCGAAACCCTCGGCCCGGGCACCCACGGCTCCACCTTCGGCGGCAATCCGCTGATGACCGCCGCCGCCGTGGCGGCCATGAACGCCCTGCTGCACGACGGGCATTCTGGAGAACTGCCGGGCCATGGGCGACTACCTGCGCAGCCGACTGCAGGATTTCAGGAGCCGTTACTCCTTCATCAGGGAGGTCCGCGGCCGGGGCCTCATCCTGGGCATGGAGCTCTCCATCGACGGCGGCGACATCGTCAAAACGGCCATGCAGCGGGGCCTGCTGATCAACGTCACCGTCGGCAACGTCTTGCGCTTCGTGCCCCCGCTGATCGTCACCCGGGAGGAGATCGACGAGGCGATGACGATCCTTGACGGAATCCTGGCGGAGAATTGTAAGTGATCCGTGCCGTGGTCCGTTGCTAGAACCTTTTTCAACGGACAACGGACCGTTCCAATGACATTTTCAGGAGTGGAACCGTGAAAAAAGATTTTCTCTGCCTGGCCGACTGGAGCCGCGAAGAGCTGGAAAAAATCTTCGATCTGACCCGGGAGCTGAAGGCGAAGCAGAAGCGCGGCGAGACGCATCACCTGCTCAAGGGCAAGACCCTCGGCATGATCTTCGAGAAGAGCTCCACCCGCACCCGGATCTCCTTCGAGGTGGGCATGTACCAGCTCGGCGGCCACGCCCTTTTCTGTCCTCGGGAACCACCCAGATTGGCCGGGGCGAGCCGATCAAGGACACCGGCCGGGTCATGTCCCGCTACGTCGACGGCATCATGATCCGCACCTTTTCCCAGGAAGGCGTGGAGGAGCTCGCCCGCTGGGCCGACATCCCGGTCATCAACGGCCTGACCGACCGGTATCATCCCTGCCAGGTCATGGCCGACCTCTTTACCGTCATCGAACACAAGGGCAACTATCGGGACCTGATCTACTGCTGGATCGGCGACGGCAACAACATGGCCAACAGCTGGATCAACGCCGCTGCCGTCTTCGGCTTCGAACTCCGGGTCGCCACTCCCCGCCGGCTACGAGCCGGACGGCGAGGTTCTCGCACGGGCCCGGGAGGCCGGAGCCCGCATCGCCTACACCCACGACCCCGTCGAAGCGGCCAGCGGGCGCCCACGTGCTCAACACCGACGTCTGGGCCAGCATGGGCCAGGAAGCCGAGCAGAAGGAGCGGGAGAAGGCATTTGCCGGGTTTCAGATCAACGAGGACCTGATCGAGCGGCCGACCCCGCCTGCATCGTCCTGCACTGCCTGCCGGCGCACCGGGGCGAGGAGATCACCGACGAGGTCATCGAAGGCCCCCATTCGGTCGTCTTCGATGAGGCCGAGAACCGGCTGCACGTTCAGAAGGCCATCATGGCCACTTTGATGGCTTAAAAACAGCCATCAGCTGTAAGCATCTAAGCGGTAAGTTAACAAATTAAGGCCTACGGCTTGCAGCTTACAGCTTAGGACTGCGATTTTATGACCATAACCTGCCCCCATTGCGGATTTTCCAAGGATATCGACGCCCGCCGGATTCCGGCCCGGGTCTCCCGGGTGACCTGCCCCCGCTGCAAGCAGGGCTTTCCCCTCGAGGCGGCGGCTGCCCAAGGGCCGAGGGACGAGGCGGAGCCGGCCGTCGCTGCCGAGGAGACCCTCCAGGCGCCCCCTGCATCCCCCCGTGACCCTGGAGCGGCCCTCGGCCGAGGCCCTGCCCAAAGCCGGTTTCTGGATCAGGTTTGTCGCCGCGGTGGTCGATTCGGCGCTCGTCCTGGCGGCCCAGCTGGCCCTCGGGTTTGCCCTGGGTCTGGCCACGACCATGATCACCGGTGGTCTGAGCCAGCAGGGCGGATTCATGTTCGGAGTGGTCACCTGGTTTCCCGGGATGCTCCTGTCGATGGTCTATTACGTCTTTTTCACCGGCTACTGCGGGCAGACCCCCGGGCAAAATGGCCATTCGGGTCAAGGTGATCCGGACGGACGGCTCCGAGATCGGCTACGGCCGGGCCTTCCTGAGGGAGGTTCCGGGCAAGTTCCTCTCCGGCCTCATCCTCGGCATCGGCTATCTCATGATCGCCTTCGACGCCCAGAAGCAGGGGCTGCACGACAAAATTGCCGACACGTATGTCATCAAACTCTAGGTGACAAGGTACAAGGTAGAAGATATAGCCTCGAACCTCGAACCTCGAACCTTGAAGATTCATATCTTATCGATAAGGAGAACCATTCATGTCCCGTAAAGGAAGTGTGAAAAAAGCGGTTCTGGCCTATTCCGGCGGTCTCGACACCTCGATCATCCTCAAGTGGCTGGTCGAGGAGTACGGCTGCGAGGTGATCGCCTTCTCGGCCGACCTGGGCCAGGGCGAGGAGCTCGACTTCATCCCCGAAAAGGCCAAGAAGACCGGGGCGAGCAAATGCTACATCGAGGACCTGCGGGAGGAGTTCGTCCGCGATTTCGTCTTTCCCATGTTCCGCGCCAACGCCATCTACGAGGGCCGCTATTTTCTCGGCACCTCCATCGCCCGGCCGCTGATCGCCAAAAAGCAGATGGAAATCGCCGAGGCGGAAGGGGCCGACGCCGTCTCCCACGGCGCCACCGGCAAGGGAAACGACCAGGTCCGCTTCGAGCTGGCCTACTATCACTTCAACCCCCATATCCACGTCATCGCCCCCTGGCGCGAATGGGACATGAACAGCCGCTCGGCCCTGGAGGCCTACGCCAAAAAACACGGCATCCCGGTGCCGACCAGCAAGAAGTTCCCCTGGAGCTCCGACCGCAACCTGCTGCACATCTCCTTCGAGGGGGACGTGCTGGAAAACCCCTGGGCCGAGGCGCCGGAGGAAATGTACGTCCTCACCACCCGTCCCGAAGACGCCCCCGACCAGCCCGAGTACGTCGAAATCGAGTTCCGAAAGGGCGATCCGGTGGCGGTCAACGGCGAATACCTCGCCCCGGCGGCGCTGCTGGCCAGGCTCAACGCGCTGGGCGGCAAGCACGGCATCGGCCGCGTCGACCTGCTGGAGAACCGCTACGTCGGCATGAAGAGCCGCGGCGTGTATGAGACCCCCGGCGGCACCATTCTGGAGGAGGCCCACCGGGCCGTCGAGTCGATCACCATGGACCGCGAGGTCATGCACCTGCGCGACAGCCTCGTGCCCCGCTATGCCGAGATGGTCTACAACGGGTACTGGTTCGCCCCCGAACGCATCGCCCTGCAGACCCTCATCGACCAGACCCAGCAGACCGTCAACGGCAAGGCACGGATCAAGCTCTACAAAGGACACTGCCGGGTGGTCGGCCGCCAGTCCGACACCGACAGCCTGTTCAACGTCGACTTCGCCACCTTCGAGGCCGACCAGGTCTACAACCAGGCCGACGCCGAGGGTTTCATCAAGCTCAACGCCCTGCGCATGCGCATCGCCGCCATGCAGCGGCAGAAGAAGTAGATCCTGACTTATCCATAAAAGAAAGGTGCCAGGAACGAGGATTTTTGGCCAAGGTCAAGGAAGGTGAGCGGGCGACGCGCAGACGTACATTCGTACGTCGAGCACGTCGCCCGTGAAGCCTGACGCCGAGATCGGACAAAAAGACCGTTCCATTAGAGGATGGAATTCAAAAAGCAGCACATCAAGACATCCGTCGTCGCCTGCATCGTCGACCCCGATGGCCGGGTCCTTCTGACGCGGCGGTGCATCCATCCCTTCTGCGGCCAGTGGGTCATGCCGGGGGGAAAGATCGACCTGGGAGAACCGATTCTCAAGGCCCTCCACCGCGAGGTGAAGGAAGAGGTGGGGCTCGAAATCCGCGTCGAAGGTCTCATCGACGTCTTCGAACATGTGAGCGTCGGTGAAAAAAACGACCATTTCATCATTCTGTATTACCGCACCGCTCCGATGTCCTTCGACCTGCATCCCAACGGCGAGGAATGCACCGAAGCCGCCTGGGTGTCCAAGGAAGAGCTCTGCTCCTTCGACATCACCCCCGGCGCCCGTTACATTCTCTCCAAGGTCTTTCCAGAACTCGACTGGGAGAAGGCCCCCCCGCCGGAGCTCTCCCCCGACCAGGAGGTTCCGGGCGGATTCCCGGTTCCCAAGACCTGAAGACCTCGGAAACCTATGGTCCGCATCGTCGAAAAACAACTGAATCTCGCTTTTCCCCAGGGCCATCACCTCCACGCCATGGTGTGCCAGCTCCCCAACCGCCTGGAGCTCTCGGATTTCGCCTACCGGCTCGCCAATCCGCAGGAGAAGTGGCGGCAGGTCCGCTCCGTCCTCGACCTTGTCGCCGAAGCTCCGGGCAACCTGAAGCGGCTTCATTTCCTCTTTTTCCCCGAAAGCGCTTTGCCGGCCGACCGCGTGGAGGAAACCCTGGACATCATCCGCGAGCGTTTCCGCCCCAACACCGTGACGGTTTTCGGCGTGGAACACGTCCGGCTCGCCCAGTACCGCAAACTCCTCGAAATTCTACCGCCAGGACAACGAGGAGGCCCTGGCCTCCGTCCTGGAAGACTTCGGGGCCGGCGACGTCGACCAGGTCCCGGTCAACTGGTGCGTGATCGCGGTCAAGGAGGCCGACGGCCGCCTGCGGGTGTTTCTCGAAGCCAAGAGCCATCCCTTCGTCGGCGAGGAGAATCTCGACGTCTTCCACGACCTGTACCGGGGCAAGGTCTTCTGGCTCTTCCGCTGCCACCCTTCCTGCTTCAACTTCATGACTCTGGTGTGCCTCGACTACGTCTACCGGGACCTGTACCAGTCCAATATCAGCATCATCATCGAAAAGGCCAACGAGCTTTTCTTCGAGACCCGCCAGCGCCTGGACCTGCTGGCGGTCATCGAGTGCAACCCAAAACCCGAGCACCAGGCCTTCCGTGACGTGATCAACGGCTTCTACGGGGAATACCTCGAATACACCCCGGGGGTGCGCGACGCCATCACCTTGTTCTGCAACGTCTCCGGGGAGAGCGACTGCGACGGCCTGCGGGGAACGCCGACCTTCGGCCGTTCGATGGTGCTCATCCACAAGAACCACAAGATGGAGCGGGTGCGGCTTTCCGAATTCGCCACCGACGACTTCGACGGCCTGCCGGTCTGCCGCCTGCGCTTCGGCACGGAGACCCGGCTATACTATTTCAACCTGCCCCTCTTCCACGAGCTCGACCCCCGAACCACCCGTGTGCCGCTGAAAATCCACAGCGTCTTTCGCCCCTCCGCCGAGGACGACTGGGTGCGCATGGAGGGTGACGAACTGGTGCGCGGAATCGCCGGGCGGGCGGAGCCGGAGGATTGAATCTTCCGGAAAGGGATGGGCATGTAGGGGCACGGCGCGCCCTGCCCCAAAATGAATCCGAATTTTTTTACAGGAGCCCCACATGAGTCAGGAAAAACCCTGGGCCGGCCGTTTCACCCAGCCCACCGACAAGTTCGTCGAGGAGTTCACCGCCTCCATCGAATTCGATAAGCGCCTCTACCGCTACGACATCCGGGGAAGCATCGCCCATGCCCGGATGCTGGCCAAGCAGGGGATCATCGCCTCCGAGGAGGCGGAGACCATCATCGGGGGGCTGGAATCGATCCTGCTCGGATATCGAGGGGGGCGATTTCGAGTTCTCCGTCGCCCTCGAAGACATCCACATGAACATCGAGGCGCGGCTCATCGAACGCATCGGCCCGGTGGGCGGCAAGCTGCACACGGCCCGCTCCCGAAACGACCAGGTCGCCCTCGACGTGCGTCTCTACCTGCGTGACGAGGTGCAGACGGTTCTCGGCTATCTCGACCGCCTGCAGGAGTCGCTGCTCGACCAGGCCGAGGCAAACCTGGCTGTCATCATGCCCGGCTTCACCCACCTGCAGACCGCCCAGCCGATCCTCTTCGCCCACCACCTGCTCGCCTACTACGAAATGTTCCGGCGCGATGCCGGGCGCATGGCCGACCTGCTGGCGCGCTTCAACTACCTGCCTCTGGGCGCCGGGGCGCTGGCCGGCACCACCTTCCCCATCGACCGGGAGTTCGTCGCCGAGCAGCTCGGCTTCGCCGGGGTCACCCGCAACAGCCTCGATTCGGTCTCCGACCGCGACTTCGCCATCGAGTTCTGCGCCGCCTCGTCGATCCTGATGATGCACCTCTCGCGCCTCTCCGAGGAGCTCATCCTGTGGTCCTCCGCCGACTTCGACTTCATCGAGCTCTCCGACGCCTTCTGCACCGGCAGCTCCATCATGCCCCAGAAGAAAAATCCCGACGTCCCCGAGCTGGTCCGGGGCAAGACCGGCCGCGTCTACGGCAACCTGATGAGCCTTCTCACCCTGATGAAATCCCTGCCTCTGGCCTACAACAAGGACATGCAGGAGGACAAGGAGCCCCTCTTCGACACCATCGACACGGTCAAGGGGAGCCTGAAGATCTTCGCCGACATGATCGCCCAGATGCGGGTCAAGGCGGAAAACATGCGCCGGCGCCGCCGCCCGGGGCTTCTCCACCGCCACCGACGTCGCGGACTACGTGGTGCGCAAGGGGATCCCCTTCCGCCAGGCCCACGAGATCGTCGGCAAGACGGTGCGCTACTGCATCGAGAACGAAAAGGACATCCCCGAGCTGACCCTGGAGGAGTTCCGGCGGTTCTCCGCCCGTTATCGAGGAGGACATCTACGATTTCGTCACCCTCGAGGCCTCGGTCAATGCCCGCCGCGCCACGGGCGGCACCGCCCGCGAGGCCGTGGAGCGGGAGACTGGCAAGGGCCCGCGCGGAGAGAAAGGCGAAGCCGTAATGGCCTTCCGGCGCCCCGCAGGGGCAATTCATGACTTGCCCCTGCGGACCCTCCTTCGCTTTGCTCCTTCTGCTTCTCCTTCTGCCGGGCTGCGGCAGCAAGGGACCGGTGCTGCCGCCCTGCTGCAGCCCCTGCCGGCGGCTCCCGAAACTTCACCATGCGGCAGAAGGGAATCCATTTCCTTCTCGGCTGGGGTATCCCCAAGGAGAACCAGAACGGGACCCCCCTGACCGACCTGCAGGGATTCCGGGTCTACCGGATGCGGTTCGATCCGGCCGGGACTGCCCAGAGTGCCGCGAGACCACCGACCTCTGGCGCCAGATGGACCTCGACTATCTCCAGGGCGTGCGGCGGCTCGGCGACCGCCTCTACCTCCGGGACGGCGAGCTGGAGACCGGTTCGGCTACCGCTACCGGGTCGTCCCCTTCACCCGCTCGGGCTTCGAGGGCAGCCGCCGCCACGGCCCAGCGCATCTTCATGGCGCCGCCACCAGCCCCGACGGACTTCTCGGCGACCCCCCTGACCACCTGGTCCGGCTGCGCCTGGGAGCCGGTCGAAGAAAAACGTTCCGGGCGTGAAGTTTCTGGGCTACAACCTCTACCGCAGCCCCGCGAGAGGCCTTTCCGCCCTCCCCGGTAAACACTCCAGGTTCTTCGGGAGCCGCATTTCGAGGATTTCGGCGTCGAGAACGGTCAAACCTATCGCTACGCCGTGCGGACGGTCGTTTCCAGCGGCGGCCTGACCATGGAAAGTTCGCTTTCCAACGAGGTCCGGACCACCCCTAAGGCCGGCGAATAGCCGTTGCGGACCGGGAGCGCGCACTTTGACATCAATCCGCAGGTATGTTACCAATACGGCTTACTTCGCTTTCAAACATTTTTCTAATTTCAAACCGCGGGCAACCCGCATCTTGCCCCATTGAGGAGGAAAATCATGTTCAAAGGATCCATGGTCGCCATCGTCACCCCTTTTGACAGGGAAGGGCGTTTCGACGAGGAGAACTACCGCCAGCTCATCGAATTCCAGATCGAAAACGGCACCGACTTCATCGTCCCCTGCGGGACCACCGGCGAATCGGCCACCCTCGACTACAAGGAACACGACCAGGTCATCAAAGCCTGCATCGAGCAGGTCAACAAGCGCATTCCGGTCATCGCCGGCACCGGCTCCAACTCAACCGCAGAGGCGATCGAACTCTCGCGCCACGCCAAGGAGATGGGCGCAGACGGCGTCCTGCTCGTCTCCCCCTACTACAACAAACCCTCCCAGGAAGGACTCTACCTGCACTACAAGGCGATTGCCGAAGCGGTGGCCCTGCCCCAGGTGCTCTACAACGTTCCGGGCCGCACGGGGATGAACATGGAGGCGGAACCACCATCCGCCTGGCCGAATTCACCAACATTGTCGCCATCAAGGAAGCCTCGGGCAACGTCACCCAGGCCGAGCGAGATCATCGCCAAGCCGGCGACAAGATCGACGTCCTCTCCGGCGACGACTTCCTCACCCTCCCGCTGATGGCCTGCGGCGCCAAGGGGGTCATCTCGGTTACCGCCAACATCATTCCCGCCGAGGTCAAGGCGATGGTCACGGCGGTCAACGAGGGGCGTTGGGAGGATGCCCGCCGGATGCACCTGAGCCTGCTCGACATCCACAACGCCATGTTCATCGAGTCCAACCCCGTGCCGGTCAAGACCGCCCTGTCGCTCATGGGCAAATGCCGCGGCGAGGTGTCGCCTGCCCCTGGCTCCGCTGCAGCCCGCCAGCCTGGAGAAGCTCAAAGGCGTGATGAAGGGATACGGACTGATTTAGAAACATCTGGTCGCATAGGACCTATGGGACCGATAAGAGCCTAAGAGGATCCAATCATGATCAAAATTGCCGTGACCGGCGCCGCCGGACGCATGGGCGGACGCATCATCACCGCCGTGAAGGAAGCCGAGGGGCTGGAACTTGCCGGGGCCGTCGAACGGGCCGGACATGACCTGATCGGCGAGGACGCCGGAACCATCGCCGGCTGCGGGGCGCTGGGCGTTTCCATCTCGATTCCCTGGAAGAGGCTCTGAAAAAGTCCGACGTCCTCATCGACTTCACCTTTCCCGAAGTCACCCTGAACAACGCCGAGGTCTGCGCGCGCCTCGGCAAGAGCCTCGTCGTCGGCTCCACGGGCTTCACCCCCGAGCAGCGCTCCCAGCTCGAAACCTTCGCGAAAAGCATTCCGGTAGTGATGGCGCCGAACATGAGCGTCGGGGTCAACCTCTGCTTCAAGGTCCTCAAGGACGTCGCCAGGACCCTCGGCGACGCCTTCGACGTGGAGATCGTCGAGCTGCACCACAACAAGAAGAAGGACTCCCCCTCGGGCACCGCCGTGCGCATGGGCGAGGTCGTCGCCGAGGCCCTCGGCCGGGACTACAACAAGGTCGCCAACTACCACCGCGAGGGGATGTGCGGCGAGCGCAACCAGGGAGGAGATCGGCATGCAGACAGTGCGCGGAGGCGACATCGTCGGCGAGCACACGGTCTACTTCATCGGCATGGGCGAGCGCATCGAGATCACCCACCGGGCGATGAGCCGCGACATGTTCGCCCGGGGCGCCGTGCGCGCCGCCGGCTGGCTGGGGGGAAAGGCGGCCGGGATGTACGACATGCAGGATGTGCTGGGGCTGAAATAAACTGGAGAAAACCGGAACGAGGGACGTGAACACCCCGCCCATCCGCGTACCGCATCCCGCGACAAGGGTATCCTACCGACTCAAACCTGAACTTTTATCAAGGAGATTGACATACCAATGGCCCGCATCAACGACAACTATCTCAAACTCAAAGCCGGCTACCTCTTCCCCGAGATCGGCCGCCGCGTCAAAGCTTTCACCACCGAGACCCCTTCGGCCCAAGTCATCCGCCTCGGCATCGGCGACGTCACCCGGCCGCTGGCCCCCGCGGTGCTCAAGGCCTTCCACCAGGGGGTGGACGACCTGGCCACCCTCGAGCACTTCGCCGGCTACGGCCCCGAGCAGGGCTACGACTGGCTCATCGACACCGTCATCGAGAAGAGCTACCGTCCCCTCGGAGTCGAGCTGAAGACGAGCGAGATGTTCATCTCCGACGGCTCCAAGTGCGACTGCTCCAACATTCTGGACATCTTCGACCTCTCCAACAAGGTCGCCATCTGCGACCCGGTCTATCCGGTCTACAACGACACCAACGTCATGGTCGGCCGCACCGGCGAGGCCAACGAGAAGGGACACTACGAGGGGATCGTCTACCTGCCCTGCACCGAGGAGAACCACTTCACCCCGGCGCCCCCGAAGGAGAAGGTCGACATCGTCTACCTCTGCTACCCCAACAACCCCACCGGCGCCACGGCGACGACGGAGGAGCTGAAGAAGTGGGTCGACTACGCCCTGGACAACGACGCCGTCATCTTCTTCGACGCCGCCTACGAGGCCTTCATCACCGACCCCACCCTCCCCCACTCCATCTACGAGATCGAGGGGGCGAAAAAGTGCGCCATCGAGTTCCGCTCCTTCTCCAAGACCGCCGGCTTCACCGGAGTGCGCTGCGCCCTCACCGTGGTGCCCGAGGAGCTCACGGCCAAAACCGCCAAGGGCGAGACGGTCGCCCTCAACAGGCTGTGGAACCGCCGCCAGAGCACCAAGTTCAACGGCGTCTCCTACCCGGTGCAGAAGGCCGCCGCCGCCGTCTACTCCGACGAGGGCTGGCCGCAGGTCAAGGCGACCATCGACTACTACATGGACAACGCGCGGATCATCCGCGAGGGCCTGCAGGCCGCCGGCATCAGCTGCTACGGCGGGGTCAACGCCCCCTACATCTGGCTCAAGACCCCCGAGGGGCTCACCTGCTGGGACTTCTTCGACAAGCTGCTTTCCGAGTGCCACGTCGTCGGCACCCCGGGCAGCGGCTTCGGCCCCTCCGGCGAGGGGTACTTCCGGCTGTCGCGCCTTCGGGGACAAGGAGAAGGTGGTCGAGGCGGTGGAGCGAATCAAGAAGAAGTGGGGGAAGTAGGATGACGAAGGGCGGCCGAAGAGGCCGCCCTTCTTGCTTTCAGGGGAAGACGAATGTATACTCGACTCTAATCTCAGGTTATTAGAGCCGACCATGGTCAGAAATCGAATGCGATATCATATACTTTCTGTCGAGGCACAAGGAGGAGCTGAAACATGCGCTTCGGCGTGACGAGCATCGGCCTCTTCGGCAGTTGCGCACGATCCGAGGATCGAGGGAGGACTCCGATATCGACTTTGCCATCGAACTGCGGCCGGACCACAAGTCGCTTCGCAACTTCTTCGGACTGCGCCGCTATCTGGAGCAGGAGCTGGGGCGGCCGGTTGATTTGGGGATCGAGAGCACCCTGAAGCCGCAGGTCAAAGAAGAGATCGACAAGGAGATCATCCATGTCTAAACGACCAGATCTCTCTACTTTAAGGATATTCTCTAAGCGGGCACTAGCAATCAACATCTACTCGAAGGGATCGATTTCGATGCATTTATACTGGATGGGATGCCTTTTTCGGGGTGATTCTGAGTTTGAGAAATTCATCCGTCGCTCGGTTGGGAAGCTGGCCAGCGGTACTGGGGACATGTCTTGGGGTACTTATGTACATGGTGGACAGGTCCCGAATTCCAACCTTTCAACAAGCACTTCCAAAAATATATCTTCCCCAATCCCCCCTCCCGACATCCACACGTTTTCTCCTCCATTTTTCGGTGGCACGTAAAAAATCGGCAGGATTCCACCACCCCCTTGACGAAGCACAGTTATGGCGGACGAGTCCCGGGGAAACCCCAGTTTATTTGGTCGCAAGTTAGATACCCTGTTCCCGGATTTCTCAAGAAAACCCAACAACCAGGGCATCCCGCAATTCTGCTACAACTGCTGGTAGAAGGAGGGCCGCAGATACGTGAAGGAATCTACGAAGGCCTGGAAATCCTCGAGTTGCCCGCGGTCGAAGCTACGGTCTTCCGGACGCCACTGGGAAAAGTAGAAGGCCACCACCCGTTCACCACGGTGGGCGAAAAGGACCCGGACCAGCACCTTTTGCCTCAGGACCCGTTCGTGGCCGACCGTTTCGGCCTGCAGGGCATCGCTCCCCCAAAGGCTGATCTTTTCAAGCCGGGGCTTCTCGAAATCGACCCGGGCGGCCCAAAGGAAGCGGCGAAAAAACTCTTCCTCGCGCCGCTTCGAGGTCGCGTGAATAGCCGAAAGGTTCCTCGGCGTAGGCGAAGTCCGATTCGCAGGGGTATAATCCAGGAGCTCCTTATCGCTGCAGCCGCGGAAAAATGCGACGGAGTAGTCCGTATCGTCCAGCGAGAGCAGCCGCCAGGGGGGTGGAGGTGGAACGAACTCGTATTCCCCCTCCAAGACGACGGTTCCTTTTTCGGTGCGCAGGGCGGCGAGGGGGTCGGTCGGCGCCGAAGGGGTGCAGCCTCCGAGAAAAAGCAGCGGCAGCAGCAAGATCCAAGCCTGCTTCATCGATTCGCCTCCTCTTCATGCAGTTTTTTGAGAAGGAGAAGGATTTCCCGATAATCGGGCGAACCGTCCCGGATATAGCGGATCGTGCCCCATTTGTCGATCACCACGGTGCGCCGGGCAAACATCGGGAATCCCTCGTGTTGGGCACCGAACATGATGCCGAGATAACCGGTGGGGTTGGCAAGCAGGGGAAAGGTCAGGCCCAGCTGGTCTGCCCATTGGCGCAGGGTTCCGATATCGTCACGACTGACGCCCGCCACGCGGGCGTTGAAGCGGTCATAGAGGTAGAGGTTCCTCTGATGACCCTCCATTTCCCCCGTTCAGACAGGGGTGAAGGCCGCGGGGAAGAAGGTAAGGATCAGGTGGTGCCGGCCGTAGAAGTCCCGGTCGTAGTTGACGAGTTTGCCTTCTTGGTCGACCAGGGTGAAGATGGGAGCCCGATCACCGACCTTTTTTACCCCTTCCGGCGCAATGAGCTTGGCGCCCGCTGAGGTACTCCCGAGTACCAACAGGCAGCACAGGATGAGCAATCTCGATTTCATGCTGTCCTCCGACAAAAAGAGGGGGAGCGTGCGAGGTGTCCAAGTAAATTTATAGTCGAACCCGGAGAGAATAGCAAAGCTGACTGGAAGGGACAGGTGGCCTTCATCCCCGGACCGGGGTTGAATAGAACCGGAAGCGATTCAACTACGTTGTGTACCGGGAAGACCAGTATTGGGTGGCACAGTGTCTGAATGTCGACGTCTCCAGCTTCGGCGAGACCGTCGAGGAGGCCGTAGCCAACCTGAAGGAAGCGGTCGAGCTTTACTTCGAAGGATGATGTCGAAAAAACGGCGGGCCGGGGAAATCCCCGGCCCGTCGTTTTTGGTCTGCTATTGTCAAAAGAGCCCCGCCCGATTCAGTCGGCGGCCGCCCCCGAGGCCATCAGCTTCGAGAGTACCCGGGCGAAGGCCACCGGGTCGCGGGGCTTGTCGCCTTCGAGGAGCAGGGCCTGGTCGTAGAGCAGGCCGACGTACTCCTTGAGCTGGGGGCTCTTGCTGTCAGCGGCGAAGAGCTCCTTCATGCGGGCGATAAGCTCGTGGTTGGGGTTGACCTCCAGCACCCGCTGCCCCCTGGGCACCTCCTGGCCCATGGCCTCGAACATCTTGACCATCTTCGGGTCGAGGTCGTGCTCGCCGGCCACCAGGCAGACGGCCGAATCCTTGAGGCGGCCGGAGATGCGCACCTCGCCGACGAGGTCCTTGAGCTCCTCCTTCATCAGATCGAGCAGGTCGCCGTACTCCTTCTTCTGCGCCTCCTTGTTGCCCTCGCCCAGGTCGAGATCGCCCTTGATTGCCGACTGGAACTCCTTCTCCTTGTAGGCGCCCAGGCCACTGATGATGATGTCGTCGAAATCGTCGGTCATGATCAGGACCTCGATCCCCTTCTCCTTGAAGACCTCCAGGTAGGGCGAAGACTCGGCTCCGGCGCGGTCCGAGCCGGTGATGTAGTAGATCTCCTTCTGGTCGGCCGGCATGCGCTCCACGTACTCGGCCAGGGTCGTCTTCTTGCCGGCTTCGGTCCTGGTCGACTCGAAGAGGAGCAGGTCGGCGATCGTCTCGCGACGCTCGAAATCGTGGTGGATCCCCTCCTTGAGGATGCGGCCGAACTCGGCATAGAACTTCTCGTAGGCCTCGGGCTCCGCCTTCTTCATCTCGGCCAGGGTGTCGAGGACCTTCTTGGTGAGGTTCTTCCTGATCACCGTGACGGTGCGGTTGTCCTGCAGGATCTCGCGGCTGACGTTGAGGGGCAGGTCGGAGGATTCCACCACCCCCTTGACGAAACGCAGGTAGGTGGGGAGCATCGCCTCGCAGTGGTCCATGATCTGCACCCGGCGCACGTAGAGGGTGGGGCCGACCTTGTAGTCCTGGTAGAAGATGTCGAAGGGGCGCTTGGAGGGGAGGTAGAGCAGGGCCGAGAACTCGGTCGTCCCCTCGGCGCGGTAGTGGATCACCTGCAGCGGGTCGGTGAAGTCGTGGGAGACGTGCTTGTAGAACTCGTTGTACTCCTCGTCGGTGACTTCCGACTTGTCCTTGAGCCAGATCGCCTTGCGCGAGTTGAGGGTCTCCTCCGCCGTCTCGGGGACCGTCTTCTCCTTGTCCTCGGGATCGGGGCTTGGAGCGGGTCACCTCCATCACCACCGGGTACTCGATGAAGTCCGAGTACTGCTTGACGATCTTGCGCAGTTCCCACTCTTCGAGGTAACTGTTTGGCGTCCTCCTTGAGGTGAGGACGACGTCGGTCCCCTTGCCCGCCTTCTCGGTATCCTCCAGGGTGTAGGTGCCGTCGGCGTCGGACTCCCAGACCACCGCCTGATTGGCGGCGGCCCCGGCCTTGCGGGTGATGACGGTGACCTTGTCGGCGACCATGAAGGCCGAGTAGAAGCCGACGCCGAACTGGCCGATCAGCTCCGGGTTGTCCTTGACCTCGCGGCTCTCCAGCAGCTTCATGAACTCCTTGGTCCCCGAATGGGCGATGGTGCCGAGGGCCTCGGCCGCCTCGTCGCGGGTCATGCCGATGCCGTTGTCGCGCACCGTGAGGGTGCCGGCCTCCTTGTCGGGGATCAGCTCGATCTTCCAGTCCTCGCCCCCTTCGGCCAGCGACGGGTCGGTGAGGGCCTCGTAGCGCGCCTTGTCGATGGCGTCGGAGGCGTTGGAGATCAGCTCGCGCAGGAAGATCTCCTTGTGGGAATAGAGCGAATGGATCATCAGGTCGAGGATCTTGTTCACCTCGGCCTTGAACGGATGTTTGTTCACGGTCATGGCTTAACTTACCTCCTGTGGGATGAATGTCTTGGCAATCGGATGAGAAGATAAGCACCCGGCGCGCGGATGTCAACCCGGCACCGCAGCCGCTCAGACGAAAGCGGGCATCTTCTCCGCACACCTGCCCTTTTTCCCCCGCCCCGGCCCGATGCCGCCGGGGGAGAATCCGTCGGCGCCTCCGCGGCCGGCGGGCCTCAATCAGATGGCGACTTTTCCTTGGGCCTCCAGAAAAGGGGGGAGGCCAGGTAGACCAGGGCGGCGGCGAAGGCGACGAGCAGGGGGGCGCCGTACTGGTCGCGCCGAATACCCAGCGCAAGGAGAAAGAGGAAGCTGCCCAGAATCAGCACCCTCATCACCTTGGGGATTTTCGGCAGGATGGCTCGGCCGAAGTGGGCATAGGGGATGCGGGAGATCATCAGAGCCGAGGTAGCGACCACGATCACCCCGCGGAGCGCGTCGCCGGGAATCAGCAGGCAGGCGGTTCCCGCCAGCAGGGCGCCGGCCGGGGAAGGCATCCCGGAGAAGGTGAACACACCCCCAGCGATTCCCGCCTTGCGCTTTTCGACCACGAAGCGCACCAGCCGATAGAGCACCGCCGCCAGATAGATCCCGCCGATCGCCGCGCCCACCCACAGGCGGGCGAAGGATGTGGCGACCACCAGTCCGACGGTCAGCCCGAAGCTCGTCCCGTCGGCGACGTCATCGAACACTTCCCCCTTGGGGGTGGAGCCCCAGCGCTCGGCGGCCCGGCCGTCGAAGAGGTCGAGAAACTGCCCCAGAAAGACCAGCCCCAGCGCATAGGCCGGCGGCCGGCCGGTGAGCACCAGCCAGCAACCTGCAAGCCCGCACACCAGGTTCATCAGGCTCAGAATGTTGGCATACCAGTAATTGGGGATGAGCTTGAAGGCCGTAGAGCAGAAGGCGAGAAAGACGCAGATGCCAAAGAGCGGATGGATGGTGCGGCCGAGCAGAGGCAGAGGGCCGTAGATCCACTCCAGGCCGACTAGGATCAGGAGCACCACCACGAGGAAGGTCTTGGCCTTGCCGAAGAGGTTCGCCGCCTTGACCCTGAGAAAAAACCGGGAAGCCTGACCGAAGACGTCGAAGGCCAGAAAGAGCCCGAGCAGCAGCGGGTCGAGCCAGCCGCGCCAGGTAAGATAGGCCAGCATGGGGATGTACATGAGCTTGTCGGAGAGGGGGTCGATGGTCTCCCCCTCTTCGGTGTGCAGGCCGCACTTGCGGGCGATGTCGCCGTCGGAGATGTCGGTGATCATCCAGAAGGTAAAAAACAGGAAACAGAGTCCGCGGAAAGCCGAGGTGCAGCAGGGCCACCGAGACGAATCCCATGGGATAACGGGCCCGGCTGATGGCGTTGGGATGAAGCCAGGGGTGGCTCCGCACCCAGGCGATCTGCCGGGGGGTGCGCAGAAACCAGTTGACGGCGAACCGTTCCGCGGCAAGCATCAGCAGGACGGGAAGGCCGATCTCGATGAGGATGGAAGTATAGGGAGTCATAACGCCCCGGCATCTGGAGTTATGTTATCGGTTATCGGGCGGTTATCGGGCTCGGACCAGACCAACCGTTCGTTATTCCAGTCTATTCTCTTATCTTAGACAAGAAATCCGGCCTTAAAAGTCCCTTTTTGCCCCCAAAACTGCCTATGAGGTCCGGCCGCCGAAGGCAAGCAGGCGTCCCAGGGAAGCAGGCAGGGAATGTTCCCGAAGTTTCGACATTCCGGGGACATCCCCTCCTCTCCTCCGATTCTACAAGGAATTTCCCGTCAATCCCCCCAGCGCTGACCTGAAATACTCGACCCAGCTACGGACCGTCTTCTTCCGCCGGGGAATGGTGCTCCCGGCTACCTGCCAGCGACAGAACGACCCATCCTCGACAGCCTCGCCCCCCCTCTTCAGCGCCGTATTGAAAATCGGCTCGGAAAAAACGATCCTGGCCATCTTCTGCAGCTTTCGCAGATGGGGAAGCCGCGCAATCTCCCGTCCCCGCTCGGTCAGCCAGATGCTCTCTTTGTCGCTCTCGGCGAGCCCCATGAACTTCAGCGTATTGTAGTAGTAGCCGATCTGCCGGTCCACGATGTCGAAGTCGAGATTGAGCTCCTTCTTCGAAACCGGCTCCTGATCGTCGATGGCGGTCAGCATCGCCAGGACCTTGTCGAAGTTGTCCGCCTGCGGGAAAGGCGCCGCGAGGTTGACGAGGTCGTCGCGCTCCCGGGCTTCGACGGCATAAAGGTCGAAGACTTCCATCTTCTCCTCGACGACGAAGGCGCGTTCGCGGCTGTGGTCGGCGCGGAAGCGGTCGCCCTCGGCGACGAAGGGGATGAACCGGAAGTAGGGCTCCTGGTAGTAGAAAATGTAGGTACGGATCGGTTTTCGGCTTCCGGCCCGCTTTCGCCAATAGAGCTCGGGATAGAGGAGCTGGCGCACGTTGATGTTGTCCCGGCTGCCGATCTTGGCCTCGACGAGGTTGATCGACCCCCGCCCCTCGTACCCTCCGTCCACCTCGATCTGAACGCCGTTGACGGGGTAGGTCACCCCGTCCAGTGCGAAGTCGAAGGGAAGCCCGGAACGAAACCGGCCGCGGACGGTGAGGGTGGTCTCCTCCTGGAACACTTCGTTCAGTATGCCGGAGATGAAGGCGATGTCGAGGGCGCTCGATTCGGAAGAGATGCTGGTCGGAGAAAGGGTGAGAAGGTCTTCCCGGAAAGATACCGATTTCACCCGGGAAGGGAGCGTTTCGAGGACGTCGATGAAGGGGTCTGTGCGGGCGATGCGGTAAGTACCGTTGGCGATGGCGAGAATGGAGAGGCCGTTGTCGGCCATGACCCTGGGCAGGTGCTGCCGGAAGTCGACCTTGGTCATGAGGCGCGGCTCCTTGTGGTCGCCGTGGGCCTTGATCTGGGGGGCGGTTATGTCGAAGTAGCCTGCCCGCTCGACCTGCTCAACAATGTCCAGCTCGCGGAAGATCTTCTCCCAGGCGGAATTGTTGGACAGGGTCTTAGTCATTCGGCACCAGGTAATTCGTGACGATGACTTCCTTGACCTTGCCGCGGCCCTCCGCCTTGCAGTTGATGGCCCGGCTGGCCTCGACCTTTTGAATGTTGTACTGCTTATAGAGGTCGAGGACGAACTCGGTGTGGGAGTTGGAAAGCATCCACCGGACCCCCATCCGGTCGAGCTCGTCGCAGACCTCCCGCAGCTTGCGCTGCATGTCGAGGTCGAAACCTTCGCCCGTGTAGGACGTGAAATTGGCGGTGGAGGTCAGCGGCACGTACGGCGGGTCGAAATAGACGAGGTCGCCCTTTTGAGCGACAGAGAGCACCGCCTCGAAATCGGCGTGCCTGATTTCCGTCGCCGCCAGCACCTTGCTGCAGGAGCGCAGATTGTTTGCGTCGACGATGGCGGGCTTCTTGTAGAACCCGAAGGGTGCGTTGAACTGCCCCTTGGAATTGACCCGGTAGAGGCCGTTGAAGCAGGTCTTGTTCAGGAAGACGAAGCGTGCGGCCTTTCTGACCGGGTTCCAGGAGGCGTACTTCGCCTCGCGGTCGATGTTGCGCACCTTGTAGAAGTATTCCTGCGGGTCTCCTTGCCGGTACTTGGCCTCGTGCTTCTTCAGCTCCCTTATCAGAGCATCGACCTCCTCCCGGACCACGGTGTACAGCCCGATGAGTTCCTCGTTGATGTCGGAGATGTAGGCGTTCTCCGGCTTCATGGAGAAAAAGAGGGCGCCGCCGCCGATGAAGGGTTCGAAGAACCGATGGTATTTTTCGGGCCGCCGCCTCAGCAGCTCATCGACGAGTTGCCTCTTGCCGCCGGCCCATTTGACGAAAGGTCTGCTCATTCCGGAATTTGCCTCAAGGGAAAAACTGAACATCATTGGTGGGGGTGTCGTCAGCCCTTATACCAGTCCGGGCAATCGGGGTCAATCGTTTATCCCGCTCCTTTCGCGAAGGCGGAATTCCACTGAACTCGACAGCCCTCCATTTCCGCCTCGGGCCTCGACCGGGCCCAGGGCGAGGAAGAAGAAGCACCACATTGCCTTGCGCCGGCATTCAAAGATGTTTCATTAAACGGGTCCTCCCCCCGGAAGCGACTTTGCCCTGTGCGCAGGGAAACGGCTGTCCTGATGGATTCGAAAAGAAAAAATCGCAATCACGGGCGGCCAAATGGCCATCCTTTTCCGTTCCATCAGAGCAAACGAGCCCCAAAAGGTTCCCCTCCCCCAGCCCCGGGGATTGAAGAGCCGGTTGCAAGGATTTACCATTCGGCGTATAGTGGGCGGCGCCGCAACATCCTTGAAAAACCGAGGAAAATAATGTCTGGAGCAAAAATCCTGTTTCTTGATTTTGACGACGTTCTCAACACCCCGAAAACGCTCGAACGGGGCGAACTTTTTGATCCGGTCAACATTCAGAACCTCAACACGATCCTTGACCGCACCGATGCCAAGATCGTGGTGACCTCGACCTGGCGGCTGGCCACAACCCCTGATGAGCTGGAGCAGATCCTGGTGGGAGCCGGCGTACATGCCCGTGGCCGGGTAGCCGGGCTCACCCCCTGGCTGCCGGATCGTCCCCGTGGGGCCGAGATCATGGCCTGGTTCGATCAGGCCAGGACCCCGGTGGAGGCCTTCGCTATACTGGACAACCGTACCGACATGGAGTCCTTCGCCCCTTTCCTCGTGCAGACCGATCCCCACTCCGGACTGATTCCCGAGCAGGTCGACCAGGTGATGGGCCTGCTTGGAGGCACACTCTGACCCTGCCGGGCGGAGTCGACGCAGGGACAGGGGAGGACGTTCCTGAACTTTTGACATGTGCAATCCCGGGAGGAGAATCTGATGATCGAAACCAAAGACCGAGGAATCAAAGGCAAGCAAATGCTGGAAGAAGTTGCCCTGCGCTACGCCTCTCAACACGGACTGAGACCCGAAAAGCTCGAATGGGCGTGCCTGGGCGGCGATGAATGGTGGCTGAAGGTCCTTACGGAGCACCATTCCGTAAAGGTCGTCTTCTCCCTCGACGAGATCGAGGATTTCGCGGCAGAAGGTGCCGGGTCGAAGGGATCGAAAGCCAAAATCCGCAACGCCTTCGCCAGCCTGGCGATGTAGAAGGCCGGTCGGGATCTCGATCCCTGAAAAACACCGATAAAAGGGGCAGGCTACTTTTCCCGTAAAGTAGCCTGCCCTTTTTTTCCTTTATTGCAACGCCCTTAAAGGGTGGTTCAATGAAGAGGTGGAGGCCTGTTTCTCCACAGGAATACGTTACCGGGGCAACAAACCGAGGAGGAGGCCATGAACCTGGAGATCCATGCGGTGCGGATGGAAGTTCCCGTGGAGTGCAACATCATTCTCGGCCAGACCCATTTCATCAAGACCGCCGAGGACCTGTACGAGGTGGTCGCCACCACCGTTCCGGGCGCCCGTTTCGGCGTCGCCTTCACCGAGTCCTCCGGCCCCTGCCTCATCCGGACCGAAGGAAACGACGAGGACCTGCTCGAGGCGGCGGTCCGCAACCTGCAGGCCATCGGCGCCGGCCACGTCTTCTGCATTCTGCTGCGCAACGCTTTCCCCCTGAACATCCTCAACGCGGTCAAAGCCTGCCCCGAGGTCTGCCGGGTCTTCTGCGCCACCGCCAATCCCCTGGAGGTGATCGTCGCCTCCACCGATCAAGGCTGGGGGGTGGTCGGAGTGATCGACGGCTTCCCTCCGCGGGGAGTCGAGGGAGAGGATGAGCGCGCCGCCCGCCGGGAGTTCCTGCGCACCATCGGGTACAAGCGCTGAGGAGCCGGGCGAAGCTGTAATGGAACCATCAACCACTTTTTTTCAAAAATTCCACCACCCGGCCGGCAATCTGGTTGGAGGAGTTGACGCAGTCATTCAAACCCACGCCGAAAAAGGCGTTGCCGGTCACGAAGAGTCCGGGGAAGCGCTCCAGGCGCTCGTCCAGGGCCATCAGCCGGCGGCCGTGGCCGATGACGTACTGGGGGATGGCCTGCCGGTGGCGGAAGATGCGCCAGAAGTCGGGTTCGGCCTCGATGCCCATGATGTCGCGCAGATCGGCCATGACCCGGGTCTTGACCTCCGCGTCGCCAAGCTCGATGGCCCCGGGGTTGGTGGCCCCGCCCATCATCGAACGCAGCAGCACATGCCCCTCCGGGGCGCGGTTGGGGAAGATGCTCGAATCCCAGAGGGTGCCCAGGATGCTGCGCCCCTCTTTTTTCGGGATCAGGTACCCGAAGCCGTTCAGGTCGCGCGCGATCCGCTCCCGCCGGTAGCCGAAGCAGACGACGTTCATGGGGGCATAGGGGATCTCGTGCAGGAGGCGCTCCATCGCGGGATCGAGCTCCCGGACCATCCCCGCCAGGGCGTAGGCCGGCGCGGCGCTGACCACGAGGTCGGCATCGACGGTTCCGCCGCCTTCCAGACCCAGCTCGAACCCGCCCTCTTTGGGCGTGATCGCCTCCACCCCGGCGCCGACCCGGACCGCCCCCCGGAAAGCTTCGGCGGTGAAGTCGGTCAGCTCCTGGATCCCTTTCTCAAAGGAGGTAAGAACGCCTCCCGGGCCGGCGGCGCTCGCCACCGCCTTGCCCGCCTTGCGCTCGGCCTTTTTCCGGCGGGCCAGCTTGACCATCGCCTTGATCAGGCCGCCGTATTCCTTCTCGAGCTGATGGATGCGGGGGAAGCAGCTCTTGAGGCTCATCGTCTCCGGATCCCCGGCGAAGATGCCGGAGACCATGGGGGCGATGAGCTTGTCCAGCGCCTCCTCACCGAGGCGGCGGCGTGCGAAGTCGGCCAGGGCCTCGTCCGCGCCGTCGCGCCGGGCCGGAACGAGGGTCTCGTAGACCAGGCGCAACTTTCCGGGCCAGGAGATGAGCTTGGACTTTAGAAAGGTCGGGCCGCTCTCCGGCAACTGGTGCAGGACGCTCCCGGAGTAGATGAAGCGCTTGCGGGCGTTATCGTCGGAGCGCAACAGGCGGTCGCGAATGCCGAGGCGGTCGCAAAGCTCCAGGGTCATCGGCTTGTTGTCGAGAAACCCGTTGGGGCCCCACTCGCACAGAAAGTCCTCCTCCCGGATGCTTTGGATTTTCCCCCCCGTTCGGTCCTTCTTCTCCAGGACGCAGATTTCGACCTCCAGACCGGCCGCTTCGGCCCCCTGCTGCAGGGCGAAAGCGGTGGAGAGGCCGGAGATGCCGGCTCCGATAACGGCGATACGGGTCATTGCGTTCCTCCCGGTTCAGGTTAATTCTTCCATGATGCGGGCGATAGTCTCGAAGGATTCGACCAGCGCCTCCTGGTCCCGGTCGGAGAGCCGGTCGAGAATCTTCTCGTAGCGCCGGAGGATCCCCCGGCGCAGCTCCCCGATGAGCTCCTCCCCCTGCGGGGTCAGGTGGATGACCACCTGTCGGCGGTTGCCGGCGTCCTGCTCCCGGTGCACCAGGCCTTGGCCCACCAGCCTGTCGACCATCTGGCTGGCGCTGCTCATGGCGACCTCCAGTTCCCGGCCCAGCTCCCCCAGGGAGCACTCTCCCCGGTCGGCGATGGTCAGCAGGGTCTTGTACTGGTTGTAGGTGAGGTCCATCCCCTCGTGGACCAGGGTCCGCAACCGCCCCATCCGCCCCAGAAGGACCGGGTAGAGGCGAGCGAGGCGTTCGAATCCGTTCCATCTTTAATCCTCCAAACATTTAGACATCCGAAATATTAGCTGCCGCAACGTCACGGGTCAAGATAAAACCGCACGGCCCGCGAAAGAGGTCAAGGATTCTTGGGGCGGCCCTTGACGGAGTCAAGCGGCGTCATTATATTTGCAGCATCTCGAACAGACCGGAGAAATCATGGCCAAAGACTACTATGCCGTCCTCGGGGTGGCGAAGGACGCTTCCCCCGAGAACATCAAAAAATCCTACCGCAAGCTCGCCCTCAAGTATCATCCCGACAAGAATCCGGGGGACAAGAAGTCCGAGGAAAAATTCAAGGAAATCACCGAAGCCTACGCCGTCCTTTCGGACCCCGAAAAGAAAAAGCAGTACGACCAGTTCGGCGAGGCGGGGTTCCACCAGCGCTTCTCCCAGGAGGACATTTTCCGCGGTTTCGACGTGGGGGACATCTTCCGGGAGTTCGGCTTCGGAACTGACGACATCTTCAACCAGCTCTTCGGAGGCGGACCGGGCCGGGCCGCCTTCTACGGCGGAGGGGCCCGACCCCGGCCCGTCAAGGGTCAGGACTACATCCTGCGCACCGCCATTCCCTTTCGCCAAGCCGTCCAGGGGGGAGAAAGGCGTGTCGATTTCCAGCGCGACGGCCAGGCCGAACACCTGCAGGTGCGCATCCCCTCCGGAGTCGAATCGGGTCAGAGACTGCGCATCGCCGGCAAGGGAGGACCGAGTCCGGCGGGAGGCCCCCCGGGGGACCTCTTTCTGGAGCTTCAGGTCGAGCCCGACCCCCGCTTCACCCGCGAGGGACAGGACCTCTACGTGAAAGTCCAGGTGCCCTTCAGCGGCGCCTGCCTCGGCGCCTCGGTAACCGTTCCGACCCTGGAGGGGGAAAAGCGGGTCAAGGTCCCCGCCGGCATGTCGGGCGGCGGCAAGAATCCGGCTCAAGGGGTTTGGGGTACCCGACCGAAAGGGGGGAAAGGGCGATCTTTACGCGGTAGTCGAGGTGGCGGTGCCGTCGAAGCTGACCGACAAACAGAAGGAGTTGCTGGAGAAGCTGCAGGAGGAGGGATTGTGACGCCTTTCCTCGCTGAGATTTTTGGGAGGGATGGTTTTAAGTTTTAAGTTTTAAGTTTTAAGTTTTAAGTTTTAAGTTTTAAGTTTTAAGTTTTAAGTTTTAAGTTTTAAGTTTTAAGTTTTAAGTTTTAAGTTTTAAGTTTTAAGTTTTGAGTTTTGAGTTTTGAGTCTTGAGTCTTGTACCTTCTACCTTGACCCCCGGGTGATTTCACCCGAGCTCCCGGCAGTACATCATCCCCAGAACACCCCGGTTGGCCAGGCAGGTGGGGCAGAGCTCCCCTGCATCCTGCCACAACTCCCGGGCCATGAAGGCGCCGGCCTCCTGGGCCGGGTCGTTGAGGGGTTGATCGGGGTCGAAGGGTTTCGCGCAGATCTTACAGCTTTTCACCATTTTCCTCCAGATGGCGGCGAACCAGCCCGGCCATGGCCTGAAGAAATTCGGGCCGGTCGTTGAGGGAGGGCGCCCGGCGGAAGAGCCGGATTCCACGTTTTTGGGCATGTTCGCTGTACTCGACGTCGATCTCGTGCAGGGTCTCGATGTGGTCCGAGACGAAGGAAATCGGGACCATCAGCACCGCCTCGTGACCCTCGTCGGCCAACTGGTCGAGCACCTCCACGGTCCCCGGCTCCATCCACCGGACGGGGCCGCTGCGGCTCTGGAAGCCGACGTGCCAGGGCCGCTCTCCCACCCGCTGCATCACTCCCTTTATGGTCGCAAGAACCTGCTCAAGGTAGGGATCGCCCCGGTCGATGAACTTCTGCGGCAGGGCGTGGGCGGAGAAGAAAATCCTTACCTGGTCCCGGACCAGTTCGTGAAACTCCTCCAGCCCCTCGCGGATGCACCCCGCCAGGGCATCGAGGTAGCCGGGCCAGTCGAACCACTGCTCGATGACGGTGTACTCCAGAGAGGGAAAGACCCGCCGGGCAGCCCGGCGGAAATCGTTGACGCTGCTGCCGGTTGTGGCCCCGGTAAAATGGGGGTACATGGAAAGGACCACCGCCCGCTCGATGCCGGAGGCGGCAAGCTCCCGGAGGGTCTCCTCGGCCCGGGGATGCCAATAGCGCATGACGACGGCGGGGCGAAAAGAAGGACCCAGGTCCCGGGCGATGCCCTCGGCCTGGCGGGTGGTCCAGTAGCGAAGAGGGGATTTGCCGCCGATGAAGCGGTAGTTTTCCCGGACCCTTTTGGCCCGGAAATGGGCAATCAGGCGGGCGAAGGGCTTCTGCAGAAGAGCGCCCATGGGCAGGTGGATCAGGTCCCTGTCGGAAAAGAGATTGTAGAGGAAGGGCTCGATCGCTTCCAGCGAGTCGGGCCCTCCCATATTGAGCAGAATGATGGCGGTCGGGCGGTCCATTTAAAAAGGGAATTTTAAATTATGTATTTTGAATTTTGAAATGAAACTCGCAACCCATAAAAAACCGGACCTTCAGGTGGTGGTTTCTCTTTCAAAATTTAGAATTCAAAATTCAAAATTTCGCCATCTCCTTCCTTCTCTAGGCCTCTATTTCCCGCTCAGCCGGTGCACGCAGTCGACCATGAACCGGGCATGCTCGGGGTCGACGGTGGGCAGGATCCCGTGGCCGAGGTTGAAAATGTGGCCGGGACGCCCGGCGTTCTCGTCCAGGATGCGCTTCACCTCCTCCTCGATATGGGCGGTGGGGGCGTAGAGGACGGTCGGGTCGAGATTCCCCTGCACGGCGACCTCGGGACCGAGGATGTCGCGGGCCTTGCCCAGGGAGACGTGCCAGTCGAGGCCGACCACGTCGGCGCCGGCCTTTTTGACCATCTCCA
Source organism: uncultured delta proteobacterium (assembly GCA_963791005.1). Lineage (GTDB taxonomy): Bacteria > Desulfobacterota > Desulfuromonadia > Desulfuromonadales > CAWBQR01 > CAWBQR01. The sequence continues at coordinate 323,921 of CAWBQR010000006.1, read as the reverse complement.
GCATCGTTCCGGAGCCCTTGACGAAGTGGATGACGGGAATCCCCTCGCGGTCGAGGCCGTCGATCAGCCGCTTCGTGTAGGGAAGGATGTACTTCTCGTAATCGAGGGGAGAGAGGATCCCTCCCCAGGTGTCGAAAATCTGGATGGCCTGGGCCCCCGCCGCGATCTGGGCGTTGAGGTACTGGCGGTCCATCTCGGTGACCTTCTCCATGAGCTCCGCATAGAGCTCGGGAGCGCCGTACATCATGCGCTTGATCTGGGCAAAGTCCTTGCTCCCCTTCCCTTCGACCATGTAGCAGGCCAGGGTGAAGGGAGCGCCGCCGAAACCGATGAGGGGAACGCGCCCCTCGAGTTCGCGGCGCAGGATTTTGATCGCCTCCAGCACATAGGGGACGTCCTCCTCCATCTCCGGGATGCGCAAGGCGTCGATATCGGCCTGGGTGCGCACCGGATTTTCGAAGACCGGGCCGGGGACGAAATCGAGTTTGAGCCCCATCGGCTCCACCGGGGTGAGAATGTCGGAGAAGAGAATGGCGGCGTCGGCGCCGAGATAGTCGATCGGCTGGATGGTGACCTCGGCGGCCAGCTCGGGGGTCTTGCACAGCTCGAGGAAAGCTGACCTTGCGGCGCACCTCCATGTACTGGGGCAGGTAGCGGCCGGCCTGGCGCATCAGCCAGACGGGGGTGAAATCGGTCGGTCGGCCCCAGCAGGCCTTGAGGAAAGGGTATTCGGTGGACATGGTAAAGTCCTCCTGTCAGATCGAATTTCGAATTCTGAATAAAGAATTTTGAATTTAATTCAAGATTCAACATGTCATAATTCATAATTGCGTTACGTCATTTCGGCGCGTTTTCCGCCGCTTCCTTCTCCATCCGCTTGCGGGTGCGCAGCGGCAGATAGCTGCAGAAAGGCTCCTCGTCCATGTAGTCGCCGTAGACCGCGTCGGCCCGCGCCCGGCAGCCGCCGCAGACGTTGACGAATTCGCACTCGCCGCATTTGCCCTTGTATCTGCTGAAATCGCGCAGGTCGTTGAAGACCTTGGAGTTGAACCAGAGCTCCCTGAAGGGGACCTGCTTGACGTTGCCGACCGAGGAATGGAAATAGGAGCAGGGCTTGAGATTGCCGAAGCAGTCGATGAGGCAGATGGTCTGGGCGGCGATGCACCCCTTGCCGCCGCCGGTGGAGAAGGTCAGGCTGCGCCGTTCGAAATCGACCCCTTCGGCCTTGGCCATCTGCGGAACGATGCGGTAGTAGTGGGGGGCGCAGGTGGGGCGCATGAGGATCTCGTCCTCCTCCGCTCCTGCTGGTAGTGCCACGTGAGGATCTCCTCGTAATCCTCCTTGGAGATCAGCTCGTTCATGATCTCCTCGCCGCGGCCGGTCGGAACGATCATGAACATGTACCAGGCGGTCGCCCCCAGTCCCTTGGCCACCCGGAAGGTGGCGCCGATGTCGTGCTGGTTGCGCTTGGTGAAGGAGGAGTTGACGAGAAACTTGATGCCGTTGCGCTTGAGGGTCTCGGCGCCGCGCACCGTCCCCTCGAAGGCGCCGGGGCAATTGCGGAAATTGTCGTGAACCTCGGCCATGGAGCCGTCGAGGGACAGAGAGACCATCTTGATGTCGGCCTCCTTCATCCTTGCGGCAGACCTCGTCGGTGATGAGCGTGCCGTTGGTCGCCATGCACATGCGCAGCCCCTTGGAGGTGCCGTAGCGGGCGATCTCGAAGATATCCTTGCGCAGCAGCGGCTCGCCGCCGGAGAGGACCATGACGGGCTTGGAAATTTCGCAAATGTCGTCGATCAGCTTGAAGGCTTCCTCGGTGGTGAAATCCCCTTCGGAGGATTCCATTTCGGAGGAGCAGCGGCAGTGCACGCAATTGAGGTTGCAGCGCTGCGTCGTCTCCCAGGCGATCCACTTGGGGATGAACTCTTCGCTTCGGCTGGTCATTCGGACTCCTTGGGTCGATTTGAACGGAAAATTCCGATTTCGGAAGGAATTTTACCGCGGGAGTGAATCTTAACCTAAAAGGGTAAGAAATGGCAAGAATTTAGCCCGGCCTTATTCAGGAGGAATTGTCGCCAACCACCCTTCGGAGTGACAAATTTGCGAAAACGGTGACGGGTTTTGACAGCAAAGCGAGGCCCTCGGCGTTCGGACTCCGGGCATCTCCACCAGACACGGTCTGGCATCGTAATTGCAGAACATACCTCCCTCTACATCCCGTTGCCCAGGCTTTCAGGAGGTTCACATGAAAAAGTACATTCCGTTCCTATGCACTCTTGCTCTGGTGGTGTTATTCTCCTCTCCGCTTCATGCCGATGAAATAGCCTCCGTCAAGGGGGGCTACATGGTCCTCAGCCCGAGCGGCCACTTCAGCGGCAGCGAAAACGGGGTCGGCACCAGCGTTGACGTGGATGAGCTCAACCTCGGCGACAGCAGCAACTTTTTCGTCGAGGCGGCGCTCCAACTGGGCGACTTCCGCCTGGCGGCCCAATATCTGCCCCTGAATTTCTCCGGGACGGGGACGATAAGCCGCACCTTTTCCTTCAACGGAAAGAATTTCGCCGTCGGGGACCGGGTGAAAGGCGATATGGACATCGACCTTTACGATATCGGCCTGGCGTGGTACATGGTCAATTTTGACGACCTGCCTGTACGAATTCAGGTCGGTCCGGAAATAGGGGCCAAAATCGCCCATGCCGACCTGCAGGTAGAGAGCAGGACCACCGGGATGACCGAGAAGATTTCGGGTGTCGGAGGGTTGCCGACCGTCGGTGGCCGGGCCCGGGTGGGGCTTGCCGACTGGGTGGCCCTGACGGCCCGCGGCGGCTATGGCTGGTACAACGACAACCACCTTCTGGACCTTGATGGACGGGTGGAATTCTCCCCACTGCCGCTGGTGGGGGTTTTTGGGGGATACAGGTACCTGGACCTCAACATCGACCAGTCCGACATCGTGGTCGACACCACCTTCAAGGGGCCCTATGGGGGCGTTTTCCTGCGTTTTTAAGGCCTTCGGGTTGACTCCCGCCCCTTCCCTTTCCGACCCTCCCCTAGAAGATGGCGCCGCCATCCAATGAGTTTTTGCGAAAGCATCATAGAAGGGGAACAGCTTCCGACATACGAAAGGCGGGCCTTCCAGCCCGCCTTTCGCTCATTGGATAGAAATCTTCGCAGGATTTCAGCCGTTCGCAGCCTCCTCCCGGGATACGTGCCGCGCCGACGCAAAGAGCTCCTCAAAGATTGCCTGAACGGTGGTGATGCGGTCGGCCCGCCAGGCGTTGCTGCCGCAGAAAACCAGGCCGGTCTCGACATCGCCGCGCTGGGCCCGGTCAAGGGCATGGACGATGCAAAAGCGTTCCCGGTCGGTCTTGTAGGTGCATTTCTTCAGACAGCCCGTGGGGCAGCGGATGCCCAGGTCGATGTCGCGCTGCCGGATCTGGTCGATGTTCCTCTTGATGGCCCGGCCCGGAAGCCCGGCCGGACTCATGACCAGCCCGATATCCTCCCGGCGGCAGTCGAGGTAGGCCTGCTTGAAGGCATCGGAAGCGTCGCACTCCTCGGTGCAGACGAAGCGGCTGGCCATCTGAACCCCGTCGGCCCCTTCCGCAAGAGCCCTCCTCAGGTCCTCCCGGTCCCAGATGCCGCCGGCTGCGATGACCGGGATGTCAACCTTCCAGACCTCCCGGAAATAGGCTTTGACCCCGCGCACGGTGGCGTACTGGTCGTAGGCCCCCGTTCCGATATTCTCCAGCTTCTCTCCCAGGTGCCCTCCGGCGGTATCGGGGTCCTCCACCACCACGGCGTCGGGCAGCCGGGAAAAGGCCTTGTGCCACTTGCGGGCAATGAGCTCGGCGGCTTTGACCGAGGAGGCGATCGGCACCAGGGCCACCTCGGGAAAGTCGGCGGTCAGCCCAGGAAGGTTGAGGGGCAGACCGGCGCCGCTGACGATCACCTTGGCGCCGCCCTCGCAGGAGGTGCGCACCATTTCGTCGTAATTGGTCACCGCCACCATGCAGTTGGTGCCGACCACGCCCCCGGGGGCCAGGGCATAGGCCTTGCGCAGCTCGTCCTTGAGCGCAAGGGGGTCGGCGGTGAAAAAGTTCTTCCCGTCGTAATGGGGGCTGTTGAGCCCGATGCCGGCGGTGGCCACCAGTCCGAGCCCGCCGCAACGGGCGACGTGTCCGGCAAGGCGTCCGCCGGATATACGCACTCCCATCCCCCCCTGGATGAGGGGAAAACGGATGGTATGACGGCCGATTTTCAGTGGGGTCATCGAAAGCTCCTTTGCATGTGTCCGGCCCCCCCTCGTGCATTAAATATCCATAAAATCTTATCATAGCCGCAGAGTGAGGAATGTAATAGTTGTGTAAAAGATGGCGAGAACGAGGCACGAAAGAGGCGGGAGGCGGAATGGGGATTCGCGTCCCTCGCTCCGCGTGCCGCGCCCCTCTTCCCCTGATTTTCCTTGTCCAGCAACGGTCAGTGGTGTTAAACAGGAGAGATGAAGCTCATGCGCCGACTCATAAATCCCCTGGCGGCCTTTATCGGCATCCAGCTGGTCTGGATCCTGGTGGTCGTCTGCTGGATCTACTGGTTCATGGGCAGCCACCGGCAGGCTGCGGGCGGTGGCCGAGAAATACAGCCCGGAGCTGCTGCAGGGGGGGCTCGACTGGTTCATCCTGGTGGAGGGGCTCATCCTGCTGGTCGCCATCCTGGTCGGGGTGTATGTGATCTTCGTCTACTGGCAACGGCAGGCGGCGCTGCTTCGGGCCCAGCGAAACTTCATCGCCCAGGTCACCCACGAGCTCAAGTCGCCCCTGGCCTCGCTGCAGCTGCATATCGAAACCATCCGCCGGCGCCGCCCCTCGGCGGAAAAGATGGAAACCTTTCTCGACACCATGCTGGCCGACACGGACAGGCTCGGAACACTCATCAACAACCTGCTTTCGGCCAACCGCCTGGAAGGCAAAGGCCTGAAGCTCTGCCCTGAAACCCTGCGATCTCTCCGAGCTGGTCACCCGGTATTTTCGCCCCCGGCAGTATGCGCTGCCCCGGGCCGGAAAAATGGAGCTGGACATCGACCCGGGCCTGCACGTCATGCTGGAGGCCGAATCGATGGAAACGGTCTTCCGCAACCTGCTGGAAAACTCCCTGCTCTATTCCACCGGGGTGCCCGTCATACGGATCCGCCTGCACCGGGACGAGCGGTACGCGCACCTGACCTTCACCGACCAGGGAAAGGGCATCGAGAAAAAGGATCAGAAAAAAGTTTTCCAGATGTTCTACCGGGTTCGCACCAGGGAGACGATCCGAGGCTCCGGGCTGGGGCTGTTTATCGTCCGGGCGGTGGTGCGCCGCCATCGCGGCAAGGTCTGGCTGGAGAGCGAGGGCAGGGACAAGGGAACGACTTTTCACATTCTGCTTCCCCTGATCGAGGAGCCCCTGGAGTCGGAGTCGTGAGGGAAAGTCCCATTCTTCTGGTCGAGGACGAACCGAACATCGCCCGGGGGCTGGTATTCAACCTGGAAGAGGAGGGCTATCGGGTCGCCCACGTGGAGACGGGGGAAGCGGCCCTGGACCTGGTCCACAGGGAACCCTTCGACCTCGTGGTCCTCGACCTGATGCTGCCGGGGATAAACGGCCTGGAAGTCTGCCGCCTCATTGCGCCAGTCGGGACCAGCGACTTCCGATGCTCATCCTGACCGCCCGTTCCGAGGAAAAGGACCGGGTTGAGGGCCTGGGCCTGGGGGCAGACGACTACCTGACCAAGCCTTTCAGCCTCGATGAATTTCTCCTGAGGGTCAAGGGGATGCTGCGCCGCTCGGGGTGGTACCGCTCCGATGAACCCGTGCCGGAGGACTACGCATTCGGCGGCAACGTGGTGGACCTGAGGGGGCACCGGGCCGAAACGCCCCAGGGAGAGATTTCCCTCACCGACCTCGAAATCAGGATGCTTCGCACCTTCTTCCGCCGGGAGGGGGAAACCCTCAGCCGGGCCGAACTGCTGGAATCGGTCTGGGGTGTGGCCCCCGATACCGAAACCCGCACCCTGGACAACTTCATCGTCCGGCTGCGCAAGTACTTCGAGCCCGACCCATCCCGGCCGGTGCATTTTCTGACCGTCCGAAGCCGCGGCTACCGGTTCGTGAGGGATAGGGAGGCGGGGAGATAGGAAGGTGGAGAGATAGGGAGGTGGGTACAAACTACCGCAACCTCGCCTCACCACTCCACCTCACCACTCAACCTCACCATACCACCTAACCATCCCACCTCACCGCTTCATCCTTTCATCCGCTCCCCTTCGCCTCCCTCCAGCACTGCCTCCCGGAACGCATCGACCCCTATCTCCTCGATGAACTTTCCGAGCCGGCAGCGCCGGCCCTGTCCCTGGAACCAGTCTACGATGGTATCGACGACGGCCAGGGCCTCCTTGTCGGTGGGCACATGCTCCAGGAGCCTGACCGAGAGCCGGGGCTGACTGCCGCCGTTGCCCCCGACCATGACATTCCAGCCCTTGGGCGTTCCGACCAGGCCCACATCCTTGATGCAAACTTCCCCGCAGTCGTTCATGCACCCGGAAACCCCCATCTTGAACTTCCACGGCAGCTCCCTGCCGTGATATTTGCGGTCCATCTCCAGGCCAACGCCGACCGAATCCTGCTGGCCGCGCTTGCAGTAGTCGGTGCCGGGACAGATCTTGACCGAACGGACGCAAAGACCGATGGCCGCTCCCGGCTTCTCTCCCAGTTCTTCCCAGATGCGGTCGAGCTTCTCCTCGGGCAGACCGATTATGGCGATGCGCTGGGCACTGGTCAGTTTCAGAGACTTGGCCTCGTAGCGTTCAGCCACATCGGCAATCTTGCGCAGAAGGGATGGCTCGGCAATGCCGCCGGGGATGTGAGGGGCGACGGCGAACGTTTCCTTGTCTCGCTGGATGATCGCGCCTTTCTCCAGGATGTCTTTCTTCATCAAAACAACAGTCTCCTTGCTTCGGTTAATTGAGGATGAAATTCACGGGGAGGAAATTGCCTTTTTACGGGAGGGCAAGAGGGAATCGGAACAACCACCGGTCCGGCCTGTCAGTTCAAAAATTTTCCCACCTTTTTGCGCAGCTCGGCCAGGGTGAAGGGCTTGGCCAGGTAACCATCGACCCCTGCGGCGAGGGCATCGAGACGGTCGGTCCTCTGGACCTTGGCAGTCACCGCCACGATGGCACAGCTGCGGGTCAGAGGATCGCTCTTCAGAATACGGGTGACCTCCAGCCCGTCCATTCCTCCGGGCATCATGATGTCCATGAGGATCAGATCGGGTTTCTCCGAACGGGCGATTTCGAGGGCGCGTTCCCCGCTATCGGCCTGAAGGACCTTTCGACCATCATCCCGGATGACGACCTCGATGAACTCCCGGAGCATCGGCTGGTCGTCTACCACAAGGATCTTTTTAACCTTCACAAACCCCTTCATCCTGACCTCCTGCCCGTGAGGAGCGCCCGGGGATTTCTCACCCCTTCAGCGGAATGCTGAAGGTAACGGTCGTTCCCCTTCCCGGCTCGCTGTCTACCGCGATACTGCCCCCATGCGCCTCAACGATGTTCTTCACGATGCTCATCCCCAGCCCGATACCGCCCACCGCGGTGTTGGAGGCGTCGGCCCGGAAGAACTTGTCGAACACCCTGGACACCTGCTCGGAAGTCATGCCCCGGCCCTGGTCGCAGACCGAAACGGCGTAGGAATCTCCCTGAAGCCTGCCGCCGACCCGTATCAGACCGCCCTCGGGGGAATACTTGACGGCATTGCTGAGGAGGTTCTCCATGACCTGGGAAATTTTCCCCGGGTCGACGCGCCACTCCGTAGCCTCGTCGGAGAGGTCGATTTGAAAGCGGCAGCCTGCCGGCTGCCACCGCAAAAACGGTTCGATCCCCCGGATGCAGGAACCCACCGGCCTGGGAACCCTTTGGAGGGAGAGCATCCGGCCCGATTCGACCCGGGAAATGTCGAGAAGGTCACCGACGATTCCCGCCAGAGCCCGGGCCTGGTCGTGAATGTAGGAAAGATATTTCCTCTGCGCCTGAGGGTCGAGATCCTTCTCCTCGATCAGGACTTCCGAAAACCCCTGAATGGAGGTCAGGGGAGTGCGCAGTTCGTGGGCGGCGGTGGAGATGAATTCCGACTTCAGGCGGTCGATTTCCCGCTGTCGCGTGATGTCCTGCAGGATGGTGATAGCGCCGGTCCTTCTCCTTCTTTTTCCGCGAACCAGTGAGGTTCTGGCCTGCATCACGCGGGGAGACTCCGTTCCCGGAGTCGAAAGTTCGAACTCGGCCAGGGTGACCGCTTCGTGGCCGGCAAGGGAGTCCTTCACGGCATCCCTCAGAGCAGGTATCGGAACGGTCTCGTCGATGGGACGGCCGGCAGCCGCGCCCCGGGAGATTTCGAGGAGGCCTTCGGCCGTCGGGTTCATCAAAATGACGCGATGGGCGGCGTCGGTGACGATGACCCCGTCGGCGACCGAATTGAGAATTCCGTCAATCTTGTCCCGCGCTTCCTCAGCCTCCGCCAGGGCCTCCTTCAGGGCCTCTTCGGACCGCATCCGTTCCGAGACGTCCCGGGCGAGGGCGAAGATCAACCGGGTGTTCCGGGATTCAATCAGGGAAAGCCGGAGCTCCACGGGGAAGGTCGAGCCGTCCTTGCGGCGGTGGGTTCCCTGGAGCGTCACCGGCGCTCCAGGAGACATCTTCGCCCAGATCTCTCCCACCCGGTCGGGCTGGCAGGTCTGATCGAGCTCCTTTACCGAAAGCCGAAGCAGCTCTTCCCGGGAATAACCCAGGCTTACGCAGGCCTGGCGATTGACGTCGATGAAATTCCCTTCGCCGTCGTGAATGAAAAACGCATCCGCCGCCTGCTCGACAAGGGTCCGGAAGCGCTCTTCACTTTCCCTGAGGGCCGTCTCGGCTCTCCGGCGCTCCGTGATGTCCCGTCCCACTCCGATGACCGCCGTCACGACCCCCTTGGAATCGCGCGCCGCGGTATACAGCCAGGCAAGCCAACGCCAACCGAACCGGGTCATGGCGCGTTGTTCCAGATAGGCCTTGAAAGGCGGGGTCAGCACCGCCTCCAGTGCCCGACCGGTCGCCTCGCGGTCATCGGGATGGACCAGGGGCATGCAGGGCTTCGCCAGCAACTCCTCCTCCAAGAAACCGAACAGGGTGCAATAGGAAGGGGTGACGAAAAGAAACCGTCCTCCCCTGTCCACCTTGACCACCAGGTCGCCCTGGTTTTCCACCAACAACCGGTACTGCTCTTCCGAAGCCCGCAGCTTGGCTTCGGAGCGCTGCCGCTCCAGGGAATTGCCGATGATTCCGCCCACGGCCTCCAGCAGGAGAAGGTCCTTTTCCCCCCAGAACTTTTCCCGCCGGACCGATTCGAATCCCAGGAATCCGACCGCCTCTCCCCCCGCAACCAGCGGCACACCCAGAAGGGAGCGAAGCCCCCGTTTTTCCCATCGTTCCTTTTCAAGCCCGGCTGCCTCGGGAAGTTCGGCGACCTTCGGAATGTAGATGGTCTGCCGGAATTTGATTTTTTGGACCGCCCAGGGAAAATCGCCAGCGGCATCTTCTGGCGGCGGGCCCTGGCCGATTCGATCCCCGGGGAGCACCACTCGTGGGTATTGGAAACCTCCTCGCCCTTCACCGAGAAGCGAAAGACGTGACAGCGGTCGACCTCGGCAAACTCTCCCAGGATTTTTAAGGCAAAATCGATGCCCCGGTCAATCTCGCTCACCGGCAGCTCGATGAAGCGGGTGGAAATCTTCGCCACCATAGACTCGAAGGCCTCCCGGCGCTGGAGTTCCTCTTCGGCCTTTTTGAAGCGGGTGATGTCGCTGAAATACTCTAGACTGCCCCCCGCGAAGACCCCCGAAGTGATGGGCTGGCTCCGCCTCCGGAGCCAACGCTCCGCCTCCCCTCTCGCACCAGGAATGAAAAGTTCCTCTTCCTCCGCGCCGCAGGCCGTTTCCGGACCTCTGCCCGTCCCTCTTTCCCGGCGCCAGGCGGGAGGCATCGCCGAAGCGCCTCCTCCATCGTCCGGCCGACAAAGGCCTCCCTTTCCCGGCTGAAGAAGGTCTCCGTGCTGGGATTGGCCCAGATGACCCGATTCTTGGCATCGCAGGCCAGAATTCCATCTCCGGAATGACCGAAGAGGTCGTTTAAAAAGGCGAAAAATCGCTCCCGGGTCTCCGGGACTGCAAACGGCATTGTCTCCACCTTGGTCCCTTTCGGACTCCGAAAGAGACCCTGTCACCCGCAAGGGGCTCTTGGCTTTTTCTATGAGAAGCTTTTTCAGGAATTATGACCCGAATCCCTTCCGACAGGCAAGCCCTGAAAGCGGTTTGCTCCGTGGCCCCCGCAGAGAACCGATCCCGCTTGCCCCTGCGCCTCTACCATTTGCGGTTCCTCCACTGAAAAGCCAGCTTGCCTCCATAGTGTCCCAGAAGAACCGAGACCACGAGCACAAGCCCCGCCAGAGAGAGGTAGACCTTTTTCAGGGGTTGGCCCTGCTGGAAGATGTTCGGGTGGAGATGACGAAGCCCCGCGGCCCCGATGGTCAATATGAGCAGGATGATCGCCAGAGCGATCTTCTTGTAGAAGATCCCGGCACGGACTCCGCCGTAGCGTTTGCGCCAGTCGTAGATCCCGGACGCCAGCGAAATGGGAATGACCGCCAGGGAAAGAAGGAGGAGAAAATAGGCCGTTTCCTCGAAACGGAGGCTCCCCGTCAGAAAGGCCAGGAAAAGAAATAGGACGGCCGCGGGGACCAGGCCGTTTGGAAAATGGGCGGCGACGGCGTGCAGAATGAAGGAGTCGGCGAGGTCCCGGGGAAGGTTGAAGCGTCCCCTCTCCAGCGCAATGAAGCGGGCCTCGTCGGCCCCGCAGCGCGGACATCTTGGAGGGGGTTCGGTCCCGTCCTCGCGATACCCGCAGACGGTGCATTTCCATTTTCGGCTCATGGTTCGGCCTTTTTGCCGTTATCGCACAAAATTTCATTGTATCCCAGGCTCTGAGGTTTGCAAGACATCGAACGCGCAAACCCCGCCAAAATCGGCTCGGGGTCTTTAAAGATGAAAAAGGCGGGGCCTTCCGGCCCCGCCTTTTTCATCTTTGAGGTTGGGTGTCGGCCTACACCACCAGCTCCATCGCCCAAACCCCGCAGGGACAGATCCCGGCGCAGATGCCGCAGCCGATGCAGAGGTGGTCGTCGGAGACGTATTCGAACTGCCCGTTCCCCTTCTCCACCCGGCGGATCGCCCCTTCCGGGCAGGCCTCCAGGCACATGGAGCAGTCGCGGCAGGTGCCGCAGGAGAGGCAGCGGTTGGTCTCGCTTCGTGGCGTCGGTCACGCAGAAGCGGCCGCGGTTCTGCGGGCGGAAGAGCTCCTTGGAGAGGCACTTCTGGGGAATCATCTCCGGCTTCTTGATCGGCGACAGCTCTTCGCCGGCCAGGAAGATGTCGATGTGCCCGGCCACCTCCGCCCGGCGCCGATGGCGTGGGTGAGAAGGCCCGGCTTGATGGTGTCGCCGATGGCGAAGACCCCGGGAGCCCGGGTCACCTGCCAGCAGCCGTCGACGTCCATCATCCCCTTGTCGGTGAGCCACTCGCGGGGGACGTAGGAGAGGTCGGGACGCTCGCCGATGGCGATGATCACCGTGTCGGCCTCGATCAGCTCGCCGTCCTTGGTGTACACCCCCTTCTCGTCGATCTTCTCGGTGAAGACGGGCCAGCGGACCTCGCCGCCCAGGGCCTTGACGTGGTCGATCTCCTTCTTGAAGGCCGCCGGACGCTGGACGTCGATGGCGACGACCTTCTTCGCGCCCATGGCGTAGGCGCCGAGGCAGACGTCCATGCCGGCGTTGCCGGCGCCGATGACCACCACCCTCTCGCCGACCGCGGGACGTCCGCCGGCGTTGATCTCCTTGAGGAAATCGAGCCCCTTGACCAGCCGCTCGTGGCCCGGGAAGGGGATCACCACCGGATTGTGGGCGCCGCGTGGCGATGACCACGGCGTCGTTCTCCTCGCGGATCTGCTCGAAGAGGGCGGCGTCGACCTTGGCGCCGGTCCGGATCTCGACGCCCCAGTCTCCTTGATCCGGGCGATCTCGGTCTGGAGCACCTGCTGGCCGGCAGGCGCTCGGTCGGGGATGACCTGGCGCAGCTTGCCGCCGACCTCCCGTCCGCCTCGTAAACGGTCACCTCGTGCCCGAGAAGCCGCAGCTGCCAGGCGGCGGAGAGGCCGCCGGGGCCGCCGCCGATGACCGCCACCTTCTTGCCGCTGGCCGGCCTGGCCGTCGGGGCCGCCGCCTCCAGGGAAAGGCGGCCGAGCTCCTTCATGGCCACCGGGTGGTCGAGGAACTGGCGGGTGCAGGCGTCCATGCACAGGTTGGGGCAGACCTCGCCGCAGACGCTGCCCGGGAAGGGGGAGTACTTCAGCACCAGCTCCAGCGCCTCCTTCACCTTCCCCTGGCGCAGCAGGTTGATGCGGTCCTGGGTCGGGATGGCCGAGGGGCAGGTCGCCTGGCAGGGGGCGCGCATAGCGCTTGTCCTGCCAGTGGGGGATTTTCAGCCGGTCGTCGCCGGTGTTGACCAGGCCGGCGACATGGTCGTAGTCGTCCTGGACCACGTCGCCGAAAATGCCCCCCTCGCACCCACTTGCCGAGGCGGAACTCGCGCATGGTAGATGCGGTGGTGGACCCTTGCGCTCCTCGTAGGTCTTGGCGACGATCTTCTTCCACTGCGGAGAAGTCGATGAGCTCCTCGAGCAGCCGGGGCCGGCCGATCTTGTCCAGGAAGACCGGCAGGCCCTCGGCCAGAAATTCCCGGTCGGCCTCGTCCAGTTCGAGCAGCCAGACGTCCTCGGAGAGCCCCCGACAGGGCCGCGCACGTAGATGGTGCCGCCGACCATGCCGACGCAGCTGCGGTCGCCGAGCACCGAGTCGAGCTCCTCGCATGCCGAAACCGCAGATGACGCCGATGCCGCCGCCCATGAACTCGAAGGAGAAGGAACCGGTATTCTTCAGGACCCAGAACTCGGGCGGCTCGTAGGCCGGGTCGTGCTTCATCAGCGAACCGGAGCGGGTGCCGACCCGGCCGGCGACGTAAATTCGGCCGCTGGCGGCGCAGTGGGCGGTGGTGTCGCCGCCGTCCCCTTGAATGGTCAGAACGGCGCCGGCATTGAGCCAGCCGGCGTCGGCCGGGGCCGAGCCCTCCACCATGATCTCGGTGCCGTCCAGGCCGAAGGAGCCGACCCGCTGGCCGGGATTTTTCACCCGGAACCGCAGGGGCGTGCCGTCCTCGGTCCACAGGGGACCGCCGATATCGTGATGGCCGGAGGAGAGGACCTCGAACTCGGTCTCCCCCGCCTCGAGCGCGGCGTGGATCTGCTGCAGGAGCTGCTGGGTGGAGATCCTCTTCTTATTGTCGTCAAAACCTATGATCTGGGCCATATTAAAACCTCTCGGTAATTTTGAATCATGAATTTTAAATTTTGATTTAATTCAAAATTAATAATCTAAAATTCAAAATTGTTTGCGTCAGCAAACATACTGAATCTGCAGCCTCTCCGCCACGGCCCGGTCGGTGGAGATGAGGGCGTCGGAGCGGCCGACCGGGAGGGAGGAGTTGCCGATGGGGGCCATGAGCTTCTTGAGCTCCTGGTCCATGGCCAGGAAATAGTTGACGATGTTCTGCGCCACCTTCTCCGGGTCGAGCCGGTGGGCCAGCTGCGGCTCCTGGGTGGTGATGCCGGCGGGGCAGAGCCCGGTGTTGCAGGCGTTGCAGCGGCCCATGTCGTTGCCGACGCAGCCGGCCATCTGCAGGATCAGCTTGCCGGTGAAGACGCCGTTGGCGCCCAGGCACATCATCTTGAAGGCGTCGGCCGCCAGGTCGCCGGTCTTGCCGAGCCCGCCGGCGGCCCACAGCGGGATCTGTCCCTGGCGCCCCTGGGCCACCGCCGCCAGGTAGCAGTCGCGCAGCTTGCTGACGATGGGGTGGCCGGTGTGGTCGAGGGAGACCTCGTGGGCCGCACCGGTGCCGCCGTCGATGCCGTCGAGGAAGAAGCCGCCGACGATGTTGTAGGGGTCGCGCACCAGGTTGTTGAAGACCGAGACGGAGGTGGCGCTCGCCGCCACCTTGATCGCCACCGGAACGCGGAACTTGAAGGCCGCGTTGAAGGAGAGGAACATCTTCTGCACGCTCTCCTCGATGGAGTAGAGGCCCTGGTGGTTGGGGGGGCTGAGCAGGTCCGTCTTGGGAACGCCGCGGATCGCCTGGATGTGCTCGGCCACCTTCTGCGCCATGAGCAGGCCGCCGTCGCCCGGCTTGGCCCCCTGGCCGATCTTGATCAGGACGCCGGCGGGGTCCTCCACCATGTGCGGCATGGTCTTGATGATCCGGTTCCAGCCGAAGTGCCCCGAGGCGATCTGCAGGATCATGTACTTGAGGTAGCGGCTCTTGAGCAGTCGCACCGGCATCCCGCCCTCCCCGGAGCACATGCGCACCGGCAGCCCGCACTCCTCGTTGAGGTAGGCGACGGCCATGGCCACCCCCTCCCACATGCGCCAGGAGAGGGCGCCGATGGACATGTCTCCGATGACCACCGGATAGATCCAGCGCACGGGGGGAGCGTATCCCTCCTTGACCAGCTTGCCTTCCGGGCCGACCTTCAGGGGGAGCTTGCCGGGAGGCAGAATGCGGCCGAAGGGGGCGAGCAGATCGAAGGTATGGCGCTGGGCGTCGAGACTCGGGTCGGTCATCTGCGAGATGCGGCCCACCCGCAGCCGGTCGAGGGTGCGGGTGGTCGCCTCCAGGTTCTTGCGTCCACCGCGCTTGATCGAGTCGCCGCCCATGCAGCGGGTGACGATGGGATGGCGGGTATCGACGTTGCGCACCGGGCCGATGGCGTCGTTGGGGCAGACCTTTTCACAGATGCCGCAGCCCCGGCAGTAGTTCTTGATCGAATGGGTCTGGCGAATCACCGGCACGGCGGAAAAGCGCTGCCTGGGCTCGGGAAAATCGCCTTCAGAGAAGACCATGCGCCGGCGCTCCACCTTCGGCTCGATGGCCCGGAAGGAGCAGGCGGCAACGCACGAACCGCACAGGGTGCAGCGGCTGGCGTCGTAGCGGAGCTTCCAGGGCAGGTCGTTGGGGGTGACATCGTGTATTTTCATTGTTTCCATCGCTGGACCTCCAGGTTGTTGCCGATAACCACGGTCTCCCGCTCGTTGGGATAGATATCGGTTTCCCAGTCCCGGTCGGGAAGGACTTCATTGATGCCGCACACCTCCGAGGCGAAGACGACGGTGTCGGCGGAGCGGCCCACGACGATGGGGCGCAGTTTCTTCGCGTCGCAGCAGGTGAAGAGGGTCCCGTCGGGGAGAACCCCGATGATGGTGTTGGGACCGTTGATCTCCAGGTGCGCCAGCGACTGGCGGATGGCCAGCAGCTGCTCCGGGTCGTCGCGCCGCTCGATCTCATCGAAGGCCAGGGGCGTAATCACGTGCTTGTAGTAGGGCAGGGGCCACCTCAGCTGCCTGTGCACGTAGTGCAGGGTGTAGAGAAAGCACTGGGAGTCGGACTCGAAGCCGATGTAGCCCCGATGCAGCTTGCGCTGAAACTCCTTGTTCTTCAGGTAGAAGGTGTTTTCGCCGTTCGCCAGGGCCGTGAACCCCTGCAGGAAAAAGGGATGGGCGGCGTAGCGGACGATATCGTAGTTGGTGTTCTGGCGGCACTGGGCCGTGATGATCCGGGCGGTGAACTTGTTGTCCGGCTGCCAGAGGTTGAAATAGGTGCCGATGTCGCGGGGGTCGCCGATCTCCTTGAGGGTCACCACGTCGGGCCAGAAGGAGTAGACGAAGCCCTGGTCGTCATCCTCGAGGGCCGCCCTGCAGCTTCAGGCGCATGTCGAGAAGGAGCTCCTCCTTCTCCTGCGGTGAGGCGCTCTTGTAGGCCTTCGGGTAATCGAAGGTTTCAAAGGCGTAGTTGGGCATGGCGTTGATGTCGAGTCCCGGCAGGCTGTTCGTTTCCGGGACCCATTGCATCACCCGCTGGAAACCGGCGTTGTGCAGCATGTCCTCGGCGGTCTTGAGGCCCTCGTCGGTACAGGCCAGGGAGAGGGTGGGAAGGTGCTTGTACCCCTCGAAGATCCCCCCAGGTCCTGCATGACCATGGCGAATCCAGAGTTGTCGTGTCCTTTTTGCTGGGACTGCATCAGCAGCAGGGCCTGGCTGGGATGGATATACTTCAGGCTTTTTATAGCTCCAATTCGGCACATGACCGGTCACCTCCAGAATTGTCGTCGAATATTGCGAAGAAGGGAATTTCAGGCAGAGCCTAGAACACAAATGCAACATAGATACCAAAGACGACGGCCTTTCGGATATTTTAACGGTATACCCTTTAAGGGCTCAAAAATAGTCTTGTTTTTTTACAGATTTAGCGTCCAGGGAATCCTGAGAAAAGGGCCTGGATCTCCCGTAACCCGCCATTTGGCCGACCGTTCCCTACACCGACAGCGTAGACAGACTACACAGTCTTTGAAAAAAAAGCGCCCCTTTCGGGGCGCCGGTAATTTTCTAAAGGATGAGCGAGCTAGAGGTTGTAGCCCGTTTCCGAATGGGCCGCCTGGTCGAGACCCATGACCTCATCCTCCTTGGTGACCCGCAGGCCCATTGTGGCCTTGAGGACGGCCAGGATGACCAGCGTTACCACCACGGCGTAGGCCGCCGCGGCCCCTACGCCGATCAGCTGTACCAGCACCTGGTGGAAGTTTCCGGCGATCAGGCCGCTTGCCCCGACGGTGGCGAAGATGCCGGTGGCGACCGCCCCGAAGGCGCCGCCGACCCCGTGGACACCGAAGGCATCGAGGCTGTCATCGTAGCCCAGCCTGTGCTTCAGCATAACCCCGCTGTAGCAGACGACGCCGGCCAGCAATCCCATGAGAAGCGCCCATCCGGGGGTGACGAAGCCGGCGGCGGGGGTGATGACGACCAGTCCCGCCACCACGCCCGAGGCAGCTCCCAGGGCGCTCGGCTTTCCGTCGCGAATCCATTCGACTAGCATCCAGGAGAGGGCGCCCGCGGCGGCGGCGGTCTGGGTGGCGGTAAAGGCCAGGGCGGCGCTCCCCCCGGAGGCCAGGGCGCTGCCGGCGTTGAAGCCGAACCAGCCGAACCAGAGCAGGCCGGCGCCGAGAAGGGTCATCGGGAGGTTGTGGGGAAAGATCCGCTCATGGGGATAGCCTTTGCGCTTGCCCAGGAACAGAGCCAGAACGAGGGCCGAAATCCCCGAGGAGAGATGAACGACGGTGCCTCCGGCGAAATCAAGGGCCCCCATCTTCAGAAGCCATCCCCCGCTACCCCACACCCAGTGGGCCAGGGGGTCGTATACCAGGGTGCCCCACAGCAGGATGAAAACGCAGTACGTGGAAAACTTCATGCGCTCTGCCACCGCACCGGAAATCAGCGCCGGGGTAATAATGGCGAACATCCCCTGGAACATGACGAAGGCGAAAGTCGGAATGGTGCCCGTGAGGGTGTCGGGGGTAATGCCGGCCAGAAAGAGGTACTTAAGGCTGCCGATGAAGGGGCCTGAACCGCCGAAGGCGAGGGAATAGCCGAGCACCACCCACTGAACGCCGATGATGGCCATGGCAGCGAAGGTATGCATGCTGGTGGACAGGACGTTCTTGGAACGGACCATGCCGCCGTAAAAGAGGGCCAAACCCGGCAGCATGACGAGGACCAGAGCCGAGGAAACGAGTATCCAGGCCGTATCGCCGGCATTGGGTCCGGTGGCGGCGAAAGCCACCGAAGGAGCGAGGAGCAGCCCGACAAGGGGAAGAAACAGACGACTGGCAGTGGCTCTGTACATCTTTGTACCTCCGAATTGAACATCGTCGTGAAAAACGGATTCGTCGATATGTCGGAGAAAAGCAGTAGCAAGCTCTGTGCCACTCTATTCTAAAAAGTAATTTCGGCATGTTAGGCAGCAGAATCGGATCTTGAGGCAAATCGTTGCCTAAAAAATGACCAGACACGCCTGAAGGTAAGGCGGGGACTGGGGACTGGGGACTGGGGACTGGGGACTGGGGACTGGGGACTGGGGACTGGGGACTGGGGACTGGGGACTGGGGACTGGGGACTGGGGACTGGGGACTGGGGACTGGGGACTGGGGACTGGGGACTGGGGACTGGGGACTGGGGACTGGGGACTGGAGGGCGGAGGGATTTATCGGTAAGGTTTGAGCAGTGCCACAAAGGCAGAGATGGCAAAGCCCCGGGGGCGGCCCGAGGCTTTGGAGAGACGGAGGTCATCGGTCACGGCTCAGAGCAGCTCCACCCATCCGTGAGGGTCGGGAATGCGGCCGTACTGGATTCCCGTCAGGGTGTCGTACAGCTTAAGGGTGAGCTTTCCGGCCTGGGCGCCCTGGATGCTGGCGGTCCTGTCCCGGTAGGTGAACTGGCCGACGGGGGAGACCACCGCCGCGGTTCCCGTACCGAAGGCTTCCTCCAGGCGTCCGGTTTCGCGCACCCTCGAAGATTTCCTCAACCGTGAGGGCCCGCTCCACGACCTCCAGGCCCATCTCCTTCACCAGGGCGAGAACGGACCGGCGGGTGATGCCGTCCAGGATGGTCCCATGCAGGGGAGAGGTTAGCACCTTTCCGTCGTAAAGAAAGCAGATGTTCATGCTGCCGACCTCCTCTACGTACCTGCGATGGACGGCGTCGAGCCAGAGAACCTGGTCGAACCCCCTGCGAGCCGCCTCCATGGAAGCCCGCAGACTGGCGGCATAGTTTCCGCCGGTTTTGGCCTCGCCCGTTCCGCCGGGAGCCACTCGGACGTATTCGTCGGATATCCAGATCTTGACCGGGTTGAGGCCCCCCTTGTAATAAGCCCCCACCGGCGAGAGAATGATGTAGCAGAGGTACTTCTCGGAGGGCTTGACCCCGAGAACCGCTTCGGTGGCGATCATGGTCGGGCGGATATAAAGGCTGGTGCCTTCACTGTGAGGGACCCAGTCGGACTCGAGCCGGACCAGTTCCTTCAGAGCCTTGAGAAAAAAGACCTCGTCCACCTCGGGCATGACCATGCGCCGGGCGCTGCGGTTGAAGCGCTTGATGTTCTCTTCGGGGCGAAACAGGGCGACCGTCCCGTCCTGCCGGCGAAAGGCCTTCAGGCCCTCGAAGATTTCCTGGGAATAATGCAGAACCAGGGCTGCGGGGTCGATTGGAACGGACCGTAGGGAGCGATACGGGCCGAATGCCATCCCCGTCCGGAGTCGTACTCCATGATGAACATCCGGTCGGTGAACTGCTTGCCGAAGACCAGCTTGGATTCATCCTGGATACGGGGCTTTTTCTCAGCAATGGGCAGAACCTGGATTTCCATGGGCACAAAACTCCGGTGTGGCAGGTATGGGTATGCCGGTTACCGTGCGGAATCTCGGATGAGCGCGACGCTAGCTTCCGGGCAGAATCCATTCTAGGGGGAAATATTTAGCACAGAAAAGCGTAGACAGGCAAGGACATTCGATTCCGGTCCCGGAGCGAAGACAGGGCCGGCGGGCGGCCTGGACCGTTACCGCTCCGGCCGGCCCTTCAAAGGGGTTCCGGTTGGAAAATGGGTGATTATCTTGACTTTTTGGGAAGGGTTTCGGACTGAAGGCAGGATTCTCCATAAAGGAGGTTGTCCGTGTTGGAGCGCCGCTCTTCTTCATGGAACCGTCTCAACAAGCGGTTGTACTCGGCACGGTCGGCGAGGTCCGTCAGGCGATACTTCATCTCTTTCAATTTCCAGAGGTCTTCCATGGTACTTCTCCTTTGTTGGAAAAATCACCGCAAAATCCGCAGAAGAAAAATACCAGCCCCCAGACAATAGTCAAGGTAAAATTTACTATCAATGTGATAACGATGTTATGAAAAATTCGGCCAATGCCCTTTTCCGACCCGAAAGGATCAAACCACTCCCCTGACTTCGGCATCTTTCATAAAGGGAACCGTTTTATTTGCAAAAACCCCGTGTATACTAAAAAAGTATCCCTCGCGCCGGGACTACTGCCCGGCTTCACCTTCAACCAAACGGAACCGGCCCCCCCCCATGACTTTTGCCGAATTGCAACAGGCCCTGCGGATTTTCAACCTTCCGGACCGCGCCTCCCTGAAAGAGGTCAAGGCCCGACACCGGGCTCTGGTCAAACGTTGCCACCCCGACACGGGTCACGCGGGGGATTCCGACCGAATACGCCAGGTCAATGCCGCATACCGGATTCTGCTGGAATATTGCTCGGCATACCGCTTCTGCTTCTCGCGCGAGGAGTTCCTTGAGCAAAATCCCGAAGAGCGCCTGCGGCAGCAGTTTGCCCAGGATGCCTTCTGGAAAGGGTAGCACCGGATGCCCTCACACCCCGCCGCTTTTCCCATTTGTGGGGGAATCCGCCCCTGGCTCCAACTCCACCCAGAAAGTGCTTCCACCGCCGGG
This sequence comes from uncultured delta proteobacterium, assembly GCA_963791005.1. Classification (GTDB taxonomy): domain Bacteria; phylum Desulfobacterota; class Desulfuromonadia; order Desulfuromonadales; family CAWBQR01; genus CAWBQR01. Next base: position 303,401 of record CAWBQR010000006.1, on the reverse strand, counting down.
AGTCTCCTCCACCCAGGTCCGGCCGCCGTACAGCCGGCAGATCTTTCGGACGATGGCCAGACCTAGCCCCGTCCCGGGGATATTTTCCGTTCGCCTCCCCCGACAGAAGAGGTCGAAGATACGGTCGCGCTCCTCCTGCGGAATGCCGGGGCCGTGGTCGCGGACAAAATAATGGACCCCGGCCCTCCCCCTCCTGCCGCCTACTTCGATGGGCCTGCCGGAAGCTCCGGCGTAGTGGACGGCATTGCAGATGAGATTGGCAAAGACCTCGGACAGTAGAGAGGGAGGAAGGGCGATAAGCGGCAGATCGGACACAACGGCAACCTGCGAACCCGCCCCCTGAATAGTCTCGGAGAGATCCTCGATCACTTCCTGTACCACCACGGCGACGTCGGTGGGCTGGCCGGAGAAAACCGGTTGCCCTACTCTGGCCAGGGCGAGCAGGTCCTCCAGAAGGGCAAGCATCCTGGATCCCTGCTTTTGGATTTCCCCCAGGACATCCAGGGCCCTTTCGTCCAGCCGGTCGCGGTATTCTTCCTCCAGGAATTCGGCATATCCGATGATGGGGGTCAGGGGGGTGCGCAGGTCGTGGGATACGGTGTAAACGAAGGAGTCGAGCTCCCGGTTGGCCTGCCGCAGCTTCTCCTCGGTTTCCTTGCGCTCGGTGATATCCCGGTAGACGGCCAGCTTCTGCACCGTGCCGTCGGCGGCCTTCAGAGGGGTGTGGATGGCCTCATAGGTGCGGTTGGTCTTCTCGACAAAGCGCTCCTCCCGGACGGTCTCGCCGGCCAGGACCTGAGGGAGGGGGCATCCGGGGCAAGGGTCCTGCCTTTCCTGAAATTCCCGATAACACGTCTCCTCGGCCTGAGTTCCGAAGACTTCAACCATAGCACGGTTCATGAAGACCACCCGCCTGTCGGCGTCGATGATATAAGCCAAATCGGTCATGGCATCGAGAGCGGTTTTCAGCCGGGTTCGCTCTTCCTCGAGTTCCGCAGTACGGGTTTTTATCTTCTCTGCCAGTTCCCGGGTATGGCGCCGCAGCTTTTTTTCCAACTCCCTTCTGCGGGTGATGTCGATAAAGGACTCGATTCCACCGATGATGTTTCCGTCCTCGTCCCTCAGGTAATCGACATTCTTCAGGAGGGTCAGGCGCCTCCCCTTCCGGCACTTCACCGTACAGGCAACGCCGATGACCGGTTTTTCCAACTCGGGGTCGAAGAGGCCGCAACTCTGCCCGCAGGGTAGACCCGCCAGGAAAGAACAGTGCCGGCCGAGCACCTCGTCCGCCGGAAAACCGGTGATTCGCTCCGCCTCCGCGTTCCAGTAAACGATGCGCCGTTCCCGGTCCACGAGAAACAGGCCGCTGGGGATGGTCTCCAGAACCTGTTGCAGGGAAAGGATTTGCAGAAAACTTCGGGCCTTCTTGTCCAACTGGAACCCCTCCGCGGAGCAGGAAAGAGAAGACGTGCGCTATTTCAGGAAAGAGGTGGGAGAACCGACTCAAAAACAGACGGTTGTGCGGAAAACATTATAACAAATATGTGAATTCAAACAAGCTTTCTCTTCCCTCAGGGTCCATGACGTCGGGCCCGTCCCAGGACGGCCACCTCCACCCGGGCGGCGCCCCCCTCCCGCAGGACCCTGCTGCATTCCCGGGCCGTGGCCCCGGTGGTGAGCACGTCATCGACGAGCAGGACCCTTCTGCCGGATCGGATCCCCATGAAGAGCGAAGGCTCCCTGGAGATTTCTCCGCCTTAGCCGACGCCTGAGTCCCTGCTGGGGAGAGGTGAAACGATCTCTCACCAGCAGCCTCGTGGCAACGGGGGTATGCCATTTCCGACCGAGAACCCGGCCCAGGAGAAGGGACTGATTGTAGGTGCGTGCCCGCAGACGCTCCCGGTGCAGGGGTACCGGGACGATCAGGTCTGGAATAGCGCCGCCCCCGGCCGATTCGAAGGCGTTCGCCAACAACAACCCAAGCGGCCGGTCCAGGTCGATCCTCCCTTGATACTTGAACCGATGCACCGCAAGACGCAAGGCGCCCTCATAGACTCCGGCGGCGATGACCCGGTCGAAGGCCGGTGCCGCTCGGGAGCATTCTTCGCAAAGATGGTCGGCACCTTGTTCCGCGGCATAGGGAAGGGCACAGCGGGGGCAGCAGGGAGAGGCGCAGGGGAGAAAATCGTTCAGGCAATCGGGGCAGAAAAGGCGTTCGGGTGAAAAAGGTCCCTTCCTCGCCGCAGAGGGGACAGGCGGGAGGCAGAAAGAGATCCAAAAAGCCGGACAGTTCGCTTGAAAGCCGTTCCAGTATCGGCAAACCCCCTCCAGGTGGAAAACGCCGTGAAAGCCATCCCATGAGCTTTTGCGAAAGCGTCATCGCTCGTTTCCGGCGTTCACCGTCAGTCGTCCAGCAGGCTCCTTCCCGTCATCTCGGAAGGCTTGGGAAGGGCCATCAGTTGGAGAACCGTGGGCGCGATGTCCGCCAGGATCCCCGATCGCAGGTGGTCGCCCCGATGCTCCGGGTCCACCAGGATAAGAGGCACGGGGTTGGCCGTGTGGGCCGTATGGGGCTGCCCGGAGGCATCAGCCATCTGCTCGCAGTTGCCATGGTCGGCGGTGACCAGCAGGCTGCCGCCGGTCTCGAGAACGGCGTCCACGACCCGGCCCACGCAGGAGTCCACGGTCTCCATGGCGGTCACGGCCGCCGGGGCGACACCGGTATGGCCGACCATATCGGGATTGGCGAAGTTCAGGACGACGAAATCGTAGGCGCCTTCCGAACCCGCTCGACGACCTCCTCGGTGACGCGCCGAGGCGCTCATGGCCGGTTTCAAATCGTAGGTCGCCACGTCCTTCGGCGAAGGGATGAGTACCCTGTCCTCCCCGGGAAAAGGCGCCTCCCGGCCGCCGTTGAAAAAGAAGGTGACGTGGGCGTATTTTTCCGTCTCGGCGATCCGCAGCTGCCGCATCCCGGCCCCGGAGAGAACCTCTCCCAGGAGGTTGGCGTGGGTCTCCGGAGCGAAAGCCACCGGAAGGCCGAAGGTCTCGTCGTATTCGGTCATGCAGACGAAGGCGGCCAAGGACCGGGCTTTTTGCCCGCGGGAAGCCCTGAAAGTCGGGGTCGGTGAAAGCGCGGGTAATCTCCCGGGCTCGGTCGGAGCGGAAATTGAAAAAGACGACCACGTCCCCGTCATCCACGGTCCCGGGCCGGTCCTGAGCGCAACGGATGACCCGCGGCTCGACGAACTCGTCGGTCTGGCCCTCGATGTAGGCGTTCTCGATGGCCTCGGCACTCGAGGAGAAGACCTTTTCCTCCCCCTGGGTCAACGCCCGGAAGGCCCGCTCGACCCGCTCCCAGCGGCTGTCCCGGTCCATGGCGAAGTAGCGCCCGATGACCGTGGCGACCCGGCCGACCCCGATATCCGCCAGCTTCGCCTCCAGCTCGGCGAGGTAGCGGGCGGCGCTTTTGGGCGGGGTATCCCGGCCATCGAGGAAGGGGTGAATGCACACCTCGGTGAGGCCGCATCGCGCTTGCCATCTCGACCAGGGCATAGAGGTGGGTATTGTGGGAATGGACCCCGCCGTCGGAAAGGAGCCCCATCAGGTGAAGCTTACCGCCCCCTTTCTTCGCCCCGGCCAAGGCGTCGGCCAGGACGGGGTTCGTGAAGAAATCGCCATCATCGATGCTTTTAGTGATCCGGGTCAGATCCTGATAGACGACCCTTCCGGCGCCGAGGTTGAGATGGCCGACTTCCGAATTTCCCATCTGGCCCTCGGGCAGCCCGACATTCATTCCCGAGGCCCCGATGCGGGCAGGATGGGATAGTCCCGGAACAGGGCATCGAGGCGGGGGGTGACGGCCAGGCGCACGGCGTTGTTCTCGGCGGATTCGTTGACGCCCCATCCGTCGAGAATGACCAGGGCTACGGGCCTTCTTACCCCTGCTGCCATTTGTCTCTCTCCCCGTGATGGATTTCACGCAGCTGGGGCAAGGGAATATCCTGAATCATCCCCCTGTCGGCAAGGCTGAAACTTCCCCAGGTACCGCAATCGGGACAGCGGCTCTCCCACTCTTCGGCCGGTTTACCGCACTGGTCGCAGACGTACCCGAGGCGCAGACGGATGTTCTCTCCCAGGGTCTTCTGGTACTCCTTGACCGATTCGTCCAGCCGGTTGCGTCGGCGGTGGGCCTCGGCCAGCAGGAAATGAAGCTGGGGCGACTCCACCCCGGCGTTCTCAACGGCGTGGAGCTGCTCCAGGGCTTCGTCGACCATTTCCAGCCGCAGGCAGAGCCTGCCGAAGAAAAGGCGCAGGATGAGGTCGCTGTTCCTTTCCATGACTGCGGAGCGGTAGAAGGAAAGGAGTGTGGCAGGGTCTTCGGCCTCCATGTAGAGGTCTTCGAGGCGGGAGAGGAAAATGCTCTTGCCGAGGCTCCGGTATCCTTCCTGCCACACCCGGGCTGCTTCGTCCAGCGAGCCCTGACTCCGATAGGCATCCCCGAGGGAAACCCTTGCAGGGACGAAATCGGGGGCCTCCTTGGCGATGACCTTGAATTCCGTCTTGGCTTGGTCCGTCTGCCCGGCGTCCAGGGCCTGCCTGGCCACCTCGTACCGCAGGTAGAGCACCTTCTGCTGTTCCTCCTCCTGCCGGGGGTTCCGGAGGAGGCCTTGATGATTTTTTTCTGCAGGTCCAGCGCTTCCCTCCAGCGGTCATGCCTCATGTGGAGGTCCCGAAGGCTGCGCATCGCTTTGCGGTTGCTGCCGTCGGTGTTCAGGATGTCCTGGAAGGTCTTAGCGGCCTCCTCGTCGAGCTTCATCTCTTCATAGGTGCTGGCGAGTTTGAACAAAACCTCCAGGCTACCGGCCTCGATGGACTTGGCCTTGAGCAGGGAGGCAACCCCTTCCTTGGGGTTCCCCTCCTGGACCTGGACGTTGGCCATGGCGATGTGAGCCTCCACCCGGTAGGGGTCCCGGTCCAGGGCCTTCTGAAGCAGGGCATGGGCCTTCTTGATGTCTCCCGAGAGCAGCCGCCCCACCCCTTCACGGTAAATGGCCGCCACTTCCCGTGATTTTTTCTCTTCCCGGTCCCGCTTCCAATGTTTCGCCAGGTGGCTCACCGTGCCGTAGAGGTGTGCCAGGTAGCCCAGGACCAGGCCGAAGAGGATGCACCCGACCACCACGATGGCCACAGAATGGGTAAAGCTGTGGTCGGGGAGGTAGAAGATAGTGATGTCCTGGTGGTTGATTCCGGAGAAATAGATGAAAAATGCCAGGAATAAAATGATAAGAAGCAGGAAGGACATCAAGGTCATGGCTTTCTCCCGGGGCAAGAGCCCGAATGGCAACAAATTGGTTTCCGCCCGGAAATAGTTTTTTTCATAAACGGAAACTTGCCAGTTTCCCCCCGCAGGCGCCGCCTCGGATGGGAACGATCAAAATATGGTCCAGGGACCGGCGGCCCTGAAGTACTGAAATATGCGCGCAGGGCGCCTCCCCCGTACTCTATTCGCCGAACTTTTCGACTTCGGCCTTGCATTCCACGCAGTAGCGCGAAAAAGGACGCACCTCCATCCGCCGGGGCGGGATTTCCTCCTCGCAGCGGACGCAAATCCCGTACTCTCCCTTGGCCAGCCGCTCCAGGGCGGCGTCGATGTCGAGAATCTTCCGGCGCTGGGTCTCGTTCAGATTGAGCAGAACGTCGCGGTTATATGTTTGAGAGGACATGTCCCCGATATCGGGCACGCCATCCGTTCCGAGCTCCCGGGAGGCAGCGAAGGCCTCCTGAACGCCCTGCAGAACCTCCCGGCGCATCTGCAGAAGGCGCTGTCTGGCCAGGTCCTGGTCTTTTTCCTCCATAGAGATCCTCCTGCGGGCCTTGAATTTCAGCGGTTGTGGTAAGGCTCATGGCGAATGATGGTCAGCGCACGGTAAATCTGCTCCAGCAGGATCAGGCGGACCATCTGATGGGTAAAGGTCATGGACGAGAGGGAAAGTTGAAGGTCGCCCCGGCCCTTCACCGCTTCGCTCAGGCCGTAGGGGCCACCGATGACCAAGTCGATTTCGGGGGTCCCCCGAACCATGTGTTTTTCCAGAAGTTCGGCCAGCCCCTACAGAACTGAGATTCTGGCCCCTCTCGTCCAGCGTCACCGCAAAGGCCTCAGGGGAGATTTTTCCGAGAATCCGCTCACCTTCCCGGTCACGGATGAAAGGGCTCTCAGCCCCCTTGCCTCCGGTTTTTTCCTCTTTGAGCTCGACGGTTGTAAATGGCAGGTAGCGCTTGATGCGCGCGGCGTATTCCTCGACCCCTGCCCTCAGATAGGCCTCCGAGAGCTTGCCGACGCAGACCAGCCGCAATTTCAAATGGTTTCCGCCTTTTTCTCCCAGTGGTATTCCTCAGGGACCGGAACCTGGGGAGCCTCGCTCCAAAGACCTTCCAGGTCGTAGAAACTCCCTGGCACCGGCTCCTGAAAAATATGGACCATCACGTCGCCGTAATCGAGAAGAACCCAGCGCCCCTCCTTCATTCCCTCCACCGCCAGCGGAGAAGTGTCGTAGTTCTTCTTCAGGCCGAGGCGGACCCCTTCGGCCAGGGCCTGCACCTGGCGGTCCGAGCGGCCCGAGGCGATCAGCAGGTAATCGGTGAGGGAAGACAAGCTCTTGACTTCCAGAATCCGGACATTCTGCCCTTTTTTTTCAAGGGCATAGGCGGCACAGAGAAGGGCGCGTTCTTTCGACTGCAAATTTATGTCCTTTCCTGGCCCCGGTAGAGGCCGTGGAGGGCGATATAGTTGCGCACCGGCGTCCGGAACCAGGTAACGGATGGACCGGCCACCGGCAACCAGGCGCCGGATGCGGGTGGAGGAAATATCCAGAAAGGTTTCCTCCAGAAAAATCACCGACATTCCGCTGCGGTGGATAAGTTTTTTTGACTCGAAATCATAGCAGAAGTCTCCGCCCATGGCAACCGGAACGAGGTCTTCCGGCCGCTCGGCGGCGAATCCCGGGCGGGAGGCCACGACGATATGGGCCAGCTCGAAAAGGCGCCGGTACTCCTTCCACGAAGCGATGTCCCGAAAGGAATCCATGCCGACGATGAAGAACAGCTCCTCCTCCGGGCTCTGGCCGGCGCAGGAATCTCCAGGGTATGCACCGAAAAACTCTTCCCCTCCCGGAGGGCCTCCAGCTCAGAGGCCTCGAAAGGAGGCGTTGCCGGCGATAGCGGCCCGGACCATGGCCAGGCGATGCTGAAAGGAGACATCCTCCTCCACGGTCTTGTGGGGAGGAGCTCGAGGCGGGGATGAACAGGACCCGGTCCAGGCGGCACCTCTCCCGAACCTCCTCCGCGATGCGCAGATGGGCGACGTGGATGGGGTTGAAGGTGCCGCCGAGGATACCGGTGCGCATCAGAACCGTTCCAAGGGAACGGCATGAATTTTAAATTTTGAATTTCGAATTGATATTGAATTCAAAATTAAGAATTCAAAATTCAACATTAGGCTTTTCATTGTCTCACCTGCCCGTCGCCCAGGACGACGAACTTGCGGGTCGTGAGGTCTTCCAGCCCCATGGGGCCGAAGGAGTGCAGCTTGGTGGTGGAGATGCCGATTTCGGCGCCCAGACCGAGCTGGTTGCCGTCGGAGAAGCGCGAGGAGGCATTGACCATCACCACGCTGGAGTTGACCTCCTCGCAGAAACCGCTGGCTGTTGCTGTAGTCGCAGGTGATGATGGTTTCGGTGTGCAGCGAACCGTAGCGGTTGATATGGTCGATGGCCTCGTCCAGGTCTTCCACGACCTTCACCGCCAGGACCAGGTCGAGATACTCGGCCCCCCAGTCCTCTTCGGAGGCGGCCTTGATTTCGGGGGCGAACTCCCGGGTGACGGACAGCCGCGCAGCTCCACGCCGCTTTCGCGCATCGCCCGGGCGATGCGCGGCACGAAAGTTTCGGCGATATCCTTGTGAATCAGCAACGTCTCCATGGCGTTGCACACGCCGGGGCGCTGCACCTTGGCGTTGATGCAGATCTTTTCCGCCATCTCGAAATCGGCGCTGGCATCGATGAAGACATGGCAGACGCCCTTGTAGTGCTTGATGACGGGAATCCTGGAGTTTGCCACTACGAAACGGATCAGTCCCTCTCCGCCGCGCGGGATGATCAGGTCGATCTCCTCTTCCCGCTGCAGCAGCTCGAGCACGGCGCTCGCGGTCGGTGGTGGCCACCACCTGCAGGGCGGCCGGAGGAAGGCCCAGCTTCTCCAGCTCGCCTGCGCAGCAGTTTGCCGATGGCGGTATTGGAGTGGATCGCTTCCGAGCCCGCCGCGCAGGATGACGGCGTTGCCGCTTTTCAGGCAGAGCCCGGCGGCATCGGCGGTGACGTTGGGGCGGGACTCGTAGACGATGCCGATCACCCCCAGAGGAATGCGCATGCGCCCCACCTGAAGGCCGTTGGGCCGGCGCCACATGCCGGTGACCTCCCCCACCGGGTCGGGCAGGGCGGCCACCTCGCGCAGTCCCGTCCGCCATGGAGGCGATGCGCTTCTCGTCGAGCACCAGCCGGTCGATCATGGCGGAGGAGAGGCCGCGCTCGCGCCCGGCGGCGACGTCCCTTTCGTTGGCCTTCGACCAGTTCTTCGGCGCCTTCTCCAGCGCTTCGGCCATGTTGCGAAGAAGCTCGTTCTTGACCCCCGAGGACAGGTTGGCCATGGCCCGGGAGCCGACCCTGGCCGCCCGGGCCAGTTGCGCATCTCTTCGCTGAATGTTCATCGTTTTTCCTCCGACAAATCGTGTAACAGGTGTCGGACAGGCAACTGTCGACCGTCCTTTGACCTATTTCTTCAAAACCAGGTTGTCCCGGTGGACCACTTCATCTCCGTATTTGTAGCCGAGAATCCTCTCGATTTCCCGGGTCTTCTTGCCCATGATCCGCAGCAGCTCGGGGAGGGCGTAATTGATGACCCCCTTGGCGAATTCGGTTCCGTTCGAGTCGCACAGGCGAACGGCGTCCCCGCGCTCGAAGCCCCCCTCCACGCCGGTGATTCCCGAAGGCAGAAGGCTCTTGCCTCCCTCGGTCACGGCGCGCTTGGGCGCCGTCGTCGAGGAAAAGCTTGCCCGCGGGGCTTTTTGGTGAAGGCGATCCAGTGCTTTTTGGCCGCCATCCGGTCCCGGGCCGGCAGAAAATAGGTCCCCAGCTCCTCGCCGTCGAACAGGCGGGAGAGAGCCCTCGGGGCCCGGCCGTTGACAATGACGGTTCCCACCCCGTACAGGGAGGCCCGCTTGGCCGCCTTGACCTTGGTGGCCATGCCGCCGGTGCCCAGGTCGGTACCGGCACTCGCCGGCCATGTCCTCGATCTCCGGCGGTGATGCGTCTCCACCTCGGGGATCAGCCGGGCATCGGGATTGGCGGCCGGGGTCCCGGTCGTAAGAGACCGTCGACGTCGGAGAGGATGAGCAGGAGATTGGCCTCGACCAGGTTGGTCACCATGGCGGAGAGATTGTCGTTGTCCCCGAACCGGATCTCGTCCACCACTACGGTATCATTTTCATTGATGATGGGGGTGATGCCATAGTCCAGCAGGGTCATCAGGGTGTTGCGGGCATTGAGGTAGCGACGGCGGTTGGCCAGATCGTCCCGGGTGAGCAGAATCTGGGCCACCTTGCGGTCCCCAGTCGCAGAATCCGTCCTTGTAGGCCCGCATCAGCCGGCTCTGGCCGATGGCGGCCGCCGCCTGCTTCAGGGGAATGGTGTGAGGGCGGCCGACGATGCCCAGGTCGCCCTTGCCGGCGGCCACCGCTCCCGGAAGAGACGAGAACCACTTCATACCCCCGGTCCCGCAAGTTCGCGGACGTCCCGGGAAAGAGATTCGATCCGGGGGATATCCAGACCGTCCTGGTTGGAGATCACCCCGCTGCCGATCTTGATCACCACCCGTTTGACATGAGAAAAAAGGATTTTGCGCATAAAGCGATGCTTTCACGGAAATGATTGCGGAAATTGCTTGAAAATCCGCGCAATCTTACCCCTCGCGTCCCCGGCCTTGTCAAGGCGTGTCGCAGTTCAGCCTCTTCGGCCGTCTTCTGCGGACGGCGACGACCGCGTTTCTCCAGCTCTTGCCGACGGCCGCCACCAGTTCCGGCACTCCCGCGCCGGTGACGGCGGAAATGGGAAAGACCCGGTAGCCCCGGCCTTCGAACAGGGGCAGAACGCCTTCGACCCTCTCGCGGACCTCGGTGATGTCCATTTTGGTCAGGACGACGAGCTGCGGTTTTTCCATCAACTGCGGATTGTAGCGCTCCAGCTCGTTGTTGATGGTCTGCGAAATTATGCGAGCGGGTCTCCCGCCTGCATGGTGGAGAGATCGACCAGATGGAGAAAGAGGTCGGTGCGCTCCACGTGGCGGAGAAAGCGGGTTCCCAGTCCGTGCCCCTCGCTGGCCCCCTCGATCAGGCCGGGGATATCGGCCATGACGAAGGTCTTGTAGCCGCCGTAGCGCACCACGCCCGAGATTGGGCACCAGGGTGGTGAAGGGATAGTCGGCGATCTTCGGCCGGGCCGCGGAGACCGCCGAGATGAGGGTCGACTTGCCGGCGTTGGGCAGCCCCACCAGCCCGACGTCGGCCAGGAGCTTGAGCTCCAGGCGCAGGGTCCGTTCCTCGCCGGGGGTGCCGGGCTGGACATGGCGCGGGGCGCGGTTGGTGCTGGTGGCGAAGCGGGCGTTGCCGCGCCCGCCCATCCCGCCCTGCAGCAGCAGGACCTGTCTGTCCGGTTCGGTCAGGTCGGCCAGCAGTTCGCCGGTCTCGTCGTCGTAGACCAGGGTGCCCGGCGGGACGCTGGATGACCAGAGGCTCCCCGCTCTTGCCGTGCCATGTTCTTGCCCATGCCGTGGCCGCCGCTCTCGGGCCTTGTAGTGAACCCTGTAGCGGAAATCGAGCAGGGTGTCCGAGGCCGCGGTCGACCTGGAAGTAGATGTCGCCGCCGTTGCCGCCGTCGCCGCCGTCGGGGCCGCCCCGGGGAATGAACTTCTCACGGCGGAAGGACAGACAGCCGCGGCCGCCGTCGCCGGCCTTGACGTGAATTTTGACTTCGTCGACGAATTTCATAAAAACCTGTGACTGGTGGCTGGGGACTGGGAAGACCGTATGGGGACGGTTTTTGCTGGGGACGCTCCCGACGTCTCTGGTCTTCCGATCCGGTTACAATCCCAGTCCCTATAAAAAAGCCCGAAGTTCGATTCGCGAACCTCGGGCTTTTTGCTCTTCCGGTCCGTCGCCGGCCCTGTCAGTCGGCGTAAACGCTGATCTTCTTGCGCGCTTGTCCTTGCGCTCGAACTTGACGACGCCGTCGATCAGGGCGTACAGAGTATAGTCCTTGCCGCACCCGACGTTGCTTCCGGGATGGATGGTGGTGCCGCGCTGACGAACCAGGATCGAGCCGGCAGTGACCTTCTGGCCGCCGAAACGCTTGACGCCGAGGCGCTTGCCGGCGCTGTCACGACCGTTCCTGGAGCTGCCGACCCCTTTTTTGTGTGCCATTGGTAAGCCTCCTTAAGCCTCGATGCCCGTAATTTTCAGGCGGGTGATAGGCTGACGGTGTCCATAAGTCTTGCGATAGCCCTTGCGCCTCTTGGAGTGAAAGACGAGGACTTTCTTGTCCTTGCCCTGCTCCACGATCTGCGCCTTGACTTTGGCTTCGGGCAATAGAGGTGTTCCGATTTTTACCTCTTCTCCGCCGACCATGAGGACTTCGCTCAGCTCGATGGCATCACCCACCGCGCCTTCGATTTTTTCGACCTTCAGCAGGTCTCCCTCGGAAACTTTGTACTGTTTTCCTCCGGTCTTGATCACCGCGTACATCTGACTTCACCTCGCTCTCTGCTATTATTTACCACAATCCGGTAACGGGGCACTATATTGCCCCTCCGCCGGGTTGTCAAGAAAAATCCTCACCCCACCATGACCTCGAACTGCTCGATATGGAAGCTGGGCCGGGCGGTGATGGCGATCTGTTTCTCGAATCGGCGCTCCAGCTCCTCGATGCCGTGCCTCTCCTCGTCGTAGAGCAGGGCCGCCACATCGGGGTTGACCAGCAGGGTCAGGCGGTAGCCGGGGAGGTCGCGGATCTCCCGGCGCAGCTCCCGGAAAATCTCGTACACCATGGTGGTGCGGCTTTTCACGTACCCCTTGCCCTCGCAGTAGGGGCAGGGCTCGCAGAGGGTGCGGCCGATGCTCTCCCGGACCCGCTTGCGGGTCATCTCCACCAGGCCCAGCTCGGAAATCTTCAGGATGTTGGTCTTGCTCTTGTCGCTCCTGAGAGCCTCCTCCAGGGCCGAGTGGACCTTCTCGCGGTGGGCCTCCTTCTCCATGTCGATGAAGTCGATGATGATCAGCCCGCCGATATTGCGCAGCCGCAGCTGGAAGGCAATCTCCCTGACCGCCTCCAGGTTCGTCTTGAGGATGGTGTCCTCCAGGTTGTGCTTGCCCACGAAACGCCCGGTGTTGACGTCGACGGCGGTCAGGGCCTCGGTCTGCTCGATGATGATGTAGCCGCCGCTTTTGAGCCAGACCTTGCGGCCCAGGGCCCGGGCGATTTCGACCTCCAGGCCGAAGGCGTCGAAGATCGGCTCATCGTCGTCGTACATTTCGATGACGTACTTGAGCTTCGGCATGAAGGTGCCGAGGAACCGGACGATCTTGTCGTATTCCTCCCGGGAGTCGACCACGATGCGGTCGACGTCCTCACTGAGAATGTCGCGCAGGACCTTGCTGGTCACGTCCAGGTCCGAATGGATGAGACAGGGGGCGCTCTTGTTCTCTCTGCGCCGCACGACGTCCCCCCAGAGGCCGACCAGAAAATCCATATCCCCGCGCAGATCCTCCTCGCTCTTGGCCTCGGCGGCGGTGCGCACGATGAATCCGGTCCCCTCGGGCCGGATATCCTCCACGATGGCCCGCAGACGCTCCTTCTCCTCCTCGTTCTCGATGCGACGGGAGATCCCCACGTGGTCCACCGTCGGCATGTAGACCAGATGGCGGCCCGGAAGAGAGATGTGGGAGGTGATTCGGGCGCCCTTGGTCCCGATTGGCTCCTTGGCCACCTGCACCAGAATCTCCTGCCCCTCCTGCAGAAGCTCCTCGATGGGCGGCAGGGGGTGCTCCTCGGAGCCTCCCTCCTCGGGCTTGGCGTGATGGCTGGCGCCCTCGATGAACTGTTCCACCGCCTCCATTTCGTCCAGTACGTCGGCAACGTAGAGAAAGGCCGCCTTTTCCAGGCCGATATCGACGAAAGCGGCCTGCATTCCCGGCAGGACGCGGATGACCTTTCCCTTGTAGATGTTGCCCACAATCCCTCGTTCCCGGTTGCGCTCGATGTAGAGTTCGGCGATGTGGCCGTTCTCCAGCAGGGCGACTCGGGTTTCGTGGGAGGTGGTGTTGATGACCAGTTCCTTGGTCATAGGACCTCCGAAATCAGTAAATGCTGTTATCTGAGAAGCTTCTTAAAGTTTTTTCAGGTCGGACCAATCCATCGGATCGGACGGATTGACGGGACTTACCGCAGCACCACCGCAGTCTTGCGGATACGCAGGGCGCGGGCCTCCTCCGCCCCCAGACCGAGCAGGTGGGCGGCCAGAACCACGGGACTTCCCTTGGCAAGCGTCAACCACAGACCACCCTCCTCGAGGCGCAGATCGAGAACATCCCGGCGCAGATCGAGTTCGACGATCTTCCCCCCCTTTCCCGCTGCCCGGCGACCTCGCCGGCAGCCAGGAAGGCCTCCAGTCTCTCGGCAAGGTCGGGCGGTGCGGAGGAAGGCAGTTCGACCCGATAGAAGGTCCTCTCTATGCTAGCAGAGGGCGAGGACGTTTTCCAGGGAAGGCAGGCCCCCTCAATCACCCGGAAACCCTCCGGAAGCTGCCGGTTCAGGCCCTCCACCACCTCCCGGGCCGTCAGCGGCCGGTCGAGTTCGAGGTCGATGATTTCTGCTTCGCTCTCCACCCCCGTGGGCAGGGCATCGGGGAAGGAGATGCGGGGAGAGGGGTGGAACCCACCGGAGAACCTCACCGGGATGGAGGCCCGCCGCACCGCCCGGTGCACGACAGTCATGAACTCCAAGTGGCTGACGAAGCGGGCTTTGCCGTCCTTGCCCACTCTCAAACGGATCTTGATCCGTTCCTCCACCGAGACCGGGGATTGGGGCCGTTCTTCGGCCACGGGGGGGGCCGTGTTTTCCGCCAGGCGCATCCTGACCGCCTCGAAATCGCAGACACCGCACCCGGAGCAGGGGCCCTTGCGGCAGTCGGGGGTATAGCTCCCGGCGAAAGCCCTGCGGCGCTCCTTGATGAAGAATGCCTCGGGTATCCCGCAGTCGATGAGGCTCCAGGGCAGGATCTCCGTCTCCTCCCGCTCGCGCAGGTACCAGGTGGGGTCGATACCGCAAGCGGAAAAGGCCTGCTGCCAGCGTTCGAAATCGAAATGATCCCGCCAGCCGTCGAAACGGCATCCGAGGGAGACAGCCTTCTCCAGAACGGCCCCCAGGCGCCGATCGCCCCGGGCGAAGACCCCTTCGAGGAAGGAGAGCTGCGCCTCGTGCCATTTGAGACGGAGCTTCTTCTTCTGAAGGCTCTCCCGCAACAACCTCTGCCGTTCGAGGGTTTCCCCGATTCCGAGCTGGCGCTCCCACTGAAAGGGGGTGTGGGCCTTGGGGACGAAGGTGGAAACCGACACGTTGACATCGGCCCCGCCTTCGGTTCCCTTGCCGGTGCGTTTGACCCGGGCGGCCAGCTCGACGATGGCGGCCAAATCCTCGACGGTTTCGGTGGGCAGGCCCATCATGAAGTAGAGCTTGATCAGGCGCCACCCGAGGGCGAAGGCGGCGCCGGTGGCGGCAAGCAGGTCCTCTTCGGCGATCCCCTTGTTGATAACCTCGCGCAGCCGCTCGGTGCCGGCTTCGGGAGCCAGAGTAAAGCCCGTCTTCCTGACTTTCTTGATCTCCTCCATCAGCTCGGGGGTCAAAGACCCCACCCGCAGACTGGGAAAGGAAACGGCCACCCGGTCCTCGGCATGGCGGCTCATCAGGCTCTTGAGCAGCGGCTCGATGCAGCTGTAGTCTCCGGTGGACAGAGAGAGGAGTGAGACCTCCTCGTATCCCGAGTTGGCCAGGGATTCTTCGATGATTCCGGCCACCTTCTGCGGATCGCGTTCTCGAACGGGGCGGTAGATGTAGCCGGCCTGGCAGAACCGGCACCCGCGGGTGCAGCCCCGGGCAATCTCCACCGCCACCCGGTTGTGGATGGTGTTCATGAAGGGAACCAGGGGGCTGGGTCGGGTAAGACGCCCGGTCGAGGTCGGCCACAACGCGGCGGCGGACCTTTTCGTAGCCCTTCTGGAGAGGGCGGACGGCTTCGATGCGCCCGTCCGCCCGGTAATCCACGGCAAACATGGAGGGCACGTAGACCCCTTCGATGGCACTCAGGCGCCGCAGGAGGGCGGGGCGGTCCTCCCCGGCGGCCCTGGACGCGCGGACCGCCTCACAGAGCTCCACCGCGACCTCCTCGCCGTCGCCGACCACGGCGCAGTCGATAAAATCCGCCAGGGGCTCGGGGTTCATGGCACAGGGTCCGCCCACGACCACCAGGGGGTGGTCTTCCCGCCGCTGCTCCCGGCGCAGAGGCACCCCCCCCAGGGAGAGCATGTTCAGGACATTGCTGTAGGAGAGCTCGTACTGGAGGGTGAAGCCGACGATGTCGAATTTTCCGAGGGGCCGTTCGGACTCGAGGGAAACCAGCGGCGCCCGATTTGCACGGAGCAGGTCCTCCATGTCGGGCCAGGGAGCGTAGACCCTCTCTGCCGCCAGCCAGTCAAGGCCGTTGAGAACATGGTAGAGAATGGCGAAACCGACGTGGCTCATCCCCACTTCATAGACATCGGGAAAGGCCAGGGCGAAGGTGAGGTCGACCTCGGCGGTATTCTTTCTGATACTGCCGAGCTCCCCGCCGAGATAGCGCGAGGGGCGGCAGATTGCTGAAAAAGCCGTACTGTTAGTCATTTATACAGGACCTGGATTCTGTTGCCGAAAAGGTGGCAGCGTAGCATGGAGGGGACAATCCTGACAAGGCCTTTTCGCCATTTCCGGCCGGCGCCCGGTCCCGCAGGAGAACTGTTGCTTTTTCCAGGGCGCGTGCTTAAATTTACCTGGATGCGGCGGAGGCTTCTCGCCCGTTGCCAAGAAAATTTCCCCAGTCCAAGGAGTCCTTCCATGAAAAGAAATTTCGCCGTCCTTCTCACAACCCTTCTCGTCCTTGCCGGCTGCGCCCAGCCCATGACCAAAACCCAAAAGGGAGCCGCCATAGGCACCGGGGTCGGTGCGGCGGCGGGAGCCGGGCTCGGCCAGGCCATCGGCGGCAACACCAAGTCGACCCTTATCGGTGCCGGCATCGGTGCCCTGGTCGGTGGGCTTGCCGGCGGGACGATCGGCAACTACATGGACAAGCAGGAGCAGGCGATGCGCCAGCAGCTGGCAGGTGTCGAGGGAGCCAGCATCCAACGCAATGAAAACCTTCTGGCTGTCACCTTCAAGTCCGATGTGCTCTTCGATCTCAATTCGGCGACTCTGAAACCGGGCGGGAACGATGAAATCAACCGGGTGGCCAGGGTCCTCAACCAGTATCCCCAGACCACCATCCAGGTGGCCGGATATACGGACAGCACGGGGTCGGAGTCCTACAACCTCCAGCTGTCCCAAAGACGGGCGGACGCCGTCAAGAGCGCCCTTGTCGCCCAGGGGGTCAATCCGGTCCGCATCAATACTATCGGCTTCGGGGAGGCCAAGCCGGTCGCCAGCAATGCAACCGAGGCCGGTCGCCAGCTCAATCGCCGAGTGGAAATTACCATCGTCCCCAAGCAGGGGCAGGGATAGCCCTGTCCTGCTTCGCCCACGGAAAAGCCCGTCCCCTTGCAGCAAGGGGCGGGCTTTTTCATTCGAGTCCTTTATCCGGGCAAAACGCCCGGCAACGCCGCGACGCAGGCGCCCCCCGGTCCGCAACCCGTCAGGCCGGAATAAGGCTTATTTCTCTTCCTTGCCTTCCAGCTTCCTGTCTTCCTCGTCGGCATCCTCCTCCCCCTCCTTCACGCCCTCCTTGAAATTGCGCATCCCTTTTCCAAGGGCGCTGCCCACCTGGGGCAGCTTGCCGGCGCCGAAGACGATGAGCACAAGAACGAGGATAATGATCAATTCCTGGGATCCGAGTCCGAACATGGGTTTTTCTCCTATCTTCATGGGATAGAGATAATCATACACCTTTTCGGGCAAAAAACCCAATCCCTGTATACGCTACCTCAGCTGCCGGGCGGCAGGCGCAGCAACAGGACCTCCACTTCCTCGCCGGCGGCCAGTTCGGCTGCATCAGCTGGAACCGGCAGCCGCCGGGGGCCCTTGCATCAATGCGGTTCTTTCCGGACCCCTGGCGGGAGGAGGGGTGGAAACGGTAGCGCCCGAGCCGGCCTTCAATCGTTCCCCCAGAGAAAACGCTGCCGCGGCTCCCCTCCCTCCACGGCTGAGGCGAGGGTCACCCGCAACCGCGGTGGGAACACATCGCGGAAACCGCCCAGCCGGCGAAGGGCGGGGCGAACAAAGAGCTCGAAGGTCGCCGCCGAGGCCGCCGGGTTGCCCGGCAACCCGAACACCGGGCGCCCCCCCACGGTACCGAACAGGACCGGCTTGCCCGGTCGGATGTTGACCCGCCAGAAACCGAGTTCGAAATTGTGGGTCCCGAGGGCCTCCCGGAGCAGGTCCCGGTCCCCCACCGAAACCCCGCCGCTGCTGACCAGCATGTCGGCTTCAAGCCCCAAGGACAGGCGGCAAGCGAGGTCGCCCACCGCGTCCCTGGCGACCCCGAGAGGCAGGACGGAGCACCCCTCCTCCCGCAGCCGCGCCGAGAGGAGGTGAAGGTTGGAGTTGACGATTTGTCCCGGCCCGGGCTCCTCGCCCAGTTCCACCAGTTCGTCGCCGGAGGAGAGAAGAGCCACCCTTGGGGAGGGATGAACCGGCAACCGGCTGACTCCCCCCGAAGCCAGAAGACCGATCTCGGCCGCATGGATCGCCGTGCCGGAACGCAGGAGGGGTTCGTCGCACCGCAGCTCCTCCCCCGGCGACGGATATGAATCCCGGGAACAGGGTCGCGGATCAGCCGGATGCCCCCTCCCTCCTCGACCACCTCCTCCAGCGGCGCCACCGTATCGCAGCCCCGGGGGATGGGGGAGCCGGTCATGATCCTCACCGCCGTGCCCGGCCCCACAATCTCGGGGCAGGGCGCTCCCGCCGGAAGAAAGGCGGATACGGACAGCTCGTCGCCGGCTTTCTGACCCGAAAAGCGGAAAGTAAAACCGTCCATGGCCGAGTTGTCGGCCGGGGGCAGGTCCCAGCCCCCCCTCACCGGAGCAGCCAGCACTTTTCCGAGGGCGCCGGCAAGGGGTACCTCGACCGCCGGCAGGGGGCAACCTTCCGAAGAACCGTCGCGATGGCTTCCTGGTAAGTCATCATCTCGCGTCCCCTTTTTCACGGCCCCTCCTCGTCCCGCCGATGCGGGCTCCTGGCGCCGGCCAGAAGCCCCCCCGATGGCGTCCGCACGGAAGCCTGCGACTCCGGAAGGATAAATCAGCCCTGAGCGCACAAGTAAGCCGCCCGACGGCAAGCGGCAAGGCGGCCCATTTGGAGTCTCGAACCCGCAGGCGGTAAAAGAGCCCCCGCGGGCTTCACCGCCGAGGTCTTTTCAAAGCTTTACAAGGAGAAGATAGCCCCCCCCGAGGCAGATGATCAGCCCGCTCAGGCGCTTGCTCCATTCAGCCAGACCTGCGGCGCCGCGGCTTCTGACCATGGCCTGAACAAATCCGGCAAAGGTGCCGGCCAGCAAAATGAGCATGCAGTTGCCCAGGGCATAGGTGAACAACAGAAGCATACCAAAAAGGGCGTTTCCCTGCCCGGCGACGAAGGTCAAAAGAACCACCAGCACCGGCGTTGCGCAGGGCGAGGCGGCCAGACCGAAGAAGCCTCCCGCGGCAAGTGCCCCCAGCATTCCCTTTCTTTTGGTCTGGAGTCTGGCAGCGAAGGGGATTCGCACCCGGAACAGGCCCATCAGACTCAGGCCCATGACGATGGCCGTCACGCCCACCGCCAGAGGCCAGAAGCGGCCGATGTCTCCGAACAGGGATCCGAGCAGGGCCGCTGCGGCTCCGAAGGCCGTAAATGTCGCGGAAAGCCCCACGACAAAGGCCAGCGAATAGGCAACGGTCCTTTTCCTGTCTCCCTCCGAATAACCTCCCACCACTCCGATCACCATGGGAACCGAAGCCAGGACGCACGGGGACGCCGAAGAAAGAATCCCGCCCAGAAAAACGACTCCCAAGGCCAGGGGCGAGTAGCTGGGCAGAAGGTATTCCAGAGTCTTGAGTACGTCCATCAGCGCACTCCCAGGGCCTTGAGGTTGCGGTCGATCTCCTTCCGGCTCATAAAGCCGACATGCCGTCCCGCCTCCCGCCCCCGAGCGTCGAAGAAGACCTGGGTGGGTACCAGTTGAAGGCGGTATTGACGCGGCAGGTCGCGGTGTTTTCGAATATCGAGGTTGAGGATGGTTGCCCGGCCCGAATAATCCTTTTTCGCCTGCGCCAGAACGGGCTTCATTTTTTTACAGGGGTAGCAGGTTGCGTCTCCGAAATTGATCAAGGCGGGGCGTCCCGCATGAAGGGCCTCCCGGACGGGGTCTACGGACCCGGCTTTGAGGTCCGGGTTGTCCCGGCACCCGGAAAGAACCAGAAGCATTCCGATGACCATGGCCAATGCCGCCTTCCCCAGGAACATTCTTCGATTCCTCGATCCCTCCCGTCGAATTCATGTAATTGTACAACTTTTACCGGGCTTTCCAAGGCATCCACGGCTTCTATTGTCCTCTAACTTTCTCGGAAACGCTTCGGTTCACGCTGGCTCATGGGGTTTTTCAATAAGATTCACTGCGCAAGGTAAGGGAAAAAAGGCCGGCAAAAGCCGGCCAAGGGAGGCGGGACGAAAAGGCCCCTTGCCGTCACTGTGTCGTCACTGGCTTTCCGCTAAGGCAGATGATTCGGGGATGGGTTTTTCAACATTTTCCCCCTTCCATTTTCCGGGTCTACACACCCGGAGGGCCCGATTCTCAGATACTCTCTGGACCTCGTCGGCCGCGGCAAAGCCGTTTTTCGCCAACGGTCCATAGGAAAAGGAAAAAGAGAACAGCTCCGATCGCCACGAGACTTTTCGGTCATGCAGGGGAGGGAATCTATCAGGGCCCCCCGGTCCGGCGCCAGTCGGCACGCAGCGCCGAACTGGGCGGCAAGCAGACGGTCGTATAGCCCGAAAAACTAGCCGGAGATGACCAGCAACCCGGCTGCTGTGGCCCTTTTGGAGTCAGCGCCCGACCCTTGCGAAGGAGGACCGCCGGCATCAGAATCCCCCCCACAACCTCGAAAAGCCAGAAGTTCGGCGCCAACGGTCCCGAAAGTAGGAAGGAGAAACCTTCATCCCCCCGCTCGGAAGGAGGAAGGATCCGACCAGCAGCCGCGATGCCAGGACGGCCCCAAGCATGAAAACCAGGAGAGTGAGCATTCTCCCTGTTCCCGAGAGAAAAGAGAGGGCATTACCGGGAAGTGACTCCCCTCGCAGCCAGGAGCCGAACCGAACCGCCAGGGGCAGAAAAGCGCCTCCGAGGGCAAGTGCCGACAGGGTCAGTGCGCCCCAGGGAAAGGCTCCCCAGTTGGTCAGGTCTTCCATACGGCCAAGGAGGGTCTCCGTGAGGAAGAGGCCTGACAGCGCGGCGCCCCAGGCCCCAAGGGAAAGGAACAGAGGCATGAGTTTCGCTCTGCTCTCAAAAGCCCGGCCTTCGGCCACCAGCAGGAGCAGAAAGAGCCCGTAGAAAAGGCCTGTCTTGCCCGAAAGGCGGTAAAAATCACCCTCGGAGAGGGTATCGTTCATGGCCATGTGCAGGGGATGAAAAAATTCGATGGCCAAGGTACCGAGTCCAACCAGCAGGGCCGGAATGCCTGCCAGAGGAACCTGCGCCCCGGCATCCTCGAGCAGGGGAATCTCCAGGGCTCTTCCCGACCCGGCCACCAGGGCAAGCCCGCCACTGCCAAGGACGAAAAATTCGTAGGTGGAGATCAGAATTCCCCAGGGAGGCTCCCAGGAGGAATTGACTTCATAGTGGTGGCCGTTGATCAAAACATACCCGATGGCAAATACGCCGACTGTCATTCCAACCGCCAGCAGAAAAAACCAGCAGCGCTCTTGCGGATTTTCGGGGGAAACATCTCGCACCTTGGGCTGGGAAAAGGGGGGATGAGAGTCCGAGGGGTCGGCAATTCCGGGAGCAGGGGCCCTTCTCCCGGAATTGCGATCGGTGTTTATTAGCGTTTCAGGTCTGCGCTCAGAAGCTTACGGTCATGGAAGCATAGCCGTCCCAGACCTGGTCGGCCACCGGGAACATGGAGAATGCCTTGCCGTCCTGGACGTCGGAGACCTTCTGAGGCTCCCCGACCGGCACGCCGCTGCCGGATACTGGTAATTGTAGTAGATGGCGCCCAGCTTGAGGAACATGTGGGGATTGATGTCGAAGATGTAATAAGCCTCGCCCGCGTGGCCGCGAGTTGCCAGTTTGCTGCCGGCGACATCGTCCTGAGCTTGAGTGAAGGCGAACCAGTACTTGGAGCCGTAGTTGTACTCCAGACCGAACTTGCCGAGGGGAGCAGGGACCTGGATCCCGGCATAGACTGAGTAGCCATCTTGGGAATCGGTCGAATGCCTTTCCGATCCGCTGATCTGGTAAATCTCGCGATTGGATTGCTGTCGCCGCCCAGACCTGGGCCGGTCACGGGGCTGCCGTCGGCCATCAGCCCGCCGAACCCGGACTTGCTGACACGACCGTTAGGGTCGGTATGGTCCCAGCCGAAGGAGAGGAACCAGTTGATGCCGTTGTCCTCCTGGCGGGTGAAGCCGACCCCGCCCAGGGTGATATTGCCGATGTTTTCGGTCGCCTTGATGCGGGTAACGATATTGAAGTTTGGGGGAATGGCCGCGGAAAGGTTTGCCGGCAGCATGCTGGAAGGCACCGCCGCCACGCCCTTGAATGCGTCAGTCACGTCAAGAGCTTCGAAAAGGGTGAACTGCAGGAAGTTGGTTCCGTCGTTCAGGGCATCGAAATTGAAGCCGCCCAGATGGGTATCGCGGGTGTCGGCGCGGGGCGATGGAGAGGTTGCCGTTTCCCAGGTCGGACTCATAGCCCTGGCCGTAGCAGAACCGCAGGGTCTGGCCTTCGATGCCGGTCAGATTCTCCATATGGTAGCCGATGGTGATGCCGTCGAAATTGAAATCGACCAGATGGCCCGAGGGAGTGCCGCCGCGCATCTCGTTTTCGCGAAACTGCAGGGGAGGACCGTATGTCGAGGGGCGCCGCCCGATGGAGAGGTAGAAGGTGGTGCCGGCGATATCGTGCCAGTCGAAGTAAGCGCGCTCGACCCGCAGCCAGTCGCCCGTGGTATTGCCGCTGTCGGTCCCGTCCATGGTGACGTCGTTAAACTCGTCCAGAACCTTGACCCCGGTGGAATCGCCCCAGTTCTTGTACATGAGCAGCCGTCCGGTGAAGCCGACGTTTTTCCAGACTTTGGCTTTCATCCCGAGACGAAGCCGGGTGGTGTAGAGGACGTCGTTGTCCTTGTCGTATTTCTGGACGCCCCGGGCACCTCCGTAAACGGTGGAGCCCGCCGGAAGCCCGAGCGTAACATGGCCGCCGGGGGCATTGTTCATCATCGGTAAGGTGGCTCAAAATGAATCAGGTCCTTGTAGTGCAGGTGTGTCGGCCTTGACCCGCAGGTCCCCCGACCACTGGATTCGGTCGAGTGCGGTGTGGAGTTCGTTCTTGTTGACCCGGGTATTGAGCTCCTTCAGCTTCTTGCTCAGGTCCTGGATCTGTTTCTGCATGTCGTCTTGGGACGGCGCCGCCGCCATGACCGTGGCCGGAAGGACCAGCATGGCGACGAGCAACAGGGCAAAAAGGTTGCGCATGAAACTACCTCCTGAAAAATATTTTATTATTGGGAGGGCTACCCCCTCGAATCAGCCGCAGGTCTGGGGCTGGGGAGAATCGGCCGCATGGTCGTACAGGAACTGCCAGATATCGAGGATGTCTTTTTGGGAGAGGTCTTTCATGACCTCGGGTTTGACCTGATGCTTGTTCTCCTGGAAGAAGCGGTCCCACTGGGCCTGGGTTTTGGACAGAGGAGTGAGTTCCCCGCCCGCCTTGCCTTCTACGTGGCAGATTTTGCAATTTTTCTTGTAGAGATACTTACCTTTCTTGGGGTTTCCTCCCTCCACCGCCAGGGCGGAGGTGGCCAGGAAAGCTACCACCGACAGAGCCAGGATGATTCTCGTTGCCGTTGCCATGATTTTTCCTCCGTTCTCGTTTTTGATGGCTGCACCCCCACGGCGCAGTCCGGTTGATGGATGGTGCGTAATTATTCTAAAATCCTGATATGGAAGACTTTATAAATACAAGAACCAATGTTTTTGTTTTTTTCTTATATCACGATTTCACGATTTATGCCAAAGAGCCTCCCCCTGCAAAGAGGGCCTGAAAATTAGAGTTTTTTCCTTCGGTAAAGAGAAATTTTTTCCACATCTGGTCAGAAGACGAAATGAAACCGTCAAATGGCCGGAGGCTGCAGGCAGGTGGAGAAGGAAGGGCTTGCGCAACTCGCCAAGGGTGCGAAAACAAGGCTTCTTTTGCTACATGGAGGAAAATGTAAACCCTGCTAATTATTTCTTCACATCACGCTTGCCTTTTCGTCGCTCATGTGCTACAGATTATGGCAAGTTCCGGCAAAGTAAGGGTCACGTCGTCAAAGCGAACCGCACAGATCCCGAGGGCTGCGCGGTTTTTTTATTGGCTGGGGCTGAAATCCGGAATAAACATTTTCCAAACCGGCTTGACCGGGAGAAAAAGGAGCAAGAAAAACAATGGCACAAGGTACGGTAAAATGGTTCAACGACGCCAAGGGTTTCGGCTTCATCCAGCAGGATGGTGGACCCGATGTATTCGTGCACTTTTCCGCCATCAAAGGGGAAGGTTTCAAATCCCTGGCCGAAGGCGACCGGGTCGAGTTTGAAGTGACCCAGGGCCAGAAAGGCCCCCAGGCCTCCAACGTGGTTAAGATTTAAACACTGCCCGTTCCCAATGACTGAAAAAGCTCCATGGTTCGCCATGGAGCTTTTTTTTGCCGCGACCCGTGCCCTCTCCATGTCAGCGAGAGACGGTTCCGACCGGGGCTTGCGCGGCTTTAGCCTTGACAACCCTCCGGGGATTGTTAACGTGCTTTTTTGGTAAAAGAGCGCATTTATTTCGATTACGGTTCTGGTATTCTCGGCCCCCTTCGACCTCTCAACCGGCACTGGCGCTCATGAAGGTATTGGTTTCCGATAAGTTTTCTCCGGAAGGCCTGAAGATTTTCGAACAGGCCGAAGGAATGGAGCTGGAATACCATCCGGGCATTTCCGCGGAGGCCCTGCTGAAGGCGGTCGAGGACGTCGACGCCCTCGTGGTCCGCGGCGGCACCCAGGTCACCGAAGAAGTCTTCCAGGCCGCCAAGAAGCTCAGCGTGGTGGGCCGGGCCGGCATCGGCATAGAGAACATGGACCTGGTCGCCGCCAACCGCAAGGGGGTGGTGGTGATGAACACCCCTTTCGGCAGCACCACCACCACCGCCGAACATACCATCGCCATGCTCATGGCTCTGGCCCGCCAGATCCCCGAGGCCAGTCGCTCCACCAAGGCCGGCCTGTGGGAAAAGGACCGCTTCCTGGGCACCGAGATCACCGGAAAGACCTTCGGGGTCATCGGCGCGGGAAAATCGGCCGCCTGGTCGTGGAAAGAGCCCTCGGCCTCAAGATGCGGGTCCTCGTCTACGACCCCTACCTGGCGGAAGACAACGTGCGCCACCTTGGGGCCGAGCTGGTGGAATTCGAAGACCTTCTGGCCCGCGCCGACTTCATCTCCCTGCACATCCCCCTGAACCCCGAAACCGAGGGCCTGCTCGGCGAGGAGGCGCTGCGGATGGTCAAGCCGGGATGCCGGATCATCAATTGCGCCATCGGCGGCCTGGTCGACGAGTTCGCCCTGGCCGAGGCCATCCGGGACGGCCGGGTGGCCGGAGCGGCCCTCGATGTCTTCTCCAAGGAACCGCCCGACAGGGACAACCCCCTTCTGGCCATGGACCAGGTCATCTGCACCCCGCACCTGCGCGCCGCGACCGTCGACGCCCAGGTCAACGTGACGGTCCAGGTCGCCCGTCAGATCGTCGATTTTCTGGAGAAGGGATCATCGTCAACGCCCTCAACGTCCCCTCCATCAATGCCGACCTTCTGGCGGTGATCCGCCCCTACATCGACATGGCCGAGACGGCTCGGCTCCTTCCAGGCCCAGCTCTACGCCCGGGGCCTGCAGAGCGTGACGGTCGAATATGCCGGAGAGGTCACCGACTATCCCACCGGGCCCCCTGACCATGGCCCTTCTCAAGGGCCTGCTGACCCCGATGATCGGCGCCATGGTGAATTACGTCAACGCCCCCCACCTCGCCCGGGAAAGAGGCATCCGGGTGGTGGAGGCCCGCAGCAGCACGACCGACGGGTTCTCCAACCTGATCCGCCTTACCGTCTCCGGGGTCGGAGGCGAACGGTCGGTGAGCGGCGCCCTGTTCGGGGAGAACGACTACCGCATCGTCGGGTCGACGACTACCACGTGGAGGCGGTTCCCGACGGCCACATTCTCGTTCTTCACAACGAGGACCGGCCCGGGATCATCGGGTTTATCGGCCGGATACTCAGCGAAGCCGGGGATCAATATCGCCATGATGAATCTCTCCCGGCGCAAGATCAAAGGCAAGGCCGTCTCCCTGATCAACGTCGACAGCCGAATCCCCGAAAAGGTTCTCGAAAAGCTCCGGGCCAACGAACACATCCTCTCCGCCGTCCAGGTCCATCTTTGATTGCATGACGCCGTCCCGAATGCCAGGCCTCTGTCGCGCCCCGGCCAGAGAATCGGAAAAGGACCCGTAACCAGATGACCATCTCCGAAGCCCTCCCCGAAGCTATGCTCCCCAACGGAGTCAAGGACTTCCTGCCGGTCAAGGCCGCCAAGATCGAATACCTCAAGCAGACCCTTCACGGCATCTTCTCGCGGATGGGGATTCCGCCCCGTCATCCCCCCGACTCTCGAATTCCTGCATGTCCTGGAAAGAGGGATGGGCGAAGGGCTGCGGGAGAAGACCTTCCGCTTCGACGACCGCCAGAGCGGCAAGCTGGTCGCCTTCTCCCCCGACATCACCCCCCAGGTGGCCCGAATCGTGGCGACCCGGATGCGGGAGATCCCCCTTCCCTTCCGCCTGAGCTACTCCGGGCGGGTGCTGCGCCATGCGGAGCGCCAGGCCGGAAAGGACCGGGAAATCTTCCAGTCCGGGGTCGAGCTGATCGGCCTCGAAAGCCCCGAGGCGGACGCGGAGATGATCGCCATGGCGGTCGAATGCTTCAAGGCCCTGGGCGCCCGGGAGTTCACCATCGACATCGGCCAGGTGGAATTCTTCCGCGGGGTCATGGCCGACCTGCCCCTGTCCGAGGGACTCGCCCGGCAAGTCCAGCAGGCCATCGCCCGCAAGGACAGCTCCGGAGCTGAAGACCCTGCTGGCCGAAACGGCCCTGCCCGACCGCTCCCGGGAGGAGATCCTCGCCCTGCCCCGCCTCTTCGGCGGCCGGGAGGTGCTGGAGCGGGCCGAGAAGGCCGTCGCCAACGCGCGCTCCCGGCGGGCGCTGGACAACCTGCGAAAGGTCCTGGAGGTCCTCGAGGTCTACGGGGTGGAGGAACACGTCACCTTCGACCTCGGGGAGCTGCGCGGGCTCGACTACAACACGGGGGTGACCTTCCAGGGATTCCTGAGCGGTATGGGACGGGCGGTCTGCTCCGGCGGCCGCTACGACAACCTGACGGCCCGCTACGGCTTTCCCGGCGCCGGCCACGGGCTTCGCCTTCAACCTGCTCAACCTCCTCTTCGCCCTCGACCAGCAGCTCGACCAGGTGGCGGCGCCGCAGCACCGACGTCCTGATCTTCCAGGCCGGCGCCGACAAGCAGCCGGCCCAGAGGGTGGCCCGCGCCCTGCGCGCCGCGGGGGCATTCCGCCGCCCGGGACATCATCTCCCGGGGCCTGGAGCAGACCGTCGCGTACGCGCAGAAAATGAACTTCCGCTTTGTCATGATCTTCGGGGAACCGCAGGACGAGGTGATGCTCCTCAGCGTCGCCGACGGTTCGCCGCAAATTCATTCCGTATCAAACGGTCCTCAGCGAGGATTTCTCGCTTTAAGCCGACCAGGAGAAGAACGAACATATGGCCAATGTAATCATCGTAGGCGCCCAGTGGGGCGATGAAGGAAAAGGCAAAGTCGTCGATATCTATACCGAGTACGCCGACGACGTTGTGCGCTACCAGGGGGGGAACAATGCCGGTCACACCCTGGTGGTCGGAAACGAAAAAACCGTCCTGCACCTCATCCCTTCGGGGATTCTTCACGAGGGCAAGCGCTGCATCATCGGCAACGGCGTGGTGCTCGACCCCAAGGTCTTCCTCCAGGAGGTCGAGGACCTCAAGAAAAAAGGCTACCTCAAGGACGACCGCCAGCTCGTCATCGACCGCAACGCTCACATCATCATGCCCTACCACAAGGCCATCGACATCGCCCGGGAGAGCAACTCCGGCGCCCGCAAGATCGGCACCACCGGCCGGGGCATCGGCCCCACCTACGAGGACAAGATCGGCCGCCGCGGCATCCGCCTGATCGACCTGGTCTCGCCCCAGACCTTCGCCCGCAAGCTGAAGGAGTTCCTGCCCGAGAAGAACTTCCTTCTCGAGAAATTCCTCGGCGGCTCTCCCCTCAGCCAGGAGGAGATCATCGAAGAATACTCCGGCTACGCACGTGAGCTGGAAAAATACATCGGCAACGCCTCGGTTCTGCTCAACAAGAGCATCGAAGCCCAGCATAACATCCTCTTCGAAGGCGCCCAGGGAAGCCTTCTCGACGTCGACCACGGCACCTACCCCTACGTCACCTCCTCCTCCACCCTCGCTGGCGGCGCCTGCACCGGTACCGGCGTCGGCCCGCGCTTCATCGACGAGGTGATCGGCATCTCCAAGGCCTACTGCACCCGGGTCGGCGAAGGCCCTTTCCCCACCGAGCTCAACGACGAGATGGGCGAGAAGCTGCGCCAGGCGGGCCAGGAGTTCGGCGCCACCACCGGACGGCCCCGCCGGACGGGCTGGTTCGATGCGGTGGCCCTGCGCGAGGCGGTGCGCACCAACGGCATGACCGGCCTCGCCATCACCAAAATGGACGTCCTCAACGACCTAGCGGCGATCAAGGATCTGCACCGCTTACTCCTACCGGGGCAAGCTGCTGGAGGAATTCCCCCAGGATCTCGACGTGCTGAAGGAGGCCATCCGGTCTATGAGGAGATTGAGGGATGGCAGGCCGACATCTCCGAGGCCACGGCCCTGGACCAGCTCCCGCATCAGGTCCGGAAATATCTCGACATGATCGAGAAGGTCACCGGCTGCCCGGTGGTCCTCGTTTCGGTGGGCCCCCGGCGGGACCAGACGATCCAGGTGAAAAACCCCTTCGGGGCCTGATCCGCTCCCTAGGGGGATGAGGTTCGGGTAGTATACTTCCCACTCGGAAAAAATGGAAAAAAGGGGTTGACTTGCCCCGGAGAATTCAGTATAAATTGCACTTCGTTGAGCCGCTAGCTCAGTTGGTAGAGCATCTGACTTTTAATCAGATGGTCGTAGGTTCGATCCCTACGCGGCTCACCATTTACCAGGACGTACTTGCGGGGTCATTTCCCGCTAGGTACTTGATGCTTCAAGTCCCTATCGTCTAGCCTGGCCCAGGACACCGGCCTTTCACGCCGGCGACGGGGGTTCGAATCCCCCTGGGGACGCCAAAAAAGAAAGAGGGTCATCTTCTTCGCGAGGATGGCCCTTTTTCTTTGTCCGAAGGGAATTGGCAATGGATATGGCAATAGAAGAGCAAGAAACCTTACCGAGCGAGAAGGTTCTCTTGCGTGTACCGTCCCTGCTTCATGATTTCCCTGCCAGAACTAGCCACACGAGACGCTAATGCGCAATCACTCGCCATGAAAGCGGAATCCGCATTGGCTGCCGCAGTATCGGACCTCACGGATGTCGCTCTGACCTATGGGGAAAGCCTTGCAAGCCTGGGGGCGACAGGAACCGTAGACAACACATCCTCCCCGCGTGGTCAGCATCGGACAGGTGAAGAGCAGGTTACAGCAGGTGCCGCATCGACGGCAGTCACCTTCGCGGGCAAGAAGTTGCCGATGGACATATCCCTTTCGGAAATGTACCTGGAAAAAGCGCCTTAACTTTCCGGTAGTGTGAAGCAAAAAGCGGGAATTCCCGAAGGGCTCCTTAAAAGTGTACATCAAACGCTGGTAACGGGCCGGTACCTGGGCGTTGCGGTCGTACCATCTGTCCTTAATGTAGTCAATGAGCTGCATAACCGATCCTTTTATAATGCTCGTGATTTTTCATTTGGGTCATGTCTTTCTCCCTGGAGGGATTATTGTGGGCCTTCCCCGTCGACCAAGATTGGCGTAGAAAGTACACCGAAAGACTTAAGGCTCTATTAAATGGGTGATGTTCTCTGGTCGGACAAACTCAAAATACTGAGTCTACAAAGAATTTAATCTAAAAAAACCCTTACCATGACCCTGTCGGTCGGTACTCTGAGGCAAAGCCGTGCTCACAATATTTTTCTGGCGCTTTCAGGGCGAGTGTGATTTTTCAGGAGCATTCCCCCACCTGGTTTTCACCACTATTCCCCAGGCACGGCGCTTTAAATTGAGTTGTCAGCCTATCACAGGATGCTCCTTGTAGACGCCTTCTTTTTGCGGTAGCTCTCGCCCTCGATGATCCTCTGGTGGGCGTTATGGGCGAGGCGGTCGAGGGCCGAGTTGGCGAGGATCTGATCGTCAAAGAGGGTCACCCACTCGGTCATGTGCCGGTTGCTGGTGAGTAAGCCCAGGGGACGTAGTCGACTAACCGGAATAACCTGCCGGCCCATAGAGATAACAGTTGCATGGAAACTCTGGGACAT
The DNA here is from genome assembly GCA_963791005.1 of uncultured delta proteobacterium. Lineage (GTDB taxonomy): Bacteria > Desulfobacterota > Desulfuromonadia > Desulfuromonadales > CAWBQR01 > CAWBQR01. The sequence continues at coordinate 273,175 of CAWBQR010000006.1, read as the reverse complement.
TCCTGAAAACCTCACATTTTCCGCTCTCTTACCCTACGGACATTGAAGGACAAGGACGAGAACATACCCTCAAGGACGAGGTGGAATTATAAAGTAGCCCCTCCTTGCTCCCCGGCCTCTCGCGACAAATAGTCCTACTAATTCACTCTCAAATTTTCGAAGACTTCATGTTATTCCCGTGCCCAGGGCAGAGTCCGGTTGGCGAACTCCTTATCGCCCCGCAGAAGATGAAAAAGATAGGAGCCGAGACAGAACTTGCCGAAAATCAGTGCTGCCAGCGCCACAAGCAGAAGTCCCTCCAGTATGCCGGCAGCTATCAGCCAGACCTGGAGAAGGGAGATGCCGATGGCCAGCATGAAGGTTCCGGCCATGCCCTGGGCAAAACGTCTCGGCGCCCGGGCCGGCGCCAGCCGGGGTCGACCCTTCGGAATCGCGAAGAGGCGATTGTAGAGGGCGTCAAAGGGATTGAGAGAGGGGACAAGGACGTTCCACCAGAGGATGGCCGAGAGGGAAAGGAAATACCATCCGCTTTGAAGGAACAAACCAATGAGCACCAGGATTCCGACCAGTCTCGGCTGGAGCATCAGGGCGGGATACTGGTGGTCGCAGCTGGTCGCATCGGCACCCGAGAGCCCCTGTTGCCTGACGAAATTCAGGTTCGCTGAAGGATACATGTGTCCTCCTTTCCAGATGTGGGCGTTTCCCCGAGAAGCGGTTCCGACCTCGACCTTGGGGACCTTCGGGCATTGTCCGCCGCAATCTTAGAATTACCTTTATTTTACAACGTTTTTGTTTGGGGCAACAACTCTCTCCCCGCGTAACCCTTATCCCATGCCCTACAAATGCCACAAAGTCCTCCCCGGCATTCTCAATCACCCCATCGTCAGAAACATCCAAAGGCAAACATGTTCTGGCATCCCGCCTGCACTTTGAATAAAATGATTTGGGCAGGCGTTCCATGAGAGGACCGCCTTGAGCCACATGCCCCGATTTTTCACACCTCACCCGTAACGGAATAAGAATGAACTTTTTCGCCACAGCCCCCCGGGGGATTGAATCGCTTCTGGCCGAAGAGCTGCGCGCTCTCGGCGCAGACGAGGTCGCCGAGACGGTGGCCGGGGCCGCCTTCTCCGGCACACTGGAAATCGGCTACCGGGTCTGCCTCTGGTCGCGGTTGGCCAGCCGGGTGCTCCTCTCCCTGGCGGTCTTTGAGGCGGCCACCCCCGAGGCCCTCTATGAGGGGGTGCGCCAGGTCGACTGGGGCGACCATCTCGATACCGAGGGCACCCTGGCAGTCGATGCCAACGTCGCCCGCTCGGCGATCACCCACTCGCGCTATGCCGCCCTGAAGGTCAAGGACGCCGTCGTCGACCAGTTTCGCGAGCGCTGCGGGGTGCGCCCCTGCGTCGACCCGCGACGGCCGGACCTGCGCCTCAACCTGCGCTTGCTGCGCAACGAGGCGACCTTGAGCCTCGACCTCTCCGGGGAGAGCCTGCACCGGCGCGGCTACCGGGAGGAAGGGGCGAAAGCGCCCCTTAAGGAAAACCTCGCCGCCGCCATCCTGCTGCGCGCCGGCTGGCCGGAGACGGCCGCCGCCGGAGGGTCTCTGGTCGATCCCATGTGCGGGTCGGGGACCCTGCCCCTGGAGGGGGCGCTGATGACTGCGGACATCGCCCCGGGGCTGCTGCGCGAGCACTTCGGGTTTCTCGGCTGGAAGGGGCACGACGCGACCCTATGGGAGCGGCTTCGCACCGAGGCGGAAGCGCGGCGCGAGGAAGGGCTGAAGAGGGTGCCGCTCATCGCCGGGTTCGACGCCGATCCCGGCGCGATCCGCGCCGCCTGGGCCAACGCCCTGCGGGCCGGCCTGCAGGAGAAGGTCCACTTCGAACGCCGGGAGCTGGCACAGCTGGAGGTACCGGCGGCCGCGGGAAAGGTGCCGGGGCTTGTGGTGGTCAATCCCCCCTACGGCGAGCGCCTTGGCGAACTGACCGAGCTGGGACCTCTCTACGCCTGCCTGGGGAGTCGTCTCAAGGAGCACTTTGCCGGCTGGCAGGCGGCGGTCCTTACCGGCAACCCCGGCCTCGGGAGGCAGGTCGGCCTGCGCGCAAACAAGATCTACAAGCTCTTCAACGGCGCGATCCCGTGCCAGCTGCTGCGCTTTACCGTCGAGAAGGGACGCTATTACGGCGCCGAGGCCGCCTCCCGCCCGGGGGGAGCCGCCGCTTCGGCGGAGCTTTCCGAAGGGGCGCGGATGTTCGCCAACCGCCTGCGCAAAAACCTGAAGAGCATCGGCCGCTGGGCCCGACGCGAGGGAGTGAGCTGCTACCGACTCTACGACGCCGATATGCCCGAGTACGCCCTCGCCGTCGACCGCTACGAGGAGTGGGTGCACGTTCAGGAGTACGCCCCGCCGGCCGGCATCGACCCGGAGCGGGCAGAGACCCGGTTGCGCGAGGCGCTCTCGGCGCTCCCCGAGGTTCTCGACGTCCCCCGGGAGCGGATCTTTCTCAAGGTGCGCCGCAAGCAGAAGGGCAGCGCCCAGTACGAGCGCCAGGACGCCCGGGGGGAGTTCCACGAGGTGAGCGAGGGGAACTGCCGCTTCCTGGTCAACTTCACCGACTATCTCGACACGGGGCTCTTTCTCGACCACCGGCCGACCCGGGCGCTGCTCCAGGAGATGTCCGCTGGAAAACACTTTCTCAACCTCTTCGCCTACACTGCCACCGCCTCGGTCCACGCCGCCATGGGCGGCGCGCGTTCGACCATCAGCGTCGACCTCTCGCGCACCTACCTCGCCTGGGCGCGAAAGAACTTCGCCCTCAATGGCTTCAGCGACCGGCGCCACGAGTTCATCCAGGCCGACGTGCGCGCCTGGATGGCGGCGGAGAAGCGCCGCTTCGACCTCATCTTCCTCGACCCACCGACCTTCTCCAACTCCAAGAGCATGACCGGCACCTTCGACGTCCAGCGCGACCACGTAGCGCTGCTGCGCGAGGCCGTCCGCCTGCTCGCACCCGGCGGAACCCTGGTTTTCTCCAACAACTACCGCCGCTTTCGCCTGGACGCGGAGGCCCTCCCCGAACTGCTCTGCGAGGAGATCACCCCCCGCACCATTCCCCGGGATTTCGAGCGCAATCCGCGGGTCCACAATTGCTGGCTTATCAGGAGAAAGTAGGGACGGAGGAACAAAAGGGGGGCCTTCGGGGGAAGACCCCTGTTCTTCCGCCGCGGTCGCCTCCCATGACTGCCCTGCCGGTCTCTGAGCTGCCTCACTTTACCCCTGAAAAGCCCGCCTCCAGGCCTCAAATCGACCCCCTCAACACTGATTTCCGCTTCAAATCAAGCACTTGCTCAGCTCCGACCCCGCTTGCCGACCCCTTGACTAGCCGTCCGCCGCCGATAGACTGACCTCAGGGTGGTTAACAGCCGGATCATCCAACTCCGTGGAAAGTGAGACTGTTTCCGCCGAGGACTTTTCGGAGGCGGTGCGGCTGAGAAAGAGAGGCGGAGACCATGATCGAACGCATCCAAAAGCTGCTTGGAAAGGATAGCGACCTGCTGGAATACACCGCTCGGGGAATCGGGCAGGAGCTTCTTCACCTGCCCGGCCCCGATTTCATCGACCGCATCTGGATCCCCTCCGACCGGCCCATCCCGGTCCTGCGCAGCCTGCGTTGGCTGCAGCAGACCGGCAGACTTGCCGGAACCGGCTATCTCTCCATCCTGCCGGTGGACCAGGGGATGGAGCATTCCGGGGGCTCCGCCTTCGCTCCGAACCCCGAGTACTTCGACCCGGAAAGGATCGTCGAGCTGGCCCTCGAGGGAGGGTGCAACGCCGTCGCCTCCACGGTGGGGGTCCTTGGCGCGGTGGCCCGCAGATACGCCCACCGCATCCCCTTTATCGTCAAGCTCAACCATAACGAGCTCCTAAGCTACCCCAACAGCTACGACCAGGTTCTCTTCGCCGGGGTGGAAAAGGCCTCCGACCTCGGGGCGGCGGGAGTCGGGGCCACCGTCTACTTCGGCTCCGAGGAGTCGCGACGGCAGCTCGTAGAGATCGCCGAGGCCTTCGAGCAGGCCCATTCGCTGGGGATGTTCACCGTCCTGTGGTGCTACCTGCGAAACAGCGCCTTCAAGAAGGACAAGAACTACCAGACCGCCGCCGACCTGACCGGGCAGGCCAACCATCTCGGAGCCACCCTTCAGGCGGACATCGTCAAGCAGAAACAGCCCGAGTGCAACGGAGGATATCACGCCCTGAAATTCGGAAGGACCGATGATCGGGTCTACGGCGAACTGGCACCCGACCACCCCATCGAGTGGACCCGCTACCAGGTGGCCAACTGTTACCTGGGGCGGGTCGGCCTGATCAACTCCGGGCGGCGCCTCCTCCGGCGAGGGGGACCTGGCCCAGGTCGTGCGCACCGCGGTCATCAACAAGCGGGCCGGAGGCACGGGCCTGATCACCGGACGAAAAGCGTTCCAGAAACCAATGTCGGAAGGGGTGGAGCTGCTGCACGCCGTCCAGGACGTCTATCTCTGTCCCGAGGTAACCATTGCCTGACCATGGGGCCTGGCGTCGAATCAAGCCCATGGTGTGAAGAAGTGCTCTACCTCAGTGAGACGGACGGTTTCATCCCTGCCCGGGATGAAACAAAACCCATCGTCCCCAGTTTTAATCTTGCCTCCCTTTCCATGAAAAGGCATACTGCAGGCTCATTTTGCCTTTGGCGCCGCGATGGAGGTTCGAATCCCCTGGGGAGCCCAGATGCCGACAGCCCCATCGCCCCCGCGGCGGTGGGGCTGTTTTCGTTTACGGACTTCCAAAGGCTTTTTCCCCTTCCCGAGAACCGAGTTCAATTGCCATGAAATGCCGCTGCAACCCGATAAAGGATATTCCGGGCCACGTCCTCGCCCATTGCCTCGCCGCCCTCCTTTTCCTCCTTGCCGGTTGCACCGCCAATCCCGGCTTTTCTCCCCCCACCGGGACGGCCCTACGCCCCCTCGGAAAGGCCGATGCCGGAACCCCCATCGCCTGGTCTGCCGACGGCAGCCGCCTCGCCCTGGCCCGGGACGGGCTGATCGTCCTCAGCCTGAAGGACGCAAAAAGACTGCGCCTCTCGGCCGAAAAGCCCTCCGCCCTGGCCTGGAGCCCCGATGGAACCCGGCTGGCTGCAGGCTTCGCGAAAGGCGATGAGACCCGCATCAAGCTCTACGACAATGGCCGGGCTGGAGAGGAGACTCTCCTCAAGGGCGAGGTGGAAGGACTCTTCTGGCCACGGCAGGGGGAGGTCCTTGCAGTGGCCCATCGGCTTCGCCGCTACTCCTTCGGAGCCAATTTCGCAGGGGTCCTCTTCCGATGGGACGGCCGCGCCCGGCCCGCCGAGGAGCGCCTTTTCGACATCACCCTCAGGCCGCGCACCCTGGCCCTTTTGGGGGGCAAGCTCGGTGACGTGATGAGGCCGGAGCTCTCCCCCTACGGAGACGAACTTCTTTACGGCAGGCTGCACGACCCGCCGGTCTTCACCCCCTACGTCCAGGTCGTTCTCCATCATCTGTCCACCGGCGCCGAGCATGAGGTGAAGACCATTTCCCTCGCCTCCGGCGGAACGCGCTACCTGGCCCAGGGCGACGAACTGCTTCTCGCCGACGGGTCTTCCGAGACCTACCGCCTCGACCCCTGGGCCGGCACGGCCAGCACCGTGGGGCCCTGGGCGGGCCGCACCCTGGCGGCGAACACCGGTGGGGGCCGCCTCCTTGTCGACGGCCACCTGCTGCGGCAGGGGAAGGAAGTCGCCACACTTCCCCCCGCGACCGAGGGCTGGTTCTCTCCCGAAGGCGACCGACTCCTGCTGCGCCGGGGCGAAAGCCTCTTCCTCCTCTCGGGGCTCGGCCCTGAAGTTTCGCCACCGTGTCCCCAAAAGCCATCGAAGCTCCTCCTCTGGAGGAGCTGGCGCGCCAAAGGGCTGATCACCCAGGCCGAATACCTCGCCCTGGTCCGGAAGGCCGAGCGATGAGACGCTTTTCCGCCCTCGCCGCCCTCACCCTCTGCCTGCTCCTCTTCCCCCTGGCGCTGCCTGCCCGGGCCGGCAGCGATTGCCTGGACTGCCATCGGCAGAAGACCCCCGCCGCCGTTCGCCAGTGGGAGCAAAGCGCCCACGCCAAGGCCTCGGTGGGCTGCGCCGACTGCCACGGCAGTGACCACAAGGCGCTCGAAAAGGGGTTGAAGAAGGTAGGGGCCGCGGTCTGCGGCCGCTGCCACCGCAAGGCCTTCCGCGAGCAGGAGGCCAGCAGGCACGGGCGAAGCCTGCGCGCGGGGCGGGGCTGCACCCGCAATCAGCCGAACAGGGACCGCAAGGGGTGCGTCCTCTGCCACGAAAAGGGGAGCCTCAAGCCCCTGAGCCAGGTGGAGTGCGCCCGGTTCCTCAAGCAGACCAAGGAAATGCAGTCGCTCGGCTGCAACCGCTGCCACGAGGTGGAAACAAGCTGCGCCTCCTGCCATACCAGCCACCTGACCGACCTCGCCATCGTGCGCGCCCCCCGGGTCTGCGCCAAGTGCCACATGGGCCCGGACCACCCCCAGTGGGAGATGTGGCAGACCTCCCAGCACGGAGCCCTCTACAGAGCGCCGGCCCGAAGGTCGGCCCCGACTGCCAGCGCTGCCACATGCCGGAAGGCAGCCACGACGTCTCCCGGGGCATCACCGCAACCCCCGGGATGGCGCCCTTCCCCCCGGAAAAATTCGCGCGGCGCCGCGCCGCGATGGAAAAGGTCTGCACCGAATGCCACACCGCCTCCCGGGCCGACGAGGAACTGAGGCGCGGGGACGCCGTTCGAAGCCAGAGCCTGCACCTGGTCAAGGAGGCGGAGAAAGTCCTCTGGGTCCTCGATGACGGGGAGCTCCTCGACCCGATGCCCGCAGACCGGCCTCCCAACCCCCTGGCCGGACCCGTCCTGGTCACCGACGGCAGGATGCTCTACGAGGACACTTCCCGCATCGAGACCCTTTTCTTCAAGATGAAAAAGTTCGACCTTGCCAAGACGGTCAAGGGGGCCTACCATCAGAATCCGGCCTATACCCACTGGTACGGCAACGCCGAGCTCAAGATGGACCTGGTCGACATCCGCTCGGAGGCCTCCCGGCTGAAGAAGGAGATGGAGCCGAAGGCCCCTCCGGCCGTCGCCGACAGGAGAGAGGAGACCGGCAGGAAACTGCAGGTCCTTAAAAACCGATTCGACCGCGGCGCCATCACCGCCGAGGACTACGCCCGGGAGAAGGCCGCCCTGCTTAAGGAGTCGGCCCGTCCCTGAGGCTTCCCTCTTTTGAAAACAATTCACGCCCTCAATGGGGCTTCGCCCCCCTGGAGGATGGAGACCGAACAGTTTATGAGCGACTCCGCCAAACATGTGGAAATCTTCTCCGACGGCGCCTGCTCGGGCAATCCCGGGCCGGGGGGCTGGGGCACCCTCCTGCGCTGGGACGGACACGAAAAGGAGCTCTCGGGCTTCGAGCCGGAGACGACCAACAACCGCATGGAGCTGACCGCGGCCATCGCGGGCCTGGAAGCCCTCAAGCGTCCCTGCCGGGTGCGTCTGACCACCGACTCGGAGTACCTGAAAAAGGGGATGACGGAGTGGCTCGAGGGCTGGGTCCGGCGGGGCTGGAAAAACGCCCAGAAAAAGGAGGTGGCCAACCGTGACCTCTGGGAACGGCTCCTCGAGCTCTCCCGCAGGCACCGGGTGGAGTGGCACTGGGTGCGGGGCCACGCCGGCCACCCTGAGAACGAGCGCTGCGACGAGCTGGCGCGGGCGGCCATCGCCGCGGGGAGGAGTGGACAGCCCCCATCTTAATTAAAAGTCTGCGTCGTGGACAGGTCGGGAATTTATGCTATCCTTGGACCGTCAAATCCCGCGACCGCCGGCAAGGGATTAAACATTTCTCCAGGATGAGTCCCGAACATGCCTCATTCCCCCCGTCTCCGCACCTCTTCCCGCGGCTCCCCCCGGCGGCGAAGCGGCTCCCAGTTTCGAGGCGCTGGTCTCCCTTGGGCTTTACGCCGGCTTGGTGGTGGCGCTCATCGCCCTGCTGCTTTTCCTGTCCTGGTTCCTGGGCCAGAAAACCTCCGGCGACGTCAAGGAACAGCCCTACGAATCGGGCGTCCTGCCCACCGGCTCCGCCCGCCTGCGGGAACCCGTACCCTTCTATCTTGTCGCCATTTTTTTCATCGTCTTCGACGTCGAGGCCATCTTCATCGTTTCCTGGGCGGTGGCCTATGACCTGCTGGGCTGGGCCGGCTTTCTGCAGATCTCTTCTTTATCGTCATTCTCTTCCTGGGCCTGATCTACCTGTGGCGCAAGGGCGGGCTCGACTGGGGACCCACCGGCCATGCTGCCTCCAGGGAGGGGACGGGGGCAGAACCGATGAGCGCCGAAATCCCCAAAACCTCATTCTCACCACCCTCGACGATGCCATCAACTGGGGCCGGAAATACAGCCTCTGGCCGATGTTCTTCGGCCTCTCCTGCTGTTTCGTCGAGATGATGACCTCCATGACCCCCGTTTCGACCTGGCCCGCTTCGGCGCCGAGGTGCTGCGGGGTTCGCCCCGGGAAGCCGACCTGATGATCATTTCCGGCACCCCCTTCAAGAAGATGGGGCCCAGCATCCTGCGCCTCTACGAGCAGATGGCCAACCCCAAGTGGGTCATTTCCATGGGGAGCTGCTCCAACTCCGGCGGCATGTACGACGTCTACAGCGTCATCCAGGGGGTGAACCAGATCCTGCCGGTGGACGTCTATATCCCCGGTTGCCCCCCCGGCCAGAGGCGTTCATGCAGGGCCTGGTCATGCTCCAGGAAAAGATCGCCGCAGAGGAGCGTCCTGCCCGGGTCGACTCTGGCCTTGCAGGGCGGGACGCAGGGGACAACCGTTCCCGATGATGGTGGACGGAGAGAGCAAAATCCCGCGACACCCGGGGGCCGGGATACGGCAACAGCCCCATCCGCGGCACCTCCGTCCAGCATCCCGCGATTCTGGAAGTCCCGCTCGGAAGGCATGTGGCGCCCCCCCAGCCGAAAGTCGAATTCGTCCCCTCGACCCCGGACCTGAGGGCAAGCCTGCGCGAGAGGTTCGGGGAGGCGTGCGGGAGGACCGGGAGGCGCCGCCGACATGCCGACCTTCTGGACCGCCGCCGGAAAAGGCTTCCGACCTGCTGCGGTTTCTGAAGACGGAGGCGCCCAAACCCTTCCGCCGCCTGGAGGACCTCACCGCCGTCGACGAGAGCCGCCCGCAGCCAGCGCCCCGGGGCACGACTACACCCTCGTCTACCACCTGCTCTCCTTCGAGGATCCCGGCTACGTCCGGGTCAAGGTCCCCCTGCGCGAAAAGGAACCGAAGGCGCCCTCCGTCACCGGCATCTGGGCCTCGCCGCCGACTGGTACGAGCGGGAGGTCTACGACATGTTCGGCATCGGCTTCGACGGCCATCCGGACCTGCGCCGCATTCTCATGCCCGATTCCTGGCAGGGCCATCCCCTGCGCAAGGCGCATCCCTTCCGGGGAACCGAAATGCCCCCCTACACCGCCGAAACGGCCGCGTCCATGCTCCCGCGCGACGGCGGCGACTTTTTCAAGGGACGGCCGCTGGAGGGGGACGACAAGACCATGATCCTCAACCTCGGCCCCCACCATCCCGGGCACCCACGGCATCCTGCGGCTGGTGCTGAAGCTCGATGGGGAGGAGGTCGCCGACGTCGACCCCGATATCGGCTACCACCATCGGGCGGCGGAGAAAATCGGAGAGCGCCAGCACTGGAACCAGTTCATCCCCTACACCGACCGCATCGACTACCTGGCCGGAGTCCTGAACAACCTGGCCTACCTGAACTCGGTGGAAACGATGCTGGGGGTGGAGGTCCCCGAGCGCGCCCAGTCTACGTCGCGCGTCATGCTCTGCGAACTCTTTCGGATCGCCAGCCACCTCGTGTGGCTCGGCACCTACGGCAACGACGTGGGAGCCATGTCCCCGGTCTTCTACACCTTCGAGTCGCGGGAGAGGATCTTCGACATCGTCGAGATGATCACCGGCGGCCGGATGCACCCCAGCTGGTTCCGCATCGGCGGCCTGCCCCGACGACCTGCCCGAGGGCTGGAAACCTGTGGTCGAGGATTTTATCGCCTACTTCGAGAAGCGCCTGGAGGAATTCGCCCTGTACTTCGAGGAGAACTCCATTTTCCGCGCCCGAACGGAGGGGGTCGGCGCGATTACCCAGGAGGAGGCCATCGACTGGGGCGTCACCGGCCCCAACCTGCGCTCCTGCGGATTCGAGTGGGACCTGCGCCGAAACATCCCCTACGCGGGCTACGAAAAGTTCGACTTCAAGGTGGCCACCGCCACCGGCGGAGACTGCTAGGCCCGCTATCTGGTCCGAGTGGAGGAGATGCGCCAAAGCCTGAGCATCATCCGACAGGCCTCGGAGAAAATGCCGGGAGGGCGCTGGATCGCCGACGATTACCGCTACGCTTATCCCGAAGAGGAAGGACGGCCTCACCGACATCGAAAGCCTCATCCATCACTTTCTCAACGTCACCCGGGGGATGACACCCCCCAAGGGAGAGTGCTACCGGGCCATCGAGTCGAGCAAGGGGGAGTACGGCTACTACGCGGTGAGCGACGGCATCAACGTCCCCTACCGGATGCGCATCCGCACCCCCTCCTTCCCCCACATGCAGGCCCTTCCCCTGATGAGCCGGGGCTGGCTGGTGGCGGACCTGGTCACCATTCTCGGCTCCATCGATTTCGTGCTGGCCGACCTGGATCGCTGATATGGAACAGTGCCTTCTCAAACCGGAAACGATCGCACATCTTCAGGACCTCGTGGGCCGCGCCCGGCAGCCCCGGGAGGTGGCCCTGGACGTGCTGCGCGCCATCCAGAACGAGTGCGGATGGGTTCCGGACGAAGGGATGGCCCTGGCGGCACAAATCCTCGGCCTCTCGCCCCTGCAGGTGGAGGAACTTGCGACCTTCTACGACAAGATCTACCGCCGACCCGTTGGCAAACGAATTATCCACGTCTGCGATTCGATCTCCTGTTGGAGCCGGGGGAGCGAGGAGATCTACCGCTATCTCCAGGAGAAGCTGGGGGTCGGGCCGGGAGAGACGACCGCCGACGGCGTCTTCACCCTCCTACCCACCTGCTGCCTGGGGATCTGCGGGGAGGCGCCGGCGATGATCGTCGGGGTGACCCATTACGGCCGGCTGACGCCCGAGAGGATCGACGCGATCCTGGAGAAGGAGCGGATGGCGGCATTGAAATAACCGATCCGTCGTCAGTTGTCCGTTGCAAAAAACCTCTAATGCTGGGGACTGGGGACAAAGGAAAACGAACATTGACCGAAACAGCTCAAGTCATTTTCAAGAACCGCCGCCAGGGCGAAACGGTCTTCATCGACGGCTACCGCAGGACCGGGGGTTATGAAGGTCTGCGCAAGGCCTTCACCTCCATGTCTCCCGAGGAGGTGCGTCAGGAGGTCGAGACTTCGGGGCTTCGGGGACGAGGTGGCGCGGGCTTTCCGACGGGCAAGAAGTGGTCGTTCTTTCCCGCCGACAAGCCGGGGGAGAAATACCTGGTCTGCAATGGCGACGAGATGGAGCCGGGCACCTACAAGGACCGGGAGATCCTCCTGGCCGATCCCCATCAGCTGGTGGAAGGGATGATCGTGGCCGCCTACGCCCTGCAGGCCCCCGTCGGGTACATCTTCATCCGTTATGCCTACGACCGGTGCGCCGATTTTCTCGACCGAGCCATCGCCGAGGCGAAGGAGGCCGGTTTTCTGGGCAAAAATATCCTCGGTTCGGGGTTTTCCATGGAGTTGCACGTTCACCGCAGCTCGGGCCGCTACATCTGCGGCGAGGAGACGGCCCTGCTCAACAGCCTCGAAGGGCTGCGCGCAAACCCTCGCTCCAAACCTCCCTTCCCCGCGGTCAAGGGCCTCTTCGGGCGCCCCACCACGGTCAACAACGTGGAGACACTCGCCAACGTCCAGCACATCGTCCTCCACGGCGGGGGGTGGTTCGCGAACCTGGCCCGCTCCAGCGACGGCGCCGGCACCAAGCTCTTCTGCCTCTCGGGGCACATGGAGCGCACCGAGTGCTTCGAACTCCCCATCGGCATCCCCCTTGGGGAGGTCATCGACACCTACGGCGGGGGAATTTGGCAGGGGCGGAAATTCAAGGCCTGTCTTCCGGGGGGGGCGTCCACGCCGTACCTGGTCGAAAAGCATCTCGACACCCCCCTCGACTTCAATCCCCTGGAGAAGGCCGGCAGCCGCCTCGGCACCGGCGGGGTGACAGTCTTCGACGACACCACCTGCATGGTGGCGGCAACCCTCAACCTCAACCGCTTCTTCGCCCGGGAGAGCTGCGGCTGGTGCACCCCCTGCCGCGACGGACTCCCCTTCGTGAACTGGCTTCTGGAGAAGATCGAGCGGGGCGAGGGAACGATGGAGGACCTGGAGACCTACCGGGACCAGGTGAAGAACATCACCGGAACCACCTTCTGCGCCCTCGCTCAGGGCGCCGTCGGTCCCCTCCAGAGCCTGCTGACGCACTTCGAGGAGGAGGTGCTGGACCATATCAGGAAGGGGCGATGCCCCTTGAAAAGGCCGTGAACCGTGATCCGTGATCCGAAAAACCAGGGGCAAAACCCCCTCAAAATTCCTACCGATGCCTCGGTGGGGCCTGTCGCTTTTGCGGCCGACGGTTCACCGTTCACCGTTCACCGTTCACAATTCCCGGTTCACGGATCACGGAATTTATGCCCACACTGACCATCGACAACCTGAGCGTCACCGTCCCCGAGGGGACCAACGTCCTGGAGGCCGCCAAGCGACTGGGGATCGTCATCCCCCATTTCTGCTACCACGAGGCCCTGGGGGCGGTGGGGGCCTGCCGCCTGTGCGCCATGAAGTTCCTGGAGGGACCGGTAAAGGGGGTGCAGATGTCCTGCATGGTGGAGGCGAAGGACGGCATGGTGGTCTCCACCCTCGACGAGGAGGCCCAGGATCTGCGCAAACACGTCATCGAGTGGCTGATGATGAACCACCCCCACGACTGTCCGGTCTGCGATGAAGGGGGCGAGTGCCAGCTCCAGGACATGACGGTGGCCGGCGGCCACGGCATCCGCCGTTTCCGGGGGCTGAAGAGAACCTATCACAACCAGGACCTCGGTCCCTTCATCGAACACGAGATGAACCGCTGCATCCAGTGCTACCGCTGCGTGCGTACCTACCAGGACTACTGCGGGGGGAGCGATTTCGGGGTTCTGGGTTGCAACCAGCGCATCTATTTCGGCCGCTTCGAGGACGGACGACTGGAGAGCCCATTTTCCGGCAACATCGTCGATGCGTGCCCCACCGGGGTCTTCACCGACAAGACCTTTCGCTTTCGCACCCGCTACTGGGACCTGGAACAGGCCCCCTCGGTCTGCCCCCACTGCTCCCTCGGCTGCGCCATCATCCCGGGCGGCCGCTACCGGGAGCTGCAGCGCACCGTGGCCGGAGTCAACCTTCAGACCAACGGACATTTCATCTGCGACCGGGGGCGCTTCGGCTACGGCCATGCCAACCACCCCGACCGCCCGAGGGTCCCACGGATTCGGGGAGAGTGAGGTCTTCTGGCCGGAGGCGCTGGAGGAAGTCCGCTCCCGGCTCTCGGAGATTGCCTCGAAACACGGTCCGGAGAGCATCGCCTTTCTCGGCTCGGGACGCGCCTCCCTGGAGGCCGACTTCCTGCTGAAGTGCTGGGCCGGGGACATCGGCAGCTCCCAGGTCGTCTTCGAGGTCCATCCCCGGCGGGACCAGGCCGCCCGGGCCGCTGCGGCCCGCCCCCAAGACCTGACCCGCAGCCTGGAGGAGGTGCGCGGCAGCGATTTCCTTCTGCTCCTCGGCGCCGACCCCCTGTCGGAGGGACCGATGCTGGCCCTGGCCGTGCGGCAGGCGGTGCGAAGAGGCGCCAGGGCGGCCATCCTCGACCCGAGGCCGGTGGAGCTCCTCTGCGAGGCCGCCCATCTGCCCCTTGCCCCGGAGAAACTCTCCCAGGCCCTGGAGGCCCTGGAGAGCGGCGATTTTTCGGCTTTTTCCCGCCAGGAAAGAATCTTCCTGGAGGGGCTGGCCGCCTCCTTGAAGGGGGCCGAGCGGCCGGTTCTCATCGGAGGGGGGGATCTCGCTCGGCCCCGAGGGGGTGAAACGCCTTCTGGCCTCGGCCCGCGCCCTTTCAAACAGCGATCGAACCTGCGGCGCCATGGCCCTTCTGCCTGACCCGAACAGCTTCGGCGCCGCCCGGCTGGCCGGCCGGGGCCCGACCTGCCAGGACCTCCTGGAAGGGATGGCGAAAGGGAAGATCAAGGCCCTGGTCTGCCTCGAGACGGACCCCCTTCGCGACTATCCCGACCCTTCGAAGGTCGAGACCACCCTGGCCGGCCTCGAGTTCCTCGCCGTCCTCGACTGCATTCCCTCGCCGACGGGGGAGCGGGCGGACGTCTTTTTGCCGACCACCGTCCCGGCGGAGGGCGCGGGGATTTTCGTCAACAACGAGGGACGCATGATCCCCTTTGAAACCGTCCTCTCCCCCGGCCTTCCGATCCGCGTCACAGGCAACGGCGATCACCCGCCCCGTGTCTTCGAGAAGGAGACCCCGGGCACTCTACCCCGCCCCGCCTGGGCGGCCCTGGCCGCCCTGACCGGACGACGGCAGTCCCTGGTCATGGTCCGCAGGGAAATCGAGGAAGCGGAACCCGGCTTTGCCGGCTGCGCCGACCTCGCTCCAGGCAGCGAAGGTCGCCGGGCCACAGGAAGCGAAGACTCCCCGAGGGACGGGCAGATCCCCCAGGAGCCTTCCGCCGAGGGAGAATTCCGGCTCCTGGCGACCGAAGCCCTCTTCGGTTCGGAGATCCTGAGCAGTCTTTCGTCGCCCCTCGACGCCGTCCGGCCCGAACCCTTCGTCCTTCTTCACGCCGAGGACGCCGAGGCGGCCGGCATCGGGGAGGGCGAGAGGGTGTCCCTGGAGTCCTCCCGGGGTCGGGTTACGGCTGCGGTCCGTCTTTCCCGGTACATGGCCCGAGGCCTGGCGGTGGTCCCCCGGTTGCGCGGGACGCCCCTTGAGTCCTTGGTCCCCGGCGGGGTTCCCCTCCCCTGCCGACTGCAAAAGGAAGGAGGCTGAGATGCTGGTCACCCTCCTTCTCATCCTCCTCAAGCTGGTCGTCATCCTCGGCGTGGTCCTGACGATGGCCGCCTACCTGGTGCTGGCCGAGCGCAAGCTGCTGGGCCGTATCCAGCTGCGCCACGGGCCCAACCGGGTCGGCCCGCAGGGACTGCTCCAGCCGCTGGCCGACGTCATCAAGCTGCTCACCAAGGAGGACATCAGCCCGGCAGAGGCCGACAAGTGGTCTTCCTGCTGGCCCCGGGGCTGGCCCCGGTGACGGCGCTCCTGACCTTCGCGGTCGTCCCTTTCGCGCCGCCTCTGCACCTCTTCGGCCGGACAATTCCGATGGTCGTCTGCGACCTGAATGTCGGCGTGCTCTACTTTCTCGGCCTCTCCTCGCTGGCGGTCTACGGCGTCGCCCTGGGCGGCTGGGCCTCCAACTCCAAGTACGCCCTGCTCGGCGGCATCCGCGGCCTGGCCCAGCTGATCTGCTACGAGCTGGCCATGGGCCTCTCCCTCGTCCCGGTGGTGATCTGGCCGGCTCCTTCTCCCTCCCGGATATCGTGCCGGCCCAGCGGCCTACCCCTTTATCATGCTCAACCCCGTGGCCTTTCTCATCTTCATGATCAGCGTCGCCGCGGAGTCAAGCGGATCCCCTTCGACCTGCCCGAGGCCGAAAACGAGCTGGTGGCCGGCTACCACACCGAATATTCGGGGATGCGCTTCGGCCTTTTCTTCGTCGGCGAATACATCAACATGATCATTCTCGGGCTCGATGGCGACGGTCTTTTTCCTCGGCGGATGGCACGGCCCCTTTCTGCCCCCCGTGGTCTGGTTCGTCCTCAAGGTGCTCGCCGTGTCCTTCTTCTTCATCTGGATGCGCGGCACCCTGCCCCGCCTCCGCTACGACCAGCTGATGCACTTCGGCTGGAAGGTCCTGATCCCGGTGAGCCTGATGAACGTGCTGGTCTCGGGAGGGGTTCTGCTCTGGTTGAGAGGTTAGGATGAACATCTGGCGCGACATCAAGGGGTTCGGTAGCTGCCGTTCTGGGTGACCCTGCGCAACATGCTGCGAAAGCCGCGTGACCATCCAGTACCCGGAGGAGAAACGGACCCCTTCCCGCGCTACCGCGCCCGGATCGTCCTGACCCGCGACCCCGACGGCGACGAGCGCTGCGTCGCCTGCTACCTGTGCAGCGCCGCCTGCCCGGTGGACTGCATCTCGATGCAGGCCACGGAGGCGAAAACGGCCGCCGCTATGCCGGCCTGGTTCCGGATCAACTTCAGCCGCTGCATTTACTGCGGCCTGTGCGACGAAGCCTGCCCCACCCTGGCCATCCAGATGACGCCCCGACTTCGAGTTCTGCGACCGCGCCTTCTGGAGCTCGTCGAGGAAAAGGAGGACCTGCTGATCGACGACGGCGGCAAGGACAACGAATACGATTTCTACAAGCACGCCGGCATCGGGGTGGCCAACCCCCGCGGCGGCAACGAGGATGAGTACGGGCCGGTCGATATCAGGAGCAATCTGCCCTGACGGGGCGATTGGACAATGAGTGAATTATGAGTTTTAAATTTTGAATTACAATTCATAATTCAAAATTAAAAATCGGATTTTCATGGACACCATCATCTTCTACATCCTTGCGGCGACGGCCCTGGCGGGGACGCTGCTGTGCATCACCCGCGCAACCCGGTGCACGCGGTGATCTACCTGGTCAACGCCTTTTTCGCCCTGGCCCTGATCTTCTACCTGCTCGGGGCGCCGCTGGTGGCGGCCTGGGAGGTCATCATCTATGCCGGGGCGATCATGGTCCTCTTTCTCTTCATCATCATGATGCTGGAGCTGGCCCCCTCGGAGACTCGCCGGGGCCGGGCTGGCTGCGCTGGGGCCCGGTGCTGGTGCTCTGGCTGGTGCTGCTCGGCTGCACGTGCTGCTGATCGTCTCGGATCCGGGCCGGCGCCGGGACGTGCCTCCGACTACGCCTCGCCCCGGGTCTTCGGCTACGCCCTTTTCACGGAATACGCCCTGGCGGTGGAGGTCGTCTCCTTCAGCTCCTCTTCGCGGCCGTGGGGGCCTTTTACCTCGGCAGGGCAGTTCGGGCGGAAAACACGCCGGGGAGGAATCGCGATGATCGTGCCCATGTCCCACATCCTGATCTTCTCCGGCGTCCTGTTCCTGATGGGGCTCGCCTGCGTCCTGGCCAGACGCAACCTGATCATGATCCTGATCGGGGTGGAGATCATGCTGAACGCGGCGGCGCTGACCCTGGCGGGGCCTCGGCTCTCTGGCAGCGGGTCGACGGCCAGATCTTCGTCCTCTTCTGATGGCCGTGGCCGCGGCGGAGGTCGCCATGTCTCTGGCCATGGTGGTCTACCTCCAGCGGCGCAAGGAGACGATCAACGCCGACGATTTCAACGAGATGAGGGGATGATGGATAACTCTTCTCTTTCTCATACCCCTGCTGCCCCTTGCTCTGCGGCGGCGGTCAATGCCCTTTTCGGGCATGCGGCTGCCCCGGCGGCTGGCCGAGTGCCTCGCCGTGGCAGGCGTCGTCGCGGCCTCGCCGGCCTGACCCTGCTGCTCTGGCCCCTCTCGCGCCGGCGAGCGGGACCCGCGTCGACGCTCTTACCTGGCTGCAGCAGCGGCGAGCCTTCACGTCGCCGTGAGCCTGCTCTTCGATCCGCCTGGCGGCGGTGATGGCCCTGATGGTCACCCTGGTGGCACGCCTGATCCATCTCTACGCCGTCCCCTTCATGCGAGGAAGAAGAGCGACTATGCCCGCTACTTCTTCCTGCTCAACCTCTTCCTCTTCAGCATGCTGGTCATCGTCCTGGCCGACGATCTGCTGCTTCTCTTTCTGGGCTGGGAGGGGGTGGGCTTCTGCTCCTACGGCCTGATCGGCTTCTGGTACCCGAGGACGGCCAACGCCGAGGCCGGGCGCAAGGCCTTTCTTGTCACCCGGATCGGCGGACGCCTTCCTGCTGATCGCCATCCTCTGGCTCTTCACCCTCTTCGGCACCCTCTCCATGACGGGATCAACAGCCCGGGCCGCCGTCCCTCCCCCAGGGGCCCTGACCTGTCGGCTTCCTGCTGCTGGCCGGCGCCTGGGCAAGTCGGCCCAGATGCCGCTTCATGATCTGGCTGCCCGACGCCATGGCCGGCCCCACCCCGGTTTCCGCCCTGATCCATGCCGCCACCATGGTCACCGCCGGCGTCTATCTGCTCTGCCGGCTCTTTCCCCTGGTCTCCCTCTCCCCGGCAGGAATGGCTGGCCCTCGCGGCGGTCGGCGCCTCACCGCCCTCTACGCCGCCACCTGCGCCCTGGGCCAGACGGGACATCAAGCGGGTCCTGGCCTACTCCACCATGAGCCAGGTCGGCTACATGTTCCTGGCCGTCGGGCGCCGGGACGGTCTCCGGGGCCATGTTCCACCTTTTCGTCCACGCCTTCTTCAAGTCCCTGCTCTTTATGGGCGCCGGCTGCGTGATCCTCCTGCTGGCGGACGAACGCGACATCTTCCGCATGGGAGGGATGGCCCGAAGGGCGCCGGCGGTCTTCTGGTCCTTCCTGGCCGGGGCCCTCTGCCTCGCGGGGGCGCCACTGACGGGGGGCTTCTTCTCCAAGGACGGCATCCTCATTACCGCCTTCGCCAGAGGCACCCCCTACTACCAGGCCCTCTGGGGCATCGGGCTCTTCGCCGCCTTCCTCACGGCCCTTTACACCTTCAGGCTGGTCTACCTGGTCTTCGCCGGGGAAGCGAGAACGGAGCCCGAAAGGGATCCCCTGCCGAAGAAGATGATCTGGACCCTCTTCCCCCTGGCGGTGGCGGCGCTGGCCGGGGGGCTGCTGAACCTTCCCCGCATCTGGGGCGGATGGCCCGCCCTGGCCCACCAGCTCGGCTCCCTGGGGGGGACGGAGGCCCGGCTGCCCGCGGGAGTGGAATGGGGGCTCACGGCACTCGCCATCCTCTTTTTCCTTGCCGGATGGCTCGGCGCCCGCCAGGTCTATCTCTCCAGACGCGAAAAGGGGACGGGAGCCGTCAAGGGGTTTTTCCTTGCAGGATGGAAGGCCGACCGGCTGGTGGACCTTTTGGTGGTCATCCCCTTCCGCAACCTGGCCCGCTTCTTCTGGCTCGGCTCGGACAAGACGGTAATCGACGGATTTCTCGACGCCACCGGCCGGGGATGCCACCGGGTCGGGGATGTTCTGCGCCGAATGACCACGGGACGGCTGACCAGCTACGTCAGCGGATTCGCCTGGGGGCTGCTGGGGCTGCTCGGGCTGATGCTCATTCAGATGCTGCGTTGAAACCCGTTCAAAGTTCGAGGTTAGATGTTCGAAGTTGAAACCGTACCGGACCTTGAACCTTGAACCTTGAACCTTGAACCTTGAACCTGCCGTCGCCTTTCGACTATGGCGGGGCAAGCCTTGAACCGAGTCTTTTATGGTTGAAACGGCCCATTTTCCATGGCTGAGCGCCCTGCTGGCGCTCCCCCTGCTCGGAACGCTTCTCTGCCTGCTCAGCTACAGGCGCCCGGGGCTCTGCAGGTGGATTGCCCTCGGAACGACCCTGGGGGTTCTGGCGATTACGGCGGGGCTTTTCACCTCCCTGCCTCATCTCGGAGGCAACTGGCTCCAGTACGAGGACCACGCCTGGATCGACAGCCTGGGCATCCGCTACACCCTCGGCCTCGACGGAATCTCCCTGCTGCTGGTTCTTCTCACCGGGCTTCTCCAACTCGCGGCGGTCGTGCTCGCATGGAACAGAAAGCGCCAAGTCGCCTTCTTCGCCCTCCTCCAGTTCATGGAGGCCGGGATCCTGGGCGTCTTCCTCGCCCTCGACCTCATCCTCTTCTACCTCTTCTGGGAGGCGATGCTCATCCCCATGTTCTTCATGCTCGGGATCTGGGGGTATCAGCGGCGAGCCTACGCGGCGGTGAAGTTCTTCCTGTACACCGTCGCCGGCAGCCTGCTGATGCTTCTGGCCATCATCGGCCTCTACCTGCTTCACGGAAGCCAGACGGGAACCTATACCTTCGCCCTGGCCTCCCTGAAAGCGACGGCCATCCCCTCCGCCCTCGGCCCCTGGCTCTTCGGAGCCTTCATGCTGAGCTTCGCCATCAAGTCGCCCCTTGTGCCCGTCCATACCTGGCTGACCGACGCCCATACCGAGGCGCCCACCGGCGGGGCGCTGGACCTGGCGGGTCTTCTCCACAAGACCGGAATCTACGGGATGCTTCGGGTGGCCTTTCCCCTCTTCCCCGCCGAGACCCAGGCCACGCTTCCCTTTCTGGCCTTTCTGGCGTTTCTGGGCATCTTTTACGCCGCCTGGGTGGCCTACGCCCAGCAGGACGTCAAGCGCCTCGTCGCCTACTCCTCGGTGGCCCACGTCGGGTTCATCGTCCTGGGACTCAGCGCCTGGAACACCATCGCCCTGCAGGGCAGCATCCTTCAGCTCTTCAACCAGGGAATCACCACCGGGGCGCTCTTCGCCCTGGTCGGCATGTACCAGTACCGCACCGGCTACCGCCGGGTCGACGACCTGGGGGGCCTGTGGGCGCGAGCGCCGGTGCTCTCCGCCTTCTTTCTCTTCTTTTCCATGGCCGCCCTCGGACTTCCGGGGATGAACAATTTCGCCGGCGAGATCCTCATCCTTCTCGGCACCTTCAGGGCCAACCCCCTGTGGGGGGCGCTGGGGATGGCCGGGATGCTTTTCGCCGCCGCCTACATGCTGAAGCTGGTGCGGGTCGTCATCTGGGGAGCCCCCCGGGAGGAGGAAAAGCTCGCCGACATGACCGTCCGCGAAGGCCTGATCCTGGTTCCTCTGGCCGTCCTGGTCCTCTGGATCGGCCTCTATCCCGACGCCTTTCTGGCCCACCTGCGAGAGCCGGTGCGCATGCTGCTGGAAGGGACTCCTTTTGCCGTCCTGAAAGGAGGCCTGCCGTGACTCCGGCCGAACTGCACGCGCTTCTTCCGGTGCTGATCCTCTTTCTGGGATCGGTGGCCCTTCTCCTTCTCGGGGCCTTCCGTCCATGGCGTACCGTTCTGCTCGGCTTCGGGATGGCCCTGTCTCTCTCCGCGGCCCTCTGCGCCTGGTCTATTCCCCGCCAGTGGTCGAAGTGCAGCATATCTTCGGAACCAACCTCTACGCCCGGTTCTTCACCGTTCTGTGGTCGCTGGTGGCGGCTCTGACCCTCCTGGTCTCGTTGCGGTACGGAAAGGAGCGGGATTTCGGAGAAGGGGAGTACGCCTCCCTGATCCTCTTTGCGGCGGCGGGCATGTCCCTTCTCTCCTCGGCCACCTCCCTGGTCGGTTTCTTCGTCGCACTGGAGGCCTTCACCCTCGCCCTCTACATCCTTGTCGCCTTCAACCGGCAGGACTCCGAAGGAGCCGAGGCGGGACTCAAGTACCTGATCCTGGGGGCGGCCGCCACGGGCTTCCTGGCCTTCGGCATCGCCCTCATCTACACCGCCTCGGGAACCTTCCACCTGCCCGAGGCGATGGCGGCCCTCGCCGCGGGGTCGCTCATGCGGCCTCTGGGGCTTCTCGGCTGGTGCCTGGTGCTGGTGATGGTGGGATTCAAGGTCTCCCTCGTCCCCTTCCATCTGTGGACCCCGGACGTCTACCAGGGAGCGCCGGCACCGGTTGCAGGGCTTCTCTCCACCGGGTCCAAGGGGGCGGTGTTCGCTGCGCTGGTCCCGCTGCTGGCCGGGGTGGGAGGAGGACGGGAAGCCCTGGTCCCCCTTCTCTGGACCCTCTCTGTCCTCTCCATGCTGGTAGGCTCCTTCTGCGCCCTGCGGCAGGATAACGTCAAACGGATGCTCGCCTATTCCTCCATCGTGCACATGGGATACATCCTGATGGCCGTTCTGGCAGGGGGCAGGGCGGGGTACAGCGCAGCGCTCTTCTACGTCGTCGTCTACGCGGCCATCAACCTCGGCGCCTTCGCTGTCATCGCCTCTTTTGCTGAAGGCGAGAGGGAATTCCAGGTCTACGGCGATTTCCGCAATGCCGCCGGGCGCTACCCCTTCCGCAGCTGCGCCATGGCCGTATTCCTGCTCGCCCTGGCCGGCATCCCGCCCACGGCTGGGTTCATGGGCAAACTCTTCATCTTCTCCGCTGCCGTCCGCGCCAACTACGTCCTTCTGGCCGTCCTGGGGGTCATCGCCTCCGTCATCTCCCTCTATTACTACCTGCGGGTGGCCGTCGTCATGTTCATGGCCGAGACCGAAACGGACGTCCTCTCAAAGGGGAGCGCCAACGAGCATGCCGTCCTGGCCTTCTGTGTGGTGGCGGTCCTCTGGCTGGGGGTCTATCCCGGCCCCCTTCTGAACCTCATCAGGAGCCTTGTGCCCTGATTCAAACCCATTTCCTGCGAGGTACCATATATGGATGAGCGCATCGAAAAGTTCCTTTCCTCCTCCGCCTTCGGCGTTGTCGGCGCATCGACCGACCGCAGCAAATACGGCAACAAGGTCCTGCGCTGCTACATGAAGCACGGAAAAAAGGCGATTCCGGTGAACCCGAAGGAGAAGGAGGTCGAGGGCCTGGCGGCGGTCGAAAGCGTCGCCGACCTCCCGGTGGAGGTGGAGAGCATCTCCATCATCACCCCCCCGAAGGTGGCCGAGAAGGTCGTCGAGGAAGCCATCGCCCGGGGAATTCACAACATCTGGATGCAGCCGGGGGCCGAAAGCGAGGCAGCTGTAAAGAAATGCCGGGAGAAGAACGTCAACGTCATCGGTGACGGCAGCTGCCTGCTGGTGGAACTCGGTTGTCATTGAACCTGAGGGGGGAGAAATAGGAAGGCGGCGAGAGGGAACCACCGCCCCACCTCTCCACCTCCCGCCGCACTCGTTTTCTCAATGTTCCTGGTGGAGAATATCCAAATGAAATTACCTTTCCATCGTCTTTTACTGCTTTTGCTTCTTCTCCTCCTGCTCCCCGGAGCGGCCCTGTCCCAGACCGATGGGCACGTTCTCAGAGCTACCCTGAAGAACGGCCTGCGGGTGGTCATCGTGAAAAACGCCCTGGCGCCCGTGGTGACCACCCAGATCAACTACCTGGCCGGCTCCAACGAGACGCCGCCAAGGGCTTCCCCGGTATGGCCCATGCCCAGGAGCACATGATGTTCCGGGGCAGCCCCGGTCTTTCCGCAGCGCAACTCTGGCCACTCATCGCCGCCATGGGCGGGGAGTTCAACGCCGACACCCAGCAGACGCGTCACCCAGTACTTCTTCACCGTCCCGGCCGACGACCTGGACCTCGCCCTGCATATTGGGGCCGATCCGGATGCGGGGAGTCCTCGACAGTGAAGAGCTCTGGAAGCCGGAGCGGGGCGCCATCGAACAGGAGGTGGCCCAGGATCTCTCCAATCCCATGTACGTTTTCTACACCCGGCTTCTGAAGCAGCATGTTCGCCGACACCCCCTACGCCCACGACGCCCTGGGCACCCGCCCTTCCTTCCAGAAGACCACCGGAGCCATGCTCGAAGCAGTTCTACGACAACTGGTACGCGCCGAACAACGCCATCCTGGTCATCGTCGGCAAAGTCGACCCCCAAAAGACCCTCCAGACCGGTCAAAAGGCTCTTCGGCCCCATCCCTCCCGTCCCCTTCCGACCCGTCCGGAGGTCAAGCTTCAGCCCCTGAAACCCGGCATCGATCGCCCTGGAGACCGACCTCTCCTACGGGCTCTCCATCGTCGCCTACCGCCTGCCGGGATACGAGAGTCCCGATTTCGCCGCCGGGCAGGTTCTGGCCGACGTTCTGGACAGCCAGCGGGGGGATCTCTACGCCCTGGTCCCGCAAGGGACGGCCCTCTTCGCGGGTTTCGACAACGACCCGCTGCCCAAGGCCGGAACCGGGTACGCCGCGGCCGCCTTCCCACACGGGGGAGACGGTGCGGGCCTTGTGGCCGAGCTGAAAAAAATCGTCGCCGCCTACCTCGCCAGACGGCGTCCCCGCCGACCTGGTGGAAGCGGCCAAGCGTCACGAGATCGCCGATGCCGAGTTCTCCAAGAACTCGATTTCGGGCCTTGCCGACGCCTGGTCCCAGGCCCTGGCGGTGGAAGGACGCCGCTCGCCGGAGACGACATCGAGTCCATCCGCAAGGTCACGGTCGAGGACGTCAACCGGGTCGCCCGGGAATATCTCGATCAACGATACGGCAATCACAGCCGTGCTGACCCCGCGGCCTTCGGGAAAGCCCGTTGTCGTCCAAAAGGTTCGGCGGCAAGGAGTCCTTCACCCCCGAAAGCGGCAAAGGCGGTGCCCCTTCCCGACTGGGCCAAAAAAGCCAAGGCCCTTCCCGCCGGTGCCCCCCGGTCCCTCACCCGAGTTCGCCGTCCTTCCCAACGGCCTGCGGCTGATCCTGCTTCCCTCGACCATCAGTCCCACGGTGACCCTCTACGGACAGGTCCGCAACAATCCCGACATGGAGGCGCCCAAGAGCAAGGAAGGGGTGGATCAGGTCCTGGGCGACCTCTTCTCCTACGGCACCACCACCCTCGACCGGCTGGCCTTCCAGAAGGCGCTGGACGAGATCGCCGCCAACGTGTCGGCGGGCACCGACTTTTCCCTCCAGGTCCTCGTCGGACCATTTCGACCGGGGAGTGGCGCTTCTGGCCGACAACCTGCTGCACCCGGCCCTGCCGAGACAAGCCTTCGAGGTGGTCCGCAGGGAGACGGCCGGCTCCCTCGCCGGCAAGCTGAAGAGCCCCGCCTATCTCGCTCATCGGGCCCTGCGCGAGGGGCTGTTTCCCAAAAACGACCCGGCCTTGCGCCAGGCCACGCCCGAGACGTGGCATCGCTCTGACCCTGGAGGACGTGCGGGCCTATTACCGAAAGGTATTCCGTCCGGACCTGACCACCATCGTCGTCATCGGCCACTTCGACCCGAAGCAGGCCAAGGCCACCCTGGCCCGATACTTCGGCGGCTGGCAATTGGAAGGCCCCCCGCCCGAGACGGACCTGCCGCCCGTCCCGCGCAACGGCCCCGCCACCAGCAGCTGGTTCCCGACCCGAGCCGGGTCCAGGACAAGGTGACCCTGGCCCAGACCCTGGGGCTGACGCGGTCGAGCCCCGACTACTATCCCCTGCAAATAGGCCGAAATGTCCTCTCCGGCGCCTTCTACGCCACCCGTCTGTATCGCGATCTGCGGGAGAAGGCGGGGCTGGTCTACACTGTCGAGGCGATGCTTCGAGGCCGGCAAGACGCGCTCGGCCTTCGCCGTCTTCTATGCCTGCGACCCCGGCAATGTTTCCAAGGCCCGGGCCATGGTGGAGCACGACCTGCGGGAAATGCAGACCACCCCCGTCAGCGCGGAGGAACTGCGCCAGGCCAAGATTCTTCTGCTAAGGCAGATCCCCCTGTCCCGCTCCAGTTTCGACGACATTGCTGGAGAGTATCTTCACCTGATACGGCAGGACCTCCCCCTGGACGAGCCTGTCCTCGCCGCCAGGCGCTACCGGGAGGCTACCGCCGAACAGGTGCGGAAAGCCTTTGAGCGATGGATCCGTCCTGCCGACTTCGTCCAGGTGACCCAGGGGCCTCCGCCGCAGTGAGGGTGTCATTGTAAAAAAACAAACGGAGTGGGTTTTGAGGTTTTCCCCTGCCGCCCCCGGAAGCTGGCTCCGCTCGCATGCGACCCGACATCGAACCTGAGAGGAGACTACGGTCATGAAGCTGCCGCCTTCGGTTAAAAACTGGACATCGCTGATCGGCGCCACCATCGCCCTGATCAGCCTTTTCATGATTGCCTTTCTCCTAGTCGTCACCATTTTGCTCAAAGAGCAGGCGGCTTACGTTGGCATTGTCACCTACATCCTGCTGCCTGCCTTCCTGATCATGGGGCTGCTGTTCATCCCCATCGGCATGTGGCGCAAGGTGCGGCGGGAGCACCGGCAGCACATCGAGCCCCAGCCCGGCTGGCCCCGCATAGACCTGAACAACCACACCCACCGCAATGCCTTCTTCATCTTTGCCGCAGGCACCGCAATCTTCCTGTTCCTTTCGGCCATCGGCAGCTACGAGGCCTTCCACTTCACTGAATCGGTCCAGTTCTGCGGGACCCTGTGCCACACCGTCATGAAGCCCGAATACACCACCCACGAGAACTCCTCCCACGCGAAGGTGGCCTGCGTGGAATGCCACGTCGGACCGGGAGCCGACTGGTACGTCCGGTCCAAGATTTCAGGCCTCTACCAGGTTTATGCGGTCCTGACCGACGTCTATCCCCGCCCCATCCCGACTCCGATCAAAAACCTGCGCCCGGCCCGGGCCGTCTGCGAACAATGCCACTGGCCGAAAAAGTTCTATCCCTACCAGATCAGGCATGAAACCCACTACCTTCCCGACAAGGACAACACCCGCTGGGACATCCAGCTGGTCATGAAAATCGGCTCCCCCCAATCGGCCCTTGGCTACCAGAGCGGCATCCACTGGCACATCAACCCCCGGGTGAAGGTGGAGTACATCGCCACGGACCAGGCCCATCAGAAAATCCCCTGGGTGCGGTACACCAACCTCGATACCGGGAAGGTGAAGGTCTTCCAGGACCCCAATTCGCCCCTGAGCGAGAAGCAAATCGCTTCGTCCAAGATTCAGAGCATGGACTGCATCGATTGCCACAACCGGCCCTCGCACAACTACCTGGCCCCTTCCTTCTTCGTCAACACCGCCATCACCACCGGGGTCATCCCCAGGGAGCTGCCCGACATCAAATCAGTGGCCGTCGACCTGTGCGGCAAGAGTTATTCCTCCCTCGATGAGGCCAAGAAGCAGATCCGCAAGGGCATCAGCGACTACTACAAAAAGAATTATCCCGACATCGCGCAAAAACGGCCGGAGCTGGTGGAAAAAGCCGTCACCGGCCTACAGGAGAAGTTCGCCGGAAACATTTTTCCCTACATGAAGGCGCGCTGGAGCGCTTATCCCGACAACATCGGCCATCTTGAGTTCATCGGCTGCTTCCGTTGCCATAACGGCACTCACGCCACAGACAAGGGCGAGGCGATCTCCCGGGACTGCAACCTCTGCCATCTGATAGAGGTCCAGGGGACACCGGGCAAAAATCCGGAAACGGCCCGCCTTGGGCAGTCCCTGGAATTCAAGCACCCCGTAGACATCGGACAGGCGTGGAAGGAAATGGTCTGCACCGATTGCCATACGGGCCTGGCTCCCTGACTCGGATGGCACGAAGGGCCGCTTATTGAGCACCCTTCCACCTGTTATAATTTTTCAGGTTTGCAGATCGCGGCAAACCTGCGGTACCCTTGCTTTTCCCTTTTCCAGGGAAACGCGGACCCTGAATTTCACTTTGGAATGACCTGCCATGTCCATTGAACAGAACATCAGCCCCCAGTGGCTCGAGTCCCAGTACCTTCTCTGGAAGGAGTCCCCGGACAAGGTGCCGCCGGAATGGCGGGCTTTTTTCGAAGGGTTCGACCTGGGCACGGCCGCTCCGGAGCCGAAAGAGGGCCTGCCCCCGGAGCAGGTTCTCAAGAAGGCGTCGGTGCAGGCCCTTGTCCGGCGTTATCGTGAAATGGGCCATCTGCAGGCCTGCACCAACCCCCTCACCTCCTGCCCATGCGACCATCCCCTGCTGTCTCTGGAGGCCTTCGGCCTGGAACGCTCGGACCTGGAGCAGACCTTTTTCGTCCCCAAACTTTCCAGGGAGAAGACCACCCTTCGGGAAATCATCCAGACCCTGAGGGATACCTACTGCCGCTCCATCGGCGTCGAATTCATGCATATTCAGGACCCGAGAGAAAGGCAATGGCTCATGGAGCGGATGGAACCGGTCCGAAACCGTCCGTCCCTGGACCGCTCCGACCGTCTGGTCATCCTGCGAAAACTGATGGAGGCCACTCTCTTCGAATCCTTTCTGCACCGCAAGTTTCTGGGGCAGAAGCGCTTTTCCCTCGAAGGCGGGGAAGTCATCATCCCATTTCTCGACCATCTTATCCGGCACGCCTGCGAGGCGGGCATTACCGACCTGATCCTCGGGATGTCCCATCGTGGCCGACTGAACGTCTTGGCCAACGTTTTCGGCAAGCCCCTGCAGAACATCTTCGCCGAATTTTCCGACAACCTCGAACTCGGCTTCGTGGGGGAAGGAGACGTCAAATACCACAAGGGTTATTCCACCGACCGCACCTTTTCCGGCGGGCGCTCCATGCACCTCACCATGGCCTTCAACCCGAGCCACCTCGAATCGGTCGACCCCGTCGTCCTGGGCAAGTGCCGCGCCCGGCACGTCTGCTACGGGCCCGGCGGCAGGCAGAAGGTGCTGCCGGTGCTGATCCACGGCGACGCGGCTTTTGCCGGCCAGGGAATGGTTGCCGAGACCCTCAACCTCTCCCAGCTCGACGGGTACCAGAGTGGCGGCACCCTGCACCTGGTGGTCAACAACCAGATCGGGTTCACCACGGCCCCCGAGCACGCCCGCTCCACCCTCTACGCTACCGATGTGGCCAAGATGCTCATGGCGCCGGTCCTTCACATCAACGGCGAGGACCCCGAGGCCGCCGTCTTCGCCGCCTCCCTGGCCTTCGATTACCGCCGCACATTCGCCAGGGACGTCGTGGTGGAGATCCTCTGCTTTCGCCGCCAGGGGCACAACGAGGGGGATGAGCCCTCCTTCACCCAACCGCTCATGTACCAAAAAATCGAAGCCCGCCCGCCCGGTTTCGAGGTCTACCAACAGCGCCTGGCCGAGGGGGGGCTGGATCTCGGGAACATCGATTCCTTCTCCGAGGAGATCGAGAAACGCCTCGAAGCCGCCATAGACGCCGAGCCGACCGAAAAGGAGGTCGGCTTTCAGGGCAAGTGGAGCGGCATCAAGCGAGAGTATTCCGTTTCCCACCCGGAGACGGGCGTCGAGACCGACCGTCTCCGGGAACTGATCCGCCGAATCACCACGGTGCCCGAAGAGTTCCACCTTCACCCCAAGGTCGCCAGGCTCCTGGAGCGCCGGTTCGAAGCGGTGGACAAGGACAGCGGCATCGACTGGGGAACGGGAGAGGCTCTGGCATTCGCCTCCCTCCTCTCCGAAGGCATCCCGGTTCGCCTCTCGGGGCAGGACAGCCGGCGGGGCACCTTCAACCAGCGTCATGCCGTTCTGTACGACCAGCACAACGGCCAGGCGTACGTTCCCCTCGCGTATCTCGGCCAGGGCCAGGCCCCGGTCCAGTTCTACAACAGCATGCTCTCCGAGGCGGCAGTGCTCGGCTTCGAATTCGGCTACTCCCTGGAGACCCCGGAAGGGCTCACCATCTGGGAAGCGCAGTTCGGCGACTTCGCCAACGGCGCACAGGTCATCATCGACCAGTTCATCGTCAGCAGCGGCGCCAAGTGGGACCGCAACAGCGGCCTCGTCATGTTCCTGCCGCACGGCTACGAAGGCCAGGGGCCGGAACATTCCAGCGCCCGCATCGAGCGCTACCTGCAGCTTTGCGCCAACAACAACATCCAGGTGGCCTGCCCCTCCACTCCGGGGCAGCTTTTCCACCTGCTGCGGCGCCAGGTGAAACAGCCCTTCCGGCGGCCCCTGATCGTCTTCACCCCCAAAAGCCTCCTTCGGCTGCCGGCCTGCCGCTCGAAGCTGGAGGAATTCGCCCGGGGAAGGTTTCAGGAAGTCCTGGGGCCGGGCATCGGCCCTGAAAAGGCGCGCTCCGTCCTTATCTGCAGCGGAAAAATTTTTTACGACCTCCTGCAGAAAATAGAAGAAGCTGATCGCGACGACGTGGCCCTGGTGAGAATCGAGCAGCTTTATCCCCTGAAAAAGGACCTGCTGGAGGAGATTCTGTCTCCCTTCGGCAAGGCAAAGAGGCTTGCCTGGGTTCAGGAAGAGCCGAGAAACATGGGCGCCTGGAACCACCTGCGCCCCCATCTCTCGGGAATCCTCGGTCGCGACCCGGAGTACGTGGGACGGGAGGAGGCCTCCTCGCCCGCTGTCGGCTCGCACCGGCAGCACGGCATAGAACAGGAGAAGATCCTGGAGAAAGCCCTTTCGGCCTGAGGACCCACGGGATCCAGGGGTGAAATTCCGACCGGAAAAGTTCCCGGCCTCCCAGAAGTTCGGGACTCTTCCCGCAATTGAATCCGGAAAAATCAGGAGAGCGACATGGATATCAAGGTGCCTCAGGTAGGTGAATCGGTGTTCGAGGCGGAAATCGGCAAATGGCACAAGAAGGACGGGGAACGGGTCGAAAAGGATGACCTTCTATGCGAACTCGAAACGGATAAGATCACCCTGGAGCTGAACGCCGACGGGGCGGGGACCCTCTCCATCAAGGCCCAGGAGGGAGAGACGGTGGAAATCGGCGCCGTCATCGCCACCATCGAGGAGGGGGAGGCGAAGGAAGATAAGAAAGCGAAAGAGGAAAAAGAAGTAGAAGAAGAAAAGAAAAAGGAAAAACCGGGGAAGAAAGAGGACCGGAAAAAAGCAGCGAACAGGAAGAGGAAAAAGAGGCTCCTCCGGAAGAAAAAGAGAAGGAGAAGGCGGAAACCGAAGAGCGGAAAAGAGAGAAAGAAAAAAAAGGGGCGGAGAAAAAGGAACCCACGGAAAAGCCAAAGAAGGAAGAACCCGAGCGACCGGAAGCCAAGGAGGAGAAAAAGCCGAGCCCCCGGCCCTCGGAGGAAAAAAGCGAAGAGAGAACCACCCGTCAGCCGATGAGCCGAATCCGCAAGCGAATTGCCGAGCGTCTGCTTGCAGCCCGCCAGCAAACGGCCATGCTCACCACCTTTAACGAGGCCGATATGAGCAGGGTGAAGGAGCTTCGCCGCAAGCACCGGGAGCCCTTCGAGAAGAAACACGGAGTATCCCTCGGCCTCATGTCCTTTTTCGTCAAGGCCTGCGTCGAGAGCCTGCGGGAATTTCCCGACGTCAACGCCCGCATCGACGGCGACGACATCGTCTATCATCATTTTTACGATATCGGCATCGCCGTAGGGTTCCGAGAAGGGGCTGGTGGTGCCCGTTCTCAAGGGCACCGACGCGATGCATTTTGCCGACATCGAAAAAGAGATCGCCCGGTATGTCGAAAAAATCAAAAACAACGAGCTCGCCATGGAGGACCTGGAGGGAGGCACCTTCACCATCACAAACGGTGGGGTGTACGGGTCGCTTCTCAGCACCCCCATCCTCAACCCGCCCCAGAGCGCGGTGCTCGGCATGCACGCCATCCAGGACCGACCGGTGGTCATCGAAGGAAAAATTGAGGTCCGCCCGATGATGTACCTCGCCCTCAGCTACGATCACCGGCTCATCGACGGCAGGCAGGCCGTCTCCTTCCTGAAGCGGATCAAGGAATATGTGGAGGAGCCCGAAGAGATGCTTCTGGAGCTGTAAAGCTTCAAGTCCGACCAGTCAGACAGGTCAGACAGACTTTAAATAATCAGTAAAAAACCGTCCGGGTCAGGTGCCTCGGGCTCTGCCGGTACTCGGGCTGCTGCCCCCGGTGCCAGAGGAAGTTGTCCAGAAGCATGGCGTTCACCCCCGGAACCCGGCTGCGCAGCTCTGCCACCAGGAGCTCCCCCGCATGGACGGCGCAGGCCCTGATTTCCACCTCCTCCTCCGAGCCGGTCGGAATCAGCTCCCCCCGATCGATGCGCTCGGCCAGTTCCCTCTCGAAACGCAGAATGCCGTCCCGGCGAAGCACATGGGGGACGAGGTTGTCGGCGAAGATTGTCAGCTGGTCGATGTCGGCGAAGCGTCCGGGCCCCTCGCCGGCAAAGGCAAAATGCAGGTCGGCGGCCGTGAGTTGGGCCCGCTTGAGCAGAGGAACCCCGACCCCACGCCACCGGCTGACGTCGTTGAAAAAGGGCATTTCCCTCAGGAGGGCTACCAGACGCTCGGCCGAGCCTCCAGTCTCCTCGACCACGGCGCCAAATCGACCTTCGAAACGCTCCAGCACAAACCGGCCGAGGTCGTTCAGAGCCCGGGTGAAAAGCCCCATGAGTTCGAGGGAGACGGGGTTGGCGGCATCCTGGTGGAAAATCCGGAGACAGTCTGCGACTTCAAGGTGTGCCAAGTCGGCCACCGAAGGAGGCCCCCGGTGGAGGAAATGTTCCCTCAAACAGGCCGCAACCGAAAAGTACCCCGAAAGCCCGGTTCGTTTTTTCAGCCGGGGGAAATACCCGGAACCGAAATTGACGGAATCGAGCACGAGGAAAAAGGCCACCGTCGCCTCTCCGGCGCCCAGAAAATGGTGTTCCGCACTCATTTCGGGGGAAGTCAGCCGCCCGGCGGGAAGGGAGGAGGCGTAGGCGGCGAGGCGACTTTCGTCAAGGTGCACCCGGGTCGCTTCTTCCGCGACCCGCCGGCATCCCTGGCGCACCTGCTCCAGAAGGCCCGGTTCGATCCCTGAAGACGCCATCACCAGTAGGGGTACGGGCCGTACCAGGGATTGTACCAGTACCGGTAGGGGCCTCCCCAGTAGTATGGCGGTCCCCAGGAATAGTAATAGTACGGTCCGGGATAGTTCATGTACTGGGACTGGGTATATTGAGGCCAGAGGTAAATCTCCCCGATCCGGAAGACCGGATAGGTATATTCGATCTTTCCGAGGGGCTTTGTTTCCTTGCCGGCGACGGTTCCGGTGAGGGTCACCATCCTTCCGGACTTGTACAGCGCGGGGTCGAGGAAGCGGTCGGTTTTGGCGAGAAAGCGTCCCTCGTTCTCATTGGGCTGCTGCGGTTCGCCGTAACTGTCGAGGCTGTAGCTGAGAATTTCGAGGATGGACCCACCCTGGCTTATCTGGGAGTCCACGATCTGACCTCCCAGCTCCAGCGTTTCCCCCTTGAAGGCTTCGGGGTTGGCCTTGACCTGCATGAAGGTCACGCCGGGAGTCACCGATCGCAGCGCCTCCTTGGAGAGCACGTTGCCGCAGCCGCTGAGCAGAGACAGGCCGAAAATTGCGGTAAGAGGGAAGAGAATCGAGTGTTTCATAACAACCTCCCTGAGGGATTTTCTCTTTCTCCTCCCAGTTTATCCCGCTCCTCCCCATCGTCAATATACCAGGGAGGTGGTGAGGTGGTGAGATGGGGAAAGTGGGAAGACGGAGCGAGGTAGTGAGATGGGCACGTGGAAACTTCGGGGTAACGGAAAAGGGGGGAAGAGAAAGCGGGTTTTCCACCTCCCCAGCTTCCTACCTTCCCACCTCCCCGGTTTTTCCCTCAGCCCTCCGCAAAAGAGTTGAGACGTCGGATGAATGCCTTGAGCAAACCATAACTGCGGTGATTGAATTCGAGGATGAGACGCGGCAGATGCGCGAGGTCGGGCTGGTCCTGCTCGTCGGGAAGCGCCCCGGTCTGTCGGATGGTGCTTCCCGGTTCGATAACTTCGGGGAACTCCCTCTCCAGGGTCTCCACCTGCTCGGGGGTAATGGCCCGGTTCAGACGAATGACAAGGCTCCGTCCCACAAAACGGCTGGAATGATAGATGCGGTAGAACTCGTCGATGATCCGCACAGCCTCCGCCGGGTCCCGGGTAATGGTGAAGAGACTGAAGTCCTCGCCGGAGATAAGCCCACGCCGGAGCAGGGTCTTTTTCATGAACTGAAAGAGGTTTTCCCAGTAACCGCCCTCGTCGTCGTCGATGAGAACCAGGGGAATGGGAGGATTCTTGCCGGTCTGCACCAGCGTCAAAGTCTCCATGGCCTCGTCCATAGTGCCGAAACCGCCAGGGAAAAGGGCGACGGCATGGGCCTCCTTGAGAAACGCCACTTTGCGGTTGAAAAAATACTTGTAGGTGATGACCTTCTTGCTGTTCTCCATTACCGGGTTGGTTTCCTGCTCGAAGGGCAACCGGATATTGACGGCGAAGGAGTTCTCGGCCCCCGCCCCTTCGTTGCCCGCCTGCATGATTCCACCTCCACCTCCGGTGATCACCATGTAGCCGTGGTCGGCCAGCATCCGCGAAAATTCCACACATTTGCGGTAGATCGGTTCGCTGGGCGAGGTCCTGGCGGAACCGAAGATGGTGACTTTCTTTCGTTGGCGAAAGGGCCCGAAAATCTTGCTGGTGTAGCGCATCTCCTTCATACTGGTACGCATCAGCTTGAGGTCGGCCAGGTAATCGATCTCCTGGCCCGCCTTGAGGACGGTGATGATCATTTCCCGAATGATTTCAGGGTGGTGGGCACCGGCCATCCGGATGATGTCGTCGATGAGTTCGTCCAGTTCATTGTTGGTCCGGGTAAAATGCACTTCCATCGGATTGCACTCCTGCATCGGCAATTAATATTTCAGGTTTTGCAAAGGGGAAGAAGTATACCACAGGCCGATTCAGATTTTTTCCAGAAAAGGGCGCTCTCCCAGCCGCTCGGCCCGGATCAGCAGCCCCCTCAGGCTGGAGCCCGAAAAGCGCCCGTCGAACTCCTCGTAGAGGGACCGCAACTGCCGTTCGAGGGTGTAGAATTGCACTCTTTGATCCGGTCGAAAGGCCCTCCTCCACAGACTCGCAGAGGAAAGTGACGCAGTTGAAGGGCCGCCGGGCAGGAGGCAGGAGGCAGCCGGCCTCGCCCAGCGAGGGACAGGGCCGGTCGAAACGAAGCTCGGGCGGCTCCTCGCCCGCAAGGAGATAGGCCAGAAGGTTCACCAGGGTCAGATGGTTTTTTCCCAGGTCGCAGCAGGCGCCAAAGCATTCGGCGCACAGCTGCGGGCCCCGTGCCCGGAGAAAGAGGGCGTGCAGGGCCTCCTGGAGGCGCGCGACCAAAAGCAGGCGCTCCGCAATCCATGCGCGTTCGGTTTGAGGCAGATGGCGGAGTTCGTCCCTCACCCGCGACAAGGTCCGACTCCAGAGAAGAGAGGCCATTTGTGTATCACGTTCCGAATCGCTCATCGGCCTTCCACGGGTCTCAATTCGCCAAGGCAGCCCGGCGGGGAGAGGCCGTTGGGGGAGAAAGAAAAGACGGCACAGCCGGTAGGGTTGTGCCGCCTTTTTTGAAAAAAATGGCCGGAGAAGCCCGTAAGCCGGGTTCTGTTCCCCGAGCCGGTTGCCCGGACCGGGGCGATGATCATTCCTCTAGGACCGCCGTTGCCGACGGCCTCAAGCAGCCAACCCGGGAGCCTCGGACGGGCCGCCCTCGAACGCTCCCCTATTTGGCCTTGCTCCGGATGGGGTTTACCGAGCTTCCGGCGTCACCGCCGGAACTGGTGAGCTCTTACCTCACCCTTTCACCCTTACCACGGCGTAGCTGCCGCGTAGCGACGGCGAAGCCGGGCGGTCTGCTCTCTGTGGCACTTTCCCTGGGGTCGCCCCCGGTCCCCGTTAGGGACCATCCTGCCCTGTGGAGCCCGGACTTTCCTCCCGCCCGCCTTCGCCGAAGGCTTCGGCGGGCGGCGATCATCTGGCCTTCTCCGACCATCTACATTCTACTATCGCCGCCGTCCGGGAAAAAACCCTTAATCGCCGATTCTCTTCGATATAGAGCAGACGGTTGCAGTGGGGGCAGCTCTGAATCTCCTTCAGTCTGATACAGGCTGTTGAAGAGCTGGGGAGGCAGATGCATGTTGCAGCCAAGGCAGGCTCCGTTGCGGGCTTCGACCACGCGCCATCCCGCCACGCCGGTCGAGAAGCAGCTGGTAGCGCTTGCGCAGGGGCACCGGCAACTGCTCCAGGAGGCTGTCCCGAAGGGCTTCCTTTTCACCCAGGGACTGGTCGAGGGAGGCCAGAGCGGCATCGATTTCTTCCAGCCGGGTTCCCGTCTTCTCCCGGAGGCCGGAGAGTTCGGACTCCTTTTCCTCTCTGTCCCTGGCCAGAACCTCGATTTCCCCGTCCTTGGCCTGAATCTGCTCCTGGATTTCCTTGTTGAGCTTCTTGGCCGTGTCGATCTCCTTGAGAACCGCCACGTACTCCTTCTGGGTCTTGATGGACGGAAGCCGGCCCTCGGCCTTTTTCACGTTTTCCTGCTCCAGGGCAAGCGACTGGGTCAATTCCCGGCGTGCGGCCTGGAGGTTCTCTATGTCGGCCGCGAGGCTGTCGACCATGGACTGAACCCGGCCCAGCCCGGCATCCAGTTCAGCCCGCTCGGTTTCCAGCTCCTCGCGGTTCTGGCGGAACTTGTTCAATTCCTGGTCGAGCACCTGCAGTTCCTTGAGCAGTTGCATCTTTTCTTCCACTGTTTTCTTTCCTCCCATCGGCGTCCTGCAAATTGGGTGTTCGGTAGGCTTCTAAAAAGAAGGGGAGTCAGACCGTTCTGAACGGATCTTCCTCCCCTTCCCATTCGATGAATTCGAAGTCCAGCGCCCGGTTCCGGGCCTCTTCCCGCAGGGCCTGGGCCAGCCCCTGGACCATGAGCCGTTCGGTGGCGAAATGTCCGGCATCAATGAGGGCAAGGCCCCGGCTCTCGGCGCTGCGGGCCTCATGATACTTCACGTCCCCGGTCACCAGCACGTCGGCGCCCCTGCTTTGGGCCTCCCCGAGCAGGGAGGCGCCGCTGCCTCCGCAGACCGCGACCTTTTTCACCCTGCCGGCCGGGTCCCCCACGATGCGCAGGCTCCCGGTGCCGAGGGCGTCCTTGACCCGGGCGGCAAACTCCGCCAGAGTCGTCTCTCGGTCCAGTCGGCCGACCCGGCCGAGGCCGACGTCGAGCCGCGGATTGGCCAGGGGAATGAGATCGTAGGCCACCTCCTCGTAGGGATGGGCCCGAAGCATCCTGTCGACCGTCCGTCGCAGGGCCTCCCTGGGGAGAATCGTTTCCAGGCGGACTTCGCGGACGCGATTCGTCCTTGCCCTCTTCCCCGAGGAAGGGATCGGTCTGGGAGCCGGGTCGAAAGGTGCCGGTACCCTGCGTCCGGAAGGAACACCGGTCGTAGTTCCCCGACCCTGCCCGCTCCTGCGGCATAGAGGGCTTCGGCCACCGGGCCTTCGTAGCCGGCCGGCACGAAGACGACCAGTTTGTACAGCTCACCCTCCCCCCGGCCGGCCAGGGGCCTGACCTCCGCAAGACCGAGCCTCGCCGCCAGCCAGTCGTTCAGGCCGTTCCGGCCGCGGTCGAGGTTGGTATGGGCGCAGAGCACCGCAATCCCTTCCCGGACGGCCCGGAAGAGCACCCGCCCCGTGGCATCGAAGGGGTATGAGATTTTTGAGGGGGTGAAAGATGAGCGGATGGTGGGAAACGACGGCCTGCGCTCCGGCTGGAAGCCGCGACCTCCAGGGCCTGTTCGGAAGGGTCCAGGACCACGAGGACCTTTCTCAGCTCTGCCGAGGGGTCTCCGGCCTGCAGTCCGACGTTGTCCCAATCTTCGGCCAAGGTTGGTGGGTAAAGGGCGTTGAGCAGACCTGAAAGGTCCTGGATGCGGATGACGCGTTCCTTCTTCATGCTCCGGCGGGTTGAAAAAAGAAGAGTGCAACCGTAGTCCCGTTGCACTCTTCGTTCTTTAAGGCTTGTGGTTTATGAGAATTGAGTCTCGCCTCATCTCGGTCCTTAGTGGTGGGCCCACCAGGATTCGAACCTGGGACCGACCGGTTATGAGCCGGTGGCTCTACCAGCTGAGCTATAGGCCCGAAAGCTAAAGATAGAGAATAAGGTTTCCTGCGGGGCACTGTCAAGTTCTTTTCCCCTGCCGGTCAGGTTTCGACAAAACTTTTCAGCCGTTTGGCCCGGCTGGGATGGCGCAGCTTGCGCAGGGCCTTGGCTTCAATCTGCCGGATGCGCTCGCGGGTGACGG
The DNA here is from genome assembly GCA_963791005.1 of uncultured delta proteobacterium. Classification (GTDB taxonomy): domain Bacteria; phylum Desulfobacterota; class Desulfuromonadia; order Desulfuromonadales; family CAWBQR01; genus CAWBQR01. Next base: position 235,301 of record CAWBQR010000006.1, on the reverse strand, counting down.
CGAAGTCCTGGCCGACCTCCTCCAGTGTGTGGTCCGATTTCTCGCCGATGCCGAAGCGCATGCGCAGCACCTTCTCTTCGCGGGGGGTCAGGGTGGCCAGCACCCGGGAGGTCTGGTCCGAGAGATTGCCCTTGATGACCGCCTCCAGGGGAGAGACGACCCCCTTGTCCTCGATGAAATCGCCGAGGGAGGAATCCTCCTCCTCGCCGATGGGGGTCTCAAGGGAGATCGGCTCTTTGGCGATCTTGAGCACCCGCCGCACCTTCTCAAGAGGCAGCTCCATGCGCTCGGCGATCTCCTCGGGAGTCGGTTCGCGCCCGATCTCCTGCACCAGCTGGCGGCTGGTGCGGATGAGTTTGTTGATCGTCTCGATCATGTGCACCGGGATGCGGATGGTTCTGGCCTGGTCGGCGATGGCCCGGGTGATGGCCTGACGAATCCACCAGGTGGCGTAGGTGGAGAACTTGTAGCCCCGCTGGTATTCGAACTTGTCGACCGCCTTCATCAGGCCGATGTTGCCTTCCTGGATGAGGTCAAGGAACTGAAGGCCCCGGTTGGTGTATTTCTTGGCGATGGAGACCACCAGGCGCAGGTTCGCCTCCACCAGTTCGCTTTTTGCCGACTTGGCCCGCCACTCACCCTTCTGCACTTCCTTGAGGGAATCGAGAAGCTCCTCGGGAGCGAAGCCGGACTCCTCCTCGACCCGCTTGAACTTGCGCTGGGCGCTCTTCAGCCGCTTCTCCACGGACAGGAGGGTTTCGATGGGGGCGTTGAGCTCCTCGGAAACCTTCCGGGCTTCCTCATCGCTCTTGCGCATGCGGCGCAGCAGACGCTTGATTTCCTTGTGGGGCTTTTTCAGCTCCGTCTCGCAGGCCTGGACTTCGGACATCCCCTTCTTGACCTGCTCGGCCAGTTCCTTGAGGCGGTCGACGATCTTGGCCACCTGGAAGTCCTTGAGGCGGATCTTTCGCATCAGCTCGGCGATTTCCCCCTTCAGCTCCCGGCACTCCCTCTCCAGGGTCTTTTTTTCCTCCTTGCCGGAATCCGCGCTGAGCTTTTCCCGGCTCGCCATGAAACGCTCGTCGAGTTCCCGGATCTGGTCGACCAGCCCCAGGATGCGCTGACGCTGCTTCTCCTCCTCCTCGCTGCCCTCCTCCTCCTCGTATTCCTTGGTGACCTCGGCCACCCCGATCTGCCCCTTGGAAAGGCGGTCTCCGAGGGAGATGATCTCCTTGAAGGCGATGGGAGTCTTCATGATGACCGCGGTCACCATGGCGTCGCCCTCCTCGATGCGCTTGGCGATCTCCACCTCCCCCTCGCGGGTAAGCAGGGACACCTGACCCATCTCCCGAAGATACATGCGCACGGGGTCGCTGGTGCGGCCCAGGATGCCGGCCTCGAATTCGGACTCCTCCTCTTCCTCCTCCTCGGCCATGTCCTCGTCGAGAACCTGGTCCTTGCGCAGGGAGATTTTCTGCTCCGAATCGACCACCTCAATGTCCATTTCGCCGAACATGCTCATGACATCGTCCAGCTGGTCCGAGGACACCATATCCGCGGGAAGGATGTCGTTCACCTCATCGTAGGTGAGGTACCCCTTTTCCTTGCCCAGGTCGATCAGCTGCTGCACCTCTTCCATGCTGCTTTTTTTGGCCATCTAGTCTGCTCCTCTCGGTCCTCTCCAAGGAGGATTTTTCTCTATATGCCGAAATGCTTGCTTTTCAGTTTCCGGTTGATTTCCATCTGCTCGGAGCGGCAGGCATCCAGCATTTCCTGGTCGCCGTCCTTTTCCGCCTTCCGGATCAGTTCGGTCAGTTCCCGGCTGCGGTTTTTCATCCGGTCCCTGGCCGCTGTCTGAAGGCAACCTTCGAAGACGCCGGCGGGGTCTTCGCCGAACTCCTCTCCATCTTTAATAAGGATACCCGAAAAAATCGCTTTTTGGTCCTCGCTCAGCCTCTCCTGGAGGCGGCTCGGCTCCGGCATTCCCTCCCCCTCGGGCCATTGCAGGAGCACCTCGGCGAGGACCCGTCGGTCAGGGTCGGAGAAAAGAGACTCGGTCCCCTCTGCGGCCACCCTCCGGAGGAAATCGGCATTATCGACCATCATCCGCAGGAGAAGGTCCTGGGCCCGGATCCCCGCGCTTTGTTCACGCCGCCGGATTTTCTGCCTTGCGCCCGGAGGGGGCGCTTTACCGCCCTCCTGGGGGCCGGACGGCTGAGAAGGCGGGGACGGACGGATGGCACGAGGCGACGCCTGGATCTGCCTGCGAAGTAGGTCCTCGCCCACCCCGGTCCTTTCGGCGAGGGCCGAAACATACAGGCTGCGTTCGATGTCGCTCGCCAGAAGCCGCAGTTTGGCCAGGATTTCTTCGATCGCCCGGGCCCTGCCCTCGACGCTCTCCCCGTGGGCGCTCAGCACCGTCTCCATGAAGACCTCGAGAACCGGTCGTGCCCCGGCCAGGCGCTCGCGGAAGGCGTCGATCCCCCGGGTGCGCAGGAATGAGTCCGGATCTTCCCCAGGGTCGAGGGCCACCACCGCGGCCGGCAGCCCTTCTTCGAGCAGCACGTCCATCGCCCGGAAGGTCGCCTTCTGCCCGGCGCTGTCCTGATCGAAGAGCAGCAGCAGCCGCCCGGCATAGCGCTTGAGCAGCCGGGCATGCTCGGCCGTCAGGGCGGTGCCGCAGGTGGCGACGGCGTTGTGGAAACCGGCGCGGTGAAGGGCCATCTGGTCGAAGTAGCCCTCCACCACGATCCCCTCCCCGCTCTGGCGCATCCCCTCGCGGGCCTGGCAGAGGCCGAACAGAACCCGCCCCTTGTGGTAGACGGGCGACTCGGGAGAGTTGATGTATTTGGGCAGCGCGTCGTCCAGGACCCGGCCGCCGAAGGCCACCACCTGCCCCCGCAGGTCCTCAGATCGGGATCAGCAGCCGCTTGCGGAAGAGGTCGTAGTCGCCACCTCCCCCGCGACGGGGCCGGATGCAGCCCCAGTTTCTCCCGAGCCCCGACCGGGTCGAACCCCTTGGCGGCCAGATGGGTGGCGAGGGCGTCCCAGCGCTCCGGGGCGAAGCCGAGGCGGAACTGCCGGGCCGTCTCTTGGCCGTAGCCCCGTTTTTTCAGAAAGAGCCGGGCCGGGGCGCCCTCCTCCTCTTCCATCAGGATGCGGTGGTAGAACTCGCAGGCCACCTCGTTGATGCGCACCAGGCGGCCGGCCTCCTCCCGCCGTCTTTCCTCCGCCGGGGAGAGGGCCTCCTCCTCGACCTCGATGCCGACCCGCTCTCCCATCCGCCGCACGGCCTCGGGAAAGGAGAGCCCTTCCATCCGCATCAGGAAGGAGAAGACGTCTCCCCCCACCCCGCAGCCGAAACAGTGGAAGATCTGCCGGGGGGCGTTGACGTTGAAGGAGGGGGTCTTCTCGCCGTGAAAGGGGCAGAGGCCGAGGTGGTTGGCGCCGGAGCGTTTGAGCGGCAGGTAGGAGGAGACGACCTCCACGATGTCGACCCGCTCGCGAATCTCCCGAACCTTCTCCTCCGGTATCCGCCCCGTCATCCGCGCCTCAACTCGATGACCGTCACGTTGTCCCCGCCCCGGGCGAGGTCCGCGGCATGGAAGGCGGTGACCTCCCGGTGGCTGGCCAGAAAATCCCGAACCGTCCGCCGCAGGATCCCCTCTCCGGCCCCGTGCACGACTTCGACCTCCCCCAGGCCGTGCAGCAGGGCGTCGTCCAGGAAGCGGTCCAGAAGCGGAAGGGCCTCGTCCACCCTCTTGCCGACCAGAAGCAGACGCGTCTGGAAGCCCTCCCGCTCCACGTTGCTGCGGACCTTGCCCGCGCCGCGCTTCTTGCCCGCGAAGCGCCGGGGGCTGAACTGCTCCAGCCCGGCAAAGGGAAGGCGCAGCTTCTTGCCCCGCACCGAGAGCTCGGCTTCGCCCTCGAGGACCCGCACGACCTCCCCCTCGGCTCCCGAGGGCCGTTATCCGCAGGATTTCGCCCCGGGCCACCTCCACCGGTCGGCGACCCTGGCGATGGGGCTCGGGAGCCGAACGGGCCAGCTCCTCCCTCGCCTCCCGGACGCCCCCGGCCAGACGGGCCTGCTCCCGGGGCGCAGGCGCCGCCTCCCGCGCCTCGCGCAAAAGGGTCTTGATTTTCCTCTCGGCCTCCTGGACCAGCTGCTCACCGCGCCGGACGGCCTTGGCGAGGATGGCGCCCTTCTGCTCCTCGAGCTGTTCCAGGAGCTCCTTTCGCCGGGCGCGCTCCTGCCGGGCACGGTCCCGCAGCCGGCGGGCCTCCTCCCGGTCCCCCTCCAGTTCCCGGCGCAGACGGTTGAGCTCCTCCACCAGGTCGAGCCCTTCGCGCTCCCCCTCGCCCATGTAGGCGGCGGCCCGCTCCAGGACCACTTCGGGAAGGCCGAGCTGCCTGGCAATGGTAAAGGCTGCGCTCGCTCCCGGAATGCCGTAATGCAGCCTGTAGGTGGGGGCCAGGGTGAAGGGGTCGAACTCCACCGCGGCGTTTTCCACCCCCGAGCGCAGGTGGGCATACCCCTTGACCAGGTTCAGGTGGGTGGTGACCACCGTTCTGACGCCCCGCTCCCGAAGGGCGTCGAGGGCCGCCAGGGCCAGGGCTCCCCCTTCAGCGGGGTCGGTGCCCGTTCCGGCCTCGTCGAGCAGGACCAGGGAATCGGGGTCGGCTTCCCGGAGAATGCGCCGGATCCGGGTCAGATGCCCGGAGAAGGTCGACAGGTTCTCCTCGATGCTCTGCTCGTCCCCGATGTCGGCGAAGATGTGCCCGAAGGGATGGACCCGGCTGTCGGGATGACAGGGGACGTGCAGTCCCGAGCGAACCATCAGCACCAGCAGACCGACCGTCTTCAGGGCCACGGTCTTTCCTCCGGTGTTCGGGCCACTGATTACCAGCGTGTCGTATCCCTCTTCGAGCCTCAGGTCGACAGGGACCGCCGGGCGCTCCCGCAGGCTGCCGTCGGGGTGAAAGAGCAGAAGCGGATGGCGGGCGGCCTTGAGTTCGATGAGGGGTGTCTCCGCCAGGCGGGGCGCAACACCGTCGCTCAGAAGCGAAAACCTGCCCGCCGCCGCGATGAAATCGAGTCGGGCCAGGATTTTCTGGTTGGCCCGAAGGGCCTCGGCTTCCTGCCGGACCCTGTCGGAGAGTCTGCGCAGAATGCGCTCGATCTCCCGGTTTTCTTCCCGCTGCAGGGTTTGCAGTTCGTTGTTGCGCTCCAGGACCGAGGTCGGCTCGACGTAAAGGGTCTGACCGCTGGCCGATTCGTCGTGGATGAACCCTTTGACCTGCCCTCGGTGGTCGGCCCGCACCGGAACGACGTAGCGCCCGTTGCGCTCCGTGATGATCCGCTCCTGGAAGGCGGCCGCCAGCTTATCGAAGCTCAGCAGCTCCTCCAGGCTCCTTTTGATCCGGCCGCGCAGCCGCACGATCTCCCGGCGCAGCTCCCCCAGCTCGAAGGAGGCGCTGTCGAGAACCTCCCCCCTGGGCCCGATGCTGCTTCGAAGCTCCCGGCCAAGCTCCTTGAGGGGCTCCAGGGCCTGAGCCCTGCCGGCCAGTCGCGGCGCCGACCCGGCGTCCGAAAAATAGCGCCGGCAGTCCCGGGCAGCCTCGATGCTGCCGAGAACCTCCAGCAGCGCCTCGGGGGAGAGCCAGGTGCCTTCTGCCCGCAGCTGCCGGAGAAACTCCCGGAGGTCCCGGCTGCCTCCCACCGGGGGGCCGCCTTTCGTCTCCAGCAGGGTTTTCATTTCCGAAACCTCTGCCAGGGCGGCCTCGACCGCTTTGCGGTCGCCCAGGGGCTCGAGGGCCGAAACCAGCTCCCGGCCCGGACCGGTGGCGGTGAAACCGGAGAGGAGGTGCTTGACCTTGTCGTATTCCAGAACCCGGAGGGTCTCTTCAATCATCCAGTAGCCTGCTTGATGACCTCTTTTTGGGGCGGCGGAAAAACAAGTTCTTTGTTCAAAACATAGAAAAGGGGCGTGCGCATGCGCCCCCTGCGAAAAACTTTCAGCGCAGGCCGGGAAAGGTATTGCGGCTGCCGTGGAACACCGCTTCGCCCAGATGGGCGAAGGGGGAAACGAGGCGCGAGCCTTCCATCAGCGGCCTCAGGGTGCCGGGCAGGGGGCGCAGGGAAAGGGAGAAAAGAACCAGGGCCAGCACCAGGACTCCCTGGACGAGGCCGAACAGGGCGCCCGCGACCCGGTTAGCCCCCCCGAGGAAAAGAAGCTTCACAAAACGCGACAGAAGATAGCCGAGGACGGCAAAAAAAAGAATGGTGGCCAGAAAAAGAGCGAAAAACGATACGGTTACGCAGACCCCGTGGGGCAGCCTCAGCGAGCGCGCCACGGACTCGGCCAGGGGCCCGTAAAAACGAAAGGCCAGAAAGGCGCCGGCCGCCAGACCCAGCAGAGAGCAGAGCTCCTTCAGCAACCCCCGCAACATCCCCTTGAGAATGAAAGCCCCCAGGATAACCAGGATGGCGATATCCAGACCGTTCATGCTGACGCCTCCAGTGCGAAGCTTTCAGACAGATGACACAACAGGGCTAACCCCCTGTCCCCGGTCGCCGGTCTTGAGTCTTGAACTTCGAACCTCCCCGCCTTCAGGCGGAGAGCCGCGCCTTGACCAGATCGCTCACCACCCGGCCGTCGGCACGCCCGACGGTCCTGGCGGTGACGAACTTCATCACCTTGCCCATATCCTTCATCGAAGCGGCGCCGGTCTCGACGATCGCCTCCTCGATGATGCCGCGGATTTCATCCTCCGCGAGCTGAGCGGGAAGAAACTCCTGGATGACGGCCAACTCCTGTTCCTCTTTATCCGCCAACTCGGGGCGCCCCCCGTCCCGGTAGGCCTGGGCCGATTCCCGGCGCTGCTTCACGAGGGTGGAGAGAACGGCCACGACCTCCTGTTCGTCCAGGGCACGGCGGGCATCGATTTCCCGATTCTTGACGGCGGTACGGATCAGGCGGATGGTGTTCAGCCGCAGGGAATCCTTGGCCCTCATGGCGTCCTTCATCGCTTCGGTCAACCGGTTCTGCATAGTCATCGGCACTACCCCCGCATGAATGCTCTCGGAAACGCAAAAGAGGGCAACCGGTCAGCCGGCGCCCTTCTTGCGAATTTTATATTATATGGGATTTTTTTCTGAAAGGCAAGGGGCTATTTGGCGCGGCTTTCCTTTTCCTCAATCCCCGAGATCCCGAAGCGCCGGCGCAGCTCGGCATAGACCCGCTCCGGGGGCAGGTCGTAATATCCAAGCAGCACCAGGGTATGAAAGAAGAGGTCGGCCACCTCGTAGACCACCTCGTCGGGGTCCCCGCCCTTGCCGGCCACTGCCACCTCCGTCGCCTCTTCACCGACCTTGCCCAGGATCTTGTCCAGCCCCTTGGCGAAAAGGGAGGCCACGTAGGACTTCTCCGCGGGGTTCTGTTTTCGCTCCAGAATGACCCGGTAGACCGCGTCGAGAATGTCCTGCCGTTCCGTCTCTTTCATAACAACCTCAATCTGTTCTCGCAGGGGCAAGGCATGTCTTGCCCCTGTACATAATTTACAGCCGGACGGGGACGTCCCGCTCCCGCAGGTACTTCTTGCACTCGGCGATGGTGTATTCGCGAAAGTGAAAGATGCTGGCCGCCAGGGCCGCACTGGCGCCGCCGGCGGTCAACCCCTGGCGGATGTGCTCAAGGTTCCCCACCCCGCCGGAGGCAATGACCGGAATCGCCACCCGGTCGCTGACGGCCCGGGTCAGTTCGATGTCGTAGCCGTCCCTGGTGCCGTCCTTGTCCATGGAGGTGAGGAGGATTTCGCCTGCGCCGAAGGACTCCATCCGCGCGGCCCACTCGACGGCGTCGATTCCGGTGGGATTCCGCCCACCGTGGGTGTAGACCTCCCAATTCGCCTCCGGGGCGCCGGGAACCCGCCGGGCATCGATGGCGACCACGATGCACTGGGAACCGAACCGCTCGGCCGCCTCCCGCACGAACTCGGGACGGTGGACGGCGGCGGTGTTGATGGAAACCTTGTCCGCGCCGGCGTTGAGCAGGTTGCGGATATCGGCGATCTCCCGGACCCCGCCGCCCACGGTGAGAGGCATAAAGACCCGCTCGGCCGTGCGGGCGACCACGTCGAGGATGATGTTGCGCTTGTCGCTGGAGGCGGTGATATCGAGGAAAGTGAGCTCGTCGGCCCCCTGGGCGTCATAGGCTTCCGCCGCCTCGACAGGGTCCCCCGCGTCGCGCAGCTCGACGAACTGGACCCCCTTGACGACCCGGCCGTCCTTGACGTCGAGACAGGGGATGATGCGTTTTGTCAGCATGGTTGGACCCGTTTTGGTAGGGGCGCAATTCATTGCGCCCAGGGCGTGATAAATCACGCCCCTATATGGATTTTCCGCTTTTCGTCAGCGCCACCGCCTCGCGCAGATCGAGGGCGCCGGTATAGATGGCCTTGCCGGTGATCACCCCGACCACCCCCGAGCCTTCGATGGCCATGAGGTTTTCGATGTCCCTGAGGCTGGAGACCCCGCCTGAGGCGATGACGGGGATGGCGATCGATTCGGCCAGGGCCCGGGTGGCCTCGATGTTCGGCCCCTGCATCATGCCGTCGCGGGCGATGTCGGTGTAGATGATCGCCGCCACCCCGTAGCCCTCCATCTCCCTGGCCAGCTCGGAGGCCTTCTTTTCGGTGACGTCGGCCCAGCCCCGAACGGCGACGAAGCCGTTGTTGGCATCGATGCCGACCACCATCCGCCCGGGAAAGAGACGGCAGGCCTCGGCGACCAGAGCCGGGTTTTCCTTGGCCACGGTGCCGAGAATCACCCGGTCGATGCCGAGGTCGAGGTACGCCTCGACGGTGGCCAGGTCGCGGATGCCGCCGCCCAGTTCGGTGGGGATGTCCACCGCCTCCACGATGGCGGATATCGCCTCGCGGTTGCGGGGAACCCCGGCGAAGGCACCGTCGAGGTCGACGATGTGCAGCAGCTCGCCGCCCTGCTCCTGCCAGGTTCGCGCCTGGGCTGCGGGGTCGTCGCTGTAGACCGTGTCCTTTTCCATCAGGCCCTGCTCCAGCCGGACGCAGCGACCTTCCTTCAAATCGATTGCGGGGATGACAAGCATTCTTTTTCCCTCCGGTAGGGGCGTGATTCATCACGCCCAGGGCGCAATGAATTGCGCCCCTACAATTTTCCGAAATTCTTCAGAATCTTAAGCCCCACCTGCTGGCTCTTCTCGGGATGGAACTGGGTGGCCATGACGTTGTCCCGCCAGATGCTGGAACAGAAGTTGACCCCGTAGTCGGTGACGGTGGCCACCGACCTGCGGGTCATCGGGCGCCACGTAGTAGGAGTGGACGAAATAGACGGAGGCGCCGCTTTCGATCCCCTTGAAAATGGGGGCCGGACGCCGGATGTCTATCTGGTTCCAGCCCATGTGGGGAACCTTGAGCTCCTCGCCCCCTTCCCTCATGCCGGCGGGAAATCGCACCACCTTGCCCGGAATGATGTTCAGCCCCCGGTGCCTGCCGAACTCCTCGCTCTCGGTGAAGAGAAGCTGCAGACCCAGGCAGATGCCGAGAAAGGGGCGGCCCGATTCCACATGGCGCAGAATGGGATCGACGAAGCCGCCCCGGCGCAGGTTGTCCATGCAGTCCCTGAAGGCCCCGACGCCGGGCAGAACGAGCTTTTCCGCCCGCTCCACGTCGGCGGGGTCGGAGGTCACCCGGGCGGCAAAGCCGACCTTTTCGAATCCCTTCTGCACGCTGCGCAGATTGCCCATGCCGTAATCGATGATGGTGATCATGTCGAGTTGCTACTCCAGCTTTCCCTTGGTCGAAAGCACCCCCTCCACCCGGGGGTCGAACTGCGTCGCCTCGTCGAGGGCCCGGCCGAAGGCCTTGAAAATCGCCTCGATGATATGGTGCAGGTTGTCGCCGTAGGCCAGGTTGACGTGGACGTTGGCTCCGGAGTGGTTGCAGAAGGCGACGAAGAACTCCTCGACCAGTTCGGTATCGAACTCGCCGACCTTGGCCTTGGGCATGTCGACGTTGTAGACCAGGAAGGGGCGGCCCGAAAAGTCGAGGATCACCGAAGCCAGGGCCTCGTGCATCGGCATCGTCCCGCGGCCGAAACGGCGGATCCCCTCCTTGTCGCCCAGGGCCTTCCTGAAGGCCTCCCCGAGACAGATGCCGAGGTCCTCCACGGTGTGGTGGGCGTCGATCTCGATGTCCCCGCTCGCCCGCACCTCCAGGTCGAAGAAACCGTGCCGGGCGACATGGGTGAGCATGTGGTCGAAGAAGGGGACGGGGGTGGCGATATCGCTCTCCCCCCGGCCGTCGAGCTCCAGCCGCAGATGGATTTCGGTCTCCCGGGTCTTGCGGTCGATGGTGGCGCAGCGGGACATGGGACCTCCTGAAAGCAATTATGAATTTTGAGTTTTGAATTGAAATTCAAAATTAAGAATTCAAAATTCAAAATTGATTTTCTTTTTCCGCCTTTTCCAAACGTATGGAAACCGACCTGGCATGCGCCTCCAGCCCCTCCAGCTCGGCGATGTGCACGATCTGCCGGCCGAGACGCTCCAGCCCTCTGCGGGAGAAGGAGACGATGCTCGATTTCTTGACGAAATCCTCCAACCCGAGGGGGGAGAAGAAGCGCGCGGTGCCTCCGGTGGGCAGGGTGTGGTTGGGACCTGCGAGGTAGTCACCGGCAGCCTCTGGGGTGTGATGCCCCATGAAGATGGCACCGGCGTGGTGGATCCGCGGGAGAATCTCGAAGGGGTTCTCCACCGCCAGCTCCAGGTGCTCGGGCGCAATCCGGTTGCTGAACTCGACGGCCTCGGCCAGGGTTTCGGCGACGACGAGGGCCCCGAAGCGGTCGATGGACTGGCGGGCGATCGTCTCGCGGGAGAGCCGCCCGAGCTGCTCCTCGACCTCCGCCTGGACCCGGCGGGCGAAGGCCTCGTCGGTGGTGATCAGGATGGAGGAGGCCAGCTCGTCGTGCTCGGCCTGGGAGAGGAGGTCGGCGGCGATATGGGCCGGGTCGCCGCTGCCGTCGTTGATGACGAGGATCTCGCTCGGCCCGGCGATCATGTCGATGTCGACCTGGCCGAAGACCATCTTCTTGGCGGTGGCGACGTAGATGTTGCCGGGGCCGGTGATCTTGTCCACCCGCGGCACGCTCTCGGTGCCGTAGGCCAGGGCGGCCACCGCCTGGGCGCCACCGACCTTGAAGATCCGGTCGACCCCGGCCAGGTGAGCGGCTGCCAGGACGTGGGGGTTCACCTCGCCTCCGGGCATCGGCACCGTCATGACCACCTCGGAAACCCCCGCCACTTTCGCAGGCACGGCGTTCATCAGGACCGAGGAGGGGTAGGCGGCCTTGCCCCCGGGGACGTAGATGCCGACCCGGTCGAGGGGGCGCACCATCTGCCCGAGGAGAATGTCCTCCTCGTCGGTGGAGAGCCAGGTTTCGGTCTTCTGCTTGCGGTGGTAGGAGGCGATACGATCCGCGGCGAGCTCGCAGGGCGTTAAGGGACTCCGGGCTGACCGCCGCCAGGGCGCGGTCGATCTCCTCCGGGCAGACCTGCAGGGTGTCGGCGGTCAGCTCCAGGCGGTCGAAGCGGGCGGTGAGGTCGAAGAGCGCCTGGTCGCCCCTGCGGCGCACATCGGAGATGATCTCCACCACCGCTTCCTCCACCCCCGCCGGGGCGCTCTTACCCCGGGAGACGATCTCCTCGAAGGCGGCCTCAAAATCGGGATCGGCAAAACGCAACAGCTGAATCATGGTCACTCCAGACAAGGCCCAGGCTTACTGGGAAATACGGTTCGTCTCTCCGAGAACCCCCTCCAGGTCCTCGATGATCCGGGTGATGCGCTGGTGCTTGGTCTTCAGGCTGGCGCGGTTGACGATCAGCCGGCTGGTAATCTCGGCAATCGTCTCCACCTCCACCATGCCGTTCTCCCGAAGCGTGGCGCCTGTGGAAACCAGGTCGACGATGCGCTCGGAAAGACCCACCAGGGGAGCCAGCTCGATGGAGCCGTAGAGCTTGATGAGTTCCACCTGGATCCCCTTGGCGGCGAAGTAGCGTTCGGTGATGTTGGGATACTTGGTCGCCACCCGGATGTTGGACCAGTTTGCCGGGTCGTCGGTCTGCCGCAGGGAGCCGGGCTCGGCCACCACCATCCGGCAGTAGCCGAACTTCAGGTCGAGGGGCTCATAGAGGTCCTTTCCCTGCTCCAGCAGGGTGTCCTTGCCCACCACGCCGAGGTCAGCGCAGCCATATTCGACGTAGGTCGGCACGTCGGTAGCCCGCACGGCCATGAAACGGAACCGGCTCTCGGAGTTTTCGAAGACCAGCTTGCGGCTGTTTCCCTCCATCTCCGGGCAGGTGATCCCTATCCGGGCGAAGAGCTCCATGGAGTCCTGCATGATCCGCCCCTTGGGAAGGGCGAAGGTGATGTAGTCGCTCATGATTAATACCCCTCTAGGGGCGACGCATGTGCCTGCGCGCTGAAGCGCTTCGGCGCACAAGTGCGTCGCCCAGGGCAAGGCATGCCTTGCCCCTACGAAAAATCCTCACATCGGCTCGTGCACCCTCTCGATATTCGCCCCGAGGGTCTTGAGCTTTTCCTCGATCCGCTCGTAGCCGCGGTCGAGGTGGTAGATCCGGGAGATCTCGGTGGTGTTCTCCGCCGCCAATCCCGCCAGGACGAGGGAGGCGCTGGCCCGCAGGTCGGTGGCCATGACGGGGGCGCCGGAGAGCTTTTTGACCCCCTTGACGGTGGCCGTATTGCCCGTGACGACGATATCGGCTCCGAACCGCAACAGTTCCGAAACGTGCATGAAGCGGTTTTCGAAAATATTTTCACTGATCACGCTGGCCCCCTCGGACAGGCACATCAGGGCCATCATCTGGGCCTGCATGTCCGTGGGAAAGCCGGGATAGGGCCGGGTTTTTAGGTTGACGGAGCGGAGCTTCCTCGGCCCCCTCACTCGGACCACGTTGTCCTTGTTGGTAATCTCCACCCCGGCGTCCTGAAGCTTGAACACCAGGGCATCGAGGTGCTCCAGTCGCATGTTGCACAGCCGAACGTCCCCGCCGGTGATGGCGGCGGCAACCATGAAGGTCCCGGCCTCGATCCGGTCGGGCATCACCGTATGGGCCATGGGTTCCAGCTCCTTCACCCCCGCGATGCGAATGGTGTCGGTGCCGGCGCCCTCGACCCTGGCTCCCATTTTGTTGAGAACCTCGGCCAAGTCGGAAATCTCCGGTTCCCGGGCGGCGTTCTCCAGAATCGTCTCGCCCCGGGCCGTCGCCGCGGCCATCATCAACTGCTCGGTTCCGCCGACGGTGGAGACGTCGAAGTGGATCCGGGCCCCCTTGAGCCGCCGGGCCTCGGCTTCCACGTAACCGTGGGTCAGGGTGATGTCGGCCCCCATCGCCGCCAGCCCCTTGAGATGGAGGTTGATGGGTCGGGCGCCGATGGCGCAGCCGCCCGGAAGGGAGACTCTGGCCTTGCCGAACCTGGCCAGCAGGGGCCCCAGCACCAGCACCGAGGCCCGCATGGTCTTCACCAGGTCGTAGGTGGCCTCGTGACTTGAAACCCCGCTGGTGTCGATTCGAACGAGGTGCCCCTGTCCCTCCACCGCCGCCCCGAGGGTTTCCAGAACCTTGATGGTGGTGTTGATATCGCGCAAAAACGGAACATTGCCGATCTCGTGGACGCCCGGGGCCAGAAGGGTCGAGATGAAGACGGGCAGGGAAGCGTTCTTCGACCCGCTGACCGGGATTTCCCCCGAAAGCCTTTTGCCCCCCTTGATGACGAGTTTATCCAAGGTATGCCCTCTTGTTGATTTTATTCATTTTAATTCGAAGGGGCGAGGCTTGACCCGCCCTTGGGTGAACAGGGGGTTCGCCCCTACATCCGTCTCCCCCCGACCACCCGCTCGATGCCGGCGGTATCCCTGGCGGAGAAGAGGTCGACGTAGCCGCCGGATTCCTCGAAAAGCGTCAGCACCTCCCCGGCCTGGTGGATGCCCACCTCGAAGAGCAGCCACCCCCCGGCATTCAGGCGCCCGACGGCACCGGGAATGAGCCGTCGATAAAAGTCGAGGCCGTCCGCCCCTCCGCAAAGGGCCTGCCGGGGCTCGAAGTCCCGCACCTCGGGCATCAGCCCGGCCATGTCTCCCTCGGGGACGTAGGGGGGATTGGAGAGGATGATATCAAAGGCCCCGCCAGGGAGGCCCTGCCGCAGCAGGTCCTGCTCCCGGAGGGTGACCCGGTCTTCGACCCCGTTCAGCCGGACGTTCTCGGCTGCCAGAGCCAGGGCCTGGGGTGAGCTGTCCAGCCCTGTCACCCGGGCTTCGGGCAGCTCGCTGGCCAGGGCAACGGCGATGGCGCCGCTTCCGGTGCCCACGTCAAGGACCGAGCAGAGGGGCCCGGCCCGTCTCAGGGCCTCCTCAACCAGCGTCTCGGTGTCGGGACGCGGGACGAGGACCCCCGGGCCCACCTTGAAGGGCAGGGACCAGAACTCGGCCTTCTCCAGGATGTACTGAAGAGGCTCGCGGCGGGCACGGCGCCCCACCTTTTCCCGAAAAGCCGCCAGCTCATCGGCGCTCAGCGGCCGATCGTGATTGAGGTAGAGCCCGACCCGATCTAGGCCCAGAGCCTCGCCCAGCAACAGTTCGGCGTCGAGGCGTCCCCTGTCGATTCCCCTCTCGGCAAAATAGTCGGCGGTCCACCGAAGGACCTTGAGCACCGTCCAGGTCTGCGTCATCAGGACTCCTGGCTGGAGAGCGCCTCGGCCTGGTAGTAGTTGGTCAGGGCGTCGATGACCTCGTCGAGGTCCCCCTGCATGATGCTCTCCAGACGGTAGAGGGTCAGGCCGATGCGGTGGTCGGTACAGCGGCCCTGGGGGAAATTGTAGGTGCGGATCCGCTCGCTACGATCGCCGCTGCCGACCTGGCTCTTGCGGTCGGCGGCCATCTGGGCCTGCTGCTCGGCCACCATGGCGTCCAGAATCCTCGATTTCAGGATCTTCATGGCCCTGGCCTTGTTCTTGTGCTGGGACTTCTCGTCCTGACAGGCCACCACCACCCCCGTGGGGATGTGGGTGATGCGCACCGCCGACTCGGTCTTGTTGACGTGCTGGCCTCCGGCGCCCGACGCCCGGTACACGTCGATGCGCAGGTCGGAGGGATCGATTTCCAGGTCGACGTCCTCGGCCTCGGGAAGAACGGCCACGGTACAGGCGGAGGTATGGATCCTCCCCTGGGCCTCCGTCTCCGGCACCCGCTGCACCCGGTGGGCGCCGCTTTCGAACTTGAGCCGGGAATAGACCCGCTGGCCGCTGATCAGGGCGATGACCTCCTTGAAGCCGCCGCTGTCCGACTCGGAGGAGCTCATGAGCTCCACACGCCAGCCTCTTGCGTCGGCGTAGCGGGAGTACATCCGAAAGAGGTCGGCCGCGAAGAGAGCCGCCTCTTCGCCTCCGGTTCCGGCACGGATCTCGAGGAGGATGTTTTTCTCGTCGTTGGGGTCCTTGGGCAGAAGAAGAAGCGTGAGTTGCTTCTCCAGATCCTGCAGCGTTTCCTCCAGCTCGGGAAGTTCGAGCCGAGCCATTTCGCGCACCTCCACGTCGGCATCGCGCAGAAGCTCGCGGTTTCCCTCGATCTCGTCGCGAACCTTCCGGTAGCGCTCGAAGGTCTCAACCACCTCCGAAAGCTCGGCATGCTCCCGGGTCAGTGCCCGGAATTTTTCCTGGTTGGAGACGACCGAAGGGTCCGAGAGCAAGCCCTCGACCTCCCGGAACCGGTCGACCACCGCTTCGAGTTTGTTAAACATCTGGTGTCGTTATCCCTGTAGGGACGCCCCTTGTGGGCGCCCTGGGCAGGCACAAGGCCTGCCCCTACGTTAATTCCCTGTATTCTTCCCGCACCTTCGCCATATCGCCGCAGGTCATCGCCCCCTCGGGACAGGCGCCCCGGAGGCAGCCCGGCCCGGCCTTGGCGAAGAGAACGGGGGCCTTCCGGCGCACCAGCCGCAGCATGTCCCTGGCCACCGCCCGGATCTCCCACTGGGCGCGCCGGCAGCAGCGAAGGTTGAAAAAATGGTGCAGCTCCCGGGCATTCATGGTGACCACCAGCTTGGTCGCGGCGGCATTGGGAAGCACGAAACGGGCATCCTCGGCGGGGACTCCGGCATCGAGAAACTGCCCGTAGACGCGGTGGATTTCCTCGAGCAGGCCTTCGTACCGTTCGCGCAGCTCCGGACGGCAGGCTATGGACGGGGGGGTGACGGCTTCAAACCGTTCCTTCTGGGAAACGTAGCGCTGACTCTGCTGGGAATAGGAGGCCAGGCGGTGCCGGACCAGTTGGTGGGAGCAGGCCCGGCTGATCCCTTCGATGCCGAAGGTGAAAGAGGCATGCTCCAGGACCGAAAAGTGCCCCAACGACAAAATCTTGCGCAGAAGGGCTTCCCGGTCCCGGTCGGTCCGATTCCTCTCCAGGAGTTGGTCGATGGACGCGTCGGAGTAGCATAGCCGGGCCGCCGTAGAGACGACCTGCTCGGGGTCGGGCGTATGGGCTGAACGAAGTTCTAAAACCGAGACATGCGTTCGGCCCGGCGGAGGGAAAAGAAAACGGCCCCGGAGGGCCGTCTCCGGCTCTTTATTTTTTCTGCTGGTACTTTTTGCGGAAGCGCTCGATGCGCCCGGCGGTGTCGATCAGCTTCTGCTTGCCGGTGAAGAAGGGGTGGCAGGCCGAACAGATCTCCGTGGTGATTTCGTCCTTCTTGGTGGAGCGGGTCTCAAAGGTGTTCCCGCAATGGCACTTGACGGTTACCGCCTCATACCGGGGATGGATGCCTTCTTTCATGATTCTTCTCCTTGGAGGCCTGGCGCGTACAGGCCCGGTTCGATAGTGAACAAAGAAGGAATTTTCACATTTTCCTTCGAAATATGCAATACCTTTCTCTTTCGCATTACTGGTTCATGGAATCGATGAACTCCTGGTTGCCCTTGGTCTCGGAGAGCTTTTCCAGGAGAAATTCCATGCTGTCCACCACGTTCATGGTGGAAAGGACCTTGCGCAGCAGCCACATTCGCTGCAGGTTGGTGCGGTCAACCAGAAGCTCCTCCCTGCGCGTCCCCGACTTGTTGATGTCGATGGCCGGAAAGGTCCGCTTGTCCACCAGGCGCCGATCGAGATGCAGCTCCATGTTGCCGGTCCCCTTGAACTCCTCGAAGATGACCTCGTCCATCTTGCTGCCGGTATCGACCAGGGCGGTGGCGATGATGGTCAGGCTTCCGCCCTCCTCGATGTTCCGGGCGGCGCCGAAGAACCGCTTGGGCTTGTGCAGGGCGTTGGAATCGACCCCGCCGGAGAGGATCTTGCCGCTGGGGGGCACCACGGTATTGTAGGCACGGGCCAGGCGGGTGATGGAATCGAGCAGGATGACCACGTCGCGCTTGTGCTCCACCAGGCGCTTGGCTTTTTCGATGACCATTTCGGCCACCTGTACATGCCGGGTCGCCGGCTCGTCGAAGGTGGAGGATATCACCTCCCCGTTGACGGAACGCTGCATGTCGGTCACCTCTTCGGGCCGCTCGTCGATTAGCAGGACGATGAGATAGACCTCGGGATGGTTGGTCGTTATGGAGTTGGCGATATTCTGCAGCAGCATCGTTTTGCCGGTGCGCGGCGGGGCGACGATGAGGCCACGCTGCCCTTTTCCGATGGGTGTCGCCAGGTCCATGACCCGCATGGGCAGGTTGTCGGCCGCCGTCTCCAGAACCGATGCGCTCTTCGGGGTAGAGAGGGGTCAGGTTGTCGAACAGCGTCTTGTCCCGGGCAACCGAGGGGTCCTCGAAATTGACCTCGGCGACCTTGAGCAGGGCAAAATAACGCTCGCCTTCCTTGGGAGGGCGGATCTGTCCGGAAACCGTGTCGCCGGTGCGCAGGGTGAAACGGCGAATCTGGGAGGGCGATACATAGATATCATCCGGACCCGGGAGATAGTTGGCATCGGGCGCCCGCAGGAAACCGAAACCGTCGGGAAGGATCTCCAGCACCCCCTCGCCGAAGATGGCCCCGTTTTTTTCGGCTGTCGCATTCAGGATGGCGAAAATGAGATCCTGCTTGCGCATGCCTGCAGCGCCTTCGAGCTTCAACTCCTTGGCGATGCCCGCCAGGTCGGTGATTTTCTTCTCTTTTAATTCTTTAAGGTTCATTGTTCTCCTCGGCCTCACCCCAGAGGCGACCGGCGGACTCTGATGCAAATGCGCATCCTCCCAGGCTGCAGATGCCTGGTTGCCAGATGGGTTTCGGAAATGTCGTAAGTTGCTTTCAGACTTGGTTTCGGGCTCTTTTTTTAAGAAATCTCGTTTGTATGGGAATGGGCAAGCTCAGAAAATTGCAAGGTGGGATGTCAGTCCTGTCAAAGGATAATTGCGGGTTGGCTCCATCAGCCGGACCGGACAACGAAACGCTCAAACCTTTATGTAAAAATAGACCTGGTAAGTTACGCGGTATGGCTTGCCGAAAGGGGCTTACGGCTGTACGTCAGGGAAGGTAGCCTCATGGGCTTGACCATTACTTTATATACCTGCCCTATGGATGGATGTCAACTGAATATTTTGCTTTCTTGCGAAAGCCTCAAGGGTGGCGACTGGTTTTCGCGGCCCCACCCCTGGGTTATGGCGTCTGCGCCGCACCTTTCGCGGGGGGCGTTTCAGGCTGCTTGAAGGGGTTGAGCATTCCAGGGCTCAGCGCCGAAGCAAGCCGGTGAAAGAGGTCCCCATAGACCTCGGGAAACTTCGAATGCCCGAAAAGGCTCTTAGGGGATTCGGCCAGCGTCCGCTCCAATCCTTCGGTCGAAATGTATTTGATTTTCACGGCATCGGTTTTGTTGTAATAAGCTTCATCGAAGTCGGGATACTGGAGAGGGAGAAACTGCCCCGAGTATTCCCAAGCGACCTCCCCCGTGGGCAGAACCACTTCGGCGGTCACGAGGACGGAGTTGTAATTCGCTTTCAAATAATTCAGCCGGGTGCGGTCCCAGACTTTTTCCGGGCGTACGATTCCGTTCATGACCACGACAAGCAAGGCATCGACGGCATTTTGCCGGGCCAGCTCGGAAACCTCCGCGGGATTGAACTGATAGTGCCGAAAGGTGTCCGCCCCCCTGCCACGCAACGTGCTGGAAGCCACCAGGGCGCTGAACACCTGCCGGGAGTCGGCGGGAACCCGGCGGATGTCGAAATACCCCTCCTGCTCCCTGAGCAACCCGATCAGCTTCTCTTCCTTGCCGACGTTGTCCCGCCGAAGCAGGTTCAGAACCTCCTGCCCTTCGGGATGGGAAATCGTCGAATTCTCATCGAGCAGCAGAGGTATCACGCCAAGGGTCTGAACCTTGGCCCGGTATTCTTTCTTGGGAATTTTG
The DNA here is from genome assembly GCA_963791005.1 of uncultured delta proteobacterium. Taxonomy (GTDB): domain Bacteria; phylum Desulfobacterota; class Desulfuromonadia; order Desulfuromonadales; family CAWBQR01; genus CAWBQR01. The sequence continues at coordinate 215,856 of CAWBQR010000006.1, read as the reverse complement.
TAGAGCCCGCCGCTGCAGGCCGTCAGTAGAAGGGGAAGGAGCAACAAAACCCATCGGCGCATGACAATTTCTCCTCGGAAGGCATTGACGATCATCCACTCCCACCTATAGGCCGGGCAGGGAATCCGACGGCAGGGAGCCCGCCCCTCCTCCCGGAGGATAGGCGTGTCGTTAAGGTACCAGAAAACGGCCGGAAGGAAAAGCCCCGGCGGGGCCTGGCCGGGGCGCAAAAAAAATTGCCCGGGATCGTGCAGATGCTATTTGACAGAGCGAAAAACACCGGATAATCTTCACTGAATTTAATCATAGCGGCCCTTTCAGGGCCGCCATTCGATCCATTTCAGGAGGGCGTCTTGTCTCTATTTCATGTCTTGCGCCGGGTTTGGGCTCTGGCGGGAATCCTTCTTTTTCTGACCTCGTCCACAGCTTTTGCCGCCATTCTGGAGCCCACGGGCCTTCAGGATGCTCATCTGCTCGAAAAAGGCGCCGCGGAGTTTCACCTCGGCTTTTCCTACGCCGACCGCCTCCGTACCCCTTTCCAGAGAAGCGACAGGGACCGCCGGGTGGCAGAGGTCCCCTCGCTGGCCCTCAACCTTGGCCTGGGCGAGCGGGTGGAGGGAGAGCTGTATTACGACTACCTCTACCTGAAAGAAAAGGGCCAGAAAACCGAATGGGGGAGCGGCGACCTGACGGTGGCCTTCAAGGTCGGGCTCCTCAGGGAAAGGTCGGCCCTGCCGGCCCTGGCCCTGAGGGTCGCCACCAAGCTCCCCAATGCCGACAGGGGGAACGGTTTCGGCACCGACCAGACTGATTTCTATGTCGATCTCCTGGCTGCCAAGGAGTGGCGGGCGGTTTCCATTTTCATCAACGCCGGTCTGGGGATCCTGGGCAATCCCTATACCGGGGAACAGGACGACCTTATGCGGTACGGCATCGGTCTGGAGGTCCCCCTGGTCGGGAAAGAGACCCGACTTCTGATCTCGGCCGAGGGCAACGTCTTCGGCCGGGAGTACAATTACAACAACCGGGGTGCATTCCGGGCCGGAATAAGACAGACCCTGGGGAGGGCTACCCTGGATTTCGGCGGCAGCGTCGGGTACATTTCCGAGAGCGAGGACTGGAGCCTGCGAGCCGGCCTGACCCTGCCCTTTTCCCTGCCGGCCTACCGCTGAGGCTCAGTCCCCTCGGCCGTCTTCGATTCCCGCGGTATCCTACCGAGCGCAAAATGGGCCTCCCCCCAGGCGAGGATGTCTCGGGGCGCCAGATCCCTGAGCCCCTCCGGCGGCTCCTGGCCGAGAAACTGCAGGACCCGCCAGAGAAGGTCCCCTCTCCTGCCGTCGCAAGCTCCGGCGGCTGCGGCGCCGTGGCGCTTGCTGATTTTGTCGCCATCGGGGGCCAAGGCCAGAGGCAGGTGGATGTAATGGGGGACGGGATACCCGAGACAGGCGTTTAAAAACACCTGCCGGCCCGTAGAGGAGAGAAGATCTTTCCCCCGGACCACCTGATTGACTCCCATTTCGGCATCATCCACCACCACCGCCAGTTGGTAGGCAAAAAGCCCGTCGGCCCGGCGCAGGACAAAATCCCCGACCGCGGTGGCCAGGCATTCACCGACGGGGCCGAAAAGACCGTCGATAAAGTGAACGACCGCCTCCGGCACCCGAATACGCTGGGCCCGCGGGCGCCGGCCCGAGGGTAGCCCCCGGCGGCAGGTGCCGGGGTAAAGAGGACTTTGCTCACCGCCGTGGGGGGCGCTGGCGAAAATTTCCCTGCGGGAACATCCGCAATCGAAAACCAGCCCCTCCCCGCGAAGATGTTCCAGCGCCGACAGATACCGGTCCCCCCTTCGGCTTTGGTAAACCACTTCTCCGTCCCACTCCAGCCCCAGCGCCTCCAGCTTCCGCAGGATGTCATCCGCAGCGCCTCGAACGACCCTTGGAGCATCGAGGTCCTCGACCCGCACCCGCCAGAGCCCCCCGGCTCCGCGGGCCAGGCAATAACTGGCGACAGCGGTTACCAGAGAACCGAAATGAAGCGGACCGGTGGGACTGGGGGCAAATCGCCCGACGACAGGTATGGGGTGTTTGTTTGGCATTCGGAAGAATTAAAGTGATTAAAGGAGTTTCCAGTTGGGCCCGTCCGGAGAAGGGGGAAAGCGCCGGAGAGGGGCTCTTTTAGCGGAATAGCGGAAGATTGGGGAGCGCCCCCCTTTCCTCCTCTTCCCTTTGCAGATGATGCTCCAGCGCAAGAGTTCTGTCAAGGACAGGGCCCTTCGAAGGCACCGAATCGGAGGAGTTTCTACAGATGAACCCATTCCCTAACCTATATTCCCCCTAATACTTTGTCTATTGCGAATTCTTCTTGAAATATCTGTATCTTCGACTAAAATAGAGATTGAAACTGTGTTTTAAAATTTTCCCAATTTGAAGTATTTCCAGGAGGAGCATGAAAACCAGACGTATTGTGGTTATCGACGATAGCAAACTCGTTCTAGCAGTCGCGGCCGACGCTCTCCAAAGCGCCGGCTTCGAGGTCATCACCACCGATTCGGGCATTGAGGCCAACCAGTACATCTACGCTTCCCGCCGCCCCGACCTCATTCTGATCGACGTCATGATGCCCCTGCTGAACGGGGACAGAAAGGTCAAACTCCTCAAGGAACGGGAAACCAGCCGGCACATCCCCGTGGTTCTCATGTCGACCAAGCCGACGGAGGAACTCCAAAAACTCGCGCAAACATCCGGCGCCGACGGGTTCATTCAAAAGCCCTTCGACGAGAACTCCCTCGTGCGCCAGGTCCGCAGGATCCTCGCCGCCTGACCCGCAGAACCACCCATCCCTGTGCCGGGATGAAAGTTCCGTCGCACCTTTTCCATTGACAAACCCGCCGAGGAAAGCTATCTATTACCTCAAAGGTAATAAATGGGAGGAGATCGGCTTTGCTGATTACACGAGCTACGGAATACGCCATTCGGGCCATTCTTTATCTGGCCAAACAGCCCAAGGACGAGATCGTCTACAAAAAAGACATCTGCGAAACCCAGCACATCACCCCCGCCTTCCTTACTAAAATCCTCCAACCGCTGATCAAGGCCGGCATCGTCGGCTCCCAGCGCGGCGTGGGGGGAGGTTTCTTCCTGGCCAGGGACCCCGGTGAAGTCACCCTGCTCGATGTGGTAAAAGCCGAAGAAGGCCCCCTTTACCTCAACAAGTGCCTGACCCGGGAAGGTGTCTGCGAAAAAGATCTCTTCTGCCCGGTTCACGGCGCCTGGAGGGAGGTCCGGGAAGAAATGATGACCATCCTGGGCCGATACACCTTTTCCCGCCTAGCCTCCCAGGAGGCGCACAACCTTCAGTGTCTCGGCGCCGGGCCGAAGACTGAAACCCAGCCTGCCGCCGCCCCCGAATAATCCCTCTTCCTGCATCTCCATAGACAACGCCCGCCCTTCCATTGCCGGAAAGGCGGGCGTTGATCGTCAGGGGAAATGTTTTTGAGGTAAAAAAATACCCTGGAGACCAGGAGGGCGAGTCATCCAGGGCCAATCCGGAAGCTGCGTCCGGCTTCCGGTCAATTCTTTACATAAATAATTGTATCCCCGGGATGAGGGCAGGTCAAAGCCGGCCTTCTATCGGACATAGTCCTCCGGATAGGCATGGATCTGATGGATGGCCAGGTCCGGCCCCTGGAACTCCGCCTCCTCGGCCAGCCTGAAACCCAGGAATGTCCGGATACCCCAGTAAACCACTCCGCCGACCACCAGGGCATAGGCGACCGCCAGAAGGCTGCCCACGACCTGGGAGGCCAGAGTCACCCCTCCCATGCCGCCGAAGAAGGGGCTGCCGAAAATTCCGGCGGCGATCCCGCCCCAGGTGCCGATGACCCCATGCAGGGGCCAGACCCCCAGAACATCGTCGATCTTCAGACGCTCCTGCTCCCAATGAAAACCAAAGACGAAAATCAGGGCGCCGATCCCGCCCATCAGAAAGGCGGCCAGGGGATGGACCAGGTCGGACCCGGCGCAGATGGCGATCAGACCGGCAAGAGCCCCGTTGTGGACGAAACCGGGGTCGTTGCGGCTCGCGACGAGGGCGAACAGGACGCCTCCCACCATCGACATCAGTGAGTTGACCGCCACCAGGCCGGAGATCCCCTCCGAGCCGCTGGGCGCTCATGACGTTGAAGCCGAACCAGCCGACGGCGAGGATCCAGCTTCCCAATGCGAGAAAGGGGATGTTGCTGACAGGAATGGCATGGCTCTTTCCGCGGGAGTAGCGGCCGTTTCGGGAGCCGAGAATAAGAACAGCGGGCAGGGCCAGCCATCCGCCCATGGAATGGACAACCACGCTGCCGGCGAAATCGTGAAAGGGCGCGCCCAGGTATCTTTCGAATAAGCCCTGGAACCAGGAGCTGTGCTGGCCCCAGATCAAAGACTCGAAGACGGGATAGGCGATGCCCACGAAGAGGGCGCCGGCGAATACCTGCGGCCAGAAACGGGCTCTTTCGGCGATGCCGCCGGAAATGATCGCCGGGATGCAGGCGGCGAAACAGAGCAGGAAGAAGAAGCGGACCAGCTCATACCCCTGGTTGTGGCCCAGCAGCGCCGCGGCGGGGTGCAAAAAGTTGACCCCGTAGGCAATGGGATAGCCGACCAGAAAATAGACCAGGGTGGAAACGGACCAGTCAGAGAGGATTTTGACGAACGCGTTGACCTGGCTTTTTTTGCGAACCGTACCTACCTCGAGAAAGGCAAAGCCGGCGTGCATGGCAAAAACCATGACCGCCCCCAACATGAGAAAAAGTACGTCGCCCCCGTTGCGAAGGGATTGAATGGCAGACTCCATTGTCTACAGACCTCCTTGTCTGATTTTTGGACGACGCCGTTGTCGCCTGAAGAATCATTGTGCATTCAACTCCCGTGCCCAGCCTCAGAAGGACGCAGAATTAACATCTTAGATGTCCTGAGAGGCCCACCTCCGAGAATCGCTGCCCAACCTTTAATCAGCGATGCGACAAAATTAACCACCCTGTAAACACCGGCAACTTTGTCAAGTTTGTCATGAGTTATATTTACGAGTAAAAAAATAGACTTTATTTTTTATTTTTTCTTGACAATTTTGGTTGGTTAAATTAATCTCCATTCCAAAGTCGGGCGCAGAAGTTTTATGCCGGCCTTTTCGGAAATCTTTCCGAACGCCCAAGGAGGGAGATGCATCCATGGAATCCAACCGCCGCAGCATCGCCAAGGCCCTGTCCTGGCGGGTTATCGCAACCCTGATAACCTCGGCCATCGTATTCCTTCTCACCGGCAAAGGGGACTTCGCCGCCACCATCGGTCTGGCCGACACCACGGTCAAGTTCCTGATTTATTTCGGCCACGAGCGGCTCTGGAACCGGGTTCCCTTCGGCCGGGAGGCCGAAGAGCCCGAGTACATCATCTGACGAGGAGACATTTCATGAGCTACGCCGAAAGAATCCATCCCCTGCCCACCCCGACCGAACCGGCGGACATTCTTACCCAGGGCCTGGAAGCGGCCGGGGAACGCGTCTCGCTGGCCTGCTCCTTCAGCGTCGAGGATGTGGTCGTCATCGACTTGGCCAGCCGGCTGAACCTTCCCCTCGGCGTTTTCGCCATCGACACGGGCCGGCTGAACGAGGAGACCTACGAGGCGGCGGAGGCGGTCATGGGGAGATACGGCATCCAAATCGACTGGTATTTTCCCGACCGCCAGGCCGTCGAAAGCCTGGAAAGCCAGAAAGGCCTCTTCTCCTTTCGGGAGAGTCTGGAGAACCGGAAGGAATGCTGCCGCATCCGCAAGGTCGAATCCCTGGACCGGGCACTGGAAGGCCTCGCCGGCTGGGTCACCGGCCTGCGAAGGGATCAGAGCATCACCCGGGCCGACCTCGCCCCCCTGGAAACCGACGCCGGCCACGGCGGCATCCTCAAAATCAATCCGTTGATTTACTGGACCGAAGAGGAGGTCTGGGAATATGCGAAGCGGCGAGCGGATCCCCGTAAACCGCCTGCACCGGACGGGCTATCCCAGCATCGGATGCGCTCCCTGCACCCGGGCGGTACGCCCCGGAGAGTCTTCCCGCGCAGGCCGCTGGTGGTGGGAGGACCCCGACCACAAGGAGTGCGGGCTGCACCGGAGCTGAAATGCAGTGAGGCGTGAGGCGAAAAGACCTTACCTCCTCACACCTCACGCCTCACGATTCGACGTAGGAGAATCAAATGAAATTGACCCACCTCCACCAACTCGAAGCCGAAAGCATCCACATCCTCCGCGAGGTCGCGGCCGAGTTCGAGAACCCGGTGATGCTCTACTCCATCGGCAAGGACTCCTCGGTCATGCTGCACCTGGCGCGCAAGGCCTTCTATCCGGCAAAGCCCCCCTTCCCCCTGCTGCACGTCGACACGACCTGGAAGTTCCGGGAGATGATTGAGTTCCGCGACCGGATGGCGCGCGAGCACGGCTTCGATCTGCTGATCCACGTCAACGAGGAAGGAGTTCGGCAGGGGATCACGCCCTTCACCCACGGCAGCGCCCTGTACACCGACATCATGAAGACCGAGGGGCTCAAGCAGGCCCTCGACAAGTACAAGTTCGACGCGGCCTTCGGTGGAGCGCGCCGGGACGAGGAGAAGTCCCGGGCCAAGGAGCGCATCTTCTCCTTCCGCAGCGCCACCCACCGCTGGGACCCGAAGAACCAGCGCCCCGAGCTGTGGAACATCTACAACGCCCGGGTCAAGCCCGGCGAGAGCATCCGCGCCTTTCCCCTCTCCAACTGGACCGAGCTCGACATCTGGCAGTACATCTACCTGGAGGAGATCCCCATCGTGCCGCTGTACTACGCCAAGGAGCGGCCGGTGGTAGAGCGCGACGGCATGCTGATCCTGGTCGACGACGAGCGCCTGAAGCTCCAGCCCGGCGAACAGGTCCAGATGAAGTCGGTGCGCTTTCGCACCCTGGGCTGCTATCCGCTGACCGGCGCCGTCGAGTCGAGTGCCGCCACGCTGCCCGAAATCATCCAGGAGATGCTGCTGACCCGCACCAGCGAGCGCCAAGGCCGGCTCATCGACCACGATCAGGCTGGATCGATGGAGAAGAAGAAGCAGGAAGGATACTTCTGAGGCTACGCGCCAGAAGTATCCTTCCTGAATTATTAGATTTTGAATTCTGAGTTTTGAATTTAATTCAAAATTAAGAATTCAAAATTCAAAATTGGAGTTTCAAATGGCTCACCAGTCCGACCTGATCGCCGAAGACATCCACGCCTACCTGAAAGTCGCAGGAGGAAAAATCGATGCTGCGCTTCATCACCTGCGGCAGCGTCGACGACGGCAAGAGCACGCTCATCGGGCGCCTGCTGTGGGACTCGAAGATGATTTTCGAGGACCAGCTCGCGGCGCTGGAGGCCGACAGCAAGCGGGTCGGCACGCAAGGGGACGAGATCGACTACGCGCTGCTGCTCGACGGCCTGCAGGCCGAGCGCGAGCAGGGGATCACCATCGACGTCGCCTACCGCTTCTTCTCCACCGACAAGCGCAAGTTCATCGTCGCCGACACCCCCGGGCACGAGCAGTACACCCGCAACATGGTCACCGGCGCCTCCACCGCCCAGGTGGCGGTCATCCTCATCGACGCCCGCAAGGGGGTGCTGACCCAGACCCGGCGCCACAGCTACCTGGTCTCGCTGGTCGGCATCCGCCACGTCGTCCTGGCGATCAACAAGATGGATCTGGTCGGCTACAGCGCCGAGCGCTTCGAGGAAATCCGCCGGGAGTACGAGGCCTTCGCCGCCGGCCTCGGCTTTGACGAGATCGCCGCCATTCCCATCTCGGCCCTCGCAGGGAGACAACCTCCTCGCCCGCGGCGGCAACACCCCCTGGTACCAGGGGCCGACGCTGATGGAATACCTGGAGACGGTGCAGGTCGCCGATGCCGCCGCCGACAGACCCTTTCCGCCTGCGGGTGCAGTGGGTCAACCGCCCCAACCTCGACTTCCGCGGCTTCTGCGGCACCATCGCCTCGGGGACGATCCGCCCCGGCGACGAGATCGTCGGTCACCTCCTCCGGGCAGAAGAGCCGCGTGGCGCGCATCGTCACCATGGACGGCGACCTGGCCGAGGCCGTCGCCGGGCAGGCGGTGACCCTGACCCTGGCCGACGAGATCGACATCAGCCGCGGCGACATGCTCACTCCGCCCGCAGGCTCGCCCCTGCCACGCCGACCGCTTCGAGGCGAAGATCGTCTGGCTGCATGAGGAGCCCCTGCTGCCCCGGGCGCAGCTACCTGCTCAAGGCCGGCGCCAGCACCGTCCCCGCCCAGGTGAGCGCGCTGGAGCTTCAAGGTCAACGTCAATACCCTGCGAGCACGAGCCGGGCAAGACCCTTGGACTCAACGAGGTCGGCGTCTGCACCCTCAGCCTGAGCCGGCCGCTCCCCTTCGACCCCTACCGGGAGAACCGCGGCACCGGCAGCTTCATCCTCATCGACCGCCTGACCAACGCCACCGTCGGCGCCGGCATGATCGACCGTCCCCTGCAGCGCCACTGCCGGGCACTGGCCGCGCCATCGACCTGGACAAGACAGGCCGGGCCGAGCACAAAGGACAGAAGCCGCGGGTTCTCTGGTTCACCGGCCTGCCGGGACCGGGCAAATCGACCTGGTCCAACCTGGTGGAAAAAAAGCTGCACTGCCTCGGCAGGCACACCTACCTTCTCGATGGCGACAGCCCTGCGCCAGGGGCTCAACCGCGACCTCGGCTACAGCGCCGCCGGACCAGGTCGAACACGTGCGCCGGAGCGACCGAGACCGCCCGGATCCTCGCCGACGCCGGCCTGCATCGTCCTGGTCGCCGTCACCTCCCCCTTCCGCAGCGAGCGCCGCGCCGCCCGCGAACTTTTCGCGCCGAGGAGTTTCGTGGAGATTTTTGTCGACACTCCGCCTGGCGGTATGCGAGAAACGGGAGCCGGACCTGTACCGGAAGGCGCGCGCCGGGGAGATCCGCAACGTCATCGGCTCGAGCGTCTATGAGCGCCCGGAAAGCCGGAAATCACCGTCGATGGCGGCGGAGCGCGCCGAGGCTCTCGCCGAGCGGATCGTCGGCGAAGCTTTTCGGCGGCGGGATCGCGGAAAACGGCGCGCTATCTCGATGTTCGGGAATCTGACATAATGACCGATAAGGCTTTGCAGCGACCTTCGTTTCCGAGAATCGAGGTTCCAATGACCATCGACTACCAGCGCCTGCGCATCGAGGGGGTGTACAAGCAGAACGACGAGGGCCACCTGATGCTGCGGGTAAAAGTCCCCGCCGGCGTCCTCTCCGCCGAGCAGGCCCTCAAGGTCGCCGCCATCGCCGAGCGCTTCGCCAACGGCGACCGTGCACCTGACCACCCGCGGCAGCATCGAAATCCACTGGCTGCAGTATCGCCGATCTGGCCGAGGCGCCTGCGCCTGCTCGCCGCCGTCGGCCTGACCAGCCGCGGCGCCTGCGGCGGCGCGGTGCGCGGCGTTGCCTGCAGCACCACTTTCGGCGAAGGTTTCGCCGTGACCAGGCCCTGGCCCGCAAGCTGCACCGCCACTTCGCCGGCAACCCCCATTTCGAGGGGCTGCCGAAAAAATTCAAGATCGGCGTCGATGCCGGCTACGGCGGCGCCCGGCATCTGATCCAGGATGCCGGGCTGGTCTATGTCGGCACCGAGGAGTTCCGCGACCTCTACGACGTCTGGCTGGCCGGCGGCCTGGGCCGCGAACCGCAGCCGGCTTCCGCTACGCCGAAAAGGTGCCGGAGGGCGCAAATCCTGCCGCTGCTCGAAGCGGTGATGCGGGTCTTACAAGCGCACGCCCCCAAGGGAAAACGCCTCAAGCACGTGCTCCGGGACACTCGGGGAAGAGACCTTCCGCCGACCTGCTGGCAGCCGAGACGAAGCCGGCTGTCCCGCCGAACTGGAGCTGGCCGATCGCCGTGGAGAAACGTCTGACCGCTCTCCCGCACGCCCCGCGCACTGGTCGAGGCGCCCGTTTTCGCCGGCGAGCTGGAGACGACCAGTCCCTGCGCCTCTTCGCCGGCCGTCGCCGCGAGTCTCGCCGAGGGGTTCCTGGCCCTGACCGCCGACCAGAACGTCGCCTTCCTCTTCCCCGGCCCGGACGACGCCGGCACGATTGCCCCGGAGCCCTCGCCGCCGCCGGGTTCGCCGGCGAGACGCCGGAGGAGCGGGTCACTTTCCGCATCTGCCCCGGCAGCCACGACTGCCGCATGGGCCTCTCCCCCACCCGGGAGGTCGCCCGCCAGGTCATCGCCGCCCTCGGCGAGACGGGACGGGCCCGGACTGGGCCATCTCCGGCTGCCCCAACTCCTGCTCGCAGCCGCAACTGGCCGACTGCGGCATCCTGACGGTGAAAATCGTCCCCGGCGCCGACGGGGTCCGCCGTCCCCTCTTCGATCTCTATCGCCGGCAGGGGGACGGGATTCGGGGTGAGGATGGTGGCGCAACTCGACCTGACGTTTGCTGAAGACGTTGCGGGATTGTAGAAGGTAAACAGAAATCGGTCTACCGCAGAGGCGCAAAGAGCCGCCGAGGAACCCAGCGTGTTCGAGCCTTCGGTTGAATCTGCGTTCTCTGCGCCTTGATCGAAGCGGTGCGAGACCGATTCGAAAGGTAGACCATGAAAGGAGTACAACCATGGCCCGATTTTCAACGACAACTCCCTCGCCATCGGCCGCACCCCGCTGGTCCGCCTCACCGCATCGTCCCGCCGGCGGGGCGACCATCCTCGGCAAAATCGAGGGGCGCAACCCCGCCTATTCGGTCAAGTGCCGCATCGGCGCCAGCATGATCTGGGACGCGGAGAAAAAGGGGCTGCTCAAGCCCGGCGTGGAGATCGTCGAGCCGACCAGCGGCAACACCGGCATCGCCCTCGCCTTTGTCGCCGCCGCCCGCGGCATCCCCCTCACCCTGACCATGCCCGAGACGATGAGCATGGAGCGGCGCAAGGTGCTCAAGGCCTTCGGCGCCAACCTCGTTCTCACCCCCGGCGCCAAGGGGATGAGCGGCGCCATCGCCGAAGCCGAGGCAGCTGGCCGCCTCCGACCCGGACAAGCTATCTGCTGCTGCACCAGTTCAAGAACCCGGCCAACCCCGCCATCCACGAGCAGACCACCGGCCCGGAGATCTGGGAGGACACCGAGGCGGCATCGACGTGCTGGTCTCCGGCGTCGGCACCGGCGGCACCATCACCGGCATCTCCCGCTACATCAAGAAGACCCGCGGCAAGCAGATCCTCTCGGTGGCGGTGGAGCCCACCGACAGCCCGGTCATCAGCCAGAAGCTCGCCGGCCAGGAGCTCAAGCCCGGCCCCCACAAGATCCAGGGGATCGGCGCCGGCTTCATCCCCGACACCCTGGATCTCTCCATGGTCGACCGGGTGGAGCAGGTGAGCAACGACGAGGCGATCGATTTCGCCCGCCGCCTGGCGAAAGAAGAGGGCATCCTCTCCGGCATCTCCTGCGGCGCGGCGGCGGCGGTGGCCGCCCGGCTGGCCGCCCAGCCGGAATTCGCCGGCAAGAACGATCGTCGCCATCCTCCCCGATTCGGGCGAGCGGTATCTGACCAGCGTGCTGTTCGAGGGGATCGTCTGACCGGCTCCCGCAGAAGCGAAGGCGGAAAAGATGAGGACGGCGTTTCGAAGCAGCGGTCATCTCCCGACCGGACCCTGTCGAAGCCCCTTCCCATCGTCCAGAGAAGGGGCTTTTTTGCGTGCCCCGGAAACCAAGGGGGATATCCGATGAAAAAGAGCCAGCCGCTGACCCTGGAGAGCCGGGCCGTTCAGTTCGGGGTGGGCCGGGATGAGAAAACCGGCGCCATCAGCTTTCCCATCTACCCGAGCGCCACCTACCGGCACCCGGGGGTGGGCGAGAGCACAGGCTTCGATTACACCCGCTCGGGAAATCCGACCCGCCACGTTCTGGAAGAGGCCCTGGCCGAGCTCGAAAGGGGAAGCCGGGGTCTGGCCTTTTCCTCCGGGCATGGCAGCCCTGACGACGCTTTTCCTGCATTTCTCCGCCGGAGACCACCTGGTCGTCTCCGAGGACCTCTACGGGGGCACCTACCGGGTCCTGGACCAGGTTTTCGCCAAAGCTCGGCCTTGCCGCCACCTGCGTCGACACCACCGACGCCGGGGCCGTAAGGCGCGGCGCTCACCGACCGGACTCGGGCGCTGCTGGTGGAGACCCCGGGCAATCCCCTTCTCGGAATCGCCGATATTGCGGACCTGGCGCGGCTCTGCCGGGAAAAGGTCCTTCTCCTGATCGTCGACAACACCTTCCTCACCCCGGTACTGCAGCGGCCTCTCGACTTGGGAGCCGACATCGTCGTCCATTCGGCCACCAAGTACCTCGGCGGCCACAGCGACCTGTGCGCCGGGGCGCTGGTGGCCCGCGACCCGGATCTGGGCGAGCGGCTCTATTTTCTCCAGAACTCCACCGGCGCCATCCTCCCGCCCCAGGACAGCTGGCTGCTGCTTCGCAGTCTCAAGACCCTGCCTCTGCGCATGGAGCGCCACTGCGCCAACGCCCTGGCGGTAGCCCGATGGCTTCAAGCCCACCCCAAGGTAACCACCGTCTATTATCCCGGTTTGGAGGGCCACCCCGGCCACGCCCTCTGCCGGCGACAGAGCCGGGAATTCGGGGGCATGATCTCCTTTCGCGTGGAGAGCCCGGAGCTGGCCCGAAGGACGCTCCAGAGGCTGCGCCTGGTCTCCTTCGCCGAGAGCCTCGGCGGGGTGGAGTCCCTCATGACCCTCCCCGCAGTTCAGACCCACGGCGACATCCCCCCCCAAGAGAGGGAACGGCTCGGCATCTGCGAAAGCCTGCTGCGCCTTTCGGTCGGGATCGAGGCACCGGGAGACATCATCGCCGACCTGGAGCAGGCGCTCGGGTAGGCAAAGGACTTTTATAGGACTTATAGGACCTAAGGGACTTAGGGGACCTATCGGTCATATAATTCCTATTACCCCCACAAGCCACGGAAAGTCTTCTAAAGATGAGAACTGACGAAAGACAACGGGCCAAGCCCCTGCGCCCCGCCACCCTACTGGTTCACCAGGGGGCCGACCGCGACCCCGCCACGGGGGCCGCCGTCATCCCCATCTACAACGCCTCCACCTACCACCACCCGCAGGGAAAGCTCGGAGCGTACGACTACTCCCGAAGCGGCAATCCCAGCCGGGAGCAGGTGGAGGAGGCCATCGCCCTGCTGGAGGGGGGAGTGGCCGGATTCGCCTATGCCTCGGGGATGGCCGCCATCGGCAGCGCCTTGTCCCTGCTGAAATCGGGCGACCACCTGATCGCCCCCGACGACCTTTACGGCGGAACCTACCGCTACCTTACCACCGTTCTACCGCAACAGGGGATCGAGGTGTCCCTGGTCGACCAGACAGACCCGGCGGCGGTAACCGCCGCGCTGCGCCCCGCGACCCGGGCAATCTTTCTGGAAACCCCCTCCAACCCGCTCTTCAAGGTCACCGACATCCGCAAAATGGTTGGAATCGCCAGGGACCGAAATCTTCTGACCCTTCTGGACAACACCTTCATGACACCGCTCCTCCAGCGGCCCCTTGAGTTGGGCATCGACGTGGTCCTCCACAGCGCCACCAAGTTTCTCGGCGGCCACAGCGACCTTCTCGCCGGTCTGGTCACCACCGCCGACCCTGAACTGGCCAAGCGGCTGAAACATTTCCAGAACGCCTTCGGAGCCGTCCTTTCTCCCTTCGACGCCTTTCTTCTGGCCCGAGGGATGAAAACCCTCAAGGTGCGCCTGGAGGCTGCCGAGGCGGGAGCCCGGCTCCTCGCCCGGCGGCTCGAAAGGCATCGGGCAGTGGCCCGGGTCCATTATCCCGGGCTGGAGAGCTTCCCCGGCCGCGAGCGTCACCTCGGCCAGGCCTCGGGCTTCGGCGCCGTCCTCTCCTTCGAGCTCAAGGAAAAGGCCCAGGTGCCCCGGCTCCTTCAGGAGGTCCGCCTGCCAATCATCGCCCCAAGCCTCGGCGGGGTTGAAACCATTCTCACCCACTGCTGGAGCATGTCCCACGCCGCCATCCCTGTTCCCGTCAAGGAGCGGCTCGGCATCCGCGAAACCCTGCTGCGCATCTCGGTGGGCATCGAGGACCCCGAAGACCTCTGGGAGGATCTGGAGGTGGGACTTGCAGGGTGACGAAAACGGGCCTGCGCCGAAATATTGACAATTGCCCTTCTTTCCGTTAGAGTCTGACTTCAAAACAAATATGCGTCGTCTTTATCGAGAGTGGTGGAGGGAAAGGCCCTTTGAAGCCACAGCAACCGGTCGGCCGAAGCCTTGTGCGGAGGCGGGCGTCAGGTGCTAATTCCTTCCCCGTCGCAGCCGTCAGGCGAAGCCGGGGAGAGATGAGGACGGAGCCCGCAGATACGCCGCCCGTCTCTCCGTATCCGAAGGCCCCTTCTCATCACCCTGAGAAGGGGTTTTTTTTGTAGGGGCGTACTTCATCACGCCCGGAGCGCAATCGACCACGCCCCCAGGAAGGGTGGACCATTGACCGATTCCGTCGGCATCGTCAAAACCGAATACGCCGAATTCGACCTCGAACTCCAACTGGAGAGCGGGCGCCTGCTGGGCCCGCTCACCCTGGCCTACGAGACCTACGGCCGGCTCAACGCAGAGCGCTCCAACGTCGTGCTGGTCTGCCACGCCTGGACCGGCGACGCCCATGCGGCGGGTCGGCACTCACCCGAAGACCGCAAACCCGGCTGGTGGGACGACATGATCGGCCCGGGAAAAGTCCTGGACACCGACCGCTATTTCGTTCTCTGCTCCAACGTCATCGGCTCCTGCAAGGGGTCCACCGGCCCCGCCAGCCTCAATCCGCGCAACAGCCGTCCCTACAACCTCTCCTTTCCCGTGCTCATGGTCCGGGACATGGTCAGAGCGCAGAAACTGCTCCTCGACCGTATGGGCATCGACTCGGTGCTGACCGTCATCGGCGGAAGCATGGGGGCCATGCAGGCCCTGGAGTGGGCCGTCCTCTACCCCGGGGTCGTCCGTTCCATCATCCCCATCGCGGGCACCGGGCGCACCTCCCCGATGGCCATCGCCCTCAACGCCCTGGCCCGTCAGGCCATCTTCAACGACCCGATGTGGAAAAAGGGGAACTACAAGCCGGAGCATCCCCCTGCGGACGGACTGGCCCTGGCCCGGGCCGTCGGACATATCTCCTTTCTCTCCGACGCCTCGATGCACCTCAAGTTCGGCCGGCGCTTTTCGGTGCGGGACGGGATGTTCGATTTCTTCGGGCGCTTCGAGGTGGAGCGCTACCTGGAGTACAACGGCAACAGTTTTGTGGAGCGGTTCGACACCAACGCCTTTCTCTACCTCGCCAAGGCCCTGGACCTCTACGAGGTGGGGTGGAATTTCGACAGCCGCGAGGAGGCCCTCTCCCGCCTGTCCTGCCCCTCGCTCTGGTTCGCCTTCACCTCGGACTGGCTCTATCCCCCCTACCAGGCCGAGGAGGTGATCGAAATCCTCCGCAAGCTCGGCAAACCGGTCGAGTACCATCTCATCGAGTCCGACTACGGTCACGATTCCTTCCTCGTCGAGCCGGAGAAGTTCACCCCCCTTGTCGTCGAATTCCTGAACAGATTGCAGAATTGAAGAAGGCGGAGCCGCTTGGCTCCGCCTTCTTCATTCACGGGTAGGAGCGGGGTTTCCCCGCCCGGAGCGCGGAGGTCGCGCCCCTACGGTTTTTCGCCGAACAGCTCGAGCTGGTCGTAGCGGTGGGTGGCCACCTTGAAGGGATAGGGGAGAAACCGCGGGCAGTCGATCAGCAGGACGCCTGCCGGTTGCCGGCAGTTGCGCCGGCATTTCCTGCACAGGGGATTGAACTTTTTGGCTTCGGGAGTGGTGTTCAAGGGTGGCCGTCTTTCTTCGTAAAAATCCATCGCTCCATCAGGCCCGGGGCAGAAACCTCTCCACCTTCGCGGCCGGCTGCGGCATTCCCGCCAGATACCCCTGGACCAGGTCGCATCCCTGCTCCCGCAGGAAAACCCTCTGCTCCTCGGTTTCCACCCCCTCGGCGATGACGTTCATCTTCAGGCTGTGGGCCATGGCGATAATCGCCTTGACGATGGCGGCGTCCTGAGGGTTGACGAAAATGTTTTTGACGAAGCAGTAGTCGATCTTCAGGGAATCGACGGGAAAGCGCCGCAGGTAACTCAGGGAGGAGTAGCCGGTGCCGAAATCGTCCAGCGCCAGGTGGACCCCCATTTCCTTGAAGCCTTTGAGAACTTCGATGGACCGCTCCATGTCCTGCATGATGGCACTTTCGGTGATTTCCAGCTCCAGCCATCGCGGCTCGAGGCCGGTATCGAGCAGAACGTCCTTGACCGTTTGTACCAGGTCGCCCTGCCGGAACTGGTGGGCCGAAAGGTTCACCGCCACACGGAAGGGGGAAAAGCCCCTCTGCTGCCAGGCCCTGTTCTGGGCGCAGGCCTGGCGCAGAACCGCTTCTCCCAGGGGGAAGATCAGTCCCGTTTCCTCGGCCAGGGGAATGAATTCCAGAGGGGGGACCAGGCCCAGCTCGGGATGCTGCCAGCGCGCGAGGGCTTCCAGGCCGCTGACTTCACCGCTGTGGCTGTCGAACTCGGGCTGGTAATGGAGGAAAAACTCCTCCCGCTCGAGTCCCCTGCGCAGGCCGGCCTTCAGGGTCAGCCGCTCCCGGGTGCGGACATTCATCTTGTCGGCGAAGAACTGGTAGCGGTTTTTTCCCTCCTGTTTGGCGAAATCCATGGCGGTCTCGGCTTTTTTGACCAGGATCCCGGCCTTTTTTCCGTCGTTGGGGTGAAGGGCAATGCCGATGCTGGCGGTAAGGTAAACCTCCCTGCCCTCCAGGAAAAGGGGAGCGGCCAGAACATCGAGAATCCTCTGGGCCACCAGGGTGGCATCGTCGGAGCGGGAGAGCTTTCGGAGGATGACCGCGAACTCGTCGCTTCCCAGCCGGGCGGCTGTGTCGCTCTGCCGGATGCAGGACAAGAGGCGCCCGGCCACAATTTGCAGCGCTTCGTCCCCCGCCCGCAGACCGAGGGTGGCATTGATTTCCCTGAAATTGTCCAGGTCGAAGAAGAGAACCGAGTCGCATCCCGGATGCCGGGCCGAATAGGCCAGGGCCTGCTGCAGGCGGTCGTAGAAAAGGATGCGGTTGGGAAGGTCGGTCAGCAGGTCGAAATTGGCCAGATATCGCAGCCGTCTTTCGGTTTCCCGCCGACGGGAGATGTCCCTGGCTGTGCTGACGTAATGGGTCGTCTCTCCCTGCCCGTCCCTGACCGCATTGATGCTGACCAGGGCCGGGAAGATTTCCCCGTTTTTCCGGCGGTCCCAGAGCTCTCCGTGCCATTGCCCGGCCCGGCCCAGGGAGGTCCACATGTCCCGGTAGAAGCCGGCCCCGTGCCGACCGGACTTCAAAAGACGCATGTTTCCCCCGACGGCCTCCTCACGGCCGTAGCCGGTCATCCGGCAAAAGGCCGGGTTGACATCGAGGATATCGCCCTGCGGGTCGGTGATCGCGATCATCTCGCTGCTGTGGTCGAAGACCTTTCCCGCCAGGAGCAGCTTTTCCTCCACCTTCTTCCGATCGGTGAGGTCCTGAATCGTTCCCGCCACCCGGGGGCCCGTGCCGTTGACTCCGGGCAGAAGTTCGGCCTGACTGTGCATCAGGGACACCGTTCCTTCCCGCAGAAGGAGGCGATGGTCGAAATCCGAGGGGGGCTTATCGGCGAGGACGGACCTTATCTCTCTTGCCGTTCGCTCCCTGTCGTCGGGATGAACCCGCCCCAGAAAGATATCGAGGCACGGCTCGGGACCGCCGGGGGGCAGGCAAAGAATCCTCGCGGCCTCCTCCGAAAAACGCATGCGGTCGCTTTGCGGATCCCATTCCCAATTCCCCATTCTGGCCAAGCGCTGGGCCTGGGCCAGGCGCGACTCTTTCTGCCGCAATCTGTCATACAGGCGGGCCGAACGCAGGATGTAGCGGACATGGTGTCGAAGCTGGGCAGGATTGATCGGTTTTGTAATGTAATGGGTCGCGCCCACGGTATAGGCGCGGTTGATCGTTTCGGAATCATCGAGTCCGGTGACCATCAGCACCGGCAGGTTGTCACCCTCCGGCAGTTGGCGCAATATTCTGCAGACGGCGAAACCATCCAGCCCCGGCATGACCACATCGAGCAGGACAATATCCGGGGGAGAGGATTTCACCCGTTCCAGGGCGCCGGCCCCGCATTCTTCCTCCTCGACGGCGTAGCCTCCCTCCTCGAGAGCCTCGCGCAGGATGGACCGCATGAATCTCTCGTCATCGACGATCAGCGCCCGGGGTATTCCCCTCCCCTCTTCCAGATCTTCCCCCAACATGGCTCCCCCTTCTGTCAAGGAAAAAGGCGCCCCCCGGGCCGACTTCCTTCGGCCGGCGGGTCGGCACACATCACACCGTCACCAGTTTAACAACACATTTCTGAAAAACTACTCACGAAGGCAAGTCGTCTCTCGGCTTCTCCAAAACCTCCTCAATGGCCGCCTTAAGCCGGCGAAGCCCGGCCTCCTCGGGTTCGATGTCGATTTCGATCCGCCTCTCCGGACAGGTGTGGCGGTAAAGGGGGTCATAATAATGAACCATCAGGTCCCGCACCAATTGGGCCCAGGCGCCCCGGCGCAGCAACTCCAGCAGGTCGGCCACCCTCTCCCCTCCCAGGCGGCGCTTGAGGGCCTGGATGGGCTGGATAAAAGCCTCCCGCAGGTCGTCCGTCGCCGGATAGTCGGCCAGAATGTTCCGGACGCGGCCGTCGAGGGAGGCGTTGACCCACAGGGTGGTTTCCTCCTGCAGAGACTGGTAAACCGGCGGAGGAAGCACCAGGCGGCCGATATTGGGGCTTTCCCCCTCGGCGAGGGCATAGGCCCCCGGCCCGATGTGCCGGAGCTTGTCCCACAGCCGCGCCTCGAAGCCCTTCTGTGTCGGCTGGGGCGGCAGACCGAGCCCCCCGAAGGCGCTTCCGCGATGGCCGGCCAGCCCCTCCAGGTCGATCACCGGATACCCCTCCTCCTCCAGGCGAAGCAGCAGCCGGGTCTTGCCCACGCCGGTCAACCCCCGCAACACCAGCAGCCGACCCCATTCGGCGCGAAGGAAGAAATTTCGCACGTGAGCCCGGAAGGCCTTGTACCCCCCGACAAGCTGCCGCGCCGGGATGCCGGCCATGTCGAGAAAGGTGGCGAGAGCACGGCTGCGCATACCGCCGCGCCAGCAGAAAACCACTACGGGCCCCCGGCTTTCCCCCCGCGCCTTGGCCACCGTTTCCACCATGGCGCAGATTTTCGGGGCTACCAGCTCAACCCCCAACCGCCGGGCGGCCTGAGAACCTTTTTCCTTGTGAAGAGTACCGACAACCGCCCGCTGCTCGTTGTCGAGAACGGGGACGTTGATCGCTCCAGGGATGGTGGCGTCGGCAAATTCGGCCGGGGAGCGCGCGTCCACCAGGAGGGCCCCCTCATCCCGCAGGAGGAGGGCTTTTTCGAGGTCGATGGTTGAATTCATGGGCCCTGCATCGGGAAAAAGAATCTGAAAACACATTGGATTTCCGCACCTTTTATACCGGATATCCGCTTCCGGCACAAGGGATTACCTCACCCTTCGGAAGAAAGGTGCGCGGCACGGGGGTTGACAGACCCATCTCTATCGCGTATCTTCAGGGTCGTTGTCGCGGGGTAGAGCAGTCTGGTAGCTCGTCGGGCTCATAACCCGGAGGTCGGAGGTTCAAATCCTCCCCCCGCAACCAAAGCAAATAAAGGGACCTGCCATGGTGCGGGTCCCTTTTTAGTCTTTCAGCCTCTCCAGGAATTCCTCTCCATTTCGCCGCACCCGAAACGCCATAACGCGCCATCCCCCGCCGGAAAATGTCGGCCTCTCTTCTGCCGGACAGACATGTCGGCGGACAGGAAAAGACTTCGAGCCGAAAATCCCAGGGGTGCGGCCGAGGCTTCCTGAGCAAAAACTCATTACTTCAAGGAAACTTTCATTTATTGCCTTTTGTGGCTCAATGTTTGCATTCAATAAGACATTGAACAGGCCAGGAGCTTTCCGCCGCCGCGAAGATGACCGGATTCGCGCGGAAAATCTTCACCGACCGTCAAAAAAGGATTGTGGCCAGAAGTCACACCCGTGGTAAAAGTAATACCACAGACCAAAAGGACGCCACCCATGAAAAATATTCTCCTCGTTTTGCTGTCCTGCCTGCTGCCGCTGGTTCCTCTCGGCGCCCTGGCCTCAGAGACGCCGGCGACCCAGGCGAAACCCCTTCTCGACTTCAGCTCCATCTGCCGCAACTATGAACAGAGCACGACCGCCCTTCCGGACCTTTACCTGGAAAAAGGTCTGTCCCTGAACCTGGCCGACATCAAGGGGAAAACGAGCTTCGGCGCCGACACCTCCGATGTCGATCTCGGAAGCCGGGAGGGGCTCACCGCCCTGACCTTCAAAAACCCTTCGGGCGTCAGCCCCTATCTGGGGGCCGGGGTGGCCTCGACCGATGAAGTGAAGAAAAAGGCTCCGGGGCCCACGGCATCCACCCCCAAGGAAGGCAACATCTACGCCTACGAGCTCGGCGCCGGCATCGGCTGCGACCTGGACAAGTCGACCAAGCTCAGCTTCGGCTACCGCTACGCGACCAATGCGGGGCCCGGCCTGACCCAGGAAGACGCCCTCCTGAGCGACACGAACCCCGTCGACCAGGGCCACCAGATTTCGATGGGTCTCCAGGTCGGGTTCTGAACCTCTCCATCGCCCTGTAAACTCACAAAAAAGCCCGCTGTTAGGCGGGCTTTTTCATTGGTTGAGTCCCTGGCGATGACCCTGAAGGCC
Organism: uncultured delta proteobacterium; assembly: GCA_963791005.1. Taxonomy (GTDB): domain Bacteria; phylum Desulfobacterota; class Desulfuromonadia; order Desulfuromonadales; family CAWBQR01; genus CAWBQR01. Next base: position 194,926 of record CAWBQR010000006.1, on the reverse strand, counting down.
TGCCTTTCCCCGTCTCACCCCATACTGCCCAGACTGGCCAGCGAAATCAGCCTGGAGAGGTCGACGCCCCTGGCCTCCCCCCGCACCATCAGGTCGCAGCGTCTGAGACGACGAAACCCACCCCCCGCCAGAAGGGGGCTAACCGGCGAGGATTCGAGGACGTCGGCGACCAGGTCGGCCCGGGCCTCGCCCATAACGGCACTCAGCACCTCCCGGTTTTCCCTTGGGCAAAGGCTGCCCGACACCCAGGGGCCGAGGAGCTGAACCCGCCCTTGTTTTTGCAGCAGTGCCACGCTCTGCCCGCAACCGCAAACCCTTCCCCTTTCGAGCAAGGGGTCGAGCAGCCCGCGACGGCATTCCCCCCAGACCAGCCGGTCTCCCCGACGGAGTGCCTCCTCCGCCGACGGACCCCCGCCCGGAGGCATGGTCATCCGGGAGGCCTCCAGGCTCCAGCGAACCACTCCGTCCACCCGGCGGAATCCTCTTTTTTCATAAAGGGGTCGGCCGAGGGCGGAGGCCGTCAGCCAGAGACTTCCGGCCCCCCGGCGGCTGAGCACCTCCATGGCATGATCGAAGAGCCGACCGCCAACACCCCTTCCCCGCCACTCGGGATGAACGAGAAGGTTTCCGACCCATCCGTTCGTTTCATGGTTTACCGCAGTGACGAAACCCACTGGGCCGTTCTTCGTATTCAGCGAAAAGGTGCCTCCCGCCAGAGGCCCCCGGAAGAGCTCCAGTTCCTGCTCGGGAACCAGCCACCCCTCCCGGTCGGCCAGGGTGAGAAAAACCTCCCAGTCCGAGCCTTCGACAGATGTGATTTCCATGAGCCTTTCTCCTGAAGTCCGGCCGATGAGGCTCACTGCAGAGACCGGCAGAGGGTGAGCAGCTCCTGGTCGGTGAGGGGGCGCTTGTTGCGCTGGGAAATGCTTCGCACCCGCTCCAGGATATCTGTGGCCTCAAGGGGATTGGGCTCAAGGCCGAGCTGCTGAAGGCGGTAGAAGAGTCCATGTCTGCCCGAATGTTTGCCCAAAACCAGGTGTCGGGACAGTCCGACCTCGGCAGGGTCGAAGCCTTCGTAGTTCGCTGGGTTTTTCAGCACCCCGTCGGCATGCAGCCCCGATTCGTGGGAGAAGACCCTTTCCCCCACCACCGCCTTCCATTCGGGTACGGGCCTGCAGCTGGCCCGCCCGACGAAGCGGGAGATTTCCACAAGGCTGCGGGTATCGATCCCAGGGTCGATGCCGCAGGCGTGCTTCAAGGCCATGACCACCTCTTCAAGGGCCGCGTTTCCGGCCCGCTCCCCCAGCCCGTTGACCGTGGTATTGACGAAGGCGGCGCCGGCCATGACCCCGGCAATGGCGTTGGCGGTGGCCATGCCCAGGTCGTTGTGGGTGTGCACCTCGATATCCAGGTCGACCCGGGAGGCTAGGTAACGAACCTTCTCATAGGTGGAAAAAGGGTCGAGGATGCCCAGGGTGTCGCAGAAGCGAAAGCGGTCCGCCCCCATGCTGCGGCCGATCTCCATCAGCTCGACGAGAAAGTCGAGGTCGGCGCGGCTCGCATCCTCGGCTCCCACCGAGACGTAGAGGTCGTGCTGCTTTGCGAAGCCGAGGGCCTTCCGGAGCTGCTCCCTGACCCACTGGCGGGTTTTTCCCAACTTGTTTCTGATATGGATGTCCGAAACGGACAGGGAGATATCCACCGCCCCGACCCCTGTAAGCAGGGAGGCGCGGATGTCCTCGACCACCGCCCGGTTCCAGGTGATGAGGCGGGCCTTGAGTCCCATCCCCACCAGCGCCCGGATGCCTCTGCGCTCCTCCTCCCCCATGGCCGGAATCCCGCATTCCAGCTCCTCGACCCCGATGCCGTCGAGCATACGGGCGATGTCCTTTTTTTCTTCCAGGGTGAAAACCACTCCGGCCGTCTGCTCCCCGTCCCGCAACGTGGTGTCGTCAATGATGATTCTGCGCTTTCTTAAGCTCTCCATGCTCACCTCCCTGCGGTCCCGGGACGAAAATGGCCCCGGGCCCTTTCGGTCCCGGGGCCACATTGCCCTGTTGTCGGCGGCGTTGCCGGTCTGGTTTTCAGGTTCTCGTCTTACTCCAGAGCATTTTATGTGCCAATCCCCAAACCCGCCCCGAAGGCGGGGAGTGCCGCCTGGAGTGAAAACTTTGCCGCAATTTTAAGCATCCCTGCCTCGATTTTTCAATCCTGCACATGGCATTTGTTGCATAGGGAGCGCTGGAAGGGCTGGTAGCGGTTTGCGATATCCTCACCGTAATAGGCATGGACCCCTTCGGGCGTCGAGAGCACCGCGGAGCTGGTCAGCAGGGTCGCCTGAAAATCCCATCGCCCCGCGTCGGAGAAGGCGGAGGCGTGGGCCCGGTGACAGCTCAGACACATCACGTTGGCCTGGGCGTCGGGCCCTTCGGTCGAGGTGGGGGAAAGTAGCGCTGGGTCCTTCCCCCCCCGCTCGAAGGGCACCAGCCGGTCGTAGGAGCTCTCCGGGCTCCCGGTCATCTTCCCTGTGGCGACATAGGCATTGTAAAAACGGGCCAGCATTCCCAAGGTCGCCTCCCGGCCCGCAGGATGGAGATGAGCACCGCTCCCCGAGGCGAACCCGCTGTGGCAGTTGATGCACCACTCGGACATGCCTGTACCGTAATCGACATGATTCCGGTCCGTTTCGGGGGGTAGCTGGTCCCCCTCGGCGGGATAGGCCCGGGCGATCGGGGCCGGTTGGGTGAAATGGATGTCCTGGGCCAGTCCCCCGCCCTGGTAGCCCACCCCTCCCAGAAGGCGGTAACTCTCTCCGATGACGCCGTGGGGGTCATGGCAACTGGTGCACCCGAGCCAGGAGGACTGGTAGATGACGGTGCCGTCGCTGGGAGCGGAGCGAAGGGACTGATCCCGATTCAGTCCGAAATCCCGGCTGATGACGTTGTGTCCATGGGAATCGCCCCAGCTTCTGCCCCCCTGCCCGGTGTAACTGCGGGTCAGCCAGAAGAAGTCGCCGCCGGGGGTATAGGCGCTGCCGTCGGTGGAAAGGACCTGGATGATCTTGGTATGGCATCGGAGGCAGGTGGAGCTGGGGTCGCTCCCGCGCAGCATCCAGGTCGAGCCGGTGCTGTCCGTGGTGGGGTCGGAAAAGCCGGAGCTGTCGCTTGAGCTGGTTTGATGGGTAAGATGACAGCCGTCGCATTCTTCGCTTCCTCCGGTATGGAAACCAAAGGCGGCTGCGGGCCCAAGGCCCAGGAGAAAAATCCCCGCAAGGGCGGTTGCGGTAAACTTCCAGTGTTTCATACGTCCCCCTTTTTCTTCCCAATGCATTTCAGAGCCGTACATCGGCAATCGTTCGGCATCCGCCGAAGGCGGGTGGAAGAAAAGGAGGGAGGGTCCCCGGAACTTCGGCGGCTCGGCTATCCACTAGGGACCCGCGGCTCTGCGTCCCCGGATTGCTCCGGGTTTGCTCTTATCGGATGTCGGAACCTTTAATCTATTTATTAAAATTTATCGGATAACGCCTGCACTCCAGGCCTTCGGTATCTCCTTTCACCGCCATCTGGTTTATTCCTCCCCCAAAAAACAGAACCCGCTTCGTCACCAAAGCGGGTTCTGGGAAAATATGCTTCCTCCTCACTTCGGCAACCCGGCTGTCCGTCTTTCAGGACCCGTGGTTTTGCGTCCCCGGATTGCTCCGGGTTTGCTCTTATCGGTGGTCAGGTTTTGTGTGTTGTTAATGTGCTTTTTATTAAAGCGGAGAATTTCGTCGATGTCAAGCCAATATAAATATTTATAAATTTATTTTCATTCAAATTTTTTTCATTCGGGATGCCTCTTCCTCTTTTCCCCCTGGATCCCCCATCGAAAGAGAGCATCGGCCTTCCCTGTATAAAAATAAGGCAGACGAGCTTCCCTCTGCCCCATTTGGTTGCGGGACCGCCCGTCTTCCGGAGAGGCCGCACACGTTTTTTCCTCGACGGGAAGTCTCGACGGCCTCTTTCGACGGGTCCTGGTGGTAACCGCTCCCCTCCAGGCGCCCAAGGGGTTGAGGAGCCCTTCCGCATGTCGGCCCGCACCGGGGAGGCGTATGATCCGCCTTCCCCTTTGACGAAATCTTGGCGAGGCTTTTGCAGCCACAGAAACAATTGAGTGCCATACCTGGTCAGTAACCGATTAATTTTGAACGGGAAAATCCCCCTGGCAAAAGGAGCGGACAGTGGCCAGAAAAACGAAAATCAAAGAGTTGTTGGACGAAACCGCCTGCGCCCACAACAAGACCAGAAAGACGGCCTGCAATGCTCCGAAGCCGGGGGCGACCACGGGCGGCTGCGCTTTCGAGGGAGCGCAGATCTCCCTTTTCCCCTATGCCGACGCCGCGCACCTCGTTCACGGCCCCATCACCTGCCTGGGCGCCTCCTGGGAGACCCGCGCCACCAAGACCAGCTGGGAGGGGCGCGACCTCACCCAGATGGGATTCACCACCGCCACCTCCATGAACGACGTGGTCTTCGGGGGAGAGGAAAAGCTTCCGGCCGCCATCGACTACGTCGTTGCCAACTACACCCCGCAGGCGGTCTTCGTCTATGCCACCTGCGTCACCGCCCTTATCGGCGACGATATCGAGACCCTTTGCCGGCAGGCTGCGGAAAAGCACGGCCTTCCCGTGGTCCCCGTCCACGCTCCGGGCTTCGTCGGCAGCAAGAACCTCGGCAGCCGCCTCGGGGGGGAAGCGGTCCTGGCGGGCCTCATCGGAACCCGGGAGCCCGAGTTCGCCACCGACTTCGACATCAATCTCATCGGAGAATACAACGTCACCGGCGACATGTGGCAGTACACCCCGCTGCTGGAGGAACTCGGCGTCCGAGTCCTCTCCACCCTCTCCGGCGACGGCCGGGTCGAGCGCATCCGCACCGCCCACCGGGCCCGTCTCAACGTCCTAGTCTGCGCCAAGTCCCTCGTCTCCCTCACCCGCAAGATGGAGGAGACGTACGGCATCCCCTCCGTCTCCGTCTCCTTCTACGGGCAGCGCGACACCAGCGCCGGCCTGCTCGCCATCGCCGAGGCGCTGGGAGATGCGGACCTCATCGAGCGGACCGGACAGCTGATCGCCCGCGAGGAAGCGGCGCTGGAGAAGGAACTCGAACCTTACCGGGCGGTTTTCCGGGGGAAGAAGGCCGTTCTCAACACCGGGGGCAACAAGGCCTGGTCCATCACCTCGGCTCTGCAGGACCTGGGGATCGAGGTGGTCGCTACGGCGGTAGGCAAGTCGACCGAGGCAGACCGGGAGAAGGCCCGGGAATATCTTGGCCCTAGCGGGGTGCTGATGACCAAACCCGGGCCAGGAACAGGCGAAGATTATCGACGAGACCGGCGCCGACCTGCTGCTGGCCGGGGGGCGCAGCCTCTACACGGCGATCAAGAAGGGAATCGCCTTCGCCGACGTCAACCAGGAGAAGAAGAAGAGCTACGGCGGCTACCGAGGCCTGCTCAACCTGGCCGAGGACCTGAAGAACGCTCTGGAGAACCCGGTCTTTCAAAAACGTCGCCAGGAGGGCCCCATGGGAGAAGTGACCCACAAATCGACAAAGCCGCTGCAGGTCAACCCGATCAAGCTCTCCCAGCCGATGGGGGCGACCCTGGCCTTTCTCGGCGTCGACCGCTGCATGCCGCTGATGCACGGCGGCCAGGGGTGCACCTCCTTCACCAAGGTCTATCTTACCCGGCATTTCTGCGAGCCGATCGCCATCCAGACCACCGCGGTGACCGACGTCACGGCGATCCTCGACGGCGGCGACTACAGCATCGTCGAGGCGGTGAAGAACATCACGGCCAAGGTCACGCCGAGCCTGATCGGCCTGCACACCACCGGGCTGACCGAGACCAAGGGGGACGACATCCGCGGCGTCGCCTCCAGGATCGACTTTCCCCTGGTCTAGGTCAACACCCCCGACTACGAGGGGGGGCTGGAGAGCGGCTGGGCGCTGGCGGCAAAGGCGATGATCGAGCAGCTGGTCGAACCGACCGAGGCCATCGACGATGAGAAGGTGCTGCTCCTGCCCCACGTCAGCCTGACGCCGATCGAGGTGGAAAAGATCAAGGAGTTCATCGCCGCCTTCGGTTTCGAGGTGCTCGCCCTGCCCGACCTCTCCACCTCCCTCGACGGCCACCTCGGCGAGAAGCAGAGCGCCCTCTCCAGCGGCGGCATCCCGGTCGAGGCGATCCGCGGCCTGGCCGATGCCGGGCTGGTGATCAGCGTCGGCGACTTCGATGCAGCTCCTGCGCCGGACGCCCTGCTGAAGAAAAACCCCTTCATCCGCCACCACCACTTCGCCCACCTGCAGGGGCTGGAGGCGACCGACGCCCTGGCCGAGCTGCTGCTGAAGGAAACCGGGCGGGCAGCTGCCGCCACCTGCGCGTCATCCGCTGGCGCAAGCGCCTGCAGGACGCCATGCTCGACAGCCACTTTTCCCTCGGCCAGACCCGCTTTCTGGTCGCCGGCGAACCGGACCACCTTGCCGGCCTCTGCCAGTCGCTCTATGAGGCGGGGGGAAAGGTCACGGTGGCCATCTCGACGGTCGACTCACCGCAGCTGGAGAAGGTCCGGGCGGAGAAGGTCCTGGTCGGCGACCTGGAGGATGCCGAAAACCTGCGGGAGGAGTACGACCTGCTCGTCACCAATTTCCACGGCGAGGCCCTCGCCCACCGCTGCCGCAAGGGGCTGGTGCTGCGCGGCTTTCCCAACTGGGAGCAGGTCGGCAACCAGCTGAAGAACGATGTGCTCTACGAAGGGGGGGCGTATTTCCTCTTCGAGTGCGCGAATGCGGCGGCGCATTGGCGGGAAGAAAGAGCCTGAAGCCGCCTTCGATCGGTCCGATTCGACCGATCTGAGCGATCCGCCGGATCAAAAGTGAAAAAGCTTACCCAATGACAGCCTACACCGACACCATACGCCGCTGGGCCACCGACGCCCGCCGCACCGGAACCCTCCCCGACCCCGACGGCGTCGGAGAGGTCGGACTGGGGGCCGACGAGGCTGGAAAGCGCCTGGCGGTGCGCTTCGCCATCCGCCTCGGGGAGAAGAGGGTAGAGACGGTCCGCTTCCAGGTCTTCGGCTGCGGCTTTACCATCGCCGCCTGCGCCGCGGCGGCGGATCTTGCCGAGGGGCGCCCACTGGACAAAATCGCGGCCATCGATTCCGCCGCGGTCGATGCCGCCTTGGGCGGTCTCCCCGCCGAACGCGGGTATTGCGCAGAACTCGCAGTCGAGGCCCTGCAGGCGGCCGTCGCCAGCGCCCGCAGCGCGACCCATGACGTCAAGACCGCCGTGCACCACCTCGGCGAGAAAGACCACGACCCGCCCGTCTCGGCGGCCGACCCCGTCTACCGCCTGCTGATGGACAGGCCCTCTCTCCCGGGTATTGTGGAGGAGGACCGGCACCTCTTCGCCTGCCTGCTCAACATCGCCGCGAGGGAGCCGTACGACCCCGCTGCGGCTCTCGGCCTGCCGCCGGAGGATTCTGACAGCCCTCTTAAAGACCGTCTTCCCCGGGATCGACCCTTCGATTCCAATCCGGCGCCAGCCCCCCCCACCGGGACGCCCCCGGAACGCAACGACGAAGTCCTCGATATCCTTCTCTCCCACGTGCCCGACGACGCCGATGAGCGCCAAAGACAGGCCGCCCGCTGGCTCGCCCGGGTCCTCGCCGCCCGCGCTGCCCATCCGGGACATCTCTGGGTCGCCATGGGCCTGTTCCGGCGCCCGGAACTGAACGCCGCCATCCGCCGCCACCTCCCCTCCCTGGCCGCCGCCAACAGCAGGAACATGCGCTGGAAGCGCTACCTCTTCCGGCAGGTCTGCGAGCTGCACGGAGCGGTGCTCTGCAAGGCGCCCAACTGCGGGGTATGCAGCGACTACGCCCTTTGTTTCGGAGGCGAAGGGTAGTTTTTTCGCCCACTCCTCCAGGGTCCACGCCCCCCTATTCGCTTCATGAAAGTTGACCTCGAGGCGTCCTGCGTTAAAATTTCAGTAAAAACAAGGAGAGAGTCCATGGCTGAAAATGACTGCGTCAACCCCGAACAACATTGCGACCTGCACGCCTGCCAGCTGAAGTACAAGGAGATGAATCCGGAGATCGACAAGATCTTCGAGGACCCGCGTTTCGTCTGCACCAACTGCGGCGCAAAGGTCCACAACGAGGAAAACCTCTGCAAGCCGAAACCCCTTTGAGACAAGGCTCGCTTTTCCTCCAAAGAAGACTGGGGCGGCTTTTCAGGGAGCCGCCCCAGTCGTTTGTTCATCCATGGCGCAAAAGGCTTAATTCGATCTGTCTGTAATCCCCCCGTCGTCAGGACTGAAAGCAGGGCCTTTGCTTCCTCTCCATGTTCGGCGCCCTGGTCGTGCGTTTCCGGCAGAGTGGGCGACACTCTGTTTCCGAGGACGTCGTTGTCAAATCCAGTGGTTGGGATAGCGACGGTGGTACACCACGTTGTTGGTGAATATAGCGACCAGCAGCAGAATGAGGGCTCCGGAAAGGACGGGAATAAATATATAGCTCAGCTTTGCCCCGCCCTGGACCCCGATCAGCGCTGTCGCGCCTCCCGGCGGATGCGTCGTATGGGTCAGGTTCATGACCAAAATGGCGACCCCGACCGCCAGGGCTATGGATAAGGCATTCGAACCCATCAGGGCGACGACGACCACGGCGACCACCGCCGAAAGGACGTGCCCACCGACCAGGTTGCGCGGCTGGGTCAGGGGCGAGTCGTTGGCGCCGAACAGCAATACCGCCGAGGCGCCGAAGGAGCCTATCAGCAGGGGGAATCCGACCAGGGTCGTAACGAAGTGAATGGCCAGGATCCCAAGGGTCCCGCTGACCATGCTCCACAGGGCATACCTGGAGGTCATCGCGGGGCGCTCTCCAAGGAGGGGGGCTCTCATCTTCTGCGGAATCTGGAATAGTCGTCTTCTCAAGCTCTCAATCCTTTTATTAGAGACTTCCTTCAACCCTCCATCCCCCAGAGGACAGGTCCAAGGGGGGATGGTCCACCCGCCGGAGAGCGGGGGGAGTCGGGCTGGGGAGAGTACCCTGAAAAGAGAGCCCGGAAATTGTCTTAGGTCAATTCTTGATGCTTTCGCAAAAGCTCAGGAGATGGCTAAGCAAAAATTTCGTCCCACAAGGCCTGGTGGTTTTTCAGGGGCGAAGGCCTACATCAGGTAGGTCGAGGTCCTGAAAAAACGCCGTAACGCCGTGGGGCGGACTTTTTGCGACGCCATCAATTCTTCGCGAGATTCACTTCCGGTTATGTATTTCACTTCCGTGGCCCGACGGGGCCGGATGCCCAATTCAGGGCCCATGGTGAAGGGAAGAACGGCAGGTAAGGAAGAGGGAGGAAAAAAAACAGGCGGGGACCTCAGCCCGCGCCGAGGTCAGTCGCCGGAGTCCGGTTCTCGTGAAGAGTCTTCCAGGAGCGTCTTCAGAAACCTCTCGAAGGTGACCTGTTGCTTGGAAGTCAGCAGATTGAGGTTTCCCTCGTTGTCGAGCAGGAAGGTGCCGACACCGATGACCGTCCGGGCCAGATAGCCGGTCCCGGCCACGCTCTTGTCAATCTCGTCGGTCCGTTTTCTTATCAGGTGACTCAGTACGTCAAGGTCGATTTCCATCGTTTCCGTTCTCCGGCAGAGTTAATTTTCGTCCCGCGCCTCCGGCTGGCCGTCCTCGCCCAGGGCTTCGGGGGATTCGTCTTCCGGCGCCTCGAAGGAAACCCGCCCGAATTTTCCCGCCCGCAGGGCCCTCAGGAAGAACTCGCCGGCGCGAGTCGCATCGACTCCACCGCTGAGCAGGCAACCGTGGCGGCGGCCGATCGCCTCCAGGAGAAGGACCGGGTCGGTCTCGTCGGCGGCGAAGGGGTAGCGTTCGGATCAAGGCACCGGGATAGCGCTGCAGCAGGAAGGCGATGGCGAAGCAGGCGGCCTCCACGGAATCGAAGCCGCTGTCGCCGATGGCTCCGCTCGCGGCGAGCCGCAGCGCGCCGTAGTGGTCGCGCAAATCGGGCCAGAGAAGCCCCGGCGTGTCGTCGAGGATGATGTGGTTGGGGAGATTGACCTGCTGCCTGCAGGTGGTGATCGCCGGCTTGTCCCCGACCCGGGCGATGCCCTTCCCCGCCAGGGTGTTGATCAGGGTCGACTTGCCGACGTTCGGGATGCCGACGACCATGACGCGCAGAGTACGCCCGGGGCGCCCCTTGTGCGGGACCAGGGAGCGGCACTGGCGGAGGACCGCCCCGGCCTCCTTGCGGTTTTTCGCCTCGACGGGCACCGCCGCGACACCGCTTCGGGCCGCAAAATGGCGCACCCACGCCTTTGTGAGGCCCGGGTCGGCGAGGTCCTGCTTGTTGAGGACCTTGACGCACGGTTTGCCGCCGCGCAGTTTTTCCAGGATCGGGTTGGAGCTCGACACCGGCAGGCGGGCATCGACGACCTCGATCACCACGTCGACCCCGGAGAGGGCCTGGGCGATCTCCCGCCGCGCCTTGCTCATATGTCCCGGATACCACTCGATTGACATTTCCCGACCTCTTTTCCCGCACACAGTCGACGGCGTGCATTCTTTTCGACACACGGTAACAGATACTGCGCTTCTTCACAACAACAAGCGCAGCGGTGGCAGGCCCTTGATGCGCGGATTGTAAGCAGAAACCGGTTGCCCCCGCCTGGCCCTGGATGGTATAAAGGAAATATACGTGAACCACAGGGATCACCCCTGTGGTTTTTTCTTTGACCCAGACAGGAAGTTTTTCATCCATGATCAGCGCTCACAACGTGGCCCTCGCCTACGGCAAGAGGGTCATATTCAAAGACGTTAACATCAAGTTCATTCCCGGCAACTGCTACGGCCTCATCGGCGCCAACGGGGCGGGCAAGTCGACTTTTCTGAAAATCCTCGCCGGGGAGATGGAGGCGGACAAGGGGGAGATCTCCGTCGGTCCCGGCGAACGGATCGCCATGCTGCGCCAGGACCACTTCGCCTTCGACGAACAGATCGTCTTCAACACCGTGATGATGGGGCACCAGCGGCTCTACGAAGTGATGGCCGCGCGCGAGGCGATCTATTCCAAGGGGGAATTCACCGAAGAGGACGGCATCCGCTCCGGGGAGCTGGAAGCCGAGTTCGCCGAGATGAACGGCTACGAGGCCGAGTCGGAGGCGGCGGTGCTCCTCAACGGTCTCGGCATTCCCGAAGAGCTGCGCCACAAGAAGATGAAGGAGCTCGAAGGGGGCGAGAAGGTCCGCGTGCTCCTCGCCCAGGCCCTCTTCGGCAACCCCGACGTGCTGCTGCTCGACGAGCCGACCAACCACCTCGACCTCACGTCGATCGCCTGGCTCGAGGAGTTCCTCTCCCGCTTCCGGAACACGGTCATCGTCGTCTCCCACGACCGCCACTTTCTCAACCAGGTCTGCACCCACGTCGCCGACATCGATTTCGGCAAGATCACCGTCTATGTCGGCAACTACGACTTCTGGTACGAGGCGAGCCAGCTCTCCCTCAAGCAGAAGCAGGAAGAGAACCGCAAGGTCACCGAAAAGGCCAACGAGCTCAAGGCCTTCATCCAGCGCTTCTCCTCCAACGCCTCCAAGGCCAAGCAGGCGACCTCGCGCAAGAAGCTCCTCGAAAAGCTCACCCTCGAGGACATGCCGGTCTCCTCGCGCAAATACCCCTTCGTCGTCTTCAAGCCCGAGCGGCCCTGCGGCGACATCATCCTCGAGATCAAGGACCTGTGCAAGACGGTCGACGGGGTGAAGGTGCTCGACAATTTCAGCCTGACCCTCAACAAGGGGGACAAGGTCGCCTTCGTCGGCGGTGGCGCCCTGACCAAGACGACCCTCTTCCAGATCCTCTCCGGAGAGCTCGAACCCGACAGCGGCAGCTTCCGCTTCGGGGTCACCATCGCCCCGAGCTACTTTCCCAAGGAGAACGGCCGCTACTTCGAGAACGAGCTGAACCTCATCGAGTGGCTGGGCCAGTTCGCCCCCGACACCGAAGGGGAGAGCTTCGCCCGGGGCTTCCTGGGCCGCATGCTCTTCTCCGGCGAGGAGGCGACCAAGAAGTCCACAGTCCTCTCCGGCGGGGAGAAGGTGCGCTGCATGCTCGCCCGGATGATGCTTACAGGGGCCAACGTGCTCATCCTCGACGAGCCGACCAACCACCTCGACCTGGAGTCGATCACCGCCCTCAACAACGGGCTGATCGCCTTTTCGGAGGTGATCCTCTTCGCCAGCCACGACCACAAGTTCCTCTCCACGGTCGCCAACCGGATCGTCGAATTCACCCCCGGCGGCTATATCGACCGGTCGATGAGCTTCGACGAATACCTGGAGAGCCCCGAGGTCGGGAAAATCCGCGAGGAGCTCTTCCAGGGGCAGGCCGAGCTGAGCCTGTAGAGGGCCGCGCCATCCGGGGAGGATTCATGTCGGAGAAATCGAGCGAGCGGCGCGAAGAGGGGATCGAGGTCCCCTGCGATCGGATACACCCAGATACGCTTCGGAACATGGTCCAGGAGTTCGTGACGCGGGACGGGGCGGACTGGGCGGAGGTCGGCTGCACGCTGGAGGACAAGGTGGGGCAGGTTCTCCGGCAGCTGCGCGAGGGAGAGGCGAAGGTCGTCTTCGATCTGACCTCGCAGACGGCCAACATCGTCGTTTGCGGCGGGTGAAAGTCGCCGAGCTGTTGGGCGTCATGGCATACATCTAGATTTCAGGGCTTTTTAGCGGCGCGGCACACGTTCCAAGCCGCGCCTGAAGCGAATGGAAAAGGTTCGATGAAAATACCCAGAAGGTTGGAACCTCTGCTGGAGGACGGCCTGATCGACGAGGTTCTCGGGCAGTTGATGAGCGGCAAGGAAGCCGAGGTCTACGTGGTGCGCAGCGGGGGGAAATCCGCTGCGCCAAGGCCTACAAAGACGTCCAGCATCGCAGCTTCAAGAAGCAGACCCAATATATGGAGGGGCGCAAGGTGCGCAACAGCCGGCGCTCCCGCGCCATGGAGAAGCACTCCCGGTTCGGGCGCGGGGAGCAGGAGTCGGCCTGGCAGAACGCCGAGGTAGAGGCCCTCTACCGCCTCGAAGCCGCCGGGGTGCGCGTGCCCAGGCCCTACTCCTTCTGCGAGGGGGTGCTGCTGATGGAGCTGGTGGTCGACGAGGCCGGCTGCGTCGCCCCGCGCCTCAACGACCTGCAGCTGAGTCCGGAGCTCGCCCGGGAGTACCACCGCCTGCTGATCGGGCAGGTGGTGCGCATGCTCTGCGCCGGGCTGGTGCACGGCGACCTCTCCGAGTTCAACGTGCTGGCCGCCGCCGACGGCCCGGTGATCATCGATCTGCCCCAGGCGATCGACGCCGCCGGCAACAACAACAACGCCAGCCGCATCTTCGCGAGGGACGTGGACAACCTCGCCGCCTTCTTCGGCCGCTTCGCCCCGGAGCTCCCCGCCACCGCCTACGCCGAGGAGATCTGGCACCTCTTTGAAAAGGGGAAGCTGCACCCGGAGTCCCCACTGAGCGGTCGCTTCGAGAGGAGCGAAAGGTCGGCCGACGTTCGCGGCGTCATGCGGGAGATCGACGATTCGCGCAGGGAGGCCCTGGCCCGGCAACTCGGGCGCACCAGCGTGGCGTAAGGCGGCAAGAGCTGGGGGAGCTTGTCAGGGAGCGAGACGAATAGAGGAAAAGGCGGCCGATGGGGGCCGCCTTTTTGCGTCAGGCCGGAAGCCTTCGCGTCGCCTGCGAAGATCGGCGAGAAGTTCTCCGCCGAGCGCCACCTGTTCGGGCGTGTTCTCCCGGATGAGCACGATCATCTTCTCGCGCGGCAGGCCATGTCCTCCTTCTCTGTTTCGGTTTCAGCCGTGGGTGGCCGCCGGGGCAGGCGCCGGGGGCAGGCGGTAATGGTGAATGGATACGCCGCAGTCGGGGCGGGCGTCGGGAAAGTCCTCTCCGGGACGGTAGAGGCCGAGGTTCTCCGCTGAAGGGAAGGTCTCGGCAAGGAGCGGGTCGAGATAGTCCGGCCCCAGGTTGGGGCCGTTGAGGCAGGCCAGGATCTCGCCGCCTGGGGCGAGCAGGTCGGGCAGGCTGCGTACCAGCTTGGGCCAGTGCCGCTCGGCGGTGAAGCTTTTTCCCTGCGATGCGGGCGGGTCGCAGATCACCAGGTCGAAAGGGCCGAGCCTCCGCAGCTTGGCGACGCTGCGAAAGAATTCGAGCGGCAGAAAACCGGCCCGGCGCAGGTCGATGCCGTTGAGCCGGTGATTGAGCTTGCCGAGTTCCAGCGCCCCGCGATTCATGTCCAGATTGACGACCCGGGCCGCACCTCCGGCCAGGGCGGCCACGGAGAAGCTGCAGGTAAAGGCAAAAAGATTCAGGACGCGCTTGCCCGCCGTCCGCTCGCGGACCAGCTTGCGCCCGATCGCCATGTCCGGGAAAAATCCTATGTTCTGCGCCTCCCCGGGACGCAGCCGGAAAGACAATCCCGCCTCCAAGGCATTCAGACTTTCAGGCAGCACCCCTTGCAGCATCCGGCTGGGGGCGCGGGGCAAAAAGCGCTCCTGAAGGAGGACCGCACCGGGTTTTTCCGGCAGTGCCGCATCCAGCAGCCGTATCAGCTCCTCCAGCCAGGCCCGCGGCCGCTCACGATAGAGGACCACCAGGACGACCGGAGGGAAGTAGTCGATCACCAGGTCCTCGTAACCGGCAAAGCACTGGCCCCGGCCGTGGAAGAGACGGCGAGCTTCGCCGCCGCTCGGCAGGTGGCGCACAATTTCTTCGCGGAGAGTTTGCATGGCGGGGATTATCGCAGAATGGCGCCGGGATGGACAGATCAAAGGGTGAGGATTCAACCCTGCTGCCGCGCATATTGCCCCGGAGAGGTTCCGAGCCACTGCCGGCACATCTCCACAAAGGCGCTCAGGCTCTGGTAACCCAGGTCGAAGGCGACGCGGGTGACGCTGTGGCCTCGTCCCAGGCGGTCGATGGCCTCCTGAAGCAGAAGCCTTTTTCGCCAGGCGCCAAAGGTCAGCCCCGTCATCTGCTAATTCCGATGGTAGACCCCACAGATCCTGCAATCAAGAAGTAAAGGCCCCGAGGCTTTCTGCGAAAGCACCGAAAGTTGGAAAAATAGCTATCCTCTGCTACCATAGGGAGAATCGACACCCCAACGGAGAACGAAAATGTCGAACACGGTAAAAAAAATTGAAGATCAGGTTGCCGCCCTTTCAGAGGACGAACTGGGCGCCTTTCGCTCCTGGTTCCTGGAGTTCGATGCTGCGCGTTGGGACGAGCAACTGGCCCGCGACGTGCCGGCAGGCAAGCTGGATGGACTGGCGGCGGAAGCGCTCGAGCAATATCGCAGGGGCCAATGCAAGCGCCTTTAACTCACCATGCCTCGCCGCGATACTGGGAGTGCTTTGCAGCTCTCCCGCAGCCGGTACGGGAGTTGGCCAATACCAACTTCGAGCTCCTGAAGAAAAATCCCCAGCATCCTTCCCTTCACTTTAAGCAGGTTGGCCAATTCTGGTCGATGAGAGTCGGGCTGCACTATCGGGCGCTCGGTGTCTCGGCCGGAGGTGGTATCGTTTGGTTCTGGATCGGCACTCATGGAGAGTATGACCGGCTGATTTCCTGAAATTCATTCCCCGTACATTGGATGCCCTACCTCCCTGTGTCATTTGGATGGAGCGCCGCGGGCGTCACACGTGGCAGAATAAGAATGGGCTGTCACAAAACCGGCTAAGTCACCAAGTCACTACCCCACACATCCCCCCCGTCCCTGCCATCTCCACAGAGTAAAGCCCCCAAAGGACTTTCGAATATCCGAAAGTCGAACCTGACCCCACAGATCCCCCCGAAAGTCGAACCTGACCCCACAGATCCCCCATCCTCTTCAACCGCTCGCCCCCTTCCTGGAGGAGAAGATAAAAGCGACAGCGGTCCTCGTCGTCGAAGAGCGGGCGTTTGCGACGTATGACGTGGTACAATGCGCCGGGATAATGGATGTGTGGTTTGCGTGCCGTGGGTGAGGATAGCATCAATTTAGCAACTTGCAATCTTGCAGGCCTGACCCTCTTCCCTCAAACCGGATCGTCGAATTCACCCCCGGCGGCTACATCGACCGGACGATGACCTTCGACGAATACCTGGAGAGCCCCGAGGTCGGGAAAATCCGCGAGGAGTTCTTCCAGGGGCAGGCCGAGCTGACCCTGTAAAGGGGTTTCGAGGGCAGCAATGCCTCGATGGGATATTCCGTGTGAAGAAAGTGAAAAGCGGCGGCCGGAGGGCGGCCGCTTTTTTCCTGGGAGGGGACCTGCCGCGGCGCTGGGGGCAGGTCTTCTCTGCCGGGGATTTTTTATTGCATTACCCGGCTCCTGTCTTTATTCTAATGACCCGCCGCCGGCATCGACCGGTGCCGCGCCAGAGACGTCGACCAAACGATTTTTGCGACGGAAATCGGGCTCCGCTGCCATGTGGAGCTCAGAAGCGGCCCGACAGGTTCAAGTTTCCAGGGAGTTATCGGCCAATGACCATGCAAGTGCTCACCATCGAGGTCGGTGTTCTCGGCCTGATCGCCATCTTCGCCATCTTCGTCGGCGTCAGCAACGATGCCGTCAACTTTCTCAATTCCTCGATCGGTTCCCGGGTCGCGCCCCGGGCTGTCATCCTCACCGTGGCCGGCCTCGGCATCCTCGCCGGGGTCACCTTCTCCAGCGGCATGATGGAGGTCGCCCGCAAGGGGATCTTCCATCCCCAATTCTTCACCATGCCCGAACTGCTGACCATCTTCCTCGCCGTCATGCTGGCCAACGTCATCCTTCTCGACCTCTTCAACACCTACGGCCTGCCGACCTCGACCACCGTCTCCGTGGTCTTCGAGCTTCTCGGCGCAGCGGTCGCCGTCTCGCTGTTGAAGATCGTCCAGGCCGGCGACAACCTGGCCCATATCGTCACCTACATCAACTCGGCCAAGGCGATCACCATCATCATGGGGATCCTGCTGTCGGTGGCGGTCGCCTTCGTCTGCGGCGCCGTGGTGCAGTTCTTCACCCGGCTCCTCTTCACCTTCGACTACCGCCGGCGAATCAAGCGCTACGGCGCGCTGTGGGGCGGCATGGCACTGGCCTCGATCACCTACTTCATCCTCGTCAAGGGGGCCAAAGGGGCCTCGTTCATCCCCCGGGCGACGGTGGCCTGGATAGACACCCACGTCCTGACCCTGCTGCTGTTGATCTTCGCCGTCTCCGTCGTGGCGCTGCTGGTTCTGCAGGGGCTCAAGGTCAACATTCTCAAGCCGATTGTCCTGATCGGCACCTTCGCCCTGGCGATGGCCTTTGCGGCCAACGACCTGGTAAACTTCATCGGCGTCCCCCTGGCCGGGCTGCAGGCCTACCAGGCGGCGCTGGCCAGCGCCCATCCGTTGACCGCCACCATGGGCGCCCTGACGCAGAAGTTCCATTCGGACACCCTGCTGCTCCTTTTCGCCGGTCTGGTCATGGTCGTGACCCTCTGTCTGTCGAAGAAGGCGCGCACCGTCACCGATACCGAGATCAACCTGGCCCAGCAGGAGGAAGGGCATGAGCGCTTCGAATCGATCTTCCTCTCGCGCTCCATCGTGCGCCTGGTGCTCGGGATTTTCGAGCTGGCCCGCACCGTCGTGCCGGGACCGCTGCGGTCCCTGGTCAACCGGCGCCTCGACCCGGCGGAGGCTCCCCTGGTCGTCGCCGAGGGGGAGCGGCCCTCCTTCGACCTGCTGCGCGCCGCAGTCAACCTGACGGTCGCCAGCGCCGTGGTCTCCTATGCCACCGCCAATAAGCTACCGCTGTCGACCACTTACGTCACCTTCATGGTTGCCATGGGCAGCTCCTTCGCCGATCGGGCCTGGGGCCGCGAGAGCGCCGTCTACCGCGTCACCGGGGTGCTGGCGGTGATCGGCGGCTGGTTTCTGACCGCCGTCGTCGCCTTCATCATCGCCAGCATCTTCGCCACGGTCATCTTCTACGGACAGGCCTTCGGGGTCGCCGTACTCATCGCCCTGGCGGCGGTGATGATCCGCAATGCCCACCGCAAGCACCGCGCCTTGAGCGAGGATGCCCAGAAGGAAAAGATCTTCAACCTCAAATCGGTGGCCGACGCGACCGGTGCGGTGGAAACGACCTTCGAGCACATGAGCGTGCTGCTGAAGGAGATCCGCACCTCCCTCGACACCGCCCTCGACGGGCTCTTCCGCCAGCAGTTCGACCGCATCGGCGTGGAGCGCCGCAAGCTGACCAAGATGCAGGGCTGGTCCAACATCATCAGCGCCAACATCTTCAAGGCGATGCGCCTGCTCGACCAGCAGGGGCATACCGTCTCCTACCGCTACGCCCAGACCGTCCGCCGGCTGCAGAAAGTCATCGACGGTTACCGCGACATCGTGCTGCGCGCCTACACCCACATCGGCAACCACCACAAGGGACTGCTGCCGGTCCAGGTGGAGGAACTGGAGCAGGTGCGGAAGCTGCTCCATGATATCCTCCTGGAGGTGGAGGAGACCTTCAGCCGCCGCCAGCCGGCCGACATCGCCGGCCTGACCGAGAAGGACAGCCGGCTTCGGGCTCTGGCCGACCAGCTCAACGAGCTGCAGGCGGCCCGCATCAAGAACAACACCTCCAAGACCCGCCTGAGCATCCTCTACTACGGCATCGTCGGCAACGTGATGATGCTCTCCAAGCAGAGCCTGGAGTTGCTGGAGATCTTCGACATCTCCTTCGGCGAGGTCGAGTAGCCGAGACCCGAATTGGCTTCGGACATCTGAGAGGGCTCCCGGGCGGGGGCGGGTTCCAGTGCGGAACAACCTTCCTGCCTTGGGACACGTCCTCAACTCTACAAACCTCAGCTCCCGCTCTCCACATTTACCAATTTCTATTGACCTAAAGGCACAAACAGACCGAAAAGATTCATTTTATACGCTCAAATATTCAAGACCTGCCCCCCCCCGAGTCCCCCGCCAAAAATTCCCCGGAGCCCGAAAATAGCCAGATCTGCGAATTATAAACAGAATCCGGTTGTCAATCACCGATCTTCAATGGTATAAGGTCCCCTCGCGTGGACCACAGGAATCCCCCCTGTGGTTTTTGTTTTGTCCCAACCGAAAGAAGAGATCCATGATTAGTGCCATAACATCGCCCTCGCCTACGGCAAACGGGTCATCTTCAAAGACGTCAACATCAAATTCACCCCGGCAACTGCTACGGGCTGATCGGCGCCAACGGCGCCGGCAAATCGACCTTCCTGCAAATCCTCGCCGGCGAGAAGGAGCCGGACAAGGGGGAGATTTCGATCGGCCCGGGCGAGCGCATCGCCATGCTGCGCCAGGACCAGTTCGCCTTCGACGAGGAGACGGTGTTCAACACCGTGGTCATGGGCCATCAGCGAGCTCTACGAGGTGATGGACGAACGGGAGGCCCTCTATGCCAAGGCCGATTTCAGCGAGGCGGACGGCATCCGCTCCGGCGAACTGGAGGCGGAGTTCGGCGAGATGAACGGCTACGAGGCGGAGTCCGAGGCGGCGGTGCTGCTCTCAACGGGCTCGGCATCGCCGAAGAGCTGCGCCAGAAGAAGATGAAGGAGCTGGAAGGCGGCGACAAGGTCCGGGTGCTCCTGGCCCAGGCCCTGTTCGGCAATCCGGATATCCTGCTGCTGGACGAGCCCACCAACCACCTCGACCTCAAGTCGATCAACTGGCTCGAGGAGTTCCTCTTCCGCTTCCAGAACACCGTGATCATCGTCTCCCATGACCGGCACTTCCTGAACCAGGTCTGCACCCATGTGGCCGACATCGACTTCGGCAAGATCAGGTCTATGTCGGCAACTACGACTTCTGGTACCAGGCCAGCCAGCTGGCGCTTCAAGCAGAAGCAGGAGGAAAACCGGAAGGCCACCGACAAGGCCAACGAGCTGAAGGAGTTCATCCACGCTTCTGCTCCAACGCCTCCAAGGCCAAGCAGGCCACCTCCCGCAAGAAGCTGCTGGACAAGATTGACCATCGAGGATATGCCGGTCTCCTCACGCAAATACCCCTTGTCGTCTTCAAGCCCGAGCGGCCCTGCGGCGATGTCATCCTCGAGATCAACGGTCTGAGCAAGACGATCGACGGGGTCGACGGTGCTCGACCGATTTGACCCTCACCGTCAACAAGGGCGACAAGATCGCCTTTGTCGGCGGCAACAGCCTGGCCAAGACCACCCTCTTTCAGATCCTGGCCGGCGAGCTGGAACCGGACAGCGGCAGCTTCCGCTGGGGGGTGACCATCACCCGAGCCTATTTCCCCAAGGAGAACAGCCGCTTACTTCGACGAACGAGCTGAACCTGGTCGAGTGGCTCGGCCAGTTCGCCCCCGCCACCGAAGGGGAGAGCTTCGCCCGGGGTTTCTTGGGCCGCATGCTCTTCTCCGGCGAGGAGGCGACTGAAGAAGACCACGGTCCTCTCCGGCGGGTGAGACGGTGCGCTGCATGCTCTCCCGGATGATGCTGACCGGCGCCAACGCCCTATCCTCGACGAACCGACCAACCATCTGGACCTGGAGTCGATCACCGCCCTGAACAACGGCTGATCGCCTTTCCGGAGGTGATCCTCTTTACCTCCCACGACCACGAATTCGTCTCCACCGTCGCCAACCGGATCATCGAGATCACCCCCGACGGCTTTATCGACCGGATGACCTTTGACGAATACCTGGAAGATCCCTGAGGTGGCCAAGGTTCGCGAACAGCTCTTCCAGGGGGAAGCCGCGCTGACCCTGTAACGGGGCCGGGTGACACGGCAGACGAATCATTTTTTTCGATAGGTGGAGAAACGGAGAGCGACGGCCGGGAGGCTGTCGCTCTGTGGGATAGCCTCATCAGCCGTGGCAGAGTCAGGGGGGGGTGACAAAGCTGCTGAGGACGTTAAGAGTTCGGCCTTACTGCCGCTTTTCCATCATGGGATAGACTTCCTTACGATGACAAATGCCGAGAATGAGAATTTCCTCGTCGAGAATCCTGAACACGATGCGGTAATCCCCGACCCTCAGTTTCCAGTAGCCTTTGAGGGTCTTCCGCAGGGGCTCGCCGTATTCCTGAGGGGCGACCATCAGGCGGGTTTCGATGGCCTTTCTGATCCGATTCCGGACATCGGCGTTGAGTTTGGGGATATCCCGCCCCTTGACGTCGGGGTGGTAGATCACCGAAAAAGGCACGCTACCCCCACACGTCCTCGTGGCTGAGGGCCCTGCCACGGTCAAATTCCTTTTCCCTCTCCCCGGCAAAATCGGCCAGCGCCCGGTCTTCGCGGATTTCGAGGGCCTCCTTCACAAGATCCCGCATCAGCATAGACATGGAAACGCCTTCGTCTTCAGCCAGGTCGTGGAGGGCGTTGTATAGGGGCTTTTCAAGGACAACGTTGATTCTCGGGTTTTTTGCAGGCATGGCAAATCTCCTTTGACGGAAGTGTGCCACTTGTGGTTCACCTTGTCAACGGTTTGAGAGGGTTGAGTAAGAGTGCGGGGGAATCTGCCGAGGAAATGTTTAGGGTTATGCCTTGGATGGTCCCCTATAGGCCAATTTTTGGCCTCAAAAATCGAGCCATAGGGCAATTTCAAAAGAAAATTTCGGGCATTTTCACTTCATTGTCAATAAGTTGCACTGGTCCGACCCCGCACAAGACCCCGCGTCACGGACCGCCTTGTATGTCTAGAGAATGCCTCTTTCCTTTAATCCCCTGATAATATCTAGCGAAATTTCATTTGGCTCCCGTACTTTTCCGCGTAGCCTGCATTGAATATGTAACCATTTATTTTCTTTACATAAATTTTTAAACTCTAAATAAGTTCTTTCAAGATATGTTTGGTCTTCTTCATGTAGATCCTGTTTCTTGTCAGTATAGGTTCTCTTGTCTTTTGCCAATACAAGATCTTTTGCGTTTGTTGGGGGCATATCAAGAAAAATAACTACATCAGGTTTTGGTAGCTTATATAAAGTATATTCTAAATGTTCTATCCACTTTAGGAGTTTTTCCCTGCCTCCATTAAGAATTTTGGCAGTTTGATGGGCAATGTTTGAGGGAACATAGCGGTCGATAATAAGGAGATATCCATCTTCTAAGTATTCAATGATTTCATCCCTTTTTTCATATCTGTCGCCCGCGTATAGCATAGCGGCCAACTTTGGGTGTATTTCATCAAGTGCTCCAAATTCACCATTGAGATAGTTACCAACCTCGATACCAAAAAACGTATCGTTGTAGCTTGGAAAGTTCATCAAACTGGACTTAATACCTATAGATAGAGCGTATTTGTATAGTAGGTTGGCCTGTGTGTTTTTCCCACTGCCATCTATGCCCTCCAGTACAATTATTTTGCCAGTCATAGTATTAAAGTTGCCTTTTAATTTAGCGGTAGAATGGCCCCTGCAGTAACAATAAAAGTAAAATTCGATCCAAGGGTTTCAGTTATTTCCAATTATTAAGCACCCTCTCGAAAAAATCAAGATCAACACCTGCTCGCAGGCAAACGTTTTCAATGGCTTTTTTGCGTAAAGAAATTGGGTACATTATGGCGCTAGTCAATTCGTTCTCTATTGAATTGATAACTGTGAATGCTTTAATTGCGTCATCTTTTAATTTGCCCGAGAGAGTTTTTTTAATTAGTGAAAATTCTACAAGTAGGATTTCATCTTTTGCATCGGAATAGAACTTTATGTTATTTTCGACGCAGATGTGCGTTGGATCATTATAGCCTAGGGCATATAAAATAGACAAAATCAAAGAAGTTGGATCTTTGGCAATTTCGACGGCCTCTGCAAATGACTTTAAATTGTTTTTTATCAAAAAGTCTTTTGTGGCCCGAATTGACTCTTCATTTGGCATGTAACCCTCCGAGACTTGAGCTGCTGTAATTTTTTGGCCAGTCAAATTTGACTTAATTTTATAGTTATTGTGCTGGTATGTCTATTTAAATGCTAGATTTGGCAAGGGCGGGAAAGGCTCTGGCATATGCCCCTCAACGTATGGTCAGGAAGGCCGGTTGCCAAATTGAGTAGACATCTTGGCATGGGATTTAGCCGCATTGGGTCTCTATGGCGCTTAGTAGTTCCTTATGCATGCCGAAAAGCCCCAAAAGCTGCATTCTTTCGCTCAGGGGGTGGTTAGGGTGAACATAAGTTCGACAATCAAACCTTGAAAGGTCGAGCCCATCAAGGGCCTCAGCACTCTTTGGTGTCAATTCATGGAGTGGCGTATACAAGGTGGTCCGATAGGGGATATTCTCTTTTTGTAGCGACCGTAAGGTAAAGGCCACATCCTCCGGTGTTCGGTTTTGAATTAAGCAAAAGGAGGCACTTGACCCTGATGCCTTCATTTCTGCAAAGGTCGATTGCCTTAAGTAATTTCTCCAAGGGCCCTTTTGGCGATTTTTTTTGGGACACAGAAATAGTTTCAACGCCAAAAGCAACTTCATAGCAATTTGCTTCGGAAATTTTGGAGACGACTTCCGCGGTGATGTCTCTAAATGACCCGACTGCTCTCCACCTAAATGTAGATTTTGTTCCTTTATATGCGTTGCAGAATCTCATTACCCACCCATGGTCATGAAAGAAATTTGATGACCATAGTTGGATAATCCAGTCATCTTGGTCGTAAATTTTTGTGTTAATCCATGTGATAATCTCATGAATGTCACGACGCCTGTCTATCCTGCCTTGGTCTGTAGTTGTTTCGCAGTACGGGCACGCATTGGGACACCCCTTTGATACAGACAAGGCGTATTCAAATAGTCTTCCTTTCTTTTTTGATATCTTCTTATAATCCTCTATTGGCAGTTTTGTAAGGTTTGGAAAAAACCATTTTCCACCGTTAAATCGTGGGCCAGGTTCGATGTTAATTTTTGTCGCTCGTTCAAGTAGCCATATTCCGGAAAGAGTTTCAGTGGGCTTCTGTCCAGATAAATTTAGAGCGTAATCACGTATGACGAGTTCCCTGTCCCCGCTAAGGTGGATGGCATCAATAGGTTCTCTCTTAAAATACTGTGGAATAAAAACAGCGGTTCGGCCATATATCATTATTTTAGACCGAGGCGAAATTTCTTTGCAAATTCGACTTAAATCCAAAACCTCATGAGCAACATGGGGGTCCGTATAGAAAAGAACTAGGTCGTACTCAAGACGAAATTTTTCAACATAATCATCTAGGGTTGCCCCTACTACGCCACCATCATATACATCAACCTCCCACAAATTAGTACTTTCTATGGCATCGATGACCTCACCGATAAACGCCCACCTGTAAATGGTGGTCATATTAAATTCAAGAGTTTTTCTTACTGTTAGAATTATAGCCCTTTTCATTGCATACTCCTAGCCGGAAAATTTTTTATTAGCTTTCCACTTGAAGCAATTTGTACACACGAAAAATGAAACCACTCAATTATTCTATCTGAAATCTCATCATCACCCTTAGAGGCTCTACCAAAAACTTCACGGGTACGGCTACTTCCAATCAAGCGAAATTTTAAAAATTCCTTGTTTGCACATATTCCTGTAAAAGAAATTTTTTGCTCCGTAATAAAAATTTTTATTGAAATTGAGGAACCATTTTTTTTATGCCAGTCCTCTATTTGAGGAATGACTGGATCATTTTTTGGATCAAAGGAAGAAATTTTATCAACACTTTTTATTAAAACAACATTTATTCTTGAAGATACTTCGCCATTCTGAACCCTTATAAAGTAGCGCTTAAGCAATGAATTCCACATGGTAGTGAGGGTATTTCCGAGAACAACTAGTTCACACTTTTTGTAACGCTCCATTTTCTCTTCAATTTCAATCATGTCTGCAGAAGATGACTTGTAATGGTAAAGCATTGGCCTATTAGTTGCAGATTTCCAATCAATATTGCGAAGAAAAGTAAATATGATAGTTGTTGATGAAACAAGAATTATAAGAAGAATGTCATTTTTGTGGGATTTAAAAGTTTGTGAAAACTCAGAAATTATTGGGCTGAGTAGGGTAGCAGCAAAAAAAATGTAAATAGCAAAAGTTAAAATTTTTCTTTCATGCTTAATAATGAGGTTTTGTAATTTTTCCATTTAAAGACCTTTTGATAATTATATTTGCAATAAAAGGGGAGGACCTGGTAGGCAGTTCTCTAATTCTCAAAATTATATAATTACGTGAGGAATGACCATATATGCTTCGGACGCCACCGCCCGAACAACAAAAGGGCCATTCTATTTTCTTCGCGTCAAAAGAAAAAATCCCCCCAGTAAAATCATACAGTTAAAGATGACGGCAGTTTTTGCACACAACCGTCCCGCTGGTTTTGTTGCGGCTTCCGTCTCGCTGCTTGGCGAATCTTGCGCTTCATAGTTGCTGGCATTCGGCTTCCCCTGTCCGCTATGGGCGCAGGGTCGCCTCAGCATTCCTTATCCAAACTCCAAGATTCCAGTGAGAGGCCCGTGCTTGTCCCGCCCGAGGTCTTTGTCTGGGCAGGGTAATAGGAATGCGCGTATGCAAGTTGGTAAATTTCCATGAGGCCAAGTTGCCACTTTACAAACTCGACACCAGTCGGGGCCCTAAACGGCATAGACCGACTCCCGGAGGATTTGCTCCCGCAGTTGGGCCTTGAGGGCGTCGTGGGTGACGAGATCGACCGAATGGCGAAGGTTGGCTTCGAGGTAGTTTTTCAAGCGTGCGAACTCGAAAAACCGCCGACCACTTGAATTCGACGAGAATACCGATGTCCCTGTCTGGCCGCTGCTCTTCCCGTGCTACCGAACCGAACAGCGAGAGGGAACGGACTCCGAACCGGTCGAGGTCAGGTTTGTGCGCGGCCAGGCATTGAATGATTTGCGTGTGGTCCATGCGTTTCTCCGGCAGGTAGGACTATCCTTTTTTATAACATCGATTTTAAGAGTTTTCCAAGTTCAAGTTTTCTTCCTTACAGGAAAAACTTGAATTTAGCGATTTCAACGCCTGGCAAGCTGAAGGGTCGCATCTACACATTTCAAAAAATGAATTCTGTAGACACGACCCCTTATTACACTCTAACAAGGCCTGGCCCCTCGCAGCCCCTCTCTTCCTGCCTTATACTGGCCATTTTAATACCAAAAACAGGCCTATAAGGCTATTGGGGGGGGCAGCAATTTCCAAAGAATCATTCCTAATTTCGGCCACCTAGTTTGGTCCGACCCAGCGGAAACCTTCCCGGGCGTCCTCGACGCCAACATCGCCGCTGCCCGTGCGGGACGCGCGACCGCGGCCTAGCGCAAAACTTCCTCGTGGCAAGCTCACGGGTCGCATATACAATATTTCAAAAAATGAAATCTGTAGACGCAATCCCTATGACACGTCAATCAAAAAAGGAGGCCGCCCGGCCTCCTTTTTTGATTTTTGTGTTAGGTAAGGTGTCCTAGAAATTCATGTCTAAACTCAAGTAATACATTTCGGTACAAAGATTTCATCCAAACATCTGATTACATAATTATCCGTCATTCCAGAAATAAAGTCTAAGACTATAAATTCGTTTTGCACTTCAGGTGTATAGCCAACTTTATTTATAAAGCTATTGAGAACATTGTAGACAGTTGCGTCTGGCAAACCTGACATTGTGTTAAACCTGTTGGTTCTTTTAATGTCAGAAACTAGACGATTAAATAGCTCTTCAATGGCGAGAGTTGCTTGTTTCTTAAACTTTTCGACTTCTTCAGCTTTATATATTTTCCCGTAATTAAAATCGATTAGTTCAATAAGAGCTCCATGCTTTTCCTTTGATAGGCCAATGTAATTCTCATTTTTACGACTATATTCTATTAAGTCCTCAAGTAATCTGCCAATAATTTCACCATTATTATTTCCAAGTTCTTCAGAAATTCTCTTTGGGATATCTTGTTCTTTGATTTGTCCAGCGACTAAAGCATCTTCAATGTCACGGCCTGCGTAAGTAATTCTATCAACTATTCTGACAATGCAGCCTTCTAAGGTGGTGGGCATCCCGCATTCTTTCCTATCACGGATAGTTACAAGATCTTTTTCTCCTACGTGTGGAGTTATCTGGTTTGAATTTTTAAAATCTTCTCCGCAGTGAGATATAATGCCATCTCGAACTTCATAGGTTAGGTTTAGCCCAGGTCTTGGTTCTCGATCAAGTTCCGCAAGTTTGTCTACAACTCTCAACCCGTGTATTTCATGCTGAAAAGACCGATCTAGTCCAGACTGCTCCCCGAGCCTATTTAAAACAAGTTCGCCGTGGTGCCCGAAGGGGGCATGCCCAAGGTCATGGCCCAATCCTATTGCCTCGGCGAGGTCTTCATTGAGATGTAGGTGTCTAGCGACAGTTCTTGACGCCGAGGCTACATGGAGAACATGCTCAATGCGAGTACAGATATGATCATTATTCGGAAGAAAAAATACTTGTGTTTTGTGCCGAAGCCTACGGAAGGATTGACTGTATATTATTCGATGGATATCTCTTTGGAATTCTGTCCGATAGGTACAGGTTTCAAGGGGCTCAAGACGTCCTTTTGAATTTTCTGAAAGAGTTGCCTTTGGATTGGTATATATCAGTTTTTCATCAAACGGCGTGCACATATCCACCCTCCAAGACTTCGATTAACATCATGCACAAATCTGATGCATCTGATTTTGTTGAGGCAGCTTCATATATCTTTCTGCCTTTTGAATAAAGATGCTTTACTCGTTTGTTGTCAATTTTTGAATCTGATTCAAATGAATTGGATTTAAATATTTCTGGAATTTCATTTATTTCATTGGTGGTTTCAAAATCACTTAGACCAAGAAGGAGCGGATTGTCGTTGCCGTTCAGTAGGGTCCTGCTATCAGACTTATATATGACAACATGTTTCCCTGCATTCCATGCAATACCAGCTTCAACCATTGCTCCTTCGTCTGGTACTCTCCCATTTATATTTAAAACGAGACCATCACTATCAAGTACCTGAAAAACATCGAGCGTAAATATCGCCTTATTTAATAAATGTGTGGCTTTCTCATCAGGGATTCCAATCTGTTTAAACTGTTCCACTAGATTGCTAAATTCAAAACCATCTCGATGTGGAAGGAAAACAACAAATCCTTTTTTCTCAAGCGCTGTAGCAATCTCTTCCATTTCCTCTTTCTCTTTCCGATTGAAGAGCGGTCCAGCACAATAGATCTTCATAGTTTCTACCTCTTGATCTCAACGGCACGGTTTGAAAGTGTTTGTGCAAAAAATTATAAACAAGCTAGAGACATAATATGTCGCGGGGTCTCGAGCCAACAGGGCATCCTGAAAATTGCAAAAATCCAAAAGGTTGCCTTCCGGCCACAGTTTAGCATTTGTATCCTCCCCATTTTCTCTCTCCACCGCTTCGCCTTCTACTTATCCCCGAGGGCGCTAAGCCTGAAGAACCCTTCCCCGGAAGGCCCAAAGCCCCAAACCGGTGTACCGACTATGTGGCATTTCTTCAGTGTCTGCTGTCAAAGAAGACCCAACAATGCGCCTTCCGGGGCAGGCTTGACAAATGGGTATTTGGCTAGGGATGATTCCTGACATCAAGGTATCCCTCAATCAATAAAAAAACGCCGTTCAGCCAAAGGTTGACTTCGGCGGGTTCTCGAAACTAGTTATTCGCAAGAACTTTTTTCTGCTTCCTTCCATCTCTCCACCTCCAGAACAATCCAAACCAAAGCGATGCCAATGTAGCCCGGAATGGCTGGAAGGTCAAAGGGATATTTCCTAAGGCGTGTAAGGCGCAGGCCCATTAAGGCCATTTTCAAGGAAGATACTGCAAGGAAAATGGGCGCCTAATCTGGCCGCCCTTCGTCATTCTAATTTATCCTCAACCCGCACAGCTCTTGTAAGGGCCGTCTCATCACCTCCGGTCCTGTGGCTGATCGTCCCTTCATTCATTGCACGGATGCCTTTGGCGGGCTGGTTTTTTCTGCCCATCTCATGGTGCCATATACGGGGGCATATACGGGGTCGGACCAGCCCAAGCCTCTGAAAGCAAAGTGAAAATGCCCGATTTCTTCCCTAAAAATGGCCTTATATCCCCGTTTTTCGGGCAAAAAATGGCCTATAAATATCTAAGGGCCGAGGAGAGAAGTTTGGTGTCCTCGTGCCTCAAGCCCCCCGATGCTTCCGCCCCGTCTTCTCAGGGCCCCGCAACTATAAAAACACCCGATAATCACATTCCAATGCCCAAGCCAACTTCCTGGCTGTCTCCTTACCGATGGGCCGCTTGCCATGCTCCATCTCGCTGATGTGCCGGCGAGGGATGCCAGTCCTCTCGGAGAGCTGTGCCTGGGTGAGGTTTTCCTTGACGCGTGAGCCGCGAAGAACGGTCTGCCGGGACGGTGTCGTCGGCCGCAACTCGGCCAACACCTCCCACCATGGGCGGGCTTCCCCCTCCATTTCCGCCTCTACACTGGTGGCGAAGCGCCTGATCCGCTCGACATTGGAGGGGTGAACGCGCAAGCGAAGCGTCACCAATTTTTCAGTAGGGTGCTTTTTCGTGGGTTCCAACATAGATGATCTCCACCGTGATTCTGTCCTGCTCCTCGATCCAGACCGCCACGTAGGTCGGGTTCCCCTTTTTCAGGTGGCAGTGGTGACGGCCATCGCCAAGCTTGGAGTAGTTTGGCCAGTTACCGCGCACGGGGCCTGAGCACTCGATTCGGCCAGAAGCCGCACCAAGGCGTCAAGGACCTTCTTCGGCAGCTTGGCAACCGCTTCTCCACCGCCCTGTCATCGTTACCTCCCATCCCATGATGTACCATTTTTTAGTACCAAAGTTCAACAGCAGCGCAATGAAAAAGCCGCGGAAATCAGGGATCAAACCCTGGTCATCCGCGGCTTCATTGCATGCGCCTATCCCTCCAACCATTCAGTTCAACAACAAAACCCACCCTTCCAATAAGTAAAAATCCCCTTCAAGTCCAAAGGTTCCAACATCCAAGGGGTCCAGGTTTACCCCTAAGCCGCCCGATGCTCCCGCCCCGTCTTGTGCAGGTAGTACTCGTAATCCCCCTCGTAGACGCGCATCTCGCCGTGGTCGATCTCGAAGACCCGACCGACCAGGGAGCGCAGGAAGTGGCGGTCGTGGCTGACCAGGACCACGGTGCCGGTGAAGGCCTGCAGGGCCTCGAGGAGGATCTCCCGGGACCGGATGTCGAGGTGGTTGGTCGGCTCGTCGAGGATGAGCAGGTTCAGGGGGCGGGCGAGGAGGGTGGCGAGAACCACCCGGCTCTTCTCGCCGCCGGAGAGCTTGTCGATGCGCTTGTCGACGTCGTCCCCCTGGAAGAGGAAGGCGGCGCAGAGGTTGCGCACCACGCCGATCGCTCGCCTGGGGGATGGCCGCCTGCACCGTCTCGAAGACGCTGCGCCGCGGGTCGAGGCTGTCCATGGCGTGCTGGCTGAAGTAGCCCGCCTCGACGCTGGCGCCGACGGCGACGCTCCCTTCCGAGGGTTCGGTCTGTCCGGCGAGGGTCTTGAGGAAGGTCGACTTGCCGGCGCCGTTCACCCCGACGACGGCGATCTTCTCGCCGCGGCGGATCGAGCCCCGAGACGCCGGAGAAGACGGGCTTCTCGGCCCCATCGGGGAGCGGCCAGCGTCTTGCCGAGATTCTCGAAGAGGAGGACGTCGTCGCCGCTTCGGGGCGGCTCGGCGAACTCGAACCTGATGGCCTTCTGTTCGGGGGGAAGCTCGATGCGCTCGATCTTCTCGAGCTTCTTCACCCGCGACTGGACCTGGGCGGCGTGGGAGGCTCGGGCGGCGAAGCGGGCGATGAACTCCTCCTCCTTGGCGAGCATCTCCTGCTGCCGGCGGTGGCTGGCGAGGAGCTGCTCGCGGCGCACCTCCCGCTCGCGAAGATAAAAGTCGTAGTCGCCGCCGTAGGTGGTGACTGTCTTGTTAGCGACCTCGACGATGCGGCCGACGATGCGGTTCATGAAGTCGCGGTCGTGGCTGGTCATCAGCAGCGCCCCCTTGAACTCGCCGGCGAGCCACTCCTCGAGCCAGACGATCGACTCGACGTCGAGGTGGTTGGTCGGCTCGTCGAGGAGCAGCACGTCGGGGTTGAGGGTGAGAATGCGGGCGAGGGCGATGCGCATCTTCCAGCCGCCGCTGAAGCTCTCGGTGGGGCGGTGGTGGGCGTCGGTGCCGATGCCGAGGCCGGTGAGGACGGCCTTCGCGCGGGCCTCCAGGTCATATCCGCCGCGGTGCTCAAACTCCTCCTGGGCGTCGCCGTAACGCTCCAGCAGCGCGGCAAGCTCCTCATCCCCCATCGGCTCGCACATAGCCGCCTCCATGTCGCGGATCTGCCCGCCGAGCTCGACGGTGCGGGCGCTGGCGGCCATCACCTCCTCCAGGGCCGAGCGTCCCGCCATCTCGCCGACGTCCTGGGAGAAGTAGCCGATGACGGTCTTCTTGGCGCAGCTGATCTCGCCGGCGTCGGGCTCTTCCTCGCCGGTGATCAGACGAAAAATGGTGCTCTTGCCGGCGCCGTTGGGGCCGACCAGGCCGCTGCGGGAACCGGGGAGGATCTGGAAGCTCGAGTCCTTGAACAGGACCTGGTAGCCGTGCTGCTTGGTGATGCCGGTCAGATGGATCATGTTGAATCTCCGCGGGAAAAAGTCCCGCAGTGTTACCATGGCGGGGGGAGGGAGGGCAAGGGGATTTCTTCTTGGAGAAAAAGTATTAGAAGAAAAAGTTCCCGGGCGAAACCTGAGACCGCGGGCGCTGCACCCCGCACCCCGCCTGACTTTCTTTTGATCCCGCCCTAAAGAAAGTAAGCAAAGAAAAGGGCGGCCCTTGCCAGGGAGGCATTTCTGTTGCGACGGCTCGGTGGCTCCAGGGACCTTAGGCAAAGGGAACCACGCCTGCTCTCTGTGGCGAGTCTACGGTTTTGGTTCTGTCATTTTCTGTTGGAACCTTAGTGGGGCCGACTGAGAGCCCCGAAAGCTGCTCAACGTAGATCTTCCACGAAGCACCGGAGTTCTCCTCTTTGTCAACGTATGCAGAGGGAGAAATCCCTCGCAACAGAAATGCCCACCGCAGGTGAAGCGTTTCTTTTGGTTCGTTTTCTTTGCGCTCAAAGAAAATGAACCCGGCTGTCGGTCCGGGAACCGACGGTTTTGGCAGTGGTTTTCCTGGGAGTTTCAGGTGAAAACTTCAAGACCGCGGGCGCTGCGCCCCGCACCCCGCCTTCCTTTCTTTTTATCCCGCCAAAAAGAAAGGAAGCAAAGAAAAGGGCGGCCCCTGCCGGGGAGGCATTTCTGTCGCCGAGTTTTGGCGGTTCAATTAACCGACAGTTCAGATAACCGCTCCTGTGCCCGGTGGCGAGTCCACGGTTTTGATACTGTCCTTTTCTGTTGGAGCCTTTGCAGGGCAGATAGATAGCGCCGAAAGCTTGCCAAGGTAGATCCTCCACGAAGCACCGGAGTTCATATCTTTACGAACCTACGCAGGAGGGGAAATCCCCCGAGACAGAAATGCCCACCGCAGGTGAAGGCCATTTTTTGCTTACTTTTTGTTGATGCTTTCGCAAAAACTCATGGGATGGCTAAGCAAAAATTTCGTCCTACAAGGCTTGGTGGTTTTTCAGGGGCGAAGGCCTACATCAGGTAGGTCGAGGTCCTGAAAAAACGCCGTAACGCCGTAGGACGGATTTTTTGCGACGCCATCTTTTGTTGGCCTGGACAAAAAGTAAGGCGTCTGGCGGGACGCGACCCACCGGTTTAAGGAATTTCAGGATTGCAGCCAGGGGAGATAGTCACGCCCTCCTGGAACCGAGGAAGATAGCCCCCAGGATCAACATCACCCCAAAAACCTCGTGAACCGCGGTGGCGCGGTGGAAGATGATCACGTCCCAGACGAAGGAGAGCGCCGGCTGCAGCAGAAGGACAAGCCCGGCGACGGTGGCGGAGATCTGGCGCATGGCCGTGGAGATGAGAGACCAGCCGAGGGTGGTGCTCACCACCCCGACCCCGACAAGGGCCCAGAGCGAGCCGGCATCGGGGATCAGGAAGGTTTCCCCGCCCGCAGCGGTGACCAGGCCCATGAAGCCCATGCAGACGACGGAGACGACCAGCATGGCCGAAACCCCGCTCACCGCGGGATGACCCATCGCCTGTTTGAGGAAAAGGATGTAGCCCGAGTAGCACAGAGCGGTGCCGAGGCCCAAGACGATGCCGAGGCGGTACCCCGGCGCCATGGCCTGCAGGTGGACTCCGGTAATCAGGAGCAGCCCGGCAAGGGCCATCCCCACCGCGGCCAGGAAGAGACGGGAGACCTTCTGGCGGAGGATCAGCCAGGAAAAGAACGCAGTGAAGAAAACCTGGAAATTCCCCAGCAGGGTGGCAAGCCCCGGGCCGACGAGGTGAATGCTGCGGTGCCAGCACATGAAGTCGACGCCGAGGAGAACTCCGCCGGCGGCCAGCACTCGAAGGGTTCCTGAGGGCAGCCTCCACCCCACCCGGCTCAGCCCCAGCCAGACCAGAAGCCCCAGACCGGAGAAGAGCATGCGGTAAAAGCCTGCCGCGTCCGGGGAGACGGCGGCCAGCTTGATGAAGATAGGGGAAAAGCTGATGCAGATCGACCCCGCCAGCAGCCGCAGAAGCGGCAGCCGGCCTGGGGCGGGGTTTACCGAAGGGTCCGTGGCGTCGGACATGGCGAAGGAGTGGGGCCTACTTGCCGGGGACGGTGATGCACAGGCACTCCGCCTCGGCGAAGACGGTCTCGCCGCGGCAGATCCGGCCGCGCACCAGCACCTTGCGCCCCTCGGCCGAGACCACCTCGCTCTCCACCGTCACCACCTGCTCGAGCGGCAGCAGGTTGCGGAAGCTGACGTTGAGGTTTCCGACCACGACGGGGTAGCCCTCCGCCCAGGCCGCCAGGCCGAGCACCTCGTCGAGGACCGCGGCCATCGATGCCGCCATGGGCATTGCCGGGGGGGCCTTCGGTTTCGGGGCCGAACCAGACCCGGGCCCGCAGCCGCTCTTCGCGTTGCGGTAATAGCGGATCCGGTAGCGGTTGCCGTCCGGCTCCCCGGAGACGAATCGCAACGAGGCGCCGACCAGCGCGGGCGCGTCGAAGGGGGTCCATCCCCCGTCCCCGCTCAGGTCGACGGGCGGACAGGGTTCGATACAGATTTCAGCCTTTTTCTCGTTTCCCACAGTTGTTCTCCTCTTCAGCCCGCGTGGGCGGGTCAATTCAAGTTTTCAACCGGGATTAGATACTAAAGGGATTTGGAGTGAATTTCAATGATGATGGTCAAGGAACCTTGTAAAGGACCATCATCACGCGACGCCGCAACGACGCTACGGAATTCAAAAGATCAAAAAACTTGAGCTTTGCGTTGCGTCGTCGCGTCGTTGCGTGAGTCAGATTTTAAACGGCCCTCGCCTCCAAAGCCTCCAGGTCGAGGTCCTGTCCCACAACCCCGGCGGCGTCGGCGCGGCACTGCCTGCAGTGGCGGGCCTGGGAGAGGATCAGTTCGGCCTGGTTGCGGACCATCTCCATGGTCGCCTCCGAGGGGCGGGCATCTCCTTGAACCGTCCGACGGGAATCACCGGCATGATGTTCATCATGGCGGCGCCCAGCTCACGCACCTTGACCGCCAGCTCCAGGGTCTCATGGTCGTTGACGCCGGGGATGTAGACATGGTTGACCTTGACCAGCAGGCCCGCCGCCGCCGCCAGCCGAACCCCCTTGAGCTGCTGGGCGAGGAGGATGGCGGCGGCCTCTTCCCCTTCCAGCTTATGTCCGTCCAGCCTTGATCCATTCGTAAACCCTGGCGCCGGTCTCGGGGGTCAGGGCGTTGACGGTCACCGTCAGGCTGTGGACGTCGTATTCGAGAATCCGCTCGAGAGACTCCGGAAGAAGCAGGCCGTTGGTCGAAAGGCAGAGGGTCATCTCCGGGAAGGCTTCGCGCACCCGGTCGAAGGTCTCGAAGGTCTTCGGGTTGGCCAGCGGGTCCCCGGGGCCGGCGATGCCGACAACCTTGAGGCTGGCTCCCCCCTGCCTCTCCATGTGCCGCTTGACGAGCCGGACTCTTTCGACGGCCTGCTCCGGGGTGAGCACCCGGCTGGTGACGCCGGGACGGCTCTCGTTGGCGCAGTCGAACCTGCGCTCGCAGAAACCGCACTTGATGTTGCACCCCGGGGCGACGGGGAGGTGGATGCGGCCGGCCTTGCTGTGGTCTCCGCCGAAGCAGGGGTGGTCGCTCTGGGTCTTGGCCTTCATCATCGGGCAGCCGGTAGCCATGGTCGGTCTCCTTTCGTATGCCAGGTAAAACGGCGCTCCCGGTCTCATTTCCGGAAAGCGCCGCTGCTCTCTGTCTGAACGAAAAAACCCCGCTCCCGCGTCAAGCGGTTCGGGGCATCGTTGCCGGTTTCAGGTTCGGTACCACTTTGTACCATTTCGGGTCCTGCTGACAGGACGGAACCGCATCGGATATGCCAATTTCCAACATCCGGAAAAAATGGGGCAGGAGGGTATCCCCCGCATCCCTCCTGCCCATGCCGAAGGCAATGACAACCCTGGAAGGTCACTCCTCGGGCAGTGGCCGGCCAGTTCCGCTCAGGAGGCTGAGCGCTTGGAACGTTATTTCTTGCAGACGCATTCCGAGAGAGTGTGTGGGGCCCGGCACAGCGCCTCACCTACCGGACCGGCAGCCGCGATGTGGACCAGCCCGGCCTTCTCCAACTCCTTCCGGGGGTAGTCGCCGATCATGGCCGTAATGACCGCCCGGCATCCTTTGAGCGCTGCGACGATTCCGGCAAATTGCCGGGGTCGCATCGGATGGTCGGGGTCGAAGGAGCAGTATCTCTCGACGGAAACCTCTCCTACCGACTCTATGGATTCCTTCCCGATCTCATAGATCAGAAAGCGTTCGGCGTGGCCGAAGTGCTGGTCGACCTCGGTCCCGACTTTTGGAAGCAACGGCAATACGCATAAAAAACTCCGTCTTCTGTCTTATCGGTCCGATGGGTCCTACAAGTCCTGGGTTTCAGACCGTCATGGGCTTGAAGCTGAAGGCCTTCTTGCTGCAGGTCACCCCGCAGCCGGCGCAGCCGACGCATTTGCTGTCATCGACGATGGTCATGACCATGCGCACCGATTCGGATTCTTCGTCCTCCAGGTCCTCGGGGCCGAGCACGTTGCGCGAGCAGGCCTTGAAACACCGGCCGCAGCCGATGCATTTCTCGTGGTCGATCGCCTCGACGAAGGTCGGGGTCCACTCTTTTCCGCCTTTGGTTTTGCCTGTATAGACTGCCATGGTGAGTCTCCTTCGAATCATTATGTATTACGTTTCTGTAGGGGCGTGATTCATCACGCACTGGGCGCAATGAATTGCGCCCTTACAGGGGGGTTAATGTTCCCCAAACTCCGGTCGTTCTTCCTTCAGCATCGCCTTGCGCAGCCAGGGCGGCGGGTTGCCCTTGAGCACCTCCTGGAGCTTGGCGACGACTTCCGCGATCGGTTCCCGATCCTTGCTCTTGAGCGGGTGGATCTTCTTCTGCACCAGCCGGGCAGCTGCCGGGCCGCCGATTTCGGCAATATAGACCAGGGCGCAGTCGGCCAGGCCCGAGCACCGGGCCTCGATCTTGTCGTCGCTGTGGCTGGCCTCGTCCTCTCGCCGGACCTGTACCACGCCGGCGAAGGCTGCCTCCTCCGGCCCGACCTCCCAGATGTAGAACGCCTCGGCGCGCCCGAAGTGCTGGTCGACGTGCATCTTGTCGGTGCTGGCAAATGCGACTTTCATACTCAATCCCTTCCCGGCCCTGCCGCCAACGATGTCGAATCTTCGGGTGCGAATCATTTTTTCTCCCCGTGAAGGCGCCAAGGACGCAAAGAATTTCGTTGTTCTGGCGGGCTCGGACTGAGCCCGCCCAAAGGTTTCAGGTTTTAAGTTTCAGGTTTAACCCTAAAACCGGTTTCCCCGTTTTGGGATGGCAGGCGAGGAGTTTGCGCCGAGGTCAAGGAAGCCAAGAAATCGCGAGGAGGCGCACATCGTACGTCGACGACCGATTTCGCAGGCTGACGCAGAGATCGGCGCAAAGAACCGCCTGCCGCCGAAAACGCTACCGCATCATCTCGAATTGTCGGTCCTCGCAGGCCTCGTCGACGACGTCGAGGAACTTGTTGCAGATGGCGGTGAGCATGTTGATCGCCCCCTGGTAGCCGATGATCGGGCTGCGGTGGAGGTTCACCCGGTCGAAGACCGGGAAGCCGAAGCGGAAGAGCGGAATCTTCGCGTCGCGGGCGATGAATTTTCCATGCGTGTCGCCGATCAGGCCGTCCACCGGGTCGGTCATCAGAAGGCTGCGCAGGTGCCAGAGGTCCTTGCCCATGTAGATTTTCCCCTGCTTGCCGTACATGGAGGTGTCGAGCAGCGACTGGATCTCCTTGGCGACCTTCTTGTTCCCCTTGCTGCAGAGGATGTGGTAGGGAACCGCCCCCATCTCCAGCAGAAAGGAGATGGTGCCGAGCAGCTGGTCGGGGTCGCCGTAGAGGGCGAACTTCTTGCCGTGCATGTACTGGTGGGCGTCGGTCATGGCGTCCACCGCCCGGCCGCGCTCGGCCTTGAGGCTCTCGGGGACCGGCTTGCCGGTCAGGTCGGCGATCTTCATCAGGAAGGCGTCGGTCATGGCGATGCCCAGCGGCATGGGAATCGCCGCGTGCTCGCCCGAATAGTTGTCCGTGAGCCACTTGTAGGTCTTGGTCGCCGAGTAGGGACCGAGGCTGATGGTGGCCTTGCCGTTGACGGAGTCGGCCGCATCCGCAAGCGGGGTGCCGCCGGGGTAGACCCGATAGGTCCCGTCGAGAGGGGAGTCGAAGACGTCGGAGATGTCCCCCAGGATAGTGCAGGGAGCGCCGAAGGCCTCGAAGATCCGCTTGTACTCCCGGAAGTTACCGGTATTGGCGTCGAAGCCGGGGATCAGGTTGACCTTGCCGGTGCAGCGACCGTCGATCTTCTTCCCTTCGGTCAGGGTCTGCAGGATCGCGAGCAGCATGGCGTCGTAGCCGTGGATGTGCGACCCGTTGAAACTCGGGGTATTGGCGTAGGGGGTCGGCAACTCCTCCGGAACAAGCCCCTTGCTGCGGGCGTTCTTGATGAAGGCGGTCAGGTCGTCGCCGATGATCTCCGGCATGCAGGAGGTGAAGACGGAGACCATCTTCGGCTTGTAGAGGGCGATGGCGTTCTCCAGCCCCTCGTGCAGGTTGTTCTGGCCGCCGAAGACCGCACCGTCCTCCGTCATGGAGTCGGAGACGGCAGGAGCCGGCTCGCGAAAGTGGCGATTGAGGGTGGAGCGGTAGTAGGAGGCGCACCCCTGGGAGCCGTGCACGAAGGGCAGCGACCCCTCGAAGGCGTGGGCGACCAGTTCGGCCCCCAGCGGCTGGCAGGCGTGGGGCGGCATGACCACCAGCGCCTCGCGCTTGAAGTTGATTTCCTTGTACTCTTCGGTATCGATCCAGGCCGCGACCCGCTCAAGCTCTTCGGCAGGCGTCTCGGTCACCGGTTTGACGGGAAGCCCAAAATTGTTGGCCATGAAATGAACTCCTTCGACCGGCCGCAGACGCATCCGTCACACGGTCCGGGGTTGTTTTTTCGTAGGGGCGCAATTCATTGCGCCCGTAATTTGGCCCGATGCCGGGCGTAATGAATCACGCCTCTACATTTCCGTCATCAGAACGGCGCCTTCACCAAATCCCACGTCGGGCGAGTTCACGGCCATGTCGATGTCCCGGGCGAAGGTCGGGAATCCCTTGTAGCCGTGGTAGGGGCCGGAGTAGTCCCAGCTGTGCATCTGCCGGAAGGGGACGCCCATCTTCTGGAAGACGTACTTCTCCTTGATGCCGCTGCCGACCAGGTCGGGCTTGAGGACATGGGCGAACTGTTCCATCTCGAACTCGGAGGCGTCGTCGTAGACCACGGTCCCTTCGGGCATCTCCGGGGCGGTGCGGTCGTAGTCGTCGCTGTGGGCGAACTCGTAGCCGCTACCGACGCAGGTCATCCCCAGGTCCTCGTAGGCGCCGATGGTGTGACGGGGGCGCAGGCCGCCGACATAGAGCATCACCGTCTTGCCTTCGAGCCGCGGCCGGTACTCGTCGATCACCGCCTGCATCTGCGGGTCGTACTTGGCGATGGCCGCCTCGACCTTCTCCTTGATGGAATCGTCGAAGAGCTCGGCCAGCTTGCGCAGGCTCGTCCTGATCTTGCTCGGGCCGAAGAAGTTGAGCTCGATCCAGGGGATGCCGTACTTCTCCTCCATCACCTTGCACATGTAGTTCATGGAGCGGTAGCAGTGGATGACGTTGAGCCGCACCTGGTGGGTGGCGGCGATCTTCTCCAGCTCCCCGTCGCCGGTCCAGACCGACTTGACGTTGAAGCCGCATTCTTCCAGGAGAGGCTTGGTCGACCAGGCGTCGCCGCCGATGTTGTACTCGCCGATCAGGGCGATGTCGTAGGGGCCGATCGGCTCTTTGAACTCGCGGGTTTCGATGATGAAGTCGCGGATCGTGTCGTTGCTGATATGATGACCCAGCGACTGGGAGACCCCGCGGAACCCCTCGCAGTTGCAGGGGATGACTGGCAGGTCGAGTTCCTGGGAGGCCTGCTTGGCGACGGAGTTGATGTCGTCGCCAATCAGCCCGACCGGGCACTCGGAAAGAACCGAGATCCCCTTGGCGAGGGGAAAGAGCTCGTGGGCCTCGCTGAGCAGCGTCTTGAGCTTCTTGTCGCCGCCATAGACGATGTCCTTCTCCTGGAAGTCGGAGGTGAACTGCATGGCGAACTGGTCGACGCCGAGCTGGCCGCTCACCAGGTTGCGCCGCGTCCCCCAGGAGTACCAGCCGCAGCCGACCGGGCCGTGGGAGACGTGGACCATGTCGCGGATCGGCCCCCACACCACCCCCTTGGCGCCGGCGTAGGCGCAGCCGCGGGCGCTCATCACCCCGGGGACGGTCTTCTTGTTGGACTTGACGCAGGCCTTGCCGGAGAGCTGGTCGTTGGGCGCCAGGTGCGGGGCGCGCTTCTTCCTGCCCTTTTCTGGATAGGCCGCCAGAACCGCGTCGATCATCGCCTGGGTCGATTCTTTCGAAATTCCCTCGACG
Organism: uncultured delta proteobacterium; assembly: GCA_963791005.1. Classification (GTDB taxonomy): domain Bacteria; phylum Desulfobacterota; class Desulfuromonadia; order Desulfuromonadales; family CAWBQR01; genus CAWBQR01. The sequence continues at coordinate 154,768 of CAWBQR010000006.1, read as the reverse complement.
ATCTTTTTTTCTATTTTTTTGGACATTGCTGACTCCATTCGCTAGGTAGTGAAGCCGGGTTTACAGACCCGTCTGTCCCAGACGGTCAAGTCCTTTCCGAATCAAGGCGCGTCGGGGAGCTGCGGGCGAGGCGTAGCAGCGCTACGTCGAGCGTGCAGAACCCCGGCGCAACGCCGAGTCGGGAAGGAATCGACCGGCCTAGGCATTCTCCGCCTTGCCGACGATGGTCTCATCCTCCGCTTCCATGATGCCGAACTCCATCAGAAGCTCTTCGAGTTCCTCCATCTCCAGCGGATTGGGAACGACCAACATCGTGTTCTCGGAGACCTTGCGGGCCAGCTCCCGATACTCGTCGGCCTGCTTGTGCTCGGGGGAGTACTCGATGACGGTCATGCGGCGAAGCTCTGCGCGCTGCACCTGGTTGTCGCGGGGAACGAAGTGGATCATCTGGGTGCCGAGCTTGGCGGCCAGCGCCTCGATCAGGTCGGCCTCGCGGTCGGTGTTGCGACTGTTGCAGATCAGGCCGCCGAGGCGCACGCTGCCCGAAGATGCGTACTTGACGATCCCCTTGCAGATGTTGTTGGCGGCGTACATGGCCATCATCTCGCCGGAGACGACGATGTAGATCTCCTGGGCCTTGTTCTCACGGATCGGCATGGCGAACCCGCCGCAGACGACGTCACCGAGGACGTCGTAGAAGACGAAGTCGAGGTCCTCGGTGTAGGCGCCGTTCTCCTCAAGGAAGTTGATGGCGGTGATGACGCCGCGGCCGGCGCAGCCGACCCCCGGCTCGGGACCGCCCGACTCGACGCACTTGACGGCGCCATAGCCCCACTTGAGCACATCCTCCAGTTCCAGATCCTCGACGGTGCCGAGCTCGCGGACCTTGTCCATGACCGTCTCCTGGGCCTTGGCATGGAGGATCAGGCGGGTGGAGTCGGCCTTGGGGTCGCAGCCGATGATCATCACCTTCTTGCCGAGGCTGGCGAGACCTGCCACGGTGTTCTGGGTGGTGGTGGACTTGCCGATGCCGCCTTTGCCGTAGATCGCGATCTGACGCATTTTCTTTTCAGCCATGACACAATTCCTTTCTTTTTACGGTTGTTCGACGAATCTCCCTGCTTCCCCCGAGGCGGCATCCCCGTTGATGTTCCGAGGCATCCGGAAGTTCCGTCCGGTTTTTCAAAAAAACAAGCCCCACCCGGACGACCCGGATGGGGCAACTTTGCCCGCGCGGCTCCGCCGTGGCGCCGCTTTCCGATTACAAAAGCAATTTTGAATTATGAATTTTGAATTTTGAGTTATTTCAAAACCAAAACCCTGAATCCTGCCCTATTCGCCTTTCTCTCCGGCCTTGCCATCTGCTCTGCCCCGGAAATAAAAAAAGCCCGGAGGGATAATCCCTCGGGCCTCATTGCCGATAACGCCCGGGCACGCCATCGTGCCTCTTCGTCGTTACGACTTTCCTTTAAGCATTGGGCGTGCCAAGTTTGTCTTAAGAGGACGAAACCCCCGAGGGGACCGGGTGGAGAGCGAATCCGTCGTGGGGCGCAGAACGGTCTCCGGGGAGGGATACTGCCTAGTTCTTGTGCAGAAGGTGCACGAGAGATAAGCGGCCGGTCCGGGGGCAGAGGGGGATCGTTCGAGCTCTTTCGACCTCCCCCCCCCCCCCGGAAAGGGCGCCGTTTCTCACCCTGCAGGAGGGGTGAGGCGAATCCGGGCGGTCAGCTCCCGTCGGATTTCCCGAAGCTTGGCCTTGACCTTCCCTGCGTTGTCGGGGCCCATCCGGATCAGGATTTTCTGCCCGGCAGAGAGGGCCTCCAGGTCGGGGTCCGCGAACCTGTAACGGACCTTAGGGTGGACCACCCGGATGGGCCCCTGGACGTCGGGCGCGGCCAGCAGGTGGTCGATCACCTCGATGAGGCGGTGGTTGAAATTGCCCGAGGGATAGCCCAGCTGCTGGTACGCCTCCTGGAAGAGGGGATAGAAGCGGGCGTAAACCGCCACCAGCCGGCCCGTATCCACGAGCTCTGCAAGCCGGACGTAGGGAGTGTAGCGCCTGTAGTTGGCGGGGCTGAGAAACTCGCTTCCCTCTTCGCCGGTGGTGAGGAACCGTCCCGAAGCCGGCTTCACCGGTAGGCGGTTGTAGGGCAGCTCGTGCCGGGGCAGGTTGTCGACCATGAGGACGAAACGCTGGATGAAGTGCTTCAGAAAGAAGAAGTCGCCGAGATTCTGCCTGGGAAAGAGCTCCGAAAGGCTCTCCCGCATCGCCGGGTCGCTCTCGGCCAGGGTCGGCAGGGGCTTTTCGGGTTCGGCGGCGGCCGGCGGCTTCGGCGCCGGGACGGGCGGGGACGGCTGGGCGGCGGGGGGAGGTGACGGGGGCGTTTGGGCGATGGGGACGGGTTTTTTCTCTCCCAGCTGCGACTTCCAGAAATAAACGGCCAGAAGGCCGGCCAGAACCGCGATGAAGATTACCAGCAGCGTTCTCGTTTTCATACGATCCTTTCTCGCCCGAAGTGAATACCGACTGACATCCCCGCCTCGTCCCGGGAAGGCCCCGAAGACGAAACAGGCGCAACAGGGAAAGAGTAGCGGGGATCGGCCGCCGAATCAACCCCCGAAGGCAAGTAAAATCGGACGGAAGACGGAAGACGGAAGACTCAAGAAAAAAACTGACCCCCCATGAGTCTTGCGTCTCGAATATTTAGTCTTGAGTCTAAAAATACTCCTGCAACCCCTCCGGGATAAACTCGAAGCGCCCCACCGCCTCCCCCTTCTCCCCGAGAGCGCCTTCGGTCCCATTCTCCTCCCCCCTAAGCAGCAGTCCCTCGAAGCGAGAGATTTCCTCACCGGAGAGTTCGACCGAGGGTGCGACGGGCCAGCGTTCGACAACGCTGCGTTTGCCCGAGCAGGCGCACCTCGACGAAGTAATTGCGGTAGGAAACCGTCTTCGCGGATGGCGGCTTCGGCATAGCCGACCTGAGCAGCTTCAGGGAAGAAAAATCGACCAATGGCCAGAGGGCGGCGGCAAAGAAGAGGCGGTCACGGCCGGCGCTGAAAGCCGGCGGGTCCGCCCCGGCACCGGCCTGCCGGAAAATCTCGCTCTGGCGGTCCAGATCCGCCGCGGAGCCGGTCAGCGCGAGGATGCGTATCGCGCCGGCGGGGGTGATCCTCTTCCCACGGTTTGCACATGGCGCCGGCCCCCCGGCGACGGGCGGCGACCTTCTGGAAGCGGTTTTTGTAGACGAAGGAGCAGTAGTTCACCGGCAGATCGATGCCGCCTCCAGGCTCCAGGCAAGCAGTTCCAGGGCCGCCAGCTCCGTTTCGAGGACGGGCCTCTTGTTGCCGTGCAGATCGGTGAAGGGGCGGCCGGCGAGACGCTGGATGTTATAGGGGGTCAGGCGCAGCTGGTGCAGGTTGAGGTGGGCGATGCCCGCGTCGGCCATGGCCGGCAACAGCTCCCGCAGCCGCCCGGCGTCCTCGGGGACGGCCGGGATTTCCACGGTTACCGTGGGGATGATCCCCACCGCCCGGCGCGCCGCCTGCCAGGGAATAGCCGGCGGCGCCGATGTCGAAGCGGAGCTCGTCGAGGCCGGCATCGCGCAGGCGGCAGAGGGTATCGCGGTCAGCCAGGAGGCCGTTGGTGTAGATCCAGGTGTGCATCCGATCGCCGAAATGTTTCTTGATGGCCGTCAGGAAAGCGAACGTCCGCCCGGGGGTGAGCAGCGGCTCGCCGCCGGAGAGGCTGGCGCCGCGAAAGCCGAAGCGCTCCAGGTAGGCGACATAGGCGGCGGGGGTGCGGAAAGAGACGGTATTGGTGGTCGGGATGCCGATTTCATCCTGGCTTGCCGGGCAGTAGAAGCAGCGCCCGTTGCAGCGCCCATTGACGAACAGGCACGACCATTCCCCCTCGGGCCAGAGCGGCATCCCGGGGCCAGGCGGCGGACTTCGACCTTGGTGCCGCGAAGCCGGTTTCGGCCAGGCAGGTGCGGCAGGCCCGGAAGCGCTCCTTCGCCTGCCGGGCGCAGGTCAAATCACCCTGGCCTTTTTTTTTTTTTTTTTTTTTTTTTTTTTTTTTTTTTTTTTTTTTTTTTTTTTTTTTTTTTTTTTTTTTTTTTTTTTTTTTTTTTTTTTTTTTTTTTTTTTTTTTTTTTTTTTTTTTTTTTTTTTTTTTTTTTTTTTTTTTTTTTTTTTTTTTTTTTTTTCCTCCAGAGCGCCTTTTGCGTTTCAGGAGGTTACGGGGCCAGCAACTCCCGCATCACCTCCACCAGGCAGTCGAAGACCTCCTCCCGTGTGGCGATAAAACGGGGGACCTCGTTGTTGAGGACCACCTCCATCCGGTGCAAAACCTTTCCGTCGACGGTCCCCAGGTCGTCCATCACAGCCTCGAACATCGGAATGACCTCGTAGAGGTCGTCCCGGTCGAAGGGGTGCGGGTCGGGCTTGCCGCTGAACTTGGGCAGCGCCCGCGTCTCCTTCCGGCGGGGGTACCTGTACTGCAGGTCCGAGGGCTTGATCTGAATTCCCATGGTCATTCCTTCTGCTTGCCTGCACAGACTTTAGGCATCGCCCTGCCGTCTGCCGCCGGTTCCTCTAACCGCAGGAGCCGCAGCCGCCCTTGCTGGCTGCACATCCGGGCTTGCATACCACCCGGGTCTTTTCGCCACCGTCTTTCTCACAAAACTCCGCAAGGCTCTCGCTGGAGACGTACCACGCCCCCCCCTCCTCACGGCCTTCCAGGAGGCCCCGCTTGATGTGCATCAGCACGTTGAGTTCAGTGGTCGCCATCGCCTGCGCCGCCTTTCCGGCCGGCACCCATATTTTCTTTTCGTCGTTCCCAGCCATGAGACTCCGCCTCCACAAAAGAGCCCGCGGGGAGTACTTCTCCCGGCGGGCCTCGTTGCACGCATGCGGGGCACGTCGGCGTACCCCTGTTTCATTTTCCAACCACTGTTAAAGCACGAACCGGGCCAAGGGAGACTCTTCAGCTCGACTATATTCGCCTTGACTTCCGCTTCCGCCCCCCTATAATAATGACCGTTTTGGTCATCTTTTACCGAAAAAGGAGGACAACATGGCGATTCTATGGACGGAGCGCCTGGCGGTGGGGCACGGGACGATCGACGCCCAGCACCGGGAGCTTTTCGCGCGATTCGGCGACCTGCTGGAGGCTTGCAAGCAGAACCGGGGAAAGGAGAAGCTGAACCAGCTTTTCGGTTTTCTCGACGAATACGTGGCCACCCACTTCGGCGAGGAGGAGCGCCTGATGGCCTCCAGGGCCTATCCCGGCCTGCCGGCCCACAGGGAGCAGCACCGGATCTTCATCGACAGGCTGAAGGACCTGAAAAAGCTGCTTCAGGAGGATGGCCCCTCCCTCCACGTGCTCGTCGACACCAACCATACCCTGCTCGACTGGATCATCAACCACATCAAAGGGGTCGACGTCCAGTTCGGCGCCTATCTGCGGGGGGGGAGCTGACCCTCTTCTTTGGGTGTTTTCAGTCCCCTTCCCCCAGGGCTTCCCGGTATACCGCCGCATCGCCGGCGGAAAAACAGACGAAATAGACCTTCTCGACCTCGGGGTGTTTGCCCAGGAAGTCCCTTACCTCCCGCACGGCGAGGCGGCAGGCGCGGTCGATGGGAAAGCCGTAGGCGCCGGTGCTGATCGAAGGAAAGGCGATGGTCGAAAGGCCCGTTTCCAACGCCAGCCGCAGGCTGTTGCGGTAGCAGTCGGCCAGGAGCGGCTCTCCTCGTTGCGGCTGCCGCCGTGCCACACCGGCCCGACGGTGTGGATGACGTGCCTCGCCGGAAGCTCGTACCCGCCTGTGATCTTCGCCTCCCCCGTCTCCGCCCCTCCCAGCGTCCGGCACTCTGCCAGCAGCTTCGGTCCTGCGGCCCGGTGAATCGCCCCGTCCACCCCCCCGCCGCCCAGCAGCGACCTGTTGGCTGCATTGACGATGGCGTCGACCTTCATTTGGGTGATGTCCCCCCTGACAACCTCGATGTGTGCCTCGCTCATGCTGTCCTCCCATCAAAAAGCGGGGAAATTCCGTGAACCGTGAACCGTTAAGATTATACCAAATCCCCCCTTCACCAAAAAAAGCCGGGGCCCAAAAATCCGACCCCGGCATCCACGTAAAACTTAAAACGGCTTTCCGCCCTTAATCCTCCGAATAATCGATGGCCCCGTAAGGGCAGGCGGGGATGCAGATGCCGTCGAGGTCGCAGCGGTCGTGGTCGATGACGGCGACCCCGTCAACGATGGTGATGGCATCTTGCGGGCAGGCCCGGACGCATTCCCCCGAGGCTTTGCATTTCTTCGGATCGACGACGATTTTCACTCTTTTTCAGTCCTTTCGCCTACAGTGACATCCCGAGCATGGCCCGGTAGTCCTCCTGGATGAGCTCGGCATGATGATGGGTGGAGTTGACGTTTGCCTGGTAGATGGCCTTGACTTCCGGATCGTCGATGCGGTCGACGATTTCCCGCAGCTTCTGCTCCAGGGCCTCCTCCTGTTCGATGGCCAGCTCCAGAGCCCTGCGCTCGTCGAAATCTCCCAGGCTCGCCTCCTTCAGGGCGGCCCACCAGCTCGATTCGGTGTCGGGGGGTGAATTGATGAAATCCTCGAAATAAGGCAGGTTTTTGCCCTTGTAGACATCGTAGAACATCCTGGCGTGTTGCTTCTCCTCCCGGGCGAGCAGCTCAAAGGTGCTCTTTGCTTTGCCGTTGTCCATCTTTTCGGCCGCAAACCGGTAGAAGTCCATTGCGGCCTTTTCCGTCTTGACTGCGTCCTTGATTGCCTCTTGCACGTCGAGCTTCTCCTGCATCACTGACCTCCCTGAATGTATGATATAAATTTACAAATTTGATCATATTATGAAATTTTTCAAGGAAAATCTCCCGCTCCCCCCGCCCCCTACCGTCGCCGCTTCCCGGGGAGCCGCTCCGGACCGGCGACCATCGCCGTCCCGGCGGCGGCGGCAATCCCTTTGAGCATTCCGTCGAATACGACCTTGTGAAAGGGAGAAATGCCGTACCAGTAAAGGATGCCCGCCAGCCCGAAAGGGAGAAAGCGGGCCGTCTGGCGCAGTTCGGTCATTCCGTTCTCCGTCTCCTCCAGGCGCAACTCGAGCACCGCCTTCCCTGGCAGCTTCATCTCCGCCACAAGGAGAAGCACCCGGGGCCGGTCCACGGCGACAACCCGCCAGAAATCAAGAGCATCCCCCGGCCGCAGTTCCTCGGCGCTGCGCCGGCCACGGGTGAGGCCGACGCCTCCGACCAGGCGGTCGAGAAAACCCCGCAGCTGCCAGAGCCGGTCTGCGGCATACCAGCCGGTGCTGCCTCCGATTCGCACGACCGCGGGCCACACCTGCTCCGGCCGGCCGGCCAGCACCACCCGGCGGGCGTCTTCGAAGACGGTCCCTCCGGCCCAGGCCGGGTCACCGGGGATGCTCCATTCGGCCGGGGGGATGAGACCGGCGTCGGTCCAGGAGCTCTCCACCTGCTGTTGGCGCTCCCGGTCGAGAGCCCGACGGATGGCCTGGCGGCAGTCGAGGAGTTCCTGGGGAATCAGGTCCCGGATCCTCTGGTCCCGACAGACGACCCGGTTGCGCAGCCCTTCGACCAGAGGGCGGGCGATGGCCACCGGCACCGGCATCACCAGGTGAATCCAGAGGGAGCTGAGCCGGGGGGTCAGAACCCGCACGGGAAGAATCAGCCGCTTGCGCAGCCCCGCCTCTTCGGCGTAGATCTCCATCAGCCGGCGGTAGGTGACGACCTCTTCCTGGCCGATATCGAAGGTCTGCCCCACGGTTGCCGGGACGCGGAGGCAGCCGACGAGGTAGTTGAGGACGTTGCGCACGCCGATAGGCTGACAGGGGGTGTTTACCCACCGTGGAGTAATCATCACCGGCAGCCGCTCCACGAGGTAACGGAGGATCTCGAAGGAGGCGCTCCCCGAACCGATGATCATCGCCGCCCGCAGGACCGTGACCGGAACCCGCCCTGCCCGGAGGATCCCGCCCACCTCGGCCCGGGAGCTGAGGTGGTTGCTGAGCCCATCGGCCTCCTCGCCCAGACCGCCGAGGTAGATGATGCGCTCCAGACCGGCGGCCTCGGCAGCATGAACAAGGTTTTCCGCCGCCACCCGGTCGGTCCGGGCGAAGTCGGCCACCCCGCTGTCCATGGAGTGAACCAGGTAATAGGCCGCCCCGCAACCTGCGGCGGCAGCCGTCAGGGAGGCCCTGTCAAGAACATCCCCCTTGACGATTTGGAGATGAGGGTCTTCGGCCCACTGCCGCCCCTGCAGCTTTTTTGGCGAGCGGGCCAGAGCCCTCACCCGGAATCCCGCCTGAAGAAGGCGGGGGACCAGGCGGCCGCCGATGTAGCCGGTGGAGCCCACCACGAGGACCGGTTTTCCACTGGGGGTCGTTGTCATTTGCACTTTCCGAAGGGGGAAATGGCGGAACCGGTCTTTAGGATATCATCTTTTCGACGGAACCGCACCCGGCCCCCCAGGGCGACAGCCGCACCAGGCGTTCGGCGGCGTCCTGCGCCTCGGCCTTCACCCGGGCGTCGAGCTTTTTGAGCCACCTGGGAGGAATCGCCTCCAGACCGTAAAAGGCGCCGGCGATCATCCCTGCGATGGCGCCGGTGGTATCGGCGTCCCCCCCTGGTTCACCACCCCGATCAGGCATTCCTCGAATTCGGCGGTGGTGAAGAGGTAATGGAAAACGGTCTGCAGGGTTTCGACGACGTAAGCGGAGGCCAGCCCCTGTAATTGTTGAAACGGAAAGTGGGAAACCGCCCGACCAGCTCGCGGGTCAGGGCGTGGAGTTGAAAACGGTCGGCGCCGAGAACGGCCTGCTGCACCATGCGCGCCCACGGTCACGCAGGCGGCGTCGGAGAGGGGATGGTTGTGGGTGATCCGGGCCTGCTGCGACGGCGCAGCGCGCCAGCAATCCCTCGTCGCCCAGGGTGAAGAGAGCCACCGGCGCCATGCGCATGACGGCGCCGTTGCCGGCGTCCCATTCGTTGTAGGGGGTCTGGAGCTGGCCCTTCGACAAGAAAGTCGCGAATCCCCCGCCGGCAGGTGGCGCCGATGTCCATCGGGTGTCCCTGCAGCCAGACCGCAAATTCCTCGGCAATCCGCCGCAGGTCCCAGACGCCCGCCCGCAGCAGGGCCCGGGCGATGCACAGCGACATCTCGGTGTCGTCGGTCACCTGCCCCGGCCTTCAGGCGGAGCCAGCCGCCGCCGACGATCTTGCGGTGGAGCTTGGACTGGCCCGGATCTCCGCCGGGGTCATGAACTCGGTGGTCGCCCCCAGGGCATCGCCGACGGCCAGCCCGAGGAAGGCGGCCCGGGCTCTCTCGAAGACTTCTTCGGATCTAATGAGGTTGGGTACCATCAAGGGTCATAATAAATTTTGAATTTTGAATTCTTAATTTTGAATTAACTTAAAATTCAAAATTCAACATTCAAAATTGCCCTTCATCCACCGGTCAGCACCTTCACCTCGTACTCCCCACCGATGACCATGACCTCCCCTTCCCCCTTGAGCAGGGAAGAAGGGAAAATATCGCCCTGGAAGAAGATCTTGGAAGAGGGACCTTCGCCTGCAGGACCCGGGTGCCGAATTCCCAGGCCCGCTCGAAGTCGGTGGTGAAGGAATTGAGATTGTTCAGGCGCAGCAGGCAGCGCCGCTTCCCACTTCTTCGAGGATGCGGTGTTCGGAGAAATCGTGGATCCCGCGGTAGAGGGTGAGGTGGGAGGCAGAGCGGGAAGCGGCGGCGCAGCTCGTACTGGACATATTCATAGAGGACATCGAGCTGCGCGTTGATGGCACTGGTGCGGGCCGAGCCCTTCATCCGGTCGACGGTGTAGAGAAAGTAGGCCTCGGAATGGATATCCTCGATCGGGACGCGGTGGAAGGTCGGCGGCAGCCCGAGACGGCTTTCCACCCACCCCTTGAGCACCGCCCCTTCCAGGGAATTGGATTCGAACATCCACCCCCGCAGAAAACGCAGATAGCTGTTCTTGAGGCTTTTTCGGCCACGGGCCGAGGTTTCCCGCTCCCACTGGTGGAGCTGAAAGGTGACGTCCATGTAATCGTGAAACAGCGCCCCGCGCGCCCCCGGGTCGGTCAGGGCATCCAGCCGCTCGAAGAGCAGCCGGTTGGCCCGCGCACCCCCTGGATCTCCAGGGCTGGGGATGGCGGTTGAAATGGCGGGAAGCGATGGCCCAGGGGGGGAGGTTGCAGAGGTTCATCATGAGATCCGGAATGCGAGACGCGAATCCCGGTACGCGGGACGCGGGGACCCAAACCGGGTCGAAGATATCGGTATTCCGCGTTCTGCGTCCCTCATTCCACGTCCCTGTTCCTACGCCATCAACAGGATCGCCTCGGCCACTTCTTTGAGGCTCTTGCGCTTGTCCATGGCGAGCTTCTGCATCTTGCGGTAGGCCTCCGGTTCGGACATCCCTTTTTTGATCAGGGCACCCTTGGCCTTTTCGATCAGCTTGCGGGTCTCGATGGTCTCCTTCAGCTTGGCGACCTCGTCGCGGAGGCTGGAGACCTCCATGAACTGGTGGATGGCCAGGTCGACGGCCGCATAGACCTGTTCCTCGCGAAAAGGTTTGACGACGTAGCTCATCACCCCGGCCAGCCGGGCCCGCTCGACGGTGTCGGGGTCGGCGGAACCGGTCAGAAGGACGATGGGCGCCGAAATCACCTTGCCTATTTTTTCGGCAGCCGTGATGCCGTCCATGACAGGCATACCGACGTCCATGACCACGAGCAGAGGTTTGCGAAGGGTGGCGATGTCGATCGCCTCCCGGCCGTCGCCGGCTTCCAGGATCTCGTCAAAACCGTAGCGGGCAAGGGTTTCCGCCACCTGGCGGCGAAGCAGGGGGTCATCGTCAACGACCAGTGCTGTCTTCATGGGAAGGGGACCTCCGAATCGGTTGAATTTTCCGTTTAAGCGATCTCCTTTCCGATACTGCATAAGGGATGCCGGCTTCCGAAGCGGGCGAGACATTCCCTTGCTACTCAAAAATTTCCATCTTCCCGCGCCGGAGGCGCCATGAATTCGGGTCCGACGGGATCGGTGATATTTTTGCGAATCACCTCATCGATATCCCTAAGGTCCAGGTCGGTCAAAGACCAGCCGAAGACCTGGTCCACCCGCTCCAACTGGCTGGGGTGGCGGGCCCCCCACAGGGCGACGGCCCCCTGGTCGAGGACCCAGCGCACCGCCAGCTCGAGAACCTGGCGGCCGTGCCGGTTATCCGCCATCTCATCCAGCTCCGCGACGGTCTTCAGATATTGGGAAAAGCGGGGCTCCCGGAACTTGGGGTCGTACTGTCGGAGGTCGTCGCCTTGAAACCGGGTATCCGGCTTCATCTTCCCGAGAGAAGTCCCCGACAGATGGCACCGTAGGCCAGAACCGCGATGCCGTGCCTTTTCGCATAGGGCAGAACGTCCTCCTCGATCTGCCGCTCGAAGAGGTTGTAGGGCGGCTGCACCGTGTGCAGGGGAGCGACTTTGCGGAAGGCATCCATCTGCTGCGGAGAGTAATTGCTCACCCCCACCGCCCGGATTCTTCCGGCCTCCAGGAGCTCGGACATCGCCCGGGCGGTCTCCTCGATGGGGGCGAGGGGGTCGGGCCAGTGAACCTGGTACAGGTCGATGTAGTCCGTCTGAAGCCTGCGAAGGGAGTCCTCGACCTCCTTGAAGATCCGCCCGCGGGTCGAGTTGCGGAAGATTTTTTCCTTCTCGTCCCATTCGAGGCCCACCTTGGTGGCCACGACCACCCGGTCGCGGGCCACGTGTCCCTTGAGGGCCTTGCCGACGATCTCCTCGGACCGCCCGAATCCGTAGACCGGAGCGGTATCGATAAAATTCACTCCTCTGTCGAGGGCCGCCCGTACGGTGCGGACGGACTCCTTTTCCTCAGAGCCCCCCCACATCCACCCGCCGATGGCCCAGGTGCCCAGACAGACCTTGCTGACCGATCCCGCTGCTGCCCAACTGTTTATATTCGATATGTCCCGTTTCCATGTCCTGTCTCCTTCTCTTCGAGTGCGGTTGAAGAGGTTACCCCTGACCTGAAAAACCGCCGCGAAGTCCTCCTCAGAATGGCCGGCGGCGCGGGCCCGCTTGAAGGTTTCGTTGACCGCCGCCGCGCATGGAAGGGGCTGCGCCAGCTCGTCGCCGAGGGCGACGGCCAGCCGCAGGTCCTTCTGCATGTGTTTGAGGGGAAAGCTGGTGGGGAATTCCCCCTTCAGGACCATGGGCCCTTTCACCTTGAACATCGGGTTGGCGAGGGCCCCGGCATCGAGAACCTCCAGGATTCGGCTCCCCGTCGAGGCCCCCCTTCTGCCCAGGGCCAACCCCTCGCAGAACGCGGCCATCATCCCGCCCATGATCATGTTGACCACCAGCTTCATGCGGGCCCCCTGGCCGGCCCGCCCAGGAAGAACGCTTTTTCCCCATCCTGTCGAAGGCGGCAGCGGCCTCCTCATAGAGGCTCCGGTCGCCGCCGGTGAGGATGATCAGTGTCCCGTCCTCGGCCGGCTTCTTCGTCCCGGAGACCGGGGCCTCCAGAAACCGCCCTCCCCGCTTGCGTCACCGCCGCCGAAATTTCACGGGCGGTGGCTTCGTCAACCGTCGACATGTCGACATAGCCGCGCCCTTCTCCGAGGCCCTCCCCTAACCCGTCGGCCCCGAAAAAGACCTCCCGGGCGGCGGCAGGGTCGGCGAGCATGGCGAAGGTGATGTCGCAGGCGGCGGCCACCTCGCGGGGCCTGCCCTGACGGGCACCCAGGGCCACCAGCGGATCGCACTTATCGGGGGTTCGGTTCCAGACGGTGACTTCGAAACCGGCCCGCACCAGGTTGGCCGCCATCGCGCTCGCCCATGATGCCCAGACCGATAAATCCGTACTGTTTCATGATAATCTCTCCTTTCAGCCCCTTATTTTTGATTGATGCGTTCACAAAAACTCATGGAATGGCTTCAGAAAAGCCTACCTCCTGAGGGGGTTTCCGCAATCCCCCTTTCCACTGGCTGAACCCGACAGAGCCGAAACCTTTAAAAATTTCCGTTAAACGCGGTAGACCTTTTTTTCGGAAGACCGTCTAAAGGGTTGTTTCCCTGTCGGCCCAATCCGCGCTTTAGCATGGAAAAAAGAAAAAAGAGGCTATATTTAAACGGACCGGGGGTAGGACAACAGCACCGTTGGGGAAAGTAATTGATTGCAAAGTCGACAAAAAGCGGACCGCAACCTGCCGGTTTATTGAACACGAAAGGAGAGAAGAACATGAGGGCAAAGGGAAATTTCTGGTGGTCCTGGGGATGACGATTCTACTCGGCTGGCCCCTGAGCGCCGCCGCTGCCGCCGGAACCAAGTTTTCCGTTGGAATAGGCCTCGATTACGCCACGGGGGATCACGGCACCGACACGACCACCGACTCCCTGTCCGTGCCTTTCGTGGTCGATTACTACCCGACCAGGGACCTCGATTTTGAGCTGGTCATCCCCTATCTCTATCAGAGCAACAGCAACACGATCTTCGCCAACGGCATGCGATTCTCGATGCAGAGAACCTCCACACACCGAAGGCCCTCCTTCAACCTCGACAAATCCCAGAGCGGCCTCGGGGACATCACCCTCACGATGGGGTACGCCCTTTTGCCGGAGACCCAGACCCGGCCCCTGGTCCGCCCCGTTCTCTACCTGAAATTCCCCACCGGGGACGAGGACAAGGGGCTCGGGACCGGGGAATTCGCCGCAGGGCCCGGCCTTGGCTTCTCCATGTGGATGGGCACTGGATACGTTTTCGGCGAGGGCCGCTACATCTTCCAGGTGTCCAACTCCGACATCGGACTGAAGGACTACGGTACCCTCGAAGGGGAGGTCGGCTACCTGGTCGGCAGCAACCTCTTCCCCAGCTTCGACCTGTGGTACGCCTCTGCGCCTTCCGACGACTCCTCGGACATGGTGGAGGCAAAGCTGAAGGCCAAGTACCGGATTTCCGACGACTGGCATGCCGAGGGCTACCTGCTCAAGGGGCTCACCAACAGTACCGCCGACTTCGGGTTGGGGGCGTCGATTTTCTACAGCTTTTAGGCGAAGGCGGAGCTGCACAACACATCTTACGAGCGCGGCCCCCTGCGAAGCATCGCAGGGGGCCGAACTCGTTGGGGGAATCACCCCCCGTCTTCCCGCTCCGGAGGACTTAACCGCCTCAAGGCTCCTTTTTACCCTCAATCGGCTTGGGTTCCTGAGACTCTGCCTTCTTCTCCTCTTCCTTCATCCCCTCCTTGAAACTGCGCAGACTCTTGCCGAGGGCGCTGCCGACTTCGGGGAGCTTTCCCGCGCCGAAGATTATCAGCACCAGAACAAGTACCAGGATCAGTTCCTGGGGTCCGATATCGAACATGAACGGTTTCTCCTTTGAAAAGAGGTGACGCCGACGGGGCATCCTTCTTCCGGCCGACGACTGGGCATCCCGCAGCAAATCTTCCTGAATATCCTTCGAAAGACAGCCACCCGGGAAGGGGTTTTCAAGCGCGCTGGACGGCAGGGAGTGCAGAAGGAGGCGGACGGGCGAAGGAGGGATTGCTTGGGTAGGAAAGGTGGCGGAGCCTTTCGAGGGCCTGGCCGGGATATCCGACAACCGGCAGGGGGCAGAGAAGAGAATCGGAGACCAGCCCGGGAGAGGCGGATTCGAAGGGCGCCTCGTCGAGGGGGAAGGACTGCTCCGGGAAGGCGGTGAGACCAGGGAGCGCCTCATGGGCCAGAATGAACGGGCCACGCGGAAGCTGGGCCGGTTCGCCCCAGGCGGTTTCGGCGCAGGACAGAAGAAGGGGGAGCAGCAGCGCCAAAACCCATGGGTCGGCAGAAACCCGAAACCGCCACCTTCTGATCATCGCTGTAGATTGAGCTTTGATGAGCCACCCATTCGATCGGTGAAGTGTACGGTATATCGGAAACATCTTACTTCCACGGCGAAAAAAAGTCCATTTTCCAGGCCGCCGCAATCACAAAAGACGGGCCATGGAAACAGGTCCAGGCGCCGAGCTGAGAATGAAACGGTATAATATCCCTGGTATCCAGGCCGGGAGGGACCCGGACGAAACGGGTTGCGGCCCCCTTATCCCCGAACCTTCGCAGAAAGGTTGATTCATGAAAATCGTCGATATCCGTGAAGGGACCAGGCCCATCGCATCGCCCATCCGCAACGCCTTCATCGATTTCAGCAGGATGACCCTGAGCCTCGTCGCCGTCGTCACCGACGTCATCCGCGACGGCAGGCCCGTGGTGGGCTACGGCTTCAACTCCAACGGCCGCTACGGCCAGGGGTGCCTCATCCGCGAGCGCTTCCGGCCCCGGCTGATGGAGGCCGCCCCGGAGAGCCTCCTCGACCCGCAGCGGGACAACCTCGACCCGCACCGGATCTGGGCCTGCATGATGACCAACGAAAAGCCGGGGGGCCACGGCGAACGCTCGGTGGCGGTGGGGACCATCGACATGGCGGTTTGGGACGCGGTCGCCAAAATCGAGGGCAAGCCCCTCTTCCAGCTTCTCGCCGAGCGCTATGGTGACGGCCGGCCCGACCCGAAGGTCTTCGTCTACGCGGCCGGGGGCTACTACTACCCGGGAAAGGGGCTCGAAGCGCTCAAGGACGAGATGAAGAGCTACACCGGGCGCGGCTACACGGTGGTCAAGATGAAGATCGGCGGCGCTCCGCTTGCCCAGGACCTCGACAGGATCGAGGCGGTCCTCGCCGTCCTGGAGCCCGGCCAGAGGCTGGCCGTGGACGCCAACGGCCGCTTCGACCTCAAGACCGCCGTCGAGTACGCAGGGGCCCTTGCCCCCTATGACCTCTTCTGGTACGAGGAGGCGGGCGACCCCCTCGACTACGAGCTGCAGGCCGTGCTGGCCGGGCACTACCCGGGGAGCATGGCCACCGGAGAGAACCTCTTCTCCATGCAGGATGCGCGAAACCTCATCCGCTACGGCGGAATGCGCCCCGACCGCGACTGGCTGCAGTTCGACTGCGCCCTGAGCTACGGGCTGGTCGAATACCTGCGCACCCTGGAGATGCTTCGAGGCTGCGGCTGGTCCCCGGCCCGGTGCATCCCCCACGGCGGGCACCAGATGTCCCTCAACATCGCGGCCGGCCTCGGCCTGGGGGGCAACGAGTCCTATCCCGACCTCTTCCAGCCCTACGGCGGCTTCCCCGACGGGGTGCAGGTGGAGAACGGCCACGTCGTGCTGCCCGAGCTGCCCGGGATCGGGTTCGAGGGCAAGGCTGACCTGTACCGCGAGATGGAGGCTCTGGGCGGCTGAGGCAGTCGTTGCCCAGCCGAGAAACGAAGAAGGGCCGGCGTTGCGCCGGCCCTTCTTCATTTTTGGGAGGCTGGAAGGCCGGGGGTCTTTAGTACTTGAAGCGCAGTCCCAGCACAAGGTTGTGGGAGCCGACCTCGCTGTCGAAGGTGCTGCCGTCGGCAAGCTCCAGCTTGGGCCTGGGGGTGCCGAAATAGCGGTAGCCGATATCGACGGTGAAGTGGTCGCCGAACCCTATCCCCAGCCCCGTTCCGACCTGGTAGGCGAATACCCCGTCGGAGCTCGAAGAGACGAAGTCCGTCCCCGCGGTACGCACCCGGCTGATGGAAACATCGGCGTAACCGACCCCGAGGAGGAGGTAAGGAATCCAGACCTTCTCATCCTTGTATTCGACGATGGTGTTGACCATAAGGCTCTTCACCGTGACGTCTCCCGATGCGGAAAGTGCGCCTTCGGAAAACTCGAGCTTCTTCAAGGAGTTTCTGCGACTGGCGGCCTCGAGTTCCACCCGGCCGTGGCCGATCCTGGGAAAAGCCCCGGCAAAATCGTAGCCGAGAGCCAGTCCCCAGCCGATCCCGCCATCATATTCGGCGTTGAAGGTGCCGCCATCCGTCCGGTTCTTGCTGTCGGTGAGCCACGCTCCGTAGCCCTCGGCCTCCAGGTAGGGGCCGGGGGCGGCGGCCTGCGCGGGGACGGCGGGAACGGTAAGGCCCAAAAGCAGCACAATCAATAAAAGGGGTAGCGGCATGGTTCCCTCGCTCGTTTTTAAAAACGGCATGGCGGTCATTGAACGGTCAGCTCGACGGTAGCGGGAATGACCACCCCGGTAATGGTGGGAATGGTTCCGCTTCTCGCGATGACGGTGACGGAGCCGGCTGCGACCCCCTTGACGGTCCCCTCCATCCCGGCACTGAGGCTGACGGTGGCGATGGAAGTGTCCCCCGAACTCCAGACCACGTCGCGGGTCACATCCTGGCTGGAACCATCGGAGAAGTCGCCGGTGGCGGTCAGCTGTGTTGTCTGGCCGACGGTGACCGCGGGGTTGGTCGGGGATATGGACAGGAACGACAGGGTTGCGCTGCTCACCGTGATGGCAAGGGCGGAGCTCTCCACTCCCTGAAGGGTCGCCGTCACCCTCGTCGACCCCGGGCTGATGGCGCTCAGAAGCCCGCTTGTCCCGGCGTTGCGGTCGATGGCCGCAACAGCCGTGTTGCTGGAGCTCCAGGTCACATCCCCGGTCACGTCCCCGTTGCTTCCGTCGGAATAGGTTCCGGTCGCCCTCAACTGCATGGTCGTCCCCTCCGCGAGGGCCGCTCGCGTGCCTTCGGGTGTCACTTCGATGCTTTGGAGGGCCGCCCCGGAGACGTCGAGGGTTCGGCTAGCGCTCTGGGTTCCGAAGGTGGCCGTGATGTCGACCGTCCCCTGGGCGAGGGCGCTGACCAGCCCGGCGCCGGGCACGGTGGCGACGACCGTCGCGACGCCGGGGTCGCTGCTGCTCCAGTCGACCGTCTCCGTAAGGTCCTGGGTCGAGCCGTCGGAGAAGGTCCCTGTGGCCGCCAACTGGAGGGTCTTGCCGACGGAGAGGGTGGCGGAGGAAGGGGGAGGGATGCTCAGGGTGGTGATGGTCGCCCCGGAGACCTCGTAGGAGAGGTCGGAGAAAATGGAATCGGCGGTTGCCTTCACCGTCGTCGTTCCGGCCGCCGCTGCGGTGGCGAAGCCCCCCAGTGCGGGGTCGCTGCTGAAGCTCAGCACTGAGGTATCCAGGGAACTCCAGGACACCTCGGTGGTAATGTCCCGGGTGAACTGAAGATCGGAGGAGTCGCCGAAATGGCCGATTGCGGTGAAGCGGGTGTTGGTGCCGGCGGCCGCCTTGTCGGGATTCTGCGGGACGATTTCGATGGATTTCAGGGGAAGGAAATCGATCTTCCGGGTCGCTCTGCCATTATCCCCGCATCCTGCCGGGACCGTCAGCAGCAGCAGGATTCCCAGCAGACGAAGCCAGGTTCGTTTCATGGCGGGATCCCTCCGTTCATGGATAAAGAGGTCAGAGCCCGGGGATGCCATCCTTCGGGAATGTCTTCCGAAGAGCCCCTCGGGGAAGGAAAAGATGTCGACCCCTCGGATAGTGTAACCAAGCTAATGAACCATAGCATGGATCGTTTGCGAAAGCCAGAGTGCCCTGAAGCGGACATCCCGGGAGGAGGAGAGAGGGAACTGTGAAAGGAAAATTTTTTCCGGTAAACCTTCCTCCCCCTCGGGCGTCTAAAGAGGCAAACACCTATTGACAGGACTTCCTGGTGAACGAACGAGGAGAGAGTTTACGGAAGGACTCTCAGCGAAAAGGCAGGCGGAAGCCGGAAGGCTCGACGGTCTTCCGCCAAGGGGAATTCCTCCCCAAACAAAATGATGAAGCAAAGGAGATGGAAAATGAACCTGAAAGCGAAGAAACTTCTTGTCGGTGTATTGACTGTGGCCATGAGTCTCGGTACGGCGGGCCTGGCCCTGGCCATGGGCGGGGGCATGGGAGGCGGTGGAGGATTCGGCATGCGCGGCGGCGGGTTCGGAGGCGGGCCGTCCTTCAACGGCTCGATGGGGGGAAACCATTTCGGCCCTGGGGCCGGCGGTCAGGGGATGACCGGTTCTCAGGGAGCGACCCGGGGCCAGGGGCAGCAGGGCCTTCAACGCGGCCAGAATCAGGGTCAGTACCAGAACCATAACCGGAACCAATCTCAAAACCAGAACCAGAATAGAAGCCAGTCCCGGAATCAAAACACCGACCAGAACGCCACCAGCCGCGGCGCCCGCAACGGCCAAGCGAACGGAAACGGCCCCGGCGTGAACAACGGCAGCCATTACGGCCAGCAGGGGACCGCAAACCAGGGACAGGGTCAGACCCACCGGGCCGCCCCCGCCGTCCCCGCCCAGCCCGGAGGCCCCGGCACACCGGCCACTCCCGCCACTCCGGCGGTTCCCGCCGGAAGGTAAGAGAAAAGAAGAAGTATTCGGCGGGGCAGTTTCCCACGGGGGACCGTCCCGCCTTTTTTAGAGAGGTGGATTTCGGGATGAACTCCACTATTTGATGCCTTCGCAAAAACCCAGGGGATGGCTAAGCAAAAATTTCGTCCTACAAGCCCTGGTGGTTTTTCAGGAGCGAAGGGGCGAGATCCTGAAAAAACACCGTAACGCCGTAGGGCGGACTTTTTGCGACGTCATCACTATTTGGATCATCGGGTTCCGGGTCTCATCCCCTCCTGGCGGTCCCTTCAGCAAAAATCCGAGCTTTTGCTCAGCCTCCTTGGGCAATCCCCCTGTATCACCCATGTTTCCCCCTCCCATTGACTTGACATTTTGAGGGTGTAGACTTTAAGTTATTTTTAATAATAAATTAATTCAAGAGACAGGACCCAGCCCAGCCCATCCCAGAATATAAATGGCAGCCGATCTGGTCTCCAGGGGGGGAAGATGCCGTCGAAAAGAATTCTGATTGTCGATGACGACAGGTTGATCCGTGAGATTCTCCAGGACACGTTGCGGGATCACTATGTTGTCTTTGAGGCAACTTGCGGCGAGCAGGCGCTCGCAATGGCGGCCGAGACCCGCCCGGACCTGATCATCCTCGACATCGAGATGCCGGGAATCAGCGGTATCGATACCTGCCGGGAACTGAAAAAGGCGGATCAGACGAAATACACCCCCCTCATCCTGCTCTCCTCCCGCACCAGAAAAAGCGAAATCATCCTTGGCCTGCAGGCGGGCGCCGACGACTATCTCACCAAGCCGATCCATCTTCCGGAGGTTCTGGCCCGGGTCGACGCGCACCTGCGCTCCAAGGGCTACTATGCCGAGCTGCAGCACCGCGACCTGCAGATGTTGCTCGAACTCTCCGAGGCCATCTCTGCCTCAAGAAACCCGATGAAAATCCTTCGGCTGGTCGTTCAGAAGATGGCAGAAGTCCTCGACGGGGTACGCTGTTCCATCATCGGCATCGACAGCAAGGGAGAACTGGTTGTCAAGGCAAGCAGCGCCCTGGAAAAGAACGTCGAAATCAGGGTGGACCTGGAGCGATATCCGGAGATCGAGAAGGCATTCAAAACCCGGCAGGCGGTCGTCGTAAACGACTTCAAAAAAGATCCCCTGATGGCCCCCGCGCAGCAGTTCGCGGCGGCAATGGCCTACAACTCGCTCCTCGTCGTCCCGGTCATCAAGAAGGAGAGTGTCATCGGCACCTTCTTTTTGTGCACCGCCTCGCCGCAAAAGAATGGAATCTCCAGCCGTGTCTTCAACCTCTGCCACTTGATAGCCAACATCTCCGCAAACGCTCTGGAAAACGCCACCCTTTTCGAGGCGATGAAAAGCGCCCAGAAGTTCCTTGAGGAAAGGGCGATCCGTGACGGGCTGACCAATCTCTTCACCCACCGGCATTTCTACGAACGTCTGGAGGAGGAATTTTCCAGGGCAATCCGGTACAACGAGCCGCTGTCGCTGATCCTCATGGATATCGACGACTTCAAACGGATAAACGACACCTTCGGCCACATTCGCGGCGACCAGGTCCTCAGAAACATCGGGAGAGGGATCCGGGAAGTGGTGCGCGAAAGCGATACCCCGGCCCGCTACGGCGGGGAGGAGTTCTCGCTCCTGCTCCCCAGCACCGAAATCGAAGGCGCATTGGAGATGGCCCACCGTCTGAGAACTCTCGTCCGTAGCCTGCGTTTCGAAGGATTGGAGGAAAGCCGGGTCACGGTCAGCATCGGAGTCTCGACATTTTCCCGGAACAATTTCCAATCTTCCGACCAGATGGTTGCTCTGGCCGACCAGGCGATGTACCGGGCGAAATCGGGGGGAAAAGACCAGGTCGTAGCGGCCACCGATACCCCGCCGATCGATGAACATCCCCGGAAACCTGCCCCGGATGTCCTGCTCCCCACTTGATTGTAACGCCGCACCTGGAGACCGGAGACTTATCGGACCAGGAAAAAGGAACATCCCATGAGTTTTTGCGAAAACATCAAGCCTGCCCACCTCAAACCCACCCGGAATCGCAATCCCAGACTGTTGTGAGCATTAAATCCGTCGCGAGCATCCTCGCCTCGGCTATAATAAAAACAGGGGCCGGACATTGGAGATGATGAAAGGGGAAAAATTGGAAAGCATGACGAAACGGGGCAGCAAACCGGAACGCATCGAGCGGCTGGAACCGAAAGAGCGAAAGGGATTGATCTTGGTCATTACCGGCAATGGCAAGGGAAAAACCACCTCGGCTCTGGGGATGGCGGTGCGCGCCTGCGGGCACCGGATGCGTGTGTGCATCATCCAGTTCATGAAAGGGGACCTCTACGCCGGGGAGTGGGATGGCATCGGCAAGATGGACTGCGACATCGAGCTGATCCCCACCGGCAAGGGGTTCTGCGGCATTCAGGGGAACCCCTACCCCTTCGCCGAGCACCGTGCCAACGCCCAGGATGCCATCGGGCTGGCCTCGGAAAAGATGGCTTCCGGCCGCTGGGACATGCTCATTCTCGACGAGATCAACAACGCCCTCAGGATGAGGTTGGTTGATCTGGAACAGGTTTTGGAACTCCTGCATCGCAAGCCACCCCTGATGCACCTGCTCCTGACCGGCCGCGACGCGCACCCGCAGGTGATCGAGCTGGCGGACACGGTAAGCGAGGTTCGCGAGATCAAGCACGCCTTCCGGAAGAATATCGAGCCCCAGCCCGGCATCGACTATTAATGATGGCGTCGCAAAAACTCGCCAACTGCGGCGTTGCAGCAATTGATCTCGCTGCTTCGACGTACGTAAGTACGCCTCATTGCTCGACAATTGCGCGCCTTGCATTTGGCGCTTTTTGCTTAGCCATCCACTATTTTCCTTTCTTGCGAAAGGATCATTAATGGCGTCGCAAAAAGTCCGCCCTTGGCGTTACGGCGTTTTTTCAGGACCTCGACCCTTCGCCCCTGAAAAAACACCAAGCGTGGCAGGACGAATTTTTTCTTTAGCCACCCCCATGAGTATTTGCGAAAGCATCACTACTGAAATACAAGCATTTTGACACTGCCGGCGCCTTGGTTTGTCCCCGGAGCCCATCAGGACTCCGGCACCAGAAGGTCCGACCTGTTGGCGCCTCAAAAATAAGGCTTGACATATTTGGTAATTTGGCTATATTGCCAAATATTGAAAGGAAGATTTGCATGTATCAAGATCGCAAAAACCATCTCGAGGCCCGCGCCCGCGTGCTCAAGGCTATGGCCCACCCGACCCGGCTCTTCATCGTCGAGGAGTTGGAGAAGGGAGAGCGTTGCGTGTGCGAACTAACTGCGATGATAGGCGCCGATATCTCCACCGTCTCCAAACATCTGACGGTCCTCAAGCAGGCCGGCATCGTTCTGGACGACAAGCGCGCCAACCAGGTGTTCTATACGCTACAGGTGCCCTGCCTGAAAAAATTCTTCTCCTGCATCGAAACGGTTATCCTCCAGCAGGCCCGCGTTCACGTTGCCCTGATGCCGAAGGCCGGGGAGGGGTAGGACGATTTTTTTAAGGCAAGCATTTGGCAGTTTGGCCAATTTGCCTTGATTGGAGACTGGCCTCGCCCACCGGCTTGCGAAATTATCTTCGACCCCCAAAGAGAGGAAAATCCCACCATGAAAAAAATTCAGATTCTTGGAACCGGTTGCGCCAGGTGCAACGCTCTGGCGGACAATGCCCGAGCCGCGGTCGAGTCCCTGGGGATTCGGGCGGAGTTCGAAAAGGTGACGGATATCAAAGACATCATGGCACACGGAGTGATGAGCACCCCCGCCCTGGTGATCGACGGCCAGGTCGTCTCCCAGGGCAAAGCCCTCAAGGCCGAGGAGATCACCAGGTTGCTGAAATAACCTCCCGGGCGCCATGCCGATGAGCGGCGCCTCTTGAGCGGTCGCTGGAGTCAACGATGTTCATCCTGTTCCAGAAATTCGCCGACCTGGTCGTTATCACCTGGCTGGGGCTCTCGCCACAGAGCCGTCTGGGGGGCGCGCTCAACTTTTTTCTTTTCGAGACGCTGAAGATCTTTTTTCTGCTGGCGGCGATCGTCTTCGTGGTGGCCATCATCCGGTCGTTTTTCCCGCCGGAGAAGACCAAGAAGATCCTCGCCCATAACCGCGAGATCCTCGGCAACGGCGCGGCGGCGCTTCTCGGCGTGGTCACCCCGTTTTGCAGTTGCTCGGCGGTTCCGCTGTTCATCGGCTTTGTCGAATCGGGGGTTCCCCTGGGTGTGACATTCTCCTTCCTGATCAGTTCGCCGATGGTCAACGAAGTGGCGCTGATACTCCTCTTCGGCCTCTTCGGGTGGAAGATTGCCGCCCTCTACCTCGGCACCGGGCTCCTCGTCGCCTTCGTTGCGGGCGTCGTCATCGGCAGGCTGCGCCTGGAGTCCCACGTGGAGGAGTACGTCTACCAGATCAAGGTCGGTGACAGCGAGATCACCGTTCCGGGCTGGCCCGAGCGCTTCACCTACGCCCGCGGCTACACCGCCGAGATTTTCGGCAAAATCTGGCTCTATGTCCTCATCGGCATCGGCATCGGCGGCTTCATCCACGGCTACGCGCCCAATGACTTCCTGGTCCACTACGCCGGCCCCGGCAACCCCTTCGCCGTCCCCGTCGCGGTGCTCCTCGGCGTGCCGCTCTACAGCAACGCCGCCGGGGTGATCCCCATCGTCCAGGCGCTGATGGCCAAGGGGATGAGCATGGGGACGGTCCTCGCCTTCATGATGGCGGTGACCGCCCTGTCGTTCCCCGAGATGGTAATCCTGCGCAAGGTCCTCAAGCCGCGTCTGTTGGCGATTTTCGTCGGCATCATGACGGTGACGATCGTCGGCGTCGGCTATCTGTTCAACGCTGTCCTGTAGCCCAGAGAGGATATCTGGACGTAGGAAGGGGATAAGCCTGAGTTTATGAACTATGTAAAGAAGACTGTCGCCGCTTATCTTTGAGCTCCAACGGGGCTCTGGGCCATTCAAAGCCTCTGGAGGTTCCAATGAAATCTCGTCGACTGATTTTCGCCGTGCTGCTTCTCACCACGGGGCTTCTGCTTCCCATGGTGGCCGGGGCGGCGAAAAAACCGGCCCTGCCGCGCCTGGTCGACCTAGGCGCCGACAAGTGTATCCCCTGCCGGATGATGGCGCCGATTCTGGATGAGTTGAAAGCAACCTACACCGACAAACTGGAGGTGGAATTCATTGATGTGTGGAAACACAGGGAGGAAGCGGAGCGCTATGGGGTGAGAATGATCCCCACGCAAATCTTCTATTCCCCGGACGGCAAGGAGCTTTACCGCCACCAGGGATTTTTCGCTAAGGAGGACATCCTCGCCAAGTGGCGTAATCTTGGCTACGACTTCAAAAAGTGAGGGTGAAAAACAATGGACTCCATCTTTATCGCCCTGACTCACGCCGTCACCGGTGCGCCGCTGATCGCTCTTACTGCGGCGCTTGTCTGGGGGGTATTGAGCATTCTGCTCTCCCCCTGCCATCTGACGAGTATTCCGCTGATCGTCGGTTTTATCGACGGCCAGGGGCAGATGACAACCCGTCGGGCCTTCATCATCTCCAATCTGTTTGCTGTCGGCATCCTCATCACCATCGCGGCGGTCGGCGTTGCAACCGCAGCGGCCGGCAGGATGATGGGGGATGTGGGCCCCTGGGGGATATGGCTGGTAGCCGCCGTCTTTTTTCTGGTGGGTCTGCACCTGCTCGACATTCTGCCCATGCCGTGGTCTGGCGCGGGAGAGGTGGGGATCGCCCGCAAGGGGATGTTGGCGGCCCTCCTTCTCGGCCTGATCTTCGGCATCGCCCTGGGACCCTGCACCTTTGCCTATATGGCGCCGATGCTCGCCGTCGCTTTCAGCAAGGCGGCGGACAACATGCTTTACGGCGCTTCGCTGCTTCTCGCCTACGGTCTTGGCCACTGCGCGGTGATCGTGTTTGCCGGCACCTTCACCGAGGTTATCCAGCGTTATCTCGATTGGAATGAGCGCTCTAAAGGGGCGGTTGTGCTGAAAAAGGTCTGCGGTATTCTGGTCATATCCGGTAGTGGATGGCTGGTCTACAGCACCTCTTTCTGAGGGGGATAACAAAAAGGAGAGATAGCCATGACATGGGACAAGCAGGTCCAGGAACTGGTGGGGATCGCTGCTTCGGCGGCCGGAGGATGCGAGAGCTGACTCGCCCATCACCTCAAAGCCGCCCGTGAGGCGGGAGTGGAAAACGAGCACATCGTACACGCCCTCAAACTGGCGGGGCGAATCCGCCAGGTGACGTCGGGAAAGATCGACGACCTGGTCAAGGAGTTGGAGAGCCAAAGTGCAAACCCCTAAACAGGGAGGTGACATATGAGCGGCAAGAAAGGTTTCGTCCTTTGCGTCTGCCAGGGAACCTGTCCCAGTTTCACCAAAATGGACATCTTCGGCGTCCTCTCCGACGTGCGTCGGGAGAAGCTCTTCGACTACGTCTGTCTCCATCCCCAGCTCTGCGTCGGGGATGGGGAGGAATTCCTTAAAGTTCTACTCTCCGGCGGCGAGACGGAAAAGCTCTACGTCGCCGCATGCGACCCGCAGATGCAGTGCAAAATGTTCCGCGATGCATTCGAGGCGGCCGGTTTTGACAAGAGCCGGCATTTTGCCCTGGATATCCGCAACAAGACGACCGATGAGGCAGTAACCGCGGTCAAGAATCTGGCGGAAGAACACCCTTGAGGGAGGTGGAAATGAGCGACTGGCGCAACATTCCCCGGGAGAAGATCCCGTGGTTTCCAACCATCGACCAGAAAAAATGCACCGGCTGCCGCACCTGCGTCGAGTTTTGCCATAACGGCGTGCTCGAATTCGACGAGCAAACGAACAAAGCGCGGGTACGCAGCCCCTACAACTGCGTCGTGGAATGCAGCACCTGCGGTCGTCTCTGCCCGGCCGAAGCCATCGCCTTCCCCGACCAGAAGGAGTTCGCCGACACCCTCCTGCGACTGCTGAAAGAATACCGGCATTAACAAGCGACCGGCATGAGTTTGCCGTGGTCTCAAACGATCGGTAACCGGCTCAAGGAGGAAGTCATGACAAAAGTGAGAAACACAGCAGTTGTTGCGGGAATCGCTATCTTTTGTACAGCTTTTTCGGTGTTCGCGGCCCCCTGGCATGGTTGGCGCGGAGGCGGAGGCTGGGGCGTTGGTGGTGCCTACCAGCGGATGTACAACCCTGCGACGGTGCAGACCGTTACGGGTACCGTGGAGGCGGTGGAGAAGATCGCACCGACGCAGGGAATGAGCAGCGGAATCCATCTGCTCCTCAAAACCGAGAAGGGACCGCTCTCTGTCCACCTCGGTCCCGAGTGGTTCATCGAACGGCTCCATCCCGTGATTGAAAAGGGAGATTCGGTGACCGTCACAGGTTCAATGGCTACCGTAGGGGGCAAACCGGCCCTTATTGCGGCTGAAGTGCGCAAGGGGGATGAAATTCTGAAGCTGCGGGACCAGCAAGGGATTCCCGTTTGGGCTGGGTGGCGCAGGAAATAGACAAAAGTCGGGCTGATTTAGGAGCGAAGTGGTCCCATCTTCGGGCCTATTTTTTTGTCTCAATATTTGGCTAAAGCACCAAGCGTTATATTTGGAAACAAATATATTTTAAATTTCGCTGCACTGTGCAGTACCCGGAACCGGTAAGGCGGCGCTGCGAAGGAGAACGATCTTGATAAAACATCTGGCCTGTCTGTTTCTTATGCTCCTCTGGGCACTCCCCCTTCAGGCTGCGGAACCGACGATCACCGATCTGCTGAACGCCGCGACCAGGCAGCCGGAACTAAAAGCCGCCCGCCTGGCGGTGCAGGGCACGGACATCCAACTGAAGCAGGCCAGGGCCGCGCTTTTCCCCAAGCTCAGCGCCTTCGGCAGTTACGAGATCTACAATTCGCCGACCAACCTGCGGCCGATGCCGCCGACCGAGATCAACATCGCCGCCGGCGACTCGATCCCCTTTTCCAAACGGATCGCACGCTACGGCGTGCGCGTGGAAATGCCGCTCTTCGCCAAGGAGCTCTACAGTCTGGCCGACAAGGTGAAGGAGCTCAAGAAGTCGAGCCGGGCGCAGTTCCGGATTGAGCTTCTCACCCGCCAGGCGCAGGTTGTCTCGCTCGATGCGTCTCTGGCCTTTAACACCCACCTCCATGCGGCCATTGACGCGCGTCTCGCCTCGCTGCGCAAGACCCGCGACGATCTCGAGCTGGCCGTCTCCAACGGGCGTGCCGCGGAATCGGAACTCCTCAAGGTGGAGACCGCTTCGAACGACCTGCAAAGACAGAAGAACGATCTGGCGCGGCAGACCCTGGTCCTGACCAGCCAGATCGAGCAATTGACCGGCATCCGGTTGGATCATTTTGTCGAGCTGACCCTGAAACGACCGGTTGCGCAAGGCGCCTTTCTGCCGCAGACGGAGCAGCAGGCCAAAGTGGCCGCCGCCGAGAAGGAGCTGCAGCAGGTCCGGGACCGGCACTATCCGGCCCTCAAGTTGGAAGGATTCGTTTCCGAGAACCGGGGGAGGCCTACAACACCGATCGTTCCATCGATCGCAGTTATGACTACATCGGCGTGAAACTCTCTTTTCCCCTTTTCGATCGCAGCCTGAGCACCGCCATCGACCAAGCCGACATTCAGTTGCGTCGGCAAAATGAGCAGCTCGCGCAACTTCGGATCGACCTGAGCGCCGAAGCGCAAAGCCTGAACGGACAGCTCAAACTCATCGGCCATTCGACGGAACTGGCCCGGACCTCCCTCGCGAACGACCAACGTTTGCTCGGCATCGCCAAGGTGGCCTTTCGCAACGGCCGGATGACGACGGAGGATTACCTGCGATATGAGGCTCAGGTTCTCGATTCCGCGGCCGTCCTTTATCAAACCGATGTGGACCACTGGCAGGCGATCAGCCGCCAGTCCGTCCTCTTCGGCGACGAACTGACAGGAGTCGTGCAATGAAGAAGAAGTTGATTGTCATTGGTGTCATCCTGCTGGTTGCGATAAGTGCAATCGGTCTGCTGAAAATGCGCAAGGCCGCCCTGGCAAAGGCCTCCCCTCCGGCCGTCCTTCCGGTTGTCGTTGATGCGGTCACCCTGCTGCCACAGCGGGTCACCCTGACCCTGCCGGCGATGGGCGTGGTTTCATCGGACATCTCCACCACCCTTTCGACCAAGGTCAGTGGACGGGTCGTCAAGGTTTCCAAAAGGGAAGGGGACGCCGTCAAAAAGGGGGACCTGCTGATTCGGATCGATGCCAGGGAGCTTAGGGCGCAAAAGGAAAACCTTGCGTCTCAAACGGCAAAGCCTCGATTTCGACATCACCGCAAAGCAGGAGAATCTCATGGCGTTAAGGACGGCACTGGCAAACGCCATCGCCACCCATGCCCGGACTAAGGAACTGCTCGATGTCAAAGGGGCCTCGGTCGAGCAGTACGAGCAGGAAGAGACCACCATTGCCCAGCTCAAGGCCCAGAAGCAGGGCGTCGAAAGCGGCATCGCCATGCTCCGGTCGAACATCCAGGAACTTCTTCAGAACGAAAAGGAGATCGACACCCGACTCAGCTACACGCAGATCGCCGCGCCGATCGACGGCACTCTCTGCGCAGGATGGTGTCGACAGGAGATCTGGCGGTGCCGGGCAAGCCGCTCCTTAAAATCTCCGCGACCGATGGACTTTATCTCGACGTCAGCCTGCCGGCTTCGATTCCCTGCGGGGAGCATTCTGCTTAACGGCAAACTATTCCCCCTGACCCCGAAAAATCAGGCCGGCGCCAGTGGCCTGCGCGAATACCGCGCCCCCCTGCCGCTCGGCACGTCCCTGGTTGAAGGGGAATTCCTCAACGTCTCCCTGGTGCTCTACTCGGGAGAGGGGGTGCTGCTTCCTAACGATGTCCTCTCTGACCACGGAGGGGCAGAGCAGCGTGCTGGTTTACGAAAACGGCAAAGCGAGCAAAATCCGGGTGACTGTTCTGCGCCGGGGGAGCGAGGGGGTCATGGTGCGGCAAGACCTGGCCGGGCAGACGCTGCTTCTGGCCAAGCCGGACATCCTGCTGCGGGCATCCATGGGAGTGCCGGTCCGGATTCATGCTCAACTTAAAACCAGTATCTGACGCTGGAGCGACGCCATGTTCGATTTTTTTCATAAACGGCCCTATCTGCTCTACAGCGTCATTGCCGGATTCTTCGTCCTCGGGGTCTACGGGCTGATCGTCATGCCGAAGAACCTTTTTCCGGACAGCGATCGGCCGACGGTTATCGTCATGACCCAGGTTCCGGGCGCCACGCCCAATGTGGTCGCCGCGACGGTTTCAAAACCGGTGGAGCAGGAACTCTCCACCTTGGCGCTGATCCGCAAGGTCAGCTCAACCAATATCGCCGGGATGTCGATCGTCACCGGCGAGTTCGAATATAAAAAGGGGCTTGATGCGGCGGCGGTCGATGTCAACAACGCCATCAACAAAGTGCGCGGGAGACTCCCCGCCGACGTCAACCCGGCCATCTACACCTCCGGCTCCTTCACGCTGCCGGTCGATGTCTTTGCCCTTTCTCCGGCCGACGGCGCACTGAGCCTGGACGGCATTCGCAAGATCGTCGAAAGCGACATCAAGCCGGCCCTGCTGCGCAACCCCGCCATCGGCAACGTCGAGGTCTTCGGCGGCTTCGAGGGCGCCATCAACATCAACGTCGACCCCTTCGCCGCCAAGGCCCACGGCATAGCCCTCGACCGGATTGCCGGGACCATTCGGGCCCTCGACCGCGACATGCCGATCGGATTCAGCAAGGGGGAGGATTCCTTCTACACGGTGACCGTCTACGGCGAGCGCGACCGGGTTGAGGACCTGGCGCGCCTGCCGCTGGCGCCCAACGTCACCCTCGGCGACATCGCCACCATCCGCTGGGACCACCAGCGCCGCCTCTCGGGATACCTCGGCGACGGCAGGCAGGCCATCGCCCTCGCCATCCAGCGCGCCCCCGGCGGATCGGTCCTCACCACCAGCAAGGCGGGACGCGCCGAGATCGCCAAGCTCAAGCTGCGCTACCCCCATATCCGTTTCCAACTCGCCGATACCCAGCGCACCCTGATCGAAACCGCCAACACCAACATGCTCGACGCTCTTAGGGACGCCATTTTCTTTACCCTGCTGGTCATCCTGCTCTTTCTCGGCAACCTGCGGGCGGTCGCCGCTGCGTTGGCCTCTATCCCGATGGTGTTCTTTGCCACCATCGCCATCATCTGGATGGCGGGAGGCGAGCTGAATATCGTCATCTACACCGCCATCATTCTCGCGCTGGGGATGTTGGTCGACGATGCCGTGGTGGTCCTGGAGAATATCGAGCGGCATCTTTCAGCGCTGAAAGAAGATCTGCAGGAGCGCCATCATTCATGGCACCCGGGAGGTCATCGGGCCCGTTTTCGCCGGAACCGTGGCCGACCATCGCCATCATGTTCCCCTTTCTCTTCGCCGGGGATTTCCCCCAGAAGATTTTCCGGCCGTTGATCTCGACACTGATCATCGCCTTGCTGGTCTCCGTATTTTCTTTCCATCACCTTTATCCCGGCGATCTCCTTCTATCTCTATCGCAATGGCACCGTCAAGTGGCGGATCGAAAAATGGCTGGAACAGGGCTACGAAAAGACCTTCGGCCGGCTGGTTCAACCCTATCTGGCCATTCTGAAATTCTCTGCCGGGGGCCATTCCCGCCTGCGGCGCACCCTGATGACCCTGGTCGTGGTGGCGGTGCTGGCGCTGAGCGTCCGTAACATCATGCCGGTCATCGGCCGGGACCTGATGCCGCCGATGGATACCGGCATCATCAAGGCGCATGTCAAGTTCAGCGCCAACGAAACCGTCGAAGCGGCGGAGAAACGCATTGCCCCTTTCATCAACTGGCTCCACCGGCAGCCGGAGGTGAAGATGAGTTCGGTTGCCTTCGGCAGCGAACCCGGGGTCCTCTCCCTGGGGGCAGGGTCGTTGCCGACCGAGGCGATGATGACCATCAACTGTGTCGACCGCTTTCACCGAAAGGCCTCCATCTGGCAACTTGAAGACCGCATCCGGGCCAAGCTCGCCGGACTGAGAAACGCCAAGGCGGCGGATGTCTACGACTTCGGCGCCACGCCCCTTTCGAGCATCAAGGCACCCGTTGATGTGCAGTTGTTGGCAGAAGATTACCACCTGTTGCCGGCTGCGAGCCATCAGGCCGCCCAGTCCCTTTCCGAAGTGAGGGGCCTGACCTCGGTCAACACCAGTTGGGACGACGATTTCAGCGAGGCCCAGCTCGTCATCAACCCCAACCGGCTGCTCTGGTACGGCATGACTCCGGTGCAGCTCGCGTCCCAGCTGCCCCTTGCCGGCGCCCCGGTCACCCTGAGCGGCAACCTCGTCTCGATGCAGACCCAGGCCGTCCGCCTCTACTTCAACCGTCCGTACGATAAGAACCTGCAGGATCTGCGGCTGATTCCTATCGAGACCCCCAAGGGCCCTGTTCCGCTTGAGACCTTGGCCAAGATCCGCTACCGGCTGACCGCCAACAAGATCGAGCGCAACCAACTGCTCTACTCGCTCGATGTCAACGGCTACCGGGGGAGGAGACCGATCTCGATCCTCACGGAAGATACGGTGGGTGCGTTGCAGAAAGCGGGGCTGCAAGGGGTGGAAATTCACCAGGAGGGGGATATCAAGCAGATGAAGGACAGCTTCAGGCGCATGATCCGATCGATCGGTATCGGGGTTGTGCTGTTGCTGATGGCCCTGGTCGCCATCTACCAATCCGTGCGGCTCTCGGTCGTCATGATCCTGGTCCTGCCGCTCGCGATGATCGGCGCCTCGTGGGGGATGCTTCTCTTCAACAAACCGAGCTGCATGCCGAGCCTGGTCGGAATTCTGTTGCTCTTCGGCATCATCATCAAAAACTCGGTTCTGCTCATCGATTTTTACCAGCACTACCGCAAGGCCGGCAACGCCCCCTTCGATGCGGCCATGGAGAGTGTCCGGGTTCGCTTTCGCCCGGTCTTCATGACCGCCTTCGGCACCATCGCCGGGATGATTCCCATCGCCTTCGAGTGGGCTGTAGGCCTGGAGCGTCTCTCGCCTCTGGCCGACGTCGCCATCGGCGGTTTGCTTATCGGCACGATACTGACCCTGATCTATATCCCGATGTTCGCCTGGAGTGTGGAGGGGCGGTAGGGCGGGGCACGATCCCCAAAATCTCTGGAGGATGGAGGAACAGGGATGTCCGAATCAAAAATATTCGGACGATGACTGTCTGATGCCCCCTAAGAAGCATAATGTGTTTTTGAGAGTGCCTAGCCACTTAATTCTGCTACGGGGGCCAATAAGCGGCCTGTTGTCCGGATTCTGCCCAGTCAGCTTGTCGCCAGGAGAAAAGCGAGCTTTTTTCTTCGGGGGCGCAAAGCCGACTTGATTTTATCTGCTTATGCGGATACCTTATGGGTATGAAAAAGACCGCTCGCCTTTTCAAGGCTCTTTCGGACGAAACCCGGCTGCGCATTCTGGCCCTGCTCAAGGATGGAGAACTCTGCGTCTGCGACCTGATGGCGATTCTCGGCCTTCCCCAATCGACCGTCTCCCGGCATCTGGCTTACCTGCGAAACGCGGGGTTGGTAGACGACCGTCGCCAGGGGGTCTGGATGTTCTACAGCCTTGCACGCGAAAACACCTCATTCCGCCAGGACCTTCTCGCACTTCTCGGAGCGAGGCTCGAAGAACTCCCCCAGGTGCGAAAAGACCTGGACGCCCTCCGAATCCGGGGGGCCACCCTGGGCAAGAGTGCCTGTCGCTGATTTTTTTTCAGGCATCCAATCCGCACATGCGGATAACTTAGGCATGAAAGGATTGAATCGTGAAGAAAAAAGTGCTCTTCCTCTGCACCGGCAACTCCTGCCGCAGCCAGATGGCCGACGGCCTGGTGAATCACGACTTCGCCGGCCGAATCGAAGCCTTCTCTGCCGGCACGGAGCCCCACGGTCTCAACCCGAAGGCGGTGCAGGTGATGGGCGAGATCGGCATCGATATCGGCGCCAACAGCTCCGACCATATAAGCAAGTACGAAGGGCAACCCTTCGATTATGTCATTACCCTCTGCGGTGACGCCAACGAGAAGTGCCCGCTCTTTTTCGGCGGGGTCAAACGTCTGCACATGGGTTTCGACGACCCGCCCAAGGCCACCGGAACGGAAGAGGAGGTCATGGACGTCTACCGGCGGGTGCGCGACAAGATCAGGCAGACGATGCGGGAATTTTTCGAGAAGGAATTGGCGCCGTAGGGGCGGCCCCATGTGTACGCCCCGATCCCTTGTGTTCCCCCTGACGGCATTTCAGACGTCCGAATCCAGGGCAGACTCGCGGGTCTGCCCCTACACGGTTCGATTTAACGGAGGTATTCACCCCCATGTCCACCATTTCCAAACGTCTCTCCTTTCTCGACCGTTATCTCACTCTCTGGATCTTCGCCGCCATGGCGGTGGGAGTCTGTGCCGGCTGGCTTTCACCCGGCGTCAAGGATTTCGTCAACTTTTTCACCGTCGGCACCACCAACATCCCCATTGCCGTCGGCCTGATCCTGATGATGTATCCCCCCTTCGCCAAGGTGCGCTACGAAGAAATGGGCGACGTCTTTCGCAACAAGCGGGTGCTGGGTCTCTCCCTGGTGCAGAACTGGGTCATCGGCCCGATTCTCATGTTCATCCTGGCCATCGTCTTCCTTCACGGCTACCCCGAGTACATGGTGGGCCTGATCATGATCGGCCTGGCCCGCTGCATCGCCATGGTCATCGTCTGGAACGAACTGGCCAAGGGGGACAGGGAATATGCCGCCGGGCTGGTCGCCTTCAACTCGGTCTTCCAGGTCCTCTTCTACAGCGTCTACGCCTGGTTCTTCATCAGCGTGCTGCCGCCGCTGTTCGGCCTGAAAGGGGCTGTGGTTCACGTCTCCATCGGGCAGATCGCCGAGAGCGTCTTCATCTACCTGGGTATTCCCTTTCTCGCCGGGGCGCTGACCCGCCTGGTCGGAGTCAAGGTGATGGGGCGCGAGCGGTACCACGCCGTCGTGGTGCCGAAGATCAGCCCCATGACCCTGATCGCCCTGCTCTTCACCATCGTGGTCATGTTCAGCCTCAAGGGGGACCTCATCGTGCAGATTCCGATGGACGTGGTGCGCATCGCCATACCGCTTCTGATTTACTTCGTGGTGATGTTCCTGGTCTCCTTTTACATGGGCAAGAAGGTCGGCGCGGACTACGGCAAGACCACGACGCTGGCCTTCACCGCCGCCAGCAACAACTTCGAGCTGGCCATCGCCGTGGCCGTGGCGGTCTTCGGCATCAACTCCGGCGCGGCCTTCGCCGCCGTCATCGGCCCGCTGGTGGAGGTGCCGGTGATGATCGGCCTGGTCAACGTCGCTTTCTGGTTCCAGCGCCGCTACTTCGAGGGCCGAAACCAATCTGAAAGGCTGGCTTGAGAGGTTCCTCCGGGCCGTCTTCCCTGAGGAGAGAGAGGTGAAAACCATGGATGCATCCGGTTCAAAGGATCACCGAATCCCGCAGGAGATCCTCCGGGGGGTTCTGGAGCTGTGCGCTGACTGCGACACCTGCCGCACCCTCATGGATGAGGATTGCGCCTTCTTCCCCGAACTCTACCGGCTCTGGGACCAGGAAAAGGAGGGCAGCGGCACCGTCACCGGCGCGCAATGGCGCCGCCTTGCGGAACTCTGCACCCTCTGCGGCCTGTGCCCCTGCCCCAGGGTTCCCATTGAGGTCATGGAGGCCAAGAGCGGCTACATCGACCGGGAGGGCCTCCCTCTGACCACCCGGCTGCTCAACGATGTCCCGCGCCTGGCTCGTCTGTGCGGAACGTTTCCCCGTCTGGTCAATGCCCTGCAGACAAGCAGAACCCTCGGACCTCTGCTGCGCAAATCTCTCAACTTGAATCCGAAGAGACAGCTCCCCGAGTTCCCGGAGGAGAATTTTTTTCAATGGGCCGCTCGCAAGGGGATTACCCGCAGAAGAGAGGGACGCCGGACCGTGTCCTATTTTGCCGGCTGTACGGCCGCCTATCTCTTCCCCGAGATCGGCCGGGCCCTGGTGGAGGTCCTGGAGCGAAACGGTGTGACGGTCTACGTGCCGTCGCAGGGTTGCTGCGGCATGCCGCAGCTGGTGGAAGGGGAGCGAAAGGGCGCGCTGCAGAGGTCCCGCACCAACCTGGTTCACTTGCAGGACTCGTTTCAGGCCGGCGACGAGGTGGTCTGTTCCTGTCCCACCTGCGGTTTCTACATGAAGACCCTCATGAAGGAAAGGGCCTACTATTCCGAGGCGTATCAGAGGTCGGTGCAGGCCGGCGATGATGAGCTGAAGATTCCCGACCCCGGACAGGGGGCCAAAAAGCATAAAGTGCTCAAAAAATCGATCTTCCGAAACATCCTGAAGGATGACGGGTACTTTTCTTCCCTCGACCCCCTGGAGCGCATCAATCTCTCGGAGCATCTCTTTGACGCCGGCGAGTATCTTGCCGGGCTCCAGGCCGGGCAGGGGCTCGATACCCGCTTCGGCGCCGTACCCGAACGAATGGTTTATTTTGCGCCCTGCCATCAGAGGGTTCAGAAGGTCGACCTTCCCTACCTGGACCTTCTGAGGCGGATTCCCGGGTTGGTCGTTGAGCCCGTAGGCATCACGGAGTGTTGCGGCATGGGCGGCAATTTCGGTTTCAAGGCCGAGTTCCACGAGCAATCGCTGGCCACGGGCCACCGCCTGATGGACACGATCCGCAACCGGAATCCGCAGGGGATCGTTACCGACTGTCTGAGCTGCCGCTTGCAGTTCACCTATGCCTTGCCCTATCCGGTCTTCCATCCCCTGGAAATTCTGGCCAGGGCCTATCGGATAGAGGATGAAGGCTGAGCGGCTTATAAAATTTTTCCGGAATCGGCGTTCAGGGCCAGCAGGGCGAAAATGACCAGGAGCAAGCGGTTGGGAAGATACTCCGCCCCCCATCTCGTCCCCATCCAGGCGGTAAGGCGGCCTGAAGCGAAATGAAACGGAAAAAGGAAGTCATACGCAGAAATGAAACCGGTCGCCAGTCCGAGCACCCCGACCAGGATATGCAGATCCATCACCCTCTGCTGACAGCTCCGGTGTCCACGGCCGATACTATCCGATATGCAGATCTAAGAGAGATTCAGAATAGAATTTTCCGACAGTGTAGAAGAAAATTTTTTCCCCTGCATTTGGATTCAGACAACCGTGATGCCGACCGGCTCGGCGGTAACCTCGCCAATCGGCATCGCCCCGCAAACCCCGGCATCGTCCAGCGCGGTCAGCAGGTCATCGGCCTGGGCAGCGGGCAGGGCAAACAGCAGTCCCCCGGAAGTCTGGGGATCGTACAGCAGTTCCTCTTCCGCAGGGCTGAGGGACCGTCGCATCTCCAGGTGATGTCTTGCCACCATGGCCCGGTTCGCCTTGTTGCTGCCGGTGGTCTCCCCCTTTTTATACATCTCCAGAGCACCGGGATAAAAGGGCAGTTTTTGATAGTCGACACGGACCCGGGCATCGGCTCCATGCGCCATCTCCAGCAGATGCCCGAGGATGCCGAATCCGGTCAGGTCGGTGCAGGCATGCAGGTCGAACCGGAGCGCGGCCTCCATGGCCGGACCGTTCAGGGCCGCGATGGACGGCAGAGTGTCGCGCTCCAGTTCCGCGAAAGGGAATTTCCCTGATCGTACTGCATTGAACAGAACGCCCGAGCCGATGGGCTTGGTCAGGATCAGGGCATCGCCGGGCTTTGCGCCGGCATTGGTGATGATGCGCTCCGGATGCACCACGCCATTGACGCAGAGGCCGTACTTGGGCTCCTCGTCGTCGACCGTAGTGCCCTCCCACCAGGCAGGCTCCCGCCTCCAGCAACCTTGTCGTGACCGCCCCTGAGAATTTCCTTCAGGAAGCCGATGTCCAGATGCTTGGATGGAAACATGACCAGGTTGAGAGCGGTAACGGGTCTTCCACCCATGGAATAGACGTCCGAGATGGCGTTGGCCGCGGCGACCTGTCCGAACCAGTAGGGATCGTCGACCGGGGGCGTGATGAAATCGACGGTGTTGACCATGGCGATCTCGTCCGTCAAGCGGTAGACCGCGGCATCGTCCGAGGTTTCGATGCCGACCAGAAGGTCCGGGTCGGTCGGGCGGGTTCAAGCCGGCCAAGGCGTCCGACAGAGACTGTCGGACCGATTTTGGCCGCTCAGCCGCAGGTGCGGGACAGTCCGGTCAGGGTCTTCTTTTTGAAGATGGCCATCGGATCTACCTCTTTATTTCTGAATGGTGTCGATACCCTGGGCATACTCATTCCGCATCGGCAGGCAGGTCGAGGTCCTGGAAAAACGCCGTAACGCCGTATGCGGCGCCATCCTGCTTCAGTATACCACGTTCTGCGGCTTGTCCTCCAGAAACGCCCCCACGTTGGCCACGACGGTCGCCATCAGCCGCTCCCGGGCCGCCTTGGTGGCCCAGGCGATGTGGGGGGTGACGAAGCAGTTGGGGGCGGTCAGCAGGGGGTTGTTCCCCGGGGAGGCTCGGTGGAGAGGACGTCGAGTCCGGCGCCGGCCAGCTTCTTTCCCTTGAGGGCGGCGGCCAGGGCCTCCTCGTCGATGAGCGGGCCGCGCCCGGTGTTGATGAGATAGGCGGTCGGCTTCATGAGGGCGAGGCGCCGGGCGTCGACCATTCCCTGCGTCTGCGGGTTGAGGGGGCAGTGAAGGCTGACCACGTCGCTTTCAGAGAAGAGCTCGTCGAGACCGACGAACCGCACCCCGGAGGCCTCGGGGATCTGACGATACTTATCCGGGTGGGCCGTATGGACCAGGAGCTTCATACCGATGGCCCCGGCAATCCGCGCCACCCGGCGGCCGATGGCTCCGAAGCCGACAACCCCCATCGTCAGCCCGT
Source organism: uncultured delta proteobacterium (assembly GCA_963791005.1). Lineage (GTDB taxonomy): Bacteria > Desulfobacterota > Desulfuromonadia > Desulfuromonadales > CAWBQR01 > CAWBQR01. The sequence goes on along the minus strand of CAWBQR010000006.1, from coordinate 116,423 downwards.
CGAGCTCCACCAGGGGCCGGTCCCAGAAACAGAAATCCTGGCTCTCGCTCCAGTGCCCCCAGCGGGTCAGGTGGGCGTGATGACCGACGTGCTCCGTCAGCTCCAGAAGGAGGGCAAAGACCATCTGCGCCACCGAGGCGGTGCTGTAGGCCGGAACGTTGGTGACGGCAATCCCCCTCTCCCGCGCGGCCTCGACGTCGACCACGTTGTATCCGGTGGCGAGCACGCCGATGTACTTCAGATTCGGCAGCCTGCCGAGGACCTCCCGGTCGAGGACCACCTTGTTGGTGAGGACGACATCGGCCTCCTGTGCCCGTTCAACCAGCTCCTCCCGGGGAGTGCGGTCGTAAACCGCGACGTCCCCCAGGGCTTCGAGGGCCTCCCAGCTCAGGTCGCCGGGGTTCAGGGTGTATCCGTCGAGAACGACAATCTTCATCTGGTGCCTCCTGGTTCGGAAAATGCAATGGGGCAGAAAACCCGAAGTCCTGGAAAACCATTCAAACAGGGACAAAGGGGATAAAACCCAAAATCTCCTGAATTTTCTTTTTGAACCATCCCCTTCATCCCCTTTATCCTTGTGAATAAACCGTAGTTATCGGGCCTCTATCTTTTACCACGCCCGGCAGCAAAGGGAAAGGGGGCCGGGGGCCCCCTTTCCTTTCAGCCTTCAGGATGAGAAATCGCACCGAAGTCTCAGGCCGCCCCGGCTTCGGGCTCCACCTCGGCCTCTTCGGCCGCACCGCGGAACTTGACGAGGAAAAGGATCAGACTCGCCGCAGCGACCCCGGTGCCGATAGCTGTGGAAAGAGGCAGCGGCAGACTGAAACCGATCTTGTCGTAGGCGAGGTAGGTCGTCGCCACGGCGGTCATGAAGGTGGCCGGAACGGTGGCGATCCAGTGCAGCTTGGCCTGGCGGATCAGGTAGGCGGCGCCGGCCCACAGGACGATGGTCGCCAGGGTCTGGTTGGCCCAGCCGAAGTAACGCCAGATGACGTTGAAGTTTCCCTGGGAGACGAAGAAGCCTACCGCGAAGAGGGGCAAGGCGAGGAGCAGCCGCTTGAAGGTCGCCTTCTGGGGCATGTTGAGGAAGTCGGCGATGATCAGCCGTGCGCTGCGAAAGGCGGTGTCGCCGGAGGTGATCGGGAGGATGACGACCCCGATGATGGCGAGCAGGCCCCCCACCGGGCCGAGCAGGGTGGTGGAGATCTGGTTAACGACGTAGGCCGGGCCGCCCTGGCCGAGGGCCGCACCCAAGGCGGCGGAGCCGTTGTAGAAGGACATGCCGAGGGTGGCCCAGATCAGGGCGATGACCCCCTCCCCTATCATGGCGCCGTAGAAAACGGGGCGGCCGTACTTCTCGTTGGCCATGCAGCGGGCCATCATCGGCGACTGGGTGGCGTGAAAGCCGCTGACCGCGCCGCAGGCGATGGTGATGAACATCAGCGGCCACAGGGGCAGCCCCTTGGGATGCAGGTTGGCCAGGGTCAGCTGGGGATAGAAGTGGTAGCCCTTGGCGATGAGGGCCGTGGTCAGCCCCACCGCCATGAAGATGAGGACGGCGCCGAAGAGGGGATAGATGCGGCCGATGATCTGGTTGATCGGCAGCACGGTGGCCAGGAAATAGTAGGCGAAGATGATCGCCACCCAGGCCGCCACCGGCAGGTGGGTCATGTTGCCCAGGAGCTTTGCGGGACCGAGGACGAAGACGACCCCCACGAGCAGGAGCAGGACGATGGAAAAGAGGCGCATGAACTGCTTGAAGCCGTTGCCGAGCTGGTAGCCGACGACATCCGGGATGCTCTTTCCCTCATGCCGGACCGAGAGCATGCCCGAGAAATAGTCATGGACCGCGCCGCCGAAGATCGACCCGATGACGATCCACAACAGGGCCGAAGGGCCGTAGAGGGCCCCGAGAATCGGACCGAAGATGGGGCCGAGGCCGGCGATGTTGAGAAGCTGCACGAGAAACAGCTTGCCCGGCGACATCTCCACGTAGTCGACCCCGTCGGCCATGGTCAGGGCCGGAGTCGGCCGGCTCGGATTGGAGCCGAAGACTCGGTCGACGATGGCGCCGTAGGTGAAATACCCCACGATCAGCAGGGCCACACACAAAAAGAACACTCCCATAACGCACCTCCCTGGCTTGGATTTATTCTGGGGCAAGAATAGAACGTGGTTTCCGGGAGGAAAAGGGCCGGCAGGGCAAGCGGCGTCACGAGCAGGGCAAGCGGTCGTCAGAAGGGGATAAGCGGTCGGAAGAAAGCCCGGCGGTCGGGTCAGAGGTAGAGTCGTTCCCGGAGAATCTTGAGGTAGCGGCGGCTGACGGGGACGGTGTGGCCGCAGCGGGTGCGCACCTCGGCGAGGCCGCTCTCCAGGAGGGTGATTTCGTCGAGGCGGTCGAGGTTGAGCAGGTACTGCTTGTGGCAGCGCACCAGGGCGGCGCGCTCCTCCAGCACCTTGAGGGTCAGCTCGGTGAAAAAATCCCCCTCGGCGGAGACCACGTGCACCCCGGCGAGGTCGGAGCGCACCAGTTCGACCTCGCCCACCGGGACGAGCTTGATCCGGTTTCCCCGCAGGCAGGGTATCCGCTCCAGGGGCGGGGTCTCATAGGCCGGAGGGCCGGCATCGGCCAGGGCGGCCCGGAGCTTTTCCACCGTCCGGCCGAGCCGCTCCCGGTCCACCGGCTTGAGGAGGTAGTCCAGGGTCTTCTCCTCGAAGGCCTTCAGGGCATACTCGTCGTAGGCGGTGACGAAGACGACGTGGGGCATGGCAGCCTCCTCCACCATGGCGAGGAGCTCGAAACCGCCGATGACCGGCATCTGGATGTCGAGGAAGAGAACCTCGGGGCGCTCGCGCCGGATCGCTTTTAGCGCCTCGACCGCGTTGGCGCAGGCGCCCACCACCTCGAAGGCCCCCGTCTCCTCCAGCAGGGCTCGAAGCTCCTCCCGGGCATGGGGCTCGTCATCGACGATCAGCGCCCGGATCATGACGGACACCCCCCGGCCGGCAGGGTGATGGTGACCCGGGTCCATTCCTGCGGCGCGCACTCGACGCCGACCCCGTAGGTGCTGCCGCAGAGATTCTTGATCCGCTTGTCGACGATGGCCATTCCCAGACCGTCCGAGGCGGAATTTTCGACGTAGGCCCCGGCGTTGTCCTCGATAACGACGGTAACCCGGTCCCCGTCCCGGCGGGCGGACAGGCGCACCCGCCCCGGGCCGAGAAGCTCCGAGAGGCCGTGCTTGATGGCGTTCTCGATGAGAGGCTGGAGGGTGAATGTGGGGATGCGAAGGGGCAGCAGGTCCCTCTCCACCTCCATCTCCACCTGAAGCCTGTCCGTGAAACGGGCCTTCTCGATCTTCAGGTAGGAGCTGACGTGGTCCAGCTCCTCCTCCAGTGTGGCCACCTCTCCGGCCCTCTTCAGGTTCTTGCGAAAGAAATTGGAGAGGTGCAGCAGCAGCTCCCTCGCCTGGTCCGCGTCCCGGCGAATTACGGCGATGATGGTGTTGAGGGCGTTGAAGAGAAAATGGGGATTGATCTGGGCCTGGATCAGCTTGAGCTCCGAGGTGACGAGGAGCCGCTTCTGGTCCTGGTAGCGCGAGCGCAGCAGCTGCTCGGAGAGGAGCCGAGCGATCCCTTCGCCGAGGGTCCGGTTGAGGTTGAGAAAGAGCTTTTTCTTCGGCTCGTACAGCTTGATGGTGCCGATGACCTCGTTGTCGAGCCGAAGCGGCACCACCAGCGCCGAGCCCAGTCGGCAGTCCGTCGACCGGGGGCAGGTGAAGCGCTCGTGGACCCCATCGGCGAAAATCACCCGGTTTTCTGCGATGGCCCTCCGGGTCAGCTCCGAGGCGATGGGAAGCCCGGTCTGGTGATGGTCGGCACCGATGCCGACGAATGCGAGGACCTTTTCCCGGTCGGTGATGGCCACCGCCCCCACCCCCGTCTCCTGGTGGATGATGCCGGCCACCTCCCCGGCGGCCGTGACCAGGTTGAATCCCTTGTCGAGAATCTCCAGGGTCCGTTCGGCGATCTTCAGCGCCCGGGCCGAGAACATGACCCCGAACTTGTCGTACATGTTCTTCTGGTCGCGGATGATGCTGTTGAAAAGCGCCGCGCCTGCCGAATTGGCCAGCATCATCGGCAGGGCGATGACCTTCACCAGGGCCAGGGCGTCGGCAAAGGGGCGGGCCAGAAGGAGGATGATCCCCATCTGAAGCGCTTCGGCGCTGAAGGTGGTCAGGAAGGCGACCTTGGGGCTGAATACCTTCTCCGGTCGGCCCCGGCGGACCAGGTAGAGATGTACGAGCCCTCCGAGAAGCCCCTCGGCGGTGGTCGAGACGCCGCAGGAGAAGGCGGTGAAGCCGCCCAGGGTGTAGCGGTGCAGGCCGCCGGTGAGGCCGACGGCGGTGCCGAGCAGAGGGCCTCCGATGAGCCCGGCCAGCACCGCGCCAATGGCCCGGGTGTTGGCGATGGCATCGCGGATGGGCAGCCCGAAATAGGTCCCCAGGATGGAGAAGGCGGAGAAGATGAAGTAGAGCAGGACCTTGTGCTTGGTGCGCAGGGTCTCGCCGGTCAGCGGCCGGAAGGCCGGGGACTTGGTGAAGAGGTAGGCGATGACCAGGAAGACGGACATCTGCTGGAGGAGGTCGAAAACGAGCTTCATCTTTTGAACCCGGAAAAGGGGTGAACACCGGAGGTCATTCTAACGGGAGAGGGGCGAAAAAGACAAGGCACGACACCCAAAAAGGAAGTAAACTGGAAGGAAAGATGCAGTAAACGAAATGATTGTATATACTATGAATATATATTAATATTCAGGTTGACAAGAGGCTGGCCTTGCGCCGCCTGGAGGAGGGGCGGATGAAAGGAGCAGTTTACCTATGTATCCGGACGAGAAAAAAGAAGGTTGCGATCTGAGGGACAAATGCGGCTTTTATTGTGACTTTGTGCGCCGCAAATCCGATAGGTGGCAAAGCATGATCAAAAATTATTGCCAGGGATCGCTTTTCCCCCTGTGCGCCAGAAGGATCTACTATCAGAACACCGGCAAGTGCGCCCCCTGGAACATGGTGCCTAGCGGAGTGCTGCCCGATGAGTTGCTGAAGCTCGACTAGCAGGCGTTCCACCGGGACTTGCCTTCTCGGCCCTCCTCTGGCCATTTTCTCCAGTTACCTACAGTGCCGTATCCTGCCGGAGAGGCCCTGAAAGACGGCTTCTCCGCCCCGATCCAAAGGGGTTTCTTTGCCTTGATTTTTGTTAACCGGTACAAACAGTGTTAGAATGGATTCTTATATCGTCTCAGACTCCGACCGCCTAACCCAAGGGACTTTTTTTGCACGAACTCGGCATCACCCGCAGCATGGTCGAAATCGCCGAGCGTACCGCCCGGGAGCAAGGCGCTCTCCGGGTGATTTCGGTCACGGTGGAAATCGGCGAACTCTCCGGGGTGGTTCCCGAAGCGGTCGAATTCTGCTTCGAGGCCTGCGCCAAGGGACACCTTCATCGAGGGCGCAAGCCTGCTCATCGAACGCATCCCCGGCCGGGGCAGGTGCGGCGACTGCGGGGCGGGGACCGCCGTCGACCCCTATACCTTCGCCTGCCCCGCCTGCGGAAGCTTTCGCCCTGGAGGTCCTGCAGGGCAGAGAACTCCGCATCAGAGAAATGGAGATCGACTAGACCATGTGCACCGACTGCGGCTGTACGCCTCGCCGACCATCACCACTACCACGACCACGAGCACGGCCATGGACATGACCGCGGACCCGCCGAAGGCACAGGACGGTCCGCATCGAGGAGGACATCCTCGCCAAGAACAACCGCCTGGCCGCGGCCAACCGGGCCCTTTTCAGCCGAAAAGGGCCTCTTCGTCCTCAACCTGGTCAGCTCCCCCGGCTCGGGGAAGACCTCCATTCTGGAGCGGACCCTGACCGACCTCAGCGGCCGGCTGGCTTCGCCGTCCTCGAAGGGGACCAGCAGACCGCCAACGACGCCGAGCGCATCGCCGCCACCGGCGTCCCCGTCCAGCAGATCAACACCGGAGCCGGCTGCCATCTGGATGCCCACATGGTCGGCCACGGCGTGGAGCATTTCGACCTGGAAGCCACCGACATCCTGATGATCGAAAACGTCGGCAACCTGGTCTGCCCCGCCTCCTTCGACCTCGGCGAGGACCACAAGGTGGCGGTCCTCTCCGTCACCGAAGGGGAGGACAAGCCCCTCAAGTACCCCCACATGTTCCGGGCCGCCGACGTGCTGCTGATCAACAAGATCGACCTTCTGCCCTATCTGCAGCTTCGACCTGGAGAAGTGCCGGGAGCTTCGCCCGCCGGGTCAACCCCGACCTTCGCATCTTCGAGCTCTCCTGCCACACCGGGCGAGGGGATGGCAGCGTGGTACGGGTGGCTCGAGGAAGGGGTCGAGAGGAAAAGGCGGTAACCGTAAACCGTTGACGCGGTGACCCGATAAGTCGACCCATCTCCATTCCCCAGTTTTACGGATTACCGCGTCACGTCACCAGTTCACGAATCACGAGGTTTCGACATGTGCCTTGGCGTTCCGATGCAGGTCATGACCATCGACGGCGAGACCGCCATCTGCGAAATCGACGGCGTGCAGCAGGAGGCCAGCCTGATGATGGTCGACGGGGTGGCGTCGGCGATTTCGTGCTCATCCACGCCGGCTTCGCCATCGAAAAGCTCGACGAGGAGGACGCCGAGGAGACCCTCCGCCTCTTCCGGGAGCTGCTCGACCAGGGAGTGCTGCCCGAATGAGATACACCGCGGAATTCCGCAATCCCGAGGTCGCCCGGAGGCTGCAGGCCGACCATCGCCGAGACGGTGCGAGGAGTTCCCGCGGCGTCATGACCCTGATGGAGGTCTGCGGCACCCACACCATGGCCATCTACCAGCACGGCATCCGCTCCCTGCTGCCGCCGCAGATCCGCCTCATCTCCGGCCCCGGCTGCCCTGTCTGCGTCACCCCCGTCGGTTACGTCGACCATGCCGTGGCCCTCGCCCGGCGCCCCGAAACCCTTATCGCCACCTTCGGCGACATGGTCCGCGTCCCCGGCTCCTCCAGCAGCCTGCATGCGGGAGCAGGCGCTGGGAGCCGAGGTGCGATCGTCTACTCCCCCCTCGACGCCGTCGCCCTGGCCGAAAAAACTCCCGAAAAGACCGTCGTCTTTCTCGGGGTCGGCTTCGAGACGACCACCCCGACCATCGCCGGCTCGATCCTCGAGGCGAAGCGGCGGGGGCTGACGCAACTTCTTCGTCCTCGGCGCCCACAAGACCATCCCCGGCCCGATGGCGGCCCTCGCCGCCGACCCTGAACTGAAGGTCGACGGCTACCTCTGCCCGGCCCACGTCAGCGCCGTCATCGGCGCCGAGGCCTACGTGCCCCTCGCCCGGGACCACAAGGTTCCCTGCGTGGTGACCGGCTTCGAGCCCCTCGACATGCTGCAGGGGGTGGCGATGCTCGCCCGCCAGGTGGTCGCCGGAGAGGCCCGGGTGGAGAACCAGTACAGCCGCATCGTCAAGAGCAGAGGGCAATCCGAAAGCCCGCGAGATCCTCTACCGGGTCTTCGAGCCCGGCGACGCCCGCTGGCGGGGCATCGGCGTCATCCCCGGCAGCGGCCTGCGGATAAGGGAGGATTCGCCGCCTTCGACGCCGGCAGGCAGATCTCCGTTGCGGTGGAGGAGCCCAGGGAGCACCCCGGCTGCCGCTGCGGCGAGATTCTCAAGGGCAAGGTCGCCCCCGAGGGATTGTCCCCTCTTCCGCACCGTCTGCACCCCCGAAGACCCCGTCGGCGCCTGCATGGTCTCCAGCGAGGGGACCTGCGCGGCGGAGTATAAATACGGGACTTGAAAGGCGGTATTGGTAAGGTTATTAGTTTTTAGTTTGTAAGTAGCTTAACACCTTAAACCTAAAACTTAACAACTGGCTTTCTGGGAGGCCTATTGAAATCGGATGTCATTCTGCTCGGCCACGGCAGCGGCGGCCGGCTCAGCCACCAGCTTCTCGACGAGCTGATCATCCCCGCCCTCTCCGGGTCGCCCCCGCGCGACCAGAACGACGCGCCGTCCTGCACCCACCGGGGGGTCGTCTGGCCTTCACCACCGACTCCTACGTGGTCGACCCGATCTTCTTTCCCGGCGGCAATATCGGCGATCTGGCGATCAACGGCACCGTCAACGATCTGGCGATGTGCGGCGCCCGGCCCCTGGCGATCAGCGTCGGCCTGATCCTGGAGGAGGGACTGCCCCTCGCCGATCTGCGAAAAGATTCTCGAGGCCATGAGGAGCCGCGGCCGAGAAGGCCGGTGTTGCCATCGTCACCGGCGACACCAAGGTCGTCCCCCGGGGCGAAGGCGGACAAGATCTTCATCAACACCTCGGGCATCGGCGTCTTCGACCATGACTTCGACATCTCGCGGCAGCGGCGCCCGCCCCGGCGACAAGATCCTCATCAACGGCACCATCGGCGATCACGGCATGGCCGTTCTGGCCAGCCGCGAGGGGCTGGAGCTGGAGTCCGACATCCGCACCGACAGCGCCCCCCTCAACACCCTGGTGGCCGACCTGCTCGGAGCCGGAGGAAGCGCCGTGCATGCCCTGCGCGACCCGACCCGCGGCGGCGTCGCCACCACCCTCAAGGAGATCGCCCTGCAGTCGGAGGTCGACATCACCCTGGAGGAGAGCGCCCTGCCGGTGCGCGACGCCGGTCGGCGGCGCCTGCGCCATCCTCGGCCTCGACCCCCTCTTCGTCGCCAACGAAGGCAAGCTGCTCGCCGTGGTCGCCCCCGAAGCGGCCGAGGCCCTCCTGGAGGTGATGAGCGAGCATCCCCTCGGACGGGAGGCGGCCGATCATCGGGGAGGTGTGCGCGACCTCGGGGGGCAAGGTCTTCCTGCGCACCGCCATCGGCGGCCTGCGGGCCATCGAGATGCTGGCCGGGGAACAGCTGCCGCGGATCTGCTGAGGAGACCGGCACATGCGCAAGGGGACGGGCGAATTGTTTCGCCCCTTTCTTTTTCCCCCTTCCCGTGCGAAGGACGGAAAAAGGCTCCGGACAAAGCTGCCCCAATCGGAGACCTTGGATTGACAATCCGGGGAGACGAACTAAACTAGCATGTTGTATTTAGAATCGAAATCGTTTTGCTTTACGGTTCTTTGCCTGCCAAACCTCCCCCGGGACCGTTGACTCCAAAGGTCCCGTTGCGCAGTCCTATGAGAATGACCGACAAAACACTGCCTTCTCCCTGCCTTTCCGCCAGTGCAAAGAAACCCTACGGAGATCGAATGACCCTGCAGCAGGAACTCGACAAGGCCCGGGAGCGCATCTCTTTCCTGGAACGGGAGGTCAGGCAGCTACGCTGCCGGCCGGCCATTACCCACCCCCCTCAGCAGTCGCCCCAGGGACAGAGGGAGCTCAGCTGGGCCGTCATCGAAAACGCCCCCCTCGGCATCGCCATACTGGATGGGGAAACCCTGAAGTTTCGGTGGGCCAACGAATTTTCCCGTCGATTCCTGGAGGAGCCTTTCCGCAGCGGAGCGGACCTGGCCGGAGAAAGGCTGCAGGATGTCATCCCCGGGGCTGAGGAAAGCGGGCTGATGGCCATCTTCCGCAATGTCGCGGCAACCTGCCGCCCCTACACCGACGCCGAATATGAACATATCGGTTTCGAGCGGGGAACCACCTACTGGCACTGGTCTCTCGTCCCGCTGCGGGCCTCAGATGCAGCCTGTCCCGACCTGATGATCATCGCCTCGGAGGTCACAGACCAGGTCCTCGCCCGCAAAAGGCTTGAGGAGGAGCAGGCCCGCTTCCGCGCCACCTTCGAGAACGCCGCCGTCGGCATCGCTCATGTAGCCCTGGACGGCCGATGGCTGCTGGTCAATCAGCGTCTTTGCGACATCCTGGGCTACCCCAGGGAGGAGCTCCTGCAGAAAACCTTTCAGGACATCACCCATCCCGACGACCTCGAAGCCGACCTGGAGCAGGCCAAACGCCTGGCAAGCGGAGAGATCGGATCCTACAAGCTGGAAAAACGCTATCTCCGCCGGGACGGCTCCATCGTCTGGGGGAGGCTCACCGGGTCGCTTCAGCGCCGACCTTCGGGTGAGCCCGACTATTTCATCGCCGTGATCATGGACATCGACGAGCAGAAGAAGATGGAGAGCGCACTGCTGGTGGCCAAGGAAGCGGCCGAGACGGCCAACCGGGCCAAAAGCCGGTTCCTCGCCAACATGAGCCATGAAATCCGCACCCCCATGAGCGGCATCATGGGAATGGTCGACCTGGTCCTGGATACCAGCCTCCTCCCTGAGCAGCGGCGTTTTCTGGAGCTGGCCAAGTCCTCCGCCGAATCCCTGCTCGAAGTGCTCAACGACATCCTGGACTTTTCCAAAATCGAGGCGGGAAAGCTCGATTTCGACGAACGGCCCTTTGCCGTCAGGCAGTGCGTGACGGGGGCGGCGGAACTCCTCTCCCTGAAAGCCCGGGAAAAGGGCCTCGCACTGACCCTCGACCTGGCGGAGGATGTTCCCCGAGATCGTGGTGGGGGATCCGGACCGGCTGAAACAGGTCCTTTTCAACCTGGTCGGCAACGCGGTCAAGTTCACCGAGCGGGGCGGAATCAGCCTTCGGGTGGGCCTGGCCCGGCGGAAGGGGCTTCCCCCCGGGATGCATGCGCTGGTCTTCTCCGTGGCGGATACGGGCATCGGCATCCCCGACGAAATGAGGGACCGGCTGTTTAAAAGCTTCAGCCAGGTCGACAGCTCCCCGACCCGCAAGTACGGAGGCAGCGGCCTGGGCCTGGCGATCTGCAGGGAAATCGTTCAGCGGATGGGAGGCGAAATCGATGTGGAGAGCACCTCGGGGGAAGGAAGCGTTTTCTCCTTCACCGCCCTTTTCCGGAGCGTCGGGTCCCTCGCTTCGGCTCCGCGTTCCGCGGCCCCCCGGCCGAGAGCCCGGCGGCGTTCGCAGAAAAGGCCCCACCCGTCGGCCGCCTCCTGCTGGCGGAGGACGACCCCCTTGTACGGGAGACTGGTGACGATGCTTCTACGGCAGAGGGGATACGATTTCGCCGTGGCCACCAACGGCCGGGAGGCGGTGGATGCCTGGGAATCGGGCGCCTTCGCCCTGGTCCTGATGGATGTCCAGATGCCCGGAATGGACGGGCTGGCCGCCACCCGCGCCATCCGGGAAAAGGAGAGGGAGCGCGGGACCCGCACCGTCATCATCGCCCTGACGGCCCACGCCCTGAAGGAGGATGAAAAGCGCTGTCTCCAGGCGGGAATGGATGACTACCTGACCAAACCCCTGCGAATATCGGACCTTTATGAAAAGCTGGACAATTACCTGAAGCGGGAAAATGGGGAGATGGGAAGATAGGGAGGTGGAGAGCCCCGGGAGGTGGTGAGGTGGACAACGATGTGAGATGGGGAGGCGGGAAACCGGCATCGGCATCGGCCCTTACCATCCCCCATCTCCCCATCTCCCCATCTCCCCCGCCTCCCTCTACATCGTGAGGATCTTCTCCCTGGCGATCAGGATTTCGAAGGCGAGAGCGGCCTTGGCCAGAAGTTTCCTCAACCCCGTCAGGCGCTCCTCCAGCTCCTGTTCCCTGCCGGCCAGAAAGAGGAGGTTGACGACCCTCTCGCCGAGCAGAAGCGGCAGGGCCATGACCGCCTCGGGGGCATCCACCCCCAAGCCGTCGGCAATGAGCCTGTTCAGCGGAGTATCCTCCAGAGGTCCCAGACAAGGTCCCTTGCCCTCGAAGACCGGCCTCAGGACCGACTCGCCGCCCAGGGGGACCTGCAGCAGCCCGACCCCTTTCAGCTCCTTTCCCTTTTCTACCGCCCGCCACCCGTAGGCGATCCCGTCCCGGACCAGAAACAGGGCTCCCAGTGCGACCTGTGGGCCCAGGCTGGAAACGATGGCGTCGGCAATCTCCTCGCGTCCCTCGGCCGCGGCCAGGGCTCTGGAAACGGGGTCGGGCGAATACTGCTCGATGCGCTCGATCCAGGTGCCCCCCTCCCCGGTCAAACCCTGAGCGATTGCGACCTCCGGCGATTCGGCGGAGCTGTCGGCAAAATTGGTCATCGCTTCAAACGCACCTCTACCCTCCGCAGCCTGCGCCGTCCCCCATCCTTCGGGCTCGGGCAGAAGCGCTTCGGGTGCGGTACCGAGGTGTTCGAGGATCTCCCGGTAGCGCTCATCCACCTCCATCCCGTAATATCTCCCCAAGGCCTGGACCAGCCTGACTTCGGGGGAAACCAGGGGCTGGATGACATGGCCGGTGATGAAGGCGATTTCGTCGACGGCCCTGAGGTCCGAGGGGTCGGCCATGACCAGGCTGAGCCGTCTTTTCTCCAGGCCCAGGGGGATCACCCGGTACTTCATCGCCAGCTCTGGGGACAGCAACCGGATTATGGACGCCGGGATATGGAGGAAGCGGTCCGGGTGGACGAAGGGCACCGACAGCTTCCGGCTCAGGAAGCGGGCCAGAATCTCTTCATCCAGAAAGCCGAGTTCAATCAGGTTTGTGCCGATCTTCCCACCGAAAAATACCCGGTTCTGCAATGATTCGTCGCACTGGGCAGGAGTCAGCAGTCCGGCATCCAGCAGCATTTCCAAAAGGGTAATCGCCATGGTTCCCTCCCTTGAAGGCAGGCAAAATATCCCGCTTTTCCGAGATGCGGAAGGGTTTTTCATCCGCCCCCTGAAGGACTCTCGAAAAAGCGCCTCCCCCCTTCCCTTGCACAGCTCAGGCCGGATCGTCCGGCTCCCGCCAAGAAGTCCGCTTCTGCTGAATCGGGTAAAATTTCCCGGGAACCGTTGTGTTATCGGTAAGTTTGTCTAACATTGACTCTAGGGGGGCCGGCGAGCGTTTCGCGGCTTGGCAGCCTCCCCCGAACCCAATTGGGATATAAACCGAGGAAGAGGAGGCGGAAGCATATGGCAAGCAAAGGAACCATCGGCATCCTGACCGGCGGCGGCGACGTACCCGGGCTCAACCCGGCGATCCGGGCCGTCACCTTCCGGGCTCTGCGCGAAGGGTACCGCGTTCTGGGCATCCGCCGGGGTTGGGCCGGCCTGGTCGACCTGATTCCCGACTCCCGAGGCAGACAACAGCGCCCACGTCCAGGTTCTGACCCAGGAGATCGTCAACCGGGCCGGCCGTACCGGAGGGACCTTTCTGCACACCTCCCGCACCCGGCCGAGCCATCTGCCGAGCACCAACCTCCCCGAACACCTGCGGGACAAATATACCGCCGAAATCAACGATGTGACGCCCGAGGTTTTGAAGAACCTGGAGTTTCTCGGCATCGACTATCTGATCCCCATCGGCGGGGACGACACCCTCAGCTACGCCCAGCGGCTCCACACCGAGGGGCTCAAGGTGGTGGCCATTCCCAAGACCATGGACAACGACGTTCCGGGCACCGATTACTGCATCGGCTTTTCGACCTGCGTCACCCGTACCATCGAACTGACCCACAAGCTGCGCACCTCGGCCGGCTCTCACGAACGGTTCCTGGTCCTCGAGGTCTTCGGCCGCTACGCCGGCTTCACCGCTTTGCTTCCCACCATGGCCGGGGCGGCGGACCGCTGCCTGATCCCCGAACACCTCTTCGACGTGGAGCGCCTGACCGAGCTCCTGGTCCAGGACCGCAACCGCAATCCGAGCAATTATTCGGTGGTGCTGGTTTCGGAGGGAGCGCGCATGGCGCACGAGGAGGAGATGACCTTCGAGGGGGCGGAACAGGACCAGTTCGGCCACCGCAAGCTGGGCGGCATCGGCGACAAGGTCGCGGCGCAGCTCAAGGAGCTATCCCCCAGGTTCAACCAGGGGCGCCGCGTCAACGTCCTCAACCAGCGCCTCGGCTACCTGGTCCGGTGCGGCGACCCCGACGCCCTCGACTCCATCGTGCCGATGGCCTACGGCAACCTCGCCCTCGACCTGATCATGAGCGGCACCTCGGGACGGCTCGTCTGCATCCACAACGGCTGCTACGACACCGTCCCCATCGAGGTCGTCACGGGGCACAAGAAGGTCGTGGACCTGGAGAAGTATCTACCAGGCCGACCGGCTGCGGCCCAAGTACGAGACGTTTCTGCGCCAGCCCGTCTTCATCATGACAAGCGAATTCTGACCGGAAGCAGCGAAGACCATGGACGATTCTGAAAAAAAACCCCAACCTCCCGGGGAAAAGGGTTCAATGATTCACATTCGGGGAAAGGTAGGGCGTCAGGAGGCGTCCGCCCTCTGGGAAGAGGCCGGGACAGCCATCGATTCCGGTAGGGGGAAACTCGTCCTCGATTTCGAAGAAGCCACGAGCATGGACACCTCCGGGGTCGCCCTCGTGCGGGCCCTGCGGGAGCGGTGCGAGGAGCGGGGAGAAGAACTTGCGCTTCGCAATGTCCCCGAAGACATCAATCAGTTCCTCGAATATACCAGGGAGCATTCCTCCGCACGCAAGGAGCCTGAACAGCCTGCCCCGCCCGGGTGGGTATCCGGAGTCGGAGAAAGTTTCCTGGGCAAGATCGGGGCGCTGAGACATCTTGTCCGGTTTATCGGTGACCTTACCCTGGCGGGCCTTCGGGTGGCGCGCCAACCGCGCAAGCTCCGACCGGGTGAAATCCTTTACCATCTACAACTCGTCGGCGCAGAGGCCATCCCCCTGGTGGGAGCCCTCAGTGCCCTGATGGGGATGATCATGGTCTTCCAGGGGACCCTCAGCATGGAAGGCCTGGGCGCCCCGATCTATATCGCCGACATGGTCGGCATCGCGGTGACTCGCGAGATGGCTCCCCTGCTGACGGCGGTGCTCATCGCCGGCCGTTCGGGCGCCGCCTTCGCCGCCGAAATCGGCAGCATGAAGCTCAACCAGGAAATCGATGCCCTGGAAGTCATGGGGTTCGATATCGCCAGCTTCATCGTCCTGCCGAGGGTTATCGCCATTACCCTTGCCGGTCCTCTGCTCACACTTTTCGCCGACGGAGCGGGCATTCTGGGAGGGATGATCACGAGCCACGCGATTCTCAACCTCTCGGCGGAGAGCTTTTTCAATGAAGTTCACAACATCCTCTCTCCGGCCGACATCTATACCGGCATCGTCAAAGGCTTCAGCTTCGCCTTTCTCATCGGGATCACCGGCTGTTTCTGCGGGCTGCGCACACGGATGGCGGCCAGCAGCGTCGGGGTGCAGACCACCACCGCCGTGGTGGTGAGCATCCTGCTCATCGTCCTGGCCGACGGTTTTCTGGCCGGCGCTTTTCAGTCCTACGGCTGGTAGGGAAGGTGGCGGAAATGGCCGAAACCATCGCCGAAAAGACTCAGAAGAGCGAGGATATCATCGTGGTGGAAGATCTGACAGTGGGATATGGGGAGCATATCGTCCTCGAGGGCATCGACTTCTCCGTGCGGGAGGAGAAATCCTCACGATTCTCGGACCCAGCGGGTGCGGAAAATCGACCCTCCTCAAGGCCCTGGTCGGCCTTCTGCCTCCCAGGAAGGGAAAGATTCGCATCGCAGGGGAGGAGATCGGGTCGCTCCAGGAGGACGAAGCCCTCTCCAGGATCCGTCAGCAGGTCGGGGTCCTGTTTCAGAGCGGGGCGCTGATAGATTTTCTCACCGTCGCAGAGAACGTGGCCCTGCCTCTGCGCGAGTTCTCCGGCCTGCCCGGGGAACTGATCGACGCCATGGTACAGCTGAAGCTCGACCTGGTGAAGCTCGGCCGGCAGGGCCATCTGATGCCCTCGGAGCTGAGCGGCGGCATGGCCAAGCGGGCCGGTCTCGCCCGGGCGATGGCCCTGGACCCGAAGATCCTCTTCTTCGACGAGCCGGCTTCCGGTCTCGACCCGGCAACCGCCGTGGAAATCGACGACATGCTGCTCGAACTCAACGAATACCTCGGCGTCACCCTGGTGGTCATCACCCACGAACTGGCCACCATCGAAAACATTTCGGACCGGTGCCTCATGCTCGACGGTGAAATAAAGGGAATCATCGCCGAGGGGCCACCCCGAAAGCTCAAGGAAGAAAGCGAGGAGAAGGTGCGCTCCTTCTTTCAGAGAGGTATCAGGGCGCACAGGGAGAAAAATTGATGGCCAAGGTCAGTCATTTCAAGGTGGGGATTTTCGTTCTGGGCTGCACCGCCCTGGGCCTTGCCCTTCTCATATGGATAGGCGCCGCCCATTTCCTGGAACACAACCGTCCCTATGTAAGCTTTTTCGACGAATCGGTGGAGGGGCTCAGTCCCGGCGCCGAAGTGGCCTACCTTGGGGTGCGGGTGGGCAAAGTCTCTTCCGTCGAACTGGCTCCCGGCAACAAGCTTGTCCGGGTGACGATGAGCATACGGCCGGATTTCAAGGTCGATGGCATGGCCGTCCAACCCAAGCTCAAGGGCATCAGCGGCCAGGACTACCTCCAGATCGCCCCAGCGCCGGCGAACATCCAGGAAACATCGCCCGAGATAAACTTCCCGACCAAATACCCCGTCATCCCCTCTCGGCCCGGACAGATCCACCAGATCGAGGCCAGGTTGAAAAAGGCCATGAACAAACTTGATTCGGTGGACGTCGGCGGGCTGATACAACAGTGGGAAGAGGCGGGGAAAAGCGCCAACGACCTGCTCTCGGAGGGCGACCTGCAGAAGACCCTCGCCAACCTGCGGACCGCCTCGAAGGGGCTCAAGGATGTCATCGGAATCCTCGGTGAAAAAGGGATGCCCAACGAATGGAAAAAGAGTTTTGCCGATCTGGCGGCAACGGCAGAGGCCGCCAGGAAGACAACCGAAATGCTGGAGAAGCGAATTCAGGCTGTGCCGCCTGACACCTTCGGCCGACTGGCGAAGCAGATGGGCGACATGGTCGAGACCAGCCAGAAAACGGTCGACTCGATGAACCGCCAGGTCGACCAGTCCCTGGTTCTCCTTCGCCAGAGCGTTTTCCAGCTCAACCAGCTGCTGGGCGAAATGAACCGCCTCATGCAGTCCCTGCAGACCGAACCGGGGCGGATTCTCAAACGCCCCCAGAGCAGCGAACCTTTCGGGAGATAGCCGCCATGTTATTCATTCGTTTGCCATTGATTGCCGCGGCCGCCCTGCTGGCCGGCTGCTCATCCCTCATCGTCTCCTCCACGCCACCGCCGGTCTATTACCAGCTAGACTATGCCCCTGCCACGCCCAACTGTGGAAAGGCGTTCCAGCAAGGGGTCCGGGTGCGGCAGTTCACCGCCTCGAGTCCCTTCGACCGGCCGGCCATGGTGGTGACGAAACCGGAGGGCCAGGTCCTTTATTCGCAGGCCTACCAGTGGGTGGCGGCCCCGGGGACCCTGGTCGCCGAAAGCCTCCTGCGCGACCTGAACCAGGGGACCCTCTTCCCGCAGGCGGTCAGCGGCACGGACACCACCGCCGTCCCCCTGGAGCTGACGGGGCACGTTTTTGCCTTCGCCTGGGAGAGGACGGGCTCGGCAAGCCGCCCCCTGCTGGAGGCGGAGGTCAGCCTGGCCGGTGGAGAGCCGCCGGGGAGGGTGCTTTTCCGGAAAAATTATCACATGGAGGGACGGTCGCTGAAGAGCGACGATGCGCAGGCCTTTGCCAGGGGAATGAGCGCCCTGATGAGGGATTTCTCCGAAACACTGCAAAAGGACCTATGTAAAAGTCTGGGGGAAAGACAGGGAGGTGGGGAGGTAGGAATAAACCGGTGAGATGTGGAAATGGGGAGGTGGAAAAAGGACCATCTCCCGGCCTGCCCACCTCTCCACCTCCCCTGACTTTAATCCGATACGACTTTGACGGGCCGGCCGAGGGATGCCAGCATCTTGCGGGCCTCTTTCTGGTAGAGAGCGTCTGTCGGGGGCGCCGAGGCGGCGAGAGAGGAGGTAAGGATACTGCGATATTCCCGCACCGCGGACTCCTTGTCTCCCCGCTTCTGGTAGGCGCGGGCCAGGTACAGACGGTTCAACAGGTAGCCGGGCGCCAGGCTGATGGCTTCCTGCTCCAGTTTGACCGATTTGTCGAGGTCCCCGAAGGGCGACCAGCCGGGGGCGATATAGTAAAGCAGGCCCAGAACACGCGAAGCCCCGCCGTGGTCGTACCCGGGCAGCGACTTGCGTACATTCTCCAGTTCCCGGATGCCGTCCTTGACGATGAAGTAGGCTCGGATGCCTCCCACTTTCTGCGCTTTCTTCAGAAGGAAAAGCCCGTACCAGTAACGTCCTTCCATGCGACCTGGCTCCCTGTCGACCACTTTTTTCGCCTGTATCCCCGCTTTTTCGTAAAGAGGAAAGCTCTGGTCGATATCGTCCGAGGGGTCGGCCATCCGGTAGTAGGCCTCCGCCAGGTAGAGAGGGATTCGGATATCCCGGGATTCCCTCTCAGCCCCCTGAAGCAGTGCTATCGCCTCCCGCATCTTGTCCCGATTGTGTTCGTTACCGTCGATCAGCGACTTGGCTTTTACGATGGTACCCTCCGGGGCCGCGGATTCGGCCCCGGCGGGCAGGGAGGGGAAAGCGAGCAAAAGAGCCAGAAAGGGAATCGCCCACCACGGCCGGCGGAGAAATCGGGAGCGGAAAACGCCTCCTTCTTCCGAAAAACGAGCTTTACCGCTGTGAGCACACGGTCCACTTAGGTGTTTCCTATGAATCATTATTTAACCTTTGGAATGGATTTGAAATGAAGGCAAAAAGAGAGAAAGTCTTCCGCCCATGCATACTTAGCTAGTATAGCCGATCTCAGCCCTCCAGGTAAAGCCACTGGCAAAAATTCACTCCCCATGGGGGAGAGGGATATCGAACATCCCGATACCAGCCCCCTGAGAAGAAAGTTGCAGGAGATTTACTCTCCGGGATTAATGCACTGTGCCTTTTCCGATTTTTTTTCCGAAGAGGACGGAAAAATCTCTGGGCAACTGGGATCGGACATCCTCAATCTCCCCAGAGGAGACCGCATCCTGAAGCACCGAGAAAACGGCCCTGGCGTGTTCGATGGCCTCCGCCGCTCCAACCCCTTCCTGCCTGCAGACAGCGTCGATGAACTCCTCCAGGCTCAATTTCTCCCCGGCTCCCGCCATCTTGATGTAAGGGGCGAGTTCCCTGGGAAGCTGGGCGGCCAGGTCCTCGGCCTCTCCACCGAAAAGCCGCCGGCCGAGGGTCTGAAGGGTAGCGCGAACGGCCCTCTCCGCTTCGTTCGGTGAGGAAAGATGGGCCCGATTCTGTACCTCTCCGAGAAATTCCCGGTATTTCATAAGGTTTCTCCTTTCCAGCGAATTCTTTCCGGAAAAGGGACATCTCTGTGACCATCCCCGTCTGATCTGCAAGCGCCTCGTCCCGGTTCGCCTCATACTGCAACCTTATCCCGCCGGGCGAACCTGTCAAGAGAGCTCTTCACCAAAGAAAAGGGCCTGCGCAAAACACGCAAGCCCTTGATATTATTGGTGGAGCTGAACGGGATCGAACCGTCGACCTATGCGTTGCGAACGCATCGCTCTCCCAGCTGAGCTACAGCCCCGAAAAAATCTGCGATACCTTAACCAAAGTGCGCCGGTTTGTCAACGGGAAGCTGGCGGCTCGCGCGCAACGGGAGCCGGAGGATGAAGGCGGCGCCCCTTTCCCTGTTCTCCACCTCGATCTCGCCGTGGTGGTGTTCGATGATGCGGTGGGAGATGGAGAGACCCAGGCCGGTGCCCTTGCCCTTGGTGGTGAAGAAGGGGTTGAAGATGTTTCGCATGACCTCCGGCGGGATTCCCCCTCCGGTATCCTCCACCTCCACCGCAACCGCTTCATCGCCGCGAAGGGTGGTGCGGTAGGCGCGCACGGTCAGGATTCCTCCCCCCGGCATCGCCTGGCGGGCATTGGCGATGAGGTTGACCACCACCTGGCGCAACTTCTGCTCGTCCCCCTTGATGGCAGGAAGTTCCGGGTCGACTTCCCTTACCAAACGGACGGCGTCCCGGTCGAGGATATCGGCTTCCAGGTAAAGAGCCTCCTCCACGATGTCGGCAACCCGGCATTCGGTAAGGCTCAGGAGGTGCTTCTTGGAAAAAGCCAAAATGCTGGAGAGCATCTCCTCCATGCGTCTCACCTCGCGGGCGATAATCGAGGCGTATTCGTGCTCTTTGGTCTCGGCGGAGGTGATCTTGGCAAGCCGCTGGGCGAAACCTCCGATGGAGACGAGGGGATTTCTCAGCTCGTGGGTGACCGAGGCGGCCATCTCTCCCAGAACCGCCATTTTTTCTCCGTGGATCAGCCGCTCCTGGGTTTCCCGGAGGTCCATGTGGGCCGTTTCGAGACGGTGGAGCAGCATGGAGTTTTCCATGGCGGCGCCCGCCTGGCTGACGAACAGGTCGAGAAAACGCAGCCGGTCGGCGGTTATCTCCTCCATCGATTCGGGGTTGACGACAAGCAGCACCGCCAGGGGCCGCTCCCTTCCCATCAGGGGAGCGCAGGCGTAGGGAGCCAGTTGAAGCTCCTCGGCGAGCGCCACCCCGGAAGGTGGCTCGGCCGCCGGGGTGGGCACGAAGACCACCCGCCCCTCCTGGGCGGCTCTGGCCAGAGCGTTTGCGTCGGGGTCGAGGGGAAGTCGCTGCTTCATTACCCGACGACAGAAAAGGGACTGCCGCTGGGCTTCCTTGGACTTTTCGTTGATGAGGGGATGTTCCCAGGCCATGGGGTCTTCGTTGAGGGGCAGGACTTCGGCCGCCGTTTCCTGGGTGACGCCCAGCATCCCCTGGAGGGTGGCGCTGCGTTCATTGACCATGAACAGAACAGCCTGGCCGAACCCGCCGCCGCCCGGGGCGGCCGCGGCGGAGAGTATCAGGTGCATCAGGTCGTTGAGCCGAAGGGTACCGTGCATCGCCCGGGATATGCGGTAGAGCAGGGAGGTCTCCTGCAGCTTGCGATCGTTTTCGGCAGAAAGGGCCCCGAGGCGCTCTCGGGCGGTGACGCGCTCCAGGGCCTGGGCGATCTGGGAGCCGATGTCGGCAAAAAATCTCCGTTCTTCGCGGTCGGGGGAAACGAGAAAATGTCCTTCCTCTTCCCCCCCGAAAAGGGTCAGGATCCCCTCGACCCGATCCTGGAAGGTCAGCGGAATGGTCACCATGGCCGGGGGAACCGGCCCCGCCCCCCTCTCCCATCGGTCGAGCCCCGCCAGGAAGAGCGGCGCCCCGGTGGCGGCCACTTGCGCAGACCGTTCTTCCTCCAGACCGACAAAGAACGAGCGCATCCCCCGAAACGCGGGGAGGGTCAACACGTGGTCGCGTCCCAGGACGGTACCGCCGTAGAGGGGGCGCAGGATGACGCAGGCGGCGCCGCTGTGGCGAAGCAGGGTGTGGCCGGCGTGGCGAAGGAGGTCGGAAAGGGTCCCGGCCTGGTTCAGCTGCCGTCCCAGTTCGGAAAGAAGAACCAGTTGCCTCACCTTGCGCTGCTGTCCTGCGGAAAGGACGGCATGGCGAGCCAGACCGGCCAGTTGAACGCAGATATCCCGGCAGAGGTCGATCTCTTCAGGCGAGAGGGGATTGAATGGCGCCGTGCGCAGGGTGAGCACGCCGTATTCGCGACTGTGGTTGGCGACGGGGAGAAAAACCGCATTGTCCGCAACGACCGGCTCGCGTCCGCGGAGGGCAGCGCCTTCGGGGGATTGGTCGGGCCTTTCTTCGAGAGGAAGAAACAGCTCGGCGCCGGAGGCGGTTATGATGCTGGTGAAAGAGTTCGAGTGGGCCTCGAGAAGCTTGAGGGACGCTTCTTCAAGGTGCAGGGATTTGGCAAGAAATCGGAGAATGCCTTTGATACTTCGGGGATAGTCGAAGGCGGTACAGTTGGCGATACGGACTACTTTGCAAAGAACTTCGTAGCGATCGCACTCCATTAACAATCCCCTGAAATCCGGTCCGACTCGCCTGTTTGGTCCATTTCCCGGATTAGCCGATTTTTTCCTGACGCTCCTGTTCGGTCTTGCATTCGATGCAGAGCGTGGTTACGGGGCGGGCGCGAAGGCGGGCCTCGCCGATCTCCTCCTCACAGCTTTCGCAGATTCCGAATTCGCCTTTGTCGATTCGCTCCAGAGCCTCGCGAATCTTCATGATGAGCTTGCGCTCCCGGTCCCTGATCCTCAACTCGAAGTTTCGGTCCGACTCCAGGGACGCGCGGTCTGTGGGATCCGGGAAGTTGGTCTTCTCATCGGTCATCTCCGAGACGGTTTTCCCGGCCTCCCGTAGAAGTTCATCCAGCTGCCCCTGAAGGATCTTCCGGTATTCTTCAAGCTTTTCCTGCTGCATGCCGTTACTCCCAAGCGGAATTTGAATTGAATTAAGTTAAATGAATTCAGCTTTTAAGTCAACTAAATTGGGCCGAAGGCCCCTTCCGCCATCAGAAGTTCCCCCTTAGCTGGAGATAGAGGATGAAGGCCAGAAGCGCTACCGCCAACCAGCAGGAGACGACGTCGGAACTTTTCACAGGCGGCGCCTCGGCCATCTTCCGGGTCTCCTCGCTGACCGTTTCCGGATGAGCCCTCTCCATGACCCGGGAAACCAGTTCGGGGAACCGGGCATAAGCGTTGGAAAGGATTATGAAGTCCTCTCCGGCCCAGAGAGTCAGAAAGACGCGCTTGCGCACCTGGACCGTTTCCACCCCTGTAATCTCGGAAAATGTGATCGCCTTTTCCCGTAGGAACTTGTGGACCGTAATGCGGTCCTCGGTGATTGTCGTCCGCCGGAAGACGCTTTCGACCAGGAGGACCGCGACGGGCAGAATGATGACCCCGAGGATGATTATCTTTGCCGTCGGCTGCCCCTTGACGAGGCAGACCGCGAACAAGGCGAGCGTCAGGGCGAGCAGCAGGCCGAGCGGAACAAGAAAGGATCGGCGGATGGTAAAATTCTGCATCGGTCAGGCTTTCCTTCCAGCTCCCGCACAATCCGGCGGGAAGTTTAACAGACAGAATCGTGAATGCAACCGGGACGGGCGGTTAGGGAGTGGCAAAGAAAAAGTGAAATACTATGGCGCTCAGATTTGGGTCAGATTTGGCTGTGCCGATTGAGCCAAACCGCAGACGTAGCAGGGCTACGTTGAGGATTTGGCGATTGAGGCACGGTCAAAGATGGCCTGAAGATGAGATGCCAGATGTAATACTTATTCTTTGCCACTCCCTTTATTCGCCGCGGACGAAGGAGCCGCTCTTGCCGCCGTGTTTTTCCATCAGGCGGATCCCGGAAATGACCATTTCCTTGTCGACCGCCTTGCACATGTCGTAGATGGTCAATGCGGCGGCGGAAACTGCGGTGAGCGCCTCCATCTCGACCCCGGTCGTACCGGTCACCTTGACCGTGGCCTCGATCTCCACCCGCCCTTCCCCGCTGAGGGGAAAGAAATCGACGGCGACGGAGGTCAGCGCAAGGGGATGGCACAGGGGAATCAACTCGGGAGTCTTCTTGGCCGCCATGATGCCGGCAATGCGGGCGACGGCGAAGACATCCCCCTTCTCCACGCTCCGGTCCAGGATGCGCTGCAGGGTCTTCTCACGCATCCTCACCTCTGCCCGGGCCACGGCAATCCTTCGGGTGGGCGTCTTCTCTCCCACTTCCACCATGATGGCTTTTCCTTCGGGGTCGAAATGGGTCAGGCCTTCGCTCATGGGACCTCCTCTTGCGCCGGCGGCCCTGGGGCGGGCGGCTGCATGTCGTTTGCTGTGCTGTAGGGGAAAAAGGCCACGCTCACGGGGCCGGCGCGGCGAATGTCCCGGGCTATCCGCCGCCATTCGGTCGGCTTTAAAGCTTCAAGGCTGCCGAAATCGACGGTCTGAACCTCCGCCAGCAGGGCCCGGGGGTCGGAGAGCTGTTCCACGCCGCCCCTCGCCATCTCCCCGACCCGGAGGGCCGCCTTCTGGAGAGATAGCCCCAGCTCGCCGGCGATCTGGCGGTGGTAGAGTGTGACCGCCACGTAATCGAAGACGCCGGCATAGAGATGGAGATCCTCGGAAAACCAGGCCCGTGCGGCGCCCGGCCGGGAGAGAACCTCGTAGGAGAGATTCGGCACCATCACAAGGTCCGGGTTCTGCCGTCTGGCCGCGGTCTGCAGGTCGGCGGCCAGGTGCGCCAGGTAGGCGCTTTTCCACTTGGCCCACTCCCGGAAGCCCTCTGAGTACCGACGAACACGCACCGCCCCTCCCAGAG
The DNA here is from genome assembly GCA_963791005.1 of uncultured delta proteobacterium. GTDB lineage: Bacteria > Desulfobacterota > Desulfuromonadia > Desulfuromonadales > CAWBQR01 > CAWBQR01. The sequence continues at coordinate 92,254 of CAWBQR010000006.1, read as the reverse complement.
CGGTCTCCCGGTCGTGAAAAAAGTCCTCGGGGTCCGGATTGCGTCCGCGCTGGAGGCGATAGGCGGCTATCGCCGCCGCGGAAAAACCTTCGGTGTGATGCTGGACCAGGTCGTTCTGAAGCAGAATCCCGTCCAGCTTGTAGCGGCCCAGATTGCGGAACAGTGCCAGGAGCCTGCGGCGCGCCTCGGGATTGAAGGGATCGAGGCGATCCGTCGGCACGACCTTCCCGATGGCCAGGTCGTACCGGCGCCCCATGAGGCCCGGCGAGCCGCCCAGGGGGGTGGAGAGGGTGGTCATCCAGGCGAAGACCCTGAGCCCCGCCGCGTGGGCAAGAGGAATGAGGCCCGGGAGGATGTCCCCCACCACCGGGGCCTCGCCGGTTGCGAAATAGACCCCTGCCGGCGCCTTGGGGTCGACGAAGGGATATACCCTGTCTTCCGGATGCTGGAAGACCCGCAGGATGACGGTGTTGATCCCCAATCGGCGCATGCGGCGGAATTCCCGGCCCGCCTCCTCGTAGGTGGCCGCGGGAAGGTAGCTGATCTGGGCGGCCTCGATCTGCTCGAGGGCGGAGGCGCTCCGGGGGAGCAGGGGCAGAAGCAGGCCGCCCAGGATGACCGCGGCGGCGGCAACCCGGAGCTGAACCCCTGCCCGGCCTCTCATGTAAAGACTCCGTCGAGGGCCTCGGCGGCGCTTCGGACACCGACCAGCTCGATTCCGGCGGGCGTCTCCAGGTTCTTGAGATTGCCGACGGGCAGAAAACAGCGGTCGAAGCCGAGTCTCGCCGCCTCCTTGACCCGCAGCTCGGGCCGGGAGACGGCCCGCACCTCCCCGGCCAGGCCGACCTCGCCGAAGAGCAGGGTCCGCGGGGGGATGGGGCGGTTCAGGTGACTGGAGGCCAGGGCCGCCACCACCCCGAGGTCGACCGCAGGCTCGTCGAGCCGCACCCCTCCGGCGACGTTGAGGAAGATGTCCTGGGAGAGCAGGGAAAGCCCGACCTTTTTCTCCAGCACCGCCACCAGCAGGGAGACCCGGTTGTGGTCGATGCCCATGGTGGTGCGCCGCGGGGTGCCGAAGGAGGCGCCCGAGACCAGCGCCTGCAGCTCCACCAGGATGGGCCGGCTCCCCTCCAGGGAGGGTACGACGGCGCTTCCCGGGGCCTCTTCGGGCCGCTCGGCGAGGAAGAGCTCGGAGGGGTTGGCCACTTCGTTGAGGCCGCTCTCCTTCATCTCGAAGACCCCGATCTCGTTGGTGGAGCCGAAGCGGTTTTTCACCGCCCGAAGGATGCGGTAGGGGTGGCCCGGGTCGCCCTCGAAGTAGAGGACGGTGTCGACCATGTGCTCGAGCATACGGGGGCCGGCGATGGCGCCGTCCTTGGTGACGTGGCCGACGATGAAGGTGGGAATCCCCTCCCCCTTGGCCAGTTGCATGAGGCGGCCGGCGCATTCGCGAACCTGGCTGACGCTTCCGGGGGCCGACTCCAGCGAGGCTGTGAAGATCGTCTGGATCGAATCGACGACCAGGAAGGCCGGCTTCAGCTCCCGCACCCGCTCCAGGATCGCCTCCAGGGAAGTCTCCGCGAGAAGGAAGAGGGCCTCTGCGGCCGCCCCCAGCCTCTCTCCGCGCAGCTTGACCTGACGGGTCGACTCCTCGGCGGTAACGTAGAGGGCCGAGCCGCTGCGGGCCAGCCGGTCCACCCCCTGCAGCAGCAGGGTCGACTTGCCGATGCCCGGGTCGCCGCCGATGAGGATGAAGGAACCGGGTACCACCCCGCCCCCCAGCACCCTGTCGAACTCGGCGATGCCGCAGCGGATGCGGTCTTCCTCCGTCGCGGCCACCTCCCGCAGACGCTGCGGCTTGCCCGCCGGCGCCGACCTCCCGCCCCTTGCCCCGGGCGGGACGCGGACCTCCTCGGCCAGGGTGTTCCACTGGCCGCAGTCGGGACACCGCCCGAGCCACTTGGGGCTCTGGTGACCGCACTGCTGGCAGGTGTAGAAGGTTTTATGCTTCAAAAGAGCTCCAAGGACGGATTTTAAATGGGGTATTCTATGCCGTCGCTCCGGGAAGTGTCAATGCTCCCCGAAGGGTCGGCCACCGTATTCTCTCCCCCCTGAAAGCCTCCGAACCGCTTGCGCTTTTGACGGCAAAAACCGTAAGATTAGTAAATTCTGACCCGGGAGGTTTTCCTTTGGCAAATCTGGAGCTGAAATACGGAGATGGCGCCTTTTCCTGCGACCTGCCGGGCGCAAAAGTCCTGACCGCGGAGGTCCCCGCCCCGCCGGCCGACCCGGTGGAGGTGGTACGAAAAGCCCTGGAGGAGCCCATCGGCAGCCCTCCCCTGGAGGAGATCGTCCGTCCCGGGGAGCGGGTCGTCATCGTCACCTCGGACATCACCCGCTACACCGGAAGCGAGCACTATCTGCCCCTTCTGGTCGACCGGCTCAACGCCATCGGCGTCCCCGACGGGAAGGTCGAGGTCCTCATCGGCCTGGGCACCCATCGCCCCCAGACCGAAACCGAGCACCGAAAGATTCTCGGTTCCCTCTACGGCCGGGTGAAAGTCACCGACCACCAGTGCGACAACCCGGCCGAACTGGTCACGGCCGGCATCACCTCCGGAGGCATGACGGTAAAGGTCAACCGCCGGGTCACCGAGGCCGACCGGGTGATCGTGACCGGGACGGCGGGGTTTCACTACTTCGCCGGCTTCGGCGGCGGGCGGAAGGGACTGGTCCCCGGCGTCGCCTCCCGCGAGACCTGCATGGCGACCCATTTCGCCGTCTTCAACCCGCCGGAGGTCGGCGGCAAGCACCCCCGGGCCAAAACCGGCATTCTGGAAGGAAACCCCGTGCACGAGGCGATCCTCGAGGCGGCCCGCATGGTGCGCCACGATTTTCTGCTGAACACGGTCCTCTCGCCGGAGAAGAAGATTCTGGGGGTCTTCTGCGGCGACATGGAGAAGGCTCACCTGGCCGCCTGCGACCTGGTGAACCGCCTCTATTCCGTCCGCCTGGAGGAGCCCGCCGACCTGGCCGTGGTCTCCTGCGGCGGCTATCCCAAGGACATCAACTTCATCCAGTCCCACAAGGCCCTCGACTACGGCGTCAACGCGGTACGGGAGGGGGGCACGGTCATCCTGCTCGCCGCCTGCCCCGACGGCTTCGGCCACGGCAGCTTCTTCCACTGGTTCCGCCACCAGGACCTTGCGGAGTTCGAGGCCGCCCTGAGGCAGAACTACGAGATCTACGGCCAGACCGCCCATTCCACCCTGACCAAGGCGAGGACCTACCGGGTGATCCTGGTCAGCGAACTGGGCGAGGAGGAGACCCGCCGGATGGGGATGGAAAAGGCCGCCGACCTCGACGCAGGCGCTGGCGATGGCCCGGGAGAAGCTCCCGCAAAACCCCAGGACCGTCGTCATCCCCAACGGAGGGACGGTGCTTCCGGTCGTGAGGAGAGGAAGAATAGGATAAGACAGAACCCGAATTCTTTATTTGGCCGCGGATAAAATCTGATGGACGCAGATAAAACCTTCAATCCGTTATGGATTTAGGTGTTATCCGAATTCATCCGATTTTATCCCTGTTCGATAAAGGATTTGAGGTTTATGACTTTGGCTTTTCAGAGAAGTCGCCGGGAACGCTTCGCTTATTCCGGCCTGCACTCTGACAACAGACAACGGACAAAGGACCGCCTAATGGACCCCCGCATCATCAAGATCCTCCAGGACATCGTCGGCCGGGAGAACGTCTCCACCGACCAGGCCGACCGCATCTGCTACTCCTACGACGCCACCCAGCAGAAGTTTCTGCCCGACGTGGTGGTCTATCCCGCCGATGCCCAGGAGATCAGCCTGGTCCTGAAGATGGCCAACGCCGAGAGGATTTCTGTTTTGCCCCGGGGCGCGGGGAGCGGCTTCACCGGCGGCAGCCTTCCGGTCAAGGGGGGGATCGTGCTGGTCACCTCCCGCCTGGACCAGATCCTGCGCATCGACGAGGATAACCTCGTCGCCGAGGTGGAGCCGGGCGTGGTCACCGAGCAGTTCCAGCAGGCGGTGGAGAAGGTGGGGCTCTTCTATCCCCCCGACCCCGCCTCCCTGAAGTTCAGCACCCTCGGCGGCAACGTCGCCGAGTGCGCCGGGGGCCCGCGCTGCGTCAAGTACGGGGTCACCAAGGACTACATCCTCGGCCTGGAGGTGGTCACCCCCCAGGGGGACATCATCCGCACCGGCGGCCAGACGATGAAGGGGGTGGTCGGCTACGATCTGACCAAGCTCATGGTCGGAAGCGAGGGGACCCTCGGCGTCATCACCCGGATCGTCATCAAGCTGCATCCCCCTGCCCGAAGCCAAGAAGACGATGCTCGTGCATCTTCGATTCCATCGACGGGGCGGCGAAGGCGGTCTCGGCCATCATCCGGGGCAAGATCATCCCCACCACCCTCGAGTTCATGGACGCCGCCACCCTGGAGTGCGTGCGCAAGGCGACGGGCCTGACCCTCCCCGAGGCGGCCCGCGCGGTGCTCATCATCGAGGTCGACGGCGACAGGGACCTCATCGAGCGCCAGGCCGCCCGCATCGGAGATATCGTGGCTCCCCTCGGAGTGCTTGAAACGCGCATCGCCGCCGACGCCGCCGAGAGCGAGGAGATCTGGAAGGTGCGCCGCTCGGTCTCCCCCAGCCTGCGCAAGGTCAACCCCGACAAGTTCAACGAGGATATCTGCGTCCCCCGCAGCAGGGTCCCGGAAATGATCCGGGCGGTGGAGGCGATCGCCGCGCGCCACGCCATCCCCATCGTCAATTTCGGCCATGCCGGCGACGGCAACATCCACGTCAACATCATGATCGACCGCTCCGTAGCCGGGGAGATGGAGAAGGCGGAGAAGGCCATCGAGGAGATCTTCGCCGAAACCCTGCGCCTCGGCGGCACCATGAGCGGCGAGCACGGCGTCGGCATCACCAAGGCCCCCTACATCCCGATGGAGCTCGACCCCGCAGCCGTCGCCTACATGAAGACGATCAAGCGCGCCCTCGACCCCAACAACATCCTCAATCCCGGGAAGATTTTTCTGGAGGACTGAAGCGCAAAGCGATCTCACGCGAAGACGCGAGGGCGCGAAGACTACAATTGTTTATCTTCCGATTCCTTCGGATCTTCGCGGCTTTGCGTGAGTAATTCCTTTGCTCGAGTACGGATTTTCGATGAAACATAAAAACCTGAAGGACCTCGAAGAACAGATCCGACAGTGCGTCAAGTGCGGCGCCTGCCAGGCCCACTGCCCGGTCTTCGGAGAGCAGAAGCGGGAATCGGTGGTGGCCCGGGGCAAGGTGGCCCTGGCCCATGCCCTGCTCGAGCAGGAGGTGGAGCTCGACGAGCGCTGATCTGGCCGACATGTCCAAGTGCCTGCTCTGCGGCTCCTGCTTCGACAAGTGCCCCAACCTCGTCCCCACCGACGAGATCGTCATGGCCGCCCGGCGGGAGATCGCCGAGCGCAAAGGGACTGACCACCTTCGGCAAGGGGGTCTCCACGGTCCTGAAGAATCCCGCCCTGATGAAATGGGGGGCCAAGGGCGCCAGCGCCCTCTCCGGCCTCCTCTTCAAGAAGGTCCCCGAGCAGAGCGGCCTGCGGCTGCGCTTTCCCGCGCCCCTTCATCGCGCCGGACCGCACCCTTCCCGAGGTCGCCGCCAAGCCCTTCCGGGACCGGCACCCCGAGTTCATCCCCGGAGAGGAGGAAAAACCGCCTCGTCGCCTTCTTCACCGGCTGCATGATCAACTACATGTATCCCGAAATCGGCGAGGCCCTGCTGAAAATCCTGCAATTCATGGGGATGAACGTGCTCATCCCGGCCGATCAGGGCTGCTGCGGTCTTCCCGCCCTCTCCGCGGGCGACGGCGCCACCGTCGAGACCCTCGCCGAGCGCAACCTCGCCGCCTTCGCGCAGGCGGGAGCCCGAGGCCATCGTCACCGCCTGCGCCTCCTGCAACGTCGGCATGGGCAAGCATTTCGCCGAGCTCGGCCCCGAGAACGAGCGCCTCGCAGCCAAGGTCACCGATATCCTCGTCTTTCTCGTCACGAAACGGCCTGGCGGAGAGACTCGCGAAGCTGCCCCGAAAAGAGAATTTCCAGACAGTGACCTACCACGACCCCTGCCATCTGCGCACCCAGGGGATCACCCGGGAGCCGCGGGGCCCTGCTGAAAAGCCTGCCCGGGGTCCGCTTCGTCGAGATGGAAGGGGCCGACCGCTGCTGCGGCCTGGGGGGGACCTTTTCCGTCTACCACTACGACACGAGCAAGAAGATCGGCGCCCGCAAGGCCCCCGGCATCGAAAAGAGCGGGGCCGACCTGGTGGCCAGCGCCTGCCCCGGCTGCATGATGCAGCTGCAGGACACCATCAACCACGCCGGCCTGCCGCAGAAGGTCATCCATGTGCTGGAGTTGATTGCGAGGGATTTGCCTTAAAGTAAAAAGAGCCAAGGGGCAAGACTCAAGAAAAGGCATGATTCGGGAAGCTGAAACCGGGGTGCTTCTGCCTCAGCCTCTTCTTGAATCTTGGCCCTTGAGTCTAGGGTTTTCACCCCCCGATCCTCTGCATTCCGCGGCATCCGGCGCAGAAATCCTCCTCACCGATCCGGTGCCTTTCCGGTTTGGCGGCGATGGCGGCGCGAAGGAGATTTTCCAGGGCCTGCCGGGAGAGTCCCCGGCGAAGGGCGCACTTGAGGTCGATCTCGTCCCGGGAGAAGAGGCAGGGGCGGATATGGCCGTCGGCGGTGATGCGCAGCCGGTTGCACTCGCTGCAGAAATGGCACGAAACGCAGGGGATCACCCCCAGTCGCCCCTTGCTGCCGGCGTAATGGTAGAGCCTCGCCGGACCGGCCGGACCCTCCCGCGGGACGGGCAGCAGCACCCCGAGCCGGGAAAGCGCCTCCAGGATGGCGGGAGCCAGGACCCGGTCTTCGGGTGAGAAGTCGGCCCCCTCCCCCATCGGCATGAACTCGATGAAGCGCACCTCCCAGGGATGGCGCAGGGTGAGGCGGGCGAATTCGGTGATCTCATCCTCGTTGACGCCGCGGATCGGAACCATGTTGATCTTGACCGGTGCCAGCCCGGCCGCCGAGGCGGCATGAATGCCCTCCAGCACCCTGCCGAGGCCTTCGCGCCGGGTGATGCTTCGGAACCGATCCTCCCGCAGGGTATCGAGGCTGACATTCACCCTGCGAGAGCCCGGCCTTCTTCAGATCCGGCGCCATCTCGGCGAGCAGGAGACCGTTGGTGGTCAGGGTCACTTCGGGTTTTTCCGGAAGGGACGCCAGGCGCCGGATGAAATCGACGACGCCCCGGCGCACCAGGGGCTCTCCGCCGGTCACCCGGATTTTTTTTACTCCCAGGCGACACCGCTGCCGCGGCAACCTCCAGGAGCTCTTCGTAAGTCAGAATGTCGCCATGGGGAAGGGGCTCTATCCCGGCTTCGGGCATGCAGTAGCGGCAGCGCAGGTTGCAGCGGTCCGTGACCGAAAGGCGCAGATAGTCGATGGTGCGGCCGAAGGTGTCTTGCATGACCTGTCTCCCCTTCGAAAAGGACAAAGAGAAGTCGCAAACCCTTTACTTAATTAAAGATACCACGAAAATCCTTCCATCCCCTTCCCGGGTTGCTGAATAACCCTTTTTTCGCAACCCGGCAGCAATCCCTTCCTTGAGGCCCTCCCCCTCTTCGTGTTATCGTAACACCTATTACCAGGGAAAAAGGTAAAGATTTTCGGAGGTGAATTATGAGCAAGGCTCTGGGACTTTTTTCGGGCGGACTCGACAGCTCTCTGGCCGCCCTGGCCCTTAAGCGTCAGGGCGTCGAAGTGACCTGCGTCTCTTTCGTCACCCCCTTTTTCGGCCCGGCCAAGGCGGAAAAGGCGGCACGGAACATGGATATCCCGTTGATCGTCGAGAGATCGGCGAGATCCACTTGGAGATGGTGAAAAATCCCCGTTACGGCTACGGGAAAAACATGAATCCCTGCATCGACTGCCATGCCATGATGTTTCGTCTGGCAGGACAGATCATGGAGGAGCGAGGGTTTGATTTCCTCTTCTCCGGAGAGGTCCTGGGCCAGCGCCCGATGAGCCAGAACCTGACTGCCCTCAAAACGGTCGCCAAGCATTCGGGTTATCCCGACCGGATTCTGCGCCCCCTGAGCGCCCGCCTGCTTCCGCCGACGGTGATGGAGGAGTACGGACTGGTGGACCGCGAAGCCCTGCTCGACATCCAGGGCCGCTCCCGCAGGCGGCAGGAAATCCTTGCCAGGGAATGGGGCCTCGCCGATTATCCTCCCTCTGGAGGAGGCTGCCTCCTGACCGAAAAATCCTTCAGCGAGCCGCCTGCAGGACCTCTTCGCGCATCAGCCCGACTGCACCGTGACCGATGTCGAACTGCTCAAGGCAGGGCGGCAATTCCGTCTTTCTCCCCGGGCCAAACTCGTCCTCGGCCGCAACCAGGACGACAACGAGGTCATCAAATCCCTGGCCCGGCCGGTCGACACCCTGCTGAGGGCATCTGCCTTCACAGGCCCCCTCGGGCTGGTCAGCGGCCATCCCGAATCGGGGGAGCTCGCCAAAGCGGCCGCCATCGTGGCCTCCTACGGCAAGGGCCAGGAGGAGGCCGAGGTTGAAATCCTCTGCAAAAAGGACGAGACCCAATGGGTGCTGAGCGTGGCGCCCATGGAGCGCAAGGCGGTGGATGAGTACATTGTGCAGTGACCGGGGACCGGGGACTGGTAAATACCAAGCGAACATCTTTTTTGCTCAGGCCCGATATTGCGTCGATTTCGCCCAACAGAAAAGCCTCCGGGAAATCCCGGGGGCTTTTCAAATTCATTCAGAAAAAACATCTGCACGCGGATCAAATCTGATCAATTCGGATTTTCTCGGATTTAAAGACCAAAGATCACGAGCCCGAAGGGGTAGGGGATAAAAACAGATTTTGTCCTTGACTTATCCGTGCTTATCCGATTTTGTCTGTGAACAATTGCCGTTTTCGATTATCGGTTCTACCAGTCCCCAGTCCTTACCCTTACCCTAGCGGGTCGTAAAACTCCTCACGCCGCTTTCCGTCACCGCCCCGAAGCTGTCCCGGGAGGAGATTTTCCAGTAATAGGTGACCCCGGAGTTCAGATTCTGCAGGGTGTAGGTGGCGTTCGGCGACGGGGACGACCCGCCCCCGCCCCCACCTCCGCAGGAGTAGAGCGTGAGGGAAGCGGCGGCGATCAACAGCAGCACCAGGGGGATTTTTTTCCTTTCCGCCCCGGCCAGAAGGCCCAAAAAGAGGATCCCCCCTCCCATTCCAGCCAGGAGAACCGACCTCGAGGCGGAAGCCGGGGCCGCCGGAAAGGTGGTGATCTGACTGAAGCCCGGAGAAGTCGAGAGGATGACCGACTCCTGCACCGGGTCGCCGTCGGGGTCCGTGGCCGAGACCCATTCCAGGGTTACGGGAATCGACACATTCGTGGCCCCATCCGCCGGGGAGACCGGTATCGCCGCTACAGGGGGAGAGTTGCCCAGGCCGCTCAGGGAGAGCATCGCCGGATTGTCGCCGGAGATGTTGGTGGGAACCAGCAGGTCGGCGGAATAGCTCTCATGCAGCGTAGGGGCGAAGCGGACAGAGACGGTGCAGGACTCCCCTGTCTGAAGGGACCTGCCCGAACAGTTGTCGGCGGCAAGGGCGAAAGGAGGCTGGGTACCCGTCCCGCCGATGGCCCCAATTTCCAGCGTCCCTCCTCCGCTGTCGCTCAGGGTCAGGGTCTGTTCGGCGCTTCTTCCCACCGGGATGCTTCCAAAGGGCAGGTCCCGGTCGTTGGTGGGGGAAATGGAGTCTGAAATCGAAAGAACGGGGGGGCCCGAGAGGGTGTTGAATGCCGCCAGGGCATCCACCAGTCCGAAACCGTAGTCGTTGTCCGGACCCGGAGTACCGAGGTCCCTGGCCGAACTTTTCAGAGTCGCTTCCAGGGCCGGCACCGTGGCGTTCGGAAACGCGCTGAGCAGAAGCGCCATCACCCCCGCCACGTGGGGGGCCGAGAAGGAGGTGCCGGAGATAAACTGAAAGCTCTCGGGGGTTGCGGCGCTGCTCAGGTTGGCGGTCTTGATATCGACTGCCGGGGCAACCACCTCGGGGAAGGGATTTGCGGGGTCGCAGGGGGAGGGCCCGCGGCTGCTGAAGCCCGCAACCAGATTGTTCTGGTCCACGGCCCCAGCCGCGAAACTCGCCGGGAGGCTGGCGGGGCTGTCGGCTGTGGCGGCACCGGGCCCCAGATTACCGGCGGAGAAAACAACAGCGACGCCGGCCGCCTTGAGGGCCGCAATATCCGGGGCGAACTCCTGGTCGCAGGTGTTGGGGGTGTCAAAGCCCCAGGAGTCGTTGACCACGTCGGGAGCATCGTCGGTGTCGGGGTTGCCGTCGGGGTCGAGCAGCCACTGGAACCCCGCATGGATGACGCTCAGGGGCGCCTGGTTGTTGGAGTTGAATATCTTCGCCGCGATCCACTGCGCTCCCGGAGCCACCCCGATGGAGGTGCCGCCGGAATCTCCGCCGACCAGGACGCCCATGACCCCCGTGCCGTGGGCGACATTGTTCGAATCGAGGTAATCACAGGGAACGCCGGCGCTGGCGTCGCAGGAGGAGCAGGTGGCGCCCGGCTGGCTGCATGCCGCGGCGAAGGGGTTGAACCAGCTGTTGGTCCCCCCCCGCCATTTGGAGCCGATATCGGGGTGGTTGATGTCGGCCCCGGTATCCATGATCGCCACCGTCACCCCCTGGCCGGTGAACCCCAGGTTCCAGAGCGCCGGTGCATGGACATCGCTGATGTTCCATTCCGGGGCGGCAGCCTGGGCCGGGTGAACCTGCGGAAGGTTGAGAATCGCGTCCGGCTTCACCGACGCCACTTGCGGTTGCCGGGCGATCTCCTCGATCAGAGCCGGGGAAGCCTTGAGCGCCAGGGCGTTGAGGATCCAGAGTTCGGTGAGGCGGGTCTCGCCTTTCCCCCTGAGAAACGCCTTCAACGGGCTCTGTGAGGTCTCGGCCCGGCCGCGCAGACTTCGGATCAAATCGGCGCGGGCCTGAGTCCGCGCCGATCCCCGCCCCTTCCACCCGAGGGCCGAGGGGCCGATTTGCTTCTGGCCGGTCATTGTGACGATGACCGGAATCTCCTCTCCCGCTGCGGCGCCCCGGATCTCTGCCTGAAGTTGGGGAGAAATCTCCGCTGCCGGAAGAAACCGTACCGTAGCCAGGAGGAGCAAGGCTACAGCCAGAAAACACCCTCCCCTGCGTACCCGTCCGTTGGTCATTGGAGTTTTCCCTCCTGTCGAATGGCTGGCGGCGAGAACTGCCGCTCAAACTATACCATCGGCGCGGGAAATGAAAACGGGTGGAAGATGGCAAAAAAAAGGACTGGGAGGAACTCAGAAACTTCCTTCTCTGGCGAAAACCACCTTGAAGGTCTTGAACAGAATGCGGATGTCCTGCAGGACATTCCAGGAGTCGATATAGGCCAGGTCGAGCTGCACGATCTGATCGAAATCCTCGATCCTGTTTCGGCCGCTCACCTGCCAGTTGCCGGTAATCCCGGGCTTGATGGAAATACGCCGGCGCTGCCAGTTCTCGTACTGGGAAACCTCTTGAGGGGTGGGCGGGCGGGTACCGACCAGGCTCATCTGCCCCTTGAGCACGTTCCAGAACTGGGGAAACTCATCGAGACTGGTCCGGCGAAGAAACTTACCCACCCGGGTGATTCGGGGGTCGTCCTTGATCTTGAAGATGGCCCCCTTCATCTCGTTCCGGTCCATCAGCTCCTGTTTGCGCTGCTCGGCGTCGATATACATGGAGCGAAATTTCAAGCATTTGAAGACCCGCCCGTTTTCCCCGACCCGATCCTGGCCGAAGAAGATGGGGCCGGGCGAATCCTTCTTGATGGCTACGGCGATGAAGGGGAGGAGGACGGCCAGGATGGAAAGACCGACCAGAGAACCGATGATATCGAGCATCCGCTTCAGGGCGAGCTGCTGGGCATCGAGGGATTTGGTGTGAAAGGTGAGGATGGGAATCTCGTCGTGGAAGAGCCCCAGTTCACGCTTCGCCAGACGGAAATCGAAAAAATCGAGGGCCATCCTGACGGTGACTCCAAGCTCCTCCAGGTCCCTCAAGTGTTCCTCAACATTGAAAAAGAAATCTTTAGGCAGGCAAAATACCGCCTCGTCAACTGGATAGGCCTTGCAGACATCCACCAGAGTCCCGATCTTTCCTAAAACAGGATATCCTTCGAAAGCCTCCGGCAACTCGCCGGGAGACACTTGGAGAAACCCCAGGATCTTCAGACCCCAGTCCCCATGATCTTCAATCAGATGACAAAACCGCCTGGCTTTTTCGCAGGTGCCCATGATCAGGATATTGCGGGTGTTATATCCCAGTGAGCGGAAATACCCCAGGACCATGCGCAAAAGGAGTTTTTCTGTCGTGAGCAAGAAAAAGGCTAGAAACAGGAAGAGCAGGTAGAGGCCCCGGCTGTAGGAATCTTTCTGGAGCAGAAAGATCACGGTCCCGACAATGGAACCACCGAAAAAGTGAACCGTTACCATTCGCGAGAGGATGCTGAAAACACTCACCCTCCTGATAGAGGAATAAAATTGGTTTTTATTCAGTAGGAGATACCAGACGGGTACTGCAAAAAGAAGTATCCACAAATAGTCGAGAATCGGCTGCAGTCCCGCCCGAGAATAGATACGGATAACATATGCAAGGGAAAGAGAGCTGAAAAGAACGAAAATGTCCAGAGAAACAGCGAATCGGTTGAAGAGTTTGGCCTGCTCCTTCAGCATGGTAATGCACTCCTAAGAATTCCAATTAACTTTATCCGTTTAGCCTGGAGGGAAATCCAGCAAAGGAGGGGGCGACTTCCGGTGAATAAAGTCAAGTCAATAACAAGATTCCTGTTTCAAAGGGACAGGATTACGATACCGCACTTGAGCGACTCGGCGGTGTAAAGCAGTTTGTGTAAATGGCTTGGGTTTTGGTCGTCAGTAAACCGGCATCCGATCTTCGAACAGGATGGAGAAACGGTTGAGGGCGGCCTTCCAGTCCCGGATCGGCAGGGTCCATTTCTTGGCGATATTGTTCAGCGCCAGGTAGAGCAGTTTGAACATGGCTGCGTCGTTGGGAAATGAGCCCCGGTTCTTGGTGACCTTGCGCAGCGACATGTTCAGCGATTCGATCGCGTTGGTGGTGTAGATCACCTTGCGAATCTCCGCCGGGTAGGCGAAAAACGGGGTGATTCTCTCCCAGTTCCGCCGCCAGGACTGGCCGATGGAGGGGTGGGTTTTATCCCACTTCGCCTCGAACTCCGTCAGGTTCATTTCGGCCTGCTCGGCCGTTGGTGCCTGGTAAATGGTCTTCAGGTCGGCCGCCACTTCCTTGCGCTGTTTCCACGAGACGTATTTGAGAGAATGACGCACCATGTGAACGAGGCAGAGCTGGACCTGGGTGCGAGGAAAGACCGCTTCGATGGCCTCAGGGAAACCTTTGAGCCCATCCACGCAGGCGATGAAGATGTCCTCGACGCCCCGGTTTTTCAACTCGGTCACCACCTGTAGCCAGAACTTGGCGCCCTCGTTCTCGGCCACCCACATGCCCAGAACCTCCTTGATGCCGTCCATGGTGACGCCCAGGGCCAGATAGACCGCTTTATTGCTGACGTGGCCGTTGTCCCTCACCTTGACCCGGACCGCGTCCATGTACACGATGGGATAGAGGGCGTCGAGCGGTCGGTTCTGCCAGATCTTGACCTCGTCCGCGACGGCATCGGTCACGCTGGAAATCAGGGTGGGAGAGACCTCGACGCCATAAATCTCTTCCAGATGCCCCTGGATCTCCCGGGTCGTCATCCCACGGGCGTAGAGGGAGATGATCTTGTCGTCGAAGCCGGCGAAGCGGGTCTGGCCCTTGGGAATGATGACCGGCTCGAAGCTGCTGTCCCGGTCACGCGGAACCTCGATCGGCAGCTTGCCGAATTCGCCCTTGATGGTTTTGGCCGACTTGCCATTGCGGGCATTGCCGCCCTTGCGTGGTCACGGGGGCGTGTTTCTCGTGGCCCAGATGGTCGGTCAACTCGGCTTCCAGTGCCCGCTCCAGAAGGGCCTTGGTGAGTTGCTTGAGCAACCCGGTTTCCCCGATCAGGTCTTCGGGCTTTTTGTAGTCGGCAAGCAGGCGGTCCAGCAGATCTTTTTCGATGGCCATGGGAGCTCCTTAGAGGGTGGGGGCTTGGTGTACCCCTGAATGGCCATTTACACAATCTTTTTTACACCCTCGTCGACTCCGCCTCCATCCTCAAATCTCCGCGGCCCCGATGCAAGCCCCCTTGTCCATCCCATACAACCTCGAGAACCATCCGGGGAATAAAAACCAAATAATGGCAGCAGGATGAGACCTCCCGGCCTGCCCTGGAAGTGGTTCAAGGGATGGCTCGGTATTGAGGAGTTGAACTCAACGATACCTCAAATCGAGGTCCTCCGGGCGAGATAGCGACCACGGACTTATGCGGCTCGCCGGAAGTCCAGAAAGCAACTTTTCTAATTTGGCCATTTTCGAAAAGGAGCGCCCAATCCTCCTTATCGGATAAACGCAAACGTCGCACAAAATTGTAACCACCCAATTCCCGATTCATTTTTTGCAACGAAAAATAGGAGGGCTTGGGAGTAAAGTCATATCGCAAAAGCCCGAAATTATGCTCTCGGTTTTCGGGGTTGGTCCCATCATTACGCCAGTCGTACCAAAGGGTAAGCGGGACTCCTTCCGAAAGATTGACCAGATAGCTCCGAACGGTATAATCTGCCTGTTTTTCAGGAGGGAAATTTGTCGCGGAATACCCCCACTCGCTGCAAATTATCGGAATACTCCCTTTCCCGGCAGGTGTGTATTGCCCCATCCATTGTCGCACTTCCTCATAATACCCCGAAACCGTTTCTGGTGCCGTTCTCCGATAAGGATGGACACTGATTCCGTCCACAAGATTTAACAACCCCAAACGGAAGCATTCCTTCAAAAAAGAAGCGGAATTGTGACTTTCACTGGCCAAAGCCGGCCCAATTACTATCCCATCTGGGTCCACCTTTTTAATTGCAGCTACCGTGGAACGCACTAAGGCCATGTAATCAGCGGCATCGGGTTGGGGTTTCCAAAAAAGCTTTATGTTCGGTTCATTCCAGATTTCCCATACCGGATGATATGCCTTGAAACATTTGGCGGCGGTGGCGGCATATGCAGCAAATGCTGTGCGCGTTTTATCGCCGGCGGGCCCAAGAGGAAAAAAACGCCCGCCGCGGTCGTAAAGGGGATTCCGATAGTCAAGGATAAAAAGGGGCCTTATGCCCTTTTGAGACAGTCCTTCCACAAGATTCTGATACCTGCTGAAGTCGTATTTCCCAGGTTTTTTCTCTACCTCACTCCAGAACAGGTCCGTCCTAACGAACCGGATTCCGCCATCAGCCAGGGCCTGTAACTCTGTCGGCCTAAGGAGTTGGCCAAGATGCATACACACCCCAAACCCTTTCGGGACCACAGGGTCGGGAAAGGGGAGCCCAAACGCACTGTGAGAATGAAAAAGCAAAAGAAAGGCAACAACCCTGAGAAGATACCTTTTCATTTCGCACCATGTTTATTCAAGGTTACGAGATGTTCTTCCCAATATTTTAGGACGAAATCTTCAAACTGCTGCCGAAACCGTTCTGAAGAGAAAGCAAGGGCCTTTTCCCGACAATTTTGGGACGAAAAGGCTCCCTGGTTCTGCTCAAATCGTAGAACAGCCGCTGTCAGGGCCTCAATAGTCTGGCTCTCAAAAAAGAGCCCCGAAGGATTTTCCCTCCCCAGGCACTGTACAGTCTCAGTTGCTCCGCCTTTGCCATAGGCAATCACCGGGGTGCCACAGGCTTGTGCTTCTACCGGAGTGATGCCAAAATCCTCTTCTGCTGCGAATACAAAAGCCTTGGCCCGTTGCATGTGGTCACGTAATACGGAAAATGGCTGAAACCCCATCAGGATTGTGTTGGGAGTGGCTTTTTTTTTGATTTTTTGAAACTCGGGGCCATCGCCAATGACTATTAATTTTTTGTCCGGCATTTGAGAAAAGGCCTCAACAATTAAATCAATCTTCTTGTAAGGGACCATTCTAGACGCAGTGAAATAGAAATTTTCTTTATGATCCCGGAAGTCGAACTCCTCGACATCTACTGGAGGGTAAATGACTTCAGATTCTCTCCCATAAACTTTCTTGATCCTTCGACCAATAAATTTGGAATTTGCAATGAATTTATCAACTCCATGGGCGGTACGCTGATCCCAGAGCCGAATATAATGAAGGATAAATTTTGCAACCCACCCCTTAATACCCTTTTCGAGACCAGATTCCCTGAGATACTGATGCTGCAAATCCCAAGCATAACGAATGGGTGAATGAACATATGAGATATGAAGCTGGTCGGGTCCGGTTATAACCCCTTTGGCCACAGCGTAGCTGCTGGAAATAATCAGGTCGAAAGAAGATAAGTCGAATTGTTCGACAGCAATCGGCATAAGGGGCAGGTAATTGGAATATTTATTTTTTGCAAACGGGAATTTTTGGATAAAGGATGTATTGACTTTTTTATCTGAAATGAAACCACGCTTAGTTTGTGGTATAAAGTCAATCAAGCTGAATATCTCGGCATCAGGATACAAAACAAGGATTTGCTCAAGGACTTTTCGGCCCCAGCATATGTTACAAGCCAATCGTGTATGATAGCAATTTTCACTTTTTGGGTCCCTGCAAAGAATTCTGTGTTGTACGTTCGGAACTTATATGAGATTTTGGGCTAAAGGTTTTTTCAAACTTATTAAAAAATACCTTTTTCGGAATTCGAGTTCTTCAATGACCAAATATAATTTTTTTTAAAAAAAGATCAGACATTATTTTTTATTAATGCCCAACCGTATATAGTTTCTAAAAATACCGGCAACATCAATTGATTTGAAATGAAATTTTATATATTTTATTTCTTAATAACTTCAAGCAGAAGGCGCACACTATCATCCCATTGGAAAAACATGGAGCGAGCAAGGCCTCGCTCTGCAAAGGAGAGCCTCAAGTCTTTATCGGAGGCCATCAGATTCATTTTGTCTGCAACATCCTGAATATTAAAAGGATCACAATAAAGTGCGGCATTTTGACAAATTTCAGGAAGAGAGGCGACTTTAGATGTAATAACCGGACACCCACAAGCCATTGCTTCCAATGGCGGAATTCCGAACCCCTCATAAATGGAGGGAAATACAAAGAAGGCCGCATTCTCATAAAGACACTTTAGGTCAGCATCGTCCACATATCCAAGAAATTTTACGTTTGCCGGAACCGCAAAACCGGTCTTTGAAAATATTTTTTCATTCCCACCGCCAGCTATTGCCAACTTCAGGTTTTTATTATCCAGCCGTTCAAAAGCCGCAAGCAGAGCACTGAAATTCTTGGTTGGGTTCAAGCTGCCAACAGCAAAAATATAGCCGTTCTTCTCTAAGGAGTATTTGTCTAGTACCCCCTTGTTCGACATAGCCCTATGTATATGATTAATCCCATTTGGAATTACCCTAATTTTGTCTTCCGAGCCAACTCCCCTATTTATCAACTCCTGCCTTGAAAATTCAGAAACGGTTAAAATAAGTTTTGCCGTCTTGGAAAGGCAATACCATGTCAGCTTATACCAAGTCCTAAACAACCACGAGTAGGCCTTGGGAAACCTATATATGGCAGCATCATGGATAGTTACAATTTGTTTACGCTTGAATATTGGACCTTGGTTACACAAATTAACCAAAAACCCTCCCCTTGCATAAAGGGGTAGTTCGATTTGCTCCCACAATTGTCCCTTTAAGTGTCCGACTTGTTTTTTTTCAATAATTTTCAAGTCAATATTTTGTTTTTGTCCATGTGGAGTTAACAAATGGAATTTAAATATACCTGCATCAACGGCTCCTTTTTCAATACCTTCATCCAAGGCTCTTAAAAGCTCATAAGCATATCTTTGTACGCCTGTTATTTTTTGAGTAACAAACCGCCCATTAATATATATATTCATCATTTCTTAAATCCAAGTCCTGGGTATTTTTCTCTAATACTCAGAATATTCTCAGTTCCATTTTTACATATAGCCCGGAATTAAAGTGCCGCCCCCTCTCGGCCAAAAGGCTGAAAGACCGCACAAGGAAATGCCTCAAGCAAGCCCTCAAGGGAAGCTAAAATTAAATGCACAATCAACCTAGTCCTCCTCACCAATAATAGTTTTATAGAGCTCTAGGTGTGTCGAAGCTATATTTTTCCAAAGCTTCGATTCTTCGTTTTTGATTTCTCTTTTGTTTCCTATAAAGGCGCCCAAACCTTCCTTCATCCCATCAATATCGTTCGGCTTCGCATAAAATACATTTTCGGCTTCCAAAAACCCCCTCTTTTCTGAATGTGTTGTGACAATAAAAGTTCCTTGGATTTTGGCTGCCAGGAAGGAACCATTCCTGGATGAAACACCAGAAGGAAAGGGATAAATCACTGCATCGGATGCAAACAGAACTTCTGCTACCTTTTCTTTAGGTAGAGATCCAGTTATTACAATATGCTCTTTGTTTCGCGAATGTTCTATAGTTTTCAAGAATTTTTGATGATATTCGGTGCTTAGATTGATAGAGGAAATTATTATCAGTTTATCCCTTTCGAAATCTACAATTTCAAGAAGAGATTCGACCCCTTTTCTTTCATTGATCATTCCAAAAAAGGAAATTAATTTTCTTTCTCCACAATTGTACTTTCTCCTCAGACCGGTGATTGCCTCTTTTCCCAGATTGGCATAGGGGATATTGGAAGCAATCGGGATATGCACATTTTTTTTCCGTTTTATGAGGGCGGCATACCATCTAGGCAAGAATTTATGATAATTTTCTTCCACGGTAATAAGTCGAGTTTTGGCCAAACAATTTGGGAAGTACCTGAAAAGACCTTTTCGACTTAAGGGTTCATGCCATGTCTCAACAACAGGTGCGACAGGTGAAAAAAGTAATGGCAAAAAGGAAGGAAAAATACTGTTTTTATATCCCAAGGTTGGATATTGAATATGCACCAAGTCGGGTTCCCAGGACTTAACGATAGAAAGTATTTTTCTCAATGAAAAAATGTCCCACGTATCGACAACTGGGAATATCTCAACTCCTTCCTGGGAGTTCTCTCCTGCTTTGACATCTGTTACAATCGCAATATCAACATTATTTATTTTACCCAAATTAACAGCTAAATTATAGGTATAATCTCCGACACCACAGACCATAGGCGGGAATGAGCCTGAGACGATCAAAACTTTCATTTAACAATTCCAAGCAGATTATTTCTGTTTAAACCCTTTAAAACAGACGACAACTCATTTTCTATGCACAATTTCCTGGCATATTTAAAAAGCAACTCCTTTTCCTGGGAACTCAAAAATGGTTTATCGTAATTCTTTCTTAGTTCATCTATTTGAAAATTTATTCCTATCTTTTTCTCGAACTCATTCTTAAACCCTTCGGGATCATTAATCATATTTTCATATATGACGAGATAGCCATTTGTATTTCCAATGCCTTGCATTGCTGCCAAGTTCGAAAGTGTCCAACATATTAAAAATTTATGGAATGTCCTTAACCGAAAACGAATTCGATGAAATCGATTATTTATCCAAACAGGCTTCCCATATCTCTGAAATAAAATCTCATACATATTATCTATTCCAAAAGCTTTACCCCTAAGAAAGAAACCAAAACTGTTTCTATAATACTTAACCAAACCGGAGGGGAGATCCTTAAAATGAAGTTTTTGAATAGAATTATAAATATCGAAAGGGTTTCTTATAATATGTACAAGTTTGCATCCAGTTATCTCTTTAACCTCCCTCAAAAAAAAGTGCCATCGATTGGACTGCAAGACAGTGTTTTTGGGGATATCATGGTAAATTTTTACATATTTGCAAAGCTTTTCTCCATCTAATGGCAAAACAGACCCTACATTCGGATGCTCCCATTTAATCGCTTCAAACAACTCCTTATTTTTTAAATACTCCTCCCAAAGCAGCATCCCGTGCATGTTATCTTTAATCTTGTTTTCCCGGTATCTCTCCAGCAAAAAAGGCAATTGATCATGACAAGGTTCATAAAAAACGGTATAGTTCTGATTTGATTCTTTAAGTATTTTCCAAAAAATGGAGGTTCCACTCCGGAAAAAACCATTAACTAAAACCTGGACAGGCATATTCCCTCACAATGATGGTTTTCTCTAATTTTTGATCCTCTATTTTTTTATAAGCGAACCCTAGAACAACCCATATTGTCAAGTACGAAAACTCAGGAACGGAAACCATAGAAGTTATCAAAATCACTATTAAAGCATGCTTTATTCCCCAATTTGTTTCTGTATTAGCGAGAACAAAAACGGGATGCAACAAGATATAAATATAAATCATTAGACCGAATATACCCGTGTTGACCAATAAAGTCGAGAACATATCTGTCGATCGAATTGTCCCGAACCCTATGCCGAAAAGCATATTATACCAGTTCAACGTATTAAAAAAATGAAGATTGGTTATTATAGCCTTTACTCTTTGAATACCCGAAAGACTCTGCAAAGAAATTTTTGCTATAGTAAAATCTACCAAGCTCATCAGTCCATTTTTAAAAAGATAAACAAAAATAAACAAACTTAAAAAAGCGACGATATACTTTTTTATATATTTCAACTCAAAAAAAACGGACCATTTTCTAGCAAATTCAACAAACATAATTATAAACAATCCAAGAATTGCAGTCGTCGAAGTACTCAGGAATAGTGTCAACAAAAGAAAGCATGCTGTCTTTTTATGGCCCCTGAACAACGCAAATGCGAAAAAGGGAAGGATTGAAAAGGCATACATCGATGGTTCCCCGGTAAGACTTTTCAACCTCATGACTTCCTTCCCACCTATGACAATGGTCTGAAGCAAAGATTCGGAGAAATCTCCGTTAATGCCAAAAGTTCTATTCGACAAAAAATCACCGAATTTCCTGAATACTACAAAATATATAAACCCATACAGTCCATAACCAGCCAAAAATTTTGCACCAGCCAGAATATAGCTGTCCCATTTTTTATGGTAAAAATATCTGCAAAACAAAAAGGTTAACAAGCAAGGAATCAAATATATTGACTGGGTCAAATGACTTTGCCTGAAATAAACTCCAACATCATTACTTATATAATTTAATTCGCCATTTTGATGTAAACCTGAAACTAAAATAAAAAATTGACTCACAATATAATAAATCATAAAATATAAGATATATTTTGACAAATCTGCCACATATCTTGTCTTGTATGTTGTGGTTAAGACGACAAAAAACGAAAATAAAGCCAATATATACCCAGGCGTTGAACCCTTGACAGGCAAAACAACGACTGATGTGATAAATATAAAAGGGGACCATAGCTTTAGGTACGCGTCTGCCCTTAAGCTTGATTTATTGGATTCCAAATTTAGATTTTGTTCCATTTTGAAATACTTGCCAAGAAACAAAAAAGGCCTGCAATCATTTGTGCTAGTTAATTTTGAAAAGATTATTGGTATTAAGGGTTCATTTTCTTCGAACCGGCTCTAAAACAGGGAGGGTCCAGATATCCAAACTTTTCCAAACAAGATAAAACGCCCCGAGATTAAATATCGCCAAACTCAATGCACCTGCAACAGCTGCCCCCAATGCACCAAATAATGGGATAAAAACCAGGTTCATGCCCACCGAAAAAACCCCCACTACCAGGGTATTATTTCGCATCAAACGCTCCCGGCCGCACATTATGAGTAAATATCCGACCGATCCCGTCGCCACATTTACAAACTGGCCAATGGCAAGGATGGTTAAAAGAAGCCCCCCACTCTCGAACCCCTTCCCGAATATCCGCATCACAAATTCCGGCGCCACCACAAATAGTAAAAGAATAGGAGCGGCAAACAAAGTCATCATCATAGCTGACTTGCGTGCCGTACTTGCCAGGCCAACCATATCCCCCTGGCTGTAAAGTGCAGCAAACTTCGGAGCTACAATGCTGTTAACCGAAACTAAAATGAAACTTGTCAACATCGCCGTGCGCCAGGCCGCACCGAAGACACCGACATCGGCCTTGGTTCCCCAGATCCCCAGGAAAAATGTCGGAGCCCAGTTCAGCAGCATATTTACCACTGCCATCCAAAAAAGAGGCAGACTGGTATACAGACGTCCCCAAAGGGCATTTGCCCGGACATCCCCACTGGGGCGTTGCTGACTGCCAGGCTATCCTTCCACCAATCGCCGCAACAATTGCGGCTCCGAGATGACGCCCTGCCCCCACCCAAATTCTCCACCCAGCAGAAGATCCGACCATCGAGAGCCCGGTGGACCGGACACCGTCGACAAGTTGAGGGCCCCTGATGCGTTTAAGGGCCTTGATTGATTCACCGTGAAGGAAAACCATCGCCATTGGGAAGATGGCAAGGACATCCACCTCAGCGGCTCCGCAGTTCGGGTTTGGAGAAAATCGCTTAACGAGCGCCAACGCCTGGATCACCACAATGACCACCAAGGAGACAAAGCGGAAAGGGACATCCCCTTGCGGTAAACCCCGACCGCTCGCCATCCTCCTTGGCCGCGTTGGTCGCCACAAGCCAAGCAGAGTGTTGTCCGAGGCCGAACATACCAATGGTCATGCCAAAGGTGACGACCGCCAGGGGAAGAAAAGGACCCCAGCACATTTCCAACATCCTGGCTAGCAGTACCGTTCCCAAACCTCAACCCGGCGCCTAGAACTTTGAGTACAAAAGCACGCTCGCCCCCGGACCACTTCGGCCATGTGGCTGTCGAGCCTGTCGATACAAGCGGAGTTTTGAGTCTTTTAACAAGGAAGAGCACGGAGACAAGATTCAAAATAAGAGGTTGAAAATCTTAGCAAGTCAATTATGGCCGGCTGACGGTCCTAGCCCTCTCCTCCCTAGCGGACCTGTCTCTTCTATCTGTACCGGAGAGCACAGCGAGCTCCTTTCTCTTTATGCTTTTTTCCAAGGCAGCCAGGGCATCATGTGTTTTTTGATTTCCGTCCATCTGTGACGGTCCCCCTCAGGCATCCGGAGGGCATATTCTCTGAGGAAGGCGGACACGCCCCCCAGGAATCCGGCGATGATTGTGGCCAGGAGAACGAACAGGCTCGTTTGGGTTTGCTTTTCTTGTCCGCAGGAACGGCATGGTCGAGAACCTGAATCGTCGAAGTGTCTCGAGCCTCGTTTATTTTGGCTATCTCGTACTGTTTGGTGAGCAGTTCATAGAGGGTTTTCTGAACCTTGAAATCCCGCAGCAGCCGGGCATACTGAACCCCCAGTTCGGGGACTTCCGAGGTCGGGATGAAAATGTCGCCGGAGATTTTTTTGCCTGCGGGAGACTGTTCCAGTTTCCGAATCTGAGCCTTGAGTTGGGCGATCCCATCCTGGAGTTTTTAAACCTCCGGATTTTGCTCGGTCTGATAGGAACGAAACACGCCCAACTGGACTTCCTGGCTGGAAAGTTGGCCCTTGAGTTGCGCAATTGCAGAGATTACCGCCGTCGCCTGGTCGTCGATGCTTATGGCCTGATGCTTTTCCTTGAAATCCTTCAGACGGTTTCAGCCTGGGCCAGGTCTTTCTTGACGTCTTTAGCGCGCTTCCAGAAAGGCCCTTTCCCGTCCTGCGCTAGTCATGCTGAGCCGGAGATTGATCTCTTTCAGGTCCACCACGTAGGCATTGGCCATATCGGCGGCTCGTTTTGGGTCCTCGTCATCCACGCTGATCGAAATTATTCCGCTATCCTTGTCGAGCGAGATATTCGTGTATTTGCCAGATCTTCATATGCTTTGACCCGGTACTCTTCGTCGTAGACCTTCATCAACTCGAATCGGTCGATGATCGCATCGGAGATTGTTCGACTTTGCAGCATCCCGACATAGAGTTTTCCCGAGGTCGAACCTACCGAGAGTCCTGCCAATGAAGCCAAGCCGCCATGCTCCCCAGCATGGAGGAGAAACTGCTGTTCTGGTCCCGGGGAGGCATTATTCGGGCCGTTGAGGTATAAACGTTGGGCAACAGAAGAGAGATGACACAAGAGAGACAAAGGCCGCAGCGCAGGTAAGCAAATCATCTTCTTGTGCCTGACGAGAACAAGAAGGTAATCGAGGAGATTATTTCATCGTCGTCCTGCGAGGGCGGGCGATTCATCTCTGCCAGTCAAGGATCTATTTTTAAAGGGTCGGTGATTTGTATCGGTTCCATATATCAGATCGCGAGTATCGGGTTAAAATCAGGGGCCAGATGTCAGGAATCAGGTGTCGGGTTTCGGGTTAAGCTAAATCCTGTTACCTGATTCCCGGATCCTGTTGTTCCAGTTTCAGCTAGAACGATGCAACCGCAGCAGCCCCCAGGGCCATCTGGTAGATGATGGGGGTGATGTCCTTGATGTTTTTCATCACGCCGAATCTCGACCTTCTCCGGCACAAGGACGCTGTCACCGGGGTATAGCTCAGTAACGTTGAATCCGCCTACGATCCAGCGATGGCCCTGTCCATCCCATTTAAGCCCGACCCCTGACTGCTCCTTGCTGAAAACGGTACCGTCCGCCCGGACGATGAACATCTGGGAGGTATCGGCATTCTCCGTAGGGCCGCCTACTTTGTCGAGATAGAACGCAACAGGCTCTCCAGACTGGTAAGCCAGGGAAATGGGGTTGTAGACCTGGCCGAGGACGGTGACCGACTTGGGGTTCTCCGGAACCGTAAGGGTGTCTCCATCCATGACCTCTATGTTGAAGGCGCTTTCCTTGAATTTATCGAGGGGGCTGAGGTGAACCACCATCCGGCCGGTCACAGGCATCTGCTTGAGCTTGTCGACCAGTGCCTTGCGGCTGGCCAGAACGGCCTGTGCGGACTGGAGCTCCTCCGGGCTCAGAGCCCCTTGGGCGATGTCTGCCGCCGCCCGGGAAATCTCCTGCTCTTGCTCGAAAATCAGCTTCTGAAGCCGCTCCTGTTGAATGTCCTTGACCGCCTCGCGGGTGAAGACGGCGCCGCGCAGGTAGGCCCCTTCAGCGAAGCCGCCGGCCCGGGCCAGAACGGAGCTCAACTTTTCTCCCTTGACGATGGTATAGGTGCCCGGAAAGAGCACCTTCCCCGAGAGGACCACAGTCCGGCGCAGGGCATAGTCGGGGATGGAGCGCACGAAGAGATGGTCCTCCGGCTGGAGGGGGATGTTCTGCGACGGCTCCCCCGCAAGGGCCTTCTCCAGGTCGAGCACGATGCGCTTGCTCTGCGTCGTTTTGCCCGAAGGGGTGTAGCGGGTCAGCTCGGCCTCCTGGCGGTAGGCGCTGCGTTTGAGGTTCCCGGCCGAGACGAGGAGATCTTTGATGGTCATCCCCTGGTACAGCCGGTAGGTACCCGGGTTCAAAACGGCGCCAGAGACCAGGACCTCGGGAGTCTCGACCATCTCCTGCCGGGAAAAGAGCCGGATTTCATCGAAGTCCTTCAGAAGGATATTCTGCTGGGAGTCTCCTGCAAGGGCCTTGTCGAGGTCGATGGTAATCTTCCCGGGCTGGTAATCGGGAGGCTCCAGGCGGAGGATCTCCGCCATTCCATGGTAGTAGTCGGGAAGCAGGTTGTCATAAGGAAGGAGAAGGTCGGAGACCCTCATTCCGGGCTTGAACTGATACCTGCCGGGACGGGACACGTATCCTTTGAGCACCACGTAGGAGGAACTCATCGGGGAGATGGGGGAAACCTTGACCAGGTCCCGGTCCCGCAGGGGGACCTCCAGGGATTTCGCCTGGTCGGCCTGATTGCTGAGGTCGAGGTCGATGGCGACCCTCTTCTGGTGGGCTACTACCCGGTCGACCTGGACGCGTTTAAGGTAGGCCGTGGAGATAACACCTCCGGCCATCCTGAGAACATCCTTCAGGTTTTCGCCGTCCTTGAGCTCGAAAATGGCGGGATGGCGGACGTCTCCGGCCACCCCGACAAGCGGACCGACGACGGGAACGTGGATGGTGTCGCCCGACTGAAGGCGGGCGTCGTGGCTGCGGTCGCCGTTCAGGAAAAAGTCGTAGAAATCGATGGTGCCGACCACTTTGCCGTCGCGCAGCAGCTGCACGTTGCGCAGACTTCCGGTCTTGGCCGGACCGCCGGCGGCAACCAGGGCGCTGAGAACGGTGGAGAGGGAGCTCACCGTATAGGTGCCCGGGGCATTCACCTCCCCGACGATGTAGACCTGGATCGAGCGCAGCTCCCCCATGGTCACATTCATTTCGAAATGGGAGAAATATTTGGCGACCGCCTGGTGGATCGTCTCCTTCGCCTGGGCAAAGGTCTGCCCCCAGATGTGAATCGTTCCAACCTTTGGAATCGCGATGTCGCCATTGCGGTCGACGGTCACCGAATAGGTGCCGTTGATGTTCCCCCAGATGTTGATTGCCAGGGTGTCCCCCGGTCCGACCATGTAATCGGGTCCGACGGGTGCCAGGTTTTCCGGGGTGAATCCCCTGGGCCGGTTTTGAAAAAGTCGTAGCCATACTGCTTCAGATGAAGGTCTACAGGCGCGACGATGAGCTTTTCACCTTCTTGGAATTTTCCGTCCGCAGCTCCCAGCACCTCGCCGACGGCAGGTTCAGAGCTGGAGAAAAACTCCTCGGCGCGGGATTCGGTCGATGGGGCAAGGGCCTGGACTTTTCGAGCCTTCGTATCCGGTTTGCCCGCCTGTATTTCGTTTCCTCGCCGGAAGCCTGACGGCCTGACCGAGGAGGTTCCGGCTGGCGAAGAACTCCTCGGCGCGGGATTCGGTCGATGGAGATGCCTTCAGAGTCGGTTGGCCCGGCATCTCATTTCCTCGGAAGTAGTAATCGGGGGGCTGGACAGGGGGCGTGGGAGCGGTCGTTCCGGAAGGGGCTGGGAGGACTGAGCGGAGGTGGTATCCAGTTCCGTCCCTTCCGAGGTTTTATACTGCTGCTTGAGCGCCTCGATTTGTTCCGGGGTCAAATCCTTCGGATTGAGACCCGCCGGAATATTCTGAAGCAGGGGATTGGTTTCCTGAGCCCAAACCGGCGAGGGAGTGGGTCAAAAGGGCAAACAGCAGGAGCAAAACGGAAATAATGGCGAATTTTACTTTGCAACGCAAGCCTCCGAAAGGAAGGAAAAAGCAAACATGGATTCAAGGTACAAGGTTTGCCCGGAGGGGGTTGCTGTCAACCCTTTGATATTCTGTCCCGGTCCTGAAACTTCCATACTTTTTTCGGTTCCGGCTACCAATTGGTTCGCAGACCAAGTTCGCCAAGATGAGACGTCCGCCTAACCCCGTGAGCATAGCCGAAATTTTCTACTACATCTACAGAATAGCGGGCAGAGACCATGAGATTTTTCCGCAACTGCCATTCCAGTCCCGAGAGCCGGCTGCAGGTGCTTCTCCTTGACGGGCTGGTTCGACCCGCGGCTCTGATAGTCGAGAGACAGGCTCGCCGTCACTCCGCCGGGCAGAAGGGCTCGAAGCTCCCCGAAGGCGTCCCGGGCCGTCCCTCCTGCCGGATGGCCGAGGATCTTTTCCTCGTATGTGTACCCGGAACGGTAGATTCCGTGATGGTACCAGGGAGGCGAGTTGTCGTCGATGTGGCTCAGGTCGGCGTACTCGAAGCGCAGGCTGAGCCGCTGCGGAGGGATCAAGCCGGGGAAGATAAATGCCTCCAAGGTAAGCCATGTTGGAGAAGAAGCCCCCGGCTTCATCCTCTCCTCCCCACTCCCCGTACATCTCTGCGCCCCAGAGAAAGGGGAGACGCAGCCGAAAGTCGAGGGCGGCGAGCTGGTCGCTGTCGTCATTGTCTCCGCTGAGATTCTTCCCTCCAAGGATGGTGATGAAATCGGAGAAGCCGACGTCAGGCCGGCCTTTCCCCCCGAAGATGACCGTCCGCGAGCCGCCCAGTTCCAGCCAGGGGAGAGGTTTCACAGTAAGTCGCAACCCGGCAAAATAGGGATGGGGCACGGCCCGGTCGTCCTCCAGACGGCTCCAGAAGACATCGAAGCGAAAGGGGCCGAGGTATTTCAGAACCCAGGGAAGAAGTATGGGCGAGGGGTTTGTGACCCGCAACATGTCGAGGGGATGGGCATTGTCGGTGAGAACCAGAGAGCCATGGCGCCCCTGCCCCCACCACAGGGACTGTCGGCCGAAGGAGATTTCCACCGGGCCAAGCCCGAGGGCCGCTCGTCCCTGCAAAAGCCTGAGCGTAGTTGCCCCATCTCCCCTGGCCTCCAGAGCCGGGCGGGCCTCCAGCAGGAAAAATCGGCCAAGGCGAGCCTCGGAGGAGAGGATCAGCTGCCCGTTGTAGTGATTGGCGTAGTCGATGCCGTAATTGTCGTAGTTGAGGGCAAACTGGCTGGCGTCAGTTCCCGGAAAGGCGGAAGGCTCTCCGTCCCGGAAGACATATTTGACCTGGAGTTCCCGCAGTGGCTTGATGTAGCTGGCGGGAGCGATGCCCTCAAAGGCACCCAGTTCAACCAGTTGATCATGCAGATCGTTCGCCAGTTGACGGAGCAACTGCCTGATGGCAGGGGGGGCCACTTGCTGGCTTGAGGATTGAAGGGCTTCTGCGACTAGACGAGCTGCTTCCAGTCGGGTGTAGGGTCGGGTACCCTGCAGGGACGAATCGATCAGTCCCAGACCGCTCAGCTTATCGAGGGCGGGATAGATTGAACTGTCGAGAGGGAGAATGGATGAGGCGGGGCTAGCAAGGGCTGGAAAACAAAATGCCAGAACCCAGATTCCCACCAGAAAAAACACCTTGATGCACTTCAACTTCCAAGCCCCCTACCACTGCAAACCCATTGAAAAACCGACTGAAAACAAGTGTAGAAGGCGATAAGGTAGCAATCCGATCAACAAAAGTCAAATAATTTCCAAGTTAGGCATTCTTTCCCATTTGGTCATTTTCAAACACCCTCTGGCTGACAAATAAGTCAGCGCATATTCAATGCGGCCAGCCTTCACCGGCCGCTTTGTCAATTCGATTTCCAAGCACCCGAGGGCGCCGAATTTTTACATCTTCTGAATTGGAGTTTGCAGGTGAGACCGCTGCAAACAACCCGTAATAAAGGCGGGGCCTTTCGACCCCGCCTTCGAGGTACTCCCTGATTGGATGTTGATTGAGGCCTATTCGCCAAGGAACAGCGACAGGTCCTCCAGCGCATGCGACCGTCTCGCTGTCGGCCGACTGCTCCTCCTGGAGCAAAAGGTCGGCGCTGTGGTCGGTGAGGTTCTTGTACCGCAGCACGCAGGGGTCGGGGCCGATGGCGCTCTCATCCCCCCGACCAGGACCGGGTAGCGCCGGGGAAGCTCTGTCCGAAGTCGACGGTGGCGGCGCCGCTGCTCGCCTGGGCGTCCATGACCTTGAGCTTGCGCCCGTCGTTGGTGGTGGTCTCGCCCTTGGTGATGGCGATCCAGCCGAGCGTCTCGTCGATGTGCCCGTCGTTCTTGCTCTCTTCTTCCTGCATGGTGAGGTCGAACCCGGCTGGGGCTTACGTCCTTGAACCCGGGTGATGACGGGGTCGGCTCCCTTGGTGCTCATCACGGCGGTGAAGACGGCCGGGGCGCTCGGGTAGGCGCTGGGGAAGCTGACGGCTTCCCACTGACCGGCGTTTAGCAGTTTGCTGCGTGGCTGAGGGTGCCGGCCTGCACGGTGAGACCTCCGACGGTGTGGGTGCCGGCTTCGGCGACGAGGTAGAAGACCTGCTCGGGGGCGAAGTGCTTGCCATCTAGGTAGCTCCATTCGTTGTACTTGAGCTCGAAGGAGTCGCCGGTGAGGTTGCGGATGCGGATCACCCCGGGGTCGGCTCCGGTGTCGGAGACGGGTTTGACGACGAGGACGGGGTGTTTGTAGTGCTTGCCGAAGGGCACCTTGATCCACGCTCGGGTGACCCCTTTGATGCTGCCCCATTCCATGGCGGCGTAGTACTCGGGGCCGAGCCGCCGAAGGGCGCAGGGGTCGGGGTCGTTGCTTGTGACCTGCTGGGCGAAGAGGTCCGTTCCTACGGCGAGAATGTCGACGCTCTCGTCGGGATGGTCGGTCTCGGCATCCAGGCTCTGCTCTTCTTCGAGGGCGAGGTCGTGGCTGAGGACGGGAGTGAACCTGGAGTCGATGTTCTGGCTCTGCACGAGGTAGGGCACCTGGGCGTCCGCCGAGGGTGATGGCGCCGCTGCCGGTGGGGCTGTAGAGGGCGAGGTAGCCGACGGTCTCGGCGACGTGGCCGTCCATGAGCGCCTGCTGCTCGAAGAGGGCGGCGGTAAAGCCGTCCTTGGTGACGTCCTTGGCGCGCACGGTGACGGCCTGGTAGCCGTTGGCTCGGTCTGCACGGTGAGCAGCACCACGGGCGTCCCCGGGAAGCTCTGGCTGAAAGCTGACGGGCTTGAAGCTGCCGGTGCCGTCGAGGGTGAAGGTGCCGGCCTCGGTGAGGGTGCCGTCGGGCTCGCTCTTGCGGCCCGCCTCGAGCGACGAGGTAGGGAACGCTTTCCTTATTGGCGTGGGTGCCGTCCAGGTAGTCCCACTCCTGGAAACGCATCTGGAAGCCGGTGGCGCCGACGCTTTTCAGCCGCACCACGCCGGGGTCGGCGTCGTGCCGGGTGGGCGGGGCGGCGATGACGACGGGGTGGCGATAGGCGCTGCCGAAGGCGAGGCTCTGCCAGCTGCCGTCGAGCTGGGCGCTGGCCTTCTCGCCGGTGGCGGGCAGGCCGACGGCGGGATCGAGGGGGGCGATGTCCTGCCCGTCGGGGACGCCGTCGCCGTCGGTGTCGGCATTATTCGGGTCGGTGCCGGCCTGGTATTCCTGAAGGTTGGTGAGCCCGTCGCCGTCGCCGTCGAGGGCGGCATCGGCGCGTCGAGGGGATTGAGCCCGTGGGCGATCTCCCAGGCGTCGGGCATGCCGTCGCCGTCGTCGTCGGTGTCGATGAGGTTGATGATGCCATCACCGTCGGTGTCGGTGTCGTCGCGACGCAACGTGCAGGTGTCGGCTCCGTTGGTGGAGACGTCCTGGGCGAAGAGCTGATCGCCGACCTCGAGCAGATCGACGGCTCTCGGGATTGACGTGGGCGGTCTCGCTGTCCTTGGACTGCTCCTCGGCGAGCTTGAGGGCGTAGCTGTCCAAGGACGGCGGTGAGCTCGGAGCTGACCGGGGCGCTACCCGTGCGGTAGCCGGTGGTGGTGCCGCCGATATCGACGCTTCCACTTCCGGAGGGCTGGTAGATGGCGAGGTACCCGACGGTCTCGGCGGCACGTGGCCGTCCATGAGGGCCTCCTCTTCAAAAAGAGCGGCGCTGAAGCCCGAGGCGGTGACGTCCTTGGCGCGCACGGTGACGGCCTGGGCACCGTTGTTGGTCTGCACGGTCAGAAAGAGCGTGGGAGTTCCGGCGAAGCTCTGGGCGAAGTTGACGGTCTTGAAGGCGCCGGTGCCGGAGAGATCGAAGGTGCCCGCCTCCCAGAGTGCTGCCGTCGGGCATCGGGCTAGCGGCCCTTCTCCAGCACCAGGTAGGGGACGGCCTCCTTGTTGCCGTGGATGCCGTCCAAGTAGTCCCACTCCTGGTAGCGGATCTCGAAGCCGCTGCTGCTGACGTTTTGCAGGCGCACCACCCCGGGGTCGGCCCCGTGCAGGGTGGCCGGGCCGGTGATGACCACGGGGGTGACGTGGCCGGGAGAAGGGGGATCGATTGAAAATTCTGGGTGACCGTCAAGGTCCCACCCTGGCTCGAGGAGTCGTTCCGATGGCCGGATTGAGGGGAGCGAGATCCTGCCCGTCTGTGTAGCCGTCACCGTCGGTTCGGGGTTAAAAGGATTCGTGCCGAGGGCCGCCTCCTGTTCATCGGTTAGTCCGTCGTTGTCGATCGTCAATGTCGATATCCACCTCATTTGCATAGCCGTCGCCATCAGTGTCGAGCTCTTGGAATAATCGGCTCCGGGATCAAGCTCCGACGGTCAGGGACTGGCTTCGGTTGTTGATGGTGGTGTAGTTGCTGCCGTCCATTGGCCCGTACCCGGAAAGCGAGGGGCTCGTCGGGCAGAGACCGGGGTCTACACGGAGCGGAAGTTGCGGTCAAATGTGATAAATAGCTCGATTAACACCCGGTCCATGGAATCCGTCGCCGTTGTGATCGGCCACGGTGAATATTTCCAGGGAATACCACAGAGGTCCGCTGGCTGGCCACAGGCGCCCAGGAAATGCGCAGATCGCCATCCGGATCAGCATCGACATGGAAGGTGCGGTAGTCGACCGGAGCCGGAGCCGCTGCGACCGTCAAATACTTGTAGCGCTTCTCCTGCAGTCCGCTGCTGCCTGTGGCGGTAAAGGTGTACAGGCCCGAGGCCGGGAGCCCGGATCCAGAATCTGCCTCCCCTGGGGTGCGGTAGGATTGGGGTCGAGGATATAGGTGAATCCATCCTGCAGCATATCCTTCTGCAGTCCCCCCGGACCTTCGACCCGGAGTTGCCGCCATCTTTCCGACCGGGTCGATCGCCTGGAACCAGTAATCGGACAGGTCAGTATTGGCCGAGATAGTTCCGGTGGTAAACGTATGCGCTGGAGATTACCGGCCGGGTCGAATCCAGCGGCCGCACTGTCAGAGGAACGTATGGCCCGTTGACCCGGTTGCGGGCGGTGAAGACGGAGGAGCTGTCGTAAACCTCGACCCGCCACTGCAGGGAAGCCGTTCCCAGACTGGCGGCGTTGACATCGGCGTAGGTCTGGTTGAGACGGGGTGTGACCTTATAGAGTCCGGTGGTGGGGTCGAGGATCAGGACCCGGTAGAACAGGGCGCCGGTATGGGGCACCTCGGCCCAGCTGAAGCGGATGTTGCCGTTTCCGAGGTCCTCTGCCTGGTAGGTGGAGGAATCGGGGGCAGGATAGGCGACCGGGTCGGTCAGGGTCGCGTAGGCGTAATGATCCAGCCCGTTGGCAACGTAATGAAAGGTGTAGAGCCCGACAGGAGTCGATGCCGGGTCGACGGAGTTGGCCATGAACTCATTGAACTGGGCATCAAAGTCCCCAGAGAGGTCGAAGGCGTAGTGGAAGCCCCCCGGGCCGCTGACTTCGGCCAGGGTGACGGCGGCGGGATTGTCCACCGCGAAGGTAAAGGCCGTAAAACGGGTTCCGTCGGCCTCGAAGCGGTTGTAGGCCCTAACCCACTTGGTCACCAGGCGTCCAGACTGGTAATCGGAGCTCTGAGGGGTAAAGGGAATCCGGGCCGTGACGCTGCGGTTGAACTCCAGGTCGAAGCTGGGGCCGTCCTTGACCTCTATCCGATAGAGATACTGCTGGCCATCGGTCAATACTCCGGGAGGGACATCCTCCACAGTGTCGAGCTTGCGAGCACCGGAATAGACCAGCGTTCCGTCGGGCTGGAAGATTCGGAGCTGATAATTGTAGGTCTGCTGGGCATTGACCGGCGCCCAGGAGGACCGGTAACTGCCGTCCGCTTTTCGTTGAAACTGGATTGTAGCCGGGTCGACCACAGGAATGGCCTTCGCCTGGGTCTGCACATCGGACTGGGTAACGGAATGACCCGCCGAATCGCTGACGGTAAAGGTGTAGGTACCCGTCGGCAAACTGGTGAAGGACTTCTCAACTTCTATATAGCCTCCGGTACGTGGGAGAATGTCCGCTTCGCCGAAATTATAGATGGTTCCGTCCGGCCCGGTGGCGCTGACCGTCAGGCCCGCCAGAGACTTGGCCCGGATACCCACGGAAAGCTTATCCGAGGAGACAGTGTCGACGCCGTTGTCGGCCGTTTTGAACTGATGCCAGACGCCCGCCCAGTTGATGTTGGCCGCGGCCTGAAGGGGGGCGGCGTCCTGCCCGTCCCAAATGCCGTCGCCGTCGGTATCGGGGTTGTTGGGGTCGGTGCCCAGAGCCTGCTCCTGCGTGTCGCTCACCCCGTCACCGTCGGAATCAGCGAGAGTGACGTACGATTCCATCCAGGTGGGATACTGATTGCTGCTCCCGTCCCGATAGACGACGTTCACATCGACGTCATAGGCCTCCCACAAATTCAGTTGCTGAACGTACTGCGTGCCGTCCCATACAGTAGAGGTCCAGGTACCGCTTTCATGGGCGTTCAGGATGAACACGGCCGAAGCGGGCAGAAACTGTTCACTGCCGGAGTACCCGGTGAAGGTCAGAACCAGGTCGCCGCCGGCATCGATGGCCCAAGTGCCGTTGCCCGAGCCCGTGCCGGAACTGGCGCCCCAGGTGAAGGAGAAGGTGCCGTCGGCGTCGAAGGTGTAGTCGGATTGCACCCCCTTGAGGGGATCCCAGGCATATTGCAGCGTTTTCCCCTCAACCAGGGCCGGATACCAGTTGGGCTTCTCCAGGAAATCGGGGATGCCGTCCCCGTCCTCGTCGCTGGTTATATTGTTCGTAAAATCGGCATCCTGCACCACGATGCCGTTGAAGGTGGGGTCGGGAAGCGGCCCGGCGGCTTCGTCCCCGTTGAACCCGGGGAGATAGGAGCGCAGGTTCATACCCTGGAAAAACTTGCTGAAATCATAGACATTGTCGTCGGAGGAGTCGAAGGGCGTGCCGTTGTCGGATATCGTCATGGGGCCGTTGAGGCCGTCCAGCGCCATGGCGATGTTGTGTTTGGCATCGTCGATATCCTTTTGTCTATGAATCGGGTCGTCGGAAAAAAGCGACACGAAATCGTCGCTCTGGTTGTCGGTTTCGGCGGCAATGGCGTCGATGGCGGCATCGATATCAGTCAGGGACGCGGCGAGGTAGCTCTTGGCCTGGGTCAGCCGGGAAGCATCCTTGAGGGTTCCCACGGTGGGATTGTCCGAAAGGAATTGCTGGATCGTCATCTGCTGGGCACCGGCAGTCGCATCGATATCGACGTTCAAATCGTAAGCCTGCTGCATGGAAATGATGCCTAGAGCGGCCTTGGCGACCCCCCGCAGGAACAGCACGTCTCCGTGGTCGAACTCGACCACGGTTTGGTTGATGGGGTTGGGCCAGCGGAAATTGAAAGCTGTCCGAAATGGCGTCCAGGTCGGAAATGGCCGCCTGGAGCGCCGGGGCCGCCTTGTCCTGGACAAAGCCAAGCACCTCCCCGGAGGTCGGCGAATCGGCGGGAAGCGAGTTGTCTACGCAGGCCTGAACGGGATTGCCGTTGGCGTCAAGGACCGGGTTGCCCTGGTCGTCTAGAACGGGGGTGCAAGTTTGGGATGGGTGGATATTTTTGTAGGACATCCGCGCGGCGGTGGCCGCGTTCGAACCCGAAACCGTCGAGGATGTCGCCGAGGGTGCTGAGGCCGTTGCCGGCAACTCCGTCGGACTGGGTATCGAAGACGATGGCGGCGATGCGCGACAGGGCGGAGGCGAAGCGGGCCACGTCGGCGTCGCTGGCGGACCCGTCCCCGACGGAGGAGGTGAACAGGTCTGCGGCGTTGAGGATGGCGCCGTTGTCGACCGGAGTTTCACTGCCGGAGCCAAGACCGCTATCCAGGGTGTTGAACCCGTCGGTCAAAGTGGGGGTGACGAGGTCGCCCATACTGTTTTCGCACACGTCCCCGGTGCCGTCGCCGTCGGCGTCGGCCTGGTCGGGGTTGGTCATGGTCGGGCAGTTGTCGATGTTGTCGGAAATCCCATCCCCGTCGGCGTCGGTCTGCAGGGTGAAGGTGATGCCGGAGGTGGTGGCGCCGCTGCTCACCTGCACCGGGGTCGCCTCCGCCGGGGAGGAGGCATTATCGTAGTATAGGCTTTGATAGTGGTTGAAGCTGGCGTTCGCCTTGAGGACATAGCTTCCGGGGCCGAGGTTGGAGATGACGTAATTGCCGGAGGCGTCCGTCGAGGCACAGGAGGTAAGATAGGAAGAGGAACCGTTATTGACCTCTATGCACACGGAGGCACCGGCAAGGGGCTGGCCGATATCCCCCCCGGTCACCGTGCCGGCAATGCTTCCCGGCTGCGCCAGGGAGAAGTCGATTCCAGAAGTATCGGTGCCGCTGGCAACCGGAACCGGCGTGGCATTCGCATAATCCGCGTTGCTGTAGTATTCGTCGTAATAGCCGGACGGAGCCTGCGCATGCACCCTGTAGGTGTCGGGAATCAATCCCTGAATTTGGTAGTGACCATTGACATCGGTTTGAGCACCGCTGCCAAGCCCAGTTGAAAAAGAGGTGGCATAGACCCAGACGTTGGTCAGCGGCTGGCCGGTCCCTTCCTCGGTCAGGGTACCGGAAATAGATCCCGCCTGATCCAACCCGAAATCGATGTTTGCGGTGTCGTTGCCAGCCACAACGTGCACTGAGGAAGCGCTGTTGAGATCATAGGTATTGGGATAATAGGGGCTCAAGTAACCAAGGGAAGAGCCGTAGATGCTACCGTATAGTCACCCGTCGGCAGTCCATGGATAACATACTGGCCGTTGGCATCGGTATAACCGCTCCCCCCCAATTCATGTTTGTCGTCAAATAGGCTACAACCTGCACATTGCCCAGGGGTTGCCCTGTATCGTTGCCCGTTACTGTGCCGGAAATGGTCCCTTCGTGGGCAAGACCAAAATTTATATTCGAGGTGTCGGCTCCGGCGACGACGGTTACGAGGGTAGCGCTGTTGGAATTGGTGATGTTATTGAAGTATGTAACCACATAGCCTGGGGAGTTGGCCTCCATCTGATAGCTTCCAGAGGTCAAACCGGAGATAACGTAGTGGCCATTGGCATCGGTTTGTGCAGAGGAACCAGAGCCATCGGATGGGGAATAGGCATTGACGTAGGCGTTGGCAATGGGCTGCCCGGTGAGGGCATCGGTAACTGTACCAGAAATAGTCCCAACCGGGCTGAGTTCGAGGTTGATGTTAGATGTATCAACTCCCGCCCCCACAGTTACGGGAGCACCATTATTGTAATCAACGGAAGGATAATTGGCTCCGCCGACCTGTATCTGGTAGTCACCACCTGGCAGGCCCTGGACGACGTAATGACCTGAGGCATCGGTAGTGGCAGAATATACTTTGCCCGTGGCAAGGGAAGTTGCACTGACTTGCATTCCAGGCAAAACCGTACCCGTATTGTCGGAAACGGTGCCGGAGATGGTTCCCGCACGGTCCAGACCAAAGTCGATGCCGGAGATATTGCCGCCGGCAACAACATTTAGCTGGGTTGCACTGCCACCAATAGGGACGTTGTCGTAAAATTCGGTGACATAAGAGAGAGAATCATCCGCCGCCTTCACCTTGTAGCTCGCTGCCGGCAAACCGCCGATGACGTACTGCCCAGCGGCATCGGTCTGGGTACAAAAACCGGTCGCCCGATTGAATTGCGCGCAGACCGTAAGATTAAAAAGGCCAGCTAGGGTATCATTTGCCGTCACCACGCCGGAAATCGTCCCTGCGGGCGCCAAGCCGAAATTGACGACAAGTGCATCAGTTGGGCTGACAATAGCCAGGGTGGTCGGGTTAATGGCCGCTCCTCCCGAACCGGTGGTGGCATAGATAGAGTAGGTGTCCGGATTGAGGTCAGTGATGGTGTACTGACCACTCGCATCCGATTGCGCACTGGCATAATTGCCCGCATTTCCGTTAACGCTAATAGTTGCGTTAGCTACGGCCAGCCCGGTACTTTGATCTAAAACCGTCCCTGATATAGTTGCCGCATAGGAAGTTACTGGAAGAAACACCCCCAAAACCAACAACCAAAACAGCCTTCGCATAATACCTCCCGAGTTCCAAACGAAACTAAAAAAAATAAAATGACTCTATTTAAACAAAAAATGAGACACAGATGGAATTCATATTTAAATGTTCAAAAAGAAATTTTTCGTCTAGAATCCTCACCATAGTTCCAATAAATTCTGAGCCAGACTTCAAGGAAAAAGCATGAGACGTCGAAAATCAATCCAGGTTCTTCTTCTGCTGGCCATCCTCGCGATTGTCTGCTATGTGACACTCAAGGTCGTCAGCAAACCGGGAGAAGAGGAAAACCCTCCAAGCACGGACGCCCCGGCAGACAACCTTTTCGATATCAAGGGATTTTCCGTTTCCAATTACTCCGGAGCCGACCTCGTTTACAAAATTCGGGCGGACGAGTTAAGAATCTCGCCCCGCAAATTCTCCATCTTCAAAATCAGAATCTACAACCAGGCCAGCCTGAAAAACGTCCACATCCGGGCCTATCTAGCTCCAGGCAGGGAACAGCTCAAACTCTTTCCCCTGGAACAGATGGGCACGGTCAACCGCAGTTTATGCGATGGATTTCAGCTCGACATCTACCGGAGCGGAAAACACATCTTCAACGTGTCGGCAGAGCAGGCCAGGGCGGATCTGATTCGCAAGAAGACAACCCTCTTGAAAACGGTCATCACTTACATCCCTTCGGCGGAAAAAATCGCCGGCCGCTCGGTCGTTTGGGACGAGAGGTCCCAAAACTTCCTGATTTTCGGTCCGTTTCTGAAGGAGACAAAGGCGGGTCGAACGTTGGGGAGGGGTATCAGGGTCGACCTCCTGAACCATCAAATTCCAATCAGAACAACAAATTCCATTCAGAAATAATTCCCTCAGACTATAAAAAAAGCGTTCGCCGATAAGGTGAACGCTTTTTCCCTAGCAAAAGTGCCGCGGGAAATGCTCAGACCTTCTTCGGCAGACCGGCCATCCGCCTCTGCTTGCTTCGGCGAATCCGTGACTTTGCGCCACCGGGTTGCCCCGGTTTTGCTCTTTTCGAGAAATCCAAGACAACTCCACTTATTGGATAAAAAGAATTTATTGTCAAGAAAAAAACAACCAAAAACCAAGGTTTTCCACTCTCCAAGCTTCAAGGCGGGGCCTTTCGGCCCCGCCTTGGTCTTCCCCGGTTGTTTTTAAAAAATCCCTATTCGCCAAGGAATATCGACAGGTTCTCCAGAATGTGATCCGTCTCGCTGTCGGCCGACTGCTCCTCCTGGAGGAAAAGGTCGGCGCTGTGGTCGGTGAGGTCCTTGTACCGAAGCACGCAGGGGTCCGGTCCCATGGCGCTCTCGTCTGCCCGACCAGGACACCGGGTAGCGCCGCGAGAAGCTCTGACCGAAGTCGACCGTGGAGACGCCGCTGCTCGCCTGGGCGTCCAGAACCTTGAGGCTGCGGCCGTCTTCGGTGGTAGCCTCGCCCTTGGTGATGGCGATCCAGCCGAGCGTCTCGTCGATGTGGCCGTCGTTCTTGCCCTCTTCTTCCTGCATGGTGAGGTCGAATCCACTGGGGCTTACGTTCTTGACCCGGGTGATGACGGGGTCGGCCCCGGGGTGCTCATCACTGCGGTGAAGACGGCCGGGGCGCTCGGGTAGGCGCCGGGGAAGCTGACGGCTTCCCACTGACCGGCGTTTAGCAGTTTGCTGCGTGGTGAGGGTGCCGGCCTGCACGGTGAGACCTCCGACGGTTTGCGTGCCGGCTTCGGCGACGAGGTAGAAGACCTGCTCGGGGGCGAAGTGGTTGCCGTCGAGGTAGCTCCATTCGTTGTACTTGAGCTCGAAGCTGTCGCCGGTGACGTTGCGCACCCGGATCACCCCGGGGTCGGCCCCGTTGTCGGAGACGGGTTTGACGACGATGACGGGGTGGCTGTAGTGCTTGCCGAGAGGCACCCGGGTCCAGGCCTGGGTGATCCCGCCAACAGTTCCCCACTCCATGGCGGCGGAGTACTCGGGGTCGAGCCGGCGCAGGGCGCAGGTGTCGGCGCCGTTGCTGCTGACCTGCTGGGCGAAGAGGTCCTGGCCCAGAGCGAGGATATCGACGCTCTCGTCGAGATGGATGGTCTCCTATCCAGGCTCTGCTCTTCTTCGAGGGTGAGGGCGTGGCTGAGTACGGGGGTGACCCGGGAGTCGATGTTCTGGCTCTGAACGAGGTAGGGCACCTCGGCGCCGCCGAGCGTGAGGGCGCCGCTGCCGCTGGGGCTGTAGAGGGCGAGGTAGCCGACGGTCTCGCCGATGTGTCCGTCCATGAGCGCTTCCTGCTCGAAGAGGGCGGCACTGAAGCCATCCTTGCTGACGTCCTTGGCGCGCACGGTGACGGCCTGGGCGCCGTTGGTGGTCTGGATGGTGAGTAGCACCACGGGCTTTCCGGGAAAGCTCTGGGTGAAGTTGACGGGCTTGAAGCTGCCTGTGCCGTCGAGTTCGAAGGTGCCGGCCTCGGTGAGGGTGCCGTCGGGCTCGCTTTGACGGCCCGCCTCCACGACGAGGTATGGGACATCTTCTTTGGCGAAGTGGTTGCCGTCTAAGTAGTCCCACTCCTGGAAGCGCATCTCGAAGCTGCTCGCGCCGACGTTTCTCAGGCGCACCACGCCGGGGTCGGCGCCGTGCCGGGTGGGCGGGGCGGCGATGACGACGGGGTGGATATAGGTGCTTGCCAGGGCGAGGCTCTGCCAGCTCTGTCGAGCTGGGCGCTGGCCTTCTCGCCGGTGGCGGGCAGGCCGACGGCGGGGTCGAGGGGGGCGGTGTCCTGCCCGTCGGGGACGCCGTCGCCGTCGGTGTCGGCTACGGCGGGTCGGTGCCGGCTTGGTATTCCTGAAGGTTGGTGAGCCCGTCGCCGTCGCCGTCGAGGGCGGCGTCTGCAGCGTCGAGGGGATTGAGCCCGTGGGCAATCTCCCAGGCGTCGGGCATGCCGTCGCCGTCGTCGTCGGTGTCGATGAGGTTGATGATGCCGTCGCCGTCGGTGTCGGTGTCGTCGCGCCGAAGGGTGCAGGTGTCGATGCCGGTGCTGCTGACGTCCTGGGCGAAGAGCGAGTCGCCCACCTCCAGAAGGTCGACGCTCTCGGCGGGGTGGTCGGTCTCGTTGTCCTTGGACTGCTCCTCGGCGAGCTTGAGGGCGTAGGTGCCAAGCACGGCGGTGAGATCGGAGCCGACCTGGGCGCTGCCTGTGCGGTAGCCGGTGGTGACCCCTCCGATATCGACGCTGCCGCTTGCGGAGGGTTGGTAGACGGCCAGATACCCGACGGTCTCGGGGATATGGCCGTCCATGAGGGCCTCCTCTTCATAGAGGGCGGCGGCAAAGCCCTCGGCGGTGACGTCCTTGGCGCGCACGGTGACGGCCTGGGCGCCGTTGTTGGTCTGGACAGAGAGGAAGAGCTTGGGCGCCCCGGCGAAGCTCTGGGCGAAGCTGACGCTCTTAAAGGCGCCGGTGCCGTCGAGCGAGAAGGTGCCCGCCTCCCAGACGCTGCCGTCGGGCATGGCGTAGCGGCCCTTCTCAAGCACGAGGTAGGGAATCTCCTCGGCGCTGCCGTGAGCGCCATCTAAGTAGTCCCACTCCTGGTAGCGCATGTCGAAGCCGCTGCCGGTGATGTTTTGCAGGCGCACCACGCCGGGGTCGGCCCCGTGCAGGGTGGAGGGACCGGCGATGACGACCGGGGAGGTGTGGGATTCGGCCAGCGATTGGGTGAGCCAGGCCTGGTTTACAACAACCTTTCCTTCTTCGATGTCAGCCATGACCTGGAAATTAACCTTGACCGAAGCCGCGGCACTGACGTTGCCGGCCGCATCTTTGGCCCAGGCATACAGAGTCTTTTCGGTAACGGTTCCCGGAGGCAGAGCCCCCTGGAAATCGTAGCTGGTGGGGGCAGAAGCGCTCCAACCCGCCGCCCCAGCGGAAGGAGGAGTGGAGGTCTCCGTAATGAGATAGCCACTAACGGCCACGTTGTCGGAGGCCGCAATGGAAACCGGGGATACGGCAGTTGTGCTCAGGGTCCCCGAAGGGGCGGTAAAGGAGGTCACCTGGGGAGCCGTGGAATCGGGAAGATTGAAGGTCACGCTGGCCGTGGCCGCAGCGCTGACGTTGCCTGCG
The DNA here is from genome assembly GCA_963791005.1 of uncultured delta proteobacterium. Lineage (GTDB taxonomy): Bacteria > Desulfobacterota > Desulfuromonadia > Desulfuromonadales > CAWBQR01 > CAWBQR01. Next base: position 50,352 of record CAWBQR010000006.1, on the reverse strand, counting down.
GCGTCCTTGGCCCAGGCATAGAGAGTACTTGTGGTCGCAACTCCCTGGGGCAGCGACCCCTGGTAATCATAACTGGTCGGAGCTGTAGGGCTCCATCCCGCAACATCAGCGGAAGGCTGCGTGGGGTTTTCGGTAATCAGATACCCGGCAACCGCGACGTCGTCGGTAGCAGTGATCGCGATGGAGGGGACCGTTTTGGTGAGCAGCGTTCCCGAAGGTGCGGTAAAGTTCGTCACCTGAGGAGCAGTGGTGTCGGGCAGGTGGGCACTGATCTGGAGACTCCACCCGCCGCTTATACTTCCGGTGCTTAATGCCCCCGTATCCTGAACAAAAAGCTTCCATTCCCCGTTGGGATCCGTACCGTTAAAAGCGCTGAGGGCATCTGAATAAGCGTTGACGTCGGTAGGTGCCGGCAAGGGGAACGCGTGGTTGCCATAGTTGGCTGGCTGATAAGTGCCGGAAACCAGGGGAGGATCGTTTTCTAATTGCGGCAATGTCTGGGCCGCAGCATCATCGAAGGTCAAGGTGATCGGGGATTGGAGATTCGCGCCATAACCCGCGGCATCCATGAGAACGACTGCCTGTCCCTCCGGTCCTACCAGGAGGACATCGACATCGTTAGAGTTTCCGTGACTCAAGCCCGTGAGGGTTACCGTGACCTTGTCCACGACCCCCGTTATACCCGAGGTGTTGATGGTGGAAGGGAAAGGGCTGGAAACAGTAAAGTCATTTATAGTAATTGGGGTAAGGTTGGAAACGGCTGGATTGGCCGTCGGGTCGGTTGTAATCTCGAGTTGCCACCCGCCGCTGATGGACCCATCGCTGTAGGAGGGAAAGGTGTCGATGGCATACAGCTTCCAGGTCCCGTTGGGGGAGGTGTTGATAAAGGCCGATAGGGCATCCCCGTAAGGCCCGGCCGGAGCCGGACTCGGAAAGGTGGGGGACGCTGAGGTCGTGTTGGTCGGGCTATGATGAACCCGACTCAATGGAGGTAGAAATGGGCGAGGTAGCCCCGTCGTCAAAGGTGAGGTTTAGGTCCGAAACCGCCGTGCTACCCCCGGCGGCATTCATGAGCAGAACGTTCTGTCCCCTTGGACCGACGAGAAGAAGAGAGATGTCAGCCCATTTTCATGACTCAGTCCAGTCAAGGTCACCCTGACCTTGGTCACAAGCCCGGTGAGGCCGGAGACATCGATGGAAGTGGAGTAGGGGCTCGCTTCAATCGCTGAGTTTCCAATAGAAATGGCATTGGTACTGGAAAAAGTATTGACGGCCGTCGCCGCCCGGGCAACGCCGCCGTACCCACCGATGGCGAAAACAGAAAAAATCCCCAGGCACAAAAACAGCCTCGTCAAAAACCTCCCTGCACGAATCCTCAAGTCTTCCATATCATACTCCTATGAATGATTTGTTCATTTATTCCATCAAAGCCCACATGGGAGAATTGCACCCATAAATTGCCAGGATTCCCGGGGCGAAAGTGAAAAGGCCCGACAACCTGAATTTCGAAGCAACCCAGTGCAAACAAGGTCGCTTTATAATAAATTTTCGCTTATTTTTCAACAGGTAATTCGAACCGAGGCATTCCTGATCTCCGGGGCATATCCCTCTCCTCCCCCGCTGGCTCCAGACCGGCTTCGCTCGGCATGTCACTACGCGGGAAGGAATAGCCGTCACTCGCGGGACCAAAGAACCTTGGCTGAAACAAATTTTCCTGCGCCCTAACTGGCAGTTTGACAATTTTTAAAAAAAGTTTTAAAACCAGCGCGTATAAAGGGTTCCAGATTCTTCGGGACAAGGGAATGCGACGGTGCCCCGAAAGGCGTTTATCCCGCCCCCTGCAGAAGTTTATTTGGTTATCTATCCTCCCCGCCGACCATGCCGCAAACAGGCTCAAGGAATTTGTAAGGAGCGGTTTCTATGAAGCGAATCGGAATATTGGTCTTTTTGTGCCTCTGGCTCCCGGTCCTGACGGGTGCGGAGGCAATGACGGAACCTCCCAGCCCCCACCAAACAGCCTGATAATGGACCCGCCTTCCCATCCGGCGGACCCACCGGCTTACGAGCCAGCGACTGCAAATATCAAGCCATGGCCGGGAGAACCTCTCGCCACCATCCCTTATCCCATTGGAATCAACTGGATAGGCGACATTGCCTTTGACCCGGCAACCGCTACCCTGTGGATGCTGGTCGGTGATTTGACGGCCTTACCCAACTGGTTCGCCATCGATCCCTTCACCGGAAGCATCGTCGGCAGGCTGTCCAATCCCGAAACCGCCACGGTCAACCACGGAAGCGAAGTCGCCTTTGACGGGTCCAACCTCTGGGCCACAAGCTCCGGCCTGGTTTCAGGCAGCACCGGCGGCGTGGTTTACAAGCTGGATGCCTCCACGGGAGCGATAGCGGACCAGTTCCCCTGCCCCGCCACAAGTACGGGGGACTGCGAGGGTCTGGCGTGGGACGGAGAATATTTCTGGAGCGGTGCGAGCGACAACCGGGATCTGGTCCGCTTCGACCAGACCGGCAAGGTTGTGACGATCTTTAAAAACTTCTGGACCTCCGCCAATCTTGGCCAGGACATCTCCTTTGACCCGGTTTCCGGCCAGATCATGGCCCAGAAAACCGGCCAACTGATTTTTATCGACCCGGCGACCGAAAACCTCCTCGAGGGCAGAACCCTCTCCTTCGAACCGATGCCCGGAGCTTGGGCCAACGGTTACTACTGGCAGGCGAATAACGATAAAAAGGAAATAGAGGTTATTAAAATTTCTCCCTCCAACTAAATAACATAATTTAATTTTTCCTCCAAATAGTTCAATTCCCTACAAAACAAAACCCCGCTGCTTCCCAAGCGGGGGCATTGTTTTTCATTTGCTGAATATTTACTACTCACGGAAATTATTTTTCAGACTCTTGCACCATCTCCAAAACTTCGGCTTAATTTTAGAAATAATCATAAAATTCGTCTTAATTTTTGTAGCCAGATTTAATTTAATTGAAATATTCTAGACTTACAACAGAAAGTCCCCGCCAGATGACGGGGACTTTCTGTTTTTTCCGAATTTGGTGGAAAAGCTCAACTACCTCCTGAGATAATTGAAAGTAGCTTCCTAATTGCCTACCAAAATAAATCCGACCGATTCAGGGATGAAGTGTTGAGTTTCTGCATCCAAGGATTGTTCTTCAGAGACTTGTACGCTTACAGAATTCAATCCTTTGTCTTTATAACGAAGGTTGGAAGTATCGGCGCCATTTGTTGTCTGCATATCCATAAAGTAGAGCCGGAGGAGCCGAGGTGAACGGACCATAGCCAATCGTCCCCCAGGCGTCGGTGAAATCCCCCCCCAGACCCACTTGGAAGTTCAGGCCGCCAATCGTCCCCTGCCCGGCCTCCCAAGCCAGGAAGCCGATGGTTTCATTAATGTGGACTGGAGCATTGGCCTCCTGTTCCTGCATTATGGTCTGGAACCCCGCATTCGTAACACTTCGGTTCCGGGTCGTGGCGGCATCCTGACCATTAGCTGTCATAATCGACGTGGCCATCACCGGGACGGTGGCAAAGGGGGAACCAAATGTCACGGAGGGCCAAGCACCGTGCACATCCGCTCGGTCAGTGGTCAATGTACCGGCCTCTACTGCCGCGCCGTTGGGCAGAGTGTAGTGTCCTGCCTCCATGACCAGGTAGCTGAGATTTTCAGGATTGACATGGATCCCGTCCAGGTAATCCCACTCATGGACCCGGACCTGGAAGGAGTTACTCGTGACGTTGCGGATGGCTACTGTCGAGGGGTCGGCCCCGTTTTTGCTCAGGGGCTTGGCGATAACCACCGGATGGGTATAGGTATTGGTCAGGGTGACGGTTTTCCAGATATGGTTGACCTGGACCTGCCCGACCTCGATTTTGGTTGCAGATAGCGGCGGTATCGGGGTTGCCCCGCTCGTCGTGTTCGATGGTTGTGAATCCCGGGCCGCGTTGTAAGCCACCACCCGATAGGTATAAAGCTCTCCAGGAGGAGCTGTGGTGTCGGAATAAGTCGTAGCGTTCGCGAGAGTGGTTCCAATCGGAGTGAAGATCCCTGTATTGGCTGAAGCTCGCTCAATCCTGAACCCAATCTCATTCGCGTAATTGCCGAAATTGGTCGATTGGGATCGACATAGTTGATCGGCGTCGGATCGGTCCAGGTGAGATCCACCTGGTTTCCGTTAGGCGTCGCAGTCAGATTGGTCGGCGCCCCCGGCACCTGCGTCGGATACCGGAAGACGAACGGCCGCATGAAGTCGTTCTCTTCATGGCCCAGGATATGGCAGTGCCACACGTACTCCCAGCCGAAATTGGTCACCTGGTTGGTGACCTGCTGCCCGGCAGGATAGGGATTGCCGGTGGCGGGATCAAGATTGGTGAAGCCCTCCGTCGAACCGATCGGTTCGGAGGGCGCCAGCGGCCGGATGCTGTCCGGAACGCCGAAGGGAACCTTCGGCGCGTTGGCCCGGACCGCGACGATGACGTCCTCCAGGGGGTTCATCTTGACGTTTCCTTCCAGCCCACCTCGCTGGGATCGGGCGGCTTGACCGTGCCGTCCCAGCCGACCCGGTTGATCAGCTGCACGTTGACCAGGTGGAAGTGGACGGGATGGGTGTCGACGCCGTTATGGGTGATCTTCCAGATCTGGGTCTCGCCGTCCTTGATGTTCTCGGTGACCGGATCGATGTAGCCCAGAGGGCACCGTGGTCTGGATGTTGGAGTCGGTGAAGGGCAGCTCCACGCCCAGGGTGGCGTTCATCCGGCCGTAGGGGTCGAAGAGCTCCTGGATGGCCTTGTTCAGTACCGGCATGTGCAACCAGGTTCCCTTGGCACCCTCACGGGTATCGGCCGGGACCATGGCGGTGTCGCCGATCGCAGGGTGCACCGTGGTGCGACCCGGAGGGTGTAAGTCAGCGGCCCGTTAGCACGGTCGCATCGCCGGTCGTGTACATGATGTCGTCGGGAGCGATGAAGTCCAGGTCGGCGACATCAGGGATCCGGTGTATGATCCGCGGCATAGTGTTGTTGAAGCTTCCCCGAAGGCGGCGTCGTAGACCGGCTCCGGCACCACCGGCCTGGGCTGGGTGTGCGGCATAGGCCGGCCGGCAGGGCGGCAATCCAGGTGCGCCGGTCGTAGGAGGTGCCGTTCGGACCCACCGTCCCGGTCACGTTGATCTGCATGATGGTCCGGGTGTTCGGGCCGAAGCCGGGCAGGGTCGAGTAGCGCGCCGCCGTCGCCCGGAGAAGTCCGGGTCGCCGGTGTAGTAGTCGATGCGCGGGTCGCCCGCCGGCAGCGGCGCCGGGGCATCGTTGTAGAGGATCAGGGTCTTGCCGGCGTAATGGGAGAAATCGACCACGATGTCGGTCCGTTCGGCCGGGCCCATGTAGAGGCCGTGCTCCAGAACGTTCAGCACCGTGACGCTTCGCTTGTTGTACTCGTAGTTGATCGGGGTGGAAGGAATCACCGTTGGCGGCCGGCAGCATGCCGCCTTCGTTGCCGATCTGGATGATGTCCGGACCGGCGGTGGTCGGGTCGGGGATGCCGCCTTCCCGGGCATCCGGATGCCCCCAGTAGGTCCGGGAATGTAGATCCGCCGAGTGGTCGGTGAATTCGACCATCTTGGGAGCAAGGTGCATCATCTTGACTTCCTTGCGCGTAGCCGTACACAGCACCGTGCCGGTCGTGCCGGGGTGAGGGCGTCAGGCCTGTCGGGCGGCCACATACAGCCCCAGGTTGAAGATAGCGGTCGTTGCTGGCGTTGAGGATCCGGAAGCGGTAGGCCTTGGGTCGACCTTGAGACCGGTAGGCGGTGCCGTTGATCACCGGGGTGTCGCCGAAGGCCTCGGGAGTGGTGCAGGCGTTGCCGTACTCCGCCGGTCAGGGGATGGGGTCGGCGGCCGGGAAGATGGGCCAGAACCAGGGGCCGTAGTCCCAGCGCCCGACGGGATTGGTGCCGTCGTAGGAGTTGGGGTCCTGGTTGAACTCATAGACGTTGGGGATACCAGAGGTCGCCGGGCTTGCCCCAGTGGTCCGTGTCCCACTTGGACGTCCTGCTGGGCGATAACGTCCTCGGGGACGAAGGTCTTGTCCTGGATGACCAGGGGGATCTGGTCGGTCGGCAGACGTGGAGAGGGCGTTCTCCACCGCACGCCCGGCGGGTCGACGATCAGGTAGCCGGCCGCCATGCCGGCATAGACGTTGAGCCGGGTGATGCCGACGGCATGGTCGTGGTAGAACATCAGCCGGCCGCTGATGTCGTTCTGGTAATAGTTGGTGCCCCGAACCGTCGCCGGGATCGGGCATATCCGGGCACGTCGGCAGGAATCGCCGATCTTGTAGGAGGTGTTCTCCCCGTCGGGCACCGTACACTGGTTGGGCGTACCGTCGCTGATCCAGGGGGTGTCGCCGCCGTGGAGATGGATGAAGATGCGGTTCTCGGTGTAGAGTCTCGCTGCCGCCCAGCGGACCCGTCCCGGCGCCCATGAGGGTTTTGTCCACCGGCAGGAAGAGGTCGCCCTCCGCTGGTCGTTGTTCGATCGTAATGGCCCGGTGGGCAGGAAGTTGGTGTACTTGACGCGCACCGGCGTGCCGCGGACGACCCGGATCGCCGGCCCCATGTAGTGGGGGTTGTCCACGGCGTAAGACCTGGTTGCCGTCGGCATCCAGGATCGGCCTGCCGTCGGGGTAGGTCAGGGCGATGTGCTTGCTGACCCCGGCGTTGTCCGGGGTTTCCAGCTGGACGTAGCCGCGAACCGAGGTGGCCTTGGGCAGGTCGCTGTGCATCCGCTCCGTGTACTCGAGGATGGCGATCTCGTAGTAGTCGGAGCCCGGATACGTGGTCGTATCCGGGATGGCGACCGGGATGTACTGGCCGAGGTTGTTGGCTCCCGTGGCGCCGCCGTCGGTGCTCAGCAGCGGCAGCGAATCGACGAACTTCCGCAGGGCGGTGCCGGAATTGTGCACGTTTCCGGCCCAGTCCGTCCAGGTCCCGGCGGGCTGTTGGCGTAATAAGTGGGGACCTGAATGGGGTTGCCGTTGCTGTCGGTGCTGGCGGCCACTCCGGCCCCGGCATGGGCCAGGGGCCGCCCAAGGAAAGGACGGCCATTGCCGACAGCAAACTCAAAAGAACACTAAGTTTGCGTCTAATCATCTTTTTACCTCCTCGTAAAAAAAATTTGGAAAAAACCTCGACCTTGCTACCCAAAGATGAATTCAGATTTTTTCATATCCCTCCTTTTCATTATTCGGTTTTTAAAACGGGGAAGGATAAATATTCGGAGTATCCCTGGAGAACCCGGGGATTTTCTCCAACCGCGTACCCGGGTTATTTCGCAGAAAGAAGCTCCACCTCGAAGATCAGAGTCTCGTTCGGCCCGATATCGGCCCCGGCGCCCCGTGTCCCGTAGGCCAGCTCGGAGGGGATGTAGATCTCCCACTTGGAGCCTGCAGGCATGAGCAGCAGGGCCTCTTTCAGGCCGGGGATCATGCTGGACATTTTGAGCGTGGCGGGTTTCCCGGCTTCGTTGGCATCAAACTCCGTCCCGTCGATGAGGGTTCCGCGGTAGTTGCATACCACGGAGCCGGTGGCGGAGGGTTTTTGACCGGAGCCTTCCTTGAGGACCTCGTACTGGACTCCGCTCTTCAGGCTCACCACACCCTTTTTGGACTTGTTGGCAGCCAGGAAAGCGGCGCCCTCCTTGCGGTTCTCCACCACGGCGGCCTGCCGCTTGGCGGCCATCCTCCGCCTCACTTCGGACTGCAGGTCGCTCATGAGGCTGCGAAGCTCGGGTTCGGTGAGGAGAAGTTTCTTTCCGGCCAGTTCGTCCTTCAACCCCTGGATAAGGACTTGAGGGTTGAACTCGATCGCCTGTTTCTTGAAATTTTTCGCCACCTCCACGCCGACGGCATAGCTCATCATGTCCTTCTTGGTCTTGAACGCAGGGGTGTCGCCGGCACTCGCCTGGGCTGCAAAAAACAATACCGCCAGAATCCCAAGCCATTTCAAATGCAACTTCATGAGTTCTCCTTTTCTTCCTTTTTCTATCGGGCGTTATTGGGTGAAGGGTCAGGGGACGTCGGGCCGACGGGTGTCGGATTGCCCTCGTTCTGCGGAGAAGGGGCCCATCGGGACTGCCGGGCTTCCAGACGCTTTTCGACGGCCTGAGTCTTGCTGCGCATCCTCGCCTTGTAGGCTTTGCGCCATTGCTCCCGGGTCAGGGTCGATCCCTTTTTTATCGGGGCATTCTGCGCCGCTCCGGACGTCGGGGCATCTTTGCTGCCGTCGCATTCCACAACGATGCGGTCAGGGTATTCATGAACCACCACCTCGGCGGCATCGGCAATGCGAAAGGCCGTAAACGCCAGACCGCAAAAGAGGATAGCCGTAATGACCTTCATACCTGGTTCTCCTTGATGGCGTCGCCATCCCGTGAGTTTTTGCGAAAGCATCTAGTATTCAGTCAGGTCTTATTTTTTTCATTTGGGGGGGGGATGAAAAAACCCTCGACAGACCGTACCGCGTCCGCATGGGCAAATTTCAAAACCAGGGAAGATAAGGATTCTCTGGTTAAACGCAATGTCCTGGTTTTCGGATTGTGAAGTAGTTTAACAGGAAAAAAGCGACAGTCTATGGGGGGAGTCCCCCATTTTTGAGGTAGGAATTTCCTTCCTGGAGGGAAAAAAAGAGGGGCAATTTCCGGAGAAGGAATCAGACCTTCCACTGCTCCGGATCGATGAGGCAGGTCCGAACGGCGTACTTGACCAGGTCGACCACGTTGGCCGCCTTAAGCTTCTTCATGACGTTGACCCGGTGTTTCTCCACCGTTTTTGGACTGATGCACAGCAGGCCGCCGATCTGGGCAGTGGACCTGCCTTCGACCAGAAGGCAGAAGACCTGCCGTTCACGCTCGGAGAGCCCGTGGAAATCAGCCAGTTCGTCCCTTTCATCGCGGCGTTGTTTCAGGTAGGAATCGATGACGTGCGATCTCACTCTCGAACTGAGGGCATAATCACCGCTGGCGACCGCCCGGATGGCTTCCACCAGCTCCGGTATGGGGGAGCCCTTTAAGACGTATCCCCGGGCGCCGGCCTTGAGCGCCTGGTGGACCAGGGTTTCCTTGTCATGCATGGAGAAAATCACCACCCCGGCGTCGGGAAGGCGCTCGCTGTAGAGCCGCAATGCCTCCAGGCCGCCCATCTTCGGCATGGATAGATCGAGAAGGACCACCTCCGGTTTCAGCTCTCCCAGCATCTCCAGGCCCTTCTCTCCGTCCTCGGCGGTCCCGACGACCTGGAGGTCCGGCTGGGTGTGCAACAGCGGCGGCAGTCCCTCCCGGATGATCGGATGATCATCGACAATCAGGATCCTTATCTTGCACATTAGAGTATCCATTAGGGGTATCCTTAAAAATCGGCACCTCGACCCGTAGGGAGGTCCCTTCTCCGGGACGAGAATCTAGGTTAATTCTACCACCGATGGAAGCGATTCGCTCCTCCATACCAAGCACGCCGAGCCGTTCCTTCCCGCGAGGTCCCCTTCCGTCGGGACCGGGTTCGAATCCTATGCCGTTGTCCCTGACCTCCAGGCCGGTCCGGTTCTGAGCGCAAGTCAACAAAACCTCGACCTTGTCGGCCATGGAATGCTTGGCGACGTTGCTGAGAGCCTCCTGAAAAACCCGAAAAAGAACAATCTCCACCTCGGGGGAAAGCCTCTCCTTTGGTCCGGCACCCCTGAAATCGAATCGGATTTGGGGCACGCTCCTCCCGAATTCCCTCATATAATCCTGAAGAGCCGGACCTATGCCGAGCTCGTCCAGGATGTCGGGACGGAGCGAAAAACAGAAATTCCGGATCTTGTCTCCGAGCGCTTCACACAGGCTCTGGAGCCGGTTCACCCTCTCCGGCTTCACGGCTCCCTCCAGACGAAGGGCTTCGACCTCGAAATGAAGGGCGGTGAGAGCCTGCCCGCAATCATCATGAAGTTCCAGGGAAAGGCGTCGTCTCTCCTCCTCGGCTGCGGAAAGAAGGTTGCGGGAGAGCTTCCTGACTTCCGATTCGGCCGTTTTGAGATGGGCGATATTTTTCACGAGGGGCCGATACCAGAGAAGATACAGGACCGGCGAGAAGGTGCCCAGGAGCACCATCGAATCGACCAGGGCATGGACGGAGGGCGGAAAGTGAAACCACAACCTATGTGCATAAGCCACGGCCATTTCGGATGTGAAGAGTGCGCCTCCCAGAAGAACGCTCAGCCAGAGGGGCCGTTGGTAGAGTTTCGCGGATTCCGAAGAAGGATTGATTTTCACTATACGGCTCCCTGGAAACGGCCCTTACAGAGAAACCTGATGGCGTCGGATTTTCATCATCGGATCCTGCCACAAGGGACTTGCCTGCGTTTTTTTTGCCCGCTCGTCATCCTAAGTGGTTATATCATCCCAAACCGAAGCCGCAAGACGAACGACCCCCGGATGGATGAATTTGGGCGTCCGGAGTGTTCCCGCCCCAAAAGGAACAGCCCCCCGGAAATATCTTCCGGGGGGCTGTTTTTTTCCAAGCCGGAACGACCAGCTTACATCATACCGCCCATGCCGCCCATGCCGCCCATGCCGCCGGGCATAGCGGGCATCGGCTCTTCGCTCTTCGGTTTCTCAGCCACGCAGGCCTCGGTGGTCAGCATCAGACCGGCCACGGAGGCGGCGTTCTGCAGGGCGCTGCGGGTGACCTTGGTGGGATCGATAATCCCGGCGGCGATCATGTCGCCGTACTGGTCGGCAGCCGCGTCGAAGCCGAAGGAACCCGTCTCGCCCAGCACCTTGTTGACCACGATGGAACCCTCGTGGCCGGCGTTGTTGGCGATCTGGCGAAGGGGCTCTTCCAGGGCGCGTTTGACGATGTTCACACCGAACTGCTGCTCCCCGCCCAGGTCCAGTTTCTCCAGGGCGCCGATGCAGCGCACCAGGGCGACGCCGCCGCCGGGGACGATACCTTCTTCCACCGCGGCGCGGGTTGCGTGCAGGGCGTCCTCGACGCGAGCCTTCTTCTCCTTCATCTCAGTCTCGGTGGCCGCGCCGACCTTGACCACGGCAACGCCGCCGACCAGCTTGGCCAGGCGCTCCTGGAGCTTCTCGCGGTCATATTCGCTCTTGGTCTCTTCGACCTGAGCGCGGATCTGCTTGACCCGGCCCTCGATGTCGGCCTCGGAACCGGCGCCGTCGATGATGGTGGTGTTTTCCTTGTCGACCACGATGCGCTTGGCGCGGCCGAGCATGTCGATGGTGGCGTTCTCCAGCTTGAAGCCGACTTCCTCGGAGATCACCCGGCCGCCGGTGAGAACGGCGATGTCTTCAAGCATCGCCTTGCGGCGGTCGCCGAAGCCGGGGGCCTTGACGGCGGACACGTTGAGGGTGCCGCGCAGCTTGTTGACCACCAGGGTGGCCAGGGCTTCGCCCTCGACGTCCTCGGCGATGATCAGCAGCGGACGGCCCTGCTTGGCCACCGGCTCGAGGACCGGCAGCAGGTCGCGCATGTTGCTGATTTTCTTGTCATGGATGAGGATCAACGCGTCTTCCATGACGGCTTCCATGCGCTCTGGGTCGGTCACGAAATAGGGGGAGAGGTAGCCGCGGTCGAACTGCATCCCCTCGACGGTCTCCAGGGTGGTCTCCATCGACTTGGCTTCTTCGACGGTGATGACCCCTTCCTTGCCGACCTTCTCCATGGCTTGGGCGAGGATGTCGCCGATGGTGCGGTCGCTGTTGGCGGAGATGGTGCCGACCTGGGCGATCTCCTTGTGGTCCTTGATCGGCTTGGAGAGTTCTTTCAGGGAGGCAACGGCGGCCTCCACGGCCTGGTCGATGCCGCGCTTGATTTCCATCGGGTTGTGGCCGGCGGTCACCAGCTTGACCCCTTCGCGGTAGATGGCCTGAGCCAGGACGGTGGCAGTGGTGGTGCCGTCACCGGCCACGTCGGAGGTCTTGGAAGCGACTTCCTTGACCAGCTGAGCGCCCATGTTCTCGAATTTATCCTCGAGTTCGATCTCCTTGGCGACGGTGACGCCGTCCTTGGTGATCAGGGGAGCGCCGAATGATTTTTCCAGAACCACGTTGCGGCCCTTGGGACCGAGAGTCGCCTTGACGGCGTCGGCCAGGGCGTTGACCCCATGGAGAATGTGAGCACGGGCGTCCTGCCCGAATTTGATTTCTTTGGCTGCCATGTCTTTATGTCCTCCTTGGAAATTCGGTTTCAGGTGTTAAGTTTTAGGTTTTAGGTTAAAGGCTTAAAACTTAAAACTTTGAACTTAAAACTGTTTTTATTCGACGACTCCGAGAACGTCGTCCTCGCGCATCATCAGATACTCTTTCCCTTCGACCTTGATTTCGGTCCCGGAGTACTTGCCGAAAAGGATTTTGTCGCCGACCTTGACGTCCAGCGGCAGGACCTTGCCGTCTTCCGTCTTTTTCCCCTTGCCGACAGCGATGACGCGGCCTTCCTGGGGCTTTTCCTTGGCCGTATCGGGAATGATGAGCCCTCCTGCGGTCTTGGTTTCTTCCTCAACCCTCTCGACGATGATGCGGTCGTGCAGCGGTCTGATGTTCATGCTTGCCTCTCCTTTCTGACTACTTGATAGATTCGGGAGAACCTCTCCCATTTTTGACGTCCCTTTGTCGGAAGATAGCCGGGCACCCGTTTAGCCCCAAAAGGGAGGATGCCCGACAAAAGAAAGTTAGCACTCGTTGCTCGGGAGTGCTAACAACAGGCCTAAATATAATCAGGCCGTCTGGAATGTCAAGGGGGTTGAGGAGAAAAATTTTTCAGGGGCGGAAGACGGAAGAGCCAAGAGCCGGCTTACCACTTCCGTTTGGCCATCTCTTCCTTGAAATACTTGTCGTAGAGGATGTGCCACTCACGGCTGCCGGGAATTTTTTTCTGCCGGGTCAGTTTCTGCCGCACCAGGGCGTCGACCTCCTCGTCCACGGAAAGAAGGCGGGTCAGGGAATCTTTGATGACGCCCAATGCGAGGACCTCGTCGGGAAAATCGGCCAGGTCATCCTTCCAGAGACCGTCCATGACGAGGTGGGAGAGATGGGAGATGCGCTGCTCGGAGAGCTTCACAGGGGAATCCCCCTTTCTTCGGCCAGCTTCTTCTTGATCATCAGGAAGAGCTTCTGCCGGTCCATGCCCGGCGGGGCATTCTTCAGATGGGCTTCGAGCAGCTCCCTGGCCTCCCGGTCGAGGTCCTGCTCCTGGGCGAGATTGCCCCGGATGATGTCCTCCACGCGCCGCAGCACCTTGCCGCGGTCTGCCTTCAGCCGTGCCCGGCCCCGCCCCACCAGGTCCGAAAGGAGGGCCTCGGCGAGGCGATGGATTTGGTCGTCGGAAAAACGCATGCTCTGGACCTCCGCAAAACGGGAAACCTGCAATTTTCAGGGATGGTAAACGGGCTGGGGCGGATTGTCAAACAGGAGAACTCCTTGACATGCGCCCGGAGGGCATGATATCCACATTCATCCGCCGAGCCGGAAAAATTCCAAAGAGGTCTCCTGCAACTGGCGTAAGGTGGTCTACCACCGGGGAGCAGGGAGGAAGCAGACCTAATGCCGCACGCCTGGGCTCCCGATTTGGTGGAGACGGGCGTTTTTCTTTTGGCAAAGAAAAAAAATGATAAATTTCGAGTTTTAAATTATGAATTAAATTCAAAATTCAGCATTCAAAATTCAAAATTTTTCGTTCTCAAGGAGACTGGCATGCACAAAAAACTCTACATTCCAGGTCCCGTCGAAGTCGGCAGGGACGTCCTCGAGGCGATGGCCGCGCCGATGGTCGGCCATCGCATGAAAGAATACGCGGCCCTGCACGGACGGGTCACCACCGCGCTAAAGAAGCTCCTCAACACGCAGGACCCGGTTTTCCTTTCCACCTCCAGCGCCTTCGGAGTGATGGAGGGGGCGGTGCGAAACCTGGTGCAGAAGCGCTGCGCCAACTTCGCCAACGGCGCCTTCAGCGCCAAGTGGCACGACGTCACCCGGCGCTGCGGCCTGGAGGCCGACCTCTTCAGCGCCGAATGGGGAGAGCCGGTCACCCCGGAGATGGTGGACGAAGCCTTGGCCTCGGGCAGGTACGACGCCATGACCGTGGTCCACAACGAGACCTCCACGGGCGTAATGTCCCCCCTGGAGGAGATCGCGGAGGTAATGAAAAAATATCCCGAGGTCTCCTTCCTCGTCGACACCGTCTCCTCGATGAGCGCGGTACCGCTCAACCTCGAGGCGCTGGGAACCGATGTCTGCCTGGCAGGGGTGCAGAAGGCCTTCGGGCTGCCGCCCGGACTCGCCGTCTTTGCCGTCTCCCGCAAGGCCCTCGACAAGGCCCGGACCACTCCGAACCGCGGATATTACTTCGATTTCGAGGAATTCGAGAAGAACGACGCCAAGGACAACACCCCCAGCACCCCCTGCATCAGCCTGATCCATGCCCTCGACCTCCAGCTGACCAAGATGTTTGCCGAGGGGCTCGAGAAACGCTACGCCCGGCACAGGCAGATGGCCGAGGCGGCCCGCAGCTGGATTCTTGCCCAGGACTTTCCCCTCTTCGCGGCGGAGGGCTACCGCTCGATGACCCTCACTTCGGGCGCGAGCGACGGACGCACCGACCTGGAGGGGCTGAAGAAGCTCGCTGGGGAGCGGGGCTACGCCATCGACAACGGCTACGGCAAGATCAAGAACCAGACCTTCCGCATCGCCCACATGGCCGACTTCACCCTCGCCGACCTGGAGGAACTCTTCGCGCTGCTCGAGGAGCTGCTGCCGAAAGCAAGAAGCTAGGCAGATAGGGAAATGGGGAGAGGGGGAAATGGAGAAAATTCCATCTTCCCACCTCCCCATCTCCCCGGCTATAATTTAAAGCATGTTCCGCATCCGCCGCATCTACGACGATATCCTGCCGGTCAACCGGGCCGCCATCTTCCGGGCTCAGGAGGTCCTGCGGGTCCAGTTTCCGGCCCTGGCGGAAAAGGACATCGCCAAGCTGCCCGAACAGCTGCGAAATCCCCTCAAGTATCGTTTCCGCTCCATCCTCTACGTGGCCGACGACCACCGCGGCCGGGTCAAGGGCTTCGCCCTCATGCTGCATGACCCCGATCTGCGCTTCTGCTACCTGGAGTACATCTCCGCCGCGGAAAAGATGACCGGGCGGGGGATTGGCGGCGCTCTCTACGAGCGGCTCCGGGAGGAAGCCCTGACCCTGGGCAGTCTCGGAATTTTTTTCGAATGCCTTCCCGACGACCCGAGCCTCTGCCGGGACCCGGAAATCCTCAAACAGAACAGGGCCCGGCTGAAGTTCTACGAAAAATACGGCGCCAGGCCCATCGCCGGCACCGCCTACGAAACCCCGGTCAAGCCCGGAGACGACAACCCGCCCTACATGGTCTACGACAACCTGGGACAGGACGCTTCCCCTGTCGCGGGAGGCCGCCAGGGCAATCGTCCGGGCCATCCTCGAGCGGAAATACGCCCACCTCTGCCCCCGCTCCTACATCGAGATGGTGGTCGACTCCTTCCGGGATGACCCGGTTCAGACTCGTCCCCCCCGTTACCTCAAGCGGGAAGCCCCCCTGCCGGTGAAAAAGGGGCTCCCGCCGGACCGGAAAATCACCCTGGTGGTCAACGACAAGCACGACATCCACCACGTGCGGGAGCGGGGCTACGTGGAGTCTCCCGTGCGCATCCGCTCCATCCTGCGCGAAGTCGACAAGAGCGGCCTCTTCGAGAGGGTGCCCGTTCGCCGCTTTTCCGAAAAGCACATCCTGGCGGTCCACGACCAGGCCTTTGTCGACTACCTGAAGGCGGTCTGCGCCCGCCTGAAAGAGGGCGAGGCGGTCTATCCCTACGTCTTTCCCATCCGCAACGCCTCCCGGCCGCCCAGAGAGCGCGCGGTGCGGGCCGGCTATTTCTGCATCGACACCTTCACCCCCCTCACCCGAAACGCCTACCTGGCCGCCAAGCGGGCCGTCGACTGCGCCCTGACCGCCACCCGCCACCTCCTCGAAGGGCAGCGACTCGCCTACGCCCTGGTGCGCCCGCCGGGACACCACGCCGAGCGGCGAGTCTTCGGGGGCTTCTGCTACTTCTGCTCCGGAGCGATCGCCGCCCACTACCTCTCCGGATTCGGCAAGGTAGCCGTGCTCGACATCGACTACCATCACGGCAACGGCACCCAGGACATCTTCTACGAGCGCAGCGACGTCCTGACCGTCTCCCTCCATGGACATCCCCGCTTCGCCTTTCCCTACTTCAGCGGATTCGAGGACGAAAAAGGGGCCGGGGCCGGAACCGGCTTCAACCTCAACCTGCCCCTCGCGGAACATCTCGACGGCGCCGGCCACCGGCAGGCCCTGAAGCGGGCCCTGCACCGCATCCGTCGTTTCAGGCCCCAGTTCCTCGTCGTGGCACTCGGTCTCGATACCGCCAAAGGCGACCCCACCGGCACCTGGGACCTTATTTCCGGCGACTTCGAGGAAAACGGGCGACTCATCGGGGGGCTGAACCTGCCCACCCTGGTGGTCCAGGAAGGTGGCTACGACTCCCGGGTGCTCGGCGTCAACGCCCGGCATTTCTTCATGGGCCTGTGGTCGGGGACCTTCGGTTCCTGACGCGGCATTCCGGGCGCCCGTCCGGTTGTTCTTTTTCCCCTTCCCTCCCTGTGCTACACTTCCCCGGCAAAACGAGTCTCTTCATGAGGAAAATGTTATGGCGGACTCCTCCTGCAGATAACCCGCGAAATCCACACCCTGCACCCCTTCGATCTTCTGACCGTCCTCGCCCTTGCCGGCCTGGAGGGGATCCTCTCGGTGGACAACGCCCTGGTGCTGGCGATCCTGGTCCGCACCCTGCCCAGGGAACAGCAGAAAAAGGCCCTGACCTACGGCATCGTCGGGGCTTTTGTCTTTCGCTTCATCGCGCTGGTCCTTGCCGCCCATCTGATGCGGATGTGGGTCTTCAAGCTGGTCGGCGGCGGGTACCTGGTCTATCTCGCCATGAAGCACATGTTTTTCTTTCACAAGGAGGATGCCACCCAGCCACGGCCGGGGGGAGCCGCCGGTTTCTGGAAAATAGTGCTGCTGGTGGAGCTCACCGACATCGCTTTTTCCATCGACAGCATCACCACCGCGGTCGCCATGAGCAACAAGCTCCTCGTGGTCTGGCTGGGGGGCATCCTCGGGATCATCTTCCTGCGCTTTGCGGCCTCCTTCTTCGTCCGCCTGCTGGAGAGGCTCCCCCGCCTGGAGGATCTGGCCTATCAGCTCATCTTCTTCATCGGAACGAAACTGACCCTGGAGGCCTTCCACATCGAAATCGGCTACGGCATCTTCTGGCTGGTGATGGGCATCATCACCGTCCTCGGTTCGGCCCTGGTCTACCGCGACTGGTACCAGCGCAAAACCCAGACCCGCTACGAGGACCTTCTGCTGGAGAAACTTCAACGAGGGGAGCTTACGGCCTCGGAATTGCTGGCGGAGGACAACCTGCCGGGGGAGGTGGCGCGGTGGCTCTATGAGAAGGGCCGGCTTGAACTGCCGGGGGAGGAAAACAGACAGGAGAGATAGGGAGAGGGGAGAATTTCACGTTCTCCCCACTCCCCTACCTCACCGGGACATGCATTCGCGATCTCACATCTTCACCCGCACCCGGTAGACGAGGGTCGCCTCCCCTTCTGCCGGAACGTCAATCCGCCAGAGGGCCAGATGGGCGGCCTTTTTTTCATGGGGATGGTTTTCCTCGACCATCTCCCAGTCTCCCGGCAAAGGCTCCTCGACCGTCACCGTCACCGCCTTCTTTTTGGCGTTCTTCAGCTCAACGCTGGTAGGCGCTCTCGAAAACCTGGTTGTATCTTCCGGTGCCGCCGAGCTTTTTGAAATCGGTCTGGCGCTTCTCGGCGGTCACGTCGAAGGCCTCTCCCAGACGAACCCGCACCTTGCCTCCCTCCGGGGCAGGGTCGATGCGGTCCTCGCCGACAAAGCGTTCGTTTCCAGCCGGATCGCTCTGGTAGACCCGGAGCACCCCCGCCGGAAGGGGTTGACCGAGTCCGGACTTCGCCTCGTTCCGAAACTCGAGGTACACCCCGACGGCGGCCTTGCCCGGGGCTCCGGGGAGGCGGTGCGGTAATAGGCGCCGCTTTCCCGAAGGAGGTACTCCCGAACGACCGGAATGCCCGACGCCTCCATCAGGGCCACCTGTTTGCTCTGGTTGTCCCGGAGGGTTACCGGCCTGGGCAGGGTATAGAGGTGATATTCGAAGAAGCTCTCCTCGGCCGCCGGCGCGGCGGCCTTGGCCCGAAGAGCCTCGAACATGACGGGCCGGGGCCCTTCGGCAGAGACCCGGTTGAGCTTTCCGGCAACGAGTCGAACCCCGGCCGCCCGATAGTCGATGCCGCTACGGTTGGTGAGGGTGGCCCAGACCGAGAGCCGCATCCGGTTTTCCTCGGGATTCAGTTCGGCGGCGTAATCCGCCGCCCAGGAAAGGCCCGTCGTCAGGTAGCTCGAGCTCCAGCTCCCGGGGACCGGCGGCGGCGCTTTTCAGAAGAAGGTCCAGGGTCGGCCGGTCGCGCAGGTCCGGCGGAACGTCGGGATAGACCAGGCGCCCCGGCATGCCGGTTTCGATGCGGTCGCCTATTTTCAACACCACCCCACCGGCCGTGGAGAGGACTCTGGCGGTCTCGCTGCTCTCCTCTCCGGTGGCCGGATTGGTCCTGACCACCCGGACGGTCCGCCCGACGTATTTTTCCAGGAGCTTCTGCGGCGTCAGCAAGTCGAAGTCGAAATTCTGCTCCAGGACGCTGACCCCGTCCGGGTGTCCCGGGTCGCTCAGCAGGGCCGTTTCAGGCTGTATTCTGGCGCTCACCCCTTCCCAGGCCAGGCGGTTCTTCCCCCGTTCCAGAACCACCCGTCGCCGATCCGTGACCAGGGCCAGGTCCCCCATATAGACCGTGAGGACCACCCCTTTTTGCTCCAGTGAGGTGACCGAACGCTCCTGGCCTTGGCCTTGAGCCCTGCAGGGGAGGGGAAAAACGGCGGTCGAAATGACTCCGACCGCCAGAAGAACAAGTGAATGAATTGTTTTCGGAACCATTAGGATCCTCGCTCCGCCTGCCGGGGTCAGAACCGCCGGGTCAGGGTCAGCCCCCCTGAGAACCCGTCGTAGGCGCCGCTGGCCAGACGCCGGTTGGTATAACCGACGCGCGCCTTGAGCATCCAGTCGCTGAAGATGCCGAAAATCCCTTCGGCGGACACATCCTCCCCGTCCTGAAAGCTGCTCATGGTCTCGTCCTTCTGCACCCCCACGGCGGCAAAGAGGCTAAGGCCGTTGTTTTCGTTGATTTTCCAGTATCCGTAACCGGTGACGGCGTAGCGCTGGTAAGTGCCTGGGTCGTAGTAGCCGTGATTCAGGTCCTTGTCGAAGCCGAACCACCAGCCGAGCAGGCCCAGGTCCAGGTTGAATTTCTCGGTCCGCAGCACGGCCCTTCGGGGTGCGACCGTGGCTTCCCAGCGCCGGTTGTTATCCGAAAAGGTATCATATTCTCCGCTGAGTTCCAGGGTGTAGAGGAGATTCGGCTGCCATTGGGCCTGCAGGCGGGTGGCCCCACGTTTTATCCCGAGCGAAACCGCCCTCGGCGAGACATCGTACAAGTCGCGGTTGTGGGTGAGACGGAAGCTCAAAGTGTCGAGGGGCTGCAGGTCGAGATCCGAGCCGGTAGAGCGGAAACTGGCTGCCGCCCTCGATGAATCCCGCCCCCACCCTGGCGTCGGCGGCCACACCTGGGCTGAAACGATGCCGGATTCCGGCCCACACGTTGTTGTCCCGGATCCTTTCGCCTCCGTCGCGCCTCTCCAACCCGCTTCCCGCACGGGCCCAGAGCTCCTCATACTGGGTGCCTGCCGAGAGGCGCGTAACCGGAGAAACGACCCATTCCCCCGCTCAGCTCGCTGCGGAAAATCCGGACATTGATCCGAATCGCCGTAGAAATTGGTGTCGAAGTTGAGGTTTGAGCGCAACGGGGTCTTAACCAGCTTTTCGATGTCCGCCGATCTCCTTGGCCCCCGGCTTCAGCCTCTCCAGGGCCACCAAGCTTCCCAGAGCCTGCGCCGGCCTGCGGCCGGTATGTAACGCCAGGGTGCGGGTGACGTTCAGCTCGAAGTCCCCGGGGAAGGCCTTCAGCAGGGGCGAATTGAAGCTTCATGGCCCTGGAAGCGCGTCCCGCTCCGGCGAGAATTCTCGCCTTTTGCTTGCGATAGTCCGGCGTTTCGCCGAAGCGCGACCGGTACTTTCCAAGGGCCTTCAGCGCCGCCGGGTAGTTGCCCCGCCAGAGTTGCACCCGGGAGAACTCCAGCCAGGCTTCGGCATTTTCCGGGTGTTTTTCCAGATACTCCCGGTAGACCCCCGCGGAGCGGTCCAGGGCGCCGCTCCAGGAAAGGGTCCTCGCCCTGCCGAGCATCACGTCGGTATTGCCGGGTTCCAGGCGCTGAAGCTCCTCGTAGCTCTTGCGGGCGAGTTGGGTGTTTCCCGCCCAGTCGGCCAGCTTGGCCCGGGCCCGAAGATATTCGACATTCCCGGGGTCGAGCCGCAGGGCCCAGTTGATATCCGCCAGGGCCTTTTCGGGCTGGTTGTTGACGGCATCGGCCTGGGAGAGACGAAAATAGAGGGAGGGGTCTTTGGGGGAGGACTTGACGGCCTGCAGCAGCGAGTCGACCACCTCCCTGCGCCGCCCGAGCCGCGACTGGATGTCGGCCAGGCGCAGCCAGAGGTCGGTCCGCCCGGGCTCCTTGGCCAGAACGGCCCGGTAGACGGCAATGGCCTCGTCCCAGCGATGGGCCATCTCGGCCCTCAGCCCCGCCTCGGGAACCTGCGGCGCGGCCAGACAGACCAGGGGGGCCAGAGCCAGCACCCATCCCATCAAGAAGACATACAAAAGAAATTTTTTCATCCTAAAAACCTCGGTTATCCACGAAGGACACGAAGGAACACGAAAAATCGGCCCGATTGATGACTCCGTAACCCACCTTCCGGAGGTTAGCAAGAATTCTATAATTTGCTGAATTTCTTTCTGAAACTTCGTGTACTTCGTGGATCAAATGCCTTTTTTTGGTTCATTTTCGCCACCGCCTGTTCCTGGTAAGCCACAGGTCGCCCGCGAACCTGCCGATGGTCACCAGGTCGAAGGCCAGAATCGCGTAACGCAACGGCGTTATCAGGATGCCCTTCACCAGGGACTCCAGACGCCGCTCTCGGGAGATGACGGTCAGGATGCCGACCGCCAGCGCCGTCTCGGCCACCACCGTCACCGCCAGCCCCTGCCACATCTGAAGGAGAATCATGATCAGCAGGGCGGTCGGGAAAAAGATTTTTTCCGCCGCCGAAGCGAAAAGTATCCACCCCATGGGCCTGCCGAACTCCCGCGAGTACTCGATGCCGAAGGGCTGCCGGTAGGCCTCGGAGATGCGACGTTTTTCCTCGATCTCCTCCTTTGCGCCGCTTCGTCTTCTCCCGGACCCTCCGGAGGTATCTCTTGAAGGCCTTGAAGGGACTTCGCAGCAGATCGTCGAAATAGTAGCAGCTCTGCAGAAAAGACGACGACCAGAAGTAGGTCTGCCGGGGCAGGCGGTGCACCTCCGGCTCCATGGAGCGGGCGCAGACGTCGGTGAGCTGGATGTTGCGATAGCCCTGGTCGAGCAGGGCGAAGCCGATGAAGATGTCCTCGGAGTTTGTGAGGTCGTCGCCGAGGATCGGCTCGTAGTGGTCGAACAGGTCCTTGATGTACCGGCGGCGGTAGGCCACGGCGCACCCCACCGGGTTGGTGATGGTGCCGAAGAAGACCATCTGCCCGTGGTAGATGAATCTCTGCAGGAAGAGGTAGAGCGCGTCCCGGTACGTGTTGGTGATGGCCCAGCGGACCCGCGACAGCCAGCCGTCGCGGGTCGAGAGCTCGATGCCGGGGTGATCCTTCCGGAAGCTCTGCAGCCCCGGGCTCGGCCAGGAGTGTCCTGCGGTCCCTCTCGCGAAGGGGCAGGATGGTGCCGCAGGCGCTGGCGATGCCGACGCCCTTGTAGAGTTCCTCCACCGTCCGGGCGATGTAGTTTTCCGACTCCAGGACCGTGTCGCCGTCCAGGATGAACTCGACGTCGGAGTCGAATTCCCTCGCCTGTCGCTTGATGGTCGGGGTCTTGCCGATGGCGGCCTTGCGCTTGATGACGATCAGGTCCATCCCCACCGACTCGGCATAGGCCCGGGCGTTTTCGCAGGTGCGGTCCCGGCTGCCGTCGTCGATCAGGATGACCCGTTTGGGCTTGAGGGTCTGGCGAAGGAGGGAGGCGAGGCAGAAGACGATGTTCCTCTCCTCGTTGAGGGCGGGGATGACCACGTCCACCGTGGCCTGCCGCCAGTCCTCGGCCGGGGTCGGCACCGTCTTGTCGGGCCCGCGCATCAAACCGAGCAGACTGACGATGGTATTGGGGCTGATGACGAAATAGGGTGTGGTCGCCATGAGTTATACCACCTCCCTCACCTTGGGCTTAGCCTTTTGAATCAGGTCGTCCAGGGTCCGTTCCAGGTCCCAGCGGTGCTTGAATCCCGGTCAAGCGCGTACAGTTTTTCCAGAGAGGGCCGACGGTGGGTGATGTCCTCGAAATCCTCTCCATAGGCCTCCAGGTAGGAGCGGTATTTGATGGAGGATTGGCTGCCGGCTCGCTGAATGACCATTTCGGCCAGTTGTCGGATGGAAATCTCGCGGTTGTTCCCGACGTTGACGATCTCGGCCGCGCTGGCCCGGTTGGAGGCCAGAAGGTCCAGAGCCACCACGGTATCCCGCACGTCGCAGAAGGAGCGGGTCTGGGTTCCGTCGCCGTAGACCGTCAGGGGCTTGCCCTGCACCGCCTGGCTGACGAAGCGGGGAACGACCATGCCGTAACGGCCCGTCTGTCGCGGGCCGATGGTGTTGCAGAAACGGACGATGGTGACCGGCAGCCCATCCTTGCGGGCATAGGAGAGACCCAGCGCCTCGTCCGCGAGTTTGCTGACGGCGTAATTCCAGCGGGTACGGGCCCCGGAGCGGATGTGGAGATCGGCATCCTCATGAAGCTCCGGTGCAGAGGTGTGACCGTAGACCTCCGAACTGGAGGCAAGCACGACATGGGGTTTCCACCCCCCTGCGGAAACCGCCCGCAGCAGGCGCTCACTTCCGGCGATGTTGGTGGCCAGGACCTTGATCGGCTCGGCCAGCACCCTGTACACCCCGACCACCGCGGCCATATGGTAGATGCGGTCGGCCCAGGCCGCCGTCTTTTCCAGGCCGGACCAGGTGAGGATATCGGCCTGGTCGAAACGGAAATCGGGCAATTCGAGAAAGGGCTCGACATTGTCCATCGAACCGGTGCTCAGGTCGTCCACCGCGTGGACTTTGTCCCCCCTGGAGAGATGATACTCGACGAGATGGGAGCCGATGAACCCGGCGCCTCCGGTCACAAGCACATGCATCACAACCTCCCTACGGATTGCATTGGCAAAGGAACCTGCAAGAATCCCCGATCGAACTATTCAGCTTTTTTATTCAATTTGACGGGTTTGGTGAGAAGCAGCCGAACCGTGACCGGTCGGCGTCAAAACAGTGCATTTTTTTCTTATCGTTTAAAGGAGAACCAAAATTGTCATTATTTGTCTAAATCATACCACAAAGGCGGAAAATTTTCATTAAACCATCGGAGAGTCAACAAAATACAATTTATTCATTAGGAAAATGACCTTCTCCCGGACTTCACTTTGAACTCTGCCGGGGACGGCTTAAGGGGTAAACGGAAGAAAAGGCCTGTGGGAAGGCGGAATGGGGTCAGGCGGGCTCCAGTCCGGCGAACTTGAGAAGCAGCTTCTTGGAGCCCACGGTGCTGAAATAAACGATGACCTTCTGGTTGTCGCCGCTTCCCTCCAGGCGGCGCACGGTGCCGACGCCGAAGCGTGCATGGCGCACCCGGGAGCCGATGCGCAGCCCCTCCTCCGGCTCGGGGACCACCCTGACGTCCTCCTCGAAGGTCTCCTCCTCCAGGGGTGAGGGCTCCAGCTGTTCGAAAACCGAGGCGAGGTTATGGCCGGAGGTTCGGTGCAGGGCGGGGGTTGTTCGGGGCCTGCGACCAGATGGGGGGGGATTTCGGCGAGGAAGCGGCTGGGGGGGTTGAACTGGTAATCGCCGTAGATGCGGCGGCGGCGGGAGTGGCTCAGGTAGAGCTTTTCCATTGCGCGGGTCATTCCCACGTAGCACAGGCGGCGCTCCTCCTCCAGGTCCTCCCCCTCCCCGGAGGCCCGGGAGTGGGGGAAGAGGCCCTCCTCCATCCCGGTCATGAAGACCACGGGAAACTCCAGCCCCTTGGCGGCGTGCAGCGTCATGAGGGTGACCCGGTCGAGGCTGGTGTCGTAGGCATCGAGGTCGGTCACCAGGGCGACCTGCTCCAGGTAGTCCTGGAGGGTCCCCTCGGTCCCTCGGTGCTCCTCCATCCCGACCAGAAGCTGCTCCAGGTTCTGCAGGCGCCCCCGGGCCTCCTGCCGCTCCCCCTCGGTGACGGCCCCCTCGGCCTCCTCGCGAAGCGCAGGAGCCGTAGCCGGTTTCCTCGATCAACTCCGCGGTCAGTTCGGGATAGGTCTGGCGCAGCAGGCTCCTCTGGAAGGAGCGCATCAGCGCGACGAAGGCCTCCACCCTCTTCGCGGCAGGCCCCCTTCAGGACGCCGCGCTCCAGGGCCCTTTCGCAGGCGGGAAGAAAGCCCCCCGCCTCTTCCTCCAGGGCGGCGATGCGCTCCACGGTGGCGGCGCCGATACCCCGGGGCGGGACATTGACGATCCGGCGCGCCGAAAGAGAGTCCGCGGGGTTGACCAGGACCCGCAGGTAGGCCAGGATGTCCTTGACCTCCATGCGGGCGAAGAACTTGATCCCGCCCACCATCACGTAGGGGATCCGCTCCCGCACCAGGGCCTCTTCCAGGGCCCGGGACTGGGCGTTGGTCCGGTAGAAGATCGCCAGATCCCGCAGGTGACGCCCCGCCCGGTGCAGCCGGACGACCTCCCCTGCGACGAAGCGCGCCTCCTCCAGGTCGTCGGGGAGGGTTTCGATGGTGATCTTTTCCCCTTCGGGGTTGTCGGTCCACAGCGTCTTGCCCTTGCGCCCGACGTTGCGGGCCACCACCTCTCCGGCCGCCTCGAGGATCCGGCGGGTGGAGCGGTAGTTCTGCTCCAGGCGGATGGTGATGCAGCCGGGGTAGTCGCGCTCGAAACCGAGAATGTTGCCGATTTCCGCCCCCCGCCAGCGGTAGATGGACTGGTCGTCGTCGCCGACCACGCAGAGGTTGCGGTGCCCCGAGGCGAGCAGGTGGACCAGCCGGTACTGGACCTGGTTGGTGTCCTGGAACTCGTCGACCAGGATGTGGAGAAAGCGCTGGCGGTATTTTTCGAGAATCTCCGGATGTTCCTCGAAGAGGCGCACCGCGTAGAGGAGCAGGTCGCCGAAGTCGAGGGCGTTGGCCTGCTTCATCCGGGCCTGGTAGCGCTCGTAGACCTTCGCCACCAGCTCGCCGAGGTAGTCCTCCCGGGGCATGTCTTCGGGGAAAAGGCCCTTGTTCTTGGCGCTGTCGATGGCGGCGGCGGCCGCCCGGGGCTTGAGGGTGCGCTCGCCGATGTCCAGGTCCTTGAGGACGGTCTTCAGCAGGCGCTCCTGGTCCTGATCGTCGTAGATGGTGAAGGAGGAGGAAAATCCCAGGGCGCCGATCTCGCGGCGCAGGATGCGCACGCAGGCGGCGTGGAAGGTGCTCACCCAGGGAAGCTCGGCGTTGTCCAGAAGACGGCGCAGCCGCTCCTTCATCTCGGAGGCGGCCTTATTGGTGAAGGTGACGGCGAAGATCCGCCAGGGCTCGACGCCCCCCTGCCGGATCAGCCAGGCGACCCGGTGGGTCAGGGTTCTGGTCTTCCCCGACCCCGCCCCGGCCAGCAGGAGCAGCGGCCCGCCTTCGTGCAGGACGGCCTGGCGCTGCGGGGGTTGAGGCCCCTGAGGAGATCATTCATCGGTCTCCTCCTCGAGGGTGCGGGCCATCAGGGCACGGTTGTAGGCCGACACCATGTCCCGCCGGGAGATGATTCCGACCAGCTTGCGCCCCGTCTTCCGGTCCACCACGGGAAGCTGCTCGATGTTGCGGTAGCCGATCTTCTGCATGGCCCCGTCGAGGTCGTCGTCCTCGAGGACGGTGATGACCTTGAGCGTGGCCAGTTCCTTGATGACCACCAGGTCCATGAGGTCGCGCTCGAACACCACCCCCATGAAGTCCTGGACCGAGAGGATCCCGGTCAGCTCGCCGATGCGGTTGACCAGGGGAAAATTGGTATGCCGGGTGCTGGCGATGAACTGGGTGAACTGGCGCAGGGTCATGTTCTCCGGGATCGCCTCCGGGTCCCGGGTCATGACCTCGCCCACCTTGAGCGATTTCATGATGTTGCGCTCTTTGCCGGCCTCCAGGTCGATCCCCTCCCTGGCCAGCTCCACCGTCTCCAGGCTGTCCTTCTTCAGGTGCCGGCTGATGGCGGTGCCGATGACGCAGGTGAGCATGATCGGGATGATGATCCGGTAGGAGGCGGTGATCTCGAAGAGCAGGAAGATTGCGGTCATCGGCGAATGGGTGGCGGCGGAGAGGAAGGCCCCCATCCCCACCAGGGCATAGGCCCCGGGTGAGGGCACCAGGTGGGGGAAGAGCAGGTGCGCCAGGGCTCCGAAGGCCCCGCCGGTCACCGCGCCGATGTAGAGGGAGGGGGCGAAGAGGCCCCCCGGCAGTCCCGAACCGAGGGTGATGGAGGTCGCCAGGGACTTGAAGACGATGAGGGCCGCCAGAAAATACCAGACCCCGTCGCCGTGCAGCACCGTCTGCATGAAGTCGTAGCCGTTGCCGAAGACCTGGGGAAAGGCGATGCCGATGAGCCCCACCAGAGCGCCCCCGACGATGGGCTTCGCCATGGCGGGAACCGGAAGGGCCGCCAGCAGGTCCTTCACCCTGTAGTGGGAATTGATGAAGAGGACCGCCAGCCCTCCGATGACAATCCCCAGCAGAACGTAGAAGACCAGCTCATAGGGGCTGGAGACCGAATAATGGGGCACCGCAAGGACCGGAGAGTTCCCCAGAAGGGCCCGGGAGACAACGGTACCCATCCCGCTGGCGATGACGATGGAGGTGAAGCTGGTCAGCTCGAAGGAGGAGAGCAGGACGATTTCCTGGGCGAAAAAGACCCCTGCGATGGGGGCGTTGAAGGTGGCGGCGATACCCGCGGCCGAACCGCAGGCGACCAGAACCTTGAGGCGGTCGCCGCTCATCTTGAAGAGCTGGCCGAACTGGCTGCCGATGGCCCCGCCAATCTGGGCGATCGGCCCTTCCTGGCCGGCCGACCCGCCGCATCCCAGGGTGATGGCGCTGGCCACCCCCCGGGTGAAGATGGTGCGCGCGGTCAGTTTCCCGCCCCGCAGGTTGACCAGGGCCAGGAACTTGGAGAACCCGAACTTCATGTCTTTGGCGAAAAAGATGCCGAAGGGGATCATCAGGACCCCGGCCGCGAGGGGAAAGAGGACCACCAGCAGACGGGAAAGGCTCCAATGGTCGAAGGAGATGTGAAAGAGAGTCGACCCCTGCTCGATGACCGCCCAGTGCACCAGGTCGATGAGCTTGCGGAAGGCGTAGTTGCCCAGTCCCGCCATCAGGCCGATGGCCGCCGCCAGGACGGCCATGAAGGTGTTGTCGCTGATGCGGAATCGGCTCAGGGCCGAGGTGGTGTGCTCCCGGAGCCAGTCAAAGACCCTCGATTTGGGGAAAAAGTCCTGAAGTGTCACTGTTTCGTCTTTCGATGATCGGCATTGCGGGGAGGGAAGACCGGGAAGTACGCCTTTTTGCGACCTTTCCGGCCAAATGCGTATGCTAAAACTTTTGGATTGCCGAAATCAACCCCAAAATCCCTAAAGTGGGGCTAATTTTGAGGAAGGAGGGTCTCCGGAACGAATTCCCGCCGGGAAGGCCGCCCGGGTTATCCTTTTAACCTGAAAACGGCGGTTGAACAGGGATAAAAGCGGATAAATACGGATAAATCAAAGACAAAGGCTTTTTTGCCACATAGCCCTTCGGGTTATTGACCTTTGGTCTTTATATCCGCGAAAATCCGAATTGATCAGATTTGATCCGCGTGCCAATGCTTTTTCTAGGTTTAATCGCACGAAGAAGTGAAAAAGGCCCGACCGTCACCGGCCGGGCCTTCCTATCTGACAGGCATTGCTCTGTTTATTTCCCCGAATCAGCCCATGCGTTGCAGAAGGGGGATGATCAGCAGCGAGACGATGTTGATGATCTTGATCATCGGGTTGATGGCCGGCCCGGCGGTATCCTTGTAGGGGTCGCCGACGGTGTCGCCGGTAACGGCCGCCTTGTGAGCCTCTCCGCCTTTGCCGCCGTGGTAGCCGTCCTCGATGAACTTCTTGGCGTTGTCCCAGGCGCCGCCGCCGGTGGTCATGGAGATGGCGACGAAGATGCCGGTGACGATGGAGCCGACGATGACTCCCCCCAGGGCCTTGGCGCCAAGGCCGTAGCCGACGATGATCGGCGCCAGGATGGGGATGAGTCCGGGAAGGAGCATTTCCTTCAGAGCGGACTTGGTGACGATGTCGACGCAGGCCGCGTAGTCGGGGCGCCCCTCGCCGGTCATGATGCCCTTGATTTCACGGAACTGGCGGCGCACCTCCTCGACGACCGCGCCCCCGGCCTTGCCCACCGCCTCCATGCACAGGGCGGAGAAGTAGTAGGGGAGCATGCCGCCGATGAAGAGGCCGACGATGATCTTCGGGTCGCCGAGGCTGAAGTCGGTGAGGGAGAAGCTCTGGCCGATGGTGGCGAAATGGGCCTTGAGCTCCTGCAGGTACGAGGTGAAGAGGATGATGGCGGCCAGGCCCGCCGAACCGATGGCGTACCCCTTGGTGACCGCCTTGGTGGTGTTGCCCACCGCGTCGAGGGGATCGGTCACGTCGCGCACCGACTTGTCGAGTTCGGCCATCTCGGCGATGCCGCCGGCATTGTCGGTGATCGGCCCGTAGGCGTCCATCGCCACCACCATTCCGGTGAGCGAGAGCATGGAGACCGCGGCGATGGCGATGCCGTAGACCCCGGCAGCGTTGAAGGCAAAGATGATGCCGGCGGAGATGACGATGATCGGCAGGGCCGTCGATTTCTGCGAAATCCCAAGTCCCGCGATGATGTTGGTGGCGTGGCCGGTGGAGGAGGCCTGGGCGATGTGTTTGACCGGACCGTAGGAGGTGCTGGTGTAGTATTCGGTGATCAGGAAGATGGCGCCTGTGACGGCCAGTCCGACCAGGGAGGCCTCGAAGAGGTGGAGGGCGGAGAAGTTGCCGATTCCCTGGGGGAACATCTTCATGGTGACGAAGTAGAAGGCGACGGCGGCGAGCCCGGCGGAAACCATCAGCCCGCGGTAGAGGGCGGTCATGATGTTCTGCCCCGAGCCGAGCTTGACGAAGAAGGTGCCGACGATGGAGGCGATGATGGAGATCCCGCCCAGCACCAGGGGATAGTCGACGCAGGCGCTGTTGGTGAAGCTGACCGCCCCGAGCAGCATGGCGGCGATCAGGGTCACCGCGTAGGTCTCGAAGAGGTCGGCGGCCATGCCGGCACAGTCGCCGACGTTGTCCCCCACGTTGTCGGCGATGACCGCGGGGTTGCGCGGATCATCCTCAGGAATTCCCGCTTCCACTTTCCCCACCAGGTCGGCGCCGACATCGGCCCCCTTGGTGAAGATCCCCCCGCCCAGCCGGGCAAAGATGGAAATCAGCGAGCTGCCGAAGCCCAGGCCGATCAGATGATTCACCACGTCCTTGGTCGCCATCTCCGGGCTGACCAGCCGCAGCACCTCGTAGTAGCCGGCGACGCCGAGCAGCCCCAGACCGACCACCAGCATGCCGGTGATGGCGCCGCCGCGAAAGGCGACTTCCAGAGCCTTGGCAATGCCGCCGCGGGCCGCCTCGGTGGTGCGCACGTTGGCGCGCACCGAAACGAACATGCCGATGAATCCGGTCAGGCCGGAGAGAAACGCGCCGATGGCGAAGCCGATGGCTACCTTGATGCCGAGGGTGAAGGTCAGAACGGCGAAGATGAGCACTCCGACCACGGCAATGATGGTGTACTGGCGTTTCATGTAGGCGCCGGCGCCCTCCTGGATGGCAGCGGCGATGCGCCGCATTGCTTCATTGCCCTGGGGGAGTTGGAGAATCCACCGGGCCGAGAAGAGCCCGTAGCCGATAGCGGCGGCTGCGCAAATCAGCGCAAAAGGTATGGCGTACTGCTGCATGTCTGAAACCCCTTTTCAGTTTTTTGCTCAGGCCGGTACAGGCTGCGCCCCGGTGCCCCCGGACGACTTTTCTGCCGGCCCTGCCGATGGTTGTGAAGAGTAACTGGCTTTCGGAAATGAATTCCTGAAACGGGCTGCGCGGGCACCCGGCGCCAAGCCAGGGACCCAGGACCGGGCCCGGCGCAAAACGCCTCCGGGTGCAAAATCCGGCCGGCGCTGCAGACTGCCTCAGGATGATCAATGATTCAAACGGGAGGAGGACGGGACAGAAAAGAAGCCGTTACAGAGGCTACGGCCGGTTAAAGGGTTTGCCCAACACAACTCCAATCCCCACACAGACGAGCCCCGATCCGGGACAAAAGGCCCGCCTTCCTGATAAATTCCTTTATTTTCCAGCAGATTACGAAAAAAAATCTCCGCCTTAAAAATGAAGCGGCTTAAGATAAGCGAAAATAAAAAAAAAATCCACAGGAATCGGCACTAATATGCGAGGAAAGTTCCTCAAAGACCGAATTCCGAAGGATTTCACGCCCCTGCCTCCGCAAAAAAACCGGCAGCATCCCCGGGGCGCCACCTTGAAAAAACGTTTAAAAAACAGCCTATTGAATCTGGTTGCCTGATGGGTTAGGGTGGGATGTCGGCGGGAAGCCCCCCCCCTTTTTGCTTTCCCTCACCTCCCGGGTCAGGAGACGAAGATTGAAACCTGTCAGCACCCTGATGTTGTTGATGGCGGCCCTTTGTTGCTGCCTTGCGACCACCGCTCAAGCAAGTAGAACCCCTTCGAAGGAGTTCGCTGCCTGGCTGAAAAACCTTCGCGTCGAAGCCCGGGCTTCGGGCATCTCGCGAAGGACCCTGAGAAAGGCCCTCGCCCATGTGAAAGAGCCTCTTCCGAAGGTCATCGGCTTTGACCGGCAGCAACCGGAATTTACCCGGGCCCTGGAGGATTACGTCTCGGAGAGGGTCAGCAAAAAGCGTATCGCCGATGGGCACAAAATGATGAGACGCTACCCTACCTGGCTGGGCCGGGTGGAGCAAAGGTACGGGGTGCAAAGACGCTTCATTGTGGCTCTTTGGGGAATCGAGACCGGCTACGGAGAACACTCGGGAAGGTATCCCGTCATCCAGTCCCTGGCGACCCTCGCCTATGACGGGCGCCGCGCCCATTATTTCCGCAAGGAGCTGCTCGATGCCCTGCGCATCCTCGACCGGGGTCACATCTCCCCGAAGGCCATGCAGGGTTCCTGGGCCGGCGCCATGGGGCAGTGCCAGTTCATGCCCTCCTCCTTCTGCCGTTACGCGGTCGATGCCGACGGCGACAAGCGCATCGACCTCTGGGGCTCGGTTCCCGACGTGCTCGCTTCGACCGCCAACTACCTGGCCAGCGCCGGATGGAACGATGACCGGACCTGGGGCCGTCCCGTGAGGCTGCCGAAAAAATTCGACTATTCCCTGGCCGGCCTCAAAACCCGCCTGCCCCTTTCGCGGTGGCGCTCCCTCGGGGTGAGACGCGCCAACGGAAGGGCCCTTCCCCGGGCCCGCCTATCCGCCTCGCTGATCGTTCCCGACGGCCCCGGTGGCCCGGCCTACCTCGTTTACGACAATTTCCGGGTGCTGCGAAGGTGGAACCGGTCTAACGCCTTTGCCGTTGCCGTCGGGATCCTTTCCGACCGTATCGCGCACCGGTAAAGCATGCAGGAAAGCCCTCCGCAAATATTCCGGAGGGCCTTCATACATGGTCCTATCCGACCGGTATCGTCTGTGAAGAATAAGGTTGGGACATACAGGTTTGGCTGATCTTCGGCAGCTGGTGAGGGCAGAAAATTCCTATGGCAAAGCAGGAGTGTCCTTTGGCTTTTTTGAGAACCGATTTTCGGACGCCGGCCTGCTGCGCATAGGTTTCACTGCATTTCTCCGAACAGAAATAGAGCGTTTCATGTTCGAAATGGATCATGAACCTCGCTTCTTCTTCGGAGACTTCCATGCCACAGATGGGATCTAGCTCCCCGATCACGTCCTTTCTCCTGCGGGGCGGAATTCAGACGTCTTCCGCACAGTCGGGGTGCATCTCGGATTTGGTGCGGATGCGGTAGAGCTTCTCCACCGGGAGGACCGCCACAATGCCGTCCCCGGGAATCCCGACGTGGGCGACCTCCATGATGGCGGAGGCGATTTCATCGACCTTCGATTTCTCGACGAAAAGCTCCACCCTGGCATTGTTGACCATCCAGTCGGCCTTGTAGAAATTTTGATACTCCCCGTAACCTTTTACCCGGGTTACGCTGATTCCCTTGACGCCCAGTTCCTTGAGCCGTTCCTCGACTTTTTCCAGCGCCGAACCCCGAATGATGGCAACGACTTTTCGCAATTCCATAGATCTTGTCTCTCTTTCTGCTTGATGGATACTTTACTTTCTGCTTTCCGGTTTTCTCTTTTTAGTATATCCCCTCCATTTCCGGAGAAACAAAAAGGCCAGCAATCCTTATGGGAACTGAAAACCAGCCATCCAAACCCAAACCATTTACACAAAATCTTTTTCACCGCCTCCAATCCCGCCTTCACGTTCGAAAATGACCGCCCGGGCGCCTCCCCCGGCGAGTGTCAATGCGGCCGCCAGTCCCGCCGGGCCGGCACCGACAATCTCAATGGTCCGCTTCATCCATCCTCCTCCCTTACAGCCTCAGCCTTCTGAGCCGAAGAGCGTTACTCACCACCGAGACCGAGCTCATGCTCATCGCCGCCGCCGCGATCATCGGGCTCAGAAGAAGTCCGAAAAAAGGATAGAGAACCCCGGCGGCGATCGGCACCCCGATGGAGTTGTAGACAAAGGCGAAAAAGAGGTTCTGGCGGATGTTGCGCATCGTCGCCTGGCTGAGCCTGCGGGCCCGCACGATGCCCCGCAGGTCCCCTTTGACCAGGGTCACCCCGGCGCTCTCCATCGCCACGTCGGTGCCCGTCCCCATGGCGATGCCGACCTGGGCCTGGGCGAGGGCCGGGGCGTCGTTGATGCCGTCGCCCGCCATGGCGACCTTGCGCCCCTCGCTCTGGAGCTGTTTGACCACCTCGGCCTTACGGTCGGGCAGGACCTCCGCCTCCACCTCGTCGAGACCGAGCTTTTTCGCCACCGCTTCGGCGGTGGTGCGGTTGTCGCCGGTGAGCATGACGACGCGAAGCCCCTCCTCGTGGAGCTGCCGGATCGCCTCGGGGGTCGTCTCCTTGACGGGGTCGGCCACCCCGACAAGACCCGCCGCGCGGCCGTCGACGGCCACGAACATGACGGTCTGCCCCTCGGCGCGAAGCGCCTCGGCCCGCCCGGCGAGGTCTCCCGTGTCGATTCCGAGCTCCTCGATGAGCCTGGTGTTGCCGAGGGCGACCCTGCGTCCGTCCACCTCCCCGGTCACCCCCTTACCGGTCACCGAGGAGAAGTCCTTCGCTTCGGTCAGCTCGACGCCGCGCTCCTTCGCCCCATCGACGATGGCCGCCGCCAGGGGGTGCTCGCTGCCGCTCTCAAGGCTCGCCGCAAGACGCAGCACCTCCTTCTCGCCGGGATTTTCCCCGGCTGTCTCGACCGAGACGAGCTTCGGCTTGCCCTCGGTCAGGGTCCCCGTCTTGTCGACGACGAGGGTGTCGACCTGGCGCATCACCTCGATGGCCTCGGCGTTCTTGAAGAGCACCCCCAGGGTGGCCCCTTGGCCGGTGGCGACCATGATCGACATGGGCGTCGCCAGTCCGAGGGCGCAGGGGCAGGCGATGATGAGGACGGCCACGGCGTTGATCAGGGCGTGGGCCAGCCTCGGGTCCGGCCCCCAGACGGCCCACCCGATGAAGGTTAAAACGGCGGCGCCGACCACCGCCGGAACGAACCAGCCGGCGACCGTATCGGCGAGCTTCTGGATCGGGGCGCGGCTGCGCTGCGCCTCGGCGACCATCTGGACGATTTGGGCGAGGATCGTCTCCGCGCCCACCCGCTCGGCCTCCATCACCAAACCTCCGGTGCCGTTCACGGTGGCGCCGATGACCCGGTCGCCCTCCCCTTTCTCCACCGGCAGGGGCTCCCCGGTGACCATCGACTCATCGACGGAGCTTTTCCCCTCGGCGACCACCCCGTCCACCGGCACCTTCTCCCCGGGGCGGATGCGCAGCCGGTCCCCGGGCTGCACCTGCTCCAGGGGGACATCCTCCTCGCTGCCGTCGTCCCGAAGAAGACGGGCGGTTTTGGGCGCCAGCCCGAGCAGAGACCTTATGGCGGCGCCGGTGCGGCTTCGGGCCCGCAGCTCGAGCATCTGCCCCAGAAGAACCAGGGTGACGATGACGGCGGCCGCCTCGAAGTAGACCGCGACGCTGCCCTGCGGGCCTCGGAAGGCGGCCGGAAAGAATCTCAGGAAAAATGGCGGCGATCAGGCTGTAGGCGTAAGCGACCCCGGTGCCGAGGCCGATCAGGGTGAACATGTTCAGGCTGCGGTTCAAAAGCGAGGCCCAGGCGCGCTTGAAGAAGATCGAGCCGCCCCACAAAACCACGGGGGTGGCGAGGACGAGCTCGATCCAGGTGACGGTCCTCGCCCCCAGAAGATGCTGCACCGGTCCGCCTGGGAGCAGGTCCGCCGACATGGCGAGAAAGAGAACCGGGACGGAGAGGACCAGGCTCACCCAGAAGCGGCGGGTCATGGCGATGAGCTCGGGGTTCTCCTCCTCTTCGGCGGAGACCGTCTTCGGCTCCAGGTCCATGCCGCAGATGGGGCAGGAGCCGGGACCCTCCTGCACCACCTCGGGGTGCATGGGGCAGGTGTACTCCCGACCGCCCTCCTTGGCCCCGGCCGCCTCCTGCGCCTTCTCTTTCTCCTTCTCCTCGCGCGCTCGCAGGATGCCCCCCGGGTCGGCGACGAACTTCTCCCGGCAGCCCTGGGAGCAGAAGTACCAGGTCTCTCCCCGCCATTCGGTGCTGGCGGTGGCCTTTTCGGGCTCCACGTCCATTCCGCAAACCGGATCTTTCATGAGTTTCTCTCCCGAGTCCTTTCTCTGCGCCGGCAACGCGAACTTTCCCGCCGATGGGTCCGGTGCGCAGAAGCGATGAGGATTGCAAATTGGCTTTTCGGATTTTGGGAAATATTCCGATAAAAAAGGGCCGCTTTCCGGCGGCCCTTTTTTATCTTAACTTACTTCCAGGTGTATTCAAACCGGTACTGCCGCTGCTGTCCGTCGGCGAGCTTGGTACCGACGATGAAGGTGTACTTGCCCTTTTCCGGCAGGGTGATGTCTGCCCCGAATCCCTTCATCATCCCCATGTTCATCGCCTTTAGCATGACCGGCTTGCCGACCTCCCCGGAGGGGCCCTCGATCTTCACCGCCGCTTGACCCTCGGTGACAGATTTGCCGCTCTGGGCATCGTTGAACATGACCATGAAGTGGTGGGTCTGGCGCATGCCCATCTTGGCCATCGCCTCATGGATGTCCTTGAGGTGGGCCATGGCCTTGACTCCGTCCTGGGTCCGGGTGCCCAGCATGACCATGCCCTTCATCATGCCGCCGCCCTGCATCCCCTTCATCTGACCGTGTTCCATGGCGCCCTTGTTCATCTCTTTCATCTGCCCCTGGTCCATGGCAAGGGCCGCAAGGGGGATTGAGAAAAGGAACAGCGCCGCCGTCAGTGTTACCAGAATCCTTCTTTTCATCATACTTTCTCCTTTGGGGGTTTAGGTTGCGGACAGGTCCGCGTAGTGTTCCGATTCATCGATCTCCCCCTCAGCGGTGGGCTCGATGGATTTATCCAGCCCGATTTGCCGCCAGAGGAAATAGATGACCGGAAAGACGAGAAGTTCCATCAGGCCCGAGGTGACCACCCCACCGATCATGGGAGCGGCGATGCGCTTCATGACGTCCGCCCCGGCCCCATGGCTCCACATGATCGGGACCAGGCCGGCGATGATGACGCAGATGGTCATCATCTTGGGCCGGATGCGCTTGACCGCGCCGTGGTGGATGGCCTGCACCAGGTCGCCCCTGTTTTTCATCCGCCCCCGGCTCTTCCAGAGCTCGAAGGCGAGGTCCAGGTAGAGGAGCATGACCACCCCGGTTTCGGCCGATATCCCACCCAGGGCGATGATTCCGACCCAGACCGCCACCGACATGTTGTACCCCAGAAAGTACAGGTACCAGAAGCAGCCGACCAGCGACAAGGGCAGGGCGACGAAGATGATGCCGGTTTTGACCAGGGATTTGGTATTTATGTAAATGATCACGAAAATGATCAGCAGGGTAAAGGGGATGACCACCATGAGCTTGGCTTTGGCCGCCTGCATGTACTCGTACTGGCCGCTCCAGACGAGATTGTAGCCTGTGGGCAGTTTCACCTTTTCGTTGACGATCTTCTGAGCCTTGGCCACGTAGGTTCCGACATCGATTCCCTTGAGATCGACATAGATCCAGGCGGTGCGGCGGGTGTTTTCGGTCTTGATGCTGGGAGGACCCTTGCGAATATGGATGCTGGCCACCTGGGTGATCGGTATATGCGCTCCGCTGGGCGTTGGTATGAGAATGCGGCGAAGGGCATCGAGGTTGTTGCGGAAATCCCGCGAATAGCGCAGGTTGACCGGGTAGCGCTCCAGTCCCTCGACCGTTTCGGTGACGTTCATGCCCCCGATGGCGCTCTGGATGACGTCTTCGATGTCGCCCACGTTGAGTCCGTACCGAGCGGCCGCTTCACGGTTTATCTCGTAGTCGAGGTAGTTGCCGCCGACCACCCGCTCGGAATAGACGGAGAGTGTGCCGGGAATGGTGCGGACCACCGCCTCGATCTGCTCTCCGATCTTGCTCAGGGTGTTCAGGTCGTCCCCCATGACCTTGATCCCGACGGGGGTCTTGATGCCGGTGGAGAGCATGTCGATGCGGGTTTTGATCGGCATGGTCCAGGCGTTGGTCAGACCCGGGAACTTGATGGCCTCGTTGAGCTTGTCGGTGAGCTGGTCGACGGTGATCGTCTCCTTCTCCGGCCACACCCAGCGAAGCGGCTTCTTGAGCCATTCGCTCCATCCCGGCCAGTCGGAATAGAACCTCTGCACCGGGACCTTGGGCCACTCGCTCTCCGGCTTGAGGGTGATGGTCGTCTCCAGCATGGAAAGCGGCGCAGGGTCGGTGGCCGTCTCGGCCCGTCCTGCCTTGCCGAAGACATGCTTCACCTCGGGGAAGCTGGCGATGATGCGGTCGGTCTGCTGCAGGATCGCCTTGGCCTGGGTGATGGAGATCCCCGGCAGGGTGGTCGGCATGTAGAGCAGGTCCCCTTCGTACAGGGGAGGCATGAATTCCGAGCCCAGCTTCTTCACCGGAACGAAGATGGAGGCGGTCAGAAGCACGGCCACCAAAAGGACCATCACCCGCCATTTGAGGACGAAGTCGACGATGGGATGGTAGATGCGGATGAGGAAGCGGTTGATGGGATTGGCCTCCTCCTTGGGTATCTTGCCGCGGATGAACCAGCCCATGAGGACCGGGACGAGGGTGACCGATAGAAACGCCGCCGCGGCCATGGCGTAGGTCTTGGTGTAGGCGAGGGGTTTGAACATCCGTCCCGACTGCTCACCGAGGCTGAAGACGGGAAAGAAGGAGACGGTGATGACCAGAAGGCTGTAGAAAAGCGCCGGGCCGACTTCCTTGGCCGCTTCCTGAATGATCTCCCAGTGCGGCTTTTTGCCGCCGTGGTGCTCGAGGTGCTTGTGGGCGTTCTCGATCATGATTATGGCGGCGTCGATCATCGCCCCGATGGCGATGGCGATGCCTCCCAGACTCATGATGTTGGCGTTGATCCCCTGCCAGCCCATGATCATAAAAGCGATCAGGATCGCCACCGGCAGGGTGAAAATCGCCACCAGGGCGCTCGGCAGGTGAAAGAGAAAAAGGGCGGTCACGATGGCGACGACGGCGCTCTCCTCGAAGAGTTTGCCCTTGAGGGTCTCGACGGCACGGTCGATGAGCCCGGAGCGGTCGTAGACCGGCTGGATGGTCACCCCTTCGGGCAGCCCCGCCTGCAGCTCCTTGAGCTTTTTCTTGACGTTCTGAATGGTCTTCAGGGCGTTCTCGCCGTAGCGCATGACGATGACGCCGCCGACCGCCTCGCCCTTGCCGTCGAGGTCGGCCAGCCCCCGGCGCAGCTCGGGGCCGAGGCGCACCTGACCGATATTCCTGATCAGGATCGGCGTGCCGTTCTTGTCGGTTCCGACCACGACGTTCTCCAAATCCTGAACCGACTTGATGTAGCCCAGGCCCCGGACCATGAACTCGGTCTCGGCCTGCTCCACCAGGCGCCCCCCGACATCGTTGTTGCTGCGCTGGATGGCCTTCTTGACCCGGGAGATGGGGATGTTGTAGGCGAGCAGTTTGTCGGGGTCGACGGTCACCTGGTACTGCTTGACGTAGCCGCCGATACTGGCCACCTCGGAGACCCCGTCCACCGAGGTCAACTGGTAGCGCAGGTACCAGTCCTGCAGGGAGCGAAGCTCCTGGAGGGTGTGGTTCTTGCTCTGGAGCGTGTATTCGTAGACCCAGCCGACCCCCGTGGCGTCGGGGCCGAGAGTGGGCGTCACCCCGGCCGGGAGGTTCTTGGAGGCGTAGTTCAGGTATTCGAGGACCCGCGATCGGGCCCAGTACATGTCGGTGCCGTCCTCGAAGATGATGTAGACGAAGCTGTAGCCGAAAAAGGAGTAGCCCCGAACCACCTTAGCCCGAGGGACGGCCATCATCTGGGTCGTCAAGGGGTAGGTAACCTGGTCCTCGACCACCTGGGGGGCCTGACCGGGGTACTTGGTGAATACGATGACCTGGACATCCGAGAGGTCGGGAATGGCATCGAGGGGGATCTTCATCATGGCGTAGATCCCCCCTGCGATGATGAAGACGGTGACGAGGACCACCATGAATTTATTACGGATGGAGGCCGCTATGATTTTTTCAAGCATTGGAACAACCTTTCGCCAGCGGCGGCAAACAGATCGGACCGATCCGTCGGATCGGACAAATCGGTCCGATCAAATCATTTGAACAAATCTTCCGGATTTTCCTGCTTTTTCTTGCCCCCGTCCTTAAACAGGTCCCCCGTGGAACCCTTCGGGGCCGCGGGCGGCTCTTTTTCCGGATTCAGCATCTTCTGGATCGCCTCCTGAAGCTGGCTCTCGGAGTCGAGCATGAACTGGGCCGAGGTGACCACCTTGTCCCCCTCGAAGAGCCCCTGCTTGACCTGCACCAGTCCCCCGTCACCCTCGACGCCCGTCTCGACCCGGCGCGGTTCGAACTTGCCGCCGCCCAGTGCCACGAAGACGGTGCGCTTCTCGCCCGAGAAGAGGACGGCGTTGTTTGGGATGACCAGGGCATTCTTCACGGCCTGGGTCGCGATGTGCACGTTGACGTATTGGTCGGGCTTAAGCTTGAAACCGGGATTTTTGAATTCCAGACGGACCTTGACGGTTCGGGTCTTGGGCTCGACGTAGGGGTAGATGTAGGTCACCTTTCCGGTCAGGGGCGGCGCATCGGCGTAGGGGAATTTCACCGTGGCCGTCTGGCCCAGCTTCACCCAGGGAACCTCGTATTCGTAGATGTCGGCATTGATCCAGACCTTGGAGATGTCGGAGAATTTGAACAACTCCATCCCCGCCTTGACGTCCATTCCCTCGTTGACCATCTTGTCGGTGACGATGCCGTCGTAGGGCGCGTAGAGGGTCATGGTCTTGCGGACCTTGCCCGTCTTCTCCAACTGGTCGATCTGGCGGTCGGAGATGTCCCAGTATTTGAGCCGGCTTCGGGAGGCTTCAAGGAGCTGCTTCGCTCCTTCGCCGATCTCTGAAAAAGGACTCTTGGCAAGGGTCCTGTTGTTGTTGACGGCCAGAAGGTACTCCCGCTGGGCCGCCACAAGGTCAGGGCTGTAGATGCCGAGCAGGGGCTGCCCCTTTTTCACGAACTGCCCTGTCTGGTTGACGTAAAGGTGCTCGACCCACCCCTGTATCTTGCTGTTGATCGAGTACTGCCGGGATTCGTCGTAGGCGATCAGGCCGACGGTGCGCAAATCCCGGTGCAGGTCCTTTCTTTCTGCCGTAGCCGTCTTGATGCCCATGTTCTGCATGGTGACAGGGTCGATGGAGATGACCGAGCCCGAAGGCGCCTCGTCTTCGTACACCGGCACCAGGTCCATCCCCATGGGGGATTTGCCCGGCTCGTGGCGGATATAGGTGGGGTCCATGGGAGCCACCCAGTACTTGATCTTGCGCTTACCCTTTGCCTTGGACGCTTCGCCCGACGTTCCAGCCCCCCCGGCCGCCTCGGCTTTTTTTACCGGGACCAGCTTCATGCCGCAGATGGGACAGTTGCCCGGCTTGTCCTGACGGATGAAGGGATGCATGCCGCAGGTGTACTGCTGCTTTTCGGCTCGCGCGGTCTGCGGGCCACCGTAAGGCCTCAACTCCATATGGCTGAAGCAGTACCAGGCGTAATAGCCGACGCCGGAGAGGACAAGGGAAAAGGCCAGGGCTGTGCTGAGGACGATTTTTCGGGTTCGGGTCATGATCAACATCCTTTTAAAACGACATGAAAGGTTGACATCTATTTTGAAGGGGAAGGCTCATTCAACGCGGGGCCGCTCAGGTCGACACCCGAGGAGGCCGCCAGGGCGGCCACGTTCTGCTGGTAGTCCGAGAGCACCTGGTAGTAGTCGATCTGGTAGCGGTACACCGTCAGAAGCGAATCGAGAAGAGTCAAAAAATCGACCTTGTCGACCTGGTAGGCCGACAGGTCCGCCTGGTAAGTCTGGTTCGCCTGGGGGATGATGCCGGTCTTGTAGAGGGAGACCAGGTCGCGGTTTTTCTCCATCTGCGCATAGGCGTCCTGGAGGCTGAAATAGACCTTGGTGCGAAAATCGTTGTACCGGTGCAGGGCCATGCGGGCGCCCGATTCGGCCTCGGCCACCTGCTCGTG
This sequence comes from uncultured delta proteobacterium, assembly GCA_963791005.1. Taxonomy (GTDB): domain Bacteria; phylum Desulfobacterota; class Desulfuromonadia; order Desulfuromonadales; family CAWBQR01; genus CAWBQR01. Next base: position 8,983 of record CAWBQR010000006.1, on the reverse strand, counting down.
GCGCTTCTCGCGCCAGATGGGGAGGTTGACGGTGACGCCGACGCTGGCGAAGTCGGTTCCCTCTGCGGGGTCGCCCTGGACCGATTCGCGCTGACGGTAGCCGGCCCAGACGTTGACGTCCGGCCAGTAGTCGAGCTTGGCGAGGCGCCTCTGGGCCTTGAAGCGATCCACCAGTGCGTTGTAGGCGGCAAAGAGCGGCCGCCCTTTCTCCGACTCCCGCTTCAGGGTGTCCAGGGGAACCGTCACCGGGGTCATGGACATCTCTTCGGCAGGGGTTACCGGCGTCGCCGTGGGGCGGTCGAGCAGGGTGTTCAGGTCGGCCAGGGCCGTCACCCGCCGCTGCTTCAGGGTGAAGAGCCGGTCCACCAGCTTGGAGCGCTCCACCTGGGCCTTGAGCACGTCCGACTGCAGCCCCTTGCCGACCTTGTAGCGGGTCTCGGTCAGGCGGATGAAATCGTCCAGGATGGAGATGTTCTTTTTTGTTATCCCGATGGCCCTGTCGAGAAAGAAGAGCCGGTAATAGGCGTCCTTGACCTTTTTGACAAGCCGTAATTTAAGGTCCTCATAGCCCCCCTTGTACCAGAGGGCCTGTTGGTCGGCCATCTGGCCCTTGGCCGCAAGCTTGCCGGGAAAGGGGAATTTCTGGGAGAGCTTCGAGATCCTTGCCGGTCATGGGCGTTTCGTCCCCGGAAAAACTGTCGATGGGATAGTTGCTGAAGTCCACGGACAGCATGGGGTCGTCCAGGGTCTTTGCCGGAATCACCTTTCTTTCATACATATGCCAGCGGGCCTCGGCGGCCTTGAGGTCGGGATTGGCCTTCAGGGCCTGCGCGACCAGCTTGTCGAGCTGAGTGCTCGGCTGCTCTGCGGCCCCGGCCGGAGCGGGAGTCAGGCCGGCGAGGGCAACCAGGAGAAGGATTCCGGTAATTAGCAGGCTGGGAGATTTCATAGATAAGGTTCCTTCGGGATTTCACGTTCCGGTCGAAGACTTCGGTCGAAAGATATTCATGGGGCGTGCCAAACAAAAAATCGCCGTCATACCAAGAGTTTAAATTATTTCTAGCTTTACAGGACGATCGCTTTGTCTGATATCCGACAACATGAAGTTGAATATTCGACAGTTTAGAGATGTCCATGAAGCGTGTCAAAAATCAATTCCTGCCAGGCCCCGCTCTCCCCCTGAATCAAAACGGTGGCCTCTCACTTTCCTTGTGCTTCCATCGGGACGATTTGCCTGCAATCAAACTATAATGCTTTCGCAAAAGCTCAGGAGATGGCTTAGCAAAAATTTTGTCCCACAAGGCCTGGTGGTTTTTCAGGGGCGAAGGCCTACATCAGGTAGCTCGAGGTCCTGAAAAAACGCCGTAACGCCGTGGGGCGGACTTTTTGCGACGCCATCAAACTATTTCGGTTCGGAAGGGGGACGCAGCCTCCGGGAGCCGCAGTCGGGGCAAAAACGCCAATTCTCCTGGAGCATGGCGCCACAGTTGCAGAGAATTAGGCCCATCCTGCGGCTTCGGTGAATTTTAAGCCCTCCCCAAAGGGCCAGGGCTGCGGCTATCAAACCGAGCAGTGTATAGCCGGGGATTCCCAAGCTGAGCAATGTCTGCCCCGAGCAACGCCCGCAGCAATAGGACCACACGTTGTAATAGAAGACGGTCAGGATTATCCCTGTACCCAACAGTATCGGGGGGAGAATCCGGCGTATTCTCCCGGGATTTGCCGTCTTCATGGGGCTTCTCCCCCGTTCCGGATCCCGCAGAAGGGGCAAAAGACGTGGTAGACGGCGCCGGGATGACCGCATCCGGTGCAGGTACTTTTCAAAAGCGAACGGCATCTCGGGCAGAGGAGCCAATCCTCCTCCACCTCCTGCCCGCATTCGGGACACCTCCCCGAATCCCGGATCGGCAATTTTTTTCCGACCTCAAGTTCGACCATAATGGCGTAGGCCAAAAAACCGAGGATGACCAGAAATACTAAAATCATTATGCTGCCTTCATTTTTTGGGCATGAGCCAGTTCTCCAACAAAAAACAGATAATCAATGGGCTTTTTAACGTCATGCCCAGGACTCCCATTCAGGAGGTAGCGCTGAAAGGGGACAGCGCCTCCCTGGGATCGGTCCTTTTACAGAAGCCGTGCCAAGTCGGAAGTTTGGACCTAAGGCTTTGAAAACAAGGGACAAATCTGCCTCTTCGGGACAGTGGCAAGGGGTGCCTTGTTGAATAGTCCTCACCTCTACTGTCGAATATTCTTCAATGCCTGCTTGTGAATGATTTCCCCCTAAAAAAACCCGGGAGAACCTGAGAGCCGTCCAGAGTAAAATGCGTCTTTCCTGGTCAGTGCAGTGTCAGCCGTCGCCCCCGTCGGGGACCTCGAATTGATAGCCGACCGGCGCATGGGGGGTTTGTTCGTAGGCTCTCTGGGAGGTTTTCCCATTTGCCGGTACACATGCGCCAAGGGAGGCGGCTGCCATCAACACCACAAGGAAAGAGATCGTTCTTTTCATTCCGATACCTCCTTTTCGGGTTTCAGATGATTCGGGATTTCGACATATTCTGCCTTTTTTCTTATTCCAATCCCGTGCCAACTTTTTTATCCAATAGTTTTATACACTTACGTCAGAAAAGGTTTTTGTTTGAATTGGGGGTGTGGAATATTCCACAAAAGGGATGCGGAAAGTTCTTCAGAGAGGATTCGGCGGAGATATGGGGAGGCTTGAAGAAAGGAGGGAAGGAAAGGCGGGCAACGGCCCGGAGTCCATCCGGGCCGTTGCCGTCGAGCGTAATTTCAGATTCGTTCTAAAACATGTGGGTTGGGCTGAGCGCCGCCATCAATGCGTCGACCTGGGTGTCGGTAAGACCCTTCAGCCCCTGCCGGATCAAGGCCCGGTTGGCGAGCTCCCGGGCGCTGATGGCGGCCAGGTCGTCCTGGGTCGGCGGCGGGGTGAGGGCGTCTACGGCCTGGACGTCGATCAGGTGGACGAGCATCAGGTCGTACTGAAGCTCCAGCAGGCTCCTGTAGGGGCCCTCGGGCACCTGGCTCCAGTCAGGAGCGGCAGGTACATTTTCCGGCGAAAGCTGGCTGGTCAGATCCGCCGTAACGGGGGCATACACCAGGTCCGGTACGGTCGAAGCGAGGTTGCTGGCCGCCACCATCATGATCGACCAGTTCCGGGACGTCCCTCCGAGGGTAGTCTCCACCATGCCGAAGCCCATCCCCGAAAGTGTCGAGCCGGACATCATCCCCCCGCCCATCATGTTGCCCATGTGCCCCGCCATGGTCCCCAGCATGGCGTCGATCTGGTCCGTGGTGGCGGTGGTGCCCTGGTTGAAGCCGTCGAAGGCGTTCTCTTTGGGGCCATTCCCCGTGTCTTATAATTTATTAAGACGATCGGGCGGCCAAAAGGTTTACCGGAAATTTCCGTTTTTTTCTAAATGCACTTGTTGCGATTGAATGAGGCTTAAAAGTTGAAGAAAATCGACGCCCCCAGCCCGAAGTCGGCGGTGCTGTTGGTAAGTCCTGTGAGAAGGTAGCCCTCCGCGTGCCATTCATCCGTGATCCGGTACTTGGCCTTCAGCTTCGCTACCACCAGATCCGAGGAGTCGTCCGCGGGCGCAGAGGCGTACCACAGGTCAAAGCTGGGGAAGAAGTTACTGCCGACCAGATAGCCCACCTCCCCTTCGAGGGTGCCGTAGTCCTTCAGCCCGATGTCCGAATTGGACCCCTGGAAAATGTAGCGGCCTTCCGCGAAAACGTTCCAGTTGTGGATCCACTTGGAGAGCCCCAGGCCGGGGCCGGCGGCGAACTCTCCCGTTCCGAGCCCCTTGTTCTCGTCCCCGGTGGGAAACTGAAGGTACAGGACGGGCCGCACCAGGGGCCTCGTTTGCGTCTCCGGCAAAAGGGCGTAGCCCATGGTCAGGGTCATGTCCCCCAAGCCGCTCTGGGACTTGTCGAGGTTGAAGGAGGGCCTTCTGCGCATCGATGTCTGCTGCATGGAATATCGCATGCCGTTGGCGAAGATGGTGTTGCTGTTGCTCTGATAGATGTAGGGGATGACCAGTTCGAAGTCGAGTTCCTTGGTCGGGTAGTAATCGACCACGAAGGGCACGGCCCAGGAGTCGGTGGTCTGGTCGGTGCCATAATCCCCCGTGGCATAGTCGAGGCCTATCCCCACCGAAAACTTATTCCCGGTGGCCGCACCGGCGGACAGGGGCCAGCCAAGCAGAACCAGGAATGCGATGACCATAAATTTTCTTCCCTGAGCCCTCATGTTGTCTCTCCTTTTGAATTTAAGTAAAAAACGGGACAGCCTCCGGGGGGAAACTGTCCCGTCAAATATACGTGCTTTTTCCTTATTTTCCAGCGGGGACCGCCGGTGTCGCCGGGGTGGCCGGCGTACTGGGTCCGCCGGGCTGGGCGGGAACTGCGGGGGTGGCCCGATGAGTTTGGCCCTGTCCCTGGTTCCCGGCCGCCCCCTGGCCGGAGCCGTAATGGTTGCCGTTGTTCACGCCGGAGCCATTGCCCTGCCGGCTCTGGACGCCTCGACCATTGGTATTCTGATTTTGGTTCCGATTCTGGTTCTGGTTTTGGTTCTGGTTCTGGTTCTGGTTCTGGTTTTGGTTCTGGTTTTGGTTCTGGTTCTGGTTATGATTTCGGTACTGGCCCTGATTCTGGTCCCGGTGCTGGCTCTGCTGGCCCTGGCCCTGACCTGCATTCGCCCCCCGGCTGCCGGTCATCCCCTGCCCCCGATTGCCGACCGCCCCCTGGCCGCCGGCACCCGGACCGAAATGACCCCCACTCATGGAGCCGTTAAAGGAAGGTCCACCGCCCATACCGCCGCCTCCACGCATGCCGAAACCGCCACCGCCACCCGAGCCGCCACCCATGGCCAGGGCCAGGCTCCCGGTACCAAGACTCATGGCCAAGGCGAGTACACCGACAAGAAATTTCTTCGCTTTCAGATCCATTTTCCATCTCCTTTGCTTCATCATTTTTTTTTGAGGGGATTTCCCCCGGCGGACGACCGTACTACGTTCCGGCCTCCGCCTGCTTTTTCCGGGAGGGTTCTCCAGAGAACTCCCCCGGTACGTTGTCAGCCCTGGGCGTGGACAATGGCCCAGGTGCCGTCGGGCTGCCGACAGGCCGTCCCGTAGGCCTGCTGGCGTTTTCCTGCCACGGTTATCGTCTGAAGGTATTCCCGGCAATATTGTCCGTCGGCGGCCTGGTAGGTTTGGACCGGGGTAAAGGTCCCCGAATTGCCGCTGTCAGGATTGACCCAGGTGGCGCTCTGATGGGTCGGGGTGTTCTCCAGAGCGCTTTGGGCATTGCGCTCCATCGCCGCCTCGTCCGCCCGATCCAGAGACCTGCCAATCCCCTGACCGATCATCGCCCCCGCCAGAGTGCCGACCGCCACCCCAACCAGATTCCCACGGCCGCATCCGATTTGGGAACCGATGAGAGCGCCCGTCCCAGCCCCGAGCAGGGTCCCCCCGGCCTCCTTGGGCCCCAGGTCGGGGGCGCACCCCGAAACAACTAGAGCGAAAATTGCCAGAAGCATTCCAATCTTTTTCACCAGTGACTCCTCTCGATAGGTGTTTACCCCTTTAGACGGTCGCCGGGGGAAAAGGTTTACCGGAAAATTTTGCATACACCAGGCGCCTTTCTTTCAACCGGAGAAGGTCCTTTGGAGGTCACCTTGCCAATCCCAAGTTAGTGCATCATCCTAAATACGGCAATTGGACACGGATAAGTCGGATAACTTCGGATAAATCAAAGCCAAAGTTTCTTTTCACTCCACAACCCCTGGGGTTATCCACCTGATTTCCCTAAGCCTTTGAAGATCCGATGCAATCAGATTTGATCCATGTGCTAAATGCTTTTTTTAGGTTCAAGAGACTAAAAAAAATCCCCCAGCCCTTCAGGGATAGAGGATTTCGTTAAGCTTCATCGGTTTGGCAAATGTGTTAGCAAGTTTCCTTCTAGTCTTCCATCATTTCCCATTTCCCAACTTTATTTTATGGCAACAGGGGTCCGACGGAGCTTCCGCTCTCCTACTCCACCGTAACGCTCTTGGCCAGGTTCCGCGGCTGGTCGACGTCCGTTCCCTTGAGCACGGCGATGTGGTAGGCGAGAAGCTGCAGGGGGACGGCAGGTGAGAACCGGCATCAGGTCGTCGTCGATCTCGGGCACCCCCAGGACCACGTCGGCCTTGTCCGTCAGCTCCGACGAATCTCCCGCCGTGGTGACGGCGATGACCTTGCCGCCCCGGGCGCTGGACCTCCTCCATGTTGGAGACCACCTTCTCGAAGGTGTCGTTGCGGGGAGCGATGATCACCACCGGCAGCTGCTCGTCGATCAGGGCGATGGGGCCGTGCTTCATCTCGCCGGCGGGGTAGCCCTCGGCGTGGATGTAGGAGATCTCCTTGAGCTTGAGCGCTCCCTCCAGGGCGATGGGGTACTGGTTGCCACGGCCCAGGTAGAGAAAGTCGCGGGCCGTCATGAAGCTGCGGGCCACCTCCTCGATCGGCGCCATCCAGTTCGAGCGCCTCCTCCACCTTGCGCGGCAGGGTGAGAAGGCTCCGGGTCAGGCTGCGGCAGCTCTCCGCGTCGAGCGTTCCCCGCGCCCGGCCCAGACGCAGGGCGAGCAGGTAGAGCGCCACCAGCTGGGTGGTGAAGGCCTTGGTCGAGGCGACCCCGATCTCCGGGCCGGCGTGGGTGTAGATGACGCCGTCGCTCTCCCGGGCGATGGAGGATTCGACCACGTTGCAGATGGCCACAGTCCGTCCCCCCTTGCCCTGGGCCTCGCGCAGGGCCGCCAGGGTGTCGGCGGTCTCGCCGCTCTGGCTGATGAGCACGGTCAGGGTGCGGGCGGTGACGATCGGGTCGCGGTAGCGGAACTCGCTGGCGATATCGACCTCCACCGGAAGCCGGGCCAGCTTCTCGATCAGGAACTTGCCGACCAGGCCGGCATGCCAGGAGGTGCCGCAGGCGACGATGAAGACCTTCTCGAGCGCCCGAAGCTGCTCCGTCGGCGAGGTCGAGGCCGTCGAGGAAGACATCCCCGTGCTCGTCGAGAATCCGCCCGGCGATGGTGTCGGCAATGGCCCGGGGCTGCTCGTAGATCTCCTTGAGCATGAAGTGCTTGTAGCCCCCCTTTTCCGCCATCAGGGGGCTCCAGGTGATGGTCTTGCGGGGTCTTGGCGACCGGCTGCGCCGGCCAGGTCGGTCACCTGCATGGCGTCTTCGGTGAAGACGACCATCTCGCCGTCCTCCAGGAAGATCATCTCCCGGGTGTGGGAGAGCATGGCCGGGATGTCGGAGGCGACGAAAAACTCCCCCTCCCCCTGCCCACCACCAGCGGGGAGCCGAGCTTGGCGGCGATCAGCTTGTCCGGCTCCTGCTCGCAGAGGATCGCCACGGCGTAGGCCCCCCGCACCTCGGCCAGGGCCCGGCGGACGGCGTTCTCGAAATCGCCGCATTGCCTTGAAATGCTCTTCGATCAGGTGGGCGATGATTTCGGTATCGGTCTCCGAGCGGAAGATGTGGCCCTCGGCCCGCAGAGCTGTTCCTTGAGGGCGAGATAGTTCTCGATGATGCCGTTGTGCACCACCACGATGCCGCCGGCGCAGATGGGGATGGGCGTTGATCTCGGAGGGGCGGCCGTGGGTGGCCCAGCGGGTGTGGCCGATGCCGCAGCGTCCCCGCACCGGGCGCTCCAGCAGGACCTTCTCCAGGTTGACCAGCTTGCCCTCGGCGCGGCGGATCTCGATCCCGCCGCCGTTCGAGGGTGGCGATCCCCGCCGAATCGTAGCCCCGGTATTCCAGCCGGCGCAGGCCATCGATGATGATGGGGGCGGCCTCCTGCTGCCCGATGTAGCCGACAATGCCGCACATACGATAAATCCTTCGCGATCAAATTTCACGTTAAGGTGCAGCGCTTGCTCGCCGCCCAAGGAGACGCGGATCAAGCGAGATCCGCGGTCCCTACATGCTATTCGATTTCTTCTGTCGTTCTTGCGCTTCTTCGCCGCCACCCCTCCTTGACCACCTGCGGCGCCCGGGAGAGGGCCAGGGCGTCGGGGGGGACGTCCTGGTGATGGTGGAGCCGGCGCCGATCAGGCTGCCGCGGCCGATGCGCACCGGGGCGACGAACTGGGTGTCGCTGCCGACGAAGACATCGTCCTCGATCACCGTCTTGTGCTTGTTGACGCCGTCGTAGTTGCAGGTGATGGTGCCGCAGCCGATATTGACTCCCGACCGACCTCGGCATCGCCGATATAGGTCAGGTGGCTGGCCTTGGAACCCTCGCCGATGACGCGCCTTCTTGGTTTCGACGAAATTGCCGATCTTGTTGTGTCCGGCCAGCACCGTCCCGGGGCGCAGGTGGGCCATGGGTCCGATCGGCGCATTCTTCACCGAGCTCCGATTCCTGCAAGCACCGATCCGGCCTTGAGGTGGACCCGGTCGCCGATGGCGCAGTCGGTGACCATCACCCCCGGCTCGATCGTGCAGTCGCGGCCGATGCGGGTGTCGCCGCGCAGGTGGACGCCCGGGATGGATGACGGTATCCGTCGCCGATTCGACATCGCGGTCGATATAGGTCGTCTGCGGGATCGACCAGGGTCACGCCGGCTCGCATCAGGTCTCGTTGATGCGCCGGCGCATGACGGCTCCGGCCCCGGCCAGCTGGACCCGGTCGTTGATGCCCATGCTCTCCTCGGCGATCGGCGGCCGCCAGGGCGCAGACCGTCGGCCGGCGGCGCGGGCGGCCGCCACCACGTCGGTCAGGTAATACTCCCCCTGGGCATTGTCGCGCCCCAGCGCCGTCAGCATTTCGAAGACCAGGGGCGCCTCCAAGGCGTAAATCCCGGTGTTGATTTCCCGAACCGTCCTTCTCCTTCTGCGAGGCGTCCTTTTCCTCGACGATGCGCAGAACCTCCTCGCCGTCCCGGATGATCCTGCCGTAACCGTGGGGGTCGGAC
>CAWBQR010000005.1:0-61875 GCA_963791005.1 uncultured delta proteobacterium | reverse complement strand
CGATGCACCTTGACGGTGAAATCGAATCCTGAACCCGAGTATGTTCTTCCCGAGAAGGCCGTGTTCCTCGGCTTTCTGGATAGCGGTCTGCCAGGTTGGATACGGCCAGGGGATATTCCTGGCGAACGTAAAACATAGCCCCCTCGTTCGCGCCGATAGCATAGGCGCCGATCATCAATCCTTCCTAGCACGGCAAAAGGATTGCCTTCCATCACCGACCGGTCCGTGTAGGCACCGGGGTCACCCTCATCGCAGTTGACGACCACATACTTCTGGTCCCCCGGCGCCTTGCGGGCAAAATCCCACTTCACTCCCGACGGGAAACCCGCGCCACCTCGCCCCGCAGTTTCGCGTTCTTCACCTCTCCGACGACCTGCTCGGGGGTCATCTCGAAGAGGGTTTTGACCAGGGCCTGATACCCGTCGGCGGCTAGATAGTCTTCGAGGCTTTTCGGATCGATTTCCCTGTTGGCGCCGAGAACAAGTCGCTGCTGGTTCTTGTAGAAAGGGATGTCGTCTTCAACGGTTGCTTTTTTGCCGGTGTTCGGATCGACATAGAGCAGGCGCTCTAGACCTTCTTTGCCAATGATTGTCTCGGAAATAATCTCGGGGATGTATTCCGGCTGCACCCTGAGGTAGCAGATCCCCTCGGGTAAATGACAACAATCGGGCCCTTGCTCGCAAAAGCCGTGACAACCGGTTCTTCTGAAGTCGACTTCGGCGGCGACTCCCTGTTTTTCGATTTCCTGTTCAATCCGCGGCGGCCGACTTTTCCTGTCCGGTGGCTGACAGGCACTCCCGGAACAGAGTGTAAGGATGACCTTGTCCGGATCTCTTTGGGAGAGGATCTCCTTGCGGAAACTTCCAATTCTGCAGGTGATTTTATTCTTGGCATAATCTCCCCTTACTCAACAGGCGCATTTCTTCAAGACTTCCGTTGACTCGGTCCTGATCCAGTTGCTTCAAGACTTCAGCCGTTTCGGCCTTATCCACGTTGCCATGAATTTCGCCGTCGACGACCATCACCGGCCCCAAGGCGCAGCAACCGAGGCAGCTAACGGTCTCCACGCTGAAATTCAGGTCCGAGTCCGTTTCGCCGGTTTGACCCCCGTCACGCCTTCGACCGCATCGAGGATCCTTTCGCGCCGCGGACATGGCAGGCCGTCCCCACGCAGACATGAACCTCATGCCGTCCCTTGGGATGAGACTGAAGTGCTTGTAAAAAGTGGTGATATGCTGGATTCGGCTCATGGGAACATCCAATTTCTCGCTGACCCTCTCAAGGCCTCCTTGGGAAGCCATTTGTTTTCGCTCTGGATCTCCAGCAATATCTGGATCAGCGAACTGGCTTCGCCGTGGTGCTTGTCAATAATCTGATCGATTTTGCCGATATCCATGTCGTCGTCCTATCTCTTCATCATCTTCTTTCCTGCGAATAAGCGTGGATCGCGCATTTTAGTCAGGCCAGAGCGTAGCGTTTCAGGTCCTCATCAAAGCGCACCAACCCGAGCCTCGAGGACATGTTGAGATGTCTGACACTTCCGACGGGTTCAGGCCGAGAGCTTCGGCGATCCCCCGGGCGGAAAGGGCGTTCTCCCGCAAGAGCAGCGTGATCTGGCTCATGGCCAGCTTATCCGACCAGCAGTTCGTTGAAAAGCCGGTTGAAATCCTCACTGGCGAAATATTCCTGATACTCTTCCTCGGTTTTGAAACGCACCCGCAGCCTCTCCCGTTCCACCAGCTTGATATAGGGGAGCAGTTTCGTGACCGCCTCCAGCTTGAGCTTCAAGCGTGCTTTCGTCCAGTCCTTCCCCTTTGCCGAGAGGTCCTAAGCTCCTTGAGTTTCTTGCCGAAGTCGTTCATGATTTCGGCATAACGCGTTCCTTCGGAGGACGCGATCCATTCGAGCCTCAACCTTTCGGGGTTCATCCCGATCTGCTCCAGGATTTTTCTCCCGATATGCATGTTGAACAGGGCGTCGTAATTGCCCTCGGTCACATAATGGCATTCCCCCGGCCAGCAGCCGCCGATAAACACCCCGTCGGCTCCCTTCGAGAAAGCCCGGAGAACAAACGACAGTGTCCACCCTGCCGGTGCACATCACACGAATGATCTTTGTTTCACTGGTATACTGTAGCCTGGAAACTCCAGACAGGTCCGCAGCCGCGTAGGCTCACCATGTGCACAGAAAGCCGATGACGTTGGGTTTGTAATCAAATTCGGACATGTCTATCTCCTTTCTTCAATTGTCCCTATTTCGTTTCTCTCACTCGACCTCTTCGTAGCCGGTATCGCCTTGTCGATCTGGGCGAATATCTCCTCGTCCGTATAGTGCTTCAGATAAATCGCCCCGGTCGGGCACTTGGTGTTGCAGAGGCCGTCTCCCTTGCAGAGAATCGGCTCGACCCTGGCCTTTTTCCCCTTGCGGCGTCTGATGGAACTCGATGGCGCCATAGGCGCAGGCCGTGATGCAGGCCCCGCAGGCAGACGCAGTTGTGTCTCTTTCACCTCGCACACCGACTCCGGAGGCGGTCGATCGAGTCTCCCGAGAGATACGGATACGGCCCGCCCCGCGGCTCCGTACGCCTGGCTGATCGTTTCGGGGATATGTTTCGGGTACTGAGCGGTGCCGCAGAGGAAAACACCCTCCGCGGCAAAATCGACGGGCCGCAGTTTCACGTGGGCTTCCTGGAAGAACCCGTCGGCATTCAGCGAGACCTTGAAAAGGCGGGCGATCTCCGGAACGGTTTCGGCGGGCAGGACGGCCGCGGAGAGGGTGAGCAGGTCGGCGGCCAGCTCCAGCTTCTGCCCCAGGACCGGATCGGGGACCGTGATCTTCAGGACCGCGCGCCCTTCCTCGCTGCCGGTCTCCACCTGCGGGCCTGCTCTCCGGCTCGTAGCGGATGAACTTGATGTCCCGGTCTGCCGCCTCGCGGTAGTAATCCTCCTTGAAGCCGTAGGTTCGCATGTCCCGGAAGAGGATGTGGATATCCATTTCGGGATTGAGCTCCTTGAGCTTCAAGGCGTTCTTGACCGCCTGGCCGCAACAGACCCGGCTGCAGTAATTCCTGTCTTCCTGCCGGCAGCCGACGCACTGGATCATCACCAGGCTCTGGGCGCCGGCACCCGTTCGCTCCGCCGGCGATCTCCGCCTTCCAGCTCGAGCTGGGTCATAACCCGCTCGTTCTGGCCGTAAAGGTATTCGGTGGGCTGGTATTCCTGCGCGCCGGTCGCGATGACGGCGATCCCGTGCGGTGATCTTCCGGACCCCGCCCTCGGCCTGTGACCGTGGTCGTGAAATTCCCCACATAACCGGAGACCTCAGGATCGTCGGCATCGGTGGAGACATGGATCATGGGATGCCGGTAAACCTTGCGGATCAGCGAATTCGAGATGCTCCTGAACATCCATTCCTTCCAGGGTGTAATGGATCCTCCTGGCCATCCCGCCGAGTTCCGACTCCTTTTCGACCAGGTAAACCTCGAACCCCTGCTCGGCCATGCTCAGGGCGCTGGTCATCCCGGCCAGTCCGCCGCCGACCACCAGCGCCGCCTTGTTGACCGGCAGCTCAAATTCCTGCAGCGGCTCCAGATGGGCGGCCCGGGCCACCGACATCCGGACGATGTCCTTGGCCTTTGCGGTGGCGGTTCTCCTTGTCCTTGGAGTGGACCCAGGAGCAATGCTCCCGGATATTGGCCATCTCGAAGAAATACGGATTGATCCCCGCTTCACGGCAGGTGTCCCGGAACAGCGGCTCGTGGGTTCGCGGGGTGCAGGCCGCCAGGACCACCCGGTTGAGCCCTTTTTCCTTGATCGCGTCCGCAGATCTGCTGGGCATTTTCCGTGGAGCAGGCGAAGAGGTTGTCGCCGGCGCAGGACGACATTCTCCAGGGTGGAGGCGTATTCGACCACGGAAGGGATGTCGACCACCCGGCCGATATTGGCGCCGCAGTGGCAGACGACCACCCCGATCTTGAGTTCCTCCTCCGGAGACGTCCCGCTCCGGCGGATAGACCCTCTCCCTGCCCAACTTGCCGCGCCGGTAGTTGAGAAGCTCGCCGCAGCAGGGCATCGGCGCCGCTGGCGGTGACGACGGACTCGGGAATATCCATCGGCCCCTGAAAGGCGCCGCTGACGAAAACCCCCTTGCGGGTGGTCTCGATGGGGTTGACGGGATTGGTTTTGCAGAACCCGTGGTCGATTGAGTTCGATGCCGAATTTCTCCGCCAGCCCCTCGACATCCTTGGGAGGATTCAGTCCGACCGAGAGCACGACCAGATCGAATTCCTCTTCCTTGACCCCCTCATCGAAGGTGGCGTACCGGATGGTGACGTTCTTGCTCTCCGCGATCTCCCTGCCCACCGTCACGTAGCTGCGGATGAACCGGACGTCCGGCAGATTCTCCGCACGCTGGTAGAAGCGTTCGAAATCCTTGCCGTAGGCCCGGATGTCGTTATGGAAGATCGTCGCATTGAGGCCGGCGTCATGGTCTTTGGCCAGGATCACCTGCTTCTGGGTATAGGCGCAGCAGACGGCCGAACAGTAGCTGTTGCCCCCCTCGATTGACCTGCCGCGAACCGACGCACTGAATCCAGGCGATCTTCTGCGGATGCTTTTTGTCGGAGGGACGCCTCACCTCCCCCTCGAAAGGCCCGGTGGAACAGAGGATCCGCTCGAAATCCAGACTGGTGACGACGTTCTCCATCATGCCGTAGCCGTAATCGTTCCTGAGCTTCGGATCGAAGGTCTCGAAGCCGGGGGAGAGAAGGATCGCTCCGACCTCCACTTCCATCTTCTCGGGCTTCTGGTGGAGGTCGATCGCCTTGCTCTTGCAGACGCCCGACGCAGATCTGGCATTTCCCTTCCTTGAGGTACAGGCAGGTTTCGGGGTCCACGTAGGTGACCAGGGGCACCGCCTGAGAAAAGTGGATGTGAATGGCCTTGCTCGCGGACAGGTTCTGATTGAAGGGATCGGGAATCTTGACCGGGCAGTAATCCACGCAGATGTTGCAGCCCGTGCATTTCTCCTCGATGATGTATCGGGGCTTTTTGATCAGGGTGACCTTGAAGTCTCCCGCCTCTCCTTCGACCCGGTCGACTTCGGTATAGGTCAGGATCTCGATATTGGGATTCCGCGAGCATTCGATGAACTTGGGGGACTCGATGCACATGGAGCAGTCATTGGTGGGGAAGGTCTTGTCCAGCTGGGACATCTTGCCGCCGAGCGCCGGCGATTTGTCGACCAGATAGACCCTGAAACCCGAATTGGCCAGATCAAGAGCGGCCTGAATGCCGCTGATCCCACCGCCGACAACCAGAACATCACCGGCATCTTCTGTCTGCGGAATATCATAGGTTGTCTTTCGACTGGAGTGTTTTCCACTGGATTCTTCCTTTGTCAGGTTCTTTCGATTCTTTAGAACTTGCCGAAGACATGTCCTGTTGACGCCCCTGGCGCTTGCCGTATCGGCTTACGCCCCCTAGATCACTGCCTGGATGATTTCCGTGATGTCCTTGATCTCCAGGGCTTCGCCCTCATCCAGGTCCAGGCTGCTGTCCGTGAAATTGGTGATGCAGTAGGGGCAGGAAGTGACCAGGACCTCGGCCCCGGCAGCGACGGCCTGCCGCACCCGGAGATCGGAGAACCGTTCCTCCTTGGGCGTCTCCATCCAGATCCTGCCCCCGCCGCCGCCGCAGCAGAGGCTGTTTTCCCGCGAATCGGCCATCTCGCTCAGTTCCAGCCCGGGGACCTTGCTTCAGAACCTCGCGGGGCTGATCGTATATCCCGTTGTGGCGCCCCAGGTAGCAGGGATCGTGATAGGTGACCTTCTTTCCATATTCCTCGGTAAACTCGAGCCGTCCCTCGTTCACCAGTTCGGCGATGTATTGGGAGATGAAGACCACCTCGAAGTTCACCATGAACTCGGGATATTCGTTTTTGAAGGTATGGTAGCAATGCGGGGAAGAAACCACGATTTTCTTCACCCCGTGATCGATAAACGCTTTGATGTTCTCCTTGGCCAGGCGCTTGAACAGATCCTCATTGCCCGGTCTTGCGGATGCTTTCTCCGCAGCAGCTTTCCTTGGAGCCCAGTATGCCGAAATCGACGCCGGCCTTATTGAGGATATTGGCCGTGGCGGCAGCGACCTTTCTCATCCGCGGGTCGTAGCTCAGATAGCAGCCGGTGAAATAGAGGACCTCCATGCCCTCGGTGAAGGTTTTTACCGGCAGCCCCTTGGCCCATTCCGCCCGCTTGTCTCTATCTCCGCCCAGGGAGTTGCCCTCGGAGGTGAGGCTGGCGACGACGTTGCTGATCGGGGCGACATGGCCCGGGATAAACATCATATTCCGCGGCGAGCTTGCGCAAGGCGACCCCGGCCTCGATCTGGTTCACTCCCCGGGGGCAGCTCCTGGGGGCAGGTTCCGCAGGTCGTGCAGCGCCAGATCTCTTCGTTTTCGATCTCGGTCAGACCGAAGGTCGCCTGGCGGACGATCTTGCGCATGCTGAATTGCCGAACCCGGTTCCAGGGGCAGACGGCATCGCACCGCCCGCACTGGTAGCAGATACTTGAACGAATCGCCACCGTTCTCTTTTATGACCTCGATGATTTCTTTTTAGGGGGCTACGGTCTCCACGATATCACCTGTCCTATTCTTCTGATTAGCGTTTCAAGGTTTTGGAAAGCTGCGCGACCGTGTCAACGACCTTGTCTATGCCATGCTTGTTGACCAGCGATTCCAGGCCGATCTCGATCTCGTCCCGCTTCATCCTCTTCCTCTCGACTTCCTCTTCCCTCTCCACGTAGGTCAGGGCGTCGACCAGGCACCACTTGACGCACATGGGCTCGTCTTCGCCTTCACACATGTCGCATTTGAGCGGAAGGCCGGAATCGGGTTCCTTGAACAGGTCCCTGGACGGGCAGGAAGCCCGGCAGAAGCCGCACTCGTCGTATTCCTTGCCGTCGATCGTGTATTTGTCTCTGCCGGATACATTCGGCCGCGGCATAATCGCCGGCGTACACAGGAACATAGACTCTCTGAGCGGTCGCGAATCACCCGGATACGGGATCTCGCCGGATTGTTGCTGCTGTATTTCGGCATCGCGTGAAAGGCGGAGCAGATGACCTCGCAGGCCCGGCAACCGTTGCATTTATCGACATCAATTTTTATGGTTTTAACTGTTTTCGTTTTTTTATCGTATTCAAGGTTCACGCCCTCCCTCTAATTCTTTCTGCTGCCACAGAAGCTTCTTCGGAAGGGTCATCTCCACCATCCGTCAGGATCCCTCTTTTAAGGAATTCCTCGCTCACGTAATCCAGACCCAAGTCCTCCAGGGATTCTTTGGTCGGAATGCCGTCGTTAGTTCCACCCCTTGAGTTTGTAATAGGCATCCAACAGCTGCTCTTCCAGCTCGGGGAATCTTTTCTTCCAGTGGTTCTCCGGCGGCTTCTCATCCTTTCGCCTCATGCCTCTGCTGATATTGATGGCCCTGACCAGCGTCCGGTATCTCTTGGCTGCCTGCGTCAGTTTCTCCTCATCCATCTCGATCCCGGCCCCCGCCGAGATGAACTTCGGATAATTGTGAATATGATACGGAGGCTTCAGGGGGAAGGAGGACAGGCCGGCACATTGCCCGAGGGCGTCGTCGATGTAATGCATCTTTTCCTGCCAGTCGACGATATCGCAGGACATTTCCACCGTCGGGTAGTAGGGTATCGAGTTTTCCCCGCGGAATTCCCAGTCCAGGAAATACTGCTTGAACTTTTCATCGGGAACCTGGATCCAGTCCTTGACGAACGCCTCCCGCTGCTCCCGTGTCGGAAAAGGCGCCTGGGGAAACTGCCCTTCGATCTGGGTGATGTTGATCTTCTCGCCGGTGGCGTACATGAGGAAGTAGATAGGGTTGAGCATGGACAGCTTCAAGGGCAGCTGCTCGTGCTTCTTGATGTTGTTGTGCGCATATGCTTCGGCGCCCTTGCCGATCTCCTTGGCCGCCCAATAGGTGCCGTTGGCCAGCACATCTCCGATCCCTTCCCGCCGGACGATCCTGTCGAGCAGACAGTAAAACCTGCCTTCGTTGTCGGCCGGCATTCCCGGAAAGTCATCATCCGTCAAGATGCCGTTTTCGAGAAGCTCGAGGGCAAAGGCCATCACCTGCGGGGCGGAGAATCCGTCCACGCCGTACTCCGTGGCGCGCTGGGCGATTCTCAAACCGAAATCCAGGTCCGAATAGGCGCCCATGGTATAGGTCAGCTTCGTGAAGCATTTCATCATGTAGGTCGGAAGGCCCGGCAGGGAAAGGGTCGCCCCGCATTTCATCGGACAGTTATAGCAACTGATCAGCCGGGTCCGGGCGTTCTCCAGAGTCTCCGTCCACTCTTTTTCGATTTCCTCGGTCCAGAAATCTTTTCGGCGGGTGCGGGAATTTCCCCACATGAAATTCTCGGTGTGCCACTTCTCGTCATGGACTTTCATCTCCTGCGGCGACCCGAGCCCGGCCAGAATGGGCATGACCCCCGGAATCGGATTTTCCTCCCGGAGTTTGATGTACTTCAGCACCTCGTTGCAAAGCCCCATAAATTCCTGGCGGCTTGGCGACGTTGACGTCCTTCGTCCCGCGAACGACGATCGCCTTGACCCCCTTGTCTCCCATGACGGCGCCGATACCGCCTCGGCTGGCACTGGAGCGGCCCTGCTCGATGGAGGCGTAAAAGACCCGGTTTTCGCCGGCCAGGCCGATAGCGGCCACCTGGGCCTTCGGCTCCTTCAATTCCTTGCTTGATGAGTCTCCGCGGTTTCGATCGAGCCCTTTGCCCCGCAAGTGAGAGGCATCACGGATTTCCACCTTGTCATTGTTGATCCACAGATAAACCAGATCGGGCGACTTGCCGCGAAGAATCACCTTGTCATAACCGGCATACTTCAATTCCGGCGCCCAAAATCCGCCCATCATCGAAAAGGCCATCAACCCGGTCTGGGGGGAAATGGTGGACACGATGGTACGATTACAGCCGGTAGCGGGCGTGCCGCATAAAAGACCGGCGCCGAATATCAGAAGATTGTCGGGCGAAAAGGCCTCCGTTTCAGGGGGGACCCTGTCCCAGAGTATCTTGGCGTTTGTGCCCAGCCCTCCGAGATACAGCTCGGTGTCTCTTGGGTCGGTTGCCACCTTCTCGATGTTTCCCCGGGAGAGATCGATTTCTAGATTGAACCCTGTCTCTGCATACCTCATTTTCTGACCCCTTTTAGCAGTTCATCGGACTTTTCGCCCACCAGGTGTGAAAACCACCGTGCCTTGGAATATCCTGCCGGAGCGAAACGGCTATGATCATGCCCCGCAGGTTGACCGAGTAGCACCCTTTCTGCTGCCATCCGTCCATAGCGGCCGTTACCAAATCTGAATTAAGTAAAGTAGTACCACAATGCCATTAAGGTGTCAAGAAAATATTTGGGAGGGTTTTCCCGGAAGAGCTCATTGGGACCCGGGCTTTTTTCCGAGGTCAAATGCCAAGGGAGGGGGCCTGAGGAGGAGGAGAAAATAGCTTGTATTGTAATAGCCAATTATGGTACCAAAATTCTATATTTAGAAGAGAGAACCCGTGAGGCCATCCATGCAGGAACGCACCGAAGGAGATTACAAAAACAACGTAAAGCTGGGTCGGATCGGCTCCCGACCCTATTGGGTTCGCAATCTTTCCATTTTGATCAGGATGCTGCACCAGATAGGAGCGGCGGTCTTTCTTGCAGCCTATCTTCTCGATGCCATTCCCGGACCTCCGGCGGTCTATGTGGTGGTTGCTCTTCTCAGCGGCGGAGTGCTCCTTTTTGCTGAATGGCGCCGGCACCGCCAGATTTGCAGAGAGCTGTCGGGGGTGATCACCATGGTGAAAATAGTTCTCATCGGGGCGGCCTACCATGGTTTTCTGCCCCTGCGGGAGACGGTGCTGCTGGCCTTCGCCATCGCCTCGGTCGGCTCCCATGCCCCGAAGAATGTGCGGCACAGACTCCTGTTTTAAGGAACGACGAAGGAGGGCATCCGGTGAGGGCGGGAGGGTTTCCCGAGGGTAATCGCAGTGGGTGGCAGGGCTGGAGACCGGGCCCGAAGGACCTATTTGCTGAGCAATCGGATCCCCTCGTCCAGTCCTTCGAGGGTCAGGGGAAACATCCGCCCGTCCATGATCTTCCGCACCATCCCGATCGACTGGGTAAAGTGCCACAAGCCCTTGTGGGACGGGTTGAGCCAGACAGCATGCTTGTAGGCCTCGAGCAGGCGCTGCCCCCAGACGTATCCCGCCTCTTCATTGAAGTGTTCGACGCTCCCGCCGATCTCGGAGATTTCGTAGGGGCTCATGGACGCGTCGCCGACGAAGATCAGCTTGTAGTCGGGCCCATAGGTATGGATCACGTCCCAGAGATCGATGCGCTCGGCCCGGTAGCGCTGGTTGTCGCGCCAGACGCTTTCGTAGACGAAATTGTGGAAGTAAAAGTATTCAAGCTGCTTGAATTCGCTGCGGGCGGCGGAGAAGAGCTCCTCGCAGATCTTGATGTGATCGTCCATGGAGCCGCCGACATCGAGGAAAAGCAGCACCTTGATCTTGTTGTGCAGCTTCGGGGACCAACTTGAGATCGAGGTATCCGGCATTGTGGGCGGTGGCGCGGATGGTGCCGGGCAGATCGAGGACCTCGGGCGCCCCTTCGCGGGCGAAATGCCGCAGCCGGCGCAGGGCGACCTTGATGTTGCGCGTGCCCAGTTCCACCGAGTCGTCGAGGTTTTTGAATTCGCGCCGGTCCCAGACCTTGACCGCGCGCCGGTGGCGGGAGCCGTCCTGGCCGATGCGCACCCCTTCGGGGTTGTAGCCGTAGGCGCCGAAGGGTGAGCGGCCGCCGGTGCCGATCCACTTGCTGCCCCCCTGATGACGCTCTTTCTGCTCGGCAAGGCGCTTCTTCAGGGTCTCCATCAGTTTCTCAAATCCGCCGAGGGCCTCGATCTGGGCCTTCTCCTCCTCGGAGAGGACCAGTCTCCGTCAGCTTGCGCAGCCATTCTTCGGGGATGTGCGTCTTGAGCTCTTCGTCGATATCGGTCACCCCCTTGAAATAGCTGGGCAAAGACCCGGTCGAACTTGTCAAAATGGCTCTCGTCCTTGACCAGGCAGAGCCGCGCCAGGTAATAGAAGTCCTCGACACTTCCCCAGACCACCTGCTTGTCCAGCGCTTCGATCAGGCTCAGATACTCCCGGATGGTGACGGGCACCTTGGCCTGTCTCAGTTGCATGAAAAAGTCGACCAGCATTGCTCAGCCCCTGCGACCGCGGCCGGCCATGCCGACCAGCCGGTCGAAAGATGCAGGTCCTGCTCGTTCTTCAGCAGCGCTCCGTGCAGGGGGGGGATCGTTCGCCCGGCCTGCCGCTGGACAGAGCCTCGAGGGGGATGTCTTCGGCGACCAGCAGCTTGAGCCAGTCGAGCAGTTCGGAGGTGGAAGGCTTCTTCTTCAGTCCGGGAACCTCCCGCATGTCGAAAAAGGTTTCGAGGGCCCCCTTGAGAAGAGATTTTTTGATCCCGGGATAGTGGACCTCGACGATCTGCTCCATCGTTGCGGCATCCGGAAAGCGGATGTAGTGGAAGAAGCAGCGGCGCAGAAAGGCGTCCGGGAGCTCCTTTTCGTTGTTGCTGGTGATGATGATCACCGGCCGGTGCCTGGCGGTGACCAGCTGCCGGGTTTCGTAGACGTAGAACTCCATGCGGTCGAGTTCCTGCAGCAGATCGTTGGGGAATTCGATGTCCGCCTTATCGATCTCGTCGATCAGCAGAACCGCCTTCTTTTCCGACTCGAAGGCCTCCCACAGCTTTCCCTTGATGATGTAGTTGGAGATCTCGTGGACGCGCTCGTCGCCGAGCTGGGAGTCGCGCAGGCGCGAGACGGCATCGTATTCGTAGAGCCCCTGGTGGGCCTTGGTGGTCGATTTGACATGCCACTGGAAAAGGGGCATGCCCAGGCCCCGGGCCACCTCCTCGGCCAGCATGGTTTTGCCGGTACCGGGTTCACCCTTGATCAGCAGGGGCCGCCCCAGGGTGATGGCGGCGTTGACCGCCAGGTTCAGGTCCTCGGTCGCTATATAAGAATCGGTTCCGGTAAATCGCATTTCCTCTCAACCTTTCTGCACTGGTTTGGGGGCTTCTTCTCGGATCTTGATATGATAGTCGTTACTTCCGAAAACCAAAGTCCTTGTTGCGTGGTATCCCGGATAAATCTTGACGTCAAAAATATTATTATGGTACTAGAATACATAAATAGCTGTGACATGTAAAGGGGCCAGACTCCCTGCGCTGTCAGGGCCTTCGGTCTCCGTTGTGATTTTTTTTTAAGGACCCCTTTGGTATAGGTCAACGATGAAGGGGGTGGTCTGCAGCAATCGAGTCGGGCAGAGCAAACCGGAGTTCAGGGTTAGCCATGGGGCCACCGTGCCGAATTGCCGGTCATCGCCGCTGTCAACGGCCCGGCGATCAGCGCGGCATTCGACCTTGCCTGCATGCGCGATGCGCGCTTCGGCTCGACCAGAGCCCTGTTGGGCGAAACCTTCCTTAACCTCGGCATCGTCCCCGAGATGGGTGGGGCCTGGTTTCTGCAGCGCACCGTCGGGGACCAACGAGCCTTTGAACTTACCACTACCGGGCGGATGTTGAGCGCTGAGGAGGCGTACGATCCCGGCAATTTCCGAAAATTACACAGGAGTGATGCCATGCTGACTTACGAGCAGGCCCTGCAACAGGTTATGGAAGTGGTCGCACCGCTGCCCGCCCAAACCTTGCCCCTCTTACAGGCCGCAGGTCTGGTGCTGGCCGCATCGGCATGTGCCCGCTGGAATATGCCCCGGTGGGACAACTCGGCCATAGACGGCTTCGCCCTGGCGGCGGACTCGGCGAAAAGGGAAAGCGTTTTGGAGGTTGTCGGCAGCTCCTACGCCGGCTACCCCTTCACCGGCTGTCTTCAACCCGGAGAGGCCATCCGGATCACCACAGGGGCGCCCCTGCCGCCGGGCGCCGATAGCGCGATTCCCGTCGAGGAGACCAATCTCTGCGGTCAGTCCCTAGTTTTGCAGGAACCGGTCGACAGGGGCCAGCATGTCCGCTACAGGGGCGAGGAATATCGCGAGGGTGAACTTCTGCTGGAGGCGGGAACGACGCTGGATGCCGGCGCCATCGGCCTGCTCGCCGGCGCCGGCATCGACCGGGTCCGGGTTCATCCGCGCCCCCGGGTCGCTGTCTTCTCCACCGGCGATGAGCTGGTCGAGCTTGGGGAGGAACCGGGGCCTGGGCAGATTGTCAACTCCAACCTGCAGTATCTGCTCGCCCGGCTGGCTGAATGCGGCTGCCAGCCGATCCCCCTGGGCATCGGCGCGGACCGGGAGGAGGATCTGGACCGGATTCTCGACCAGGCGCTGGCGGCTGACCTGATCCTCTCCACGGGCGGGGTTTCCGTCGGGGAGAAGGACCTGGTCCGGCAGACGCTGAATCGACGGGGGTTTGTGCGCAAATTCTGGAGGGTGGCGATCAAGCCGGGCAAACCGGTCCTCTTCGGCATCCTGGAGAACCGGCCATGTTTCGGGCTGCCGGGCAATCCGGCCGCGACCGCCGCCACCTTTGAACTCTTCGTGCGGCCGGCGCTGGGAATTCTCGCCGGCCGCCGGGACCCCGCGACGCCGAGACTCCGGGTCAGCCTGGCGGAATCGGTCCGCGGCGGCGCAACGCGTCGGCAGTTTCTCTGGGGGAGGTTATTCAGCGAGGGCGGAGAGCTGCACTTCGTTCCGTCGAAGCGACAGGGATCGGGGCAGACCCGCAGTCTTCAAAACGTCCAGGCCCTGCTGCCGGTGCCGGAGGGAAGCCCCGACCTGGCAGCCGGCGAGCGGGTGGAAATCCTGCTGCTGCGGCTGCCCGTGACGGCCCGAGAAGCCGTCCGGACAAAGGAAATCTCCCGCCCGGGAAGGGTCGTGCGGGGTCAAGGATGGTGGCGCAGGAGGGCATCCGCAAGGTGCGGATAAGCGGGAGTGAGCCGCCGCTCCCCAAAAAACTTCCAGCCCATCCACATCTTTTCCGGCATTGTGCGTCGATGACGAGCCGGATCTCTGGCAGAAGAGCTTATCCGGCGAAATCGATCTGTGGATCGGCGTCGGCCTGCCCTGGCTGCGGCCGAAGCCTCGGTAGTCGAAAACGAAGAGGGCGACGCCGAGCTGCTTGAACTTTTTGAGGATGGGGGTCAGTTGGGAGAGGTTGGTGGCCGTGCCGTGAAAATACAAAACGACCTCCCTGCTGTCGGAGCCCGGAAGGTACCAGCCGTAGAGACGAGGACCGTCGCCGGCGGGGAAGATAATCTCCTGGAACTTGAGGTCCTTGATTCCGGGAGTGAACCTCAAATCACGGTCGGTGGTGAAGATACAGCGCTCCGGCATGGAACAACCGAATACGAGCAGTCCCGTAAGAAGCATGAGCAGCTTGTGCCCGATTCTTCTCGTGAAAAGTGCCCTGCCTCCTTTGGCGCCCATCGCGGCCATCCTCTTCCTCTCAGCTGGGGTTCATCTTCAATCTTATCAACTGAAACTCATCTTTCATGGGATGGTGTCTCATGGTTTGAGGAGGCCCCGCGGAGGGAGGGGTTGATATGCGTGAGGGGATTCTTTAGAATTAACGGTGATTGTTTTCGAGAGAAAGTTTTCCAGATAGATGGGGAAGGCCTTTTCGTCCCCGAGCGGGAGGGCGGCCGGACAACCTGGATCAGCCCCCGGAGGCTTGAGTCTATGGACCGCAGGCGACGTCGTTTTCTTCAGGCCCTTGCAATAGTCGGAGCCGGCCTGCTGCCTTCGGAGTCCCTCGCCGCACAGGGGCCCTTGAAGAATATCACCCTGGGCCCCGGAGACTACCGGCGGCTGCCCTTCTCGGCCTGGCGACCACGCTGGCCGAAGAATACGCCTATCCGCCCCGCATCGAGGGGGCCCTTCCGGTCGGGCTCAAGGGGGTGCTCTTTCGCAACGGCCCGGGCCGCTTCGACCGGAATGGTCTGCGCAAGCGCTGCCTTCTCGACGGGGACGGTATGGTTCAGTCCTTTAGGTTTTCGGAGGGCAAGGCCTATTACAGCAACCGCTTCGTGCGCACCACGAAATACCTCGAGGAAACGGCCGCGGGAAAATACCTCTATTCCACCTGGTCGACCCAGGCGTCGGGCGGTTTCTGGAAAAATCTCGGAGGGGGTCACTTTGCCAACCAGGCGGGCATTTCGGTGGTGGTTCGCGACGGCCGCCTTTTTGCCTTCGACGAGTTCCATCCCCCCTATGAACTCGACCCGGAAACCCTCGATACCCTTGGGGAGTCTTGGCTGGGCCTCGAGGCCGGGCAGACCGTGTTCTCAGCCCATACGAAGCTCGATCGCAAAACGGGCGACTGGATTTTTTTCGGGCTGGACTTTGGCCGCAGAACCGATCTGCACCTGACGGTGCTCGGAGCCGACGGGCGTCTGAGGAAGCACCAGGTGTTCACACTTCCCCGCTTCGCCTATGTGCACGACTTCTTTGTTACCGAGCGCCACATCCTGCTCAATCTGCATCCCGTCGAGATGGATGTCTGGGGCTTCCTGCTCGGGTTGACCAGCATGACCGACTCGATGCGCTGGGCTCCTGAGAAGGGAAACCTGCTTCTGGCCTTCAGCCGGGAGAGCAACGTGCCGCCTGTCATGCTGGAAGCTGAGGCGGCCTGGATGTGGCACAGCCTGAACGCCTACGAGGATGGGGAGGGAAGGATCGTGGCCGATTTCGTCGGCTATCGCAACCCCGACCATTTTCTCGGAAAGGACCCCGCCCTCTTCGCCATCATGGAAGGGCGGATGGGGGACTACCGCTATCCGGGAGAACTGCGCCGCTACCGCATCGATCTGGCGGCCCGAAGGCTTGAGGAGGAGACCCTCGAAGCGGGAAATTTCGAATTTCCCATGGTCGACCCCCTCCGGCTGTGCCGTCGCCATCGTTTCGGCTATTTTGCCCGCATTCCGGGGAAAGAGAACTTTTTTACGGCCATCAGCCGGGTCGACTTTGAGTCCGGCCGTATGTCCACATATGATTTCGGTCCGGCCGTTTATTGCAGCGAACCGGTATTTGCCGCTGCGCCTGGAAGGAGCGCCACAGATGACGAGCCCGGCTGGCTTCTGACCGAGGTTTATGACGGAAAGACCCAAAAAAACTTCCTCGCGGTGCTCGACGCCCGTGACCTGGCCTCTGGTCCGTGTGCCGGCATTCATCTTACCCACCACACGCCCCTCGGTTTCCACGGATTCTGGCATCCCGAGGCCTGATTCGGCCTCCGGAAATCCTCATTCTCCCCCCTTCAAAATCCTCCATTAATCATACTCCCGGTCCCAGCCCCGAAGGTCCTCTGCAGGTTGAGTAGTCCTCCCGCCGCCAGCGGAAGGGCAGCTCGACGATCTCGCCAGGAGTCCGGATGGCGTAGAGGGCCTTGAAGGCCTCGAAGAGGACGGCCCTCTGCTGGGGCACGTTGCCGGGTTCTCCCAGGGGATGGCCGAAGGGCCAGCGCAGAAAGACGCTCCGGGGAGGGCGGATTTTTTCTGTGTAGCTTCGGACGATGGAGATGCCGACCGTGGGGATGCCGGCTCGTTCGACCTCTCTCTGGACCAGTCCCACGGACTGGTTGCAGATGCCTCAGGCAGGGGTCAGAAGGACGACGTCCACACGGTCCGACTTCAGGCGGGAGGCGACCTCGCGGGCGCTTTTTTCAATCAGGGTCGGGATGTGCCTCCCGTCGACGTGGCCCATGAAGCCGTAGTGGGTCCCCGCCAGCTGGTCGATGATGCCCTCCGGCTCGAACTCCTGCAGGCGGTCGAGGGGAAGGACGATGTTGAGGTCCTTCTCGGCGTCGCTGTGGTCGTAGTAGTCGTGGGTGATTCGGAAATCCTTCATGATGGTGGCGGCGTCGAGTTCCCTGAAGCTGGGGTCGCCCTCCGGGTCCTCCATGTCGAAGGGAGGTTGGGAGGCATGGTGCACACCGGCGGTGGTGACCACCGCCACCCGGCACTCGGCCAGGGGCTTGCGGGCGGGCGTCCAGGGGATTTCCCCCTCCGTTTCCCAGGGGCGGTACGCCTCCACGAAACGGCGGGCGAGGGAGGGGACGCGGGTGATGAGGCGGGCGATGAGGCGGTTTTTCAGCCGGGTAAGGATGGACATGATACCTCCGTGCAAGCGGGATGTACCGGCAGGTTGGAGCGCCGGGGGGGGGGATGCACCAAGCATAACAAAACTCGCAGAAAAAAGGGACTGCCGATACCGGTTTATCCAGCTGGTCGGTGCAGCTCCGGGGAGGGAGCGTAGAATATTATTCGACAGTTTGTAGGGAGATATAAAAAAGAATATAAACAGATAATTCAAAGGGTGTAAGATTGTTCGAATTATTGGAGCCGACAACCGGCCATGACGCGCCTTGTTTTCAAAAAAGGAGTCCTGCAATGAAAAAACGGAACCTGCTGTTTTCCGGGATAGTGCTGCTTGTCGGCATCCTCGGCGCGTTGGCCGACCCGGCCCGGGCTGCCGAGGGCCCGTCATCCCGACTGAAGGAGCTGGTTCAGGAGGCCCTGAATAGCAACCCCGACCTCAAGGCGGCCGAAGCCAGGTGGCACCTGTACGAGCGGAAAGTCATCCCCGCCGGATCCCTCGATGACCCGCGGCTCTCCTTTACCTTCTCCAACTACCCGGTCGACAGCTTTTCCGGCGACCAGACGCCCATGACGGGCAAGGAACTCGGTCTCTCCCAGAGATTTCCCTTTCCGGGCAAGCTGGCCGCCAGGGGGGAGATGGCCGATCAGCAGGCGCAGTGGTACAAGGGGGTCTACGAAGATGGCAGGCTCCAGGTCGCCAGGAAGGTCAAGGACGCCTGGTACCGGCTCTTCTTCCGGGACAAGGCGATCGGGATAACGAAGAAAAACCTTGCCGTCCTGGATGACTTCATCCGTCTGACCGAAACCCGCTACAAGGTCGGCAAGGGACTGCAGCAGGACGTTCTCAAGGCACAGCTGGAGCGCTCCAGGCTTATGGACAGGCTCTTCACCCTGAAGCAGCAAAGAACGACGGTTCTGGCCGACCTGAACACCGTGCTGGGCCGGCCGACCGCCACCCCGGTGGAGACGAGCGAATCCGTCGATATGACCCCTGTCGAACCTTCACTGGAGGCGCTTCAGAAAAAGGCGCAGGAGACCCGTCCCCTCTTTGCCTCCTACACCTCCCTCGTGGAGCGTTTCAAGGCCCAGAGGCACCTGGCCAAGCTCGATTACTGGCCCGATTTTACCGTCTCGGCCGGCTACCGGTTTCGTGAGCCGGCCCAGGGGGACCCGGTAAAGGGGACCGATTTCGTCAGCGGGGGTGTCAGCTTCAACCTCCCCATCTGGCGGGAAAAGCGGCGCGAGGCGGTGGCCGAGGCCGAGTCGGGTGTCCGCATGGCCCTGGAGCAGTACGGCGATTTTCGCAACAAGGTGCACTTCAGCCTGAGCGACACCTATGCCCGGATGGAGAGGGACCGGGACCAGGTTGCCCTCTACAAGACGGGGGTTCTTCCCCAGGCCGAGCAGACTTTCCAGGCCACCCTGGCCGCCTACCAGGTGGACAAGGTCGATTTCCTGAACCTGCTCGACTCCTTGCTCAAGCTCTACAACTACCAGACCGACTACTACCGGGCGCTGGCCGAATACCAGAGGGATGTCGCCGGGCTGGAGGCGGAGGCCGGGGTCGATTTGGGTGGGGGAACGTTTGTGACTCCGGAAAAGGCTTCGGATGGGCAATGAGTTGCCTCCGGGAACCAACACCGACCAAAAAACATTGTTACTCACGTGACCGCCTTTCGCAGCTCCGTGTAAATACCAAAGGATGTCACGATGACCCGAAAAAGGAAAAGTCCTGCTGAGCGGGTTGCTGGTCCTGGCCCTTGTTCATTCGGGAGGCGCCTGTTACGCCTGGTACTGCTTCAGCCATATGGAACTGGCCTCCTTCGGCGGGCCTCAGGTCGCCCGGGCCGAGAAGCAGCAGTACAGCTGCGGCATGCATGTCGATGCCGGCCAGGTCAGCGAACCGGTCATGCTGAGGGAGATGAACATGGGGATGGGCATGGGCTTCAGCTCCGACATGACCCTGCCGAAGAAGGGAACGTTCGAGTTTACCGTCGGCAGCCGATTGGCCGGCGGCAAGACGCGGCAGTCCATTTTGAATACACCTGGAAGTAAGGTAAGCTAATTGCATCGGTTTTTTTAACCAACGGCTGCAAAAGAAAAAACCCGCCTGGGGAAGGGGAAACCGTTCGGGCCAGGGCGGCCGAAGTCCGCCCGAATGGTCAGTGGATCCCTTTCGGGGGTGGATTAATGTGAAAAATGCGATATGCTTTTGAGAATCATTTTGCCCGGTTCCGGCTCAGGACCGGGAAGCAATTCCTGATGCGTACCAAGAGAGGTTGATCGATACTGTAATTTGACATGGGAGTCCGGCCGCGGCGCCGGTGGGAAAAACTCCCGATGCGAGGCGAGGGTATGAACGGAAAAAAATGGATATGGGCCGCCGTTTGGATAGCGACCCTTGTGATGCTCGCTCCGGCTGCGTGGGCCCAGCAGTCCGGTGGGGCCTGTGTTGCCTGTCACGAAACCCTGGGCGGTGCGATTGGCAGACCCGTTTCTGCCTGGCACGGCTCGATTCATGAGCAGAACGGCATCACCTGCGACCTTTGTCACGGCGGCAATGCCGGGGTCTCGGTGGGAAATGTACAGCAGCTCTCCGGGGCGGAATTCTCGGCGAAAAAATCGGCCGCCATGTCTAAGGCGCACGGCTTTATCGGCAAGCCTTCGGGGCAGGCGATGTTCGACATGTGCGCCAAGTGCCATCCCGGTTCCGTCGCCAGGTACGCCGGGAGCATCATGGGAAAGGCGTATCTCGGCAACAACGGAGGCCCCTCCTGCGTCACCTGCCACCACGCGCACAACAACGTCATTCCCGAAGTTCCCAAAGTCTGTTCGGGATGTCACAAGGATACCACCGGTTTTACCCAGATCGATCCCATGAACGTGACGAATGCCACCATCTCCCAGCTTTCGAAGATTCGAATCAGAGTCGCCAGGGAAAAGACCCAGGGGCAAAGGCCCTCCCTGGCGCCCCCTTTCCCCGAGGAGATGGATCCCTATCAGATCGGACTGGTGGCCTTCGGGGCGGTCTTTGTCATCTTTCTGTTCGGTTTGGTGGTTTATTGTGATCCTGGAAAAGGAGAAATGAAATGAGCTTTGAGGTCCTTCGGCAGAAGAAGCCTTCCTGCTCCGTGGCCGCCATGGGCATTGTCATTATACTCTCGCTGCTTCTTCTCGGTATGGCTGTGGCCTTTGCCTATCTGCTGGTCTCCGGCCGGGGCAACGATTACCTGCTGGGGACGCTGATGGCTTTCGAGTTCTTGCTGGCTGGAGCGGCACTTGTCCTTTATGCAAAAGGCTTTGCTTCTTTCAGGCAGGTCGCCGAGGACCGGGAGGAGAGGCTGTTATGGTAGAGGAGAGTCTCCGGAAACCCGGAAGAGAGGGCGGATATCACCCGCAGGCGAATTACCCTCGGCATCCTTCTGGCCGCCGTCGCGGGCGCCTTCGGCTCCCTGCTGTCGCTGGTGAAGGTGCTGTCTCCCGAAAAGAAGGGCGGCGGTTACGTGGCCACCGTGACACCGGGGGACCGGCTGGTGTATGCCAAGGGGAGCCAGGAAGGCGACCCCTCTGCAGGCGTCGGCCCTCAATGTGGGGGATGCCGTACTCGCCTATCCCCAGGGTAAATCCGACGAACCAGGCGAATCTCGTGCAACTGATCCGTCTGAAGGAGGCGGAATTCAAGCCGCCGACCCGGATGGATCTGACCGACCAGGGGTTTGTGGCCTACAGCGCCATCTGCACCCATCTCGGCTGCACCGTTTCCTGGGTGAAAAACAAGCAGTCGCCCGCGGCCTCCTATACCGAATGTTTCTGCCACAACAGCATCTTCGATCCGGCCCGGGGAGCCAAGGTCATCGGCGGCCCCGCACCGATTCCGCTGGCCCAGATCGGCGTCAAGGTTTCCAAGGATGGAACGCTCGTCTTTACCAGCGGTTTTTCCGGCCCCATCGGGCCGCAGGTATGACGGCGGGAGGCAGACGGCGATGATTTTTAGATGGCTTGACGAGCGGCTGGAACTGAAGAAGTTCAAGGACAAGTTCCTGGCCAAAACCTTTCCCACCCATCCCACGTTTCTGCTGGGAGAAATAGCGCTCTTTTCCTTCATCACCCTGGTGGCCACGGGGATCTTTCTCGGGTTCCTCTACGAGCCTTCGGTCAAGGGGGTTTCCCTCTTCGGCGCCACGGTCCCTGCGGCCTATGCCAGCGTGGTCAAAATCGACCTGCTTCCCCTCGGCATGATCGTGCGGCGCATCCATCACTGGTCGGCCATGGTCATGATCGCCGCCATTCTGACCCACCTGGCCCGCATCTATTTCACCTCGGCCTACCGCAAACCGAGGGAGGTCAACTGGCTGGTGGGACTCGGACTGCTCGCCCTGACCCTGGGGGCGGCCTTCACCGGCTATCTGTTGCCCTACAGCCAGTTTTCGGTGACGGCCACCTCCATCGCCTACTACATCTCCAAGTCGGTCCCCTGGATCGGGGGCTGGATATCACGGCTGCTTTTTGCCGGCGAGTTTCCGGCCGCCGGAACCGTGCCCCGGTTTTTCTTCCTGCACGTCATGGTGGTCCCGGCCGTCCTCATGGCCCTAGTCGGTCTGCACCTGACCGTCCTGGTCAAGCAGAAGCACACCGAACCACGCTCCAACAGGAAACTCAAGGGCGCCCAGGAGGGGCGCAAGCTCATCGGCATCCCCGTCTGGCCGGAACAGAGTTTCATCAGCCTGTCCCTTTTCTCTTTTCTCCTGTTCGTGGTCGTCCTGATGGCGACCTACATCCCCCTGAATCCCATCGAGGCCTACGGGCCGCCCTCACCGGGAACTCCGGTGATGCGGCCGGACTGGTACTTTCTCCCCATCTACGGCTTTCTGAAGCTCGTTCCCGGCGATCTGTCCATTTCTATCGCCGGGGGGAAGATCACCCCCGAAACCATCGGCGGGGTTCTTTTTCCCGGCCTGCTGGGTCTGATTCTGGTCGCCATCCCGTTCCTGGACCGGGCCAGGGAACCTCAGAACTATATTGAAAATCCCCTCCATCGTCCCTTCATGACCTCCTTCGGGGTCGGCGTGGCCGCCTTTCTCGCCATGACCACCGTGGCCGGGTATATCGATGTTCTGCATATCACCCCTTCCGCTATGGCGCTTTATGATCTACTGGTGACGCTGGGGGTCTGGGTGGTCGCCTATCTGGTGTTGCGTCTTTACAATCAAAAGGGAAAGAGAGGCAACCATGACGAGAACTGACCGCATTCTGGCCTTCTTCCTGCTGCTGTGCGGAGTGGCGTTTTTCGCCGCCCCCGCCGGCGCGGAAACCGGCGCGACCGCGAAAAACTCCTGCGTGGACTGCCATTCCAAACTCTCCGGCAGCAGTTTTGTCGGAGCCAAGTCGCACAGCTGGAACGGGTCGGTCCATCAGCAGCACGACGTCACGTGCGACAAGTGCCACGGCGGCCACCCGGCGGCTGCGCAAAAGGCGGCGGCCCATGCCGGAGTCCTCGGTTCCAGCGATCCGAAAAGCCCCGTTTATTTCAAGAATATTCCCACGACCTGCGGCAAGTGCCACGGAGCCGAGTTCTATAAGTTCACTCAGAGCCTGCATTACCAGATGCTGGAGTCCTCGGGCAAGGGTCCCGATTGCGTGACCTGCCACGGTTCGATGGTAACGAAGATTCTGGCGCCCGGTACCCTTGCCGCCGTCTGCGACAGGTGTCACAATGAGAGGATGGGCATTTTCCCAGACGTTCCGCAGAAGGCCAAGGCGGTGCTGCTGCTGCTGCGGGAGAGCAAGGCCCTTCTCGCCGCGGACGAAAAGCTCTACCATCCGGATGAAGGCAGCGCCGAGGCCCACTCTTTGAGCGATGCCGGAGCGGCCCTGCATTCCGCCAGCCTGGACTGGCACAGATTCGACCTCGACACGATTACGAGCCACATCCAGGATTTTTACGATGCTCTCCAGGGACTGCCTCCCCAAAAGGCGCAGCCCAAATCGAAGAAATAGGATTTTCGGCTCCGCCGGAAACACCCTTGCCCAAGCCACGGTTCGAAAGTAGCTGCTATGCGGATTTTTCTCCCGTTGTCCAGCAGACGCCTGTCCGCGCTCTTGGCGGCTGTTTTCCTTTTGACGACTCCCCTTTCCGGCCATTCCGAGGACCTCCTCTCCGTGTACCGGCAGGCGGCGGCCACCAGTCCCGTCCTCGCTCGGGCCCGGGCCCTGCTGGACGCTGACCGGGCCGAACGGCCTCTGGCCCGCTCGGGCCTTCTGCCCAAGCTCGGACTTGCGGCCGGGGTCAGCCGCGGCCACGCCGACATTTCCGGCTTCGGTCCCCTGGCGGTGGACGAATCCTATACCGGAAACAGCTACAGCGTCACCTTGACCCAGCCGGTGTTCAACGGCCCGGCGTATGTCGCGCTGAATGCCGCCGGGGCCCGGATCAGGGCAGGAGAGGCCACCGTTATGGCCGCCGCGCAGCAGCTGATTCTCGATGTTACCGAGGCCTACTTCTCCGTTCTACGGGCCAGGGCGGACAGGGAGGTGGCCCGGGGGGAACGGGACCTGCTGAAGAGCATCCTCGACCAGACGGAGACCTTCCGGGAGGTGGGAAGCGGGGATATCATCGCCGTTCACGAGGCCCGTGCCCGGCACGATGCGGCGGAGTCGGCCAGGGTCAGGTCCGAAAATGTCCTGAGCATCGCGAGGCAGACACTGGAAAGACTCACCCACCGGCCGATGGGAACCCTGGAGGACCTTGGGCCGCTGCAGCCTCGGGAGCCATCCCCCGACAGCTCCGACAAGTGGGTCGAGGCGGCACTAGAAAGCCAGCCTCTCCTTTTTCGGGCCCGGGCGGAGCTGCAGGCCGCTCGGGACCAAGTGCAAATCTCCAGCCGGGCCCGGTGGCCGAGGGTCGATATCGATGCCGGCTACGGTCACTCCAAGGGAGAGTTTCTGCCGAGCATCGAACGGGATGAATGGAAGGTAGGCCTGAACCTGAAATTCCCCCTCTATCAGGGGGGAGAAATCGGGGCTCGGACCCAGCAGGCCGAGGCCTTGGCCTCTGCCGGGCGGTACGCTCTGGAGGACCGGCAGGACCAGGTGAAACTGGACACCGCGACCGCCTTCCGAGAGCTCAAGAACAGCGTGGCCGAGCTGCGGGCGGCCACCCAGGCCCTCCGATCCGCGCGGGTTTCCCTTCTGGCGACTCAGGACGGATACCGGCTCGGGGTTCGCTCCATAATCGACCTTCTCACCGTCGTCCAGGACCATGCGTCGGCTCAGCGAAACTATTTTCTGGCCCTTTACAGCCACGTCGTCGACCGCGTTCGCCTCAAGGCGGCGGCGGGGGTGCTCACCGAAAAGGACATCGAGGCGGTCAATGTTCTGCTCAGGGATAAGGGGGCGGAAGGCGATTGAATTCTGGTGACGCCAGAGGGGAAGCAAGGATGAAAAAGAAAAGAGTATTGGCAGGGGGGGTGGCCCTGATCCTTTTCGCCGGATTGGCCGTCGGGCTCTATCTTCATTTTCGCAGCGCTTCCGGCCCCCGTGCGAGCCTTCGCCTCTACGGCAACGTCGATATTCGCCAGGTCCAGCTCGCCTTCCACGATACGGGACGCATCGAGCGGATCCTGGTCGAGGAGGGCGCTCGGGTGAAGGCCGGACACCTGCTGGCCCGGCTCGACCCCGCGCGCTTCGAGGCCGCGGCGGCCCGGGCCCGGGCCCAGACGGCCGCCCAGCAGCAAGTCCTCTCTCGCCTTCTGGCCGGAAGCCGGCCGGAGGAGATCGCCGAAGCGCAGGCCCATGTCCGCAGCGCCGAGGCAACCCTGCGGGATGCCGAGGAGACCTACCGGCGAACCAAGGCCCTGGCGGCGAAGGAGTACGTCCCCAGGCAGCAGCTCGACGACGCCGAGGCGGCGCTGAAATCGGCACGGGCCGCCCTGGAGGCGGCCCGCCAGGTTCATGCCCTGGCGGTCAAGGGCCCCCGCAAGGAGGATATCGCGGCCGCAAGAGCCCAGCTGAAGGCGGACCGGGCGGCCCAGAAGCTGGCCGAGCAGGACGCTGGCCGACACCAGACTCTTCGCCCCCTCCGACGGGGTCGTCCAGGACCGCATCCTGGAGCCGGGGGACATGGCCTTTCCCCAAAGCCCGGTGCTCACTCTCGCCTTGACCGAGCCTCTCTGGGTGCGGGCCTATGTTGATGAGCCCGACCTGGGCCACATTGCCCCCGGGATGAGGGCCGAGGTCACCACCGACAGCTTTCCGGGAAAAGCCTACAAAGGCTGGGTCGGCTATATCTCCCCCACCGCGGAGTTCACCCCCAAACGGGTTGAAACCTCCGAACTTCGAAGCAAGCTGGTCTACCAGGTCCGTGTCTTCGTCTGCAATCCCCAAAACCAGCTGCGCCTCGGGATGCCCGCCACCGTCGAGATTCCCCTGACACCCTCCGGGCCTCGGTAAACCTGAACAGTCCCGACCCCTGCCGGAGCAATAGGATGCCGGACACCGCCGTTTCGGGCAATGACCCCCTGGCGCCGGGGCCGTCCTGTCGTTGAAGGACGTCGGTAAAACCTTTCGCAGCGGAGGGCGCACCGTGAAGGCCCTGGACGGGGTCAGCCTCGAGGTGCGGCAGGGCAGGGTCACCGGGCTCATCGGCCCGGACGGGGCCGGCAAGACCACGCTGATGCGGCTGATGTGCGGCCTTCTGCCTGCCCGACCGAGGGACAGCTTCGCGTGCTCGGCATCGATGTCGGCGCGGAGCCCGCTGAAGGTCCAGGAGGCGCTTCGCTACATGCCCCAGCGCTTCGGCCTTTACGAGGACCTCACCGTCCAGGAGAACCTCGAGCTGTATGCCGACCTCCAGGGGGTGCCGCCCGCCGAGCGCCCGGGACGCTATCGACGAGCTGATGCACATGACCGGACTCGGTCCCTTCACCCGGCGCGCTGGCCGGGCGCTCTCTCCGGCGGAATGAAGCAGAAGCTCGGGCTCGCCTGCACCCTGGTCCCTCCTCCCCGCCTCCTGCTCCTCGACGAGCCGACGGTGGGCGTCGACCCGGTCTCGCGCCGGGAGCTGTGGGCCATCGTCTACCGCCTGGTGGACGAAGGAGGGGATGACCGTGCTGCTGAGCACGGCCTATCTCGACGAGGCCGAGCGGTGCCAGGAGGTGGTCCTCATGCACGAGGGAAGAGTCCTCGGGCAGGGGGCGCCCGTCGGTCTTCAGCCGGAAGGTCGAGGGGCGCACCTTCCAGGTCGCCGCGCCCGAACTCAACAAGCGGACCCTGCAGGCCCGCCTGGCCGCGGCCCCCGGAGTCACCGACGCCACCGTCTACCGCGAAGGGGTGCGACTGGTGCATGGAGCGGCCCGGAGTCCCCGATGAAGAGGCCCTTCTTCCCGGGAGTCCAAGGTCGAGATCCAGCCCGGTCGCGCCGCGTTTCGAGGACAGTTTTGTGGCCCTTCTCCGAGAAAAGGCCGGCTCCCCGTCTCCGCCCGCGGGAGGAGATGGACCTCGAGCCCACGGCGGCCGGAGGGGAGGAAGTCATCCTGGTGGAGAACGTCAAGCGCCGTTTCGGCGATTTCTACGCCGTCAAGGGGATCTCCTTCTCCGTTCGCCAGGGGGAGGTCTTCGGGCTGCTCGGGGCCAACGGCGCCGGCAAGTCGACCACCTTCCGGATGCTCTGCGGACTGCTTCCCGCCTCGGAAGGCAGGCTGCGGGTGGCCGGTCGGGACCTGCGCACCGCGGCGGCCGCGGCCCGGGGGCGCATCGGGTACATGGCGCAGAGTTTCTCCCTCTACGCCGACCTCTCCGTGCGGGAAAACCTCCGCTTCTTCAGCAGCGCCTACGGGCTTTACGGCAGGGAACAGCGGGACCGGATCGCCTGGGCGCTGCAGGAATTCGAACTCGGCCCCATGGCCGAGGCCCGCCAGCGGGAGCTGCCCCTCGGCTTCAAGCAGCGCCTGGCTCTGGCCGCGGCCCTGATGCATCGCCCCGGACATCCTCTTTCTCGACGAGCCGACCTCGGGAGTCGACCCCCTGGCGCGGCGCGAGTTCTGGCAGCGTATCGGCGCCCTGGCCGAGCAGGGGGTGACGGTGCTGGTGACCACCCATTTCATGGAGGAGGCCGAATACTGCGACCGCCTCGTCATCATGGCCCAGGGGGAGATCCTCGCCGAAGGAACCCCGGAGGAGACCCGAGGCCCGCTTCCGCACTGAGGAGCGGCCCGAGCCGACCATGGAGGATGCCTTCATCGCCCTGATCGAGGGGCAGAGCAGCCCGGAGTCCGCCATATGAAAGGGGAAGCGGGAAACGGGCGCCCGGCCGGAATCCGGGCGATGCGCCTGAAAGGGCTGATGCGCAAGGAGACCCTGCAGATCCTGCGGGACCCTTCCAGTATCGGCATTGCCTTTTTCCTTCCGCTGGTCCTTCTGCTCATCTTCGGCTACGGCGTCTCTCTGGACGCCAGGCACGTGCCCCTCGCCGTGGTGGTGGAGCAGCCAACGGCCCTGACGGCCTCCTTCACCTCCGGGTTTGCCCGCTCGGAGTATTTCGCCCCCCGGGGCTTCTCGGACATACGGGAGGCGGAACAGGCCCTGCGGGCCGGGGAGGTGAAAGGGATCGTCTGGCTGCGAAGCGACTTCAGCCCCAAGGTCCTCTCGGGCGAGATTCCCCGCATCGGCGTCTTCGTCAACGGCGTGGACGCCAACACCGCCCGGATCATCGAGGGGTATCTCCAGGGGGTGTGGAGCGGCTGGCTGGGGAAGGTAGCCGCCTCCCGGGGCCGGGCCGCGAACCTTCCGGTGGAGCTGGAACAACGGGTCTGGTTCAACCCGGGCCTGCGCAGCCGGGATTTTCTGGTTCCCGGTCTGATTGCCGTCATCATGACCCTCATCGGAGCCCTGCTCACGGCCCTGGTCGTCGCCCGAGAATGGGAGCGCGGCACCATGGAGGCGCTTCTGGTGACCCCGGTGCGGGTTCCGGAGATCCTGCTGGGGAAGCTCATTCCCTATTTCCTGCTCGGCATGGGTGGGCTGCTCTTTTCGGTCGGCATGGCGGTCTGGCTCTTCGAGGTTCCCCTGCGCGGCTCTTTGTGGGTGCTCCTGGGCACCTCGGCCCTCTTCCTGCTTACCGCCCTGGGGATGGGCCTGCTCATCTCCACCGTGGCGCGCAACCAGTTCATCGCCGGCCAGGTGGCGATCATCGCCACCTTCCTTCCGGCTTTCATCCTCTCGGGGTTCATCTTCGACATCGCACAGTATGCCGGGGTCGGTCCAGCTTCTGACCCACATTCTTCCGGCCCGCTATTATGTCGCCATCCTGCAGACGGTTTTTCTGGCCGGAGACGTCTGGCCGGTACTCCTCCCCAACGCCTTGGCCCTGGTCGGCATGGCGAGTCTTTTTCCTGGTGATGGTCCGGCGCAAGACGAGGAAGAGTCTACAGTAGGAAGAGTCGGGATCCGTGTACGGTAAACGGTGAACCGTAAAGCCGGGGACTGGGGACTGGGACCCGACTCCGCCTCGCGGCTTTGGTCGGGCAAGCTGGGGAAAGACCGTTTTTTTCAGCAATCTTACTGGAGAGCCTTATGTGGCGCAGGATTGTCGCCCTGACGAAAAAGGAGTTTCTGGCGCTGCTCAAGGACAAGCGCAGCCGCTTCGTCATCATCGTTCCGCCCCTGGTTCAGCTGCTGATCTTCAGTTACGCCGCCACCTACGATCTCAACCGGGTGCCGTTTGCCGTCTTCAACGAAGATCCCGGTTTCGTCTCCCGACAGCTTCTGGCCCGCTTCGAAGGCTCCTCCAATTTTCAGATGGAGGGAGAACTCGACCATGAGGGGCAAATCCCCCCTCTGGTCAACGGCAAGAAGGTTCTGATGGTGCTTCACCTCGGCCCCCATTTCACCCGGGACCTGCTGCTTGGCCGCCCGGCTCCACTGCAGCTCATCGTCGACGGACGCAACTCCAACACCGCAGCGGTCCTGACCGGCTACGTGCGCAGCATCGTCACCGACTTCAACGAAAGCTGGGCACAGACCCACGGCCGCCAGACCTCACCCGCACGACTGGAAATCCGGGCCTGGTTCAACCCCAACCTCGAGAGCCGCTGGTTTATCGTCCCGGGCATCGTCGGGCTGCTGACCCTCGTGGTGTCCCTGCTCGTCACCTCCCTTTCGGTGGCCCGGGAGAGGGAGGCTGGAACCTTCGACCAGCTTCTGGTCACCCCCCTGCGGCCGGCGGAGATTCTGCTCGGCAAGGTCCTCCCCGGGTTCATCATCGGCGCGGTGGAGGCTACCTTCATCATCCTCATGGCGGTGCTGTGGTTCCATATTCCGCTTCGCGGAAGCGTACTCGCCCTCTACGTCGGGCTCTTCCTCTTCCTGCTCTCGGCCATCGGGGTCGGACTTATGATCTCCTCCATCGCCGTCACCCAGCAGCAGGGCCTGCTCGGGGCCTTTCTCTTTCTCGTCCCCGCCGTCATCCTCTCCGGATTCGCCACGCCCATCGCCAACATGCCCACATTCGTTCAGCACCTCACTCTGATCAACCCCCTTCGCTACTTCCTCCTGGTAATCCGGGGGGTCTTCCTGGAAGGCGACTCCTTCCCCCTGCTGTGGCCGCAGTACTGGCCCATGGCGGCGATCGGCCTGGTGAACATGGCCCTGGCCGGCTGGCTCTTCCGGCATCGGCTCTATTGATTGCCCGGGGAAAATCGGTTTCACACGAAACCGAGACGCGCGAAGGAATTCAGAAAAAGGCTACCAGTGCAAAAAGAACCGAAAATGCCCATTCTCACGCAATAGCGCAACGACACTACGAAATTCAATTACATCCCGAGTTCTGAGAGTCGTTCACAACGAGTGTTTTTTCTTCGCTTTCTTCGCAGCTTCGTGTGACCAACAACCGGTTCTGGATTGATGCTGTTCTTTTCCCCCCGGGCCTGGACCCCTGCTTGTCCCTACCGTTTACAGTGCTACAATGGAAGCTAACTCTGCGAGGCGCCGATGAAATCGTTTTCCATTGGGGATGGCTTCGAGGAGAGGCTCATTCAGGCCATCCCGGCAGAATTCCTCAAAATTGGACCGGTGAAGGGAAAAGACGGTGTCTGCCGCCTGCAGGCCGTCTCCCGCTGGTCGGAGCTCACACCGGAGGCCCTTCCGCTCATTCCGCTGAAAAAGTTCGTCTTTCCCCCTCGGGACGAGCTCTGGAGCCTCGCCCAAGAGGGCTACCGGGAGCCTCCAGCGATTTCGCCCGTGGCGCTGCTCGGGATCCCCTCCCTGCGACCTGTACGCCCTAGACTACCTGGACCGTGTCTTTGAGGGGGATGTCCTCTACCGGCGCCGTCGCGAACAGCTCTTGCTGGTCGGAACGGGGTGTACCCCGAGCGAGCGTTGTTTCTGCCCCCCTCGCCGGGGTCCGCCGTCCTTCGACCTCTTTCTTGGTGAGGACTGGGGCTGGGCCGGGTCTCCCAAGGGAGAGGTACTGCTTGGAGGCCTGGGGGAGGGCGAGGAAATCGAGGGCCTTCCCTTTCCCGAGGAGTCCTGCCGGGGGGCGGGTCCTCCCTTGCCGGATAACCTGGAGGAGGTCTTCCGGGATGCGGCCGGTCGGTCGATTCTGGCGGGAGGTCGGGGGACGCTGCCTGTCCTGCGGCGCCTGCTCGGCCGTCTGTCCCACCTGCTATTGCTATGATGTGGTTGACGAGGCCGACCTCGCCGGCGAGGTCCGCCGGGGGCGGGAATGGGACAACTGCTTTTTCCGCACCCACGGCCTGGTAGCGGGGGGACACAATTTTCGTCCCGATCGAGGAGCTCGCCTCCGGTTTCGCTTCGAGCACAAGTTCCTTGGTTTCGGTCCCCTGCGCGGGGTCTCCTCCTGTGTCGGCTGCGGGCGCTGCGGCAGTGCCTGCCCGGTAAAAATCGACGTGGCTGAGATGCTCTCGGGCCTCACCGCGGGAGAAGGGTTATGAGCGTTGACTTCATGCCTGTCCCTGCGGTCATCGAGTCCATCGACCGCAGTGTGCGCGACAACCATCTCTTTACCTTCCGGCTCGCCTCCGGCGCAGAGGCGGCCCCCGGGCAGTTCATGGAGCTGTCCATCCCGGGGGTAGGCGCTTTTCCGGTCTCGACTGCCGCTTACGGGCTGGCGGAGACCTTTCAGTCGTGTATCCGGAGAGCCGGGCGGGTGACAGCGGCCCTCTACGGGCTGGAGGAGGGGGCCGCGGTCGGCCTGCGGGGCCCCTTCGGCAACGGTTTCCCCCTGGAAGCCTTCACCGGAAGGGATGCTCTTCTGGTCGCCGGCGGGCTGGGGATGGCGCCCCTGCGGGCTCTGCTGCACGCCCTCGTGCGGCATCGCGAAAGGGTAGGGGAGATCACTCTCCTCTACGGTTCTCGCGAACCGGAGATGCTCCTTTTCCGGCGCGAACTGGAGGCGTTGGCCGAGGCAGGCCTGATCCGGCTGCGCTTCTCCGTCGATTTCACCACCGAGATCCCCTGGCCGGGCGGAGGTTTTCTCTGCAAGGTGGGTCTGGTGACCGAACTTCTGGACGACCTGCAGTTCTCTCCCTCCCGGACCACCGCAGCGGTCTGCGGACCTCCAGCCCTCTACACCTGCGTGCCGGAGGAACTGGCTTCCCTCGGAGCCTCTCCCGGTCAGATTTTCATCAGCCTGGAGCGACGCATGAAATGCGGGGTGGGCCAGTGCTGCCATTGCGTGACGGGGGGAACGTACATCTGCCGTGACGGCCCTGTTTTTTCCCTGGAACGGGTGCGAAAGCTAAAGGGGGCGATCTGATTTCGGCGCCGCTGTCCGGGGCGGACTCCGACGCGGCGGCCGATTGCGCCATCAGGGCAAGGCATGCCTTGCCCCTACAGTTAAAAAGCGGAGACCTCATGAAGAGACTTCGACTGGCTTATGTCCGCTTTACCTCCTGCTGCGGCTGCCAACTGACCTTTCTCAACTGCGAGGAGGCACTGCGTCTTCTCTCCGACAGGGTGGACGTTGTCGCTTTCGACATGGCCTCCTCCCGCCGGGACGACGGCCTGCCCCTCGACGTGGCCCTGGTGGAAGGTTCCGTCTCCCGGCCGGCTGAGCTCAGCCGGCTGCTCGAACTCCGGCGCCGGGCGCAGGTCCTGGCGGCCGTGGGGGCCTGCGCCCTGACCGGCGGGGTGAACACCCTCGGCGGCGCCGACCGGGCTCCCCTGTGCGAACGGGTCTACGGCGAGACGGCCGCGGCCAAGACGACCTTCCCTCCCCAGCCCCTTTCCCGGTTTGTTCGGGTTGACCTGGAGGTGGCCGGCTGTCCCCCCGAGCGCAGTGAACACCTTCGCACCCTCGGCGCCCTGGTCAGGGGAGGACTTCCCTCCCTGCCGGACTATCCCGTGTGCATGGAATGCCGGCAGCGGGAGAACCTCTGCCTGCTGATAGAGGGAAGACAGCCGTGCCTCGGCCCGGTGACCCGGGCGGGCTGCAGGGCCCTCTGCCCCTCCTTCGGCATCGCCTGCGAGGGTTGCCGGGGGCTGGTGGCCGAGGCCAACCGGGGCGATGAATACCGATTGCTGCTGGAACTCGGCCTCTCCGAGCGGGAGGTGAGGGCGCGGATGGAACGCTTCACCGGGGAACATCATGAAGATTATTAAGATCTGAGCCCCTGACCCGCCTAGAAGGACACGGCCGGGTGGAACTGACCTTGCGAGAAAACCGGCTGGCCGATGTGAGGGTGGAGATTACCGAATCCCCGCGGCTGTTCGAGGGCTTGGTGGCCGGCCGCTCCTTCAGGGAGGTGCCGGCGTTGGTCTGCCGCATCTGTGCCATCTGTTCCTCGGTCCACCGCATTGCGGCGGCAGGAGCCCTGGAGAGGGCCCTCGGGGTGGAAATTCCCCCCGCAGCCCGATTGGTCCGAGAACTGCTGATGCTCGGGGGACACATCGAAAGCCATGCCCTGCACCTGTTCTGCCTGGTTCTGCCCGATATCTGCGGGGCCGAGAGCGTCGTCGAGCTTCTCCACTCGGGAAATGAAGCTGCCCGGCAGGGTCTGGCCCTCAAGGGGGTCGGTAATCGCATCCAGGAACTCGCCGGGGGCCGGGTCATTCACCCGGTCAACGTTGAGGTCGGAGGCGTGCTGCGCCTGCCCAACCGCAAAGAGCTGGAGGCGATGGGGGAGGAAATCGGCCCCTGGCAGGAAAGGCTGTCCGCGCTGTCGGCTGCTTTCATGCTGGAGGAGAGCTATCCGCCATCGGCACGGGCTGCAGGGACCTACCTCTCTGTTTCGGGCGGCGACGGATTCTCCTTGACGGGCGAGACGCTGAAGCTCTCCGACGGCAGGATGCTTCCGGCCGGGGACTACCGGCAGCTCCTGGAGGAGCGGCCGGTTGCCTACTCCAACGCCAAGCATTCCGGTGTGGAAGGGAAAACCTACCTCGCCGGCGCCTTGGCCCGCCTGGAAAACGCCGGCGGAGGACCGGCCGCGGGGATGGCTGGAGGCGGAATATTCCGCAACAACGCCGCCCAGGCCGCCGAGCTCGGCTGGACCCTGGAGCGTTGTCGCGATCTGGTGGAGGAACTGCTGAAATTGGGGGAAGACGAGCCGGTGATGGTTGCCGTGCAGCCCAGGGCGGGAATCGGGACCGAGGCCATCGAGGCCCCGCGAGGGCTGCTCGTCCACCATTACGTTCTGGACGACCTGGGGCGGGTGGTATTCTCGGACATCGTCACGCCGACGGCCATCAACCAGGCAACGATGGAGACGCAGCTGCGGGAAGACCTGGCCGATATCGGGGATGAAGCCGAATTGTCGAGGAGGGCCCAATGCCTCGTTCGGGCCTTCGACCCCTGCATCTCCTGCTCGGTGCATGTACTTCGTAAGTCGTGAATCGGGATCCGTGAATCGGGATCGGTAAAAGGCAACTCCTTAAATGGTTCGAGATTTTACCGTTCCCCAGTCCCCAGTCTCGGCCTTCAAAAAGGCGTCCGTCCGAAATGTCGCTTTGTGGCATCCTGAAGCTTGGTGATGGCGTTGAAGGCTTCGCGAAGGAGGTCCTGTTCGTTTTTGAGCAGGGCGTAGGGGTCGAGGTAATGGCTCGGCTCCCGGCCCTGGTCGAGGAGGGCGAGCTCGTTGCAGAGGCGCATGTAGGACATGGCTTCGAAGGCGGCGCGGATATGCTCGGCGGTCTCGGGGGAGAAGACGTTGTGGTCGACCAGGGACCTGAGCCGGTCGAGGGTGGAGAGGGCCTGAACGCCCCGCTCCAGGGCGAACATCCGGATACAGTCGACGATATAGACGCTGCCGCCCTGCTTCAGGGAAAGCTCTCCTTTGTGCTCCCCGGATTTCTCGAGGAGAAAGCGGCCCAGAAGCCCCACCGGAACCTTGTACTGCAGATCAAGGGACATCATGTGGTAGAGGAAGCCCTGGAACTCGTTGATCTGCTTAAAGACGATGGTCCGTAGCGCCTGAGCCAGGGAGGGGTCGCCCACCAGGGGCGCAAAATCGAAAAATATGGAGGAATAGCGCACTTTCTGGGGCTCTGGGTCGTTGACCCAGTCCTTAATCCGGCTCTTCCAGTCCACCAGGCGTCCCCGCCAGCAAGGGTTGTTGGCCATGACCTTTCCGTGGCAGAGGGGATATCCCACCCGATGCAGGGCCTGAACGAGCCTTTCGGCGAAGGGCCCGAAAAAGGCCTCCACCTCGGACATCCGTGCCTCGGGCACGTCTTCGAAGATAAAGCCGTTGTCCTGGTCCGGG
The DNA here is from genome assembly GCA_963791005.1 of uncultured delta proteobacterium. Classification (GTDB taxonomy): domain Bacteria; phylum Desulfobacterota; class Desulfuromonadia; order Desulfuromonadales; family CAWBQR01; genus CAWBQR01. The sequence continues at coordinate 26,952 of CAWBQR010000005.1, read as the reverse complement.
CCCAGAAGCATCTCCCGGCGGCCCCCGCTGCCCATTATCAGGAAGCAGTATCTGATGTCCGGGGGTTCCATCCCTTCGGAGTTCATCTGCTCCAGACAGATGTCGTAGACCTGTCGGATGATGGCGTGATGAAGGTAGGAGAGGATCTCCATCACTTCGGGAGTGCTTCGGGTCTCCGAAAGGAGCGTGCGGGCAACGACCGCAATCTCGCGGTGAATGGCGCCCAGCCCTTCGAGGGATTTCTCTTCGCGGATATTTCCGAGAAGCAGAAGGGTCTTCTGGCTGCGGTGGCGCATCAGGTCGCTCAGGGAGACGATTCCCACAACCTCGCCCCGGTCGATGACGGGAAGGTGCTTGATGCGGTGGGCGGTCATGTACGCCATGGCCTCGTACATGTAGGTATCGGGGGCCAGAGAATGGGGATGAGGGGTCATGACTTCTCCGGCAGTGACGGCGTCGGGGTCGGTTCCGTCGGGGACGACGACTTTTGCGACCAGGCTCTTCTCGGTAACGATCCCAAGGGGTTGTCCGGTTTTGTCGGCAACCAAGACGGAGCTGACTCCTTTTTCCAGGAGGCGGCGCGCCACCTGTCTGGCGGTATCGGCCGGGCGGCAGGTCTCCACAGGCGAGGACATGATCTCCGACAGGCGTCTGCGGAAGGGAAAGGCCTCCATCCGGGTGAGGGCCTTGCGGTTGTGGTCCGAAACAATCTCCGCATAGAGGTGCCTCACCCTGGAGAGAACGACCCGGGTAAAATATTCGGCCAGTTCGGGGTGGTCCTTTTCACAACGCCGCAGGATGTCCTGGGGGATCAGGTAGCATTCCGTCGCCTTGACGGTTCTCGCCCCGCCGGTATATGGTTCGCCGGTAAAAATCGGCGTACCCCCAAGGAAGTTACCCTCTTTGCGGTAGTCCACCACCATATCGACTCCTCCGGGGGTGAGCACCGTGATCTCCACCAGCCCTTCCTTGATGACGTAGAGATAGCCGGTGGGCGGGTCCTTCTCCCTGAAAATATAGGCATTCGGAGGATATTTGCGCTGGATGGCGGCGGTGCGGATTTCCTGAAAGACCTTCTCCGGCAGCCCGTTGAAGGGCTCGCTGTCCTTGAGCTGCTTGATAAACGGCATCGGGATTACCTGGGAGGGAGGAGCGTCATGGCATCAGCAATAAACAGGGACAAAAGAGAGACTCGTCATGGGCCGATTTTCGTTGAGATGCCTTCAGATTTATAGCTATCGACAGGGCAAATAGCAACTTTTTTCCAGAGCCTCCCTTGCCCGGTCAGGCAGTTTTCCCCCTCGGAGATCGCTCTTTCGACCTCTTTTCCCTGTCCGGTTCCCGGTCAAGGACAATGCCGATGACAAAACAGAAGATGCTCAGAGCCATCAACTCGCCGATGTGAGTGAAAAAATTGCGGGTCATCATGAGGTCGACACCCATCAGCCCGATGCCCAGAACGGAAAAGGCCATGGCCAGACGCTTGCGGGTAAGGGAAACTTTCATGCTCAAAAGGCCTTTCTTGATCAAAGAGTCCCCGGCGGTATGGCCCGCCGGGCAAACGCGCGACTCCCGGGGACCTGTCTTTGAGAAATCTGGAGAACCTCTGCCTGGATGCTTTCGCAAAAACTCACCAACTGCTGCGTTGCTGCAATTGCTCTCGCTGCTTCAACGTAGGCAACTACGCTTCATTGCTCCACAATTGCGCGCCTTGCATTTGGCGCTTTTTGCTTAGCCATCCGCATTTTGGCTTTTTTGCGAACGCATCATTTAATGGGCCAAGGCACCTTTCCGGCTCTCAGGTTCCTCCACCGCTCCAGGCAGGTTATGGAGTTTGCGGATGATGTTGTCCATCTTGACGGCGGAAGATTTCGTTACCTTGTCGGCCGTCATGTTGGAGACGACGATGTTGATCAGGAAGGCGATAGGGCAGACGATAAGGGCCGACGAAGTGGCCGGCAACAGACCGTTTGACCTGAAAAATGGCACCTTCAGGATCCAGCCGGCCATGGCGATCAGTGTAACCCCCAGCCCCCAGACCATCCCGGCCAGGGCTCCGTACTTGTTGGCCTTGGAATACCACACGGCAAGGACCGTAGCGGGAAAGATGGTATTGCCCGCGATGGCGAAGGCCATGGCGACGATCTGGGCGATGAGGGCCGGCGGGTTGAGGGCCGTGAGGATGACAATACCGCAGAGAACGGCGGTAAAGACACGCCCGACGAAAAGCGCCTGGCGGTCGGTGCAGTCGGGCTTGAAGACCGTCGCGTACCAGTCGTGGGCGATGGCCGAGGCCCCGGCGACCAGCAGGCCTGCTACGGTAGAGAGCCCCGCCGCCATGGCGCCCGAGGCCAGGTACCCGATGAAAGGAATTCCCATGTCGGCATTCTCGGGGGCGGAGAGGATGATCACGTCGGCCACGGACTTACCACCCAGGGGGTTCCAGAACCTGCCCATAGCGGCGTAAACCGGGGAAGACCAGTAGAGCAGGCCGATGAAGAAGAGGCCCCAGAGACACGCTTTTGCGGGCGATGTCCTCGTTCTTGACGGTGTAGAAGCGGATCATGATGTGAGGCAGCCCTGCCGTTCCCACCATCAGGGTAAAGACCAGCGCGATGAACTGGTAGATGTTTCCCCCTCCCCAGGGAAGATAGAGGTGCCGCAGCTTGGTCAGCTCTTCCGGCGAGAGCCGGCCTCCGTGAACATGACCCTCCATAAATCCGGAAAGGACTTTGCCGTATTCGAGCTGCGGAAGGATTCCTGCACCGCCCGCCTTCTTGACCAGAATCCACAGTGGAATCAGGAAGGCGGAGATGAGCACCACGTACTGTATCTGCTGGTTGCGGGTAACCCCCGACATCCCGGAGATGAGCATGTAGGCGCAGACCACTCCCGCTGCGAAAAAAACGCTGGCCACGTAGTGCATTCCGAAGATCCAGCCGCAGATCAGGCCGATTCCCTTGAATTGGGCAGTGGAATAGGTGATGGCGATGATTACCGTCACGGTGGCGGCAATCAGGCGCACCGAATGGCAGTCGTAGCGGTCGCCGAGGAACTCTGGAATGGTGTACTTGCCGAAGCGACGGATGGGCGCCGCCAGCAGGGTCAGCAGCAGGACGTAACCGCCGGTCCAGCCGATGATGTAACCCAGACCGAACCAGCCCTTCAGGTAGAGCAGGCCCGCCACCCCCATGAAGGAGGCTGCGGACATCCAGTCCGAAGCTATGGCGGCGCCGTTGCCGTACTTGCCGACGCCACGTCCGGCAACCCAGTAGCCGGAGGTCTCCGATACCCTGGACAAGAAGCCTACTCCGACATAGACGCATAGCAGGGCGACCATTATGATGGCAGGAACGAGCTTGAAGCCCTGCTGTACCTGGTAGATTTCTTCTCCGGCGGAGGCGAAGGCATTACAGGTGGTGGTCAGGACCACCGCCAGTGCAAGACCCATGCAAGGGAATCGTCTTTTCATTACCGGTATCCTCCTGCCTCGCGTCCAACGCCCATCATCTTTTGGCGACCTTCTTTTTCCAGAGAACACAATAGAGTTTGCACAGCAGAACGTAGCCAATGGTGCATCCCTGGGCGATAAGCCAGTAATGCAGGGGAAAGCCGAGGAACCGGGCATCGGTGATGAATGATTCGCCTAATCCTGAGGGATCCCCGAGGCCGGCCAACCAGATCAGAAGAGGAAGGCCGAAGCTGAGGCATCCCCAGATGATGAGCACCGCGGAGGCAACGCCCACCTCTGCCTTCATCGCCGGAGTGGAGGGCCGGAAAAAATTAACCCTTACTCTTTCTTCCCTGGCCATTCAGAACCTCGCCATTCCTCTGGTTTAACGAGTGTTTGGTCCGCGGACCGTCCCCGGGAGTCCCCGCAGCTCAGCGAGGAAATCCGGATGGGCTTTTCGTGGGACCCGGCAACTTTTTGTCCGGTTGTAACCTGCGATAATAGTGAAAAACTTTTATAGAAAATAATACAGCGTTTTATGGATGTCAATTATTTATGAGGTCCGATATGAGAATTTAAAAAACATAATAATTGCAGCTATCTACCTTCGTGCGCGGTTCCTGGTTCGGCCGAAACGCAGCGCAAGAATACAGGAGGCCCCGAACGAGGAGAGGAAAAAGGATACACCGGGATCACCTTGAGAATTGGCCGTCGAAGTTTCAGAACAATATTCGAAATCTAAAGAAAAATTAAATTCTTTAAAAGAATACCAAGTTTTTAGAACAAATTTTTATCTATGACTTAAAAACTTTTCTGAACGAAGGGCTGAGATCTGAGTGGGTTGGCGGCAGGAGTGGAGCGGGGATGAAAAAAGGTATGGGGAGGTTACCCAGAGCCGGTGGCCCGCTCGTCGGGACGGACCTGAGAAGGTGCCGGACTCCTGCCGGGCATTGTGCCGGAGGTGGTGCCTGATGGCGGCCGGTCCCGGTTTGAAAGGTGGCCCAAGAAACGAGAGGGCCGGTCAATGTCCATCGGGAGTCGCTTCCGAATGGTTCGGGCTTCGTAGGACCGTTCCGAGGAGAAGGCCGGCGACCAGACCGTACAGTCCCCCGGAGATGCCGCCGGTGAGAAGAAGAGAGGTTTTGGCGCCGAAGGAAACAACGATCAGAAGAACGCCGCTGAGCACTCCCGCCAATCCCAGAAGGGACATGGCGAGCCTTGGGCGGTCCAGCCGGACGATCACCCATCCGCAGAGGGCCCAGACCAGGGTCACGTGGGCTGCGTAGCCGCTGAGGGCGAAGCGGTTAAAGAAAGGATCGCCAATCCCCAGAGCGGAAAGTGCGGTGGGGAGGATGCTGCTGGTCAAGCTCAACCCGGCAAACCCGCCAAGGATGGTGCCGATGGCGAGGCGGAGCATTCTGTTTTTAATCATGAAGTCCTTCCTTGAGGGTTCGCAGGAAAACCGGCCATGCAGGCCTCTGGAGGCAGGCCATGGCTGTAAAAGAGCACCTTGGAGCGGTCGTTTTCTGACAATCCGGCCGTTATCTTAGGCGATTCCCGAGGGAGTTTCAAGGTGCGGACCGTCTCGGGATGCGCGGTATCCGTGCTCCGTTCAGCTTGAAAAAGGGCGGCTGCCCCTCGGGGCAGCCGCAATTGAACTTCATCTCAACGGTGCTTCGGGTCCAGGGAACAGGGTCAGTGGGCCTAGACTTTATGTCTGGATTCGCTGGGGTAGCGCAGGCTGACGACCATTTCCTGGATTTCCGTGGGAGGTTCGGGGGTGAAACGGGACACCACCCACATCGTGGCGAAGTTCAGCAACATGCCGACGGTGCCGATGCCCTCGGGAGAAATCCCGAACCACCAGTTCGACGGATTGTTGGCTGCCGGGTTGATGAATTTGAAGTAGATGATGTAGGCAGCGGTGAAGAGGATGCCGACGATCATGCCGCACATCGCCCCTTCCCGGTTGGTGCGCTTGTTGAAAACGCCCATGATGATTGCCGGGAAGAAGGAGGCCGCGGCTAGGCCGAAGGCGAAGGCCACCACCTGGGCCACAAATCCTGGAGGATAGATGCCAAAGAGGCCGGCGATGCAGACCGCGCCGGCGGCGGAGAAGCGCGCCCACATCAGCTCGCCCCGCTCCGAAAGATTCGGCATGATGACCCCCTTCATCAGGTCGTGAGAGACCGATGCCGAAATAACCAGCAACAGACCGGCCGCGGTGGAGAGGGCGGCGGCCAGACCCCCGGCGCCGACCAGGGCGACCACCCAGTTGGGCAGCTTAGCGATTTCGGGGTTGGCGAGCACCATGATGTCGCGGTCAACTTTGATCTCGTTGGTGGCCGCGTCGGCCGTGTATTCCATGATGCCGTCGCCGTTTTTGTCGGTGAACCCAATCAGGCCCGTCTTTTCCCAGTTCTTGAACCAGGAGGGTGCATCGGCGTAAGCCACGTTGTTGACGGTCTTGATGAAGTTGGTGCGGGCAAAAGCGGCCACCGCCGGAGCGGTGGTGTACAGGATGGTGATGAACACCAGGGCCCAGCCGGCCGAGGAACGGGCGTCGCGGATTTTGGGTACGGTGAAGAAGCGGATAATGACGTGAGGCAGACCGGCTGTTCCGACCATTAGCGCAAAAGTGATGAAGAAGACGTCGATGGTCGGCCGGTGGCCGGTGGTGTAGGCGGAGAAACCGAGGTCTTTCTGAAGCCCGTTGAGGACGTCGAGGAGGTATTTGCCCTGTGTCGAGGCGTCATGGAGAACCTGGGCCCCATTGGCGCTGATCTGGGAACCGAAGCCGAACAGCGGCAGCGGGTTGCCGGTGAGCATGATGGAAATGAAAATCGCCGGCACCATGTAGGCCATGATGAGGACGCAGTACTGGGCCACCTGGGTGTAGGTGATCCCCTTCATGCCGCCCATGACGGCGTAGAAGAAGACCAGAGCCATGCCGATGACGACCCCGGTGTTGATGGGGACCTCGAGGAAGCGGGAGAAGACAACGCCGACGCCGCGCATCTGTCCGGCGACGTAAGTGAAGGAGACGAAGATCGCGCAAAGCAGGGCAACGACCCGGGCGCTGTTGGAATAGTAACGATCGCCGATGAATTGGGGCACGGTGAACTTTCCATACTTGCGCAGGTAGGGCGCGAGAAGCATCGCCAGGAGGACGTAGCCGCCCGTCCAGCCCATCAGGTACATGGAGCCGTCCCGTCCGAGGAAGGAGATCAGGCCGGCCATGGAGATAAAAGATGCCGCCGACATCCAGTCGGCCCCGGTGGCCATCCCGTTGAGGATGGGATGGATTGATTTTTCGGCAACGTAGAAGTCGCCGGTCGTCTTCGCTTTTGCCCAGATGGCAATCCCGATATAGAGGGCAAAAGTAATTCCGACCAGAAGCCAGGTCCAAGCTAGGATACTCATAGTGTCTCACCCCTATTCTCATGCGGACAGTGAATTAGTCCTCGTGAACGTCATACTTCCGGTCCAGTTTGTTCATCAAGGCTACGTAGACGAAAATCAGTACGACAAAGGTGATTTCCGACCCCTGATTTGCGAACCAGAAACCAAGGTTGAAGCCTGCAATCCTGATGCTGTCAAGTTGGTTGGCGATCAGGATGCCGAAGAGGTAGGACACTGCGAACCAGATGGATAGAAGGATTGTGATGTAGCGAAGGTTTTCCTTCCAGTACGCCTTCAGATGTTGTTCGGTCTCATGTTTTGCCATAGCTCTCTCCTTCGAGTTTGTTGAAAAACCGACCCGCGTCAACAAGTCAACCGTCTCGGAGCACCTCCTTTCATTTTTTTATTACGATGTTTGATTTGTAGAGAAGCCATTGAGAAAAACACATCATCCACAGACGGCTGTCGGATAGCCGCCAGGGCCAAAAACTTGGATCCAGGCCGGTTTGAGAGTCTTTCAGGCCTGCGAAATAGGGGATAAGGGCTGGCTTTTTCAATAATGCACAACATAGCCGAGTGGTCCTGGGCCGTCAATCTAAAAAATATAACTCCGTTTTGTTTTGTTTTGCGTCGATTCTTTTGCCTTGCTTCTGAGCGATGGGTGCGCTGTCCGCATGCTCTGCCGAGCCTGAACGGATTGCCCGCCAGCGGTGATCCGAGGAGGGACCCGGGGCTTTGGGGGGCAGGATCCAGCGGCGTCGCTGAAGGGGATGAGGATTTAATAAAGAACGGTTGCATAGTTTTGGAAAACAGGGAAAAATAGGTTCGACCTTGAAGCCTTTTTTTTCCGAGATCGCTATGTTGAACGGTTCCATCAGCGAAGAGAGTTTTTTCTTCATCCGAATCGAAAACCTGTGCAGACGTCCGCCAATCACCTGCTCTCCCGATATGGACCTGGTCGGGATGTCCGGGCTTATGCGGGAACACGACGTGTCGGGGCTGGTCGTGGTGGATGGCGAAGCGCCCGTTGGAATCGTCTCCCTCCGGGATTGTCGGGACCTCATTGCCTCTTCCGACGGCCGGATCGGGAACCGCACGGTCCGGGACATTATGACCACCGCTCTTATTACCATCGGCTGCCGGGACTACGTATTCGAGGCTATTTTCAAAATGGCCAAACACAACATCCACCGACTCGTGGTCGTCGATGACGGGGGAGAGCTCTTCGGGGTGGTTACCGATACCGACATCATGCGTCTCCAGAGCAGAACCCCCCTTTATCTCCACCAGGAAATGGAGGCCGCCCAATCCATCGATCAGTTGAAGTCGATCGGTTCCCGGATGCTCGACATGGTGAGGTTCGCTACCCGGGGAGGCGCCGATACCAAAAGCCTGGTCCAGCTCATATCTCACTTCAACGACGCTTTCACCCTGCGTCTGGCGTCCCTTCTGGAGGGCCTCGAGGGTATCCGCCTCCCTGAAGGGGCCGCCTATCTCGCCCTGGGCAGCGAGGGCAGGGGGGAGCAGACTCTTCGTACCGACCAGGACAGTGCCGTCGTCTACGTCGATGACTTTCCGTCGGAGAGGTTCTCGGAACTCGAGCGCTTTTCCATTAGGATAGTGAACTCCCTGGCCGAAATCGGCGTTCCTCCCTGTCCCGGCAACACCATGGCCAGCAATCCCAGGTGGCGGCACAGCCTTTCGGAGTGGAAGCAGATTCTCGACCAGTGGATATCCGTGCCCACTCCGGAGCATATGGTCAATTTCGGGATGCTCCAGGACCTCCGGACGCTCCACGGCGACTCCTCTCTGGAAAGACTGCTTCACGAGCATATCCTGGCCGCCGTCCGACGCCATTCCCTCTTTCTCCCCTATATGGCTCGGCATATCGTCCGATTCCAGCCTCCCCTCGGAATGTTCGGGCGCATTCGGGTGGAGCGTCGTGGGGAACACCGGGGAAAGGTTGACCTTAAAAAGGCCGGCATTTTTGCCTTTACCCTCGGAACGAGTCTGCTGGCCCTCGAGGCCGGGATCGTCGGCGGGAGCACCTGGGATAAAATGGAACGGCTTGAAAAAAGGGGCGTTCTTTCCGCGGGCGACTTCGAAGTCCTCGACGAATCCTTTACCTTTCTGGTTCAGCTGCGACTGCAGCGACAACTCCGCGACCTTGCCTCCGGCAGCAAGTTGTCCAACCATATCGACCCTATGGTCATGACCGATAAAGAGCGTGAGCAATTTCGCAAGGCCCTCAAAGGTGTTGGCACTCTGTTGCGGATTATCCGCGACCGCTACAAACTCGATTTCATCTCCCGGTAATAAAAGTCCTACCTTTCCAGCATCGCTTCCACCTGTTGTGGCCCTCGGCCGCCGTATCCAGGTTGCCGAAGCAGTCGGTGTGCCTCCCCTGTGATTTGCCCCGACCGCACAGAGAAGCGCCTCTCCTTTGCGACCGGCCATTTTACTGAGGCTTCTGGTCAAGATAGTGTCCCAGGTATCCGAGTTTAAAGGAAATGACCTCTCCGGCTTCCCGCAGGGGAGGCAGGTAGAGGGCTTCCATTTTCTCCATCGAAAGACGGAAATCGGGGCCGACCAGACACAGCGCTCCCAGTATGTCTCCATTGGCTCCGAAAAGAGGTACGGCCAGGCTGACAATGCTTTCACCGAGCCCTCCGCAGTCACATCCGAATCCCTGGCGGCGAATTTTAAAGAGGTCTGCCTGGGTCGGCATTTCCTCCTCATCGCCCTGGTTTTCATCCGGATTTGAGGAATAGGCCAGGATGAGATTCCCGGCTGCCACCTGTCGCAGGGGATATCGCTTGCCCACCAGGGAGATGATTTTGACCTGATGGGTGGTGTCGACCAGGTCGAAAAAAAGCAGCTCATCCTCTCGACGAACGGTCAAGTAGACCGACTCGTCGCATTCCCTGGCGAGGCGTACCATTATCGGGCGGGCCTTGTGCAGCAGTCCCATGCGGGCCAGGAACTTCTGGCTGATTTCGTAGGCCGAGAGGCCGAGACGGTACTTGCCCGAACCTTTTTCTCGCTCGACGTAACCCCGGTTTTCGAAGGTGGCCAGCAGGCGGAAAACGCTGGTTTTGTTCATGCCGAGTTTTTCGCTCAGTTGTGATATCCGGAAATCATCCGGTTCTTCGCAGAGGGCTTCCAGCAGGTCGAGGGCGTTTTCGACGGAATGGATGGAATAGGATTCTTTTCCGCGAGTAGACAACTGGCAGCTCCTGTGCCTCAACGAATGGTTGAACATGGCCCCAAACGCCCCGGTCCACTTGGACCGGAATATAGCCGGGCGCCTGAAGAAGTCCTTCTGAGCGGGCTTTAAGGTAAAAGTAATACACCGTTTTATTAATGTCAACATAGTTTTTGAAAATTTTAAATAAAAGAAAAAAACAGGCGAATATACGCCTGTTTAATGGTAAAAATTTTTTGTGGATAAAAAAATACCATTTGTATAATTGTTCCGTATGGAAAAATAATGACGCAAGGATTGCCTGTTTTTGGCATTCTGTTGTCCTTGTTATAAATAATGTTCTAAAATGTCCAGGCTTGTTTTTAACCTCACCCGCGATTTGTTCTCCGGCGAACACGCATTCACTGGGAGTTATGAAGGCGATTGGAAAATGGACTCATTGGGGCATTTTTCGTTTAAAAACGGTTTGTTTGGAAAACAAGGCGTCCTGATTCCAAAATAAGGTTTACCACATGAAGATGCGCTTGCAAATGATAGAACATACTTTTACCAGAGGAAAAGAGTGGGAGAGGGATCAGCGGGTGTGAAGGAGTTTCTCCACGATCGGACGATCGGCGGGGAGGATGGCGAAGGAGGGAAGCTCCGGGGGGTGGACCCAGCGGTGCTCCGCAACCTGGAGGTTGCGGATTTCTCCGCCTGAGAGGGTACATTCATATGCCAGGAGGAGAACTGGCCCCCCTTCATAACGGTAGTACGCCACTTCGAAAATTGAACGTACCGTGGCAGAGATGCCGAGCTCCTCCAGGATTTCTCGTTTCAAGCCCTCCTGGGGGGATTCGTTCGGGTCGAGTTTCCCGCCGGGAAATTCCCACATGCCCCCATGGCTTCCGGTTTCAACCCGGCGAGTGATGAGCACTTTGTCCTGGCTGCGGATGATGGCGGCGGTGACAATCAGAGGAAGCATGGAATCTTGGGGATCCTTTGTTCGGGCTGTTTCTGTCTCACTCGGAGAGTATAGCCTTCCGGGTGTGGTGGAGAAAGGTTTTTTGCTGACAGGAAGTTCCCCGACGTGTTAAAAGGTGGCGTTTTACGATTATGGAGATGGCCTGTATGTTCAAACTTACCGAAAAGGGACGTGGCATCCGGGAGATGTTCGATGCCATTGCGCCCCGTTATGACCTGCTCAATCGTCTGCTCTCTCTCGGCATAGACCGGCGCTGGCGAACCTTTGCCGTCGGGCAGCTGCAGATTCCACCTGGGGGAAGGGTGCTTGATGTGGCCACGGGAACCGGGGATGTGGCTCTGGAGATAGCCTCCCGGACGCCGGAGTCGGTCCTCATCGTGGGGGAAGACTTTACCCAGGGGATGTTGCTTCATGGACTGAAAAAGATAGAGACGTCGCCTTTCCGGAACCGGATTTCCCTGGTCAACGCTCCCTGCGAGGCGATGCCGCATCCCGCCGGCAGTTTCGACGGGGTGACCATCGCCTTCGGGATCCGCAACGTGGTTGACCGCCGGGTCGGACTGGCGGAGATGCGGCGGGTCCTCAAGCCCGGAGGGAGGGCGGTAATTCTGGAATTCTCCCATCCCCGCAGCAGACTGTTCAAAAGCCTCTATTATTTCTATTTCCGAAGGGTTCTCCCCTCCATCGGCGGCCTGTTTTCCAAGCGCAGTGCCTACCAGTATCTCCCCGATTCGGTCCTGGAATTTCCCGACCGGGAAACCTTCAAGGCGCTTATGGCCGAGGCGGGGTTCTCCGGGCTTCGTCATTTCGACCTGACCTTCGGAATCGCCACAGTGTATGTCGGGACCCGTCCTGAAGGCTGATCCCTGCCGCGCTACTTTTTGCCCTTCTCCGAATTTTCCCCACCCAGAATGTCCCCCATATCGGTGATCACCTTCCCAGGCAGTTGAAGGACCCGTTTGAAGATGCCCAGGACCTTTTCAGAAACCGAGGTGACGGGGATGGGAATGACCTCGGGGTCCTCGCTTTTCCCCTTGATACGGAAATAGACGGTGATCAGAGCCTTTTCCTTTCCGGTGAGGATCCAGCCGGCCAGGGGGATGTTGGTGACGATTTTATCCACCGTCTGCAGGGGCTTCACCCCCAGTGTGAGGTCGAGGGTCTGCTTTTTCAGGTCCATGTCTCCCACCAGAGAGAGATTCATGGCATTGCTGTCTACCAGGAGGTCTTCGGTGGAGAGCACTCCCCGATGGAGAGCGAAGGAGCCTTTCAGGTTGTTGAAGGGCATGCCTTCCAGGGACATGTCGGGGAGCCGAAAGGTGAGGATCTGGGAGACGTTGAGCAGCGAAAAGACCTTGGAAAGAAACTGGAATTTGCGCAGAACCCCCTTTTCGACCTTCATGTCGAAGCCGCCCAGGGACGTGGGAAGAAACTCTTTTCCCGCTTTACCTTCCAAGTAAAAATCCCCTCTCAGGGTCCCGGTGACTAGTCCCTTTCGTTTCAGAAGTTCCCGGTAGATAGCCGCGGCGTCAAAGTTCTCGAGGTGGCCGGAGATCTTCAGCAGCGGCGGGGAACCTGAGGAATGATCAACCACGATCTGTCCGGCGCAGACGCCCTTGCCCGCCTGAAAATGCAGTGGATGGATGGTCAGGATCCTCTGGTGGCTGGAAATCACTCCCTCGGCATTTTGAAAATGCAGCTCTCCGAGGGTTCCCTCCCTGACCCTGGCCGTGATGACCAGGGATCCCTTTCTTTTTGCAGCCTGAACCTGTTGCGGGGGCCGGGGTTTGTGCCAAAGGGCGATGACCTCGTCGATATCGGCATGTCGGGATTCAATGTCCAGCCTGACCTTCGGAGCTTTGAAATCGGTGATGGTACCCCGGATCGTGGCGTCGGTTCCCCCGTCGAGTTTGACGGTAGCCGGTTCGAAAGCGAGATGGGAGCGGTCGATGACCAGGTGGGCCTTGAGATCCCGAAGCACGGCGTCCGTGGAAAAAAAGGCGAGGTCATTGCCATGGACCGCTTTCCCCCGGACCAGAAGGTCGATCTTGGGGTCGAAAAAGTCTTTTACGGTCCCCCGAACGTTCAGGGGCGATGAGCCCATCTTCAGGGCGATCCCGACCAGGTCGGCCCGGTTTCCCGAAAGTAAAATCTTGCCGTTGGCGTGGTTGATGTCGGCGATGGTCCGAACGATATGGATGCCGAAATTATGAAGCAGGACCCGACCCTGGCGGTTACTTATCCTTCCGTCGGAGCCTGTCAGCGAGTAATGCAGGGACAGTCCTCCGCGGGCATTGAGTTTTTCCAGAACGGGTACCCGTTTGCGTATTTCCGACAGGTCGAGCCGGGGCGCATCGAGGACAAGGCTGAATTTGCGATTCGCCGTTCGCGCCAGGTAGCCGTTGGCCGACGCATCCAGGAAAGGAAGCTGCAGGCTGCCCTTTTTCAGGGTTAGGGTCTTGGGGGTGAGCTCTGCCCTCAAAGAGAGGCTCCCTTTGGCGCCGGCGGCCTTCGAGACGATTTTTCCGAGTTGGAGAGCCAGGTCGTCCAAGTTGGCATCGAGGTCTGTCTGAAGGTCGTCCAGGGTACCTTCCACGGTCAGTTTTATCGGGACGCCCCCCCCGAGAGTCAGGTTTGCCGGACGTTTCACCGGAAGCAGAGCCAAGAGATGTTCTGCAGGGAGAGTACCCCCGGCTTTCAGCCGGAGGGTGCGGTGGATTTGGAAGACCTGGTCCACGGACCCGGAAAACTGCAGAGGAGAACCGGCCAGGTGGGCACTGCCTCCCTTCAGCGTAAGCCGGTTCCCCGCCAGGGCCACGGACGCCGCGACTTCCTCCAGGACGGTCCCCGGGACAATCCGGAGGGTTCCGCCCTTTAGGGAGACCTTTGCCTCCCGCAGGGGGAAGGTGCTGTCCAAATGAGCGAATGCGGAAAGCGGTCCCTCAAAGCTGGCGGAGCCCAGTGAGAGGGTGCCGCCGAGGATGTGCTCCCGGAGGGTGACCGCCCCCCGGTCGGGGAGGAAGGACAGGAGCCGGCCGGCGGAAATCGGCGCAGAGGAGAGGCTCCCTTCTATCCAGGGCTCGTTGTCCCTTCGGGAAAGAGCGAGGTTGCCTTCCAGCCCGAGGTCGTCGATTTTGACCGACAGATTTTCGAAGCGCTGACGGTCTTTCGTCGCGGTCCAGGTGAGAGCGAAATCGAGGCTTTGCACGGCAATGGGGGTGCGTTTATAGGAGGGAGCGACCAGGGAAAAATCCTTTCCGCTCACCTGTCCGTCCAGCTTGACCCCGCCCGCCGGCGATCCCTTCGCCTTCAGGGAAACCGACAACCGCCCGGCCGCCTCCATTTTTCCCTCGTCGAAAAAGTGCTGCACCGCCTTTTGGGGGGGAGAAGTCCTTCAGGGACAGCTCCAGGTCCAGTCCGAGGCCGCGCCAGTCGGTCAGGTCCGCAGGGGGAGTGACCGTTCCGGCCAGCGAGAAGGAGGCGGGGTTTTTCCCCTGGGGCCAGGTCCCCGAAACCCGCAGTCGGAGGGGCTTTTTGAGGGAGAGGTCGGAGAAGCGGCCCTGGATTCCTTCGAGGGTGATCGTGAAGGGCCGAGCGGGGTTCCGGCGGTCGACGAGCTTGACGGTGCCGTCCGAAACCGCCAAGTCGCGCACCAGGGTGGTGCCCCAAAGCCCCTTTTTCCCCGCGGGGAGCGGTGGCGCAGAGGGGGGGCTCCCGGCCTCCCGGGAGGGTTTGAGGACCAGGGTCAGACGGGGGGAGGCGACCAGGATCCGCGAAAAGGTGATTTTGCCGTGCAGCAGGGCGCCGAGCTCGAGCCGGAGGTCGATGTGCCCGGCTCGGAGGAACTCGTTTTCGTCCTCCTTCGGTCCGATACGAAGGTCATCGAACTCCAGGGAGGGACCCTGAAAAAGGGCCAGATGGGCTTCCCCGATATGGACCGGTTGGTGGAGGAGGTCCGACAACTCGGTCTGAATCTGGCCGCGGTAGCGGTTGAGGTCGAAGGTGGCGACGAAGACTGCCCCTGCTGCCAACAGGGCAAAGAGAAGAAAGGCGAAAAAGGAACGATAGGGATGGCGGCGCAGCATGCAGACCTTGGGTAGTTTGAAATCTGAGGTTCGTGGATCGATTTAACCGGCTTCGGGGAGGAATGCTCTCCCTTCGGGTCTCCATCCCGGGCTCCGGGAGAAAGTTGGGCTGTCACCGCACATTATACCCCGTCCACCGGCAATGTGGGCAATGTTGGGGCCGCATTTCGGGAACTCCGGAGTGCAAGCCGAACCGCTGGTTGGCTGAGCCTGCGGAAGCGGAAAGGTCAAGACTTTCCGATGCCGAGCGGACCGAGGAGCTCTTCCATCTCCGGCGGGAGAGGGCACTCCACGACCACCTCCGGCCCTCCGAAAGGGTCGGCAAAGGCGAGTCTGAAGCCGTGAAGAAAGAGCCTCTCGAGGCCCGCAATCTGCGGGCCGCCATAACGGTTGTCCCCGGCAAGGGGAAAACCGGCATCGGACAGTTGGCGGCGGATCTGGTGGGTGCGGCCGCTTTTCAGGTTCAGTTCGAGGAGGGTGAAGCCGCCCCCCCGCCCTCGAACCGTGTATTCGGTGAGCGCCTCCTTCAGCTTTCCTTTGGCCGGGACCGGAGAGCAAAGAAGACCCTCCCCATTCTCTTCCATCTCTCCTGCGGCCAGGGCAAGATAACCTTTTTCACCGCCTCCGGCCATGAAGAGTTTTCCCAGCTCCGAGCAGGACCTGCGCCCCTTGCCGAACAGGACCGGGCCGGAGGTCTGGGCGTCGAGGCGGTGGACCGGGGCGGCGAGGAAGGACTGCCCCCGTTGTTTGAGCAGGTTGCGGACCCTGGTCGTGAGGTCGTCCTTTTCGTGTCCCTGGCCCGCGTGGACTGCCAGACCGGCCGGTTTGAAGACAATCAGGATTTCACGGCTCTCATAAAGGATGGCCGGGGGCTCGCCCTTCAGGAGTTCTCCGAGTCTGGCGCTGCCGGGAAGGGTCAGGCGGTCCCCGGTCTGCAGCGGCGTGTTTCCGGTGACCGGAAGGCTCTCCCGTTTCACCTTGCCTTTGCGCAGCAGTTGCCGAAGATAGGCCGGCGGAGCTGCGGGTATCCTGCGGTGGAGAAATTCCAGGGCCGTCATCCCGGCCTCGTTTTTTGCGGCTTCCAGTTCGGTCATGGTGAACCATTCTACCGATGCTTGCGCCTGCGGGCAAGTTCTTTGGGGCTTTGAGGAGCGTATCCGGCAAAGGAGTATCCTCGGAGTTTAAGTGCTTTACAGGAAATTTGGACCTTGCTAACATGGCGCGCCGACCTTTAACCCGATGATTCGGACCGCGCCAGGGCGTCCGCTCCGTACCGATGAAAATAAAAAAAGTTGAAATCGTCGGATTTAAATCCTTCGTAGAACGGGTGACTATCGACTTTCAGCAGGGGATCACCTCCGTGGTCGGGCCCAACGGTTGCGGCAAGAGCAATATTGTTGACGCCATTCGTTGGGCCATGGGGGAGCAGAACGCCAAAAACCTTCGGGGCCGCGCCATGGAGGATATCATCTTCGGCGGCAGCGAAACCCGCAAGCCCCTCGGGATGGCGGAAGTCACCATGATTTTCGGCAACGAGGAGGGCCTGGCCCCACCGGCCTTCCGCGAATATGCGGAAATCATGATCACCCGCCGGCTCTACCGCAACGGGGACAGCGAATACCTCATAAACAAGACCCCCTGCCGGTTGCTCGACATCACTGAACTGTTCATGGATACGGGAGTGGGCGCCCGGACCTACTCCATCATCGAACAGGGCAAGATCGGGATGATCCTCAGCGCCAAACCCGAGGACCGCCGATTCCTCATCGAAGAGGCCGCCGGGGTCACCAAGTACAAATCCCGTAAAAAGAGCGCCCTGCGCAAAATCGAGGCGACCCGGCAGAACCTGCTGCGCCTGGGGGATATCGTTTCCGAAGTGCGGCGCCAGTTGGGCAGTCTCAAGCGCCAGGCCACCAAGGCCGAGCGTTTCCGCACCCTGAGGGAGGAGCTTCGCCGGCTCGAAACGTACCTTGCCCTGACCCGCTTTCGCGAACTTCAGTCCGAGGGAGCGGCCCTTTTCCAGCAGGAGGGGGAGCGGCAGCTTGCCGCGGAAACGCTGGCCGCCCGGGTTGCCGAGAACGAGGTGCGACTCGAAGAGCTCCGGCTGCAGCAGGTCGAGCAGGAAAAGGAGGTGAGCAGGGGGCAGGAGCGGGTCTTCCATCTGACCGCTGAAATCCAGAAGGTGGAAGGGCGCATCGAATTCGGTGGACGGGAAATGGAAAGCCTCTTGCGCCAGCGCGAACGATTGGGCGCCGAGCAGGAGGAAATCACCCGCCGGCTGGCCGAACTGGACCAGGAGGAGGAGAGCCTACGCTCCGGCCAGTCGGCCCTCGGGACCGAGCTGGGCGGTGAGATTCGAAGGCTGGTCGAAGGAGAAGCCCTGCTTGAAGAATTCTCGGGCAGGGAGCAGGACCTGGCGGCCCGCCTGGAAAACTCCCGCAGCAGCCTGTTCTCCCTGTTGACCGAGCTCTCCCGGGTCGGTTCCAGGCAGGAGGAAGCCGAGCGCCGTCAGAGGGCTTTGGAGCAGCAGACCGGCCGCAACCGCGCTGAGGCCGTCAGGCTCCGGGAGCAGATGGAAGAAGCCCAGGGCCTTATGGCCGGGCTGGAAGCTACCCTTCAGGAGATTCGCCGGCGGCAGGCGGACCTTAAAGAGGAAAGAGACGAGCTCCAGGAGACGATTCGTGCCCTGCGCCGCAGAGCCGAAGAGACCGAAGTCCTGCTGCTGGACCGCCGGGAAGCGTTGAACCGTCGGCGCTCCCGGCTCGAATCGCTTCGCCAGTTGGAAAAAAACCTGGAAGGCTACGGTGGCGGCCTCAAAACCCTTCTTGCCGAGCCGGCCTTTCGGGAGCGCTTCGGGACCCGGCTGGCGGCCGATGCCCTGGAGGTTCCCCCCCAATATGAGGCCGCGGTCGAGGCCGTGCTCGGCGGCCTTCTGCAGTCCCTTCAGGCGGAAAGCTCCCGGGAGGTCCTGGATGCCCTTGGCTTTCTGCGCGAGAAAGAAGGTCGTTGTACCTTTCTTCTTCCGCAGTTCCCGAGAGCCGCCTTTTCTCCCGTAGCCGGGGCTACGCCCCTCGCTGCCCTCGTGGGGGCGGCCGGTAGTTCGCACGTCGTCGAGGCTCTGTTGGCGGGGGTTTACCTGGTCGACAGCGTTGCTCCCTTCCTCTCCGGCGGTCTTCCTGCTGGTGTGGTCCTGGTGACCGAAGGGGGGGAGGTGCTCACGTCCCGTGGGGAGATGACCGGAGGAGGCCGGGGCGCTCTTGACCGGGGGCTTTTGCACAAAAAGAGGGAGATGCGTGACCTGGCACAGGAGGTTACGGAACTGTCCGCCGCGGTGAGTCGCCTTGAGGAGAGCCGTGAGCAGGGAAGGACCGACCTCGCCGCCGCCGAGGAAGGGTTGCGGGACGTGGAAGAAGCCCTTCATCGCACGGAACTAAAACTGGTGGACAGCGAAAAAGACCTGCTTCGGGTCCGGGAACAGGTCGGACGCCTTCAGGACCGGATCGAAGTTCTCAGCCTGGAGGAGGACCAGCTTCACGAGGAGGAGGAGGACCTCAGCCGTCAGTTGACCGATGCTTCCCGGGAGCGGCAGGAAATGGAACAGCTCAAGACCGGCCAGGAGGAGACCGTGACGCGGCTGCAGGAGGAGCTGAAGGTCCTGCGCCGGGAGGGGGAAATCGTCCGGGAGAGGGTCACTTCGCTGAAAGTGTCGGTCGCGAGCATCCGGGAGCGCGAAGAGGGGAGCCGGCGCAGCCTGGAGCGACTGGCGTCCATGCGCAAGGAACTGCATGGAAGGACGGCGCTCCTTGCTGGTCGCGAAGCCGAGGGTGAAGAGGAGCAGTCCCGCCTCCGGTCAGAGACCGAGAGGTTGCGCACCGAACTGGACGTGCTTTTTGCCCGGCGTGAGGAGGAAACGAACCGCTTCAACCGTCTTCGGGAAAGCTTCGAGGGCCACTCCGGAAAAATCGAAAAACAGGAAGAGGGTCTCAAGGAACTTCGAGGGGCTATGAATCAGGCACGGGAGGACTTGGCCGCCGTCCAGCTGCAGGGGCGGGAACGGCAACTCGAAGCCGAGCATCTGCGCCAGTCGATTCTGGATCGTCACCGCGTCGATCTTGCCGAACTCGCCGGGCAGGGCGAAGAGACTGAAGAGCCCTTTGATTCCGAGCAGGGGCAGAAGCGTATAAGTGAACTGCGCCGGCTCATCGACGACATTGGCGAGGTAAACCTGACCGCTATCGAGGAATACCGGGAGCTTGAGGAACGCTGGCAGTTTCTCACCACCCAGCAGGAGGACCTGAAACAGTCCCTTGACGGGCTTCAGGCCGCCATTACAAAAATCAACCGGACGACCCGCAGGCGCTTCCGGGAAACCTTCGAGCTGGTGAACGCCAAGTTCCAGGAGGTTTTCCCCCGTCTTTTTCGAGGCGGCAAAGCCGAATTGCGCTTGACCGACGAGGAGGACCTCCTGGAGACCGGGATCGATATCGTGGTCCAGCCGCCGGGCAAAAAGCTCCAGGGAGTCAGCCTGCTCTCCGGGGGGGAGAAGGCCCTGACGGCGGTGGCCCTCATCTTTTCCATCTTTCTCATCAAGCCTTCTCCCTTCTGCATGCTCGATGAAGTGGATGCCCCTCTGGATGATGCCAACATCGGCCGTTTCAACGACCTTGTTCGGGAAATGGCCGAGATTTCCCAGTTCATCATCATTACCCACAACAAACGCACCATGGAGATCGCCGACTCCCTCTACGGGGTGACCATGGAGGAGCCCGGGGTGTCCAGGCTGGTATCGGTGCGAATCAACGAATTCTAGGTGTCCAATGCCCTTCAAGAAACTTCTCTCCGAACTGGTCGCAAACGTGCCGGGAGCTCTCGGAGCGATCATCGCCGACTGGGAGGGAGAGGCCGTGGACCATGTGGCCCGCATGGATGATTATGAACTCAAGGTGCTCGGTGCCCACAAAGGAGTGATCCTGAACAGCCTGCGGGCCGTTCTGGGGCGCCTGGGAGACGGGGACCTCCGGGAAATAATCGTCACCACGGAAAAGTCCCAGACGTTGATTCTTCCCGTGACATTGGAGTATTTTCTGGTGCTCGCTCTGTCGCGAGGGGCGGTTCTGGGGCGGGCGCTGTTGGAGGCCCGGCGCTGCGCCAGTATGCTGAAGAAGGAAATCGACTGATTCCGGTGCTCATGGGCTGCCGGATTTTCAGAAAAAAAGGAGTTGAAGCTCGATGGAATGGTTTTCCCTGCTGCTAAAAAACCTGGCGAAGGTTCTCACCGATCTCGGGGTTCCCAAGGCTTACGGAGAGATTGCCGCGCTCGGTCTGTTCTACGTTCTGGCCACCCTGGTGGTGGCCCTGCTCATCCTTGTCTTCTGGCGTCTGGCCAGACCCTCCCGGAAGGAGATTCCTCCGGAAAAACCCGCCCCTCCCCCGGAGGCGGAAGAAGAGGTGCCCCCTGTTCCCGAAGAGGAAGAGCCGGTCGCTGCCGAAAAGCCCCTCCCGGCTCCGGAGGAACTGGCCGAGGAGGCTGCCGAGGCCGCACTGCCTGCTGAGGAAGCGGCCCTTCCGGTCGAGGAGGAGCGGGTCGAAGAGCTCAAGGAGGTAAAAGAGGAGGTGACGCCACCCCTCAGCCTCCTCGAGCGGATGCGCATCGGTCTGGCCAAGACTCAGTCGGCCCTGGTGGGGCAACTCGACGGCTTGCTTCGGGGCCGGTCGAAGGTGGATGAGGCACTCCTGGAGGACCTCGAAGAGATTCTCGTAACCGCCGACTTCGGCATCAAGACGACCCAGGACCTCATCCAGTCGCTGGAAAAACGCCTGGCCAAGGGGGACGCCTCCACTCCCGAGGGGCTTCGCAATGCCCTTGCCGTGGAAATCCGGGAGCGGCTGGGCCAGGGTCCAGCGACGCCCGCCCAGCCGACGGAGGGGCCGAGCGTGCTGATGGTGGTGGGAGTCAACGGCGTGGGCAAAACGACCACCATAGGCAAACTCGCCAACCAGTACGCCGCCCAGGGAAAGAAAGTTATCCTGGGCGCCGGTGATACCTTTCGCGCCGCCGCGGCAGAGCAACTCGCCATCTGGGGCGACCGGGCCGGAGTGGAGGTCATCCGTCACGCCGAAGGCGCCGACCCGGCGGCAGTGGCCTTTGACGCGGCCAAGGCGGCCGTGGCCAGAAAGGCAGACCTGCTCATCCTGGATACCGCCGGCCGGCTGCACACCAAGGTCAACCTCATGGAGGAGCTGAAAAAAATCCGCCGCGTCCTGGCCAGGGAGATCCCCGGTGCGCCCCACGAAACCTTGCTGGTTCTGGACGCCACAACCGGCCAGAACGCCCTGGTCCAGGCACGCCTTTTCAAAGAGACCGTGGAGGTCACCGCAGTGGCCCTTACCAAGCTGGACGGGACGGCCAAAGGGGGGGTCATCGTCGCCATCGGCGCTGAACTCGGGCTTCCGGTCCGGTATGTCGGCATCGGGGAGAAGCTCGATGATTTGCGGCCCTTCGATCCCGATATCTTCGTCCAGGCCCTTTTTCAAAGAAATTGAAAAATCTTGACTTTAGAGACCCTATTCCCTAAAATTCCACATACGCTGGAGATGGAAAGCCATGGAGATTGACGTAGTTCTTCGGCTGGAAAAGAAGATTGACGAACTCCTCGACCGGAAAAGGCAACTGGAGGAGGATTGTCAACGTCTCCTTGTCGAAAAGAGTGCCCTTTCCGAGGAACGGGAGCGGTTTCGAACGGAGATCGACAGGATCCTTGCCAAGCTCGACCGTCTCGATGAGGAGAGCCCTTGAAACAAGTTGTCCAGGTGACAATTCTCGGACAGCAGTATTCGGTCAAGAGCGAGGCCGCCGCCGAAGAGGTCCTGAGGGTGGCCGAATTCGTCAATGAAAAGATTTCCGAGGTGGTGGCCGCCAACAAGACCGTTGATACCCTCAATACCGCGGTCCTCGCCCTGTTGAACGTCTCCGGCGCCTATATCCGTCTTCGGGAGGGGGTTGCCGGTCAGGAAAGCCAGGAGGAACGGCTTCGCCGGTTGTTGGAGCGCTTGGAAAAATGCTGCCCTGAGCTTGGGGAGGGGGATAACCCGGGGTGAAAAAAAACGATAACGGGGGTGGCCGAGGATTTCAGAAGCGCATCATGTGGTTGCCCCTTTACCGATCTCTGGACGGAGATTTTAGATAGATTGGAAAATGGTTACAGCGCCTGAGGATATCTCAGGCCTTTCCACGGTCCGGCCAAGGCCCTTGTTCATACATTGCGCGACCTGAGTTGTTTCGTGTTATACAAATATTTACTCGAAGAAAAAGTGTGCGGCAGTCCCCTTTGCCCTCCCGGCGGAGCTACGAAGGGACGATCCACTTGATTCCGGGTAACTCCTGCGGTGTCGGCTCAATAAACAATGTCGGAACGGCTTTTCGGACCTGAATCTACCAGCCCCCTGCCTATCTAATTCCTTCCTACGGGGATCACGGTGACTTCCCGGGATCTCTGCCATGCTCAAAAAATCGATAAGGAGTGAACTGCTTTCCCGGCGCAGGCATCTGTCTTCGGAGGCTTGTCTCAGCTTGAGTTTTCGGATTCAGGAGCGAGTTCTCTGCTCCGCGGAGTTTAAAAAGGCCTCTGGGCTCGCCATCTACAGCCCCGTTTGGAACGAGGTTTTCACCGAAGAGATTTTTCGCACAGCACGACGGGCCGGCAAAAGAACGGCTTACCCCCGCGTTCATGGAAAAAGCCTCGAATTTATCGAGGTAACCGACCTCAGGGAGCTTGTTCCGGGCCAGTTCGGGATTCTCGAACCGGCCGCGGCGCCGACCATCCCACTGGCTGAGCTGGACCTGGTGGTGGTGCCGGGGGTGGCCTTTGATTCGACCGGACACCGCCTTGGCTATGGGGCTGGGTTTTATGACCGGGTGCTGCAGGATTGTGAGAACCGCGGCCTTCTGGTCGGGCTCTGTTTCGAATTCCAGATTCTGGAAAAGCTCCCGGCGGAGGACCATGACATTCGGATGGACATGGTTATTTCCGAAGAAAGTTCGTACAGGTTTGACCACAAGGATTCTCGATCAACAAACACACAAACGAGGAGGAGCCTGTTTTGAGAATAGAAATGGTACTGACTCTGATAGCTGTCGCCCTGGGGGTCGGGGTAGCGGTCGGGATCCTGCTGCGGCGCAAGCTGGCCGAGGCCCGGATAGCTAACGCCGAACGCGCTGCCGAGCAAATCCTGCAGGAGGCCGGAAAAGAGGCGGACACCATCCGCAAGGAGGCCGTCATCCAGGCCAAGGACACGGTCCTCGAGGCCAAATCCGACTGGGAGAAGGAATCTCGGGAAATGCGTCGGGAAATCTTGGCCCAGGAAAAAAGGCTGCTCCAGAAAGAGGAATACCTCGAGCGGAAATCCTCTCAGGTTGACGCCAAGGACGAAGAGCTCGGGCGGCGAGACAAGAACCTCGGGCAGCAGGAAGACAGGCTCAAGTCCAGGGAACAGGATGTCGAGAAGCTGGTCCTGGAGCAGACGGATCGGTTGGAAAAAGTTTCTGGGATGAGCTCCGAAGAAGCCAAAAAACACCTCATGGAGGCTATGGAGAGCGAGGCCCGTCATGATGCCGCAAAGTGGATCAAGCAGATCGAGGACGAAGCTCGGGAAACCGCCGACAAGAAGTCCAAGGAGATTCTGGCCCTGGCCATTCAGCGCTATGCCGGAGACTTCGTCGCCGAAAAAACCGTCAGCGTTGTGCCTCTGCCCTCCGACGAAATGAAGGGACGCATCATCGGCCGGGAGGGAAGAAATATCCGGGCCATCGAAGCGGCCACCGGAATCGACCTCATCATCGACGACACGCCCGAGGCGGTCATCATTTCCGGCTTCAACCCGGTACGCCGGGAAGTGGCGAGACTGGCATCTGGAACGACTCATTGCCGATGGTCGGATCCATCCGGCCCGCATCGAGGAGGTGGTCAACAAGGCCGCACAGGATGTCGACACGGCGATTCGGGAGGCCGGGGAGCAGGCCACCTTCGATGTCGGGGTACACGGCATTCACCCGGAGATCATCAAGCTCATCGGTCGGCTCAAGTACCGCACCTCCTACGGGCAGAACGTGCTCCAGCATTCTCTGGAGGTGGCCTTCTTGTGCGGGATCATGGCCTCGGAACTCGGTCTCAACGTCAAGCACGCCAAGCGCGCCGGCCTGCTGCACGATATCGGCAAGGCTGTGGACCATGAAATCGAAGGTTCTCATGCGGTGATAGGCGCCGACCTGGCCCGAAAGTACGGCGAGACGCCGAAGATCGTCCATGCCCTGGCGGCCCACCATGAGGATGAAAAGCCCGAGAGCATCCTGGCCGTCCTGGTGCAGGCCGCCGACGCCCTCTCCGGCGCCCGCCCCGGGGCCCGCCGGGAGATGCTGGAAACCTACGTCAAACGCCTGGACGACCTGGAGCGTATCGGTACGTCCTATCCCGGGGTCGCCAGCTGTTTCGCCATCCAGGCCGGCCGGGAAATCCGGGTCATGGTGTCCAGTGAGGACGTTTCCGATGCCCAGTCCTGCGTCCTTGCCCGGGATATCGCCCGTAAAATTGAGGATGAGATGACCTATCCCGGTCAGATCAAGGTCAACGTGATCCGTGAAACGCGTGCGGTTGAATACGCCAAATAGTCGGGGTTCAAACGAGCCAGACAGGCGGGGAGCCGGGGGGCGAATCATCCGCCTTCCTGAGCCATTCCGCTGGTTCATAAGATAGGGGTCCTTTTGAAAATTCTTTTTATTGGAGATGTGGTCGGCCGGGCCGGACGACTGGCGCTGTCGGCCCGGCTTGGAAGACTCGTGGACATCCATAACGTCGACCTGGTGGTGGCCAACGGTGAAAACGCGGCTGCCGGGTTCGGGCTGACACAGGATGTGGCGAAGGAGATTTTCGGCCACGGGGTCGATGTGATTACCTCCGGGAATCACATCTGGGACAAAAAGGAGATCCTCCCTTATCTCGACCGTCCCGTCCCGGTCTTGCGCCCGGCCAATTACCCCCGGGGCGCTCCCGGCAGGGGGATGGGGATCTTCAACACCAGTGCCGGAATACCCGTCGGGGTTCTGAACCTGGAGGGGCGGGTCTTCATGAACAATCTCGAGTGCCCCTTTCGGACGGCCGACCACTTGGTGGAAGAGCTTCGCCTCCGGACACCGGTGATTCTCGTGGACTTCCACGCCGAGGCTACCAGTGAAAAGGCTGCGATGGGACATTATCTCGATGGGAGGATTTCAGCCCTGGTGGGAACCCATACCCACGTGCAGACCGCCGATGAGCATATCCTCCCCGGAGGTACGGCCTATATCACCGACGCCGGCATGACAGGGAGCCGAGACGCGGTCATCGGCATCCGCAAGGAGCTTGCCATCGAAAGGTTCCTCACTTTGTTGCCGGTAAGATTCGAGGTGGCGAAAAAAAATCCGATTATTTCCGCGGTCCTCTTCACCATCGACGAGGAAACCGGCAAGGCCGTCGCCGTGCAACGGATACTTGAAGCCATTGAAGACGCTCCCACTTAGAGCCGGGGAGGATAAAGAGGGATTTTGACCATGAAATCGATACAGGAGCAAATGGCGATCTTCCGTCGTGGCGCGGTGGAGATTCTGGTGGAGGAGGAGTTCGAGGAAAAGCTGGTTCAGGCGAACAAGACCGGCACTCCCCTCAAGGTCAAGGCGGGCTTCGACCCCACCGCTCCGGACCTTCATCTGGGGCATACGGTTCTGATCCAGAAGCTCAAGCAGTTCCAGGACCTCGGTCATGAAGTATATTTTCTCATAGGCGACTTCACCGGCATGATCGGTGACCCCACCGGCAAGAGCGAGACACGCAAGTCCCTGACCCGGGAGCAGGTCCTTCAGAACGCCGAGACATACAAAGAGCAGGTTTTCAAAATCCTGGACCCGGGCCTGACCCGCATCGTCTTCAACAGCAGCTGGATGGGTTCGATGTCGGCCGCGGACCTGATCGGCCTGGCCTCCCGGTACACGGTGGCCCGGATGCTGGAACGGGACGATTTTCATAAACGTTTTTCCGGCCAGCAGCCCATCGCCATTCACGAGTTTCTCTACCCCCTGGTCCAGGGATATGATTCGGTCGCCCTCCGGGCGGATGTCGAACTCGGGGGGACGGACCAGAAGTTTAACCTGCTTGTCGGCCGCGAACTACAGAAACAGGAAGGACAGCGGCCCCAGACGGTGCTGACCATGCCCCTGCTGGAAGGGCTCGACGGGATCAACAAGATGAGCAAGTCGCTTGGAAACTACATCGGTATCACCGAGCCGCCCAAGGAAATCTACGGGAAGGTTATGAGTATCTCCGACGAGCTCATGGTGCGCTATTACGAGTTGCTGTCCGATGTCGACTTGGCGACCCTGCAGAAAGTCCGAGACGGAGTTGCCGGCCGGCCCGGAGGCGCCCACCCGATGGAGAGCAAGAAGGCCTTGGCCCGTGAACTTGTGGCCCGGTTTTACGGCGGGGACGCCTCCCGCCAGGCCGAAGAGGATTTTGTTCACCAGTTCAAGCGGAAGGAAGTTCCTGAAGACATACCGACGGTTCGATTTCCCGCCGAAGGGCCCGTCTGGATCTGCAGACTTCTGGCCGAGGCGGGGCTGGTGGGTTCTAACGGGGAGGCCCGTCGCCTCATCCGCCAGGGGGGGGTTAAGGCGGACGGGGAAAAGGTCACCGATCCCGACCGGGAAATCCCCCCCTCCGGGGAGGTCGTTCTTCAGGCAGGCAAGCGCCGCTTCGCCCGGGTTATTTTTTGCGAAAATTAACCAAATCGCCTGTTGACACCCCGGTGCCGTTTGGGTATA
>CAWBQR010000004.1:0-142500 GCA_963791005.1 uncultured delta proteobacterium | reverse complement strand
GCAGAAGCAGAAGCGGCTGCGCCAGGAGGAAAAGCAGAAGTAGCCGCCAGAAGACCATGCAGCGCGAGCTGGAGTGGATCCGCATGAGTCCCAAGGGCCGCCATGCCAAGGGCAAGGCCCGGATCACCGCCTACGAGAAGCTGCTGGCACAAGAGGCTGAGAAGCAGGCCAAGGAGACTGGAGATCTATATCCCCCCGGGCCCGCGGCTGGGCAACGTGGTCATCGATGCCGAGGACGTAGCCAAGGCCTACGGCGACCGGCTGCTCTTTGAGGATCTCCGTTCTCCCTGCCGCCCGGCGGCATCGTCGGGGTCATCGGCCCCAACGGCGCCGGCAAGACCACCCTGTTTCGCCTGATCACCGGACAGGAGACAGCCGATGCCGGCACCTTCATGGTCGGCGATACGGTCAAACTCGCCTATGTCGACCAGAGTCGCGAACTCGACCCGCAACAAGACCATCTGGGAGGAGATCACCGGCGGCCAGGATCAGATCCAGCTCGGCAACAGCCTGGTCAACTCCCGGGCCTACGTGGCCCGCTTCAACTTCTCCGGCAGCGACCAGCAGAAGAGGGTCGGCGTCCTCTCCGGCGGCGAGCGCAACCGCGTCCATCTGGCCAAGATGCTCAAGGAGGGCGCCAACGTCATCCTCCTGGACGAGCCGACCAACGACCTCGACGTCAACACCCTGCGGGCCCTGGAGGAGGCGCTGGAGAACTTCGGCGGCTGCGCGGTGGTCATCAGCCACGACCGCTGGTTTCTCGACCGCATCGCCACCCATATCCTCGCCTTCGAGGGCGACAGCAAGGTGGTCTGGTTCGACGGCAACTACAGCGAATACGAGGAGGACAAGAAGAAGCGTCTCGGCGTGGATGCGGGTCGGCCCCACCGGATCAAGTATCGCCAACTGACTCGGTAAAAGGCCGAAGCTTCTGTGCCAGGTGTCAGGAAAACACCTTGGTCCGGACTTTAACGATGCTAAGGATCTTCCCGGGACTCCCCAACTCGGGAACGGACGGGGCCTGCGATGCGAAGATTGATGTAACTGTTATCGGGGAAAGGGGAAGGGAGCGAAGATGAATGAAAAATCCGTTGCTGAACGCACCGCCCGGGTTGAAAACATCATCCACGGCTTCTGGTCCTTCTCAGAGACCAACTCCCTTGAGAACGGCCACCGGAGAGAAGGCCTGGGGGGAACCGAGAATCGGTATCGCCCGAGGGGACGATCCGCTTTTCGCAACGCTCAAGGAGGACATCGGCCCCTTCTACTGGACTCCGGCAGAGGCGTTCCGACTGGCGTTTCCCGGAACCGACCCTGACCCATCCAGCCTTTCGGTAATCAGTTGGGTCCTTCCCCAGACCGAGGCCACGCGGAAAGAACAGGCCCGGGAGAAGGAATACCCCTCGGAGCGCTGGGCCCGATCACGTTTCTTCGGCGAAGCCTTCAACTGTGCGCTTCGCCGGCATCTGTCGGAGGAGCTCACGGCAGCCGGCCACCCCTCCGTAGCCCCCGAACGCCTTCCCGGCTTCGACTACCGGCGCAGCGAGCGTTTCGGACTTGCCTCAAACTGGTCCGAGCGCCATACGGCCTGGATTGCCGGTCACGGCACCTTCGGCCTCTCCGACGGGCTGATTACCCCTTTGGGAAAAGCGGTGCGTTTCGGTTCCGTGGTCGCTGAAGTCGAGCTGTCTCCGACGCCGCGGCCCTATTCCGGGCACCAGGACTGGTGCCTCTGGCATGCCAGGGGGACCTGCGGCGCCTGTATTCCCCGCTGCCCGATCGGGGCGATCACCGCGGCCGGGCACGAAAAGGACCGCTGCCGCGATTACGTTCGGAAGATGGGACAATTTGCCGGGAGTCGTTACGGCATGGGGGCCACCCCCTGCGGGCTGTGCCAGGTCGGAATACCCTGCGAAGGCCGAATTCCGGTTTAGCCCCCTGCGAACACTTTCTATTCCTTGGCCAGGCAGGTATTCGACCAAGGGGTTTCCCTTCTCCTGCCCAACCGATCCAGGTCCTTACTTGCGACAGACCTTCAGCATCTGGTTTCCTCCCCGCTGGAATTCGTAGCCCACCGTCTGAATTTCCACAGAAAATCCTTCTGCATCCAGGGTCCGCATGACCCGGTCAAGGTGCCTCGAAGGAAGGGGGGACGCTCGGGCAGCCTAGCCGCCAGGTAGCGTCCTTCCTTTTTTCCCTTTGGGAAATCCCCGAGAAACTCCTCCATCGCTTCCATTTGGATGCCGGCGAGCTCCTTCACCGAGGGGATTGCCGTCCATACGAACTCCTCCCTGTTTCTTTCTGTCTGCTCCAGAACCTCAGACCAGGTTTCCTCGACCCTGCGGCGGATCTGCCCGGCGGTGAACCGGTACAGAGGGTCGGCTGAAACGATCGACCCTCCCTGCCGCCTCAGGACTGCATTGAAGCTAGCGCGGCCGTCCCCGCAAGCAAGGATCTGCCTCTTCAAATCCTTCGGCGAAAGCGCGAACATGGCCGCATATTCGGCGAAGGAACGTCCCCAGGGGACCACGGTTTTCAAGCTGAATGCCACAGGAGGGCTCTCCCGCTCCAGGCTGAGCCGGGCTTGGTCCTGAAACCAGCAAAACCGCACATCCGGCCGATGGAACATCCGGTCTGTGCGGCTTTGGGGGAAATCTTTCCCGCGCCCTGCTCCCACCTGGGGCTGAATTCAATGACCTTCTTCTACCACCAGCAGGGGCGGATAGTCAAGGGTTTCCTCGCCCGCCGTTTCAGGTGGTGAGTGTTTCCAGGGAATCTTCCAATGCTCGCACCCTCGCGGCTTCGACGTACCTAAGTACGTCTCATTGGGCGACAATTGCGTGCCTTGCATTTGGCGCTTTTTGCTTAGCGAGCCCATGAGTTTTTGCGAAAGCATCATGGCTGGAGGTCCGGATATCGCCGGGGATGGTGAAACATCAGCAGAAACCATTGCAGGTCGCTTTTCCAAAGCTATCATTAACTTAACTGCCCAGAAGGGGGGTCGGATGGCGAGCTGGAAAAAAGGTTTCCTGGGGGTTTTGCTCCTTCTTGCTCTGGGGATTGGTCTCATTGGCCTGGTTCTCCCCGGGATTGTGGAAAAGCAGGCTAAACGTTGGTTTCGGGAAAAGACCCACCGGGAACTCACCGTCGGCGACCTGTCCATCAACCCCCTGACTCTCACCGCCGAGGTGCGGGGGCTGGCCTTGACCGAGCCGGACAGCACAAAAAAATTTGTTTCGGTGGATAGAATCCGGCTCGCTCTCAGCCCAGTCTCCTTTGTGCGCTGGGCCCTGATTCTGAGACAATTGCAGATTGAGCGGCCGACTCTGACCGTTGTCCGGGAGAGCCCGGGCGTATTCAATTTCTCCGACCTGACCAAACCCCGGAAGTCCGGCAAAGCATCCGGAGCCAATCCGACCCGTTATATTGTCAACAACCTGACCATTATCGATGGAATGGTCGACTTTCGCGATCGGAGCTCCCCGGGAGTCCCCCACCACCGGATCCGAAACCTGAACCTCAGCCTCCCCTTTGTGGGAAACGAGCCCTATCTGGCCGACCAGTATGTCACCCCATCGCTGAGTGCGGTCTTCGATGGATCTTCCGTTGCTGTGAAAGGGCAGCTGAAACCCTTCGCCAATGCGGTGGAAGCCTCGGTTTCCCTCGACTTCCACGACTTCGACCTCCCACTTTACATGAACTATGTCCCCGCCAGTCTTCCCGTCGCGGTCAAAAGCGGTCGGTTGGCGGCGGGGGTAAAGCTCTCCTATCGCGTCAGCCGGACAGAAAAGCCCACCCTTCAGGTGGCTGGACAAGTGACGGTAACCGGGCTTTCAATCGTGGACATTGAAGGGGATCCGCTTCTCTTCCTACCCTTTGTTCAACTGCCAGTCGAACCGTCCCGGCTTCTGGAGGATCAAATCCGCTGCGGAGCGCTGCTGGTCTACAACCCGGAGATTTTCGTGACCAGGGACCGGGAGGGGGGGTGGGATTTCCCCAGATTTGCCGGAGGAAAAAAAACGGCCTCCTCGGGTAAATCGTTCTCTCTGTCGCTGCAAGAAGCCCGTCTGCGAGGAGGGAAAATTCATTTTCACGACGACCGCCCCCCTGGCGGCTTTACCTCCGAGATCAAGGATATCGCTTTTGACCTGGGCCCCTACGTCGCAGGTGGCGCAAAGCCGGTTTCTTTGGGTCTGCGTTTCCGATCCGAACGCGGAGAGAGAGGTGAATTCAAGGGACAGCTCACTCCCAAGCCTTTGGCCGTGAGTGGGACCGCACGACTTCAAGGGATTCCCCTGGAAGCTTACTTCCCTACCTGGCGGAATCTCTTTCCGCGCCGGTTTCAGGGAAGGCGGACCTTGGAGCCGACCTGGCCTTCGGTTCGGAAGGGATGAAGGTCACGGGTGGAAAAATCGAAATCCACAACCTTTCGGCGCCCTTCGCTCCGGGGGAGGGTTTCCGCCTGGAACGCCTCGCTCTGGCCGGCCTCTCCCTCGACCTTTCCGCAAGGAAAATGGAAGTCGCTTCCCTCGACTTCGAAAAAGGCGACCTGCACTTTTCCCGGGACCCCTCCGGAGTCTGGTCTCCTCTCTCCCTAGTGCGCCCAAAAGGGCGCTCCCAGCCCAATGGTGCACAAAAAACTGCCGCCAAGCCTTTTGCGTGGCACATCGATAAGATCCGTGGAAGCGGGTGGCAATTGGCTTTTAAAGACCAGGTTCCAAAGCTTCGGCCCTCTTTTGCACTTTCCGCTGTCGACTTTTCCCTCGATAACCTAGCCGGACCGGAGCCGGCCTCGGCACCCTTCAAGCTTAAAGCGAGATACGGGAAGAAAGGAAAGATCGATTTTTCCGGCAGCCTCGTCCCGGAATCAGGGAAAATCAGGATTCGAAGCCGCCTGGGAGCCATCCCCGTCGCCGACTTTTCCGCCTACCTGCCACCGGATATCCGCCTCATCCTGGCGGGGGGAGACCTTGATGCCGACCTGGTATTCGACGGCCGAATCAAGGGGGAAACCAGAGGGGATTTTACGGGACGCCTGGGCCTGAGCAACCTTTACTGCCTCGATTCCAAAACCAAAGGAGACCTGCTGCGGTGGGGGAGTTTCCAGATGGCCGGCATCCAGGGTGCGCTCAAACCTTTCTCGCTGCACATCAAGTCGGTGGCCCTCAGCGACTATTACGCCAAGGTTGTCATCGACAAAAACGCCCACCTCAATCTCCTGGAGGTCTTCTCCCCCCAAGGAACGAAGAAAAAAGAGCCTCGCTCATCCCCGGAGCCCTCTTCAGCATCTCGGGACATCCGGATTGAGGCCATCACCCTGCAGGGCGGAACGGTGGACTTTTCCGACCACCATCTGGTCCTGCCCTTCGAAACAAGAATGCTGGAACTCGGCGGACGGATCAGTTCGCTCCGTTCCAGAGCCGAGAAACGGGCAGATGTCGACCTTCGGGGCAGTCTGCGCAACCAATCCCCCCTTACCATTACCGGCAAAATCAACCCCTTCGGGAAGGATTTCTACGCCCGGTTGAAAATGACCTTTTCGAACATCGAAATGACCCCCTTTACTCCGTACACCGGGACCTACCTCGGTTACGTCATCGAAAAGGGCAAGCTCTCCCTCTCCCTGGAATACCTCATCGACCACAAAAACCTCAATGCCCAAAACAAGGTATTTCTCGACCAGTTTACTCTTGGGGAGCGCGTGGAAAGCAAACAGGCGACCAGCCTTCCGGTCAAACTGGCCATCGCCCTGCTCAAGGACCGCAACGGCGAGATTCATCTCGACTTGCCTGTCTCCGGTCGAACCGACGACCCCCATTTCAGCGTCGTGTCCGTGATCTGGACCATCCTAAAGAACCTGCTGGTCAAGGCGGCAACCTCTCCCATTTCCCTCCTTTCGGCCATTTTCGGAGGAGAGGAGGACTTCAGCAGCGTGAACTTTCCTCCCGGTTCCTCTCACCTGGCGCCGACGGAGAAGCAGAAGCTGAACCATCTTGCCAAGGCCCTGAAAGACAGGCCGGGCCTGAAACTTGAAATCAAGGCCTATGTCGACCCCGAGAATGACCCCGAGGGGTACCGGAAAGAGCAGCTTCAGAAAAAGATCCGGCGGGCCAAATTTCTCGAACTCCTCAAGAAGAAGGCACTTCCCGAAGGAGAAACAGAAGAAAATGTGACGGTCAGCACTGGAGAATATTCGAAGTACCTGACGGAAGTCTATCGAAAGGCCGATTTTCCAAAGCCCCGCTACTTTTTCGGCATGCTCAAGAGCCTCCCCGACAAGGAGATGGAAAAACTGCTTCTCACCCATATCCCCGCCGGACGGCAGCAGATGACCGAACTGGCTCAGGACCGTGTCTCTGCGGTGCAGAATTTTCTTGCCGAAAAAGGAGTGCCGCAGAAAAGGATGTTCGTCGTTTCAACCGATATTTACAAAGTTCCCCAAAAGGCCGGTGAACCCAGAAGCCGCGTCGAATTTGGGGTTGGTACCCGATGAAAGCGGAAAACAGGTGGATCGGAAGGGGAAAAACAGACCATTGAGCCTGCCCTGACAGAAGTGAAATCCACTCTTCCTGATAAAGTTTTACGGTAGGCAATGGGGGGTCGCTTCGGAGGAAAGGGGCTGGAAACGATGAACAGGGACCCGCTGCCGGTAGGAAAGGTTTCGCCAGGACTGCTGAGGCGGCTTCTTGCCCGATCCCCGACTGAAGACTCCCGGGTCATTCTCGGGCCCGGAATCGGCCTGGACTGTGCAGTGGTTGATCTCGGCTCGGAACTGCTGGTCTTTAAGTCGGATCCGGTGACCTTCGCCTCCGAGGATATCGCCTACTATGCCGTGCATGTCAACGCCAACGACATCGCCACTACAGGCGCCGTTCCCTTCTGGATGTTGGTGACTTTTCTGCTGCCGGAGGGACGGACGACCCCCTTCATGGTCGAGGACCTATTCGACCAGGTGGACCGCTTCTGCCGGGAAATCGGGGTGAACCTCATCGGAGGACACAGCGAGGTAACAAGCGGCCTCAACCGCCCGATAATCGCAGGAACCATGGTGGGGGAAGTGTCTCGGGAAAAGCTGGTGACCCCTCGGGGCGCGTCTCCTGGCGACCGGCTGTTGCTCACCAAGGGAGTTCCGCTGGAGGCGACCGCTGTGCTGGCTCGGGAATTCCCCGACCGACTGGCAAAGCGCATGGACGCTGCGGAGCTGACGGAGGCGAGAAAATTTCTCACCAATCCGGGGATCAGCATCCTTCGGGATGCCCGGGTGGCGCTCGGTGCTGGCCGGGTCTCGGCCATGCACGACCCCACCGAGGGGGGCCTCCTGGGCGCCCTCTGGGAGCTGGCGGAGGCGAGTGGTCGTTGCCTTCTTTTCGACCCCGAAGCCGTTCGGGTACCTCCCCTCGCCAGAAAAATCTGCGAAACTCTGAGCCTCGACCCCTTGGCCGCCATTGCCTCAGGGGCGCTCCTGATGGCTGCCCCCGAGCCCGATGCCCGAGCTATCCGCCGCGCCCTGGAAAATGAAGGAATCCCCTGTACGGAAATCGGCGAGGTCCAAGCTGGTCCCGTAGGAGTGCTACGTCTTCAGGGGGAGGAGACGGAAGAAATATCCTGGCCGGACAGGGATGAAGTCGCCAGGATATTTGAAAAGCTCAAGGGGCCTTATCATTGGGGGCGGGAGAGGGCGGAGGAAACATCGGGTCAGGAAATAACCCGTTTATAGAGAGGTGCTAAAGTCTCCGAAGAAACCACGAGCGAAACAAGATCTCGTCGCAAGAAGTCCGCCGTTCGGCGTTACGGCGTTTTTTCAGGCCCTTGATGTAGGCCTTCGCCCCTGAAAAACCACCAGGCCTTGTAGGACGAAATTTTTTCTTAGCCATCCCGATGAGTTTTTGCGAAAGCATCAAACAAGACAGGAAGGAGGCTATAGTGAAAGAGATTTTTCCGGGCATTTTTCACTGGACGACCTTTCACGAAGGAATCGGCCAGAAAGTCCACTCCTATTTCCTCTCCTGTGCCAATCCCCCGGTCCTCATCGACCCGAGGGTCCCGGAGGAAGGATTCGACTGGTTTAAAAGGCACAAAACACCGGAGCACGCCTTTCTCACCAATCGCCATCACTATCGGCACAGTGACCGTTTCGAAAAGGCCTTCGGGTCCAAGGTCTGGTGCCACCGGGAGGGCCTGCATGAATTCACGAAAGGGCAGAAAGTCCACCCTTTTGAGCATGGGGACCAGTTGCCCGGCGCCATTCTGGCCCTTGAGGTAGGAGTGCTCTGTCCGGAGGAGACGGCGCTCTTCTTCTCCGGCGCCGGGGGGATCCTGGCGATCGGCGACGCCATCATCCGCTACGGGGATGAGCTCGGTTTCGTGCCGGACTCGCTGATGGGGGAGGACCCCGAAGGAGTGAAACGAGGATTGAAGAAGGTCTTTCTCGGGCACCTGAAGAGGGATTTCGACAACCTCCTCTTCGCCCACGGCCGGCCCTGGGTCGGTGGCGCCAGGGAGGGCCTCCACCACTTTCTGGCGAGCCTGCCCGATTGAGGGCCCTTTGCTTTCGGCGCCCGGGGGGAAGGGACTGATGGGAAAAAGAAAAACTCCCCTTGTTTCCCAGGGAGTTTGGTGACGGTAAAATGAAAACCGGAACGGCCACGGTCAGCTTTTCGCTAATCCGCTTTCTCCGCGACTTACTGGGCGGCGCTTTGCCGACTCCTTAACGGGCTCGGGAAAGCGTAGCACCTTTGGGTAACGGAGCCTGCGAGTGGGAAGACAGGGCTTCCGGCGTTAGGCCGCGCAATTCCGGTTTCGCATTTGACTGGGATGGGGGAATTCCAACGGCGACCGCTACGACAGCTCCTCTCAGGACATCTCAGGTATTTCATCCTTTGCGGTGACGGCTGTCGATCATAAGGACCGCCCTGGTTTCCCTCACCCCCGATCCTTGTCAAAGAACAGGCGATTTTTCCTTTCCCTCTTACGAAATAATTATACCATGCATTTGATTGCTTTGCAAAAACAACGGTTTCCGGAATGCCGACCGCTCCTTGATTGCTCGTCCTTTATTCCAGAGAAGCCCTCTGCAAGCCGCTTAAGGCCTCCCACTCCAATGCGGGCCCGCACACCGCGGCTCTTGGGGAGAACGATTCAATGTGTGCTGACGAATCCCAATGCCGGAGCGAATCGGTCATCCCAGATTTCAAAGAGCCTCTTATGTTTCTTCTTTTGATATTATTTTAGCACATCCAGCCGAAAATAAGGTTGCGAAATTCTCATTCCCCGGGGAGGCCGAAACCGAAAGCAAAGTCCCTCATTCGCGAACGAAGGTATCGATATCCGTCTCGTGGACCATTCCCATGAGCCGGGCGTATTCGGATTCGATCAGGAGGAAATGGTTGTGGGTCGATACGGCGTTGGCCTCGAAAACCCGTCCGGACGTCGGGATCGGGAATTTTGTCGGCCATCTCCCGCAGGCTCTTTTCCAGCTTCAACTCCTTGTCCATGGCCAATTCCATGGCCTTGCGCTCGTTGAAGTCGGGCAGAATGATTTTCTCCAGGTCCGAGAGCCAGTCGGACTGTTTTTCCGGCGACCCGGCCATGAAGGCTTCAAAATCGGGGATGTCGGTACCGGTGTAGATTTTCCAGAACCATTCGGCATGTTCCCTCTCTTCCCCGGCGAGAAGCTCGAAGGTCCGCTTGGCCTCCTCGTTCTTCATGTGCTGAGCTCCAAGCCGGTAGAAATCCCTGGCATTCTTCTCGGTCTGCATGGAGCGTTTGACCGCTTCCTGAACATCGACCTGTTCGAACATTTCGAATTTTCTCCTTTCGCTCGGTGCTATCTTCCGGAAATTTAGGCCCCGGCCGCGGCAGTCGGGGGAACGAATACCCGCTGTCCGAGTTCCTGGTCGAGGAGCAGCAGTCCGCGGCCGTCCCCCTCGACCCTTTTCAGCTTCCGGATGATCAGGGTAAAGTTGCTCTCTTCCTCTACCTGCTCGGTGACGAACCACTGGAGGAAAACCTGGGCTGCGTGGTTTCCGCCCTCCCGGGAGAGGTCCATGAGTTTGCCGATGCGCTCGGTCACGAACCGTTCGTGGTTGAGGCCGTACTCGAAGGCCTCCAGAGGGGACTGGTAGTCGTTCTTCGGCCCTTCGACGGGCAGCAAATCGGTTCTTCCGCCGGTGTCGCAGGTGAAGTTGAAGAACTTTTCGCCGTGGGTCATCTCCTCCAGGGCCTGCACGCGCATCCAGTTGGCAAAGCCCGGCAGGTCTTCGGCCAGAAAATATCCGGCCATGGCCATGTAGAGATAGGCCGAAAAGAACTCGTTTTTCATCTGTTCATTGAAAGCATCCTGCAGTTTGCGGTCAAGCATGATTCCTCCTGGGTAGTTATGGAATACGGAAGGGTCCCCCTTCGGTGCGAATCACTTTATATTATCAGAGAGAAGCGTCATGTCCAGAGCTTCGGCGTTTGCATTCCTGGCAGGGCTGGAGTATGCTTTTTCGCGTTTATGGTCGAATTTCTTCCAGGAGCGATCCTTCGTTGATTATCAAATCTGCCGATTTCCTCAAAAGCGCCACCCGTCCGGAAAATTATCCTCCCACAGACCTGCCCGAGGTGGCCTTTGCGGGCCGCAGCAACGTGGGAAAGAGTTCGCTGATCAACGTGCTGGTCAACCGAAAGGGGCTGGTGCGGACTTCCTCCACCCCGGGGCGAACCCAGTTGCTCAACTTCTTTGCCATCAACGGCGCCTTCTCCCTGGTGGACCTGCCCGGTTACGGCTATGCCCGGGTGCCGCTGGCGGTCCGGAAGCAATGGGGACCGATGGTTCGCACCTACCTTCAGCACCGGCCGACCCTCAAAGGGGTGATCCTTCTGTTCGATATCCGGAGGGTTCCCAAGGAGGAAGACCTTCAATTGCTCGACTGGCTGGAAGAATTCGAAATTCCCACCATTCCCGTCATTACCAAGGCAGACAAAGTCGGCAAAAACCGTCGCACTGGTCAAATCCGGCCCATTCTGGAAACGACCGGTCTGCCCCGGGATGCTTTTACCCTCTTTTCCTCGGTGACCAGGGAAGGTCGCGAGGACGTCTGGGAAAGGATCGCAACTGCTCTGGGCCTCTGAGTCCCTCGCCCGGCAAAAGGCTTTCTCCTTGTGGTTATTTCGTTGACAGCCTGCTCGGCCCTCTGTTAAAAAAAGATCGACAATTTGAACATCTGGGTGCCCGCCCGAGCCTTGGTGAAGGCGGGAGAATAGGGAAGGGGGTGAGATTCCCCCGCTGCCCCGCAACTGTGTGTGGTGATGAAAGCCGGAAAAACGCCACTGTCCTGTTCAGAGGATGGGAAGGCCCGGCGAGTAAGGTGATCCACGAGCCAGGAGACCTGCCCTGATGTCGGCATTCCGGCAGAGCCCTCAGGCCCGCCGCCGGCATGCCCTTTGGACCCTTCGCGGGAGGGGTTCGGGTTGCCCCGCCTCTGGAGACCCCGGACCTCGAAGGAAGTCCGGGGTTTTTCGTTTACCCCGGAGACCGGGGATGGAGAAAAAGGCATGGACCAGGGACTGATCCAGGTCTACACCGGCGACGGAAAGGGAAAAACGACGGCAGCCATAGGCCTTGCCGTCCGCGCTCTCGGACAGGGGATGCGGGTCCTTCTGGTACGTTTTCTTAAGCCCGATGACCCCCCCAGTGGCGAAATAGCCTTTCTGGAGGGAACCCCGGGCCTGGAAATCCTCTCCTCGGGGGTCGGGATAATCGGCGGCGCAAGCGGACCGGGATCCGTGAAGCAGAGCGTGATGGAAACTTTCGCCATTGCCCGCAGAAAGGTGGCTGCGGGGGAATTCGACCTGGCGGTTTTCGACGAGATCAACAATGCTCTGCATCGGGGTTACCTTCCGCTATCGGACGTCCTTTTGCTACTCGATTCCGCACCTGCAGGGGTGGAGTTGGTCCTCACCGGGCGGAACGCGCCGGAGCAGGTCCTGGAACGGGCGCATCTGGTGACCCGGATGGAAATGGTGAAACATCCCCTTCGGCAGGGGATTGCAGCCCGCAAGGGGATCGAATACTGACCATGGCGCCATTGACTTTCATCACCGGCGGAGCCCGCTCGGGCAAGAGCCGTTTCGCACAGACCCTGGCAGAAGCCTGCCCCGGAGATCTTCTCTTTGTCGCCACCGCCGGGGTCCGCGACGAGGAGATGGCGGCGCGGGTCGAGCGTCACCGCCAGGCCCGGGGAGAGCGCTGGACCACCCTCGAGGAGCCCCTGGCCCTCGGCGAGCGCCTTCCCGCGGCGGCGGCGGGAAAAGGGGCGGTGCTGCTCGACTGCGTCACCCTCTGGCTGACCAACCTGCTGTTCCATTGCAACGAGCGGGAGGAGCAGGTGCGGGCCGAAGTCGACCGGTTCCTCGAAGTGCTGCCCTCGGTTTCTTCCCCTCTGTTCGCGGTCAGCAACGAGCTTGGTATGGGCATCGTCCCCGATAATCCGCTTGGCCAGGAAGTTTCGCGACGTCGCGGGAGAGGTCAATCAACGCCTGGCCGCCGCCGCCGACGAGGCCTGGCTGGTCGTGTCAGGCCTGCCGGTTCGCCTCAAAAGCCCTCCGCCGGTGAACCTCGATGATTCGGGGGGATGAATCCGAGCCTCGGCTTTCCACGGAAGCCATTTAACCTGAACAATCCGACTTAATCAGATTTGATCGGCGTGCAAATGGTTTTTCAAGCTTTAATCCATTCCCAAGTGAGGAAACCATGACCCGAAGCGACCTGCAGACCGCCCTCGACCGTATCCGTCCCGTCGACCCCGCCCGCAAGGCGGCCGTCCAGGCCCGTCTCGACCGGCAGACCAAGCCTCCGGGTTCACTGGGGCGGCTTGAAGAAATTTGCCCGGCGTTATGTCGCCATCACCGGCCGGGAGGATGTCCGCAAAAAGGCCGTCTTTACCTTTGCCGGAGACCACGGGGTGGCCGAGGAGGGGGTCAGCGCCTTTCCCCGGGAGGTGACGGCCCAGATGGTCCTCAATTTCGTGACCGGGGGGCGGCGATCAATGCCCTGGCCCGCCATGCTGGAGCGGAAGTCATCGTGGTCGACATGGGAGTGGATTACGAATTCGGACCGATGGACGGGCTTCTGC
Organism: uncultured delta proteobacterium; assembly: GCA_963791005.1. Lineage (GTDB taxonomy): Bacteria > Desulfobacterota > Desulfuromonadia > Desulfuromonadales > CAWBQR01 > CAWBQR01. The sequence continues at coordinate 129,382 of CAWBQR010000004.1, read as the reverse complement.
TGAAGAAGGTCGGCCCCGGGACGGGCAATATTGCCAGGGGGCCGGCCATGAGTCGGGAACAGGCGGTCCGCTGCCTCGAAACGGGGATCGAACTGGCCGCCTTCTGCAAGGAGTCGGGCATCGACCTTGTGGGGACCGGAGATATGGGGATCGCCAACACCACCCCCTCGGCCGCCATCGCCGCGGTCCTAACCGGGCTTTCCGTCGCCGAGGTTACCCATCGGGGAACCGGAATCGACGACGCCGCCCTCGCCCGCAAGGTCCGGGTCATCGAGACGGCCCTGCAGGTCAACCCCCCCGACCCGAAAGACCCCGTGGACGTGCTGGCCAAGGTGGGGGGTTTCGAAATCGGCGGCATCGCCGGGCTGATCCTCGGCTGTGCGGCCTTGGGTATTCCGGTTGTGGTGGACGGTTTCATCTCAACGGCCGGGGCGCTGATTGCCGCGAACCTTCATCCGCACGTTCGGATTATCTTTGCAGCCCACCAGTCAGTGGAAATCGGCCATCGCCACATGCTCGAGCGATCGGCCAGCGGCCGATACTTGACCTCGATATGCGGCTTGGCGAAGGGACCGGCGGCGCGCTGGCCATGAGCCTTATCGAAGCGGCCCTGCGGGCACTGCGCGAAATTAGGACCTTTGATGAAGCGGGTGTTCAGCGAAGGAGCGCACCATGAAATCGATTGGGAACAGTTCCGCATGGCCGGGGGTTTTCTGACCGTCTTCCCCGTCGCCGGGGGGTTCCATGGACCCTGAGCGACTGGGCCGCAGTATGGGGCTCTTCCCTGCTTCTGGACTGGTCCTGGGGCTTGGGCTGGTGATTCTCAACTGGGTGCTCGACCCGTTCATTCCACGGGCGGTGCTGGACTGCCTGCTGCATGCTGATTTTCATCGCCGTTACCGGGGGGCTGCATCTTGACGGCATCGCCGACCTCATCGACGGCCTGGCGGGCGGCAAGGACCGGGAGGGGGTGCTGCGGATCATGAAGGACAGCCGGGTCGGCGCCATGGGGGTCGTCGGGCTGGTGATGGTTCTGCTCCTCAAGTACCTCTCTCTGTACAATGTTCCGCTGGCGGACGAAATCGGCGGCCCTGATTTTCATGCCCGCCGCGGGCCGCTGGATCCAGGTGATCCTGGCCTTTTTCTGCCCCTACGTCCGGGCCGAAGGCGGCACCGGCGGGGCCTTCGTCGACCACGTCGGCGAGAGGGAGGTGCTCCTCGCCGCGGTCACCGTCGCCCTGGCCGGGCTGATCCTGTTCGGCGCCAGGGGATATCCTGCTTCTGGCGCTGCTCGGCCTGACGGCCTGGGGCTTGGTGCGCTATTTCCGGTTCCGTCTGGGGGGGGTGACGGGGGATGTGCTCGGCGCGGCCACCGAGGCCGTCGAGGTCCTTACCCTGCTGCTCGTTCTTGGGTTATACTGACAGGGGCCGGAGGTTGACAACATGACCTACCTAATCAGCCAAAGTGGGAGTGGAAATGACCAGGACACGGATTTACCTGGTGCGGCATGGCCAGGTCGAAGGATATGAGGAGAAGCGCTATAACGGACAGACGGACGTCCATCTGACCCCGCGAAGGCGGGGCCCAATTCGGGCTGCTGCGCCTTCGACTGGCAAAAAAGTCTATGCGGCCGTCTACAGCAGTGACCTTTCCCGCTGCCTGGATAGTGCCGAGCTGATCGGACAGCCCCACGGTCTGCAGCCTGTTGTCACATCCGACCTGCGGGAGCTGCACATCGGGGAGTGGGAAGGCAGCGCCTGGACCGAACTCAAGAGCCGTATCCGGAGCGACTGGCAGGCCCGGCTGGACGACCTCGTCCACTACCGGGTCCCGGGAGGGGAGAGCCTCCAGGACCTGCGCCGCCGGGTGCGCCCGGCATCGCCGGGATCGTTGAGGTCACGCCGGGGGGGAGGTCGCGGTGGTCGCTCATGGCGGGGTCAACCGGGTGGTCCTTCTTGACGCCATCGGGGCTCCCTTGGACCGGATTTTCTACTCGAGCAAATTTCGGCTGCCTGAATATTATCGACTATTTTGCCGATGGCAACCAGTCGTCAAGCTGCTTAACGGCAATGCCCACCAAGAGGTCGGCACCCTCATTATCGCCGCGCCCGGCAGTGGCAGCGGCAAAACGACCGTCACCCTGGGCCTCATGGGCCGTCTGCGTCGCAGGGGGCGGCGGGTTGCTCCATTCAAGGTGGGTCCGGACTTCATCGACCCCGGCCATCATGCCAGGGTCTGCGGCCGAGTTTCCCGCAATCTGGACGGCTGGATGTGCGGGGAGGCGCAGTGAGAGAGGCTTTTACCCGGGCTGCGAAGGGGCCGACGTGGCGGTCATTGAAGGTGTCATGGGCCTTTTTGATGGGGCCTCGGGCGAGTCGGACGAGGGCAGCACGGCGCAGGTCGCCCGCTGGCTGAAAGGCAGGGTTGTGCTGGTGGTCGATGCCGGAGCCATGGCCCGCAGCGCCGCAGCTCTCGTCCGGGGATTCTGCCGGTTCGACCCCGCTCTGGACTTCGCCGGGGTAGTCTTCAACCGGGTGGCCGGACCGCGCCATGAAGCCCTGCTGCGGCAGGCCATGGCCTCGGTCCCCGGCCTGCCGCCGGTTCTTGGCTGCCTGCCCCGGGACGAAGAGGCGAGAATGCCGGAGCGGCACCTGGGACTGACCACCGCCCACGACACCCCGGGGGCTGAAACGTTCTACGGCCGGCTCGGCGAACTACTGGAAAAGCACCTTGATATCGGGAAATTGCTGGCCGTGATTTCCCTTCGGAAAAGGGGTCAGGTCTACACGTTGGACAACAATGTTGTCCAACGTGTAGACCTGACCCTCAAAAAAGACCGGACAAGAGGAAAGTTCGCATCGCCGTGGCCCGGGACGAGGCCTTCTGTTTCTACTATGCCGAGAACCTCGATCTGCTGGAGAAAGCCGGAGCACAGCTGATTTTTTTCTCCCCTCTTCACGACGAGGCCCTGCCCCCAGGGATTGATGGCGTCTACCTCGGAGGGGGCTATCCCGAACTGCACTCCGGGCGGTTGGCGGAAAAGGTGGGCCTTCTTCGCGGCCTGCGGGAGGCCGCTCGGGGGGGGATGCCCATCTACGCCGAGTGTGGCGGCTTCATGCTCCTGGCCGAAAGCCTCGACCGGCGCCCCATGGCCGGGGTCTTCCCCGCCTCGGCGAGGATGCTCCCGCGGCGCAAGGCCCTCGGCTACCGGGAGGTGACCCTCACGGGAGACACCCCCCTGGGACCGGCCGGAATGACAGTCCGGGGCCACGAGTTCCACTATTCGGAAATGGGAGATCCCCCCTTCGGTCCCCCGGTGCTACCGATTGAGCCGCCGCGGCGCAGAGAACCTCGGCGTTGAGGGATACCGGTTCCACAACGTCCTCGGCTCCTACGTCCACCTGCACTTTGCCTCCAACCCGCAGGTGGCCGTGAATTTTGTGGAGTTTTGCCGACAGAGAAGAATCTGAGAGCAGGGAGGGACTCATCTGTCTGTCCTTGCCCGGTTTTGTGGAAGGGGCGAACATCAAGTTCACCCCTGCGATTTATAGACGTTTCCAGGTGCAGGAAAGGGAGTGCGAATCTCCCGCGGACCCACCGCTGTGACGGGGGACCGACCCCTCATCATGCCACTGCCTGATTTCAAGCCCTGCGGGAAGGGACAATCCCGGAGCCAGAAAGCTTGCCTGGAAGCAAGGTTCAACCACTGATGGTAAAAGGGGTTGGAGGGTGAGAGCCGTCCCACCCCGGCTTCCGGCCGGGGCTGTTTCTTTTCTGAAGGAGTTTGACAAATGAAGACCGCAATTCTTCTCATGGGCCACGGGTCCCGCATCCCCGAAGCGAACGAGGCCCTTCACGCCATCGCCGCTATGGTCCGGAAGCAGACGGGAGGCGGGATTGTCGAAGTCGCTTTTCGCGAGCAACATGCACCCAACATCCAGAAAGGGATCGACCGCTGCGTAGCCCAGGGGGCGGCGAGGATCCTGCTCTATCCCTATTTCCTCTATGCCGGGGCGCATGTGCTGGAAGATCTCCCCGCAGAAATGACTGAGGCGACCCGGCGTTATCCCGGGCTGGAGATGGTCCTCGGCAAGCCACTGGGGGTTCATGCCAAACTGGGGGAGATTGTTTGCGAGCGGATTGGGGAAACCCTGGAGGAAGCCGGATGGGACCTTCTTGCCGAAAAGGCCGCCTCCCTATGAGAGATCTGATATAATGTTTTCTCCAGATGGTATCCGAGACCCGAAGAAGATAGAGGCCGAAAGCTTCGCCATCATTGACCGTGAAGTCGGCCGGCATGGCTTCGACAGCCTTCAGTGGCCCGTCGTCCGCAGGGTCATTCACACCACAGCCGATTTCGATTTTGCCCGAATCACCCGCTTTTCGCCCGACGCGATTGGGGCCGGTGTCCAGGCTCTTCGGCGTCGTGAAAGTGTTTTCTGCGACACCACGATGGTGCAGGCGGGAGTCAACAAGCCCCGCCTGGCGGCCTTCGGCAGCGAAATCAGGTGCCATATTGCCGATGAAGACGTGGCCCGCCAGGCGCAGCAGGAGGGCATCACCCGCTCCGCCGTCGCCGTCGGAAAGGGGGTGGCCGAGGGGTGCGGCATCTACCTCATCGGCAATGCCCCCACCGCCCTGTTTCGGCTCTTGCACCTGGCCGCCCAGGGCAAGGCCAATCCCTCCCTGGTGGTCGGCGTGCCGGTCGGTTTCGTCGGAGCCGAGGAGTCCAAGGAGGCTCTTCTGGCCTCGAACCTTCCCTACATCACCTGCCGGGGACGCAAGGGCGGCTCGGCCATCGCCGCCGCCGTGCTCAACGCTCTGATGATCCTCTCCGAGGAAACCTGACATGAAGCGACAATCCGCCCGGCTCCTCTTTGCAGCCGCCCTTTTCCTGGCCGTCCTGAGCGCTCCTGAGGTTGCGATGGCCATGCACATCTCCGAAGGGATCCTGCCTGCGGGGTGGTGCATTTTCTGGTTTGCACTCGCCCTGCCCATCGTGGGGTGGGGAGTCGTTCAGGTCAACAGGCGAAAGAACGTCGACCCCTCCTACATCCCCCTGGTCGGCATCTTCGGCGCGGCGGTCTTCGTCTTCAGCTGCTTTCCTATCCCGGTCCCCATCGCCGGCACTTGCTCGCACCCGGCCGGCACTGGGCTCTCTGCCATCTTCCTCGGCCCTTTCGCCAGCGTCGTGGTCGCCTTCATCTCGCTGCTGCTGCAGGCGCTCTTCCTCGCCCACGGAGGGCTGACCTCGTTGGGGGCCAACACCTTTTCCATGGGGGTGCTCGGCTCCTTCAGCGGTTATGCGGCCTTCCGGGCGGCGGGGAGCCTGCGTCTGCCTCTTTTCTGGAGAGGCGTTGCCGCCGGAGTGGCCGCGGATCTGATGACCTACCTGTGCACTTCCACGGAGCTCGCCCTGGCGCTGCACGGGGACCACACGGTTCTCTCGGTGCTGGGGCAGATCTACCTCGCCTTCATGCCGACCCAGATTCCCCTGTCCATCCTGGAGGGGGCGGTGACGGGGGGGATCCTGGTCTACGTCCGCAACCACCGCCCCGACATCCTGCACAGGCTGGTCCGGGTGAAGGAGGGGGCGAAATGAAACGCTGGCTGCTCGTCCTCGCGACCCTTTTTCTGCTGCTTCCCGCCCCAGTCCGGGCGCACGCGGAGGAGCAATGGCAGGGAGTGGACAAGACGGTGGTGGAGAAGTATGCCAGGGAGCTCGGCCGAGAGCCGAAAAAGCCCTTCCTCGACCTCCAGGGGGACATGCTCCTCTTTTGTTTCACCCTCGCGGGGGGCATCGGTGGCTTCGTGATGGGGTACTTCTGGCACAAGGTCTTCGTGGCGGGGAAAAAGGACGGGGAGAACCCCGACTGATGGGGGGCGCCCACCATTTCATCGACGCCCAGGGGGAGAGTCGGCGCCTGGTGCTGGCCCTCGACGGCCGGGTCAAGCTCGGATTGCTGGCGGCGGCTCTTGTGGTCAACCTGACCGCAGGCGGGATCCGCGTTCCCCTTCTACTCCTGTCGATGGCCTCCGTCCTTGTCCTCACCGGGGGCGTGCGGGCGGGGGTTTTCTGCAAGCGCATGGTCGTACCAGCTGTGCTGGCGCTGGTGGCCTTTCTGACCCAGCTTTTCTGGGTCCGGCAGGGAGGGGTCGTCACCACCGTCAACCTCCATTTCTTTTCCCTCGTCATCCACCAGAGGGGTTTGGAGCAGGGACTGGAGCTGGGGGCTCGGATCCTGGGGGGGATGGGGGTGCTCCTCTTTTTTTCCCTTACCACCCCGCTGCCGGCAATGATGCGGGCCGCCCGCTTTTTCCGCTGTCCGCCGGTACTGGTCGAGCTCGCCCTGATCATGTACCGCTACATCTTTCTGCTTCTGGAGGAAGGGGCGCGCATCCGCAGCGCCCAGAAGGCCCGGCTCGGATTCGTCGATTTTCGCCGCGGCCTGCATTCCTCGGCGGTGCTCGGCGGCATGCTGGTTTTGCGCACCTACGACCGCGCCGAACGCAGCTTCGCCGCCATGCGCTGCCGCGGCTATCGCGGTGCGCTGACCTCGGTGCTGCCCGTTGCCATGCAGCGGCGCGACTGGATGGCGATGGTGGCGGGACTGCTTCTGCTGGCGGGGCTGTACGCAGTGCGGTAGGGGGGATGCTTGTCATCGCCCTTGGAGCCAACACATGGTTCGCCCCTACAAATTGGCCGAGAAAGATTCATGCTGAAAATCGAAAACCTCCACTACACCTACGAAGACGGCACCCCGGCGCTCAACGGCATCGACCTGGAGATCGCCCAAGGGGAGTTTCTGGCCGTGCTCGGCAGCAACGGCAGCGGCAAGACCACCCTCATCAAGCACCTCAACGGACTGCTTCGCCCTTCCCTCGGCCGGGTCCTCTTCGAGGGGAAACCCGTTGGGCGGGTTGAGGACCGGGAGGTCTTCAGCAGGATCGGCATCGTCTTCCAGGACCCCAACGACCAGCTTTTCGCCTCCACGGTGGAGGAGGATGTCGCCTTCGGCCCGACAAACATGGGCCTCCCCCCCGAGGAAGTCAAGGAACGGGTGCACCGGGCGCTGCACCAGGTGGGGATGCAGGACTTCGGCCGAAAGGGCATCCACGCCCTCTCCCACGGGCAGAAAAAGCGCATCTGCGTCGCCGGCATCCTGGCCATGGAGCCTCAGGTGATCGTTCTCGACGAGCCGACCGCCGGCCTCGACCCGATGGGGGTCCACTCGCTGATGCACCTGCTTGAGGATCTCAACAAGAAAGATGGGATCACCATGATCATGGCCACCCACGTGGTCGACCTCGTTCCCCTGTTCATGAGCAAGATTGCCATTCTCAGCAAGGGGAAGGTGCTGCGCTACGGCACTCCGGAAGAAGTCTTCGGTGACCCCGAGGCCATTGAGCGGGCCAAACTCAACCTCCCTCTGGTGGCAGAGCTTATGCATATCCTCAAGACCCGCGACCATGTCAAACTGCACCACATGCCCCTGACGGTGGGTGAGGCGCGGCGGGAGATCCTGCGGTTGCTGTCTGTGCAGGACGTGGTGTCGAGGGTGTAGCATGGGGCGCAAACTTCGTCCCGGCTTCACCACCGGCGCCTGCGCCGCCGCTGCCAGTCTCGGCGCCGCCCGCATGCTCAAGGAACAGCGCCTCCTTCGGGAGGTCGAAATCCTCCTGCCCGCGGGCTTTTCCGCCTCCTTCCGGCTGGAAGGGCAGCACTTCGACGAGGCCTCGGCCGGCTGTTTCGTGGTGAAGGATGCCGGCGACGACCCGGACGTGACCCACGGGGCGGAGGTGCATGCGGAGGTTGAGATGCCCCCCCCGCCCTTCGCGAAGGGAAGGCCGGGGGACATAATTATTGAGGGAGGCGCCGGCATCGGCCGGGTGACCAAAAGGGGGCTTGCGGTTTCGGTCGGAGAATGGGCCATAAACCCCGTTCCCCGGCGGATGGTCGAAGAGGCCCTCCGTTCGGTCTTCCCACGGCTGCCCGAGGGCCGCATCCTGCGCGTCGTCCTCTCCATTCCCGACGGCACAGAGCGTGCCCGAAGAACCCTCAACGAGCGGCTGGGCATCGTCGGCGGGCTTTCCATCCTGGGAACGACCGGAGTGGTCAGGCCGATCTCCCATCAGGCCTGGACCGATACCCTCGACGTGGCCCTCGACGTGGCCCTTGCTGCCGGGTGCAACACCATCGTGCTATCCACCGGACGTACCAGCGAACTGGTGGCGCAGAAAGAGCTGAGCTTGCCCGAGGAAGCCTTCATCATGATGGGCGACCACGTCGGCCATGCCCTGGAGGCCTGCCACCTGCGAGGCTTCCGGCAGATCGTCCTTTCGGCCCAGTTCGCCAAGCTGGTCAAGATCGGCCTCGGTTATGCTCAGACGCATGCCGGGAATTCTCGCCTCGACTTCGGGAAACTGGCCCTTTGGGCCCGCGATTGGGCCCTTGACGAAGATATGGCCAAAAAGATAGAGTGTGCTAATACCGCCCGGGAGATCTATGAAATGACAAGCGAAATCGCTGACGTTGCCGCCGACCGGGCGCTGGCGCAGATGAGCCGACGGGCTCCCGGTGCCGAGGCGGCAATCCTGCTGGCCGGCTACGACGGACGGCAGGCGGGGCGCTTCGGCATCTGGCCGGAGGGCCTGGAAAGGGAAGGGAAACGATGAAAAAAATTTATGTGATCGGTGCCGGAGTTGAAGGGCAGGAGGGCTTCAGCCGTCGAGCCCTGGATCTTATCGGCAGGGCCGAGATTCTGTTGGGCGGGTCGCGGCAGCTGAAGCTCTTTCCCGATTTCCCCGGAGAGAAGGTGAAAATCGGTGACAACCTCGCCGAAATCGTCGACCTCCTGAAAAAGACTGACCGCCAGGCGGTGGTCCTTTCCTCCGGAGACCCCCTGTTTTTCGGCATCGGGCGCTACCTGCTGCGCAACCTTCCGGAGGAGCGGCTCGAGTTCGTTCCCAACGTGAGCTCGGTACAGTATGCGTTTTCCAAGCTTAAGGAGCCGTGGGACGATGCGGTTTTCGTCTCCGCCCACGGTCGCGGCCTGAAGGGGGCGGTCGACCGCATCGTCGCCAACGACAAGGCTGCGGTCCTGACCGATGACCTCAACACGCCAGCCGCCATCGCAGCCGAGCTGATCGAGCGCGGCCGGGACGGCTATGCCGCCTATCTCTGTGAAAACCTGGGGACCGACCAGGAAAGGATCGTCTCCACCGATGTCAAGGGATTGCTCGAAATCGAGGCCGCCCCCCTCAACGTCCTGATTCTGGTCAAGGAATACGAGGCCGGAGGGGAGGAGTACGTGCCGACCCTGGGCATTCCCGACGAGGACTTTGCCACGGTCAAGAAGCTGATCACCAAGGAGGAGATCCGGGTGGTGACCCTGGCCAAGCTCAAGCTGCGCCACGACATGACCCTCTGGGACATCGGGGCCGGTTCCGGGTCGGTCGGCATCGAAGCCGACCATCTACTTCCCAACGGGCATATCTTCGCCGTTGAGCGGAATCCCCAGTGCCGCGACTTCATCAAGGAGAACCTGAAAAAGTTCAATGCCCGCCACGTGACCCTCGTGGAGGGGTCGGCCCCCGAATGTCTGGAGGCCCTACCCGATCCCGACCGGGTTTTCATCGGTGGTTCCGGCGGCAACCTCTGGGAGATTCTCGAGACGGTGGACGCCCGGCTTCCGGCGGACGGGCGGGTAGTCATCAACGCCGTAACCCTCGACACCCTCACCGCCGCCACCGAGTTTTTCGAAAATGCCGGGTACCAGGTGGAGGTCACCGTGGTCAACATTTCCCGCACCCGCCCCCTCACCGATTACAAGATGTTCGAAGCCTACAACCCCGTCTACATCGTGGCGGCGGTGAAGGAATAAACCAGTCGCGAATTTTGAGTTTTGAATTCAATTCAAAATTCATCATTCAAAATTAAAAATTCAGGATTTTTATGCAACCTCGTTTGATCGCCGTTGGGGTGGGGCCCGGCGACCCCGAACTTCTCACCCTCAAGGGGGCCCGTCTGCTGCGGGAATCCGACGTTGTCATAACTCCCGTCGGCGACCGCTCGGATTCCTCCATCGCCCACGGGATTGTCGACGGAATCGTCGACCCCGGCCGCCAGCAGGTGCTCACCCAGGTCTTCCCGATGAAGAAGAAGCAGACCGGACTGGAGGAGGCGTGGTTCCGCTCCGCCGAGCAAATCGCCGAACTCGTCCGGGGTGGCAGAACGGTGGCCTTCATCACCCTGGGCGACCCGTTCCTCTACAGCACCTTCCTTTACCTCTACCGGCAGTTGCAGGAACATTTTGCGGATGTTCCCGTGGAAATCGTCTCCGGGGTCTCCTCCCTCAACGCCGCCGCCGCGGCGGCCCACCTCCCCCTCGCCCTCGCGGATGAATGCCTGGCGGTGGTCCCGGCGGTCTACGGCGCGGAGCGCCTCGCGGGAATCCTTCAGGAATTCGATGCCGTGATCCTGGTGAAGGTCCACCGTGTCTTCGACCGCATCCGGGACATTCTGACTGAACTCGGGCTCAAGGAGCGTGCCGTCTACGTCCGGCGGGTGGGACTTGCCGGAGAAGCCGTCATCACCGACCTCGACCGGGTCGAGGAGGAAGACCTCGATTACCTCTCGCTGGTGATTGTGAAGAAGGGGGGAGTGGGCAGTGGGCAGTGAGGGGAAGGTTCTCTTCGTCGGTGCCGGTCCCGGTGACCCGGAGCTGATTACCGTCAAGGGGCTGAAGGCCCTTCAGCAGGCCGACGTGGTGGTCTACGCCGGTTCCCTGGTCAACCGAGCCCTGCTGGCTGAGTGCCGGAAAGACTGCGAGGTTCACGACAGCGCTCCGCTCACCCTCCAGAAAGTCGTCGACATCCTCGCCGGGGCTGCGGCTGCGGGCAAACGGGTGGTTCGCCTGCACACCGGCGATCCGGGCATCTACGGGGCCATCCAGGAGCAGATGGCGGCCCTCGACGAACGGGGCATCTCCTTCGCGGTGGTGCCGGGGGTGACCGCGGCCTTCGCCGCCGCGGCTTCCCTGAAGCAGGAACTGACTCTCCCCGGCGTATCCCAGACCGTCGTCCTCACCCGGGTGGAAGGACGCACCCCCGTTCCAGAGCGCGAAAAACTGCGCCACATTGCGGCTCTCGGGGCTAGCTGCTGCATCTACCTCTCGGTGGGTATGATCGAAAAGGTGGTGGAGGAGCTTTTGTCCAGCGGCGTTTATTCCGCGGCAACCCCCGCCGCAGTGGTGAGCAAGGCAGGGTGGAAGGATGAGACAGTCGTGGAGGGGACCCTGGCCGACATTGTCGCCAAGGTCGCCGCAGCCGGCATCACCCGCCAGGCCGTCATTCTGGTCGGAGAGGTCCTGAGCGCCCGGGGAAAGGGCGTGCCGGAAAAGTCGAAATTGTATGACCCCGAATTCTCCCACGGGTTCAGGAAAGGTTAGCCCTCGGTCTCTTTTCCGTGAACGAACTTCGGGTTTTGAATTTTGCAACGGACGACGGACAAGGGACCAGTGCCCAATGACCAATAACAACGGACATCCTCTTACCATCGTAGCTATAACCCCCGGCGGGGCCTCCCTGGCCAGGCGTCTCGCCCGGGGACTGCCGGAAGCGGAGGTCTTTTTGCCGCAACGTTTCAGGCGGAACGACGGCCTGCGGTACTTCGCCGAGCCCCTGGGCGAACTGCTGCCGCGGCTCTTCACCGAAGGAAGGGCGCTGGCCTGCATCATGGCAACGGGAATCGTGGTCCGGGTCCTGGGGCCCCATCTGCAGGGAAAGGACCTCGACCCGGCGGTGGTCGTCTTGGACGAGGCCGGGCATTATGCGGTGAGCCTTCTGGCCGGACACCTCGGTGGAGCCAACGAGCTGGCCCGGAAGCTGGCCCGATTCACCGGCGGGCGCCCCGTTATCACTACCGCCACCGACGTCAACGGCCTGCCTGCCTGGGACGACGTAGCCCGAAGGGAAGGGTTGTCGGTGGAGCCTCTGGAGAACATTCGCCGCCTCAACAACCTTCTCCTCCAGGGGGGGCGGATTCTGCTGGTCGACCGCCAGAAGAGGGTGGCCAGGTACTTCGAAGAGGTTCCCGGGGTATCCACCGCCCCCAACTTTGCCGAGGCGATGAGGTCCGAGGCGGAAGCCCGGGTGTTCGTGACCCACCGCTACATTCCCCACCTCGAAGGGCGGGACGACCTGCTGGCGCTTCGTCCTCGGGATCTCGTTGTCGGTGTCGGCTGTAATCGCGGGACGCCCTTGGAGGAGATCGAGGCGGCCGTAATCGACGAATTGCAAAAGGCCTTTCTCTCCCCCAAAAGCATCGCCTGTCTTGCGACCATCTCCCAAAAGGCCGACGAGGAGGGCTTGGTCGGCTTCGCCGGAAAATACCGCCTGTCCCTGGAGTTTCACACGGCCGAGGCCCTCAACCGCCTGGAGCCACCCTCCGGGGTTTCCCCCCATGCCCTGTCCGCGGTCGGCGCCAGGGGGGTCTGCGAGCCGGCGGCGCTTCTTTCCTCCGGCGCGGCTTCCCTGCTGGTGACGAAAAAGAGGCGGGGCAACGTCACGGTGGCGGTGGCTGAAAAGGCAGAAAAAAACAAATCGGGGACTGGGAACTCGGGCCTTGGAAAAACCTAAAACCAAATCCTCAAAACAGCTTTTACCAATCTCCAGTCCCCATTCACCAATCACGGAATTGCAAATGCCCGGCAAACTCTACATCGTCGGTATCGGTCCCGGGGGCCCTGAACACCTGACTCCCGCCGCCGCCGCGGCCATCGACGCCTCCGGAACCGTGGTGGGCTACAAGACCTACCTCGACCTCGTCATGCCCCTTCTGAAAGACAAGAACGTTCGCTCCTCGGGCATGAGGAAGGAGATGGAACGCTGCCGGGAGGCGCTGGAGCTGGCGGCGGGTGGCGAGAGGGTGGCCCTGGTTTCCTCGGGAGACGCGGGCATCTACGGCATGGCTGGGCTGGTCCTGGAACTTGTAGGGGCGGACCCGGATGTCTGCCCTGCAGGGGGCGAACATACAGGGGCGCAGCGAGCAGCGCCCCTACGGGACCTCGACATCGAGGTCGTCCCCGGCGTCTCAGCCGTGCAGGCCGCGGCGGCCCGGCTGGGGGCGCCGCTGATGCACGACTTCGCGGTCATCTCCCTCTCCGACCTGCTCACCCGCTGGGATCTCATCCGGCGGCGGCTTATGGCGGCCGCGGCGGCCGATTTCGTGATCGCCCTCTACAACCCGGCCAGCCGGACCCGGACCAGCCAGCTCTCGGAGGCCGCAGATATTCTGCTGCGTCACCGCTCCCCGGCAGCCCCCGTGGGCATCGTGCGAAACGCCTGCCGCAGGGACGAAACCGTTACTGTGACGACCCTCGCCTCCCTGACCGCCCACTCCGTCGACATGCTCTCCCTGGTTCTCGTCGGCAACTCGGCCACTTTCGTCGACGAGGCCGGGCGGATGGTGACGCCGCGGGGGTATTTCGTGAGGAGTGAGGAGCAAGGAGTGAGGAGTGAAAGACCTTTACCTCTCACCCCTCACCCCTCACCCCTCACCGACAAAAAGGGCCGAGCCCTTTTTGTCGGCGGCACGGGCTCGGACGTGGGCAAGAGCGTCATTGCGGCGGGTCTGTGCCGGATTCTGCGGCGTCGGGGGTTTTCCGTCGCCCCCTTCAAGGCGCAGAACATGGCTCTTAACTCGGCCGTCACCCCCGAAGGGGGGAGATCGGCCGGGCACAGGCCCTTCAGGCGACTGCCTGCGGCCTTGCGCCCCACACGGACATGAACCCCGTGCTGCTCAAGCCCAACTCGGAGACCGGCTCTCAGGTCATCGTGCAGGGCCGTCCCGTGGGAAACATGACCGTGGGCGAATACCACACCTACAAGGGGAAGGCCTTCGAAAAGGTCAGGGAGTCCTTCGCCCACCTGGCCGCCGCCCACGAGGTGGTCGTCATGGAAGGGGCGGGAAGCATCGCTGAAATCAATCTGAAGGCCCACGACATCACCAACCTTCGCGCCGCGGAGATGGCCGGCGCGTCCGTCCTGCTGGTAGCCGATATCGACCGGGGCGGTGTCTTCGCCGCCATCGTCGGCACCCTGGAGCTTTTGGAACCCGAGGAAAAAAAGCGGGTCGCCGGTGTCATCATCAACCGCTTCCGTGGGGACGCCGGACTGCTGAGCTCCGGCATCGAGGCCGTGGAGGCCCGCACAGGGGTTCCCGTCCTGGGGGTGGTGCCGTGGGTCGACCTTCGGCTCCCGGAGGAGGACTCAGTGGCTCTCACTCGGAAGGGGAAAGTTCACGGGGAGGCAGCGGTGCGCATCGGGGTGGTGCGGTTGCCGCGGATTTCCAACTACAGCGACTTCGATGTCCTGGAGCAGGAGCCGGGGGTGGAACTTCGCTACCTCGGAGAGCCGGAGGAGGTCGATGGCCTCGACCTGCTGGTCCTGCCCGGTACCAAGAGCACCCTTCCCGATTTGCAGTGGCTGCGTGAAAAGGGTTTTTTCAGGGCCATTCACGATTTTCATGCCGCCGGAGGACGGGTGGCCGGGATCTGCGGCGGCTTTCAGATGCTGGGGCGGACCATCTCCGACCCCGACGGTGTGGAGTCCGGAATCGCCGAGGCCGAGGGGCTGGGACTTCTCGACGTGACCACTGAGCTGAAGCCGGTCAAGCAGACCCACCAGGTGGAGGCCGTCCCCCTTCCCGGCGCCGGGGCCCTCGGCCTGACGGGTGGCGAGCGGGTCGGAGGCTATGAAATCCACATGGGGGAAACGCTCTGCGGGGCCCTCTGCCGGCCGCTGCTGCGGCTTACTCTGCGCTCCGGGCGGCGGGTCGACCTGGAGGAGGGTGCCGTTTCCTCTGACGGACGGGTTTTCGGCACCTATCTTCACGGCATTTTCGACGATGCCGACCTCCGGCGTCCTCTCTTGGAGCTGCTTGCCTCCCGCAGGGGCCTTTCCATTCCTGCCGGAAACGCCTGCGCCCCCACCGCGGATGAGGAGCTGGACCGTCTGGCGGACCACCTGGAGGCCCACCTCGACATCCCCTTCATTCTCGGCCTGCTGGATCCCGATAGAGGAGGTGGCCGATGAACGAGTGGCTCGTCCTTGGCGCCTTCGGCCTCGACCTGGTTTTCGGGGAGCCCCGCTACTTCACCCACCCCGTGGTGTGGATCGGCCGCCTGGTGGAGCGCCTGGAGCTCGTGCTGGCGGCGGTGTTCATCGGCAGGCGACTGACCGGAGTCCTGCTGGCCCTTCTCACCCTGCTGATCTCGGGCGGGGTCGCCTGGGGGCTGCTGGCACTGGCCGGGAAAATTCACCCGGTGCTGGAGACGGTCGTGGCGCTCTGGATGGCCTACACCACCCTCGCCCTCCATTCACTGCACCAGGAGAGTCGGGAGGTAGTGCGCCAGGTGGAATCAGGGAACCTTGATGAGGCCCGCCGCGCCCTGGCCCTCATCGTCAGCCGCCAGACCTCCGGGCTCGACGAGGAGCAAATCCTCAAGGCCTGTATCGAGAGCGTGGCCGAGAACACCTCCGATGCGGTCATCGGTCCCCTCTTCTACCTCTTCCTCGGAGGGCCGGTGCTGGCCATTCTGTACAAGACGGCGAGCACCCTCGACTCCATGGTCGGCTACGTCAACGACCGCTACCGCGAGCTCGGCTGGGCTTCGGCCCGGCTGGACGACCTGCTTAACCTGATCCCGGCCCGCCTCACCGGGACTCTCATGGTCTTCGCTGCCGTCCCCCTCGGCCTCAACCCCTGGGGGAGCCTGAAGGTCATGCTGCGCGACGCCCGCAAGCACAAGAGCCCCAACGCCGGCTTCCCCGAAGCCGCCGCCGCCGGCGCCCTCGGCGTACAGCTCGGAGGCTCGGCGGTCTACTTCGGCGAGCGGGTGGAGAAACCGACCCTTGGCGACGACGACCGGCCGGTCACCGTCGCCTGCTACAGAGCCATGGTGCGCCTGATGTACCTGAGCTCCCTCCTGGCCCTGGGCCTGGGGTTCCTGATCCTGTGGTTTCTGAGGTAGTCCGGCCGGCTTCCCCAACCTTGACCGCTTGACCCCATTTACGCTATCATTCGTTTAGCGCGGGCCTGAAATCGGCCCGATTTTTTTGTCTGAAAATTTTTCCAGAGGTTCAACGTGAGCAAGCAGCACCGCAAGGAAGTCGAAAAACGCCGTACCTTCGGCATCATCAGTCACCCCGACGCCGGCAAGACGACTCTGACCGAAAAACTCCTTCTCTTCGGCGGGGCGATCCAGATGGCCGGGGCCGTCAAGGCCCGCAAGGCCGCCCGCCACGCCACCAGCGACTGGATGTCCATTGAGCAGGAGCGCGGCATCTCCGTCACCACCTCGGTGATGAAGTTCGGCCACCGCGACTTCGAGATCAACCTCCTCGATACCCCTGGACACCAGGACTTCTCCGAGGACACCTACCGGGTCCTCACCGCCGTCGACAGCGCCCTGATGGTCATCGACAGCGCAAAGGGGGTCGAGGCCCAGACCGAGAAGCTGATGGAGGTCTGCCGGATGCGCAACACCCCGGTCATCACCTTCATCAACAAGCTCGACCGAGAGGGCCTGGCGCCCCTCGATCTGCTGGCCGACATCGAGGACAAGCTGCAGATCGAGTGCGCCCCGATGTGCTGGCCTATCGGCATGGGCAAGCGCTTCAAGGGGGTCTACAACCTCTACCGCAAGGAGCTGAACCTCTTCACCCCGGGAGCCGAGACGCGCCACCGCGAGGGGATTGTCATCAGGGACCTCTCCGACCCCAAGCTCGACGAGCTTCTGGGGAGCCAGGCCGACGAGCTGCGCGAGGACGTCGAACTTCTGGAAGGGGCGGCCAACCCCTTCGACCTCAAGGAGTACCTCAAGGGGAACCAGACGCCGGTTTTCTTCGGCAGCGCCGTCAACAACTTCGGCATCGGCGAGCTGCTCGACGCCCTGGTCGACCTCGCCCCGGCCCCCGGCCCCCGGGCGACCCTGACCCGGGAGGTCTCCCCCGCCGAGGAGCCTTTCTCCGGCTTCGTCTTCAAGATCCAGGCGAACATGGACCCGGCCCACCGGGACCGCATCGCCTTTTTGCGCATCTGCTCGGGCAAGTTCACCCGCGGGATGAAGGTGCGCCACCACCGCATCGGAAAGGACGTCACCCTCTCCAACGCCACCATCTTCATGGCCCAGGACCGGGCCAACGTCGAGGAGGCCTGGCCCGGCGACATCATCGGCCTGCACAACCACGGCACCATCAAGATCGGCGACACCTTCACCGACAAGGAGCCCCTCAAGTTTACCGGCATCCCCAACTTCGCCCCGGAACACTTCCGCAGGGTGCGCCTCAAGAACCCCCTCAAGGCGAAGCAGCTCGACAAGGGTCTCACTCAGCTTTCCGAGGAGGGGGCGGTGCAGGTCTTCCGGCCGGTGTTGGGAAACGACTACATCCTCGGAGCGGTAGGCGTACTGCAGTTCGACGTGACCATGGCCCGGCTCAAGAACGAGTACGGGGTGGACGCCGTCTACGAGGGGATCGACTACGCCACCGCCCGCTGGATCGCCTGCGAGGACCGCAAAAAGCTCGATGAATTCGAGAAGAAAAACCAGGGGAACCTGGCCCACGACGCCGAGGGGAACCTGACCTACCTGGCGCCGAGCGAGTGGCGGCTGGGGTATGTGGCCGAGCAGTGGCCCGACGTGGAGTTTCTCAAGACGCGGGAGCACAACTGAGGGAAGTCAGCTATATGCGCCATTGATGACGGCATAGAGCGACGGCCGCTCCGGGGAACCGGGGCGGCCGTTTTCATTAATGGAAAAACGGGGGATTTGCCTTGACATGGGATGGGCCGTTTTTCACAATATCTGTACGTCAAAAATAGATCTTGCAGAGGATTCATGAACCCCTCACCCCGTGCAGCGATAGCCCGAATATCCATCCTGCTCTTGCTAACCTGTGCTGTCGCCTTCGGTTGGGAAACTTCAAAGAACTCCGGCTTGCAGCCTGTGATCGGCCATGTGGTCAAGGTGAAACGCGTGTTTGCCGGCAGGGGCGGAGACAGCAAGGAATTTACCATCCGCTACAGCTTGCAGGGGAAAAATTATTATTTAGTGACCAGGCGCGGGATTCTCGATTCGTTGGGTACCCTTCGGGGTTTGCAGCGCGGGGACAGCGTCCCGGTGGCGGCAAGTCCGACGGCGCCGCACAGAGCAATTTTGGACACGTTGAGTGGCCGTTATGGGGGAACGCTCTGCTTCGCCGTGCTTGCCGCTGTCTTCGGCGTATCGGTGGCAGTGTTGGGGCTCACCGGACGGGTATAGCTTTTGTGGGAATTGCGGGAGCTGCGTTTTTTGAGGGAAAAAGAGCAACCCTCCCAATAAAAATGTTGCTCAACTGTAGGAATCTGGATAATATTTCGCCTGTCCTCGGATTGGCGCGCCCGATTCTCGTCGAGAATTAAGCATGGTGTTCCTGAATTGCCCACGTCCCAGAATTGTCAGTTAAGATCACATGACGTTCAGTCGCTCTTCATCGCGGGTAAAAATCGATAACCGGCTCGTTTTCAGGGAATTCCAGAGGTTTTTCTTCGCCGGGGGCTTGGCCTTTTTATCGGACTTCACGGTCTTTTTTTTCCTGACCCATTTTCTGAAGGTCCACTATCTCATTTCGAACCTTTTCGGATTCTCCGCCGGCCTGCTTGTCAGCTACCTGCTGAGCATCAAGTGGGTTTTTCAACATCGCAAGATAAAGAAAGCCCATTTTGAATTCGCCCTTTTTGCGGCTTTTGCCCTGCTCTCCTTTCTGCTCAACGAACTGGTGTTGTGGTTTTTCGTCCAGGCCTTTGGAATCTATTATCTGACAGCGAAAATACTTGCCACCGGCGCCACGTTCCTGTTGAATTTCTCGACAAAAAAACTCTTCCTCTTTTCTTCACCCAGAAAGCCGATGTAACCCTTCAGGCTGATGGCCTGAAAGATATCCCATACCCCCTGCCTTGAAAAACAGCTTTTCCTCAGCATAGGATCGCCATTCCTTCAGCCTCTGCTACAATCATTTCAGGGACTTCCGACGACCATTTAACCAGGGGGAGGTGTCATGGGGCAGGAGCTCGAAACCATCCAGAAGGTCTATAACGTCGTCGTTGAATTTATTGTCAACTACAGCTTCCAGATCCTCGGCGCCATCATCATCCTGCTACTCGGCGGCAAGCTGGCCAGCTGGACGGGAAGGATTGTCGGAAATCTCTGCGAGAAAAAGGGCCTCAATATCACCCTGGCGCGCTTTTTCGGCAATGCCGTCAAGGTGCTGGTCCTGGTCTTTGTCGTCATCCTGGCCATCGGCAAGTTCGGCATCTCCATCGCCCCATTCGTCGCCGCCCTGGGCGCCCTGATTTTCGGCGGCAGCTTTGCCCTGGCCGGCCCTCTCTCCAATTTCGGGGCCGGAATCGTCATCATCCTGTCGCGTCCCTTCATCGTCGGCAACACCATCACCGTGCAGGGCGTCTACGGCGTGGTGGAAGAGATCCGGCTGGCTGCCACCGTCCTGAGCAACGAGGACGGCGAGGTGATCACCATCCCCAACAAGCACATCGTCGGCGAGGTCCTGCGCAACTCCTTTGACAACCGGGTGGTTGAAACCGCGGTGGGCGTCGCCTACGAAGACGACCCGGAAAGGGCCATCGATGCCATCAAGCGAGTCCTGGCCGGAATCGAAGAGGTCTGCGGCGCTCCGACGCCACAGGTCGGCCTCCAGAATTTCGGCGATTCGGCCATCGAGATCGGCCTGCGCTACTGGGTGCCTACGAAGAAACATTTTCAGACCCTCTACCGCGTCAACCTGGCGGTGCATAAGGCCCTGGCCGAGGCCGGCATCACCATCCCCTTCCCTCAGCGGGATGTGCATCTTAAATCCGGAGCCGGGAATTAGGGGAGGGCACCAACCTGCGGGGCCTGCCCAGCGCCTATAAATTCATGGGGCGATCATCCGGTCTTTCTGAACGGTCTTCAGATGAGCAGCCAGCGCCTGCTCTGCCCAAGCGCGATGAGCGCAGGCTGAATTTTTTTTCCTTGTTGGCTGCATTTTCTGTCCCGGAACAGTTCGCCATTGCCGCCCGGCGCACTTCTTCTGTTTTCAGGCGGCCCTGAAGGGCAAGGCGGCTCACTGCCGGGTCTTTTAATTGACCTTTCCATCAGATTGAACCATAATTTCATATCCTTTAACCCGATTTCTCCGTCACCAGGGTCCCGGACCGGCGACTGCCGAGCGCGGGTACTCCTTTGTTGGCCTGGTGGTGGTAAACCCAGCACAAGGAGAAAGATGATGAATTTGTCTGCGATCCTGTCGCAGGTCGACAGTTTTGTCTGGGGGCCTGTGATGTTGGTGTTTTTGGTGGGGACTGGGGCCTATCTGTCTTTGCGGCTGGGATTTATACAGTTTGTCCGCCTGCCGAATGCGCTAAGGCTGGTTTTTGGAAAATCGAGCGAGAAAGAGGCGGAAGGGGACATCTCGCCCTTCCAGGCGCTGACCACGGCCCTGGCGGCGACCATCGGCACCGGCAACATCGCCGGCGTTGCTACGGCCATTTTCCTGGGGGGGCCGGGCGCCATCTTCTGGATGTGGGTTTGTGCGGTTGTCGGCATGGCCACCAAATACTCCGAGGCCGTCCTGGCCGTCAAGTATCGCCACCACCTGCCCGACGGTTCCATGCAGGGCGGTCCCATGCGATACATTGCTGACGGACTAGGGCTGAAATGGCTGGGCTGGTTGTTTGCTCTGTTCGGCAGCATCGCCGCCTTTGGTATCGGCAGCATGGTCCAGTCCAATTCGGTCGCCCTGGCGCTCAAGGATACCTGGGGAATCTCCACCGTTGGGACCGGTGTGGTCCTTGCGGTGCTGACGGGTGTCGTTATTATCGGCGGTATCCGGCGCATAGGGAAGGTTACGGAAAAAATGGTTCCCATCATGGGAGTTTTCTATGTCTTGGGTGCCCTGGTCATTCTGGTGATCAATGCCCGCCATCTGCCCCACGCCTTCGCCCTGATTTTCAGCCATGCCTTTTCCCCTGCGGCCGCCAGTGGCGGCTTCGCCGGCGCCGTGGTCTCGGCCGCGATCCGCTTCGGGGTTGCCCGCGGCGTATTCTCCAACGAGGCCGGACTGGGCAGCGCCCCGATCGCCCACGCGGCCGCCAGGACCACCAATCCGGTGCGTCAGGGCCTGATTGCCATGACCGGAGTCTTCTTCGATACGATTATCGTCTGCTCCATGACGGCATTGGTGATTCTCTCCACCGGCGCATGGACCAGCGGCAAGACCTCCAGCGCTATGACTCAGCTGGCTTTCGAGAATGGTCTGCCCGGGCCCGGAGGCCTGATTGTCACCATCGGCATCATTATTTTCGCGTATTCCACCATGATCGGCTGGGCCTATTATGGCGAAGAATGTGTCGAATATATCTTCGGTATCAAGGCACGGACCCCTTACCGGTATCTTTTCTGCCTGGCTATCGCCATAGGGGCCTTCCAGAAAGTTGGTTTCGTCTGGAACTTCTCCGACATCATGAACGGCGCCATGGCGGTTCCCAACCTCATAGGCCTGCTGGGGCTTTCCGGAGTGGTGGCCAAGACCACCCGCGAAGCGCTGCAAAGGGTGAAAGAGCTGAATTGACTGGAAATGTCCGGAATGGGATGTGCTTTTGCGGTCTGGTTCGGCAAGGCAGTCATTCTTTGAAGGGAATTCGGCGAAGACAGACTATAATTGAGACTGATGTTCCCCTTTCCTCAAAATTTTGCCGGGGAAAGGGACCTTAGTTCTCTACACTACCAGTCCCCAGTCCCGATTCACGGGTTTTCCGCCACCGGCAGACTGAAGAAAAAGGTAGTCCCCTTTCCCACGGAGCTTTCCACCCAGACCTCCCCTCCATGGAGCCGGATGACCTCCCGGACCAGGGCCAGACCTAGTCCGACCCCCCCCGGTTTCCGGCGATTGTCGTTATTCACCCGGTAGAAGCGGTTGAAGACCTTCTCCAGAGCCTCCGGAGGGATTCCGACCCCCTCGTCCTTAACCCAGACGACAATCTTCTCGCCTTCCCTTCCTGCGCCCAGGGTGACCGCGCCTCCGGCGGGGGAGTATTTGATGGCGTTGGAGAGGAGGTTTTTCATGACCTGCTGCAGACGCTGGAAATCTCCGAGGGCCTTCGGGAGGTTCGGGGGACATTGGACCCGGATCCGGTGGATTTTGGATGCGATGGAGAAGAGGTGGGCAGCCTCTTCGAGCAGGGAAGAGATGTCGAAGGGCTCGGGGCGGTAGGATTCCATGTCGGATTTCATACGCTGGAGGTCGAGGAAGTTGCCGATGAGCTCAGTCAGCCTTTCGGTCTCCCGGTGGACGGTCTGCAGGTAGTCCCTTTGCTGCTCGGGGGGGACCTCGTGCTCCAGGAGGAATTCGGTGAAGCCGAGCATGGCGGTGAGGGGGGTGCGCATCTCGTGGCTCACCGAGGAGATCATCTCGTCCTTGAGCCGCTCCATTTTTTTCTGCTCGGTGATGTCGTGGGCGATGTGCACCGCGCCGCGCAGTTCTCCCCGCTCATCCAGAAGGGGGTAGACGGAAACCAGAAAGTCCTGATTGGTGTGAGGTTCGTACAGCTCGCAGTGCTCGGGTTGCAGGGTGTGAAGGAGCCTGTCGAAGGGGCAGCTCCCCTCGTGCCGGGCCAGGCCCGAAAAAACCCTGCAGGTCCGGGCTCCGCCGAGATACGACGCCATGGTTTTCTCAAAGGCGGCCGCGGCGCGGTTTCGTTTGATCACCTGCCCGTTCAGGTCGATGATGGCCACGGCGTCGGTGATCGACTCGAAGGTCCGGGACCATTCCTGCTCGCTGCGGCGAAGCCTTTCCTCCGCCTGGGAGCGCTCGTTGATTTCCTGCTGCAGGGCACTGTTGAGAGTGGCTGTGGCCTTCGAATAGGCCACCATCCGGGCGGTGAGAGGGCGAAGGAGGAAGAAAATTCCGGCTCCGCCCCACAGGGAAAGCAGCAGGGCCGCCACTCCGACCGACCAGAGCTCCCGGTGCACCGGGGAGAAGAGCTCCTGCTACGTCCATGTGCACCAGCAGCCCCCATCGGCTTCCGGGAACCGGCGCGTAGACCAGGCAGCGTTTCCCCATCACTCCCCGCGACACTGGATCCTTCCGCTCTTCCCCCGGGCGGCCTGTTTCAGCGCTTGCTCAGCTCGAGGAACGCCGGCGGCCGGTTGTAGCCTCGCTTGCTGGCCGGTTCCGCCCTGGAAAAAAATAGTGCTTTTGCCTCCCTCGGAAGCCTTTCCGAGCAGGCAGACCCCGGTTTTTCCAAGCCCGTCGGGAGCCTGGACTATCTTCTGAAGGCGTCGGTGGAAAAGGCGACCAGGTCCGTACCCAGGCTGGTGCCGCTGCTGTCGAGAATCGGATCCCGACCACCTGCACCAGGGTCCCACCGAGAACGGTCGGCCCGTCGAGCAGTACCTCCGGGCTTTCGGCGGGGGGAGATGGGGACCATTGAGGGGAATGGAGACGCCGACGCTGGTCACCGTCCGGCCGTCGGCGGAGAGCCGAGTAATGCCCAGAATTTCTTTGGAGCCTCGCAGGGCATCCTCCAGTCTTGGGCGGGTGAATTCTTTGAGCTCGGCCAGGGAGACCCGCCCCCGGGAGAAGGCGGCCAAGCGCTCCCTAATGGCGCTTCGGCTGGTGATCTGCAGGGCGATGTCCTTGATGCGGCCGATGTATTCCCCGATGGCTACCGCCCGCGTCCGGGCCGTGGCGGCAAGACTGTTTTCCTCGGCCTCCTTGAGCTGGTTGTAGAGAGGGAAAATACTGATGAAGGCAACGAGCAGCAAAGCCGCTAAGGTGTAAATTAAGGTATAGGAGAAGATTTTCCGACGGGCGAGCTCGGGGATGCGATGATTGGGGATTTTCGTCTGCTCCCGTGCCATGCTTATCTCCCCGTTGAAAAAGATTGGAAATCAATATTAAAGGTATCAAATAAAATACGCTTGGACAAGGCCGGCAGCGGGCCCGCCCCGCAGGGCTCTGCCGTCCCCTCTTTGGTTGCACTTCTCCCCGGGATGGCCGATAATGCTTCTGGTCGGCGACCCTCGGAGGGGCCCCGAAATTCCTGCACCAGGAAGGGGTGGCGACAATGGGCAGCTGTCGGGAGGATAAACGGATGCGGGTGTGCGCGGCCCTGGCGGCGGCCACGCCCTGGGGAGGGGGTCTGCATCAAGGGCTGGGATCCGGACGGTGCGCCGGGGCAAGGAGGTGGCTTTCATCGCTCTGAACGACGGCTCGTGCTTCGCCTCCATCCAGGTGGTCCTTGAGCCCTCACTGGCCAATTTCGAAGAAGTGACCAGGGCCGGCACCGGAGCGAGCCTGGCGGTCCGGGGGGAACTGGTCGCCTCCCCGGCCTCCGGGCAGAAATGGGAAATCAAGGCTCGGAGCGTGGAGCTGGTCGGTGACGCCGACCCGGAATATCCGCTGCAGAAAAAGCGCCACTCCTTCGAGTACCTGCGCACCATCGCCCATCTGCGCCCCCGCTCCAACACCTTCGGGGCCGTCTTCCGCATACGAAGCGCCCTGTCCTTTGCCGTCCACCGCTTTTTCCAGGAGCGCGGCTTTCTCTACGTCCAGACCCCGATCATCACCGCCAACGACTGCGAAGGGGCGGGGGAGATGTTCCGGGTGACGACCCTGCCGCCCCTCGACCCGCCCCGGGCAGGAGGCCAAGTCGATTGGCGGGAGGACTTTTTCGGGGAGAAGACCGGGCTCACCGTCAGCGGGCAGCTCCAGGGGGAGCTCTTCGCCACCGCCTTCTCGCGACGTCTACACCTTCGGCCCCACCTTCCGCGCCGAAAACTCCAACACCAGCCGCCATGCCAGCGAGTTCTGGATGATTGAGCCGGAAATCGCCTTTGCCGACCTGGCCGACGACTGCGCCCTGGCCGAGGACTTCCTGCGCTACCTCGTGAGCTACGCTCTGGAGCACTGCACCGAGGACCTCGCCTTCTTCAACGAGCGGGTGGAGCCGGGGCTGCATCGACAAGCTGGAGAAGCTGGCTGCGGCCGAGTTTCGGACACATCACCTACACCGAGGCAGTGGCGGCTCTGAAAAAATCGGGACGGGGTTTCGAGTATCCCGTGGAATGGGGCCTCGACCTGCAGTCCGAGCACGAGCGCTACCTGACCGAAGAGGTCGTCGGGGGGCCGGTTTTCGTCACCGACTATCCGGCCGGGATCAAGGCCTTCTACATGCGCCTCAACGACGACGAGCGCACGGTGGCGGCCATGGATCTGCTGGTTCCGCGGGTCGGGGAGATCATCGGCGGCAGCCAGCGCGAGGAGCGCTACGATGTGCTGGTCAGAAAGATGCAGGAGACGGGGCATCGCCCCGAGAGCCTGTGGTGGTACCTCGACATCCGGCGTTGGGGGAGCTGCCCTCACGCAGGGTTCGGCCTCGGCTTCGAGCGCTTCCTGATGTACGTCACCGGGATGGAGAACATCCGCGACGTGATTCCCTTCCCGCGCACCCCGGGCAACGCCAGGTTCTGAAGGCCTGCGGCCGGATCTTTTCTACCATGGACCTGAAAAATATTCTTGAGCGGGTTTTGGCTCTTCGGGGAGCCGACTATCTCACCAACGATCCCCTGGCTTTTCCCCGCCGGTTTTCAGGAAGGGAGGACCGGGAGTTGGCTGCGGTTTTCAGCGCCG
Source organism: uncultured delta proteobacterium (assembly GCA_963791005.1). GTDB lineage: Bacteria > Desulfobacterota > Desulfuromonadia > Desulfuromonadales > CAWBQR01 > CAWBQR01. The sequence continues at coordinate 103,653 of CAWBQR010000004.1, read as the reverse complement.
CCCTGGCCTACGGCCGGGTGGCCTCCATCCGCAACAGCCTGCAGAACCTCTTTGACCGGATGCCCGAAGGGCCAGCCGCCTTCGTCCGCGGGTTCGAACCCCGTCGCGACTCCCGGCGCCTTGCCGGCTTCCGCCACCGTTTCAACACCGGGGAGGACCTGGCCTGCCTCAGCTGGATGCTGAGGAAAATGACCGCTGCGCCGGGAGGGCTTGAGGGGTTTTTCCTGGCCGGCGACGACCCCGGGGATGCGGATATCGGCCAGGGGTTCGCATCCTTTTCCCGCCGGGCGCTGTCCCTCGATGTCTCGCCCTTCTTCTCCGCTGGAACGTTGCCCCCCGACTCCGGAGTTCGCTATTTTTTCCCCTCCCCCGAGAAGGGAAGCGCCTGCAAGCGCCTCTGCATGTTGCTGCGCTGGCTGTGCCGTCCCGAGGACGGCATCGACTTGGGGCTGTGGACCGGGGTTTCCCCGGCGCGGCTGGTCCTTCCCCTCGACACCCATACCGCCCGCATCTCGCGATTGCTGGGGCTTTCCGCCCGCAAGAACCCGGACTGGAGGATGGCTCTTGAGGTTACCGCCGGCCTGCGGGGGCTCGACCCGGTCGACCCGGTCCGGTACGATTTTGCGCTTTCGCATCTGGGAATCAGCGACGGTTGTTCCGGGAGAAGGGGAGAGCGGTGTCCGGTCTGTCCCGTTGCGGGGCTGTGCGCCACGGCGGGGGGGAAGGGGCCGAAAGAGGGTGAGGCCTGTGGCGAGGGGGGCTATCAGCGCTTTCGGGTCAGTTCGCCCATGAGTTCGAGCTGGATTTGCTGGATCTCCACCAGACGTTCCCATTGGTGGGAGAGCAGGTGGTCGATATTATAATGGAGATGCCGGATTTCCAGCTCTGCCTTCAGGTTAACTCGATAGTCGTTTTCCGAGCGCAGGCGGTCCTTTGCTTCCTGGCGGTTCTGGCTCATCATGATGACCGGAGCCTGGAGCGCGGCCAGACAGGACAGGACAAGGTTCAGCAGAATGTAGGGGTAGGGGTCGAAGGGCTTGGCCAGGAGGAAATAGGAGTTCAGGAGGATCCAGAACAGGAGAAAGCCGCCGAAGCTGAGGATGAAGGTCCAGCTTCCCCCGATATCGGCTATCCTGTCGGCCAGCCTCTCCCCGAAAGTCAGTTCCCGTTCGAACTGCACGTCGATATTGCTCGACAGGGTCTCCTGGCGGGCGAGGCTTTCCACGACCTCCTGTTCCAGGGTGGCGAGCTCCCCCTTTTCCGCCACGAGCAGAGACTGGATGTACTGTATCCGGAATCGGTTCAGGTCGGCCTGACAGATGAAGCCGTCGGCCGACCAAGCGGGAAACTGCTTCCTGATTTCATCGGCGACGGGGGCGCTGACCAGGGCTCCCGGGATCAGCTGATCTTGGTCCTGCTTTTGCCGCAGATCTGGAATCCGGAATCTGAGGGTGGGAAGACTTCATCCTTATGCCTTGAATTCCCCTCGGCCGCTTCCTGTTGGGCGTCTTCTACAGGAGCCGCCGGATTTCCCCCAGAAGACTCTGCTTTTCAAGGGGCTTGCTTAGAAACCCGTTGGCGCCGGAAGCCCGGGCCAGTTCCTCGAGTTCGCAGGCAGGCCGGTTTGACATGAGGATGACCGGAATGTCCCTGCTCGCCTCCCTTTGCTTCAGAAGCCGGACCTTCCTGTCTCCATGGAGCATCGGCATGACCAGGTCGATCAGGATCAGATCGGGCCGGGGCGGCTCATAGATGAAACGGTTCGCATCGATGCCGGTTTCGGCGGTTTCGACACGGAAGCCGGCCTCTTCGAGGAGGTCCCTGGCCATCGCCAGGGTCAACCTGCAATCGTCGATGACTACAATTTTCTTTTCGGCTGGCATAGTGCCCCCTCCCTGCTCAGGCATGGTGTTCCGGACGTCGTGGAATGAATGCTGAATAGATTAACTCAGTCTCAGGCGGTCGTCAATTCTTTCCGTCTCCCCGGAAGCTGCGGCATCGGGCCGGTTCCGAAGTTGATTCCTGGCGGAGGAGCCTTTCCTTGCATTTTCGAGGTCATTGATTATTCTTGACTTGTTCAGAAATTTTCTTTATCATTTTCTTTTATCCCTGACTGCTCCTTGGGGCTTCAGGGCGGATATGGACAGGAAAGCGAGGTGAATGTTCCGTGGAAATTCAGGTCGTCGACAACAACGTCGAGAAAGCCATCCGGGTACTCAAGCGCAAGTTGCAGCAGGAAGGGCTTTTTCGTGAAATGAAGCAGCGCAAGTTTTACGAAAAACCCAGCGTCAAGCGCAAGCGCAAGGAGAAAGAGGCGCAGCGTCGCCTGCGCAAGAAAATGCGTTTGATGAGAAACGACTGATCCCTCGCATTTCATAAAACCCCCGCCAAAAGGCCGGCCCACAGGGCCGGCCTTTTGCATTTCCGGAAGAGGCTTTCGAAGAGGTTTTTGGGGACTTTGAGCTGGACTTGCTCTCCCTGAACTGGTATTAATAACCCTGTTTTCCATATGCCCATAAAGGAGGTTTCAGCTATGGCGGATAAGGTGCACTACAGCGAACTGGGGTTGGTCAACACCCGGGAGATGTTCAAAGAGGCCATGGCCGGCGAATATGCCATCCCGGCCTACAACTTCAACAATCTCGAACAGCTGCAGGCGATCATCACCGCCTGTGCGGAAACCTCCTCTCCGGTCATCATCCAGGTGAGCAAGGGCGCGCGTAGCTATGCCAACGAGACGATGCTGCGCTACATGGCCCTCGGGGCGGTCAAGATGGCCAGGGAAAAGGGCTCTCGAGATCCCGATCCGCCTCCACCTGGACCACGGCGACTCCTTCGAGCTTTGCCAGTCCTGCGTCGATTCCGGGTTTTCCTCGGTCATGATCGACGGTTCCCACCTTCCCTATGAAGAGAACGTGGCTCTCACCCGAAAGGTGGTGGAATACGCCCACGCCCACGACGTCGCCGTCGAAGGGGAGCTCGGTGTCCTGGCCGGGATAGAGGACGAGGTGCAGGCGGAGAAGTCCACCTACACCAAACCCGAGGAGGTCGAGGACTTCGTCAGTAAAACCGGAGTCGACTCCCTGGCGATTTCCATCGGCACCAGCCACGGGGCCTACAAGTTCAAGGTTAAGGGTGGTGAGGAGCCGCCGCCTTTGCGCTTCGACATCCTGGAGGAGATCGAGCGCCGCATTCCCGGCTTCCCCATCGTCCTGCACGGCGCCTCGAGCGTTCTCCAGGAGTACGTCGCCCTGATCAACCAGTACGGCGGCAAGATGGAGGGCGCCGTCGGGGTTTCGGAGGAGCAACTGCGCCGGGCGGCCAGAAGCGCCGTGTGCAAGGTCAATATCGATTCCGATGGCCGACTCGCCGTTACCGCCCGCATCCGGGAGTACATGGCCAGGCACCCCGAGGAATTCGACCCTCGCAAGTACCTCGGTGAGGCGCGAAAGGAACTGGTCAAGCTCATCAAGCACAAGAACGAGGCCGTCCTGGGCAGTGCCGGCAAGGCCTGATTATCCCGGATTTCATCGAAACTTAGCAGGATATCCCGCTCGGGACCGGGCGGGATTTCTTATTGTTGAAATAGATGACCTATTTGGTATTGTATTGACAAGGGATGGACCTTATAATGAAAACCATGGCCAGCCCTAGAGGACGTGAACATTCTCTCCGGGAGTGCCGGAGGCTATTGGATGCCAGGAGGAAAAAAGCAGCCGTGGACGTCATGGCCCCGAGGAGTCCTGCCAATGAAGAAACACCCCAATGAATTCACCCGCCGACAGATTCTCAAATATTTTGCGGACCGGCAAATGGAGGTGGAAGTTACCGCCGTCGGTTCTGGATATGTGATTTTCTTTCAGACATTCAGTGCCATTGAGGCCTGCACCGTCGAAGACCCGGCTGGAAAGCTTGTTTACGATGACAACCGGCCGGAGTGCTGGAAGCTCTACTGGATGAGCGGCAGGTTTCGCTGGCACCTGTATCATCGTTACGAAAAGGTGAACCAGGCCCTTGACGTGATGTTCAGCGACAAGGCGGCCAACCTTTTTCACAAGGTGCTTTAGCTTTTCCCGCTCCCACGCCAGAAAAGCGAAGGCCCCGGGGGACAGGCTCCCCGGGGCCTTCGCTTTTCTGTATGCAGGGAGAAGGTGGTCCGATCATCAGGCAACGGTTTCCCTTATTTGCCGTGAGAGTGTTCGGGCAGCTTCTTGAAAGTGACAGTAACGGGCATCTCCCGGCCGTCGCGTCGTATCACCAGGGTGCCCTTGTCGCCCGGTTTTTTTTGCTTGACCTCGTAGATGACATCGAAGCTCTCGGTGACGGGCTGACCGTCGAATTTCAGCAGAACGTCCCCTGCCCGCAGTCCGGCTTCGGCCGCGGTCGACTCTGGCACCACGGCCCTGATGGCCACCTGGCGGTCCTTGTCCTCCAGCAGGACTCCAAGCTTGACCTTCCCTTCGGGGAGTGTTTCGTATTTGGTGAAGGCGAGGAAGTCGTAGGGGGGCATGGGGAAGTCGGGCTCTTCGACGTCCATGAGCCGATCCTGGAGGTTTTTGGGGATGACGATTTCCCGGGAACCGACCAGCAGGTAGGAGGTGGGCATGCGTCGGAACACCCTGCGCGGAATGCCGAATCCGTAGCGGATATGACTGCCTCCGGCGAGTACCACCATGTGCCAGTCTTCTTTTCCCCGGGCCGACAGGTACCCGGCGACATTCTGGGCCATCGTTTCATCCCAGAGGGTCTGAACGCGGAGAAAGGCCTGCAGATTTCCGTGGCCGTGGTCGTGAACGCCGTAAATCGATTTGACCAGGGCCCGCTCATAGGGGTCGGCCATGTCCATCTCCGGCAGCTTGTCCCGTTCCTCGGGCGGCAGCTCGGAAAAGTCCTTGATGTCCCACCTCTCTCACCAGGCTCTTTTGGGCATTCAGCCCCACTACGGGTATCCGGTTGTCTCGGGCAAAATCAAGAAGGGGCTTGTAATAGTCGAAGTCAAAGCCCCAGGTTCGGTACCAGCGGGTCTTTTTGAGGAACTGCTTTTCGGTGAGCTTCCCGGCCACCCATTCGTCGAGGGCCCCCTGTTGGACCGGGGTGAACATTTCCATCCCCAGGGCCAGGCGGCCCGGGTAGCGTTGGGCCATGGCCTTGAGGACGGTCAGTTCCTGGCGGTGAGAGGCAGGGTTGTCGTGGGTTTCCCCCACGTAGACGATGCGGTAATTTTCGGCTATCCGCAGCATCTGCACTTCGCTGACGTAATGGCCGGTGGGAATGTTGAGGATATCGCCGAGTTGAGGCGTGTGCGCTGGGCGGTAGGGTTCCTGGGGGTTGCCGAGCAAGTTCGTTTTCACGGTCGGGGCGCAGGCACTCAGTAAAAAGGGGATAAAGAGCAGAATCCGTTTCATGGAGGATAACATGGAGGCGTCTCCGGGGGGGGGATGGTCCAAGGCCCAAGGCTCAAGGCTCAATAAATGTTCTTGGAATAGAAAATCTCGGTCATTTCCTTCCGCAGGCTTTCCTTGACCCGGACCCTTTCCTCGGCGGAAAAGTCGGTGGAGGCCGATCCGAAAAGATAGTTGTCGAGGTTGAAGTCCCGCAGCAGCATCTTGGTGTGGAAAAGGTTTTCCTGGTGGATATTGATGTCGACGCACTGGTAGTGGTCGAGGATCGGCTTTTCGATGAACTGCTGAATGGAGAGGATTTTGTGGTCGATGTAGTGTTTGCGCCCGCGCACGTCGCGGGTGAACCCCCGGACCTTGTAGTCCATCAGTACGATGTCGGACTCGAAGGAGCGGATGAGGTGATTGAGGGCCTTCAGTGGGCTGATCTTGCCGCAGGTAGAGACGTCCACGTCGACCCGGAAGGTGGAAACCCCGCTTTTGGAATCGGTCTCCGGGTAGGTATGGATGCATAGATGGCTCTTGTCGAGGTGGGCCAGCACCTGGTCGGGTTTGGGGTCCACCGGTTCCTCGGCGATGAGGATGGTGACGCTGGCCCCCATCGGGTCATAATCCTGGCTGGAGATGTTGAGGATGTTGGCGCCGATGATTTCCGCCACTTCGCAGAGGATCTTCACCAGGCGCTCTGAGTTGTACTCCTCATCGATATAGGCCAGGTATTCCTTGCGCGCCTGGGTGGAGCGGGCGTAGCAGACGTCGTAGATATTGAAGGAGAGGGTCTTGGTCAGGTTGTTAAACCCGCGCAGCCTCAGCTTTTTTTTGGGGCGCTTGTGCCGGGTGGTTTTTACGTTTTTTTTCGGGCACATGGGCAGTTCCTCCCAGTGTGTGAGAATGTCGCAGGGGCCAAAACCTTCACATTAAATCACAGATCTGCCGGAGAGGACAAGGAAAATGCCCGGGGAGTCCACATTTTGCCCGGCACGGGGCCGGGCAAAAGGGACGAAGGGAGGGACGGCCGGCTAGCCGGAAGTGCGAAGGGCTGCTGATTTCTCCTGACGCTCGTTCATCACCTTGTAGGCGCAGAATTCGCCGCACATGGTGCAGGCGCCGTGGGCCTCGTCGACCCCCGATTCGGCCCGAAGCCGGCGGGCCTTAGCGGGATCGAGGGCCAGGGCGAATTGCCCCTCCCAGTCGAGGTTCTTGCGGCAACGGGCCATGGCGATGTCCTTCTCCATGGCTCCGGGAACCCCCTTGACGATGTCCGCGGCATGGGCGGCGATGCGGCTGGCCATCACCCCTTCGTGAACGTCCTCGACGGTGGGCAGGCGCAGGTGCTCGCTGGGTGTGACGTAGCAGAGGAAGTCGGCTCCTGCGGCGGCGGCGAGGGTCCCTCCGATGGCGCAGGTGATATGGTCGTACCCGGGAGCGATGTCGGTGACCAGGGGGCCCAGGACGTAGAAGGGGGCGCCGTGGCAGAGCCGCTTCTGCAGCTGGATGTTGGCCTCGATCTGGTTGAGCGGCACGTGGCCGGGGCCCTCGATCATCACCTGTACCCCGGCGTCCCAGGCGCGCTGGGTCAGCTCGCCGAGCACGATCAGCTCGTGGATCTGCGCCCGGTCGGTGGCGTCGGCCAGGCACCCCGGGCGGAAGCCGTCGCCCAGCGAGAGGACCGCATCGTAGGGTTTGACCAGCTCCAGGAGCCGGTCGTAGTGCTCGTAGAGGGGGTTTTCGGCGTCGTTGTGGGTCATCCACTCGATGGTGAAGGAGCCGCCGCGGGAGACCACCTCCATGATCCGTCCTTCGCGGTCCATGCGCTCGACGGTGGCGCGGGTCACCCCGCAGTGGACGGTGATGAAGTCGACGCCGTCGTCGAGGTGCTTTCTTATGCCGGCGAAGATCTCGTCGACGGTCATGTCGACCATCGCTTTTTTCTTGCGCATCACCGTGTCGACGGCCGCCTGGTAGAGGGGGACGCTGCCGATGCAGACGTCGGTCTTCCCGATGATGGCGGCGCGGATCTCGTCGATCGGACCGCCGGTGGAGAGGTCCATGATGGCGTCGGCGCCGGCGGCCACCGCCACCCGGGCCTTCTCCAGCTCCTTGTCGATGCTGGTGTCGTCCTTGCTGGTGCCGATGTTGGCGTTGACCTTGGTGCGCAGACCCAGGCCGACGGCGAGCGGGACGCCGGTTTTGCGCCGCACGTTGTGGCAGATGATGGCGGTGCCCGCGGCGATGCGCTCGCGCAGCAGTTCGGGGTCGATTCCCTCGGAGGCCGCAGCCTGTCTCATCGGGTCGGTAATGACGCCCTGGCGGGCGAGTTCGAGTTGGGTCATCGGAGGAACCTCAATTTTGAGTTATGAATTTTGAATGTTGAATTAAAAGCTCTCTTGAACCTTGAACCCGCCGCCGCCTTTCGGCTATGGCGGAGCAAGCCTTGAACCTTGTTCCGAATTATGAGTCACGAGTCACGAAACACCGCCCTCGCCCCCCGCCAGTGATTCACCGGCCCGTGTCCGCTGCCGAGGGGAAGCGCCGCTCGGATGGCCTCGGTGATGAACTCTTTGCCCCGGCCCACGGCTTCGGGCAGCGGCAGCCCCTGGGCTAGGAAGGTGGCGATGGCCGACGAGAAGCTGCAGCCGGTGCCGTGGGTGTGGGGAGTATCGAAGCGAGCGGACCGGAAAGCGCAGCACTTCATCGCCCGGCCAGCAGCAGGTCCACGGCTTCCCCCGGCAGATGCCCCCCCTTGACAAGGACGTTGCGGGGTCCCATCTGCTGGAGCTGCCGCGCCGCCCGCTCCATGTCGACCTCGGTGTTTATCCGTACCCCCGAGAGGGCTTCGGCCTCGGGAACGTTGGGGGTGAGCAGGTAGGTCCGCGGAAGCAGCACGGCTTTCATGGCCGTCACCGCCTCCGGCCGGAGCAGGGCCTCACCATCCTTGGCCAGCATGACCGGGTCGACCACGGCCGGAAGGGCGTACCGCTCCAAGGCTTCTGCCACGCTCTCCACGACCTCGGCCGAAAGGAGCATGCCGGTTTTGACGGTATCGGCCCCGATATCCTCGACGACCACCCGGACCTGGGCCTCGACGAAATCGGGGGGACGGCCTGCACTCCCTGCACCCCGACGGTGTTCTGGGCGGTCAGAGCGGTCACGGCGCTTGACCCGTAGCCGCCCAGCAGGGCAATCGTTTTGAGGTCGGCCTGGATGCCGGCGCCGCCCCCCGAATCGGACCCTGCCACCGTCAGCACGCGGCCGCGTGGGAAGGGGCGGCGGCGGTTGAAGAGAAGGGCGATCTCCCGGGCGGCGACGGCGGGGGAGGGGGCCTGCATGACCCCGGACATCACCGCTACCGCGTCGGCTCCGCTTTCGATGGCCTCTCCGGCGTTGTCCCGCAGGATGCCGCCGATGGCCACCACGGGTATCTTCACCGCCCGGCGAACTTTCTGAAGGGTTTCCAGTCCGACCAGAAGAATGTCCGTCTTGCTGTCGGTGGGATAGATGCTCCCCAGGCCGATGTAGTCGGCCCCTTGGCGCTCGGCGGTGAGGGCCTGTTCGACTGTGCGGGTGGAGACGCCGATGATTTTCGCCGGCCCCAGGACCGCGCGGGCCTCGGCCACCGTCATGTCGCCCTGGCCGAGATGGGCTGCCGTCGGCGCCGCTATGAAGGGCGACTTCGGGTGAATCGTTGACCAGAAAAAGGGCCCCGGCGGCTCGGCAGAGTTCGCCGAGCTTGCGGGCGATGGCGACCTGGGCCGGTTCCGGCAGGGTCTTGTCCCTGAACTGGACGACCCTTGCGCCTCCGCGCAGGGCCGCCCGGACCTTGGGCAGGAGGTCCCTCTCCGGGGAGCCGTCTGTGATGAGGTAGAGTCCGTGAACCATGCCGCCTTCTTTTTCTCCTGGATAGGAGGCCAAAACAAAAAATCGCCGTCACCCGGCATGGGCGCGACGATCCGCGAAATACGGTTCCTCTCGCCGCTTCCCTACGCCGGCATAACCCGGATCAGGTTCTAAGGGTCGTTCCGCCTGCAGCGAAACTCTCAGTGTTACACTCCCCTAGCGGTCTTGCTGTTTTCCTGCTGTGCCGGCGGAAAAAACCCGCCTTCCGACGAAGCCCCCGAAGGCTGTAAGTCTCCGTCGATGCCCAAAAAGCCTAATGGATCCGGAGGTTGCTGTCAACTTAAATGTCCGCCTCCGGCTTCCCGGAAGGAATTTGCTCTTTACAGCCCAGCGGTCCTCATGTAAAAATTTTCCCTTTCCAGAAAAGGCCTTCCGGGCGGGCGCCGTCTCCGGGCGCCCCCACCTTCCGGCCGGAATTTTCGGCCGTCGGGCGGAGGGTTACCCCTTGTCCTTCCGGTCAGTCGGACCAACACGATTTGTTTTCTTCCGTAAGCAGAGAACGGAAAACCCCCATCATGCGAAGCCGTCGCCCTACCCATGTTGAAATCGACCTCGATGCACTGAGGTACAATCTGCGCCAGGCCCGCCGCCGCGCAGGGAAGGAGAGACAGGTCCTCGCCGTGGTCAAGGCGGACGCCTACGGCCACGGGGCAGCCCGCGTGGCGCCGGTTCTTCAGGACGCCGGCGCCGACCTCTTCGGCGTGGCCCTGGTGGAGGAGGGAACGGAGCTGCGCCAGGCGGGGATTGACCGCCCCATCCTGGTTCTCGGGGGGCTCTACCCGGGCCAGGAGGAGGACTATTTTCGCTACAGGCTCACTCCCTCGCTTTTTGACCTGGAGGCTGCCCGGCGCCTCAACCGGGTCGCCGAAAGTGCCGGCCGCCTCCTGCCTTTCCACCTGAAGGTCGACACGGGGATGGGAAGGGTCGGTTTCCGTCCCGAGGAGATCGACTCCGTTCTGGCGGAGCTCTCCTCGCTGAAGGGGCTTTCCCTGGAGGGGGTCATATCGCATCTGGCCCTGGCCGACGAGCCCGAGCAGCCTTTTACCGACGAACAGATTCGGCTTTTCCGGGCCGTGCTTGGGCGCGTCAGGGCGGCGGGGTTCGCTCCCCGATACGTGCATATCAGCAACAGCGCGGCCCTATTCACCCGGGACCTGCCCGAATGCAACCTGGTCCGTTCAGGGATCGTCCTCTACGGAGGACTGCCGTCGGAACATTTTGCCGGCGGTCTCGACCTGCGACCGGTGATGAGTTTCCGCACCTCGGTGGTCCAGGTCAAGACCGTTCCCCCGGGAACGGGGGTCTCCTACGGACACCGCTTCCAGGCTGGCCGCGAAACGGTGCTCGGCGCCATCCCCGTCGGTTATGCGGATGGTTTCAACCGCCATCTCTCCTGTCGGGGGGAGGTCCTGGTCCGCGGACAAAGAGCCCGGGTTGCCGGTACAGTGTGCATGGACTGGACCCTGATCGACGTCACCGACATCCCGGGAGTCGGCGTCGGGGACGAGGTGACCCTCCTGGGCAGGGACAACGGCAACGTTATTAGTGCCGAAGAGTGGGCCGAGCGGGTGGGAAGCATTTCCTACGAGGTTTTCTGCCAGGTGAGCAAGCGGGTGCCGAGGATTTACAAGGGTTGAGACGCCGAAGATAAAAGCTGAGAAGCTCTTAGCTGATAGTAGAATTCCAGGAGCCCTTACTCCCAAGATGCGCGAAGCAAACCTATTTCTTGCCCTCGACCTGGGGACCACCACCCTGGCCGGGCGCCTTCTGGAGCGCTCGGGGCGGGTGCTGGCGGAGGGCAAGCGGGCCAATCCGCAGGCCGAGGTCGGCAGCGACGTCATCCGCCGCCTGGAAGCTTCCAGGGCCGGGGAAGGCCCTCGCCTTCAGGGGCTTCTCTGCGGCGGCATTCAAGCCCTGACGGGAGAACTCCTGGCCCAGACAGGCCGCTCCCTCGGCGAACTGGCGGCTGCCGCCGCCGCCGGCAACCCGGCTGTAAGCTACCTTCTGCGGGGCCTCCCCGTCGATGACATCCTCTTTCCCCCCCATCGCCCGCGCCACCACAGGGGAGTCCTCCTCGAAGGGGCTCGGGCTCGGCCTTGACCTTACCGTTCCGCTGTTATCTCTTTCCCCTGGTCAGCGGCTACGTCGGGGGGGATCTGGTCGCCTTTCCTCTTCTCCCGCCTGCCAGTCGCGCCCGGGACCTTCTTCGTCGATATCGGAACTAACGGCGAGATGGCCGTTTTCTCCGACTCGGGATGGCACGTCACTTCGGTGGCGGCGGGACCGGCCTTCGAAGGGGGAGAGATTTCCTGCGGGTTGCCGGTCGGACCCGGGGCCGTCGAGTCGGTTCGTCTGGCGGGGGATTCACTGCGGTTGGGGGTGATCGGCGGCGGCCCGGCCCGCGGCCTTTGCGGCAGCGGGTTGGCTGAGGCGGTGGCCGCCGCCCTGGAGGGCGGCCTGCTCGATGCGCGGGGGCGGATCGTCGACCCCGGGGAGGTCGCCACCAACCTGGCCCGCTACATAGTCGACCCCCCCGCCGGCAGGGCCCTGCGCCTCTACCGGGACGCGGCGGTCGAACTCCTCCTGCTCCCAAGAGGACATCCGCAGTTTTCAGCTTGCCAAGGGGGCCGTCCGGGCCGGGGTGGAGTGCCTGCTGCAACGGGCGGGGCTCGAACCCTCCCGGATCGGGCAGGTGGTGGTCACCGGCGCCTTCGGCTTTTCCCTGGCGCCCGAAGTCCTGAAAAAAGTTGCCATGCTGCCGCCAAACATGGTAGATAAGGTACGCTTTGTGCCGGGGGGTGCCCTGGAGGGGGTCAGCCGCTTTCTTCTGGACCCCCAGGGGCCGGCAAGGGTTGAGGAACTGACAGCTTCCCTCAATCCTTTTCCCCTCTCCGGGACCGCGGCCTTCGAAAAGGCCTTCCTGAAAGCTCTGGATTTTTGAAAAAACCGCCCGTATGACGGTTTTTTCGCATTTCTGGCCGTTCTAAACTTCTTATCGTCTACGAACCAATTGATCGAGAAAGGATTTCGCAATGGCAGCCATCAAACGCGCCCTCATCAGCGTTTCCGACAAAGCCGGAATCGTTGACTTCGCCCGGGAACTCAACGGCTTCGGAGTGGAGATCCTCTCCACCGGGGGGACGGCCAAGCTGTTGCGGGAAAAAGGGGTCACCGTCAAGGATGTTTCCGATTTCACCGGCTTTCCCGAGATGCTGGACGGCCGGGTCAAGACCCTCCATCCCAAGATCCATGGCGGCCTGCTCGGCCTGCGGGACAACCCCGAGCACGTGGCGACCATGAAGGAGCACGGCATCGAACCGATCGACATGGTGGTGGTCAACCTCTACCCCTTCGAGGCCACCGTCGCCCAGCCCGGACTGCACCCTGGAGGAGGCCATCGAGAATATCGACATCGGCGGCCCCACCATGCTGCGAAGCGCGGCCAAGAACAACCGCGACGTGACCGTCATCGTCGACCCCGCGGACTATCGCAGCGTTCTCGACGAGATGAAAAAGAGCGGCGGCGCGGTTTCTCGCGAGACCAATTTCCGCCTGGCGGTCAAGGTCTACCAGCATACCGCCGCCTACGACGGCGCCATATCCAACTGGCTCGGCCTCCGGACGGGAGAAGGGACCGCCGACTTCCCCGATTCCCTGAGCCTGCAGTTCAAAAAGGCCCAGGGAATGCGCTACGGGGAGAACCCCCACCAGAAGGCCGCCTTCTATGTCGAGCGCCAGCTCGGCGAAGCTTCCATCGCCACCGCCCGCCAGCTTCAGGGCAAGGAGCTTTCCTACAACAACATCGCCGATACCGATGCCGCCCTGGAGTGCGTCAAGCAGTTCGGCGAGGGGCCGGCCTGCGTCATCGTCAAGCATGCCAACCCTTGCGGCGTGGCCCTGGGGGACAACCTTCTCCAGGCCTACGAGCGGGCCTTCAGCACCGACCCCGAGTCGGCCTTCGGCGGCATTGTCGCCTTCAACCGGGAGCTCGATGCGGAGACGGCCAAGGCGATCGTCGACCGCCAGTTTGTCGAGGTGATCATCGCTCCCGAAGGTCTCCGCCGGCGCCGTCGAGGCTGTGGCGGCAAAGAAGAACGTGCGCCTGCTCGAGTGCGGAGCGTGGCCCGCGGAGCCCGGCTCTCGGCGCGATTTCAAGCGCGTCAACGGGGGGCTTCTGGTGCAGGATGCCGACCTCGAGCTGATCGACGGGATCAAGGTCGTCACCAAGCGGGCCCCCACCGACAAGGAGATGGAGGACCTGCTCTTCACCTGGCGGGTGGCCAAGTTCGTCAAGTCCAACGCCATCGTCTACGGCCGCGACGGCATGACCATCGGGGTCGGCGCCGGGCAGATGAGCCGGGTCAATTCGGCCCGCATCGCGGCCATCAAGGCCGAGCATGCCGGCCTGGAGGTGAAGGGCTCGGTGATGGCCTCCGATGCGTTCTTCCCCTTCCGCGACGGCATCGACAACGCTGCCGCGGCCGGCATCGCCGCCGTTATCCAGCCCGGTGGTTCGATCCGCGACGAGGAAGTCATCGCCGCGGCCGATGAGCACGGGATGGCGATGGTCTTTACCGGGATGCGGCATTTCAGGCATTGAAGTTTAGTCCGATCCGTCGGACCTGCCGATCGGTCGGATTCTTTCCAGGAGGTTCTTTCATGAAAGTTTTGGTCATCGGCGGCGGCGGACGCGAGCATGCCCTGGTCTGGAAAATAGCCCAATCCCCCCTGGTGGAGCGGGTCTATTGCGCCCCGGGCAATCCGGGAATCGCCCGACAGGCCGAGTGCGTTCCTCTGGCGGTGGATAACATCGAGGGGCTGCTCGAGTTCGCCCGGGAGAAGCAGGTCGGCCTGACCGTGGTGGGGCCGGAGTTGCCTCTGACCCTGGGCATCGTCGACCGGTTCCGCGAGGCGGGTCTGACCATTTTCGGAGCGGACCGCAAAGCTGCCCGGATCGAGGGGAGCAAGGCCTTCGCCAAGGACCTCATGGCCAAGTACGGCATTCCGACGGCCGCCTACGATTCCTTCATCGAACGGGAACCCGCCGTCGAATTCATCCGCCGTCACGGCGCCCCCATCGTCGTCAAGGCCGACGGCCTGGCGGCCGGCAAGGGCGTTATCGTGGCCCGAAGCGAAGAAGAGGCGATCCAGGCCGTCGATACGATCATGCTGGAAGGCACCTTCGGAGAGGCCGGCAAAAAGGTGGTCATCGAAGAATTCCTCGAAGGGGAAGAGGCCTCCTTTCTTGCCTTCACCGACGGCAAGGTCATCCTGCCCCTGGCCTCCTCCCAGGACCACAAGCCGGTTTTCGACGGCGACCAGGGCCCCAATACCGGCGGTATGGGGGCCTACTCGCCGGCCCCGGTCGTCACCCCCGCCGTCCACGATCGAATCGTCGAATGCGTCCTCAAGCCGGCCATCGCCGGCATGGCCGCCGAGGGCTGCCCCTACAGCGGCATCCTCTATGCGGGTCTGATGATCAAGGGAGTCGGAGATCAAGGTCCTCGAATTCAACGCCCGCTTTGGCGACCCCGAGGCGCAGCCGCTGCTGGCCCGGCTAAAATCGGACCTCGTGCCCGTCCTTCTGGCCTGCGCCCGGGGTAAGCTTGCAGGGGTGGAGCTGAAGTGGCACGACAAAGCGGCCGTCTGCGTGGTCATGGCTTCGGGTGGCTATCCCGGCCTCCTTTGAGAAAGGGTTGGAAATCCGGGGCCTGGAGGAGGCGGAAAAGATCGACGACCTGGTTGTTTTTCATGCCGGCACGGCGGCGAGGGACGGCAAGGTGGTCACCTCCGGAGGCCGGGTTCTCGGGGTTACGGGCCTGGGTGCCACCGTGGCTGCGGCCATCGAGCGGGCCTACGAAGGGGTCCGCACAATTTCCTGGGAAAGGGCGCATTACCGGACCGATATCGGTAAAAAGGCGCTTGGGCGGTAAAAACCGCTCATTGGTCCCAGTTCCACGCGCCCCATGTGTTCTATCAGGACCTATGGGACGGAGAGGACATCAAGGAGTAAGCGAATGAGCGATCAAAAACCCCTGGTGGGAATCCTCATGGGGAGCGACAACGATTACGAGGTCATGGTCGAAGCGGCCCGGGCCCTGAACAAGTTCGGAGTTGCCTTCGAAATGACCGTCTCGAGCGCCCATCGCTCCCCGGAGCGGACCGCTCGGTACGCCCGGGAGGCCCAGGCCCGGGGCCTTCGCGTCCTCATCGTGGGGGCGGGCGCGGCCGCCCACCTGGCGGGCGTGGTGGCCGCGGAGACGACCCTGCCGGTTATCGGCGTGCCCATCGATGCTTCCTCCCTCAAGGGGCTCGACGCTCTGCTCTCCACGGTGCAGATGCCCGCCGGAATCCCGGTGGCCACCATGGCCCTCGGAAAGGCGGGGGCCAGAAACGCGGGTATCTTTGCAGTTCAGATTCTGGCTACCGGCGACGCCGGGCTTTCCCTGCGGCTCCAGGACTTCAAAGGGGAACTGGCCGAGGCGGTGGAAGCCCGGGCGGAGTCCCTCCAGGAACGCCTGGCCATGGAAAAATTTTAACAAATTAACTATTTATAGACTTCGCTGTGGAGACCGGGACGGGGGTCGATTTCGCTTGACACGGAAAGAAGCCCTATATTAGTTTTTCAAGGATTGGCCGAGTCAGCCACTCCGGCAGAGGTTGCCCCGCGGTTCAAGGCCTGTTTTCATTTACTGCCGCCAAAGGCTTGTCCCCCGATCTTTGGCCTGTTGCAATTCAATCCGCCCCGACAGCGAAGGAGGGGAACCCTCTACTCCAGGAGAAGCGATCTTGAGCGCAAAAGAACGAAACTTCGTGACTTCCCTCTGGGATTTTTTCTGCTCCCTCAAACTGACCATCATCACCCTCATCCTGCTGGCCATCACGTCCATCATCGGGACGGTCATTCAGCAGAACCTCTCCCCCCAGGAATACCTCAGGGTTTACAGCCAGACCACCTTCCGCGTCCTCAATTCCCTTCAGTTCTTCGACATGTACCACTCCTGGTGGTTCCTGGCGCTGCTGGGGGTGTTTACGCTAAACCTCATCTGCTGCTCCATCAAGCGGTTTCCGCGGGTCCTGAAGACGGTCCAAAACCCCGTCCTCGTCCCCGACGACACCCTGTTTCGCACCCTGTCGAATCTCGAGGAGCATGTGGTTTCGGGTTCCATGGAGGAGACGCGGCGGAAGATGGAGGCCTTTCTGGGTAAAAATTTCGCCGCCTCCGGTGGTCACGGAAAAGGACGGCAAGATTCACTTTTTCGCACAGAAGGGGGCATATGCCCGCTTCGGGGTCTACGTTACCCATCTCGCCATTATCATCATTTTCATCGGGGCCATCCTCGGCAACGTTTGGGGATTCAAGGCCTTCGTCAATATCGTCGAGGGAACTTCGACCAGCCAGGTCTGGCCCCGCCGTGGCAACGAGCCACTGAACCTGGGGTTCGCGGTACGCTGTGACTCCTTCAATGTCACCTTCTATCCCGGCACCTCACGGCCGAAGGAATTCAAGAGCGTTCTCACGGTTCTCGACCACGGCAAACCGGTCCCCGGCCTTGAAAACCGTCGGGTCATCGTCAACGACCCGATGACCTACAAGGGGATCACCTTCTACCAATCGAGCTACGGACCGGCCGGAGACCCGACCATTGACCTCAAGGTCAAGGAGCAGGCCACCGGGAAAACCGTCGACATAACCGCCAGGCAGGGCCAGCCTGTCGCTCTGCCCGGTGGAGCCAGCGTGCGGGTAGCCGACTTCACCGATGCCTTCCAGAATTTCGGCCCCGCCGCGAAATTGGAAATCCGGCCCAAGGCGGGCAAACCGACCGACTTCATCGTTCTGCAGAAATTCCCCGATTTCGACGCCCAGAGGGGCGGGGAGTACATCTTCTCCCTTCTCGATTACAAGCAGAAGTTTTACACAGGCCTCCAGGTCGCAAAAGACCCCGGTGTCTGGGTCGTCTGGACGGGCTGCGCCATGCTGATCCTCGGCTCGCTCTGCGCCTTTTTCCTTTCCCACCGCCGGGTCTGGGTCACCCTCCAGCCGGTAGGCAATAAAACAGGGATCAAAGTCGGCGGTTCGGCTCACCGCAACCAGGCTGCCTTTGAAATGTATTTCGAGGAATTCAAGAAGAAACTCAAGAATGAAGTCACTGCCTAGGCCCTTGCGGCCCTCCCTGGGAGAACCAAGACATGACCAGTAGCCAACTGTTCAATATCGTTACCGTGGCCTATTTTTCCGCCATGGTCGTGTTCGTGATCTATCTAGTCACTCGCAGCAAGGCGGTTGCCCTTCTGGGCAACGTTCTGGCTTATGGCGGCTTTCTCGTGCATACCGCCGCCATAGGGCTGCGCTGGTACGAATCCTACCAGATCCCCGGCGGAACCGGCCATGCGCCCCTTTCCAACCTTTATGAATCGGTTGTCTTTTTCGCCTGGACCATCCTTCTGATCTACATTTTGATCGACCTCAAATACCGCCAGAGGGCGGTCGGGGCCTTTGTCGTTCCCTTTGCCTTCCTGGGAATGACCTGGGCCCAGCTCCGGCTCGACAACGCCATTGAGCCCCTGGTTCCCGCCCTGCAGAGCAACTGGCTGATGTATCACGTCATCACCTGCTTCCTCGGGTTATGCGGCCTTCGCCGTCGCCTGCGGTGTGTCCATCATGTACCTGATCAAGGTGGGCAAGGAGGACCGGAACGCAGGCAATTCCCCTGCGGGGGGCCTTGTCGGACTCTTCCCCGCGGCCAGGGTGCTCGACGATATCAACTACAAGGCCATCATGATCGGTTTTCCCCTGCTCTCGCTCGGGATCATCACCGGCGCCGCCTGGGCCAATTACGCCTGGGGCACTTACTGGAGCTGGGACCCCAAGGAAACCTGGAGCCTGATCGTTTGGTTCATTTACGCCGCCTTCCTCCATGCCCGCTTCACCCGGGGCTGGGTCGGGAGAAGGGCCGCGTGGCTCTCCATTTTCGGCTTTGCGGCGACCATCTTCTGTTACCTGGGCGTCAATCTTGTCCTCTCCGGCCTCCATTCCTACGGCGGAGGAGGCTGAGCGAAAAGCGGGCCAAAAAAAGAGGATAAAACAGGGGGCGATTTCATGGTCGTCCCCTGTTTTTTTCTTTGAAGGAAAGGGTTGTCGCTTTATCTGGGATTCGCCCCCGAAACCCTTAAAGGCATCTCCCGCCCGCTCCTTGCAGTCGCTAGAGTTCGCAGAGATAGAGAAAATAGGCTTATGTTTTCCTCTGCGGCCTCTGAGCGCTCTAGTGAGCGAAGCTAACGGGCGAGAGGAATCTTTAATGTATTTAAAATCTTAGATTTTTTCGAAAACAAACAATGAGGCGCGGAGCAGGAGAAGGAAAAGGATGCCGGTTTTTCCCGATGAAACCCTTGATGATTTACGCCTGGGAGGGCTGAAGATCATTCAGAAAAAAAGGGGGTATCGCTTTTCCCTCGACCCGATTCTTCTTTGCGCCTTTGCCGAAATTTCAGAAGGGGAGCGGGTGGCGGACTTGGGGACCGGTTCGGGAGTTATCCCACTTTTGCTCGCCCGAAAGACCGCTGCCGGCAAGGTTCTGGGCATTGAAAATCAGCCCTCGATGGCCCAGAGGGCCCGCCGGAACGTTCTTCTCAATGGCTTGGCCGAACGGGTGGAGATTCTGGAGGCCGACGTCCGTCAGTTTCCGGGACTCTCTGGCGGCTCAATCCTTTGAGGTGGTGATTTCCAATCCTCCCTTTCGCAGAGGTGGGACGGGGCGCATGGCAGCGCTGCCGGAAAGGGCCGCTGCCCGGCATGAACTCTCCGGGGGATTACGCGACTTTCTTCATGCGGCGGCGTTTCTGCTGAAGGACGGCGGCCGGATTTATCTGGTCCACCTGGCGGAACGGCTGGCGGAGCTGCTGGCGACCATGCGTGAAGAGCGCCTCGAACCGAAACGGTTGCGATGCGTCCATTCGCGGCAGGGGGAGGAGGCGCGGATGGTGCTGGTGGAGGGCCGAAAGGGAGGGAAGGGAGGAATGAGGGTGGAGCCTCCCCTCATCGTCTACTGTGACGAGGGATATTCCCAGGAAATCCAGGAGATTCTACGGGGGGGAATCTCAGGGCTGAGCCCGGGTCATTCGGCTCCGGGTTCGCCGGGGGAAAGGGCTTTGCGGGCCTTCGCCAGTTGGGCCTGGCGGCGAAGGACCGCCCCCAGACTCTCCCTCACGTCGAAGTCGGCAAGGGGGGCCAGGACCTGGTCAATGGCCGAGAGGGCTTCTTCGTCGAGAGGGGGGAGGTGAGGCGGAGCTGCGGCCTGCCGCGAGACGCCAGCGGCCTTTATCGCTTCAATTCGTCCCCGGCGCCAGAAGATATCCCGGAGGAGGGCTTCCCCCAACCGGGCATTGAGGCTGGACAGGATCCTGGGTTTCATCAACTGCAGCTGTTGCATCCACACGGGTTGGTCCACCACCACTTCCAGGACGCCGTCCCGCAGCTTGACCGGACGGGCCCGGGATGCAATCTGGGGCCCCACGACCTCGTCCCAGATCTCCCACGCCCGGTATTCCCGAACTTTGCGGTCCAGACCCCACTGCCCCAGCAACTGGCGGAGTAGTGGGCCCGCGGCCGCAGCATTTTTCATGGGGGGACGGCGGCGTGAATTCATCGCTGCTGCCGGCGTTTCACTCTCCCTCCAGCCATCTGCCCCGCTACGGCGCAGGCCAGGGTCAGGGGGATGACTCTCCAGCTGAAGCCTTCCAGCAACCGGATGGCGATGATGAAGGGTATGGAAAGATGCACGTAAACAAACCAGCGTGCCGAGAATTTTTCCGATCCCTGGCGAAGAAAGCCCAGAGGGATGTTGGCCAGGAGGGCGAAAAGAAGCAAGGCGCTTAAACCGATTGCCTGAGAGTGATTCACGAAAACCCTTTCTGGCGGCTCGCACTGCGCGTAGGGGGAAGTGGCGGCCGTACCTTTAAAATTCGACTAAGTTTACCCGGATTAGTGCTCTGATGTCAATGAACCGAGGGTTGCAGGGGAACGACAAAGATGGCATCATCAAGCGATGATGGCGTCGCAAAAACTCACCAAATGCTGCGTTGCTGCAATTGCTCTCGCTGCTTCAACGTAGGCAACTTCGCTGCATTGCTCGACAATTGCGCGCCTTGCATTTGGCGCTTTTTACTTAGCCATCCGCTTTTTGGCTTTCTTGCGAAAGCATCAACGATAAAACATTCTGTCAGGGAAAACCGATGGTTCGTGATCAGGATCTTGTGGCGATATTCCACTCTATACACAAGGTGATGAAGGCTGAAAAAACCCTGAAGCTCGAAGGGGCCGATATTTTGCTGATTCCGGTTCCCCGCCAGCTTTCGGCCGATTGCGGACTGGCGATCCGATTTGCCGAGGATGAAAGGGAGAGGGTAGGGGATATACTGGAGAGGGCCGGACTGCTGCCCGCCGAACTCTACCGGCGCGAGGGGGACGGGTTTTGCCGTTTGTAGCCCGAATCGCCGGTAAACTGCGGGGTTTTTTCCTTGACAAAGGGTGGAGCCTTCACTATATTTCGTATTTTGTGAAACCCATAAGAAGAACTGCACTTTTGAGCGGGAATGTTCGACAATCTAACGGAAAAATTCGATTCGGTCTTCAAGAAGCTCCGCGGTCACGGTCGGCTGACTGAGGAGAATATTCAGGAAGCTCTGCGGGAAGTGCGCCTCGTCCTTCTGGAGGCGGACGTCAATTTCCGCGTCGTCAAGGATTTCGTCGCCGCGGTCCGTGAGCGGGCCGTCGGTCAGGATGTCCTCAAAAGCCTCACTCCGGCCCAGCAGGTCATCAAGGTCGTCAGGGACGAGCTTCAACGCCTTATGGGCGGCGGCGGTGAGAATCAGCTCGACCTCGCGGCCCGGCCGCCGGTTCCGGTTATGCTTTGCGGCCTCCAGGGCGCCGGCAAGACCACAACCTGCGGTAAACTGGCGCGTAAGCTTCGCAAAGACAAGCGCAATCCGCTGCTTGTTCCTGCAGACGTTTACCGACCTGCGGCCATCGAGCAGCTCAAGACCGTCGGTCGCCAGCTCGGCATCGCGGTCTTTGACTCCCGGTCCGGCCAGGACCCCGTGGCCATTTGCGAAGAAGCCCGTCGCTTTGCCGAGCTCAATGGCTACGACACCCTGATTCTCGATACCGCCGGCCGGCTGCACATCGACCAGTCGCTGATGCAGGAGCTGCAGCGGATCAAAGCTTCTCTTGCGCCCCGGGAAATCCTTTTTGTTGCCGACGCCATGACCGGGCAGGATGCCGTCAATGTCGCCAAGAGCTTCGACGAGCAGCTTGATATCACCGGGGTCATCCTGACCAAGCTGGATGGCGACGCCCGCGGCGGTGCGGCCCTTTCCATACGTGCGGTGACCGGTAAGCCGATCAAGCTGGTCGGTTTGGGGGAAAAGCTCGATGCGCTGGAAGTGTTTCATCCCGACCGGATGGCTCAGCGCATTCTCGGCATGGGGGACGTCCTTTCCCTGATCGAAAAGGCGGAAGCCGTCATCGACAAGGAGCAGGCCTCCGCCATGGAAAAGCGCCTCCGCAAGGAGGGCTTTACCCTGGAGAATTTTCGCGACCAACTGCAGGCGATCAAGAAGATGGGGTCGATGGAGTCGATCCTCTCCATGATCCCCGGTGCCGGCAAAGCGCTCAAGCAAGCCAAGGGGATGCAGTTGCCCGATAAGGAATTGAAGAAGATCGAGGCGATTATCAATTCCATGACCCAGGCGGAGCGCCGGAACCATCGCATTATCAACGGCTCCCGGCGGCTGCGGATCGCCCGGGGTAGCGGCACCACCGTCCAGGACGTCAATCAGCTGCTCAAGCGCTTCGTCGAGGCGCAGAAGATGATGAAAAAGATGCAGCAGTTGGGCCCCAAGGGGCTTAAAGGAATGCTTCGGGGCGGCGGCGGGGGGCTGCCCTTCTGACACAGAGGTGTGCTGTGCGGGTGGCGCCGGAGAATCTGCCGCCACCAGGGGGAGAATCCCGATTTTAAGCTTTACCCTTTAACATCGCTGTGATAACAGTTTTACCTACAACCCAAAAAACCGGAACCCTGTTCGGAAATACCAGGAGGAACTCGCAAATGTCCGTAAAAATCAGGCTGGCCCGCGGCGGCGCCAAGAAAAAACCTTTTTACCAGGTCGTGGTTGCCGACGAGCGTTGCCCTCGCGATGGCCGTTTCATAGAAAATCTGGGGCAGTACGACCCCAAACAAAATCCCCCCTTGGTCACCCTGAAAGAGGAGCAGACCCTTGCATGGCTGCAAAAGGGGGCCCAACCTACCGAAACCGTTCGGCAACTGCTGCGCCAGCAGGGGGTGTGGGCCAAATTCAAGCAACCGGCCGAGGGATAGGCAGACTCCGGTAGCCGAAGCGGGAATATTCCTGCCTCCGAAGGACGGACTCCATGAAAGAACTCATCGAATTCATCGCCAAATCCCTGGTGGAAAAGCCTGAAGCCGTCATCATTTCCGAGGAACAGGACGACGACGGAACCATTCTTCTCAAGCTCGCCGCGGCTCAGGAGGATATGGGGCGGATCATCGGCAAGCAGGGACGCACGGCCAAGGCCATGCGCACTCTGCTCAACGCCAAGGCCACCCGGGAAAACAAGCGGGCTACCCTCCAGATCATGGAGTGATGACCTCCCGGGAGACTGAGTTGCTTAAGGTCGGGGTCGTGATCGGGGTTCATGGGCTTCGGGGCGACCTGAGGGTCCGACCCCTCTCGGAGGGCGCCCCGGGGCTGCTCGGGACAGAGGAGGTCTTTCTGGCCCCACGGGGGGCAGAGCCGGCGAGTTATGTCCCCGACAGGATCGCGGTTCACAAGGGCAATATCCTGCTTCATCTGCGGGGTCTGGACCGGGTGGAATCCGTTCAGCCCTTGATGGGATGTGACGTTCTTGTTCGCCAGGCGGACCTCGAGGAGCTTCCCGAAGGGGAATATTACTGGTTCGAGCTTGAAGGCCTTGCCGTGGTGGACTCGAACCGGGGCGAGCTGGGTTCGCTGGACGACCTTTTCTCCACACCGGCCTATGACGTCTATGTGGTCCGGGGGGCGAGGGGGGAAATCCTCATCCCGGCGGTTGAGGAATTTATCGTGAAAATCGACCTTGACGGAAGGAGGATAACCGTCGACCTTCCGGAAGGTCTGGTTCACGAACCCGATGAAGTTTGAAATCCTGACCCTTTTTCCCGCCATGTTCGATTCCCCCTTTTCCGGGAGCATTCTGGGCAGGGCGGTAGAGAAGGGGGTCATCGAAATTGCCGCCCACAACCTCAGGGACTGGGCAGAGGGGCGGCACAAGGTTACCGACGACGCTCCATACGGGGGCGGTGACGGGATGGTCATGAAGCCCGATCCGGTGGCCCGGGCGCTCTCAGACCTTAAAAGGGATAATCCGGCGGCTAGGGTATTGCTCATGACCCCCCAGGGAGCCCCCTTTCGCCAGTGTGACGCAAGGGCCCTTTCCGGGGAGGAAGGGCTTGTTTTTATCTGCGGTCGTTACGAGGGGGTGGACGAGCGGATCCGCTCCCTGGCCGATGATGAGTTTTCCCTTGGGGATTTCGTCCTCACCGGGGGGGAGCTTGCGGCGATGGTGATGATCGATGCCATTGCCCGGCTGATTCCGGGGGTTCTGGGCAGCAGCGGGAGCGCCCTGGGGGATTCCTTCTCCGACGGGCTGCTCGAGTTTCCCCAGTATACCCGACCGGTTGAATTCGCCGGCCAGCGGGTCCCCCAGGTCCTGCTTTCGGGAAATCATGCCGAAATCGCGCGCTGGCGGCGGCGGGAGCAGTTGAAACGCACCCTTTGCCGACGACCGGACCTGCTGGATGGCGCCCCACTTACCGCGGCAGACCGGCTTGTACTTGAGGAGCTTCGCCGGGAGTTGGGGGACGTGGAGGCATGAGGCGTCCTGCGGTGGCGGTGGCTCTGGTGCACCATCCGGTTCTCGACCGCCGCGGCGATCTGGTAACCACTGCAGTCACGAACCTCGATATCCACGACATCGCCCGCACTGCCAGGACGTACGGCGTCACTCGGTTTTACGTGGTCACTCCCGTGGCCGAGCAGGTCGTCCTGGTGGAACGCCTGCTGGACCACTGGCAGCGGGGATTTGGTGCCGCCTACAACCCGGATCGCAGAGAGGCTCTTGGGCTCGTGGAAACGGCGGCCACCGTTGAGGAATCCCTGGCACGCTGGGAGGTCGCTGCGGGGGAGCCGCCGGTGCCTGTTCTCACCGGCGCCGGCAGATCCGATGGCATCTCCTTTGCGCGCTGCCGGGAGCTGAGCCGGACCCGGCCGCTGTTGATTGTTCTGGGTACCGGCTGGGGACTGGCACCCTGCCTTTATCGAGCAGGGCTGGACGGTACTCTCTCCGGTGGCGGGGGTCGGGGAATACAATCACCTGCCCGTTCGGGCGGCAGCGGCAATCATTTTTGACCGGCTTTTCGGTCGGTGAAGTAGGTCGGCAGTAACGAAACGGCAGGTCGGAACTTAATAAATCTGAAACGGATCGGCATAGAGGAGGATACGATGAACATCATTGACCGTCTGGAAATGGAACAGATCAGGAAAAACATCCCGCCTTTCAAGGCGGGCGACACCCTTCGGGTACACGTGAAGATCTCCGAAGGCGACAAGCAGCGCATCCAGGTTTACCAGGGTGTCTGCATCAAACGCTCGAACGCCGGTGTCGGGTCCACCTTCACCGTGCGCAAGATCTCCGGCGGGGTGGGAGTAGAGCGGATTTTTTCCCTGCACTCCCCGGCCGTGGACAAGATCGAGGTGGTGATGGTCGGCCGGGTCCGCCGGGCCAAGCTGTACTACCTGCGCAAACTCCAGGGCAAAGCTGCCCGCATTCGGGAGAAGCGCACCGCCTGAGCCCCTTGAAGAAAAAGGAAAAGCCCCGTCTGAAACCGGGGCTTTTCCTTTTTTGGCGAACCTGAAATCCGGGACGTCCCGTCCGTTCTAGGGATGCATCTCCATCGTCGTCACGGCGGCCGGGGTGAGCAGAGCCGAATAGATGAAGATGCCGACGACGATGTA
Organism: uncultured delta proteobacterium; assembly: GCA_963791005.1. Taxonomy (GTDB): domain Bacteria; phylum Desulfobacterota; class Desulfuromonadia; order Desulfuromonadales; family CAWBQR01; genus CAWBQR01. Next base: position 78,286 of record CAWBQR010000004.1, on the reverse strand, counting down.
GATGGCAACGGCGGCCCATCCTCCCTGCCCCAGGACCTCCCGCATCTCCTTCCAGTCGATCAGGAAAACCAGATAGCAGATCACGATCAAAGCGATAACAACACCCATGATGTCCTCTCTCTCCTCCTTTTCGGTAGATTCATGAAATTTTCGCTGGAGGCATCTTATATCATGGCAGGGCCAAAATCCAGCCGGAATTTTTCTCCGGGGCGCAGCGGATGACGGGAGAGCTCTTCATCCAGCCCGAGCTCACCGTTCTGCATTTCGAGACCAGAGCGCAGGAGGCCGGCTTTGGGGCCGTTGCGGGGGTAGACGAGGCGGGCAGGGGCCCCCTTGCCGGGCCCGTGGTGGCGGCGGCAGTCATCCTTCCCAACGGCCTGGAGCTGGCCGGACTGACAGACTCCAAGCAGCTCCGGGAGTCGGAGCGGGAACGACTTTTTCGGGAAATCCGAACCCGGTCACGAGCCGTGGGGCTGGGAATCGTCGAGGCGGAGGAAATCGACCGGATCAACATCCTTCAGGCCACGCTGAAAGCCATGGCCCTTGCGGTGGGGCGGCTTAGGGTCCCGGCCGATTTCCTGCTGGTGGACGGCATCACTCCGGTGCCCCTGGCTCTGCGGCAGAAGACCCTGAAAAAGGGCGATATTCTCTCCCATTCCATCGCCGCCGCCTCGGTGGTGGCCAAAGTCGTCCGGGACCGGCTCATGACCGCCTATGGGAGCCGCTTTCCCGGATACGGCTTCGCCGGACACAAGGGCTACGGGTCCAGGCAGCACCTCCAGGCCATAGCCGGGCTGGGACCCTCGCCGCTGCATCGGCGCACATTTCGGGGCGTCAGGGAGCATTGTCAGTCGCCATGACCGAAGAGCGTCTTTCACTCGGGCGGTGGGGGGAGGAGGAGGCCGCCCGCTACCTGCGCGGCCTCGGCATGAGAGATCCTGGAGCGCAACATGCGCAATCCCGTCGGGGAGATCGACATCATCGCACGGCACGGGCGAACCCTTGTCTTCGTGGAGGTCAAGACCCGGCGCAGCAACGCCTTCGGGACGCCCCAGGAGGCGGTCGGTCCGGCCAAACAGAGGCAGATCCTTCGGGCGGCCCAGTGGTACCTGGGTGGCGGCAAGGGAAGGGGCCTGCAGCCCCGCTTCGACGTCGTCGCCGTTCGGCCGGGACCCGAGGGAGCGGTAGTGGAGCATATCCCGGACGCCTTCGGGCTCGGGTAGAGGAGAAGCCGGGCAGATGGGGAGGTGGAAAAATCGGTATTTTCCATCTCCCCATCTCCCCCGCTTCCTCCCGAATCCGTTTGCATTCCGTCCAAGACCCCGATATCCTTGCACTGGAAATCCATCTTCTCAAAGCCGTATGTCCATGCCGGGGTGAACGCATGAAGACCAGACTCCCTTCGCTCGGATTCATCCGGGTCGGGGTTGCCTCTCCCGAACTGAAGGTGGCCGATGTCGCCTTCAACCGAGACAAAATTCGTCAGGCCGCCGAGGAGGGGAGCGCCCTCGGCTGCCCGCTGTTGCTTTTTCCTGAACTCTGCCTCACGGGCTACTCCTGCGGCGACCTTTTCTTTCAGCCTCTGCTCATTGAGGCGGCTCGAAAGGCCCTGGGGGAGCTGGCCGAGTTTACCGCTGGAAATAACATCTCACTGGTGGTCGGGGCCCCGGTCGCCCAGGGGGGGCGGCTGTTCAACTGCGGAGTTTTTCTTTCCGGAGGGCGGGTTCTCGGTGTCGTTCCCAAGACCTACCTGCCCAACACCCAGGAATTTTACGAGGAGCGCTGGTTCTCCTCGGCCCGCGACCGCACCGGGGACAGCCTCGAATGGGAGGGCGCGACCATCCCCTTCGGTGCCGACCTGCTCTTCGGAGCCGAGGGTATGAAGGACTGTCTGGTAGGCATCGAGGTCTGCGAGGACCTCTGGGCGGTCAATCCTCCCAGCAGCGCCATGGCCGTCAAGGGCGCCACCCTGCTGCTGAACCTCTCGGCCAGTCCCGAGCTGCTGGGCAAGGAGCAATACCGCCGCGACCTGATCCGGTCCCAGTCCGCCCGCTGCCTGGCCGCCTATGCCTACGCCTCGGCCGGCCCGGGGGAGTCGAGCACCGACCTCGTCTATTCCGGCCATTCCCTCATCGCCGAATACGGCACGGTGCTGACCGAAACGGAGCGCTTCCGCTTCTCCACGCAGGTGGCCGCCGCCGATATCGACATCCAGCGCCTGGTCAACGAGCGCCTCAGGAACAACAGCTTCGCCGCCTGCGGGGGCGATTCCCCGTACCGGGTCGTCCCCTTTCCCCTGGGGGAGGAGACCGTCACGGGGCTGCTTCGGCCCGTTCCGGCAACGCCCTTCGTTCCTTCCGCCGAAGAGGAGCGGGCCCATCGCTGCCGGGAAATCTTCGCCCTGCAGACGACGGGGCTGGCCAAGCGCCTGCGGCATACCGGAATGACTAAAGTCGTTCTTGGCATATCGGGCGGACTCGATTCGACGCTGGCCCTGCTGGTGGCGGTGAAGGCCTTCGATCGCCTCGGCCTCGACCGCCACGGTATCCTGGCTGTCACCATGCCCGGTTTCGGCACCACCCGGCGCACCCGAAGCAACGCCGAAAGCTTGGCCGACCAGCTGGGGGTGAGCCTCCGGGTGATTTCGATCGATGCCGCCGTCCGGCAGCATTTTCGGGACCTCGAGCACAGCGAGTCGGTGCACGATATCACCTTCGAGAACGCCCAGGCCCGGGAGCGCACCCAGATCCTCATGGATCTGGCCAACAAGGTCGGGGGCTTGCAGATCGGTACCGGCGACCTCTCCGAACTCGCCCTCGGGTGGTGCACCTACAATGCCGACCACATGTCGATGTACGGCGTCAACGCCGGGGTTCCCAAGACCCTGGTGCGCTATCTGGTGAGCTGGGCGGCTGAGGAGGAATTCTCCGGGGAGACAAGCCGGATTCTCCATGACATCTGCGATACCCCCGTATCACCCGAACTGCTGCCGCCCGACGAGGAGGGGGAGATCGGTCAGATTACCGAGGACCACATCGGTCCCTACCTCCTGCACGATTTTTTCCTCTACCACTTTGTGCGCCTGCAGTTCGGACCGGCCAAGATTCTCTTTCTCGCTCGCCAGGCCTTTCGGCGATCGCTTCGAGGAGGCGAGAAATCCTCTCCTGGCTCAAGACCTTCCACCAGCGTTTTTTCTCCCAGCAGTTCAAGCGCTCCTGCCTGCCCGACGGCCCCAAGGTCGGCAGCGTCGTCCTCTCTCCCCGAGGCGACTGGCGCATGCCCAGCGACGCCAGCGCCGCGCTGTGGCTGAAGGAGTTGGAAGAGCTGGAGAAGAGCCTGTAGGGGCGCAATTCATTGCGCCCTGGGTAGCGGTTGGCCGAAGAAGCGCCTGTAGAATAAATAGGGCGTGATGAATCACGCCCCTACACCCATTCACCATCCACCTTTTACCTTTTACTGCCTTATGCCCGGAACACTCTACCTCGTCGCCACGCCCATCGGAAATCTCGAGGACCTCACCTTCCGAGCCCTGCGGGTGCTCAAGGAAGTCGATCTCGTCGCCGCGGAAGACACCCGGCACAGCCGCAAGCTCTTCAGCCATTACGGCATCAGCACCCCACTGACCTCCTATTTTCAGCACAACGAGGCGGCCAAGGGGGAACGCCTCCTGGAGGTCCTTCGCCAGGGCAGATCGGTGGCGCTGATCTCCGATGCCGGCACCCCCGCCATTTCCGACCCCGGATTCCTCCTGGTGCGCCGCTGCCGGGAGGAGGGGGTTCCTGTGACGCCCGTCCCCGGCCCCTCGGCGGCTGTCGCCGCCCTCTCCATTTCCGGACTTCCCACGGAGCGTTTCGCTTTCGAGGGCTTTCTGCCCTCTCGCAGCCGCGCCCGCCGGGAGGCGTTGCGGCGGCTTAAAGGGACCGACCTGACCGTCATTTTCTACGAGGCGCCGCACCGGCTCGCGGCAACGCTAAAGGATATGGCGGTGGAATTGGGGCAGGAGAGGGAAGTGGCCGTCGCCCGTGAGCTGACCAAGGTCCACGAAGAGCTCTTCCGGGGGACGGTGTCTGCGGCTATTGAGCGGTTCGGGGAAGTGCGGGTCCGCGGCGAGATTGTTCTCATGGTCGCGCCGGCACCGGAGGAAAAACCCCGGGGGACCGTGCGCGAGGCGCTGCGGCGGCAGATGGGAAGCGGGCTTGCCCCCAGGGAAATCGTCAAGCAGGTGGCCAGGGAGTTCGGGGTGGCGGGGAGCGAGATCTACCAGGAATACCTGCGGCTGAGGGACGAAGAGGAGCCGGGTTAACGCACCACGTTGAAAGAAGAAAACTCCCCCCGGAAGTCCTTCCACTCCACACGGACCTCATCGACCCGGGCGGAGCTGGGACCCTCGTGGCACCAGGCCAGAACCTTGCGGACCTCCGCTTCCCGTCCTTCGAAGACCGCCTCCACCTCTCCGTTCGGCAGGTTCTTCACCCATCCCGTCACGTTGTGGGCCTCGGCGGTGCGGCGGGTGAAGTAGCGGAAATTGACTCCCTGTACCACCCCCCTGATGCGGACCGCGGCTCTGACCTGCTTCATCGCGCCTCTTCCTTTTCCATCATCTGCAGAAATTCCTCCTCGCTCAGAACCGGTACGCCAAGTTGCCTTGCCCGGTCAAGTTTACTTCCGGCCTCCTCGCCCGCAACCACATAGTCGGTTTTTTTGCTCACCGAACCGGCGGCCCGGCCGCCGAGCCTCTCCACCCGCTCCTGGGCCTCCTTGCGGGAGAAGCGTGCCAGCGACCCCGTGAAGACGAAGGTTTTTCTCGACAAGGGTCCGCCGGCCCGGCGCTCCTCCGTCTCCGGGACCACCCCCGCTTCGCCGAGCTGGCGGAGGATCTCGAGGTTGCGCGGCGAGCGGAAAAAGCTCTCCACGCTCTCCGCCACCTGCGGGCCTACCTCGTGGATGGCCAGAAGGTCTTCCCGCGAGGTCTGCCGCAGGTTTTCCAGCGAGCCGAACTGCCGGGCCAGCACCTTGGCAATGTGCTGGCCGACGTGGCGGATGCCGAGGGCGAAGAGGAAACGGGGGAGGGGGCGGCGACGGCTGGCATCGATGGCCGCCAGAAGGTTATCCGCCAGTTTGTCTCCCATGCGGTCGAACCGGAAGAGATCCTCCTTGCCGAGGGTGTACAGGCCGGCGACGCTGTCCACCAGGCCCAGGCGCAGCAACTGGTCGATGTAGCGGTCACCGAGCCCGTCGATGTCCATTCCGGTGCGGGAGGCGAAATGCTTGATCGACTCCTTGAGCCGGGCCGGGCAGGAGAGCCCCTGGCAGCGCGGTACCACCTCCCCTTCGAGCCGCACCACCGGTGAGCCGCACTCGGGGCAGGCCTCCGGAAGGGGCACAACCCGCTCCTCGCCGCTGCGCTTCTCCGTCAGGACCCTTACCACGTCCGGGATGACGTCCCCGGCCCGCTCCACCACCACCTGGTCGCCGATCCGCATGTCGAGCCGGGCGATCTCATCCCAGTTATGCAGGCTGGCGCGGGAGACGGTCACCCCGCTCACCTCCACCGGGCGGAGGCGGGCCACGGGGGTGATGGCTCCGGTGCGGCCGACCTGGAGCTGGATGTCCTCGATGACGGTCACGGCCTGACGGGGTGGAAACTTGCAGGCCACCGCCCAACGGGGCGTGCGGGTCTTCTCCCCCAGTTCACGCTGCAGGGCCAGGTCGTTGACCTTGACCACCACCCCGTCGATCTCGTAGGGCAGATTCTCGCGGCGCGCCTGCTGCTCCCGGAAGAATTCAATCACCCCGTCTATTCCCCGGACCACCCGGGTCTCCTCCAGGTTGACCCGCAGCCTCCACTGCTGCAGACTCTCCAGTGCCTGGAGGTGGGTCGCGAACTCGGCGCCCTTCGCCCGTCCGAGGCCATAGCAGAAGATCCGCAGGGGCCGGCGGGCGGTGATTGCCGAGTTGAGCTGGCGCAGGCTGCCGGCGGCGGCGTTGCGGGGGTTGGCGAAGGTCGGCTCCCCTTCCTCCTCCCGCTCCCGGTTGAAGGCCTGGAAATCGGCCAGGTCCATATAGACCTCCCCCCGCACCTCCAGGAGGGCGGGGGCCGGCTGCTCCAGGACCAGGGGAACCGAGGGAATCGTCTTCAGATTTTCTGTGATCTTCTCCCCCGTGGTTCCGTCGCCCCGGGTCGAGCCCGTCGTCAGTTTCCCCTGCTCGTAGACGAGTTCCACGGCCACTCCGTCGAGCTTGAGCTCGCAGACGTACTCGATTTCCTCTTCAGTCGCCAGAAAGCGGCGGATGCGGGCGTCGAACTCCCGCATCTCAGCCTCGTCGAGAGCATTCTCCAGGGAGAGCATGGGCAGGGTGCGTCGGACGGTCTCGAATTTTTCCAGGGGTGGCGCTCCAACCCGCTGGGAGGGCGAATCGGAGGAAGCCAGCCCGGGAAAGCTCTTCTCGATGTCGAGGAGCTCCCGGAACAGCCGGTCGTACTCGGCGTCTGAAATTTCCGGCTGATCGAGGACGTAGTAGAGGTGATTGTGGCGGTGCAGCTGGAGGCACAGCTCCTGGTGACGGCGTCCGGACGCGTCCCGGTCCATGGGAAATCCTTTCCTGGCGAATTTATCGGAGGGTACCGGGGGATCCCGGCCGAGCTGCTTCAAGTGGGCCTTATAACACAGTGAGCGGCGAATTGACAATAACGGTCCAGGGGAGAGTCCATCACTGAATCTAAATATTTGTAATCAGGCTGACCTTAAGGTAGAATCCACCCAGCGTCACCTGCTCTTGGAAGGATCCAAGGAAAACCGCGAATGCCTGAAGACCAGCTACTGCACCTCCTCGGCCTGGGACTGCTGTTCCTTCTATCCGCCTTTTTTTCCGGCTCCGAAACGGCCCTGATGTCCATGGACCGGCTGCGGGTCAACTACCTCGTGCAGAAGAAACGCCGGGGAGCGGAAAAACTCGAAAACATCCTGGAAAAGCCCGATCGTCTCCTGAGTGCCATCCTGGTCGGCAACAACCTGGCCAACATCGCCACCTCGGTATTCGCCACCACGTTTCTGGTCCAGATCTACGGCGACCGGGGGGAACTCTACACCATTCTCATCCTAACGCCTCTGCTGCTGATTATCTCCGAAATCAGTCCCAAGACCTACGCCGCTCAGCACCCTGAAAAGGTCTCTTTCCTGGTTCTGCGGCCCATTGTTGCGGTGATGTGGTTTCTGGCCCCCGTCGTCTGGCTGGTGACCGGGGTTTCGCGGCTGCTCTCCCATTTTATCCGCCAGGAGGAGGAACGGCCGATCATTTCCGAGGATGAGATCCGCACCATCATCTCCGTCGGCGAACAGACCGGGGTGGTGGCTAAGGAGCAGCGGCGTATGCTTCACGGGGTTTTCGAACTGACGGAGACCCGCGTGCGGGAGGTCATGATTCCGCGGACCGAGGTGGTCGGGATCGAGGTTTCGGCCACCTTCGGGGAGGCCCTCGAACAGGTCCGTTCCTCCCGTCACTCCCGATTCCCCATCTTCGCCGGAAGCCTCGATGACATCGTCGGCGTGATCCACTCCAAGGATATCCTCGACTACGTCGGTCATCCCAAGGAATTCTCCCTGCAGGCCATCGCCCGGCCTCCCTATTTCGTCCCCGAATCGAAACGCATCGGCACCCTGCTGCAGTCCTTTCGCAAGAAGCACATACATCTGGCGATGGTGGTGGACGAGTACGGCGGGGTGGAGGGAATCGTCACCCTGGAGGACATCGTCGAGGAAATCGTCGGGGAGATCCAGGACGAGTACGATGTGGAGGAGGTCCTGGTGAGGGAGATCGCCCCCGGCCGCTACCTCATCGACGGCAGTGCCTCCCTGCGTACCATCAACCGCCGATTCGGGCTTCAACTCTCCGAGGAGCATGCCAATACCCTCGCCGGCTTCCTCCTTCGCACCATGGGAAGCATCCCCGCAGAAGGAGATAGCTGTCAGTCCGACGGGACCACCTTCATCGTGCGCAAGGTGGTTGACCGCCGAGTAGAGGAGATCGAGATGGTGCTGCCGGGGGAGAAGGGGGAGTAGAAGACTCTTGCTGTAACTGAAACCCTTTAAAGCGGCATAGACCCTTATCCCGAAGGCATATATAAGAAGGGTAAAGGGTCGGAAGGGGCTCCTATCGTAGAGCAATTCTACGGAACCTAGAGACAGGCCAGGTAGGCCTCTTTGGAAGAGGGTGCTACCTGGCCTGTCAGCGCTATTTTCAGCCATCTACCCTAGAGGGACTTCGAATTGATAGCCAACGGGGGGACTGTTAAACTGGTCGTAGGTTTTCTGGTGATTTTCCCCACTCACCGGTGCACATGCGGATAAGCATGCCGTGAAGAAAACACCTACCAATACCAACAATAAATAAGTGGCCGTTCTTTTCATTCTGCTAACTCCTTTCCTTGATTAAGACAATTTGGGGTTTTCCGAATTCTGCCTTTTCTCGATCTCCATTTTTTGCCAAATCAAAATCTCATTTCATTTCATAGGTTTACTCAGAAGGAAGGCCTTTAGCTTCCAGGAGACGTGAATCAGTCAGGAGTCGGATTGGCGGCCAGGGCCGTCGCCTGCTTATGGGATTCAGGACGGGCAATTACCGTGCAGGTCATGCCCGCGGCCAGAGGAAGGTCGGCCGGTATCCGGCCTATTTTGATCCTCACAGGAATCCGCTGGGCGAGTCGCACCCAGTTGAACATGGGGTTAACGTCGGAGAGGAGTTCGCGGCTGGTGTGGTTGTCGTGATCGGCGATGCCGTGGGCCAGACTCTCGATATGCCCCTGCAGGACCGGCGCATAGCCCAGGAGCTGAACGTCGACCGGCGCCCCCCGGTGCAGCAGGTGGAGTTTTGTCTCCTCGAAGTAGCCGTAGACCCAAAACGAATTCCTGTCGATCACCGCCAGCTTCGCCTCCCCTCTCGTGGCGAAATCACCGGGATGCACGTTCAGATTGGTGATGAAGCCGTCCACAGGTGAGCGCACCTCGGTACGGCGGAGATTCAGTTTCGCCGTCGCTACCGCCACCAGAGCCTTCTGGTACATGGCCCTGGCTGAATCCGCCTGTGAGTGCGCATCCGCCTGCGTTTCAGCGGAAACAGCCACGTTTCCAAGCCGCGCCCTTCGCTCCGCCTGCTGCTGCCGCATGCCCATCTCCGCCTTGCTGGCCGCAAGGAGGGCTTTGGCCTGGTTCAAGGCCAGTTGGTAGCGCTTCTGGTCCACCGTAAAGAGCAGGTCTCCCTTGTGTACCGCCTGGTTGTCCCCCACCACGACGCGAACGACGATGCCGGAAACATCGGGCGCGACCTGAATCACGTTTGCACAAACCCGCCCATCACGGGTCCAGGGAGAATTCATGTATCGGTTCCATAGCGCCCTGCCGAGCAACGTTGCCGCGCCAATGACAAGGATAGTGGAGACAACTTGCAACAATTTTCTGGACTTCATAAAACCTCTTCGAAAAAAATGGATCTTGATCTGCGACGCCGCCCTACCGGAGGGTCAGCAGCCCGCAGAGAGCGAAGATGCAGACAAAGATGCCGATCCGAAACAGCGAGGGATGCCAGACGTGGCGGTACACGCCGCAACATCCCAGAATCCTGTCCAGCACCGTATGAAGGACGATGCTCGCAAGAAATGCCAGGAGAAGAGTCGGCACCAGCGCGTCAAGCAGGGCGATTTCACGGGGCATGAAGGGGACCTCCTTGAGTGGCGGCCAGCAGGCCGGAAGTGGTGGACACCGGAACGGCCTCCTCATCCTGCAGTGCCGTCCGGATGAGATGAAGCTTAGTCTGCAGACGATCCAGGCTCTTCCCGCAAGAGGGGCCTTCCGCTTCAGCGCGGATCACCTCGATAGCATCTGTCACGCCGTTGAGCGCAGCATCGCGACGTTTGACGGAGGGGCGCCTGAAAAGCCGTGCCAGGGACGCAACGTTTTTTTGCACGCTGTCGGCCACCGGCTGCGGGACCAGGGGCGACTCGGCATCCTGGCGAAGATGGATAACGGTACGGCCTATTTCAAGAGCCGAAAACGTCCATGCGATAAGAAGCCTGCCCCCTTCACCCTGGACATCCCCTCCGGCGGTTCGCATTCGGAGCGCGTCGTGAATACGACTTTCGAAGCGGTTCGCGAGGCCCGCCAAAGGATCGAAACAGGCTTCGACCACCTGCTGCCGCAACTGGCGCGCCATCCGCCGCTTGCTCCACGAACCGCCTGGGGGTGCTACGGTCACGAACATGATGCCGGCCGCAGCTATTCCCACAATCGTTGCCACGGCGTCGTTTGTCGCCATAACGGGGCTGTAAAACACCTCGCTTCCAATCCCGTCGAGGTGGTAAAAGAGCATGATCAGGTAGCCTGAACCGATTCCGGCCAGATTCGGGAGTGTGAAGAGGTAAGCTCCGATGAGCATAAAGGGAACCATTCCGGCACAGAGGAGGGTGAACCCGTCCAGGGAGGGCATGACCAGAAACCTGAATATAAGCGCAGCCAAAATGCCAAGACCGAACCCGGGAATCATCTGCCGGACTCCCCGGGAGGGGTCAGGGGCTGAGGCGAACAGGGCGCATACAATAGCGGCGTTCATGAGGGCGATGATGCCATGCGGCCATGCAGAGGCGATCCAGAAGGTCCCGGCCAACAGGGTCGCGGCAAATGCCCGTCCTCCGTTCAGAAACGCGACCAGCGGGTCCGTGTGCAGGGCAAACCTTATGTCGCCCATGGGCATAGGTTCCGGCTTCTTCTGCGCCAGGGTTGCATAGGTTTGAGTGCACGCATGCATTTCCCGCAGGAAACGGTTGAGAAGGTCTGCGGCGGCATCGAAATCGAGCGTGCTTTCGGCACCGGGTGCAAAGCGGGAGCGGCGCATCTCCCTGACGCGTCGTGAGAGCAGGACCCGGGTGGCGGCAATCCTCCGGGCGCTCTGTTTGGCTTCAAGAGACGAGCCCGGGATTTCTCCACTGAGAATCGTTTTGCCCAGCGATTCGTGGAGCTCGCTCAGCGCCTGCTCCGCCGGGGTCGGATGTTTCTTCAGCCGTTTCAGGAGTTGGTGAAGGGAATGGAAGGTGGTCGATGCCGCCATGAATTCGCTGTTGAGCTTTCGAATCCTTTGGTCGCGGGCGCGCACCTCGGGGGCCTCCAGAGCCCCGGCGCTGCGGATGTATTCAACGGTGATCACGGCATCCATCAGGCGCAGATGCATTCTTTCCAACTCGGTCGGCGAGGCTACGCCTGACAGAGAGGCACGGACAAAGGAGAGGAAATCCCTGTAACGGCGGCGCACCGTTATTTTGAGGAGGTCGGAGAGCCGCCGTGGGAAGATTCCGTCGCTGACAAAACCGGCGCAGAGGAGGCCGATGCCGACCTCGGAGAGACGGGTTACGGCTATGGGGAAGACGTCTTCGGGATGCAGTACGGCGAAAAGTCCGATAATGGCGGCAGTGTATCCGGCAAGAACAAAACCATAGGACCTGTGGTTGCGGAAGAACGTTGCCCCGGCGGTACAGAGCCCGATCCAAAGGCCCAACCCCACAAGAAATAGGACCCGCTGCTGGACAAAAAGGTCCACCAGCAGAAAGCTGGCGAGGGCGCCGGTGACCGTTCCGCTGAAACGGTAGATACTTTTCTCCAGGACCATGCCGGTATGCGGCTGCATGACAATGACGACCGTGATCATGGCGCTTCGCGGGGAATCCAATTGGAACCGCAGCGATATCCACAGCGCCAAAAGGGCAGCCAGACAGATCTTGAGGGCGAACACCCATCTCGGGATTTCCGACCTTCCCAAGTCCGAGAGTTCCTGTCGGGCCGTGCCGAGCAGGGTTTTTGCGGTATCTGCGGCGAATGCGCTCATGGCCGCGCTCCTGCGGGTGGCGGCGCCAACGGCACTCCTCCGCCGATCGCCTCCATCAAAGAGGCGTAGGCATCGAGGAACCGGGCCTCCACCAGCGCTTTGCGCTTGGCCTCGGCAAGGGTCTGGTTCTGGGCGTTGAGGACGTTGAGATAGTCGGTCAGCCCGGACTGGAAGGCCCGAAGGGCGATGTCGTAGGCGCGAAGGGCCAGGGTGTTCGAGCTGTTCGCCTCGACCCGCTGTTTTTTCAGGGACCGCAGGGAGACGACCTGGTTGGCGACGTGTTCCAGTGCCCGGATCAGGGTGCCGTTGTATGCCTCGACCGCCATGTCGTAATCGGCGACGGAGACCCGGAGTTGGCTTCGCAGTCTCCCTCCCTCGAATATGGGCAAGGAAATTGCCGGCCCGAACCCCTGGATCAGCGACCCCGGGGACAGCAACTTAGCAAAGCTAAGGGATTGCCATCCGGCAAAAGCCGTGAGGTTTATGTCGGGGTAAAAGGCCGCCTTTGCAACGTCGCTCTCTTTACCCGCAGCTTCCACCCGCAGCCGCTGTGCCGCCACGTCGGGGCGTCGGCCCAGAAGGTCGGCCGGAAGAACGGACGGCAGGCCGATCGGCAGGTCGAGGGAAAGGGCTGGCCGCCGGATATTCTCTCCATCGCCGGGTCCTTTGCCGCTGAGCGCAGACAGTTGATTGCGCAGCAGTTCAATCGTTTCGGAAATGTGCTCGATTTCCGCCCTTCCCGCAGGCAGGGGCGTTTCGGCTTGGCTCAGGTCGAGCTCGGTCGCAAGACCCGCGGCGAAGCGCTTCCGCGAAATGTCCAGGATGTCCTGGCGCTGGCGCAAGGTTGCCTTGGCGATGTCCAGCAGTGTGTACTCGAGAGACAATTGCACATAAACCCGGGCGACCGTGGTTTCGAGAGACAGGCGGACTTCCTGCGCTTCCGCCCTGGCCATCTGGACATAATCCAGCGCTGCCGCAAGGGCGCTCCGGTTCCTTCCCCACAGATCGAGATCGTAGGCGAAGTCAAGCATCGCCAGATTGTTCCAGGACCAATTGCCGGCGTAGGGCGGCGGAATGAATTGATTTTCGGTAAACTGCTCCCGAGTGAATTCGGCACTGGCCTGCAGGGACGGCAGCAGGTTTGAGCGGGCAACGCCGCTGAGCGCCCGTACTCTGGCGATCCGGGCCTTCGCAATGCGCAAGGCCGGGTTCCCCGCGGTCGCCTCGGCCACCAGGCGGTCGAGCTGCGGGTCGGCATACGCCTGCCACCACCGCTGCGACGGCCAGGGCGAGAGCTTTTCGCCGGCATTCCGTATCGCTTGGCCCGTATGCAGAGCGTTGGGATCGAGGGGCTTTGAGTGGGGTGATGCCCCGCCGGGCAGCAGGGCGCAGCCGCTCAGGGTCAAAGCTGCAGCGACAGTCAGGATAAGGCTTTTTCTAAGGATGCAGGGCAAGGGTGTGATGCCTGGAATTGCATTCATTCAATCGGACCTTTTTTGATCTCCGGTTTGTTCAGCCGAGGGGGGGGGTATCGTGCATCTTGTTTATTCAGTAATAGTTGTCATGACAACTATTACTGGCAAAAAAATTTACCTTTTGTCCAGTCCCAGGTTCTGCCAGACCCTGTTGAGCAAATTTTTCAATAAGGCCGCTTCCTCCTGTGTGAAGCCGCAAAGGGCTTCGGTGCTCACTTCTTTCGCAAGGGGTATGAGCGTCTCTAACAGGGTCTCGCCTTCCGGTGTCAGGTGGATGAAAAATGCGCGTCGGTCGTTGGGGTTGTCTATCCTTTGGGTCAGCCCCTTTTGTTGCAGCTTGTCGAGCATGCGCGTCAGGTTGGGCTGGTCTTTGACGATGCGTTCGGCCAGCTCTTTCTGGGTAAGGCCATCCCGTTCCTTCAGCCGGCACAAGACCGACCATTGCTCGGTGGTGACGTCGTACGCCTTGAGTCGGCGTCCCACTTCACATCTGTATCTGAGCGAGGTCCGGTGCATGAGAAAGCCGAGTGCATCGTCCAGATTGTAAGCGACTTTATTGGGCATGAAAATACGATAGTTGTCGTAGTAATATTTGTCAACACTGTTGATGGCTCGCCTTCTGAAAATACAGCAAGTAAGATATGGCTAATGCGACACATGATGAAAAATAGAACTTTTCCTATAAATCGTAACGGATTGCGCATGGATTTTACTTTAGGCCCTCTTTATCCATCGAAACCGTTCCGTTTGGGAGGACGTTGTTCCCGACGCCGAAATCAATTGGCTTGCGACCTGCGCCCGTTTTCCAACCTCCCGACAAACCCGCCTCAATTAAATTTCCGCTCCATTGCCCCAATGCTTCCAGGGATGAATCCATTCTAACTATCTCTTATGACTCGCTCTTTTCTCCCACCCCTCCCAGGGGTGCATCCATTATCCCTTCCGGCCCTCTAAGTCCTTAAAAAAAATGGAAATTCTTCTTGACAACCTCCAGGGGCCTCGTTATAGTTTCCCAAAATGTGGGGAAAGGTGTAAAGCGGGGCCAAAATGGGTTTTCAAGGCGAATTCAACAACACCATCGATGCCAAGGGCAGGGCCAGCGTCCCCGCCAGGTTCAGGGAAGTCCTGAACACCGCCTTCGGTGACGAAAGCCTGAAAATCACCCAAAAAAATGGCGCTCTTCTGGCCTATCCCCTTTCGGAATGGAGAAAAATCCAAGACAACGTGGGAGAACTGCCCGCCGGCCCTCGGAAAGACGACATTTACCGGGTGCTGATCGGACCCGCCCAAGAATGCCCCTTTGACAAACAGGGGCGGATTCAGATTCCCCAGGCTCTGCGAACTTATGCGGGGCTCGACAAGGAGCGGGAAGTCGTGGTTGTCGGCTTGGTCAATAAAATCGAAATCTGGAGCCAGTCCAGGCACGCTCTGGAAATGCTGCAGTCCGAAGAACGGCTCAAGGCCGAACCGCAGAGCCTGGCCGATCTGGGTTTCTGATCTTTGGAAAACGGGGAATTGACACATCAACCGGTCATGCCGTCGGAGGTCATCGAGTTGCTCCGGCCCGCTCCGGGAGGGACCTATCTGGACGGCACCCTGGGAGGGGGCGGCCATGCCCGGCTGGTCCTGGAGGCCTGCGGTCCCGACGGGCGGCTCATCGGTCTGGACCGCGACCTCGAAACCCTGAGGCGGACCGAGGCCGCCCTCGCCCCATTCGGCGAGAGGGTGACCCTGCGGCACCGTAATTTTTCCGAGGCGGCGGAGGTGCTGGATGAGCTGGGCATCGAGCGGGTGGACGGCATCCTGCTGGACCTTGGGGTTTCTTCCTTTCAGCTCGATGAGGCCGAACGGGGGTTCTCCTTTCGAAACGACGCTCCGCTCGATATGCGCATGGACCGAAGCGCCGGGATGACCGCCGCCGACGCGGTAAACACTCTGGAGGCGGCGGAGCTGGCCCGGATTTTCCGCGAGTTCGGCGAAGAGAGGTGGGCCGGGCGGATCGCCCGTCGGATAGTCAAGGCCAGGAGTCAGGCTCCCCTGACCACCACCCGGCAGCTGGCCGAACTGGTGCGGGAGACGGTCCCCGGAGGCAGGGTGCCCGCGCGGATTCATCCGGCCACCCGGGTGTTCCAGGCTTTGCGCATCTACGTCAACGGGGAGCTGGAGCACGTTTCCCTGGGGGTTTCCCGGGCCATTGATCTTTTGAAACCCGAAGGCCGGCTGGTGGTCATCAGTTTTCACTCCCTGGAAGACCGAATCGTCAAGCGGATCTTCCGGGAGGAGGCCAGGGGCTGCATCTGCCCCCCCCGTCTTCCGGTCTGCGTCTGCAGCCACACGCCGCGGGTGAAGCTGCTCACCCGCAAGGGCGTCCGGCCGCGAGCCTGGCGAACTGGAGGCCAATCCCCGGGCGCGAAGCGCGATACTCAGGGCGGTGGCCCGGCCGGTCTTGATAGGGTTTCCCCTTCGGGCAAATGATGATTGATTGAATGACAGGAGGGTCTCATGTCCGACACCGTTCTCAAAGCCATCCCCAAAGTCAACGCCTTTTCCCTGGCCCGCCCGAAATTGCTGCCGCTTTTTATGTTTATCGCCATCCTGCTGGTGGTTTCCCTTTTCTTCGTCTGGTCCCGACTCCAGGTCATCAACCTTCAGTATGACATCTCCAGCCTGGAGGGCCGTCTGCGGACCCTGACTCAGGAATCCCGCAGACTGCAGCTGGAAGCGGCGAGTCTGCGCAACCCGGGCGGATTGAAAGGTGGCGCGCAACGACCTCGGTCTGCGCCATCCCGCTCCCGATCAGATTATCACCGTCCAGTAATGGACCGGCTGGAGAAGTGGGTCGGAATCCGAATAAGGCTGGTCGGGCTCTTTTTTCTCGTCGTCTTCGTGCTCATCGTGGCGAGGGCTTTCACCCTTCAGGTACTTGACCAGCAGGACTGGGAACATCGGGCCGAACGGCAGCATCAGAAAATCATCCCTCTTGCCCCCCAGCGGGGAACCATTTTCGACCGCAACGGCGAGGAGCTGGCATTGAGCATAGAGGTTGACTCAATTTACGTCGACCCCCGGAAAGTCGAAAACCCTTCCGGGGAGGCCAGGGCTCTGGCGGCGGCGCTTTCCCTTCCCTACAATTCGCTGAAAGCCAAACTGAACTCGAAGAGGAGTTTCCTCTGGGTCAAACGGCAGGTGTCCCTTCGTGAGTCCGAAAAGGTCCGCTCCCTCAAGCTTGCGGGAGTAAATTTCATCAAGGAGCACAAGCGCTTCTACCCCAATTCGGAGGTCGGAGCCCAGGTGTCGGCTTTACCGGCCTCGATCCCGAAGGGCCTGGAAGGGGTGGAACTCAAATACGATTCGATGCTTCTCGGTCAGGGGGGCTACCTTGTGACCGAGCGGGATGCCCTGGGGCGGGGCATCGGGGCCGGGGAAGCCGTCGTGCAGGGAGAAAGCCGGGGCAGCGACCTCTACCTGACCCTGGACAAGAACCTGCAGTATATTGCCGAAAAGGAGCTGGCCGCCGGAGTTAAAAATGCCCATGCCCGGGCCGGAACGGTAGTGGTGCTCGACCCCCGGTCGGGACAGGTCCTGGCCATGGCCAGTCAGCCCGACTACAACCCCAACGCCATCTCCAGATACCGTCCCAGCCAGTGGCGCGACAGGGCGCTTTGCGATACCTATGAGCCGGGCTCGACCATGAAGATATTCCTCCTGGCCGCAGCCCTGAACGAGGGACTGGTTCGGCCCGAGGAGACCTTCGATTGCGAGCACGGAGCCTACAGGGTGGGCGGCAGGGTGATTCACGACCACGAGCCCTTCGACCAACTGACAGTGGCGCAAATCCTGAAGTTCAGCTCCAACATCGGCGCCGCCAAAATCGGCGCGCTCCTGGATCGCGACCGGTACTACCGGTACCTGACCGATTTCGGTTTCGGGCGGCCTACGGGCATCGACCTGCCCGGAGAGGTGGAGGGGTTGCTGCGATCCCCCTCTCAGTGGTTCGACGTCGACCTGGCTACCATCTCTTTCGGTCAGGGGATTTCCGTTACTCCCCTGCAGCTGGCAACGGCCGCCGCAGCCATCGCCAACGGCGGTTATCTCATGAAACCCTACGTGGTCCAGAGGGCCGTCAACGGCTACGGCGAAACGACCGATCTCGGCGAACCGCGGGTGGAGCGGCAGGTGGTTTCCGAACAGGTGGCCCACCAGGTGCGCGACCTCATGATCAACGTCACCGGGGAGGGCGGAACGGGCACCCTGGCCGAAGTTCCCGGATATCGGGTGGCCGGGAAGACCGGCACGGCCCAAAAGGTCGACCCGGTGACCGGAGGCTATTCGGCGGATAAGCGGGTCGCCTCCTTTGTCGGTTTCGTCCCCGCGGATGCTCCGCGACTGGTCATCCTGGTCGTCATCGACGAACCGAAGGAAAAAATCTACGGCGGGTTGGCGGCGGCGCCGGTCTTCTCCCGCATCGCCCTCCAGTCGCTGCAGTATCTCAAGGTTCCTCCGACACTGCACGAGAACCGGGACCACCTGCCGCCCCTCCCGCCGTCGGTGCTCGCCGAAGCGGCCGGGTCCTCGGCCCATCCGGCCGAAGCCGCAGGGGTGGAAGAGGGCGGGAGGTCCGCGCGCATGCCCTACTGCATCGGCATGAGCTACAGACAGGTGCTGCAGGTCATGCAGCAGACCGGTATCAATATGAAGCTGATTGGGAAGGGACGGGTGGTGCGGCAATCCCCGGCTGCCGGACGGCCGATCAGCTATCGCAACGAGGTCTGGGTGAGGCTGGCGCCCCCCACCTAAAAATCCCTTTGACTTTTTCCGGCGGGGATAGGAAGATAGTTGATTCTATGACGGTTTCTCAGCTGCTCAAAAAAATATCTCCCCGCCGCATCCAGGGCCCTGTAGATGCTGAAATGACGGGGCTTTTCTACGATTCCCGCCAGGTCCGGCCGGGCGGGGCCTTTTTTGCCCTGCGCGGCCAGGCGACGGACGGCCACCGGTTCATCGACGATGCCCTGGCCCGCGGCGCCGGATGCGTCTTTCTCGAGGAGGAACGCTCCCTTCCGGCGGGGGTCGCAGGGATTGTCGTTCGGGACTGCCGCCGGGCGATGGCCCTGGCCGCAGCCGCCTATTTCGGGGACCCCACCGCCGCCATGCCGGTGGTGGGGGTCACCGGGACCAACGGCAAGACCACGGTCACCTATCTCGTCGAATCGATCCTGCACGCCGCCGGCCGCAAGCCCGCGGTCCTGGGGACCATCAATTACCGTTGCGGGAGACGCATCCTTCCGGCGCCGCACACCACTCCCGAGTCCGTCGACCTGTTGGGCACCGTGGACCTTTTCCGCCGGGAGGGGGCCGATTCCCTGGTCGCGGAGGTTTCCTCCCATGCCCTCGACCAGCAGCGGGTGGCGGGTGTTCAGTTCGATGTCGGGATCTTCACCAACCTGACTCCCGAGCACCTCGATTTCCACGGCAGCATGGAGAACTATTTTTCCAGCAAGGAAGCCCTCTTCTCCTGCCGCAAGGGAGGAGAAGACATCCGGGCGGTGGTCAACGTCGACGACCCCTACGGCGCGCGGCTGGCGGCCCGTCTGCCGGCGGCGCTGACCTGCGCCACGGAGGGCGAGGCTCTGATCCGGCCCCGAAGGTTCACCCTTTCTCTCTCCGGGGTCGAAGCCACGGTCGACACCCCCCGCGGTCCTCTGGAGCTGCGCTCCCCGCTTCTGGGAAAATTCAACCTGCAGAACCTGCTCTGCGCCGTCGGCGCCGGTATCGCACTCGATGTTCCCCTCGAAACCGTGGCCCGGGGCCTGGCCGACGCCCCCCTGGTTCCCGGCCGCCTGGAGCGCATCGAAAACGGCCGTGGAGCTCTGGTTCTCGTCGATTACGCCCACACCGGGGACGCCCTGGAAAAGGTTTTGACGACCCTGGGCGAGCTTTCTCCGCGCCGCATCCTCGCTCTCTTCGGCTGCGGAGGCGACCGGGACCGCCGCAAACGTCCGGTGATGGGGGAGGTCGGGATCGCGGCTTTCCGACCTGGCGATCCTGACCTCGGACAACCCTCGAACCGAAGACCCCCTGGCCATTCTCGAAGAGATCCGGCCGGGGCGCTTCGGGTCCATTCCCGTGAATGGTCCCGCGAGGAGGCCGCTGGCTTCGCGGGAAAAGGGATTCGTCGTCATTCCGGACAGGCGCGAGGCCATGCGTTTCGCCGTTTCCGTCCTGGGCCCCGGGGACCTGCTGCTCGTTGCCGGCAAGGGACATGAGGATTACCAGATCGTGGGCCGGCAGCGTTTTCATTTTGATGACCGGGAGGAACTACGTCGGGAACTGACCCGATTGGAGGCATCCTCATGAAACTCGACCTGCAGAAAATTGCCGGAATTACAGGCGGCGCCATCGTTCCCGCCGGCGCCAGGGGAACCGTCTGCGGCATTTCCACCGACAGCCGCACCCTCGGGGCAGGGGAACTGTTCGTCCCCCTGCGGGGTCCCCATTTCAACGGACACGATTTTCTGACCCAGGCCGTTCGGCGGGGCGCCGCCGCCTGCCTCAGCGAGGAGGTCCTCGCCGGGTTTCCGGTGCCGGTCATCCAGGTTTCCGACACCCTGACTGCCCTGGGAGCCCTTGGGGGGCGGTCCGCCGAAAGTTTTCCGGACCGGTCGTGGCTGTGACCGGCTCCTCCGGAAAAACGACGACCAAGGAGATGCTCGCCGCCATTCTCTCCCTGACGGGATCCGGGGCTGAAGACCGAGGGCAATTTCAACAATCTCGTGGGGTTGCCCCTGACCCTCTTCCGCCTTTCCGAAGAGCATCGCTGGGCGGTGCTGGAGTTGGGTATGAGCGCCCGGGGGGAAATCGCACGCCTGGCGGATATCGCCGCTCCGGAAGTCGGCATCATCACCAATATCGGCCCGGCGCATCTGGAAACCCTCTACGGCATCGATGGCGTGGCCCGGGCCAAGGGGGAGCTCTATGTCGCCCTGCCGCCGGGCGGCACCGCGGTCATCAATGCCGATGACGAGCGCGTGGACCAGCTTCCGGTGCCCAACGGCGTCCGGCGGCTGCTGTTCGGCTGCTCCTCGGTGGCCGAAGTCCGGGCCGAACGGATATCCGTAGACGGAAAAGCCGTCTTCTTCCGTCTGGTGCTGCCCACCGGCACTTGGCAGGTCCGGCTGAACATAGCCGGCCGCCACAACGTGCACAACGCCTTGGCCGCTGCGGCCGCGGCCATGGCCCTGGGGGTGGAGGGATCGGTCATCGCCCGGGGCCTGGAGCTCTTTCGAACCATCCGAGGGAGGATGGAAATGGTCGGGCTGCACGACGGGATTCTTCTTCTGGAGGACACATACAACGCCAACCCTCTCTCGGTCAAGGCGGCCCTGGTCGCCCTCGACGAGGTGGGAGGGCGGGGCAGGCGCATCGCCGTTCTGGGGGATATGCTGGAGCTCGGAGAGGCCAGTGCGATTCTGCACCGGGAGGTGGGCCTGACCGCCGCACGCCGTGCGGATTTCCTGCTCGCCCTGGGCCACCGGGCCGCGGACCTGGCGGCGGGCGCCCGTCAGGGGGGGATGCCGACCGAACGGATTCTGGTCTTCGCCTCCCATGAAGAGGCGGGGGCCGCGTTGCAGCGGCTGCTGCAACCCCACGACCGGGTACTGGTCAAGGGGTCTCGGGGGATGAAAATGGAAAAGGTCTCGGCCACCCTCAAAGCGACCGGGCACTGCCTGGCTGCGGGCAATTCCTAGGGGGGCCGCCGGATGCTGTATCATCTCCTCTATCCCCTGCACACCGAATTTTCGGTCTTTTACGTTTTTCGTTTCATTACGTTCCGGGCGATTTACGCCACCATTACGGCCCTGGTGATTTCCTTTATTCTCGGTCCCTGGCTGATCAACAAGCTCTCCAGCCTGCAGATCGGCCAGGCAATCCGCAAAGTGGGGCCCGAGTCGCACTTCAAGAAGGAGGGAACGCCGACCATGGGCGGCACCCTGATCCTCCTCGCCATCGTGCTTCCGACCCTGTTGTGGGCCGACCTGACCAACATCTATGTGTGGGTGACGCTGATGGTCACAGTGGGATTCGGAGTGATTGGGTTCATCGACGACTTTCGCAAGGTCAAGCTCAGGAACAGCGACGGCCTCTCGGCCCGGCAGAAGATGCTCGGGCTTCTGCTCATCTCCCTGGCCGCCGGAGCGATTCTCTACCTCTATCCGCCCTTTCAGACGACGCTCGCGGTCCCCTTCTTCAAGGAGGTGCGGCCCGACCTGGGAATCTTCTACATTCCTTTTGCCATGCTGGTTATCGTCGGCGCAAGCAACGCCGTGAACCTCACCGATGGCCTGGACGGATCTGGCCATCGGTCCGGTGATTATCGCCTCGGGCACCTACCTGGTCTTCGCCTATGTCGCCGGCCATTCCCGGGTCGCCGAGTACCTCCAGATCAGCAACGTCCAGGGCGCCGGCGAACTGGCCGTTCTCTGCGGAGCGATGGTCGGATCGGGCCTCGGCTTTCTCTGGTTCAACAGCTACCCCGCCCAGGTCTTCATGGGAGACGTGGGCAGCCTGTCGCTCGGCGGGGCGCTGGGCACCATCGCGGTGATTACCAAGCAGGAGATCGTCCTGATCATCGTCGGGGGGATTTTCGTCATGGAGGCCCTGTCGGTGATTTTCCAGGTGACCTCCTTCCGTCTTTACGGAAGGCGGATTTTCCGCATGGCTCCCATCCACCATCATTTCGAGCTCAAGGGGTGGCCTGAACCGAAAATCATCGTCCGATTCTGGATCATCAGCATTATCCTGGCCCTGGTGGGCCTTTCGACCTTGAAGCTGAGATAACATGAAAGATTTCAGCCGGAAAAAAATCGTGGTGACAGGCGCGGGGCGCAGCGGGATGGCCCTGACCGACTATTTCCTTCGCCGCGGCGCCGAGGTGACTCTCTCCGACACCCGGCCGCCGGAGGCGATCCCGGCAGTGAATGCGTTGACGCGGGGCCGCCTCCGGCTCGACCTTGGCGGACACACCCCGGATCTCTTCCGGAGCGCCGACCTGGTGGTCCTGAGCCCCGGCGTTGCCCTGAGCGTCCCGGCAGTGGCCGCCGCCATCGAGGCCGGGGTGCCGGTGGTGGGCGAGATCGAAATCGCCTGGCAGGAGCTCTCCGCCCCCCTGGTGGCTATTGCCGGGACCAACGGCAAGTCGACCACCACCACCCTTCTGGGGGAAATCTTCGAGGCCTGGGGGGGAAAGGTCTTCGTCGGGGGCAACCTCGGCCTCCCCCTGGTCGAGGCGGCCCGGGAGGAGGGGTGGGACTGGGTGGTGGCGGAGGTCTCCTCCTTCCAACTGGAGGCGGTAAGGGAGTTCCGCCCCCGCTATGCGTTGCTGCTCAACATCACCGAGGATCACCTGGACCGCTATCCCGACATGGACGCCTACGTCGCCGCCAAATGCCGGGTCTTCGAGAACATGGCCCCTTCGGACGTGGCGGTCCTGAACGTCGAAGATCCCCGGGTCCTTGCAGCGGCCGGCACCGTCCGGGCGAGGAAGGTCTTTTTCTCCTCCAGCCGGGTTCTTCCCGAAGGCATGGGTCTGGAGGGGGAGGAAATCGTCTGGCGTTGGGGCGACACCGAGCGGCGCTTCGCTCTCGGGGAGCTCTCCCTCAAGGGACTGCACAATATAGAAAACGTCATGGCCGCCCTCATCCCACCGCTCCTGGAGGGTTGCCCGGCCGAAATTGCATGGCGGGCGGCCTGCGCCTTTACCGGTCTCGACCACCGGATGGTTCCCGTCCGGGTCCTCGACGGGGTCACCTGGTACAACGATTCCAAGGGGACCAATGTCGGCAGCGTGGCCAAGAGCCTGGCCGGGCTGGAGGCCCCGGTCACCCTGATTGCGGGTGGCAAGGACAAGGGCGGCGACTACGCTCCCCTGGCCGATTTGGTGCGCTCGCGGGTGGCCCATTTGATTCTCATCGGTCAGGCCGCCGGCCGCATGGCCGACGCGCTGGGAGACCTGACCCATACCGTGCGGGTGGCTTGCCTCGAGGAGGCGGTGCGCCTGGCCAGGGAATTGACCCCCGCCGGGGGCTCGGTCCTTCTGTCGCCGGGCTGCTCCAGTTTCGACATGTTCAGCAGCTTCGAGGAGAGGGGCGATATCTTCACCCGCGCGGTGCTCGCCCTTCCCGACCGGGAGGCCGTCTGAGATGGAAGTGAGGAAGGGGTTCGATACCACGATTCTGCTGCTGGCGGTGGTCCTCACCTGCTTCGGCTTGGTCATGGTCTATTCCGCCTCTTCCATCATGGCCGCCCGGCGCTTCAACGACGGCCTGTACTTTCTCAAGCGCCAGGGCCTTTTCGCCCTGAGCGGGTTCGTGGTCATGGCGGCCGTGATGCACATCGACTATCACCGTCTGCGCCGCCTGGCCGTTCCCTTTCTCTTTTGCTGCATCGCTCTTCTGGTGGTGGTGCTCATTCCGGGGGTCGGCTCCCACGCTGGCGGCGCTTCGCGCTGGCTGCGTCTGCCCGGTTTCTCGGTGCAGCCCTCGGAGCTGGCCAAGCTCGGGCTGGTGCTGTACATGGCCCATTCCCTGGCCAAGAAAAGGGAGAAGATCAAGAGCTTCAAGTTGGGCTTTATCCCCTACATGGTGGTGCTGGCGCTGCTGCTGTTGCTGCTTCTGCTGCAGCCCGACCTCGGCAGCGCCCTGACCCTGGGGGGAGTGGCGATGGTGATGCTGCTCGTGGCGGGAACCCGCTTGAGCTACCTCTCTTCGGTGGTGATCCTGGCGATCCCCTTTCTCTACTTCGCCGTCATGAACGTCGATTACCGCCGCCGCCGCATCCTGGCCTTCCTCCACCCCTGGCAGGACCCCACCAACACCGGGTTCCAGATCATCCAGAGCTGGATCGCCTTCGGCACCGGAGGCCTCTTCGGCAACGGGCTCGGAGAGGGGATACAGAAGCTCTTTTACCTGCCCGAGGCACACACCGACTTCATTTTTTCGGTGGTGGGCGAAGAACTCGGTTTCCTCGGAGTCCTGGTCGTCACTGCCATGTTCCTGGTCCTGGTCATGCGGGGGATCCGCACGGCCATCGGCGCCCCCGACGATTTCGGCCGATACCTGGCTTTCGGCGTGACCCTGCTTCTGGGGCTCGAAGCGTTCGTGAATATCGCCGTGGTCATGGGGATGCTCCCCACCAAGGGACTGGCCCTGCCCTTTCTTTCCTACGGTGGAACGAGCCTGCTGACCACCCTGGTGGCGGTCGGCATCCTTCTGAACATTTCCGCCCATGTTCCCGGGGAGGTACGATGAAACTACTCCTGGCCGGCGGCGGCACCGGCGGACATCTCTTCCCCGCAGTAGCTCTGGCCCAGCGTCTGCTGGAGACAGACCCTGAGGCACGGGTCCTCTTCGTAGGAACGGAGCGCGGGATCGAGGCGAAAATCCTCCCGGAGCTCGCTCTGCCGTTGAAAACCATCGACATGGCCGGGTTCGTCGGCAAGGGGCCCATGGGCAAGCTGGCCGTGCTGCCGAGGCTCCTGCGCGGTATCCTTCAGTCGGTGCGCCTGCTGGGGGAATTCCGGCCGGACGTGGTGGTCGGGGTCGGCGGATACGCCTCGGCCCCGGTGCTGTTGGCTGCCCGGCTTAAGGGGGTCCCCTACCTGATCCACGAGCAGAATGCCTGGCCCGGGCTGGCCAATCGGCTTCTTTCCGGCGGAGCACAGCGGGTCTGTCTCTCCTTCGCCGACTCGGACTGCGCCTTTCACCGGGGAAGGACCGTGCTGACGGGCAACCCGCTTCGCGCCGGCATGGAAGAGTGCCCGGCCATTCCCAGGAGCAAGCCGCTGCTTCTCGTCTTCGGCGGAAGCCGCGGGGCCTCGGCTATCAACGAGACGATGGTGCGGATGCTGCCGATGCTGGAAGGGTTTCAGGGGAAGCTGGAAATCCTTCACCAGACCGGAGCCGCGGACCTCGAACGGGTCCGCTCGGGATATGCGGAGGCGGGGTGGGATCCCCGGGCAGTGGCGCCCTTCATCCACGACATGGCGGGGGCCTACGCCCGGGCGCACCTGGTCGTCTGCAGGGCAGGGGCCACGACCCTGGCCGAACTGACCGCCTGCGGGCGGCCGGCCATCCTCATCCCGTACCCCTTCGCCGCCGGCGACCACCAGAGTGCCAACGCCCGGGCTCTGGCCCGGAAGGGGGCGGCGCTTCTCCTTCCCCAGACCGAGCTCACCGCGGAGCGGCTGGCCCGGCTGGTGGGGGACCTCTTCAGGGACCGCGAACGCCTGCTGGACATGGGGGCCGCCGCCAGGTCCCTGGCCAAAAGAGGAGCCGCTGACCTGATTCTCAAGGAATGCCGCGGCGTTGCCGGCAAGGACGGGACTTCGGCCGACAATTCTCCGGCCCCTCCCCGCCAACCCTTTGACCTGAACCGGGAAGACCTGGAAAAACAGGATAGATACGAACAGGATAGATACGAATGTACGGAAGAATTCGAAAAATTCATTTTGTCGGCATCGGCGGCATCGGCATGAGCGGCATCGCCGAGGTTCTCCTCAACCTGGGCTATCAGGTCTCCGGGTCGGACCTCAGGGAGTCGGAGATCACCCGGCGTCTGGGCGAACTGGGCGGGAAGATCTCCTACGGCCACCGCAGGGAGAACGTCAAGGAGGCCGACGTGGTGGTGACTTCCACCGCGGTCAAGGCCGACAATCCAGAGGTGCTGGAGGCCCAGCGGCACCTGGTCCCGGTCATCCCCCGGGCCGAGATGCTGGCCGAGCTGATGCGGATGAAATACGGCATTGCCGTAGCCGGGACCCACGGCAAAACGACCACCACGAGCATGGTGGCGACGGTCCTCTCCCACGGAGGCATCGACCCCACCGCCGTCATCGGAGGCCGGCTCGATTCCCTGGGCTCCAACGCCAAACTCGGGCAGGGCAAATTCCTGGTGGCCGAGGCCGACGAATCGGACGGCAGCTTCCTCCACCTCTCGCCGACCATCGCCGTGGTCACCAATATCGATGCCGACCACCTCGATTTCTACCGGGACCTCGACCAGATCAAGGAGACCTTCGTCGATTTCATCAACAAGGTCCCCTTCTACGGGCTGGCTGTTCTGTGCCTGGACGACCCCAATATCCAGGCGCTGATCCCGAGGGTGAAAAAACGCTTCGTTACCTATGGGCTGGCCTCCCAGGCCGACTTCAACGCCACCGACATCGAGCACCGGGAAGAGCGAACCTCCTTTACCGTGCACCGCAGGGGAGAACCCCTGGGAAATCTCTCCATCCGCATGCCCGGCCGCCACAACGTGCTCAACGCCCTGGCCGCCGTGGCGGTAGCGATGGAGCTGGGCATTCCCTTTCCGGCCATCGCCGAGGGATTCCGGGACTTCGGCGGGGTCAACCGGCGCTTTCAGGTCCGGCACGACGCCGAAGGCATCATGGTGGTTGACGATTACGGTCACCACCCTGCGGAAATCAGGGCGACCCTGGCCGCCGCCCGCGCCGGTTGGGACCGGCGGGTGGTGGCGGTCTTTCAGCCCCACCGCTATAGCCGGACCCAGGCACTGTTCGAGGAATTCGTGACGGCCTTCTACCAGGCCGACCACCTGGTGGTGATGGACATCTATCCGGCCGGAGAGGAGCCCATCCCCGGGGTGGACGCCAAGGTACTCGCCGAGGGAATTGCCGGCCACGGGCACAAGGACACCCACTACCTGCCCGACCGGGACGCGGCCCTGGCCCACCTGCTGGGGGAAGTCAGGGAAGGGGACATCGTCATCACCCTCGGGGCCGGCAACATCTGGCAGGTGGCCCAGGAGCTGGGCCGGCGGCTCAGGGAAAAAGTCTAGGTGCCCGCAACGCTCTTTGAAATCTTCAGACCGACCCTGCGCGGACGGATGGTCGCGGACGAACCCCTCTCCAGACACACCACCTGGCGGGTGGGAGGGCCGGCGGACCTCTTCCTCGTCCCCGCGGACCGGGAGGACCTCCTTACGGCCTTGCGACTGCTTCGCGACCGGAAAATTCCCTGGATCGTCATCGGCGCCGGAAGCAATCTTCTGGTACGGGACGGGGGCTACAGGGGGGCGGTCATCCACACCGGTTCCCTGAGGGGGGTGGCTTTCTCAACGGGAACCGAAGTGCGCGTCGAAGGCGGGGTCCCGTTGACGGGCCTGATCCGCCGGGCCGCCGCACGGGGGCTCGGCGGGCTGGAAGCCCTGGCCGGAATCCCGGGAACCCTCGGCGGGGCCATCGCCATGAACGCCGGCGCCGGGGGGCAGAAGATGGCTGATTCGGTGGCCTCAGTGACCGTGGCCGGAGCGGAGGGAGAACTGGCCCTTTCCGCCGATGCCCTTGGTTTCGGCTACCGGAGCGCGAACCTTCCCGCGCAGCAGGTGGTGGTGGAGGCCCGCCTGAGGTTTCTACCCGAGGAGCCGACGGCGCTGGAGGAGACAATCCGCCGCCGGCCTCCTTCATCGGAGGCAGGCCCAGGGGGTGGGCGCACCCAACGCCGGGTCGGTCTTCAAGAATCCCCCCGGGGCCTCCGCCTGGCGGCTCATCGCCCGGGCCGGGCTCTCCGGAGCATCCGTCGGAGGGGTAGCGGTGTCGGAGAAACACGCCAACTTCATCGTCAACCGGCGGCGGCGCCACCGCCGGCGGATATCCTGGCGCTGATCGCCAGGATAAAAGATGCCGTTCTGCAAGCAGAGCGGCATCGAGCTGGAAACGGAAGTGAGGCTCGTCGGGGAAGATGACTGGACCGGTCCTGGTGGTGCAAACCTTTTACGAACCTTTTATCTGGTTTTACATGACACGCGTCGAACTGAAAAATAAGAAAATCGCCGTCCTCATGGGCGGGCTCTCCGCTGAGCGAGAGATATCCCTGCGCACCGGTGGCGCGGTCCTGGCCGCCCTCCAGGAGGCCGGTTACCGTGCCGTGGGCATCGATGCCGGCCGAGACCTGGCCCAGCGTCTGGCGGCCGAAGGCATCGAGGTGGCCTTCATCGCCCTGCACGGCCGCTTCGGGGAGGACGGGACGGTTCAGGGCATGCTGGAGATGCTCGGCCATCCCCTATACCGGCAGCGGGGTTCTGGCCTCCAGCGTGGCCATGGACAAGGTGACCACCAAGAAAATCCTTCTTTACCACGAGCTGCCCACTCCGGCCTTCGAGGTCTTTTGCCGGGGAGAAGACGCCGGGGGCTTCGTGGAGCGCTGCCGGCATTTCCCCCTGGTCGTCAAGCCGGCCCGGGAAGGTTCGACCATCGGGGTCAGCATCGTCCGAAGCGCGGCCGAGCTGCGCCATGGACTGGAGAGCGCCCTGGCTCACGACGACCTCGTGCTGGTCGAGGATTACATCCAGGGGATGGAGATCACCGTTGGGGTCCTGGGCGAAGAGCCCCTGCCGATCATCCAGGTGGCCCCCAAGGGAGGCTTTTACGACTTTCAGGCCAAGTACACCGCCGGGCAGACCGAGTACATCCTGCCAGCGCCCCTGGACGGGGTCCTCTACGAGCGCATCCAGCAGGCGGCGGTGGCGGCCTGCCGGGCCTTGGGCTGCAGCGGGGCGGCGCGGGTCGATTTCATGGTCCGGCAGCGGGAATTCTTCTGCCTGGAGGTGAACACCATTCCCGGGATGACCGAAACCAGCCTGCTGCCCAAGGCGGCCCGACATGCCGGCATCTCCTTCGGGGAGCTGGCCCAGCGAATTCTGGAAGGGGCGGGGCTGAAAAAGTAAGCGAATTTTGAATTTTGAATGTTGAATTATGAATTTTTTTATTCAAAATCCATAAATTAAAATTTAAGATTGAGGTCATTGAGTGCGGGACCTGAAATCCCTAAAACAGAAAAAGGTCAAAGGAAACCGGCGCAAGCGGGAAAGGCAGCCGCGGGACTGGAAAAAAATCTTCCATGTCGCCCTGCAGATTTCCCTTCTTACCGGCAGCCTCTCCCTGCTGGCTGTGGGGGTCTTTCTGGGGGTGAGGCTGATTTCCAGACTCGGGATATTTCCGCATCGACTCCATCCGGGTGCAGAACCAGTCCCGGGTTTCCGAGGGGGAGATCCTGGCGCTTTCCGACATCCACAAGGGGATGAACATCTTCGACCTGGATCTGGATATGATCGGCAAAAAGATCGAAGAGAACCCCTGGATTGCGACAGCCCGGGTGGAGCGGGTCTTCCCCCGCGAAGTCATCATCCGGGTGACCGAGAGGGTACCCAAGGCCATCGTCAACCTGGGCTACCTCTATTACGTGGACAGTTCAGGAGAAATTTTCAAGCTCCTTGACCCCGGGGACAACCTCGATTTTCCGGTCATAACCGGGATCGACCGAAATTTTCTCCTGGAAAAACCCAAAGAGGGACGACGGCTTCTGCGCGTGGCGATGGACCTGCTGAGGGAGGTCGGCCAACGGAAGGTGTTCAACCTGAAGAACATTTCGGAACTGAACATCGACCCCACGGGAGACATCACCCTCTTTACTCTCGACGGAGGGGTTCCGGTACAGATGGGATATGGGGACTTCGAGGACAAGCTGAACCGTCTGGAGCGTATTTACCCGCAAATCGCATCGCGCCTGCCGGTCCTGAAATATATCGACCTCAACGTCATGGACAGGGTCATCGTCAAAATCGACGCCCGGGGCACTCATGCCAGGGGCTAGTTCCCCTCCGGGAATCGCCTATGAGGGCGGGCGGGGCTGCGATTTCGGATGAAAACTGGATTATCAAGGTGGAAGGGAGAGCAATGAGCAATAGAAAAGATAACCTGATTGTCGGCCTGGACATCGGAACCACCAAGATCTGCGCCATCGTGGGAAACCTCACCGACGAAGGGCTCGATATCGTCGGCATAGGCACCAGCCCCTCCAAAGGACTGCGCAAGGGAGTGGTGATCAACATCGAGAGCACCGTCGGAGCCATCAGGAAGGCCCTTCAGGAGGCCGAGCTGATGGCGGGCTGCGAAATCAAGTCGGTCTTTGCCGGGATCGCCGGAGGGCACATCAAGGGTTTCAACTCCCAGGGCGTCATCGCCATCAAGAACCGGGAGGTCAACAACGAGGACATCCGGCGGGTCATCGACGCGGCCAAGGCCATCGCCATCCCCATGGACCGGGAGGTGATCCACATCCTGCCGCAGGAATTCATCATCGACGACCAGGACGGCATCAAGGAGCCCCTCGGCATGAGCGGGGTGCGCCTGGAGGCAAAGGTCCACATCGTCACCGGCGCCGTGGCGAGCGCTCAGAACATCATCAAGAGCTGCAACCGGGCGGGGGTGGACGTCGCCGACATCGTCCTCGAGCAGCTCGCCTCCTCCGAAGCGGTCCTTTCCCCCGATGAAAAAGAGCTGGGCGTCGCCCTCATCGACATCGGCGGCGGGACGACGGACATCGCCATCTTCGTCGACGGCGCCATCAAGCACACCGCCGTCCTTTCGCTGGGAGGAAATCATCTCACCAACGACATCGCCGTGGGGCTGCGCACCCCGATGGCCGAAGCGGAGAAGATCAAGCAGGCTTACGGCTGCTGCCTGACCTCCATGGTCGGCAAGGACGAGACGATTGAAGTGCCTTCGGTGGGAGGCCGGGAACCCCGGGTCCTCTCCCGTCAGCTTCTGGCGGAGATCCTCGAGCCCCGGGTGGAGGAGATTTTTACCCTGGTCAACCGGGAGATCGTCAAAAGCGGGTTCGAGGATCTCATCGCCTCGGGAGTGGTGATCACCGGAGGCACCGCCATTCTGCCGGGCATGCCGGAGCTGGCGGAGCAGATCTTCAATCTGCCGGTGCGCCGTGGGGTCCCCAGGGACATCGGGGGGCTGACCGACGTGGTGAACTCCCCCATTTACGCCACGGGGGTCGGGCTGGTCAAATACGGCAGCCGGAACCTGACAACCCGGAATTTCACTATCGGCCAGGAGAATATTTTCGACAAGGTCGTGAGGCGAATGAAGGAGTGGTTCGGCGAGTTCTTTTAACTGCCCAGGGTAAACGCCGCTCCCGGAGATCAGGGAGGGCCTTTCGGTATGAGCGCTTGTGAACATCACCCGGTTAAGGTCGCGGAGAATCTTTAACCACCAATGAGAAGGGAGGGAGTCATGTTTGAATTCGATGAAAGTTTGGATCAGACGGCGAAAATCAAGGTCATCGGGGTCGGCGGCGGCGGAGGAAATGCGGTAAACACCATGATCCGGTCCAATGTTGAGGGAGTGGAGTTCATCTCCGTCAACACCGATGCCCAGGCGCTGAAGGGCAGCCAGGCGCCGATGAAAATCCAGCTGGGAACCAAGCTCACCAAGGGCCTGGGGGCCGGCGCCAATCCCGAAGTCGGGCGGGAAGCTGCGGAGGAAGACCGGGCCCGGCTGGCCGAAATTCTCGACGGCGCGGACATGGTTTTCATCGCTGCGGGGCTCGGCGGCGGCACCGGCACCGGGGCGGCGCCCGTCATCGCCGAGGTGGCCAAGGAGGTCGGCGCCCTCACCGTGGGGGTGGTGACCAAACCCTTCAGCCGTGAGGGGAAGCAGCGCATGAGCAAGGCCGATGAGGGCGCGGACCATCTCAAGGAGGTGGTCGATTCCCTGATCGTCATCCCCAATGACCGGCTTCTCGGTCTGGCGGGCAAGAACATGAGCATTCTCGACGCCTTCAAACCCTCCGACGACGTGCTTCGCCAGGCGGTTCAGGGCATCTCGGACCTCATCACCACCAGCGGCCTGATCAACGTCGACTTTGCCGACGTGAAGGCCATCATGAGCGAGCGGGGCATGGCGATGATGGGCATCGGGATGGCCGAGGGCGAACGGCGCGCCGCCGAGGCCGCGCAGAAGGCCATCAGCAGCCCGCTGCTGGAGGATATCGACATTTCCGGGGCCAAGGGGGTGCTGGTCAATATCTCCGGCTCCGCCAACATGACGATGGAGGAGTTCGACGAGGCCTCCCGCATCATCCACGAGAAGGTTCACGAGGACGCCAATATCATCATCGGCCTGGTGATCAACGAGGACCTGGGGGACAGGATCAAGATCACCGCCATCGCCACCGGTTTCGGCGCCACCTTCGAAAAGGGGCGTCGCCAGGCCGAGGAGATCAAGTCCCGGGTGGCCGCCTCCTCCTCCGGCCGGGTCGACAGGGACCTGCCGACCTTCATCCGGGAGCGGCAGAAGGATTTCTCCCGCACGCCGCGGGGCGCCGTCGACGATGAGCAGGAATACGACATCCCCACCTTCCTGCGCAAGCGCGTCGACTGAAAATCGGAAAACAGGTTCAAGGCTTGCCCAGCCATAGCCGAAAGGCGACGGCGGGTTCAAGGTGCAAAAGCCAAAACTCAGAAGTCAAAAGCCAGGAGCTATAGAGCTTACGCCCGGTTTCACAGAACTGCCTTCCCGTGCCGGTTCTCCGCCCGGCGACAGAGGGAATGCTGTCTGTAATTTCAATCCGATGTGACGACTCCCTCGTCCAACAGGGGCCGCCTTGTGCGGCCCTATTTTTTTGAATCTGTCCGTGGTCAGTTGTCCGTTGTCAGTTGCTGAAAACCTATAGTAGGATGGTGATTGGTAATTGGCTGATTTTTGCAACGGACAACGGGCCACGGACAAAGAACGGTTTTCCTCATGTCCCGAAAACTGATCGAAAAGGCCCGCAGGCGCCTTGAGGCCGAGACCGGCTGCCGGGCCAATCCCTGGGGGGGAGGCTGTCGGTGGCCCTGGTCTACCCCAACACCTACCACCAGGCGATGAGCAACCTCGGCTTCCTGTCGGTCTACCACCTGCTCAACGGCCGCGAGGATGCCCTCTGCGAGCGCTTCTTCCTGCCCGACCGGGAAGATCTGGCCGAGCACCGCAAGACCGGCTATCCCCTTTTCTCCCTCGAATCGGGGAGATTCCTCGGCGATTTCGACCTCATCGCCTTCTCCGTCTCCTTCGAGAACGACTACCTGAACCTGCCGGTCCTCTTCGAGCTGGCCCGCATCCCCCTATTCGCCGCCGACCGGGGGGAGCGCTATCCCCTGGTGCTGTGCGGCGGGGTCTGCGCCTTTCTCAACCCCGAGCCCCTGGCGGAGGTCATGGACCTCTTCGCCGTCGGAGAGGCCGAAGTCATGGCACCGCCCCTGGTCGAGATCCTCAATGGGGCCGGGGAGAGTCCCGACGAGAGCTGCTGCCGAGGTTGGCCGCCCTCCCGGGCATCTACGTGCCCTCTCTCTACCGGGTCGAATACGGGGAGGACGGAACGCTGCGATCATGCCTGCCCCGCGAAGGGGCGCCGGCCCGGGTGGCCCGCCAGTGGGTTCGGGACCTCGACTCCGCTCCCAGTCGCTCCTTCGTCCTGACCCGGGAGACGGAATTCTCCGACCTAGCCCTCACCGAGATTTCCCGGGGCTGCTCCCGAGGGTGCCGGTTCTGCGCCGCCGGCTTTCTCTACCTGCCGCCCCGGGAGCGAAGCCTGGAGAATCTCCTCGGCCAGGTTCGCGAGGGCCTCTGTCACCGGGACAAGGTCGGTCTGGTGGGGGCCGCGGTATCCGACTATTCCCATGTGGAGGAGCTCAGCCACGAGATTCTCGACCAGGGCGGCGCCCTCTCGGTGGCCAGCCTTCGCATCGATTCTTTGACCGTCGAGGAAGTCTCGGCCCTTCGAGAATCGGGCCACCGCACCGTCGCCCTGGCCCCCGAGGCCGGCAGCCAGCGCCTTCGTGACCTGATCAACAAGGGCTTCGACGAGGAGGACGTTTTCCGCGCCGTGAGCATCCTCTCCGAGGGAGGAATCCTTAACCTCAAGCTCTATTTCCTTATCGGACTTCCCACGGAAAACGCGGACGATATCGTGGAGTTTCTCGACTTCGTCGCCCGGATCCGGGAAGTCTGGTTGGCCCCGCAGAAAAAGCTCGGACGCCTGGGAGGGATCACCCTCTCGGTCAACCCCTTCATCCCCAAGCCCTTCACCCCCTTCCAGTGGGCGGCGATGGAGGAGGAACGCTCCCTTTCGGCCAAGATGCGCACCATTCGCGCGAGCGTGGCGCGAATGCCCAACGTCGAGGTCATATTCGAGTCGGTGCGAAGCGCTGCCCTGCAGGCCTTTCTCTCACGGGGGGACCGCCGGGTGGGGCAGACCCTTCCCCTGCTCTGCGCAGGCCGAAACCTTGCGGCCGCCTGCAGGGAAACGGGTCTCGACCCAGGATTCTACGTCACCCGGGAGCGGGGCGAGAGCGAGCTTTTTCCCTGGGAGGTTCTGGACAGCGGGGTGAGCCGGGACTACCTCTGGGGGGAATACCGACGGGGCCTGGCCGGGCAGTTCACCCCCCGCTGCGCGGCGGGCTGCCGCCGCTGCGGGGTCTGCGGATGAATTTTGCGTTTCGCGCCTGTCTTGACAGAGAATTTTCGGACGGTAGAATTATGACCGTTTGAATGATAATTCCACATGCAAAGGAGCCCTGACATGGCGCAAGTGAAGGAAAGAAGCGGAGCAGTGACTTTCAAGGGAAATCCCATGACTCTCTGCGGAGACGAGGTGAAGGTGGGCGACCAGGCCCCCGACTTCCAGGTGGTCGACAACGGCCTCCAGCCGGTAACCCTTCCGACTCTGCCGGCAAGGTCCGGCTGATCACCGTTGTTCCCTCCCTCGATACCGGGGTCTGCGACACGATGACCCGCAAGTTCAATGAGAAGGCGGCCCAACTTCCCGAGGGCGTCGAAGTCTATACCGTCAGCCTGGACCTGCCTTTTGCCCAGGAGCGCTGGTGCGGCAACGCCGGCATCGAGAGGGTGAAGACCCTCTCCGACTACCAGGAACGCTCCTTCGGCTCAACTACGGCGTGCTGATCAAGGAACTCAAGCTTCTGGCCCGCTCGGTTTTTGTCATCGACACGAAGGGCAAGGTGACCTACCGGGAGATTGTCGGGGAGGTGACGAACGAACCCGACTACGATGCCGCCCTGGCAGCGGTGAAGGCCCTGGTCTGAGCCGTCGATCTTCGGAACAAAAGCAGCCGTCGGTTCCACCGGCGGCTGCTTTTGTTTGGGGGGGCAGAGCGGTCGGGCTTGAAAACCTCGGCAGGGTTGGCCTATAAAGGAGGGTACCCGAGGCACGCCGGATGGGTCTCGGAGAGGTTTCCCGAGATGGGCGAGAGGGCAGCGCCGGCCTGACGGAGCTGCGCCTGGCGCATTGACCCGCCGGGGGGGGGAGGAACATTGCCTGCAACAGGATGCATTTTTTTGAAAGGAATGGATGATGACCAAGAAAACTGTTGAAGACGGTATGCCGATCGGCCTGACCCTCGAACCGGGTACCTATTACCGCTGCACCTGCGGAAAGTCCCAGAATCTGCCTTTTTGTGACGAGTCCCACCGCGGTTCGGACCTGTCGCCTATTGTTTTCAAAATCAGGAAGCGAGAGAAAGTCTACATCTGTGGCTGCGGCCTGACCGGAGATCAGCCTTTTTGCGACGGCAGTTGCGGGGTTTCCTTGGCGGGGAGGGATTAACCCGCTTTTGGGGGAGAGT
The DNA here is from genome assembly GCA_963791005.1 of uncultured delta proteobacterium. Classification (GTDB taxonomy): domain Bacteria; phylum Desulfobacterota; class Desulfuromonadia; order Desulfuromonadales; family CAWBQR01; genus CAWBQR01. Next base: position 42,450 of record CAWBQR010000004.1, on the reverse strand, counting down.
GCCCGGCTGCCTTGCGTGCCGACATGAAGCTCATCACCCTCCCCCTGGTCGATTTCGCCCTGCCGGTTCCGCGCCGCGGCAGCCTCGAGGCGCATTCGGGCTACGGCCGCGCCGCCGTCGAGGGGCAGCAGATCCACCAGCGCGTGCAGAAGCGCCGGGCCAAGGCCGATCCTCGCTACCAGGCCGAGGTGCCGGTCAGCTGCCGGTTCGAACGGGACGGCTTCTCCTTCCGGGTCGAGGGCCGCCTGGACGGGCTCTTCCGTCACGAGGTGCCGCGCATCGAGGAGATCAAGTCGGCTTCAGATCTCTGAGCTGGCGCGCCGTCTCGCCGAGGACCCGCTGGCGCACCCCTACGGCCTGCAGCTCCTGACCTACGGCTACTGCTTCCGGCAAGAGCACGGTGTCGCCCGGCGCTCTCCTTCCACCTCGTCGCCAGCCGTGGCGGCGAGAGTCGCGACCTCACCATTCCCTTCGAGCCGGGCGCTACGCGGCCTGGCTGGAGGCCCGCCTCGAGGAGCTGACGGCCGAGGCGGAAAGGCCCGGCAGCGCGCCGCCCGGCGGCGCAAGGCGGCGGCCGCCCTGGTCTTCCCTTTCGAACGGCCGCGCCCCGGCCAGTTCGAGCTGATGGCCGAGGTCGATGCCGGGCTTGCGGCGAGCCAGCCGCTTTTGCTCCAGGCTCCCACCGGTCTGGGGAAGACCGTGGGGGTCCTTTATCCGCTCCTCAAAGAAGCCCTGGCGCGGGGCCAGAAGGTGGTTTACGTCACCCCCAAGAACAGCCAGCACGCGGTGGCCGAGGACGCGGTCGGCCGCCTCCGGAAGAGCGGGGCGCGCCTTAAATCCCTCCCGTTGACCGCCAAGGCCAAGCTCTGCTTCAAAGCCGAACCGCTCTGCACTCCCGAATACTGCGAGTACGCCCGCGATTACTACGGCAAGCTCCAAGACCACGGCCTGCCGCCCTTCTGGCCAAAAAGCGCAGCCTCACGGCCCGCGTCTTCCGCGCACTGGGGGAGGCCCACGAGGTCTGTCCCTTCGAGCTGCAGCTGGAGGCGGTGCCGGAGGCGGACGTCGTCATCTGCGACTACAACTACGTCTTCGCGCCGCGTTCGGCGCTGGGCCGGGTGCGGGAACTCGCCGTCGACCAGATCGGCAAGCCCGAACCTGGTGGTGGACGAGGTCCACAATCTCCCGGCCCGGGCCATGGATTACTACTCGCCGGCCCTCTCCGGCGCCGCCCTGGAGCGACTGCGCGAGGGCCTGCTGGAGCTCCCCGCCCGCTTCCGTGGCGAGGCGCAGAAACTCCTCGACGGCTGCCTGCGGGTGGTCGCCGCCTGCCGTTTGGAGAAAAGCTCCGGCCCGGCACGGATCGATCCGCCCCTAGCGCTTTCCAGGAACAGGACGGACGGCTGGGCGCCTTTCTCAGGCGCTACCTCGACGCCGAAGTGGAAATCCGCCGTCAGGACCCGGTTCTGCGCCTTTGCTTCGACTGGACCGAATTCACCGAGGCACTGCAGGATGCCACCGAGGCCGGGCGGCAGGAGTTCTTCGTCACCTTCCAGCCCGGTCCGGAGGGCGGCACGGTGAAGATCACCTGCTGCGACGCCGCGGCGCTGCTGAAGGATTGCTACGGGGCCTACGAGCAGGTGGCGGGCTTCTCGGCGACGCTCAAGCCCTTCGATTACTACGTGCGTCTTTCCGGTCTCGATGCGGAGAAGGTGCGCACTGCGGAGTTCGCCAGCCCCTTCCCGCCGGAGCGGCGCAAACTCCTGATCATCCCGCAGGTCTCCACCAGCTACCGCCGCCGGGGGCAGAACTACGCCCGTATCGCCGACGCCGTCAGCCGCATCGCGGCCCTGCGCCGCGGCAACTACTTCGTCTTCCTGCCCAGCTTCGATTTTCTGGAGCAGGTGGCCGTCCTCTTCCGACCGCCGGCCGGCTTCGCCGTGCTGCGCCAGGAGCGGAGCATGCCGGCTTCCGCCGTCGCGGCCGTCGTGGACGCTCTGCGCGGCCGGGAGGCGCCGACGATTGTCTTCGCCGTCCAGGGGGGCTCGTTTTCCGAGGGCATGGACTACGCGGGGGAGACGGTCATCGGCGCCTTCGTGGTCGGCCCGCCGCTGCCCGGTTACGATCTCGAACGGGAGGAGATGCGGAAATACTACCAGCGGCAGTACGGCGCCGGCTTCGATTACGCCTACGTGATCCCGGCCATGGCCAAGGCGGTCCAGGCCGCCGGGCGGGTGATCCGCTCCGAGACCGACCGCGGCCTGATCGTGCTGCTGGACAGCCGCTTCGTCGAGCCGCCTACACCCGGGCGATGCCGGCCGACTGGTTCGAGAGCGCGGCGACGGAGCTGGTTTCCGAGAGCATCCTGAGCGAGGTCGCCGCTTTCTGGGGGGATAGCTCACTCCAAGCCGACTGCCCTGACGGCAATCTTGGGTTCATTTCGCCCACCTCCCCAGGTGGTATCATTAGGACAGCAGGGGTTCTGTCCGGGGACCAAGGCTGGGAGGAGAGCTCATGTTCGAGGGTTTCAGGCGCGAAAAGTTGAGGGCCAACAACGTCGAGATCAACCTCGTGGTGGGCGGAAACGGCCCGCCCCTGCTCCTCCTGCACGGGTATCCCCAGACCCACCTGATTGGCGCAGAATCGCTCCGCGGTTCGCGCAGACCTTTACCGTCGTGGCGAGCGACCTGCGCGGTTATGGCGCCTCGTCCAAACCTCCCGGCCTTGCCGACCACAGCAACTATTCAAAGCGAACGATGGCCCTCGACCAGGTGGAGGCGATGCGCAGGTTGGGTTTCGAGCGCTTTCTGTTGTGCGGGCATGACCGCGGCGGGCGGGTCGGGCATCGCCTCGCGGTCGACCATCCCGACCGTGTCGAAAAACTGGCCGTACTGGACATCGCGCCGACCAAAGCGATGTATGAAGGTACGAGTCAGGCCTTTGCCAGGGCCTACTACCACTGGTTCTTCCTGATCCAGCCAGCGCCCTTTCCCGAAACGCTGATCTGGGGCTTCGCCCGAGGCGTATCTGCACCACCATATGACGCGCTTTGCCGGTCTGGGTCCCTTCATGCCCGACGCCTGGCCCGAGTACGTGCGCAATCTTCAGCGACCCGGCCACCATCCACGCCACCTGCGAGGATTACCGGGCCTCCGCATCGCTCGACCTGGACCACGATGCGGCCGATCTCGCGGCGGGCCGCAGGGTGACGTGTCCCCTTTTTGCGCTTTGGGGCAGTCACGGCATCGTCGAGCGCTGCTTCGATGCCCTTGCCGAATGGCGCAGGGTCGCCACCGATGTGCAGGGCAAGGCGCTTCCCTGCGGACATTACATCCCCGAAGAGGCCCCCGACCGCCTAATTGATGAACTGATGGTATTTTTTTCGAGGTAGAAAAGACCCTCGATTAAACGTGAAATGGAGTTCCTGATGAAAGAAGTGGCAGCCAGATTGGGCAAGGATATTCTGGCCTTCGGCCCCAAGGGGATTCTCGGTTTATTCCTTCTGGTACTCTTCTGGATGGCGGGGTTACTCGCGGGAAGTCTTCTGCGCAGGGTCGGCAGGGGAATGAATCAGGAGCGCAAAGAGATCTTGAACCTGGCCGCTTCTGCCACGCAGGGTGCTCTGGTTCTGCTGGGTATTGTGACCGCCCTTGGAACGATGGGGATCAGCGTCTCCGCCCTGGTTGCTGGCCTTGGGCTTACCGGTTTCGCCCTCTGTTTCGCCCTGCGGGACGCCTTGTCCAATCTTTTGGCAGGGGCGTTGATTGTAATCTACCGACCTTTCCAGATAAACGATCGGATTTCCGTCTCCGGGTCCGAGGGAATCGTTATGGAAATCAACCTTCGCTATACCGTCCTCAAAGGGGAAAGCCAGACGTTCCTCGTCCCGAATTCGGTCCTTTTCACCAATACCATCAGCTTGCCGAACAGGGACGAATAGACTGGGAACTTTTTGGCTGGTCTTTTTATAGGGGATATTTTGGGAAGGCGTCTCACCTTTGACTGTCTTCGGCAGCGGGATAGAATGAGGGAGAGAATTAGCCATTTTCAGGAGGAAGCTTTCCGGAATGGGGGAGGATTGATGAAGAGGCACAGAGGGGTTCTCAAAAAGCGAATAAATGAAACCGCGGCGATGCTGATGGTTGGAGATGGCCTTCTGGCAGTTCTGGAGCCGCGGAGGCATGTGAAACTTTGGATACTATGGGCCTAAACTGTGGCGCACGACAATGATGCCTTTTGCAAAACGTCCAGGCATGACCCGAGTCCTTGGATCCTTGGAACTCGCCCTGGGGTGTGGCTGGCCTCGCGTCAGCGACCGTGATGTGAAATAGATTTCCTCAGGCCTGGATGTCTTTTCGTAGGATCGGGTGCGAAATTTGCTAGTTTGAACTACTTCAATCTCAGAACATGTTTTTTACGCTCTTCCGATAAGAGCAAACCCGAAGCAATTCGGGGACGCAGAGTCACGGGTCCCAAGTGGATAGCCGAGCCGCCGAAGAGAGTGATTGACGTTTTCCGTCCCTGTAGGGGCGAAAAATGTCTTGACACCCATCTTTTCTGGCGGAAGGTGGGTGTTTGTTTTTTGGAAAATCAGAAGGCTTCGCGGCCTCTTTTGGACTTGCGATTGACCAGAACGAAGGAAAGGTCCCGAGTCTGGAAGATTTCAAACTCAAATTTAGGACCAATTTATCGACATAAATCTAAAATTTAATTTTATTACATGGAATTTGATATGAAGTTTTCAGAATATTATAACCAGCATAAAAGCATTATAAATGATACGCTTATACTAACTATTTTAGGTTCTATCGTTTCAGTCGGACTTTTTTATATAAACGCAGTAGAGATATTTATGGTTTTTCAAGGAGTCATGAGAATTGGCAACTTGATGAGGTTGTTTTTATTATTCCATCCGTTGGGTCGATTTGCTTGGCCATTTTTTCAAGACGTCGTTGGAAAGATGTGTCCAGGCTTTTGAAAGAAGCAAATACCGACCCTTTGACGGGCTTGTTCAATCGAAGGAAGGGCTGGGATATCATTGAGAAAGAGATGAAAAGGTCGAAACGATATCTTAGACCTCTGTCTCTGATCATGTTTGATCTGGATCATTTCAAGAGGGTAAACGATACCTTTGGACATCTGAGCGGGGATAAAGTTCTCAAAGCGGCTTCGGCTGTAACTAAAGGGAGTATCCGAAAAACCGATTCCCTGGTTCGATGGGGAGGTGACGAATTCCTTGTCATCTGCCCCGAGACGGAGTTCCTGGGGGCATGGCAATTGGCGGAAAGAATCCGAATAGACATGTTGAACTTCCAACCTCCCGGTCTTCCCGGGGTGACGGCTAGTTTCGGGGTTAGTCAAATGCAGGGTTCCGACGACTTTTTCACATTGATAAAATCGGTTGATAAATGCCTGTATGAGGCTAAAGCAAAAGGTAGAAATTTGGTGGTCTGACTATTTACCAACCACGATCCACGGATTTCGAGATCTCAAACAACCTTCAGCCGCCCCGGGGGCCCCTCCACCGCCTGACCGATAAGGTAGTCCCCGCACCCGGCTTCCCGGAGATGGCGGCGCAGTTCATCGCATTTTTCAGCAGGTACCGCAATAAGTAATCCTCCCGAGGTCTGGGGGTCGGCGAGCAGGTCGAGGATGTCGGTGGGCAGTTGGTCGGCATTTTCCACCTTCGGCAGGTAGTAGGCCCGGTTGTTGTAGCTGCCCTCCGGAACCAAGCCGATGGCGGCCATCTCCAGGGCGCCGGGGTAGGCGGGAAGCGCCCCTCCGACCAACTCCAATGTGACACCGCTGGCCCCGGCCATCTCCAGGCCGTGGCCGAGCAGGCCGAAGCCGGTGACGTCGGTGCAGGCCGACACCCCGATCGTCCAGCATGACCTCGCGAGGCCGTTCGGTTCAGGGCGGCACATGCCGGCGATGGCCGCGGCGATATCGGCTTCGCCCAGCACCTCCCCCTTCAGGGCGGTGGCGAGGATCCCGGTGCCGAGGGGCTTGGTCAGGACGAGGCGGTCCCCCGGGCGGCAGCCGATGGTGGTCAGTCATTCGCCGGGGGTCGACGAGTGCCGGTCACGGCCAGCCCGTACTTCGGCTCTTCGTCCTCCACCGTGTGCCCGCCGACGATGACCGCCCCCGCCTCGGCCACCGTTTCCGCGCCGCCCCGCAGAATCGCCGACCAGGACGACTCGATCCCCAGGGAGCAGGCGGGAAAACCGACCAGGTCGAGAGCCGTCAGCGGTTTGGCGCCCATAGCGTAGATGTCCGAGAGGGCATTGGCGGCAGCGATACGGCCGAACGTCGCCGGGATCGTCGACCATCGGGGTGAAGAAGTCGACGGACTGCACCAGCGCCAGGTCCTCGCGCAAGGCGGTAAATGCCGGCGTCGGCAAAGGGAATAGCCGCGCGAAAGAAGGGCCGGATCGCTCGAATGTTCGGTAATTGACGCAGCACCTGCGCCAGCGGCCCGGGGGCCAGTTTGGCGGCTCAGCCGCTGCCGCGGGCCAGGGCAGTGAGGCGGACCGGTTTTTCGGCCATGGGTAAGCTCCTTTATAAATCGGGGACCCGCCTTCGCCTTTCGGCTATGGCCGGGCAAGCTTGGGACTGGGGACTGGTAAAACCGATTCTTCCAGTCCCTAATCCCCAGTCCCTGGTTTCAGATTTCTAGTTCCTCTTAATTGTTTTCAGGCAGTTTCCACGCTACCCGCACATCGCCTTTGCGCATGGTGTACTTGAGCCCGTCGAAGTGCTCCAGCAGGGCCTGCACCTGCTTGCGGGCACTGCCGAATCTGTCGCGGAACTCGGCCAGGGTGAGGGTCTCGTGTCCGCCGAAATGCTCCCTGAGAAGGTCGAGCCCCCGGCGGTAGGTATCGGCGTGGAGAAAGGTCTCCTCGTTCAGTCGAACCAGCGCTCCCCGGGCGAAGAGATAGCCGAAGTAGGGGTCCGCCTTCTCCGGAGTCAGCCCGAGTTGGTCGAGCATCTCGCGCTTGTTCTTGGCCAGGGGGCCGGCCTCTCGGTAGGCGTTTTCAATTCGGTCGATCTCCCGGGCCTGGGCCGGGTCGGGTGTGGCGGTGAACCCGGGCAGGCGCAGCCACTCCCCCTGCTGGACCAGGTCGCCTTCGGCCGCCGTATCGGCGAGGAGCCGGTCGAAGGCCTTGGGCTGGAGGTTGCCGGGCAGAGCAGCCTTGAGAGTGGCGTGGGGAATGCCGGGAAGAAGGGGATTGGCGGCGTGGAAGCGGCTGGTCTCCTCCACGAGCTTGTGGTGCCAGGCGCGAAGCGTCTCCGCGGTGGTCCACTGCTCGGCGAGGGCGACCACCTTTCCCTCTTTCTGGAGCGCCTCCAGGTGCCGGGCGATCCGCTCCGTCCCCATTCCGGAGAGGGCCTCCAGTTCCCTGACCCTGGCGCACCCCTGGGCGGAGAGTTTCTGCAGGAGAAAAGATTTTTCACCCGATTCGAGTTCCCCCAGGGCGGCCATCACCTCCTTGCGGAAGCGGCGGTGTTTTACGGGGCATGGGTCGATGACGATGCCGCCGCCGATGGTGGTCATTGGTGAGTAGGAGCGGACGATGAAGCGGTCCTGCCGATGCGCCACGAGCGGGCGGTCGAGATGGACCTGGACGAGGGCGCTCTCCCCCGGTTCCAGGAGGTCCCGGTCGAGCAGGGCCACGATTGCCACCACCCGGGCGGTGCCGAGATAGAAGTGCACCGGGTCGCGGAACTTGAGGGGCCGCGGGGCGTCGGGCAGCAGAGTCAGGCGTACGTCCATCCGTTCGGCCTGGTCGAAAATCCCGGGGGTGCCGACCACGCTGCCGCGCTGGATCAGTTCCCGGTCGAGGCCCGCCAGGTTGAGGGCGACGCGCTGCCCGGCGAAGGCCTGTTCCACCTTCCTGCCGTGGACCTGCACTTCACGCACCCGCACCGGTTTCCCGGGAGGGAGAACCTCCACCGTATCGCCTGCCCGGACGCTGTCCGGAGAGGAGGGTGCCCGTCACCACCGTGCCGAAGCCGGGCACGGTGAAATGACGGTCCACCGGCAGGCGCATGGGGCCGTCGGCGTCCTTGGGGGTCAGGGTCGCTGCGGCCTGGCGGATGGTCTCCACCAGTTCCGGGATTCCCTGGCCGGTTATCGCCGAAACCCGGCAGAAGGGAGCGTTCTGCAAGGAACGTTCCGGCAACCTCCTCGCGGATCTCCTCCTCGACGATGTCGATCCAGTCCTCCTCGGCCAGATCGCACTTGGTCAGAACCACGATGCCTCGTCGGATGTTCAGCAATTGCAGGATCTGCAGGTGCTCATGGGTCTGAGGCATAACCCCTTCCATGACATCGACCACCAGCAGAACCAGGTCGATGCCGCCGATGCCGGCCAGCATGTTGCTGATGAAGCGCTCGTGACCGGGAACATCGACGACCCCGGCGACCATTCCTCCCGGGAGGCGAAAGGGGCGAAGCCGAGATCGATGGAGATGCCCCGGGCCTTCTCCTCCTTGAGGCGGTCCGTGTCGGCGCCGGTCAGGGCCTTGATCAGCGCCGTCTTGCCGTGGTCGACATGGCCGGCGGTGCCGATGATGATGTGTCGGCTGGTATCGGAAGTCATCCGTTTGCGGTCGTTTCGAGGGCGGTGGCAAGAAGCCCGGGAAGAAGCTGTTCCTCCTCCCGGGTCAGGGTACGGGGATTGAGAAGCAGGCGCCCCTCCTGGATCCGGGCCACCACCGGAGGCGTTCCTTCGCGCAGCCGGGCCGCGAGGTCATCGACGGAGAGGCCGCGGGGGACGACGGCCACGGCAAAGCCGGGCAGCTCGGTAAGGGGAAGTGCCCCACCGCCGACCTGGGATGTCTCGGGGAGCGTCTCCACCGTGGCCATATCGCCAAGTGCCCCGGTAACGGCCTTGGCCAGCAGCCTCGCTGCGGCGCCGGGTCTCCTCGGGGCTGAGCGAGAGCATCCTCAGAACGGGGATTTCCCGAACGGCCTCTCCCTGATCGAGATAGTGGCGCAGGGTGGCTTCGAGAGCCGCGAGGGTCATTTTGTCGATGCGCAGGGCTCGGGCCAGGGGATGGCTGCCGGATCTTCTCCAGTGCCCATTTTTTCCCGACGATCAGGCCGGCCTGCGGACCGCCCAGCAGCTTGTCGCCGCTGAAGGTGACCAGCATCGAGCCCCGACGGCGACGGCCTCGCTGACGGTCGGCTCCCGGGGCAGGCCGAAAGGGGATGAGGTCGAACAGCATTCCGCTGCCCAGGTCCTCCACCACCGGAAGGCTCCTGTCGGCCCCAAGTGCCACCAGGTCAGGGCTGGACACGGCGGTCGTGAAGCCGACGATCCGGTAATTGCTGGTGTGGACCTTGAGGAGCATCCCGGTTTCGGGGCCGATGGCCCGTTCGTAGTCGCGAAAGATGGGTCTTGTTGGTGGTGCCCACCTCCCGCAGGACGGCAGCCGCTGGCGGCCATGACTTCCGGCACCCGGAAAGAGCCGCCGATCTCCACCAGTTCTCCCCTGGAGACGATGACCTCCTTCCCTCCGGCGAGAGCGGCCAGGGCCAGGAGCACGGCGCCAGCGTTGTTGTTGACCACTGTCGCCGCTTCGGCTCCTGTGAGGCGGCAGAGAAGCCCCTCGACATGGCTGTAGCGGTGACCGCGGCTGCCGCTTGGGAGGTCGAACTCCAGGTTGGAATAGGAGGTGGCGACGGAGTGGACCGCCGCCAGGGCGGATGAGCTCAGGGGAGCGCGGCCGAGGTTGGTGTGAAGCAGGACTCCCGTGGCATTGATAACACGGCGAAGGGAGGAGGTGGCCTGAGCCCGGACGATCTCTGCGGCGCGGGCGGCAGCCGATGAGGGCGAGAGGTCCAGGTTTTCGGCAGCCTCCGAATTCTGAAGAATTTTGCACCTCAGCTCGGCAACGGCCTGCTGGGCGCCTTCCAGCAGCAAAACCCGCGGGAACCGGCCGGAAAGCCCTGCCAGGGGCTGGGTGCCCATGACCCGGTCCACTGCCGGCAAACGGCGCAACAGGGATTGCTTTTCTTTCATGGATAACCTGCGGATTCTTGAAGATGGCCGGGGGAATTAGGCTGCGCCAAAGAGGCGAAAAGAAAATAGCACAATTACAGCCTCTCTACAAGCCGTAGCCCCCTGGGTGGGGGTGGGATGAGTGCGAAGAAATGAAGTCTGAGCGTCCCGGAAAAGGTGGGGGATCTCCCGGATATTGGGGCAGGCACCAGGCGGGGTTCCGGCAGGAGAACGGTCAATCCTGCCGGATCACCACTTCGTTGAAGTTGATCCTGGCGCTATAGGGACGGGATGGGTTCAGGCCTCGTCTTCGAAACAGACTCGCCACCATTTTGGGATTCTTGCCGTAAATTTCTTCCAAAGAAAAAGTCACCGTCATTGGTACCTCCCCACAAGCCGTTAAACCTTATAATTGTCGGGATTATTGAATACATTGAATTGAAAGCTGAAATTTCCGTTCCGGTTAAACAGACAATTAAATTTATTACCAGGGCCCTACGCTTTGTCAAGGCAGCAGACACAAGGAATCCTTTTTGAAGGTCTTTAGATAGAAGGGGTTTTGATTAACAGAAAAAATTCATTTTTTACGGTTGACAAAGATAAAAATTGAGAAAAAATAAATCTATTGTTTTTAATTCGAAAATACTAGGAGGATGATCATGAAATGGAGGAGGATTTTCCCCGTCGGTCTTTTTCTGGCTATTTTTCTCACCCTTCCCAATCTCTCACTCGCCGAAGGAGCCCCTTATGTTTCGGTTCAGGCCGGAGGCGCCTTTCTTCAAGATTCCGACGCCGGCATCGTGGACAGCATCAGCTTCGACCCCGGGTTCTACGGTGGCTTGGCACTCGGTTACGACTTCGGGGAAAGGTACAGCCATGCCCGACTGGAAGCCGAGGTCTCCTACCGTCAGAACCATATCGATGATATTGATTTTCTGGGGGCGAACCGGGGGGCCTGGGGCAAGGCAAGATCTGTCAGTTTCCTGCTGAACGGCTACTACGAGTATCAGAATCCCACCTTTGTAAAACCCTTCATCATGGGCGGCTTCGGGTTCGCCTGGGGCCAGATCGAGGACCTCAAATCCATCGGTCGGGTCACTATTATCGACGACGACGACGTCCAGTTCGCCTACCAGGGAGGCGCCGGCCTCAGTTTCGACATCGACCCGTCTTTTGCCCTGGATGTCGGGTACAAATTCTTCACCACAACCGACTTTAAATTTGAGGATGAAATCGGCCATGACGCCGACTTTTCATATCAATCCCACACCGGCTATCTCGGACTCAGGTACAAATTTTAATTTTTTATTCAAATCTCTTGCACCTTTCCATCTAAGCAAATTAATAAATGAACATCTTTTCCAAGGAGGCCCGAGATGAGGCGGTTTCTCATTGTATTGGCGATTTTTTCGTTTTCAGTGTTTTCTCTGACAGGGTGCGGAGGGGGCGACAACAGTTCTCCTGAGCTGAGTGGTCTGATTGACCAGAATACTCCTCCAAGTTCAGGCGATACGGGAGGCACACCCTCAACGCCTACGCCCGGGACGTTCATTCTCCCGCCGGCAACCATTACCGTGGGTAGCTCTCTGCCTTCCGGCACGATGTTGTCAATAGGAGGGCAGGCAATCATCACGGCGTTCATTACGGATGATAACGGTTCTCCCATTGCCGATGGAACGTTGGTTAACTTTTCAACTGACAAAGGAAGTATTACCAAATTTTCCACCACGGAAAAGGGGAAAGCGGTCGCAACCTTCCTCGCCGGAACGGATGGTGGTGTGGCAGAAATTACTGCACAAGTTTCTACCGATGATGCCCATGGAGGTGCTTTAACCGGGAAGACCTTGGTCGAAATCGCCACGGGCAGCGCCATCTCTCTTGTTGTTGACAGCGTTACGCCGCAGCAAATAGGAATCATCGGCGGAGGAAAACAGGAAATATCTCTTCTGAAGTTCGGCGTGGTCGACTCTTACGGGAATCCGGCTCCGGACGGAACCCAGGTCGATTTCGCACTGAACACCTCGCTTGGCGGGGGGGGAAACTCTCTACCGACAGCGCAACCACTGTTGGTGGGGTAGCGACCGTCGGTCTCCAAAGCGGAACGGTCGCCGGTGTCGCCACCGTCACCGCCACCATCACCCCTGCCACAGGCGCCAAAATCACTACCGAGGCCAAGGTCACCATCGTCGCCGGGCTGCCCGACCAGAAGCACTTCAGCCTGGCGGCGGAGAACCTGAATGTGGCCGGGTATGCCGAATTCGGGCTCAAGGACCCCATTACCGCCTTTCTGGGCGACCGCTACTCCAACCCCGTTCCCTGTAGGGACCCCGGTCTATTTCGCCAGCGAAGCGGGGATCATGGTGTTGAAGCAAAATCCCTTTGATGATTTGAACGGCAACGGACGTTATGACGCCGGTGAGCCTCCCGTATCCTTTGTCGATTTGAACGGGAACGGGATTTATGATTCCGGTGAGCCCCCTACCTATTTCGTAGATCTCAACGGCGACGGCGTCTACGATCTGAACCAGCCAACGATTCTGGTGCCTACCAACCTCACCGACGTCAACAGCGAGGCGCGGGGAACCCTGCAGACGGCCGAGCCTCTTCCCCTCCCCCGACAGGGCTTCCTGGAGTGAATACGATAATCGCCTACACCGAGGGGCAGGAGTCTTTCGTCGACCTGAATGGCAATGGAGTCTACGATTCCGGGGAGCCCTTCGATGACCGTGGCGAGCCCTTTCATCGACGCCAATGAAAACGGCGTCTACGACGCCGCCACAAACGTTTCGGACGAAGAGCGCTACATCGATGTGAACGGAAACGGCAAATACGACGGCCCGAACGGCGTCTGGGACGGCGACACTATGATTTGGACCTCAATTCGGGTTCTTTTCACCGACGACACGGTCAATATCCTTCTCTCACCCACGCCGCCCTACACCATCCCAGCCGGGGGCTCGGTGAACGTCTCCATGTCGTTAGCGGATGGAAACGGCAATCCCCTGCTCCCCGGGACCAAATCACCCTGACCAAAGCCGGTGATCGCCTAGCGTCCCTGAGCACTACGGAGTTTGATGTTCCCCAGACGATTGATACCGGACCTGGGAAGACCGACTTCTCCTTCACGGTCTCCAACAAAAATACCGGGACCCAAGCCCCGTCATCGAAGATATCACCGTCTCCGTCGATACGGGCAGAGTAACCCAGAGCCGTACCATTGTGGTTACTCTAGAGGGGCAGCCAGCTCCCTGAGCAGAACCATCCCTGAAATGCCTGAATGTGACAAAGCCCCCGGATTTCTCCGGGGGCTTTGTAGTCATTGAGATGAAAGTTCAGGGGAAGAGCTTTTTATCCCTTTCTGTCCGTTTTGGACTTCTTGCCAGGAGCCAGACGCACCACCGTTTCCACGTGGGGCGTCTGGGGGAACATGTCCACGGGCTGCACTTCTTCGGTGCGATATCCCTGGGTGGCGAGGATGTCGAGGTCTCTGGCGAGGGTTTCGGGGTTGCAGGAGACGTAGATCAGGGAGCGGGGGGCCAGCTCCGCCAGGGCTTCGAGCACCTCCGGCGCGCAGCCGCCCCGGGGCGGATTGACCACCGCCACGGCGACCCTGCCCACTTCCGCTCCAGATCGTGGACGAGCTCCGCGGCGTCACCGGCCGAAACGGCAATTTTTCACCCCGTTCAGCCGGGTTCTCCCGGGCATTGCGGACCGCATCCTCCACCGCCTCGACGCCGACCACCTGCCTGGCATCCCGGGCCAGATTCAATGCGATGCCGCCGATTCCGCAGTACATGTCGGGGGCTGCCTCTTCAGCCCCAGGGCGGCCCAGGGCGCACCAGGTCGTAAATCCAGGCGGCCTGGGGGTTGTTGACCTGGAAAAGGAGGTCGGGGCGATGCGGAGCCGGATCTCCCCGACCTGATCGAGAGGTCGGGGGCCCCGAGGGCCTTCAGGGTCTCGCGGCCGAAAACGTAGTTTCCCTCCGAGGGGTTGACGTTTTGCTGGACCGAGACCACCTCAGAACCTTTTTCTTGAGCCACTTGGCGAGATGGGTGACCTCCCGGAAATTGCGCTCCGAAGTGACGAAGGTTACCATCGCCTTGTCGAAGCGGGGCTGACCTTGACCGTCAGGTAGCGCAGCAGGCCCCGGCGCTTTACCGGATCGTAGACGAAACCTCTTGACGCTCCACCTCTTCCCGGACCACTGCGACGATCCGATTGATCAGAGGGTGATGGACCGGGCAGTAGCCGATGTCGACCACTTCGTGGGTTCCCCGCCGGTAGAGACCGTCTTCTGCCCTCCCGCGCTCCTACCCATCACCAGCTTGACGTTGGTGCGGTAGCCGAGCGGCTGGAGGGCTTCCCGGGTGGGGCTTACGGCGACCGCCTTCAGGGACGGGTAGCGCTCCAGCGCGCGGCGCACCTTCTCCTCCTTGAACCGGAGCTGGGCCGGGTAGTTCAATCCCACGAGGGGACACCCCTGGCAGAATCCCGCATGCCCGCAGGGAGTGTTGGTCCGGTCCGGGTTCGGGCTGAGGACCCGTGCAGAAGACCGACAATGCGCCGCTGCCCTTCATGTTCGACGCGGGCCAGAACCTTCTCACCGGGCAGGGCCCCGGACCATGATCTCCTTTTTTTCGAGCCGTCCGATGCCGATGCCTTCCTCGTTCAGGCGGAGAATTTCCACCTCAACGGCGGGCATCGGTTTGCGTTTGGGGGTTTTGCGGGAATGTGATATTTTTTGCGCCATTATTTAATGATCCCGAAAAGGCGAATTTTCACACGAAGCCGCTAAGAACCCGAAGAATTCGAAGGCAAATGCTCCAACGACCTCGGTGAGACATGGTATTTCATAGCCGATTGATTTTACTAAGCGACTTTTCGGCTTCGCGTGCGATTGGTTTCTCACAAATGATACACCCGGAAAGCGGTCGGACGAAAGACGCCGCACCTTAAACCCTTGGCCCTTTTCTGTCAATCGTCTCCCCGCTTGATTTCCGGGGTTCAAGCCGTTAAACTCAGGCCCGGAAGAAGGCTGATGAATTCTTGCGCATCAACTTCTTTCCAGACCTTTTTCCACACTCCTTTCATTTCGGAGTTATTCAGATGAAAAACCCACCCGCCGTATCATTGTCGGCAGCGTAGCCATCGGTGGTGGCGCACCGGTTTCAGTCCAGTCGATGTGCAACACCGACACCCGCGACGCGGCCGCCACCCTGGCCCAAATCGGCCGGCTCGCCGAGGCCGGCTGCGAGATCGTCCGCTGCGCCGTTCCCGACGCCGAGGCCGCCGGGGCGCTGAAGGCTATCAAGGCACAGTGCCCCATCCCCCTCATCGCCGACATCCATTTCGACTACCGCCTGGCCCTGACCGCCGTCGAGGCGGTGTGGACGGCCTGCGCATCAACCCGGGAAACATCGGGGAGCGCTGGAAGGTGCAGGAGGTTGTCAAGTCCTGCGCCGAGCGCGCCGTGCCGATCCGTATCGGCGTCAACGGCGGTTCCCTGGAGAAGGAGCTGCTCGAAAAATACGGCCACCCCACCGCCGAGGCCATGGTGGAGAGCGCCCTGGGGCATATCCGCATCCTCGAAGACCTCGGTTACCGGGAGATCAAGGTCAGCATGAAGGCCTCGGACATCCGGCGCACCGTCGAGGCCTATCGGCTTTTGTCTTCCAGGTCGACTATCCTCTGCACATCGGCATCACCGAAGCGGGAACGACCTGGAGCGGGACCATCAAGAGCGCCGTCGGGCTCGGAACGCTGCTCTACGACGGCATCGGCGACACCCTGCGGGTCTCGCTGACCGGCGACCCGGTGGAGGAGGTCCGGGTGGGCTGGGAGATCCTCAAGGCCCTGGAGCTGCGCGAGCGCGGCCCGGTTTTCGTGAGCTGCCCCACCTGCGGACGCTGCCAGGTGGACCTGATCCCCGTGGCCGAGGAGGTCGAACGGCGCCTCCACGACCTGCCGAAGAAGATCACCGTGGCGGTCATGGGGTGCGTGGTCAACGGCCCGGGCGAGGCCCGCGAGGCCGACGTCGGCATCGCCGGGGGCAAGGGTCAGGGACTTCTCTTTCGCCGGGGCGAGGTGGTGCGCAAGGTCCCGGCTGCCGAACTTGCCGACGCCCTGGTGGCGGAGGCCTGGAAACTTGTCGAAGAAAAGGAGGAAGTATGATCAAGCACGTGATTTTCATGAAATTCAAGGACGGAACGGCTGACGAGCAAATCGCCGATCTGGAGCGGAGCCTGGGCGAGCTGCCGGAGCGCATCGAGGAGATCCGGGAATACGTTTTCGGACGGGACGTGGTTCGCTCGGAGCGCTCCTGCGATTTCGCTATCGTTTCCTCCTTCGACGATCTGGCGGCCCTTGACCGCTACCAGGTCCATCCGGATCACCAGGTCGTAGTCGGTAAGGTCAAAAAAATCAGCCAGTCGGTGCAGGCCGTCGATTTCGAGTACTGAACCCTGGGGATGGTGAGATAAAGGGGGAAGGTCCAATGACATTCAAGGACCATTTTTCTTCACGTGCCGGGGATTATCTCCAGTTTCGACCCACCTATCCGCCAGCCCTTTTCGAGTATCTAGCCTCCCTCGTACCCGACGGGGGGATGGCCTGGGACGTCGGCTGCGGCAACGGCCAGGCGGCGGTCGAGCTCGCACGGCATTTTGCCAGGGTCATCGCCACCGACGCCAGCGCGCAGCAGATTGAAAATGCAAGGCCCCACCGCCGGGTGGAATACCGGGTGGCCCCCGCCGAAGAGTCCGGAATCCCCGGCGCCTCGGTGGACCTGGTGACGGTTGCCCAGGCCCTGCACTGGTTCGATTTCGAGCGCTTCTACCGGGAGGTGCGGCGCGTGGCCCGGCCCGGAGCCGTCATTGCCGCGGTGGCCTACGGGCTGCTGCGCATCGCCCCGGAGGTGGATCCTATCGTCGAGCGCTTTTATGCGGATATCCTCGGCTCGTTCTGGCCTCCGGAGCGAAGGTTCATCGACGAGGCCTACCGGACCCTCCCTTTTCCCTTCGAGGAAATCGTACCGCCGCCTCTCGCCATGGAAAAAGACTGGAGCTTCGAGCACCTGGCGGGCTATCTGGAAACCTGGTCTGCGGTCAAGGCCTACCGGAAGAAAACCGGCAAAGACCCCATCGGCCTCGTCCTCGACGATTTGCGCAACGCCTGGGGCAAGACCGATTTTAGCCGGCGGGTCCTCTGGCCTTTGTATCTGCGGGTCGGGAGGATAAACTGAGAATAATCAGTCTCACGCGAAGCCGCGAAGGTCGCGGAGGAAAACCTGTTGTTGACCAAAATCCGATAATCCCGATAGGTATTGGCCTGTCAGTAAAAAGTTTGCGAATTCCTTCGCGTTCTTCGCGGCTTCGCGTGAGAACAGCTTTTAAAAGGTCCATATTTTAAAAGGTCCATAAGGAAAAGGCCGCGAAAAAGAGCGGCCTTTTCTCATTGGTGGCTCCTTGGCAAGGCCATGCTATTCTTATTAAAAGTTGCCGGATTTGGGGTCGAAAGGAGGAACCGTGCGTCGATACCATCACTTCGCGGCCTCTCCGCCGGTGCTGCTGATTCACGGCGGGGCCGGCCCGAGGAAGGAGCCGGAGGACAAAAAGCTCTGCCGGGAGGCGGTCGCCGGGGTCATCGGCCGCGTCTGGCCGCTGCTGCTCCGGGGGGAGCCGGCCCTGAAGGCCGTGGCCCTGGCGGTGGACCTTCTGGAGGAGAATCCGCTTTTCAACGCCGGATTCGGCTCGGTGCTGCAAAGCGACGGGATGGCGCGGTTGTCGGCCTCGGTCATGGACGGGGAAAAACAGAAATTTTCCGGGGTCGCCCTGGTCACCCACCTCGTGCATCCCTCCCGGCTCGCCCTGGCCCTGCAGGGCCGGGAACAGACGGTTCTTGGGCCAGCGGGGGCGCAGCTTCTGGCCCGGGAGCTGGGGATTGCGCCAGAGAGTCCGGTCACGGCGGAGCAGGCCCGCAAGTGGGTCGGGTCGCTGGAAGAAGGGAAGGGCGGGCTGTCCCACGGAACGGTCGGAGCCGTGGCCCTCGACGACGCCGGTCGCCTGGCGGCGGCCACCTCCACCGGCGGCGCCGGCGGCAACCTCCCAGAGAGGATGTCCGATTCATCTACCGTCGCCGGCAATTATGCCAGCGGCTTTGCCGCCATCTCCTGCACCGGGCTCGGCGAGCAAATCGTCGACGACGGGCTGGCGGTCAGGATCGAAACGAGGGTCCGGGACGGGCAGTCCATCGTGGCGGCTTCCGAAAGGGTCTTCGAGGAGGCCGCCGGGGGGCGCAGCTACGGCTGGAATAGGGGTCGACCGGGAAGGCAACTGGGTCAGTTTCCGCACCACAGGGGAAATGATTTTTAGTGTTATGAGTCGGGACCGGAGCAGCCCCCTTACGGGCTGACCTTTCCCCCGCGGTTGGCCGGTACCGCCCGCTTGAAAGCCCAGGCCTCGATCTTCTTGATCTGCTCTGCCATGGTCACCGAAAGCGGCACGGTGCGGCTGATCGCTCTCCATGATGTCCTGCTGGATCATTACCCGGCTCTGAGCCAGGGCTTCGAAGGAGGCGCTGGCCACGGCCTGCTCGATCTCGGCGCCTGAGAAGCCCTTGGCGGAGTGGGCCAGCATGCCGAGTCTGAAATGCCTCCGGGTCGAATTCCTTTTCTGCAGGTGGATGCGGAAAATCTCCTCCCGCTCGGCAAGGCTCCGGCAGGGCCACATAGAAGATTTCGTCGAAGCGCCCCTTGCGCAGAATTTCGGCCGGAAGCATTTCGATGGCATTGGCGGTGGCGGCAACGAAAACGGGCTGCCGCTTTTCCTGCATCCAGGTGAGAAAGTATCCGAGGACCCGGGAGGCCGGACCCCCCTTCGGCCTTGAACCCCTGGGTGGAGATGCCCGCCTCCATCTCGTCGATCCACAGCACGCAGGGGGCGAGGGCCTCGGCGGTCTTGCAGGCCTTGCGCAGGCGAGCTCTCCGGCGATGCCGAAGGTTCCCTCGTACACCGTGGCCATGTCGAGGCGCACCAGCGGCAGCCGCCAGCGGGCGGCGATGGCCTTGACGAACAGGCTCTTGCCGCAGCCGCTGATCCCCATGATCAGGACCCCGCTTGGGGAGATTGCGTCCCCGCGGAGAAGCCAGCCGACGCCGAAGGCCTTCTCCCGCTTTTCCATCCAGTTCTTGAGGTTTTCCATTCCCCCCACCTGGTCGGGCTCGACCTCGTTCTCGACGAATTCCATGATGCCGCTTTCTGCGCAGGATCTGCTTTTTGTTCTGGTGCAGGGACGGCGACCACCTCCTTCAGTCCCGCCCCCTTGGTCACCCGGGCCAGGCGCAGTGCCCGGTCGATATCGATCAGATCCAGTCCCTGGGCGGCCGCGGTCAGGAGATGAGAGCGCCTTCTCCCCCGGAGCAGATTTTCACGCAGAAAGAGATCCTTTTCCTGCTTCGTTTCGAGCCAGGAGCGGATCTCTCGCGGGTGGGGAAGGCCAGTGATCGAGCAGGAGGAAAGTCCTCCCGCAGCGGCGGCGGGATATCCGGCTCGGCACCGATGAAGACCAGGGTTTTCCCCGGCGGCCGGCGCACGGCGGCGAAATCCTTCAGGGTTCGCTGGATATAGGGATTTCCCGCCAGAACCAGTGCATGTCCTTGAAGATGAAGATGCCGGGCCCTTCCTGCTCGACCGCCCAGCGCACTCGCGGTCAGGGGGTCGACGGTTCCCTCCTGGCCGGGAAAACCGGCCGCACAGTTCCACTCATGCGGGACGGGCATCCCTTTGATGCCCTGCAGGACGGCCCGGGTGACCAGCGATTCGGTGCGGCTCTCGTTGTCGGTAGTAATGTAGATCAGCGGGGTTCCGGCGGCCACCAGACGGCTGAATCTGGTCGAGGTTCAGTTCCTCTTGCATGGGACTCCTGCTTAAAGCAAATCCGGCGGGCTGGATATCCTTGATTCCGACTTAAATTAAATCATCCCGTCGGAAAAGTCCACTGTTTGTCTGCCCTGCGGGACGCTCGCCAGTTTCATTGCTTGAATTCCGAGCCGAAATACGCTAGTTTTCATTCTCATTTCCGGCTGGGGCACTTGTCCCCATGTCCTGGCCGACGGCGTATCATTTCCTCCTGCCGACGTACCGTCTGCCCGTTTTTTCGAGGATCCTCAATGCGCTATTCCCAGTATCTGCTGCCGACCCTGAAAGAAACTCCCGCCGATGCCGAAGTGATCAGCCATCAGTTGATGCCGCGCGCCGGCATGATCCGCAAGGTCGCCGCCGGCATCTACAATTATCTGCCCCTCGGTCTTCGCGCCGTCCGCAAGGTGGAGCGGATCATCCGCGAGGAGATGGACCGGGCCGGCGCCATCGAACTGCTCATGCCGATGGTGTCCCCGGCGGAGCTGTGGCAGGAGTCGGGGCGCTGGGAGCAGTACGGCAAGGAACTGCTGCGCTTCAAGGATCGCAAGGACACCGAATTCTGCCTCGGACCCGACCCACGAGGAGGTCGTCACCGATATCGTGCGCGGCAGGTGCACTCCTACCGGCAGCTTCCCCTCAACCTCTACCAGATCCAGAGCAAGTTCCGCGACGAGATCCGTCCCCGCTTCGGCCTGATGCGCGGGCGCGAGTTCATCATGAAGGATGCCTACTCCTTCGATCTCGATGAGGCCGGGGCGGACGTCGCCTATGAGAAGATGTACCAGGCCTACCGGCGCATTTTCGAGCGCTGCGGCCTGAATTTCCGGGCGGTGGAAGCCGATACCGGCGCCATCGGCGGCACTTCTCCCATGAATTCATGGTGCTGGCCGAAACGGGTGAGGACGCCATCGTCTCCTGCGACCGCTGCGAGTATGCCGCCAACGTCGAGAAGGCCGAAGTGCGCGATCCAGGCCGCGCGGCCGCCGCCCCCGCCGAGCTGCTGGAGAAGGTTCTGACCCCGGCCCGCAAGAGCATCGAGGAGGTTGCCCTGTTCCTCGGGACGCCCCGAGCGCAACTGGTCAAAACCCTGATCCTGCAGACCGACGAGGGGAGACGGTGGCGGTGCTGCTGCGCGGCGACCGGGAGCTCAACGACATCAAGCTCTGCCGCCTGCTGCAGGCGCAACTGGGTGGAGCTGGCCCGAGGAAGTGGTGCTGCAGGTGACCGGTGCGCCGAGCGGCTTCGCCGGTCCGGTCGGATTGAAGCTGCGTATTCTGGCCGATCAGGAGGTGCGGTCGATGGCGGATTTCGTCGTCGGCGGCAACGAAAAGAACTTTCACCTCACCGGCGCCAATCTGGGCCGCGATTTTACCGTCGAGACCTTCGCCGACCTGCGCCAGGCCGTCGCCGGCGATCCCTGCCCGCGCTGCGAGGGACGCTGGAGGCCTGGCGCGGCATCGAGGTCGGCCATGTCTTCAAGCTGGGCACCAAGTATTCCGATGCCCTCGCGCGACGGTTCTCGACGACCAGGGGCAGGAGCGTATCCTGTTCATGGGCTGCTACGGCATCGGTGTCGGCCGCACGGTGGCGGCCGCCATCGAGCAGAACCACGATGAGAACGGCATCATCTGGCCGATGCCGATCGCTCCTTTCCAGGTCCTGGTGACCATGCTCAATCCCAATGACGAGGCGGTCATGGAATGCCGCCGAGAAGCTCTACGAGGAGCTGCAGGAAGCAGGGTGGAGGTTCTGCTCGATGACCGGGACGAGCGTCCCGGCAGCAAGTTCAAGGATGCCGACCTGCTCGGCATCCCTCTGCGGGTCACGGTCGGGGCCCGCGGCCTGAAAGGAAGGCAGTCGTTCGAACTGCAGGAGCGCCGCAGCGGCGAACGGACCATGCTGCCGATGCCGAGGCCGCGGCGACGATTGCGGCGCAGGTACGTCAGGCCCGGGCTGACGTGCCGCGGATTCGTCTCCCAGGCTACGCTATTAGCCGCAAAAGTCCGAGGGAATTCCGGCTGTTACGACCCGGGACGATCGCCAGCTGACGCTTATGGATCCACCTGCCTCGACAGCGCACGGTCGCCTCGTCCTGCCGCTGCCGGCGGCCAGGAGATCGCCCTGCCGTCCCTGGACTTTTTCCTATCTCCTCCCGGCACCTGCTGCTCACCTGCCGGACAGAGGGAGGCCGTGACGCTGGCCGGCCTGCTCGGCGAGATTTCGGTGTCCGATCTGCTTTCATTCTTCAACATGTTCCGCAAGTCGGGCATCCTGCATTTCGATCCTGGCGGCGGGCATCAAGGACCTCTACTTCCAGCAGGGAGAAATGGTTTTCGCCGCCAGCACCTTTGCCGAAGAAGATCTCGGCGAGATCCTCTATCGCCTGGGCAAGGTGGACCGGGGCACTCTGCAGAAGGTCCGTCAGTTCGCCAGCCCCCGCGCGCCGCCTCGGCAAAGTCCTGGTCGAGAAGGATTTCGTGCGGCCAAGGACCTCTGGCCGGCAGCCCGCAGCCAGGTGGAGACCATCGTCTACCATCTGTTCACCTTTCAGGACAGGGTGGTTTGTCCTTCATCGTAGAAGGCCCTGGAGGAAGAAGAGATCGTCCGTCTTTCCATGAGCACCCAGAACCTGATCATGGAAGGGCTGCGCCGGGTCGATGAGCGGGCCCTCTTCATGCGCCGTCATCGCTCCCTCGATGCCATCCCGGTTGCCGACCGGACAGGTCGACGAGACCTCGACGAGCCGCAGAAGGCGCCTGCTGCAGCTCGATTCGCGGACGGGTGGCACTAATGTCAGGGAAGCTGCTGCGCCGCAGCGGCGTCGGGTGAGTTCGATGCCCTGCGCCTGCTTTACCAGCTGGTCGAGAAGGGGCCGGTGCACCATCGAGGAAGCGCCGACGCTGCCGTGGAAGGCGATCCTGGGAGAGATCCTGACCATCTTCAACGGCGCGCTGATCGCCCTGTTCAGGCGGTCAGCGCCAAGAATCCGCGATTTCCGCCAGGAAGTCCAGCTCTTCCTGCGCGACCTTCCCCAGCCCTTCTCCTATGTCTTCAGCGACGTGCCACCTTCGGGGAGGACGGCTCGGTCGATGGCGGGCGGATCCTCGCCAACCTGGCCGGCCTGGAGGAAGGCGACAAGAAGAAGCTGCTGGCCGACGCCCTGAGTGAACTGATCTATATGGAGTGTATCGCCGCCCGGCAGCGAACTGGGCAGCTGCCGAATCGGCCGCACTGATCCAGCGGGTCCAGGAAGTTTCCCGCCGGGTGCAGGATCTCATTGGGAGGAACGAATGAACAGGAAGCGCCAGCAGAACGCTGATCTTCGCCCTCGATGTGGACTCCTTTGAAGAGGCCCGAGGCTGGGTCGCGCAGCCTGCAGGAGAAAGTCGGCGTATTCAAGGTCGGCAAGCAGCTTTTCACCCGATGCGGGCCCGATGTGGTCCAGCATGATCCGGCCGGAAGGGGGCGAGGTCTTTCTCGATCTCAAATACCACGATATTCCCAACACCGTCGCCATGGCCGGGGCTCGAGGCCTGCCGCCTTGGCGTCGCGGATGTTCAATGTTCATGCCCTGGGCGGCCGGAGATGATGGCCAGAACCGTGGCCGGAGGTTGACGCCGTCTTTCCCGCGCGGAAACCCGGAGCGTCCCCTGCTGCTGGCTGTGACCATTCTGACCTCCTCCACCGAGGAGACCCTGCGCGAGGTCGGTATCGATCGTCCGGTCGAGGAAATGGTCCCCCGGCTGGCCCGGCTGGCCCAGGACGCGGGCATGGACGGGGTGGTCGCTTCGCCCCGGGAGGTCGGGCTGATCCGTGAGGCCTGCGGCCGCGATTTCGTCATCGTCACCCCGGGGGTGCGCCCGCCTTTGCCGCCCTGCGACGATCAGAAGCGGGTCACCACCCCGGCGAGGCGATCGCCGCCGGCGCCGATTACCTGGTGATCGGCCGCCCCATCTCGGCCGCAGCCGATCCCGGTGGCGGCCGCCGACCGGATTCTTGAAGAAATGGCTGCAGCCCTGGAGGGCGGCTGAGCGTGGCCGATCTGATCTACGGAATCAACCCGGTTCGGGAGGCGCTTCAGGGGCATCCGGCGACGGCCCCTTGAACTCTTCTGCGCTGCGCGGACGCGCAGCTCGGCCGCGTCTCGAAGAACTCGCTGCGGGAGGCCGCGCGAGCCGGGGTCCCGGTGCGCGCAGCGGGAAAGGCAGGATCTTGACCGCCTCGCCGGCCACCATCATCACCAGGGAGTGGTGCTCAGGGTGGAGCCCTTTGCCTATGCGGCCCTGGAGGACCTGCTGGAGCGCTGGCGGCTTCGGGGCGCAAGGCCTTTTTCCTGCTCCTGGACGGCATTACCGATCCCCACAATCTGGGAGCCATTCTGCGCAGCGCCGATGCTGCCGGCTGCCATGGAGTCATCGTGCCCGAAGGACCGCTCCTGCCCCGTCACCGCCGGTGGTGGACAAGGCCTCCGCCGGGGCGCTGGAACACATTCCCCTGGCCCAGGTGACGAACCTGGCCCGCACCCTGGAAGAGCTGAAGCGGGACGGGGTGTGGGTCTACGGCCTGGCCGGGGAGAAGGCGCCGAACCGCTTTACCGAACCGACCTTCGCGGTGACCTGGCCCTGGTGGTCGGCAGCGAAGGCGAAGGCCTGCGCCCCAACGTGCGCAGGCACTGCGACGGCCTTCTCGCCATCCCCATGGGCGGCGGGGTTGGCTCCCTCAATGCCTCGGTGGCCGCCGGGGTGGCCCTGTTCGAAGTGGTGCGCCAACGGAGGGGCAGGACCGGGCATGATTTTTTATTCGTTTCCCGAAGGATGGCAGAATGCTTGTGACCGCCGAAAACATTCGTGACGTCATGACCCATGTCCCCGCGGATCAGGCCGAAGATCTGGCCCCGGGCTGCGAAACATGGTCGATGCTTCTGCATGGCGGGTCAACCAGGGGGCACATCACCGTCTGGCCCGAGGTGGGAATCGCCGCGGTCAGTTGGGGGCAGGGCTCTTTCTGGGGACGCTGGTATGCGCAGGAGCGGATCATCCTTCTCAACGAATTGATCCGGGGACACGCCCTGGTCGTGGACGAGCAGGGAGAGATGTGGGTTTATATGGAGCCCGCCGAATTCAATCGATGGATTGAAGAGCGCTTTGTCCGTACCTGGGATACTGCGGGACTGAAGCGGGCCGCACGGGGGGAAGATCCGGAAACGCTGACCGTTTCGGTCGGATGCTCTCGAGTGCGAATTTTCCGCGGTGAAGAGCTGGCCGAAAGGCTTCTGTCCGCGATGGAAGATCCGGACGGGCCACCCTTCAGGGTCAAACCGAACCTTCAGTAGGAAATTCTTTAGGCGAGTGGCCCGATCGGTTTTTCCCGCGATCGGTGAAAAATCTGAAAATCGGGTTGACAAGGCGGCGTAAATAAACTATATGTTCTCTTGTCGGCAGGGCGCAGAGCCGGGAAAATATTTTTTCTTGCAATTTGTCGGCTGCTGGTGTATAAATCGCCCCTTGTGCTGGCGTAGCTCAATAGGTAGAGCAGCTGACTTGTAATGAGGAGGTTGCGGGTTCAATTCCTGTCGCCAGCTCCATTGAGCTACCGGGGCTTGAGTGCCCTATTGAAAACTGAAACAGCATTCCCCTGGAGGGGTTCCCGAGTGGCCAAAGGGATCAGACTGTAAATCTGCCGTCGTAGACTTCGGAGGTTCGAATCCTCCCCCCTCCACCATTGCACTTGCCGGACAAAAGTCGAACTGTCTGCCGCAGGAGGTCGATAGGCCGTTGGAACTGGGACGATGGCCGAGCTTGAGCTCCACAAAGAAAACTGTCATAATAGCATAAGCCCATGAAGCGATTTAGGCGGGAGTAGCTCAGTTGGCTAGAGCATCAGCCTTCCAAGCTGAGGGTCGCGGGTTCGAATCCCGTTTCCCGCTCCAAATTTCTTGACTTCTCAGACAGTCGGATGAATGCAGGCCCACATAGCTCAGTAGGTAGAGCACTTCCTTGGTAAGGATGAGGTCATCGGTTCGAATCCGGTTGTGGGCTCCATTTCACGTGCATGGGGAGATTTGTATCGTGTTCTTTCAAAGTGTCGGCCGGCATGGTTATCAAACGTGGCCGGCCAAATAACTGCAGACATGAAGTTTCAAAGAAGACACAAAGGGAGGATAACGTAATGGCCAAAGCCAAATTCGAAAGGACTAAGCCCCATGTGAACATCGGGACGATCGGTCACGTTGACCACGGCAAGACGACCCTGACCGCCGCGATCACCAAGTTTTGTGCTTCCAGGGGCGGTGGCCGAGTTCAAGGCCTTCGACCAGATCGACAACGCTCCCGAAGAGCGTGAGCGCGGTATCACGATCGCCACGGCCCACGTTGAGTACGAGACCGACAACCGTCACTATGCTCACGTTGACTGCCCGGGCCACGCCGACTACGTCAAGAACATGATCACCGGTGCGGCGCAGATGGACGGCGCGATTCTGGTGGTTTCCGCCGCCGACGGCCCGATGCCCCAGACCCGTGAGCACATCCTGCTTGCCCGTCAGGTCGGTGTTCCGGCCATGGTGGTCTTCCTGAACAAGGCCGACATGGTCGACGACGAAGAGCTGATGGAGCTGGTTGAGCTGGAGATTCGTGAACTGCTCTCCACCTACGATTTCCCCGGCGACGATATTCCGATCATCGCCGGCAGCGCTCTGAAGGCCCTTGAGTGCGGCTGCGGCAAGGATGATTGCGCCGCGTGCAAGCCGATTCTGGAGCTGATGGACGCCGGTCGACAGCTTACATTCCTGAGCCCGAGCGTGCCATTGACAGGCCCTTCCTGATGCCGGTTGAGGACGTCTTCTCCATCTCCGGTCGTGGTACCGTTGCTACCGGTCGTGTTGAGCGCGGGGTCGTCAAGGTTGGCGAAGAAGTCGAGATCGTCGGCATGAAGGACACCGCCAAGACCGTGGTGACCGGCGTTGAGATGTTCCGCAAGCTTCTGGACCAGGGTCAGGCCGGCGACAACTGTCGGTATCCTGCTGCGCGGCGTCAAGCGTGAAGACATCGAGCGCGGTCAGGTTCTGGCCAAGCCGGGCAGCATCACACCGCACACCAAATTCAAGGCCGAAGCCTACATCCTGACCAAGGAAGAGGGTGGCCGTCATACGCCGTTCTTCAAGGGCTATCGTCCGCAGTTCTACTTCCGGACCACCGACGTGACCGGGATTGTGGAGCTTCCGGAAGGGACCGAGATGGTCATGCCTGGCGACAACATCGCCATGACCGTGGACCTGATCACCCCGATCGCCATGGACAAAGAGCTGCGCTTCGCCATCCGTGAAGGCGGCCGTACTGTCGGCGCCGGCGTTGTCAGCGAGATTATCGAGTAATCGTCGTTATCTGAATTGCTACCATGCCCCGGCATTTCCGGGCGAAGGTGACGTTGAAGGATAACCATATGCGGGATATCGTCACCTTGGCTGCACCGAGTGCAAGCAGCGCAATTACACTACGACCAAAAACAAGCGAAATACGCCCGACAAACTGGAGTTTAACAAGTATTGCCGGTTCTGCCGGAAGCACACTCCTCATCGCGAAACCAAGTAGACCCTCGAGTCCTTATAGGGCCGAGTCAGTCTGTGGCTTTAGCTTGCAGGCCAGTAGCTCTAATGGCTAGAGCACCGGTCTCCAAAACCGGGTGTTGGGGGTTCGAGTCCCTCCTGGCCTGCCATTTTTGACCACTAATCCTACTGTGGAGGTTTGACGATAGTGACTTCGAAAAAGCGAAGCGTTTCTTCACCAACGTCAAGGACGAGCTGAAAAAGGTCACCTGGCCCACCGGAAGGAAACCTACGGTTCCACTGTGGTCGTTATCGTGCTTGTGCTGATTGTGGCCGTTTTCCTCTGGGTGGTGGATACCGGCCTGTCTGCCGCGGTTCGCGCTCTCCTCAGTCGATAACTTCAGGGAGTCAGCGATGGCAATGAGATGGTACGGGGTACATACCTACTCCGGATACGAGAACAAGGTTAAGCTCAATCTCGAAGAGCGGATTCGGTCCTTGGGCGCAGAGGAATCTTTCGGGGAGGTCCTGATCCCTTCCGAAACGGTAGTGGAACTCAAGAAAGGTGAACGTCGGACCTCTACGCGGAAGTTTTTCCCCGGTTATATCCTGGTGCAGATGGAGTTGAACAACGAGACTTGGCATATCGTCAAGGATACTCCTAAGGTGACTGGGTTTGTCGGGGGCGGGACGGACTCCTCCGGCGATTCCAGACGAGGAGGTCGCCAAAATCACCACCCGGATGGAGGAGGGCGTGGAGCGGCCGAAGCCGAAAGTCGAGTTCGAGGTCGGAGAAACGGTCCGGGTCATTGACGGGCCTTTTCTCAACTTCACCGGAATTGTCGAGGATGTTAAGCCCGACAAGGCCAAGCTCAAGGTCATGGTCAGTATTTTCGGCAGGGTCACTCCTGTCGAACTCGAGTTTATACAGGTTGAAAAGACCAGTTGAAGCCTAAGTTCAACGTTCAATAGTCAACCACCGGTGATTTACCGGTTGCTTGAACCTTGAACCTTGAACCTTGAACATCTAGTTAAGGAGTTTCACTATGGCCAAGAAGGTTGTTGGACTGATTAAATTGCAGATTCCTGCCGGAAAGGCGAACCCCTCGCCCCCGGTCGGCCCCGCTCTTGGTCAGCACGGGGTCAACATCATGGAATTCTGCAAGGCGTTCAATGCCAAAACACAGGAGCAGGAGGGCATGATTATCCCGTCGTCATCACCGTTTACGCCGACCGTTCCTTCACTTTCATCACCAAGACTCCTCCCGCGGCGGTGCTTTTGATGAAAGCGGCCAAAATCGAAAAAGGCTCCGGAGTGCCCAACAAGAACAAGGTTGGAGAGGTTAGCCGGGACCAGGTTCGGGAGATTGCCCAGTTGAAGATGCCCGACCTCAACGCCTTCGACGTCGAAGCGGCAGTCAAGACCATCGAAGGGACTGCCCGCAGCATGGGGCTGGAAATCGTTTAAGTTCAATTCTGGCATAAATCCGGAGTAAAAAAATGGCCATAACGAAACAGCATAAAGTCGCCAAAAGCAAGGTCGACCGGACTCGGGCCTATCCCCTCGATGAAGCGATTGCCCTGGTCAAGGAGACCTCTTACACCAAATTCGACGAGACCGTCGACGTGTCGGTGCGCCTGGGGGTCGATCCTCGGAAAGCCGACCAGATGGTCCGGGGCGCTGTTGTTCTGCCCAACGGCCTCGGCAAAACGGTTCGGGTCCTGGTTTTCGCCAAGGGCGAAAAGGCGCAGGAAGCCACCGCGGCCGGCGCCGATTTCGTCGGTGCCGAAGATCTCGTTGCCAAGATCCAGGGAGGCTGGTTTGATTTCGACACCGCCATTGCTACCCCGGACATGATGGGCACCGTCGGCAAAATCGGCAGACTTCTCGGCCCCCGCGGTCTGATGCCTAACCCCAAGGTCGGCACCGTCACCTTCGACGTGGGCCGCGCCGTCACCGAAGCCAAATCGGGCAAAATGGAGTATCGGGTGGAAAAGGCCGGGATCGTCCATGCCCCGGTCGGCAAAGTTTCCTTCGACCCCGAAAAACTGCAGGGTAACATCCTTGCTCTTGATGGATGCGCTGGTCAAGGCCAAACCTTCCACCGCCAAGGGAACCTATCTGAAGAAGATTTCCATCTCCAGCACCATGGGACCCGGAATCAATATCGATGTGCCGGGTGTTCAGGGTCTGGTAAAATAATTCGAGGCGTTATCGCCGCTTTCGAGATTCGACCCGGGTCCGTTTTTACGGTCCGGGTTTCGTCATCCCGGCTCGAAAGGCAAAGATCGCTCCTGGTCAAAGACAGCAGGCACGTTCCTTCGGGGAACGTTTAATGGCAAGGCCGCCTGCCGAGGCTGAAAGACGGGGCGACGGTTCCGACCGTCTCTCCCCAGACCTCTGACTGGGGCACGGACCCTCCCCGGGTCCGCAACTTCACAGAAAGGAGGAGAGACGTTGGACAGAAACGGAAAACAGAAACTCGTTTCGGAACTCGCAGCCAAGCTGGCCAAGGCAAAGGCGTCATTTCTGGCGGATTATCGTGGTCTGACCGTGGAGCAGGTGAACAAACTCCGCGGTGAACTGCGCCAGGCGGGCGTCGAGTATCAGGTTGTCAAGAACACCCTGTTGACCCTGGCCTCGAAGGAAACCCCCTTCGAGTGCCTTTCGGGATTTCTCGAAGGGCCTACGGCCATTGCCATCGCCGGTGAGGATCCCGTGGCCCCGGCCAAGATCCTGGCCGAATTCGCCAAGAGCAACGCCAAGTTCGAGCTCAAGGGCGGGGCGCTGGACGGAAAAGCGCTGACGGTGGCCGAGATCAACGCGCTGGCTGAACTTCCCAGCCGGGAAGTGCTGCTTGCCAAGATGCTCGGTTCCCTCAATGCCCCCGCATCCAATTTCGTCGGGGTGCTGGCCGCCGTTCCGCGGTCCCTGGTTCAGGTCCTGGCCGCCATCCAGGACAAAAAAGCCGCCTGAAACAGAAGCTATTTCAACCGATTTGAACATAATGGAGGATATTTCCCATGGCTGAGATTACCAAAGAACAAGTTGTAGAGTTCATCGAAAATATGACCGTTCTCGAAATGGCCGAACTGGTCAAGGAACTGGAAGACAAATTCGGCGTTTCCGCCGCCGCTCCCGTTGCTGTGGCCGCGGGTCCTGCCGCCGGAGCCGCCGCGGCTCCTGCGGAGGAAAAGGAAGACTTTGACGTCGTTCTGACTGCCGCGGGCGACAAGAAGATCAATGTGATCAAAGTGGTCCGTGCCGCCACGGGTCTTGGACTCAAGGAAGCCAAGGACCTCGTCGACGGCGCCCCCCAGGCGGTCAAGCAGGCGATTCCCAAAGCCGAGGCCGAAGAACTCAAAAAACAGCTGGTCGAGGCCGGCGCAACCGTGGAGCTCAAGTAGTTCCCCGCTCAATAGTTTCGCACCTAGCCAAGGTCGCCTTGTGCGGCCTTGGCTATTCTACTTTCGTTATCTAAAGGAGAAACCATGGCTTATTCGATCGCGAATAACCAGCTTCTGAGGAAACATTTCGCGGAAATCAAGAAGATTATCGACATTCCCAATCTGATCGATATCCAGAAAAATTCCTACAAGCGTTTCCTCCAGGCGGAACTTCCTCCTTCGGCTCGGCAGAATATCGGCCTTGAAGCCGTATTCCGTTCCGTCTTCCCGATCCGGGATTTCAGCGAAACCAGTTCCCTGGAGTACGTATCCTACTCCCTGGGGACTCCCAAATATGACGTCGACGAGTGCCATCAGCGGGGAATGACTTTTGCCGCCCCGATGAAAGTGCGGGTTCGCCTGGTCTCCTGGGACGTGGACAAGGAATCCGGAGTCCAGTCCATCCGGGACATCAAGGAGCAGGAGGTTTATTTCGGCGAAATCCCCCTCATGACTGAGAACGGCACCTTTATCATCAACGGAACCGAGCGGGTCATCGTCAGCCAGCTGCACCGCTCGCCCGGGGTCTTTTTCGACCATGACAAGGGCAAGAGCCATTCGAGCGGGAAGATCCTCTACAGCGCCCGCGTCATTCCTTACCGTGGCTCCTGGCTCGATTTTGACTTTGACCATAAAGATATCCTTTACGTCCGTATCGACCGGCGGCGCAAACTCCCCGCGACGGTTCTGCTGAAGGCCCTCGGGTATTCCACCGAGGAGCTGCTCAACTACTATTACGATGTCGAGGAAATCGTCATCGATAGCTCCGGCTATAAGAAAAAGGTCAACCTCGACCTCCTCGTCGGCCAGCGGGCCGGCTTCGACGTCGTCGCCGACGACGGCGAGGTGGTTGTCAAGGCCAACCGCAAGTTCACCAAGGCCGCCATCCGCAAGCTCGGCGAGAAAGGAATCGAATTCATTCCCGTTCTCGAAGAAGACGTGGCCGGCAAAATCGCCTCCACCGATATCGTCGATGCTTCCACGGGCGAGGTCATCGTCGAGTGCAACCAGGAGGTTAGCGCCGCCAAGCTCGAGGAGCTGCGTTCCCGCGGCATCAATGAGTTCAAGGTCCTCTTCATCGACAACCTCTATGTCGGACCCTACCTGCGCGAGACCCTGCTGCTGGACCGGATCGTTTCTCCCGAAGAAGGCATGATCGAGATTTATCGGCGCCTGCGTCCGGGGGACCCTCCCACCATCAAGAGTGCCACGGCCCTGTTTGAAAGCCTTTTTTTCAACGCCGAGCGGTATGACCTCTCGGCCGTGGGTCGGCTGAAGCTCAATTACAAGCTCGGGCTGGAAACGCCGCTGGAAAACACCACCCTGACCAAGGAGGACATCCTTCAGGTGGTGCGTTATCTCATCGACCTGCGCAACGGCAAAGGGTCCATTGACGATATCGACCATCTCGGCAACCGCCGGGTGCGCGCCGTCGGCGAACTTCTGGAAAACCAGTACCGGGTCGGCCTGGTGCGGATGGAGCGGGCGATCAAGGAGCGCATGAGCCTTCAGGAAATGGACAGCCTCATGCCCCACGACCTCATCAACTCCAAACCGGTTTCGGCGGTGGTCAAGGAGTTTTTCGGCTCCTCCCAGCTCTCCCAGTTCATGGACCAGACCAACCCGCTCTCCGAGATCACCCACAAGCGCCGCCTCTCGGCCCTGGGACCCGGGGGTCTGACCCGCGAGCGGGCCGGCTTCGAGGTGCGCGACGTGCACCCGACCCACTACGGCCGGGTCTGCCCCATCGAGACCCCGGAGGGTCCGAACATCGGCCTGATCGCCTCCCTTTCCACCTACGCGCGGATTAACGAGCACGGCTTCGTCGAGACCCCTTACAGGCTGGTTAAAGAGGGGAAGGTCACCGCCGACATCCGCTACTTCTCGGCGCTGGAGGAAGAGGGTCACGCCATCGCCCAGGCCAACGCGCCTCTCAATGAAGACGGCACCTTCGCCAATGAGCTGATCAACGCCCGCCAAAACGGGGAGTTCATGCTCATGAACCGCGAGGACATCGAGCTGATGGACGTCTCGCCCAAACAGCTCGTCTCGGTCGCCGCCTCGCTCATCCCCTTCCTTGAGAACGACGACGCCAACCGCGCGCTGATGGGCTCCAACATGCAGCGCCAGGCGGTTCCCCTGCTGCGCGCCGATGCACCCCTGGTGGGCACCGGCATGGAGCGCATCGTCGCACACGACTCGGGGGCTGCGGTCGTTGCCCGGCACAACGGGGTGGTCGAAAGCGTCGATGCCGCCCGGATCGTGGTGAAGATCGACGAGGGGGAAGTGGACGAGACCGGAACGGGGGTCGACATCTACACTCTGATCAAGTTCATCCGCTCCAACCAGAATACCTGTCTCAACCAGAAGCCCATCGTCAAAGTCGGCGACCGGGTCAAGAGGGGGGAAATGATTGCCGACGGCCCCTCCACCCAGTGGGGCGAACTCGCCCTGGGGCAGAACGTCCTGGTGGCGTTCATGCCCTGGGAAGGGTACAATTTCGAGGATTCGATCCTGATTTCCGAAAAACTGGTCAAGGAAGACCGGTACACCTCCATTCACATCGAGGAGTTCGAGTGCGTCGCCCGCGACACCAAACTCGGCAAGGAGGAAATCACCGACGACATCCCCAACCTCGGAGAGGATGCTCTGGCCGACCTTGATGAGAGCGGCATCATCCGCATCGGGGCCGAGGTCCAGCCCGGGGACATCCTGGTCGGGAAAATCACCCCCAAGGGCGAAACCCAGCTCTCGCCGGAGGAGAAACTGCTTCGGGCCATCTTCGGCGAGAAGGCCGGAGATGTTCGGGACACCTCCCTGAGGGTCCCCCCGGGTGTCGAGGGGGTGGTCATCGGAGCCCGGGTCTTCTCCCGCAAGGGGGCCGATAAGGACAGCCGCACCGAGCATATCGAAAAGACCGAGATTGAGAAACTGCTCAAGGACCAGAACGACGAGATCCGTATCATCCGCGATTCGGCTCGCGGCAAGCTGCAGGGGCTGCTGGTCGGCCAGACCCCCGCCGTATCTCTGGTCGATGGCGACGGTGAGACCCTTCTGCCCAAGGGCAAAAAGATAACCGCTGAGGTGCTGGCCAAGGTGCCCTTTCACCAATGGAGGGAAATCTCCCTGGTCAAGGCGGAGGAGGCCGAGGAGAAGGTCGCCAACGTTTTCGCCCGACTTACCGAACGGGAAGAACTCATCAAGGGCGTTTTCACCGACAAGATCGAAAAGCTCAAGCGCGGCGACGACCTGCCTCCCGGCGTCATCAAGATGGTGAAGGTCTACATCGCCATCAAGCGAAAACTTTCGGTGGGCGACAAGATGGCCGGCCGCCACGGCAACAAGGGTGTTCTCTCGCGAGTTCTGCCTGAAGAAGACATGCCGTACATGATCGACGGCACCCCCGTAGAGATCGTTCTCAATCCCCTGGGGGTTCCCTCCCGTATGAACGTCGGCCAGATCCTCGAGACCCATCTGGGGCTTGCCGCCCGCGGGCTGGGCCTGCAGATCCAGGAGACGATGGAGAAGAATTTCGGCCCCGAGGCCCTGCGGACGAAGATTAAGGAGACCTACGGAAACAAGGAGCTGAGCTCGTTCATCGACGGCCTCTCCGAGGAAGAAACCCTGACCCTGGCCCGCCGGCTCTCCCGCGGCATCCCCATGGCCTCCCCGGTCTTTGAGGGGGTCACGGAGGTTCAGATGAAGGAGGAGATGGACCGTGCCGGATTCGCCACCTCCGGACAGATGACCCTGTATAATGGCAAGACCGGCGAGCCCTTCAAGGAGAAGGTCACCGTTGGCATCATGTACATGCTCAAACTGCACCACCTGGTCGACGACAAGATCCACGCCCGCAGCATCGGTCCCTACAGCCTGGTCACCCAGCAGCCTCTGGGCGGCAAGGCGCAGTTCGGGGGACAGAGGCTCGGGGAGATGGAAGTCTGGGCCATGGAGGCGTACGGCGCCGCGCACGCGCTGCAGGAGTTTCTGACCGTAAAATCGGACGATGTGGCCGGCCGCACCCGTATCTACGAGGCCATCGTCAAGGGCAAGCACACCCTGGAGGCGGGGTTGCCCGAGTCTTTCAACGTGCTGATCAAGGAACTCCAGTCCCTGTGCCTCGACGTCGAACTCCTCGAGGAAGAAGAAGAATAAACCACCATCCCATAAGGAGGATGTGCTTTGGAAGATATCTTCAGTCTTTTTGAGCGGCCGAAGGATTCCCTGAATTTCAACGCGATCCGGCTTTCTCTGGCATCGCCGGAGAAAATCCGGGAGCGCTCTTTCGGCGAGGTCAAAAAACCCGAAACGATAAATTACCGCACCTTCAAGCCGGAGCGTGACGGTCTTTTCTGCGCCAAAATCTTCGGTCCCACCAAGGACTACGAGTGCAACTGCGGCAAGTACAAGCGCATGAAGCACCGGGGCATCGTCTGCGAAAAATGCGGGGTCGAGGTCATCCCCAGCAAGGTCCGTCGGGAGCGTCTCGGCCATATCGACCTGGCCTGCCCCGTGGCTCATATCTGGTTTCTCAAATCCCTGCCTTCCCGGATCGGGACGCTGCTCGACATGACCCTGAAGGAGCTGGAGAAGATCCTCTACTTCGAAGCCTATGTTGTCCTGGACAAGGGGGATACCGCTCTGGCGCAGGGGCAGGTGCTGAGCGAAGACAAATATCGGGAGGCGATGGACGAATTTGCCGGCCAGTTTACCGCCGCCATGGGCGCCGAAGCCATTCGAGAGCTTCTCTCCGCCATCGACCTCGATGCGCTCGCCGTGCAACTGCGCACGGAGATGAAGGATGCCGCCAGCGAGGCCAAACGCAAGAAGACCTCCAAGCGTCTCAAGGTGATGGAAGCCTTCCGGGAGAGCGGCAACCGGCCCGAGTGGATGATTCTCGAGACCATTCCGGTTCTGCCGCCCGAGCTGCGGCCCCTGGTGCCGCTTGACGGCGGCCGCTTCGCCACCTCGGATCTGAACGACCTCTACCGCCGGGTGATTAACCGCAACAACCGGTTGAAGCGTCTGATGGAGCTGCGTGCTCCCGAGGTCATCATCCGCAACGAAAAGCGGATGCTTCAGGAGGCGGTGGACGCCCTGTTCGACAACGGCCGCCGCGGCCGGGCCATCACCGGCCCCAACAAGCGCCCTCTGAAGTCCCTCTCCGACATGCTCAAGGGCAAGGGCGGCCGCTTCCGCCAGAACCTGCTCGGAAAGCGCGTCGACTACTCGGGGCGCAGCGTCATCGTCGTCGGCCCGGAACTCAAGCTGCACCAGTGCGGCCTGCCAAAGAAAATGGCCCTGGAGCTTTTCAAGCCCTTCATCTACAACAAGCTCGAGGAGCGGGGCTACTGCACCACCATCAAAAGCGCCAAGAAAATGGTGGAGAAGGAGAAACCCGAGGTCTGGGATGTCCTCGAGGAGGTCATCAAGGAGCACCCGGTGATGCTCAACCGCGCTCCGACCCTGCACCGCCTCGGGATCCAGGCCTTCGAGCCGGTGCTTATCGAGGGCAAGGCCATTCAGCTCCATCCCCTGGTCTGCACCGCCTTCAACGCCGACTTCGACGGTGACCAGATGGCGGTCCATCTGCCGCTCTCCATCGAGAGCCAGATCGAGGCCCGGGTCCTGATGATGTCGACCAACAACATCCTCTCCCCGGCCAACGGCAAGCCGATCATCGTCCCTTCCCAGGACATGGTTCTGGGGATCTACTACATGACCCGCGACCGCGCCTTCGCCAGGGGGGAGGGCAAAATCTTCTCCTCCCGGGACGAGGTGCGAAGCGCCTACGATGCGGGCGAAGCCGACCTGCAGGCCAAGGTCAAGGTGCGGATGACCACCGTACTGGACGGTAAGCCCCAACTGGTGGAAACCACCATCGGCCGGGTGCTGCTGCGGGACATCGTTCCCGAAGTGATTCCCTTTGAGCACATCAACCGGGTCATGACCAAGAAACAGGTCGCAGATCTCATCGACGTCTGCTTCCGGCTTGCGGGCAACAAGGAGACGGTCATTTTGGCCGACCGCCTCAAGGAGACCGGCTACCGGTTCTCCACCCTGGCCGGGATCTCCATCTGTCTGGACGACATGGTCATCCCCGAGTCCAAGGAAGAGCGGATTAACAAGGCCGTCGAAGAGGTCAAGGAGATCCAGCAGCAGTATACCGAGGGCCTGATCACCGATGGCGAGCGCTACAACAAGGTCATCGATATCTGGGCCAAGTGCACCGAGGATATCGCCCAGACGATGCTCGGCAACCTCTCCGTCGACACCCTGACCTCCCCGGAAGGGGAGTCGGTGAAGGTTCCCTCCTTCAACGCCATCCACATGATGGCTGACTCCGGGGCCCGCGGCAGCGCCCAGCAGATTCGTCAGCTGGCCGGGATGCGCGGCCTGATGGCCAAGCCTTCCGGTGAAATTATCGAAACGCCGATCACCGCCAATTTCCGCGAAGGTCTGACAGTTCTGCAGTACTTCATCTCCACCCACGGCGCCCGCAAAGGTCTGGCCGATACGGCGCTCAAGACCGCCAACTCCGGCTACCTGACCCGTCGCCTGGTCGACGTGGCCCAGGACGCCATCATCACCGAGCAGGACTGCGGCACCTTCGACGGCATCCTCGTCTCCTCCCTGACCGAGGGCGGCGAGGTCATCG
The DNA here is from genome assembly GCA_963791005.1 of uncultured delta proteobacterium. Lineage (GTDB taxonomy): Bacteria > Desulfobacterota > Desulfuromonadia > Desulfuromonadales > CAWBQR01 > CAWBQR01. The sequence continues at coordinate 4,877 of CAWBQR010000004.1, read as the reverse complement.
AGCCTCTGGGCGACCGTATTCTGGGCCGGACGGCGCTGGAGGACGTTCTCGACCCGGTGACCGATGAGATTCTTGTGGAGGCCAACCAGGAAATCGACGAGAACCTGGTGAAGGAAATCGAGGATGCGGGCATCGAAAGGCTTCGGATCCGTTCGGTGCTCACCTGCCAGAGTCGGCGCGGTATCTGCGCCTCCTGCTATGGCCGGGACCTGGCCCGGGGGCATTTGGTCAACCTCGGGGAGGCCGTGGGCGTCATTGCCGCCCAGTCGATCGGCGAGCCCGGGACCCAGCTGACGATGCGGACCTTCCATATCGGCGGTACCGCCTCCCGGCGAGCCGAGCAGACCTCGCTGGAGTCGCGCTTCGAGGGGACCCTCAAGTACATCGGCCTGAATACGGTCGTTGACAACCAGGGGCACCACGTCGTTATGAATCGCAACGGGGAGATCGCGGTCATTGACGAAACGGGCCGGGAACGCGAGCGCTACGGGGTCGTTTACGGGGCCAAGCTGCCGGTGGCGCCGGAGGGCCGTGTCAATGCCGGGGACATGCTGGCCGAGTGGGACCCCTACACCATGCCGATCCTTACGGAGATTCCGGGACGGGTCAAGTTCGGCGACGTCGTCGAAGGTGCGACCATGGAGGAGCAGCTCGACGAGGTAACCGGTCTCTCGCGAAAGGTCATCGTTGAATCCAAGGATGCCGAGCGTCGGCCCCGCATTACCCTCAAGGACCCCGACGGCAAGACCGCCAAGCTTCCCAGCGGCGCCTCCGCACGCTACATGCTGCCGGTCGGAGCAAACATTGTCGCGGCCGAGGACTCCATGGTCAGCGCCGGCGACATCCTGGCCAAGATCCCCCGGGAGACGACCAAGACCAAGGATATCACCGGTGGTCTGCCCCGTGTGGCCGAGCTTTTCGAGGCCCGCAAGCCTAAAGAGTTCGCGGTCATTTCGGAAATCGACGGGGCCGTTTCCTTCGGCAAGGACTCCAAGGGCAAGCGCAAGGTCATCGTCACCCCGAGTTGGGCGAGGCCAAGGAATACCTCATCCCCAAGGGAAAGCACATCAGTGTCCACGAAGGAGACCACGTCAAGGCCGGCGAGGCCCTGATGGACGGCTCCAGCAACCCTCACGACATTCTCCGGGTCCTGGGCGAGAAGGAACTCGCCAAGTACCTGGTGAACGAGGTGCAGGAGGTCTATCGCCTGCAGGGGGTCAAGATCAACGACAAGCACATCGAGACCATCGTCCGGCAGATGCTGCGCCGGGTGCGGATCAAGGAGGTCGGCGACACCCGTTTTCTTCTCGACGACCAGATCGAGCGCTGGGAATTCGAGCAGGAGAATCAGCGGGTCATGGCAGAGGACGGTCAGCCCGCGGTCGGCGAACCGCTTATGCTGGGGATCACCAAGGCGTCCCTCTCGACCGATTCCTTCATCTCCGCGGCTTCCTTCCAGGAGACGACCAAGGTGCTCACCCAGGCGGCCATCGAAGGAAAGGCCGATTCACTGCGCGGGCTGAAGGAGAACGTCATCATGGGACGGCTCATTCCCGCCGGGACGGGCGTTTCGAGGTACCGTGGGGCCAAGCTTCTCATCGAGGAGCCGGAGGAGGTGACCGAAGAGCCGCCCTTCCTCGAGGAAGACTACGAGGAGGAGGTCCCGGAAGAGGTGGAAAGCGAGGAGAAGGCCCTGGAATAACACCTGTTTTTACAACTATCGAAAAATTATGCCCCAGGCGGATAATTCGCTTGACAAGGGGCGGGTGGATTGATAATGTTAGCGGGTTTTTTCCCCTGGGAAAACCCGCTGCTCTTTTAACTTATAGAATAAGCGATTTCGGGAGTAAGTAGATGCCGACTATCAATCAGTTGATCCGCAAGGGACGCGAGAAAAAAGAAAGAAAGTCTACCGCGCCCGCGTTGAAGGGAAATCCCCAGAAGCGCGGTGTGTGCACTCGCGTCTATACTACGACCCCAAAGAAGCCCAACTCGGCGCTGCGCAAGGTGGCCCGTGTCCGTTTGACCAACGGCATCGTCGTCACCTCCTATATTCCCGGGGTGGGCCACAACCTGCAGGAGCACTCCGTGGTGCTGATCCGTGGCGGCCGCGTCAAGGACCTTCCTGGTGTCCGCTATCACATCGTTCGCGGTACGCTCGACCTGGCAGGGGTCAAGGGCCGGATGCAGGGCCGTTCCAAATATGGGGCCAAGCGGCCTAAATAACCGAAGGGGCTGAGAGGACGTTATGCCGAGAAGAAGAGAGATTGCCAAGCGGGTCATCCTTCCCGATCCCAAATACAATGATCGCCTGGTGGCCAAGTTCATGAACGCCATCATGCTGGATGGAAAAAAGAGCACCGCCGAGCAGATCGTGTATGGCGCGTTCGACCTCATCAGTGAGCGCACGGGGGAAGAGCCTGTTGATGTTTTCAAGAAGGCGATTGACAACGTAAGGCCGGTGCTGGAGGTCAAGTCCCGAAGAGTCGGTGGGTCGACCTATCAGGTCCCTATCGAGGTTCGCTCCGACCGCCGCAATGCTCTGGCGATTCGCTGGCTCATGACCTACGCCCGGGGGCGGGGCGAGAAGACGATGCAGGAGCGGCTGGCCGGCGAGTTTCTCGACGCCGCCAACAACCGTGGCGCCTCGGTGAAGAAGAAGGAAGATACCCACCGGATGGCTGAAGCCAACAAGGCTTTCGCTCATTACCGCTGGTAACCCGACAAAGTTGACCCTCTGGAAGGAAGTTGAGTTGTGGCACGTCTAGTATCTCTTGCGAAAACCCGCAATATCGGCATCATGGCGCATATCGACGCCGGAAAAACCACGACCACCGAGCGTATTCTCTACTATACCGGTGTTTCGCATAAAATCGGCGAAGTCCATGACGGCGCCGCCACCATGGACTGGATGGAGCAGGAGCAGGAGCGCGGCATTACCATTACCTCGGCCGCGACGACCTGTTTCTGGAAAGACCATCGCGTCAATATTATCGATACTCCCGGCCACGTCGATTTCACTATCGAGGTCGAGCGCTCTCTGAAGGTGCTCGACGGCGCCGTTGCTGTCTTCTGCTCGGTTGGAGGGGTTGAGCCCCAGTCCGAGACGGTGTGGCGTCAGGCCGACAAGTATCATGTCCCCCGAATCGCTTTTATCAACAAGATGGACCGCATCGGCGCCGATTTCGACCGTGGCGTGCAGATGATGCGGGACCGTCTTCATGCCAATCCCCTGCCCATCCAACTTCCCATCGGTAAGGAAGAAGGATTTCAGGGGGTCGTCGACCTCGTGGAGATGAAGGCCATCGTCTGGGACAACGAGTCTCTGGGTGCCACGTTCGAGGTCGTCGACATTCCCTCCGATCTCCTTCCCGCTGCCGAAGAGGCCCGGGAGAGGATGATTGAGGAAATCTCCTCCCATGATGAAGATCTGATGGAAAAGTACCTCGGCGGTGAAGAGTTGACCGTCGCCGAGATCAAGGCCGGCATCCGCAAGGCCACCATCGGTCTGCAGATCAATCCCGTTCTGTGCGGCTCGGCCTTCAAGAACAAGGGGGTCCAGAACCTTCTCGACGCCGTCATTGAGTACATGCCCGCCCCGACCGAAGTCCCGGCGATCAAGGGTGTCGACCCCGACCGGGGCGAAGAGCTCACCCGTCCCGCCGACGACAACGCCCCCTTTTCCGCACTTGCCTTTAAAATTATGACCGACCCCTTCGTCGGCCAGCTGACCTTCTTCCGGGTCTATTCCGGGGTTGCCGAAGCCGGTTCCTTTGCCCTCAACACAGGCAAGGGGAAGAAGGAGCGCTTTGGGCGGTTGCTCAAGATGCACGCCAACAAGCGCGAGGAGATCAAGCAGGTCTACGCCGGGGATATCGCCGCGGCCGTCGGTCTCAAGTACACGACCACCGGGGATACCCTGTGCGACGAAAAAAATCCCGTTCTGCTCGAGGCCATGGAGTTTCCCGAGCCGGTCATCCACATCGCGGTCGAGCCGAAGACAAAGGCTGACCAGGAGAAGATGGGCACTGCCCTGCAGAAGTTGCTGCAGGAGGATCCGTCGCTTCGGGTGCGCACCGACGAGGAGACTGGACAGACGATCCTCTCCGGGATGGGGGAGCTGCACCTCGAAATCATCATCGATCGGATGATGCGGGAGTTCAAGGTGGCCGCCAATATCGGCGCGCCCCAGGTTGCCTACCGCGAGACGATCACCAAAAAGGTCGAGGTTCAGGGCAAGTTTGTGCGTCAGTCGGGCGGTCGCGGCCAATACGGTGACTGCTGGCTGCGTATCGAGCCCCAGGAGCCCGGTGCCGGATTCGAATTCGTCGACGCGATCAAGGGCGGCGTCATCCCCAGGGAATACATTCCTGCTGTCGGCAAGGGTGCCGAGGAGGCTTCCCAGAACGGGGTGGTCGCCGGCTTCCCTATCGTCGACGTCAAGGTCACCTGTTACGATGGTTCCTATCACGATGTCGACTCTTCCGAGATGGCCTTCAAAATCGCCGGCTCCATCGGCTTCAAGGACGGTGCCGCCAAGGCCGCTCCGGTTCTCCTGGAGCCGATCATGGCGGTGGAGGTCGTCGTCCCCGAGGAATACATGGGCGACGTTATGGGCGACCTCTCCAGCCGCCGTGGCAAAATCATGGGGATGGAGAGCCGTGCAGGCGCCCAGGTGGTCAACGCACATGTGCCGCTGGCCAACATGTTCGGTTATTCCACCGACCTGCGAAGCGCCACTCAGGGCCGGGCCACCTATACCATGGTGTTCGATCACTATGAGCAGGTGCCCAAGGCCATCTCCGAAGAAATTATTGCCAAGGTCAAAGGTTAAAGGAGAGCTTTCCCATGGCTAAAGCCAAATTCGAAAGAACAAA
>CAWBQR010000003.1:0-61439 GCA_963791005.1 uncultured delta proteobacterium | reverse complement strand
GAGCCGACCAAAGGCCTTCGTTTGTCTTGTCTTTCAGGCAAGTCCCCGGCCTCTTATCCGGCGGATGTCTCTGTCGAAACGGGGCTCCGCGACCCGAACCGTCTATCCCTGGAGGTAAACCACACCGTCGGACAGGATGTAAAAAACTTCATGAATTCGGACTTTCCAATGTCACCCGCTCTTCACGATATCCTCGGCAATGCGCCAGGGAGGACCTGCAGAGGTTTTTCGGACCTTCATCGCCTTCACGCGGCGGGCAGGGACCAAGACCCAGACACTCGCGCCTGATGTCGTATCCCAAAGGGTGTTTCCCGGCCATGGGTCTCCATATCCCGGGAAGTTCCCCAAAGAATGAAACGGACGGAGTTCGCCATCGGGCGGTCATCGACAGAAACGAGCCGGCCTCGGCTGGACAAGGTTAAACAGTTGGGACGGCTGCGAGGAAAACCCTTCTGTCTGCCGGGTGCCGTTCATGTCGGGACGGGGCGGTTGGAAGGGAAAAGGCGGTTCGAGACGGCGGGAGAGACTGATTTTCTGGCCAGGGCCTTTTTCCCTCCCCCCGTCGCCAGGACGGGGGGAATTGCCCGTGGGCGGGGAGGGGTCGGAACGAAGCCCCGGAGGTGTTAGCTGCGGGACTTTTCGATGCGGTTCATCCCCGCAAGGAGAAGTCCCAGGGTGATGAAGGCCCCCGGAGGGAGGATGAAGAGCAGGAAGGGGTGATACTGGGCGCCCAGAAGATGCAGCCCCAGGAAGCTTCCCGAGCCGAGCACCTCCCGGACAGACCCGAGGATAAAGAGGGAGAGGGTGAAGCCAAGACCCATGCCGGCGCCGTCGATGAAGGAGGGGAGAACGGGGTTTTTCCCCGCAAAGGCTTCGGCCCGGCCGAGAATGATGCAGTTGACCACGATCAGCGGAATGAAGATACCCAGGGCCTTGAACAGCTCGTAGGTATAGGCCTCCATGCACAGCTGGACGACGGTGACGAAGGAGGCGATGATGACGATGTAGGCCGGAATGCGCACCTGGGAGGGGATGGCCTTGCGCAGCAGGGCCACCGCCACGTTGGAGCAGACCAGCACGAAGGTGGTGGCCAGCCCCATTCCCAGGCCGTTCACGGCGCTGGTGGTGACGGCCAGAGTGGGACACATCCCCAGCACCAGCTTGAAGGTGGGGTTCTCCCGCCACAGTCCCTTGGTGAACTCTCGGACCAGGTTCATCCCTCGCTCCTTTTCGGGGCCGTGATCTGCCCCTGGTGCTCCTTGTAGAATTCCAGTCCCATCCGGATCGCCTTGACCACCGCTCTGGGGGAAATGGTGGCCCCGGTGATCTGGTCGAAGTCCCCCCCGTCCTTCTTGACCTTCCAGTCGGCGTTTTGCAGGTTCTTGCCCCGGAACTGGTCCTTGAACTTCGGTTCGGTAATCCGGGCGCCGAGGCCCGGGGTCTCGGCCTGGGAGAGGATCTCGATGCCGTTGACGGTCCCATCGGGCTTCACGCCCACCATGATCTCGATGTTGCCGGCGTAGCCCTCGGTCCCCACCACCTTGAAGGCGACCCCGGTGAGCTTTGTCCCCTGCCTTCCCCGGTAAAAAATCCGGGACTCCTTCTTGCCCTTGCGGTTGACACCGGTGACGAGGCTGACGGTATCCTTGTCCGGTTCGTTGTCCATGGAGGGAAGCACGGACCGCAGGGCTCGAAGCATTTCCAGGCGCCGCTGCTTGGCAATCGGTTCACGGGTGAGCCCTTCCACCCCCGACAGGATGATGCCTGCGCCGGCGGCGATGACGGTCAGGACCAGGATGAGACGGATGATATCTTTCATCGGCAGGCCCTCCCTAACCCTGCTGAGCCACGTAGCCGAACTTCTTCGGTCGGGTGAAACGATCGATGAGGGGGGTCGCCGAGTTCATCAACAAAATGGCGAAGGACACCCCTTCCGGATAGCCGCCGAAGAGGCGGATGAGAACGGTGAGCAGACCGCAGCCGGCGCCGAAGACGAGCATCCCCCGGGTGGTCACCGGCGAGGTCACCATGTCGGTGGCCATGAAAAAAGCCCCCAGCATCAGTCCCCCGGTCAGAAGGTGAAAGAGGGGGCTGGGATAGCGGCTGGGGTTGGCGAGCCAGAAAATCCCCGAGAGGACGACCACCGTGCCGAGGAAGGCGGCGGGGATGTGCCAGGTGATGATCCGGCGGTAGAGCAGCCAGGCGGCCCCCAGAAGCAGCGCCAGGGCCGAGACCTCCCCGAGGGAGCCGGCCATGTTGCCGAGAAAAAAGGTCCCAAGCCCTCCCTGCAGTCCCGTGGGCAGCTTGCCGGTGAGCATCACCGCGGTCTTCATCTGCCCCAGCGGCGTGGCGGTGGTCACCGCGTCGACTCCGGAGAAGAGCGGCGCCGGAGCGGTCCAGGCGGTCATCTGCACCGGGAAGGAGATGAGCAGCACCACCCGGGCGACCAGAGCCGGGTTAAAGGGGTTGTAGCCGAGTCCGCCGTACACCTGTTTGCCGATGGCGATGGCCGCCGCCGCCCCGACAAGCGCCAGCCACCAGGGACCGGCCGGCGGCAGGTTGAGGGCCAGCAGGATACCGGTGAGGGCGGCGCTGCCGTCGGACACGGTCACCGCCTTGCCCATCATCCGCTGGCAGGCGGCCTCCACCGCAACGCAGCCTGCAGTGCACAGGACAAGGACCAGCAGGGCGCGCCAGCCGAAGAAATAGACGGCAACGGCGCAGGCGGGCAGCAGGGCGTATATCACCTGACGCATCACGCGGTCGGTGGTTTCCCCCGAGTGGATATGGGGAGAGGAGGACAGAAAAAGCTGCTTTTCCACGTCAGACCTTCCTTCGCTTGGCCAGAATGGCTCCCTTGGCGTAGCGGATTGCCTGCACCAGGGGGATGGCGGCCGGACAGGTATAGGTGCAGCAGCCGCACTCGATGCAGTCCATGGCGCCGAAGGCCTCGGCCTCCTCGATCAGATCGAGCCTGGCGTAGGCGGCGATGCTCGTCGGCATGATGTGCGCCGGGCACACCCGCACACAGCGGCCACAGCGGATGCAGGGGCCTTCGGGGGAAAGGGGGATGTCCCCTTCGCAGAAGAGCAGCACCCCGGAGGTGCCTCGGGTGGCGGGGATGTCGAGGCCGAGCTGGGCGGCCCCCATCATCGGCCCCCCCATGATGATCTTGGCCGGGTCGGCCTTGAGCCCTGCGCAGAACTCCACCATATGCCAGAGGGGGGTGCCGACCCGCACCCGCAGGTTCTTCGGTTCGCGGACGGCGGGACCGGTGACGGTAGCGACGCGTTCGATCAGGGGCAGGCCCCGGAGGACGGCATCGGCCGCGGCGGCCGCGGTGCCGACGTTCTGCACCACCACCCCGACGTCCATCGGCAGCCCTCCGGAGGGAACCTCCCGGCCGGTCAGGGCCAGGATCAGCTGCTTTTCGGCCCCTTGCGGGTATTTTACCTCCAGCGACACCACCTCGATGCCCCGCCCGGCACAGGCCTTTTCCATCGCGGCGATGGCGTCGGGCTTATTGGCCTCGATGCCGATCAGGGTCCGCTCCACCCCAAGGGCCCGCCGGATGACGGCAATGCCCTCGAGGACCCGGGCCGTCTCCTCCAGCATCAGCCGGTGGTCGGCGGTGAGATAGGGTTCGCACTCCACACCGTTGAGGATCAGGGTGTCGATGGGCTTCTCCTTGGGAGGGGAGAGCTTGACGTGGGTGGGAAAGGTGGCCCCGCCCATGCCCACCAGCCCCGCGGCGAGGATCCGGTCGCGAATCTGGTCGGGGGTGAGCTTCTCCGGGTCCGCTCCTTCGAGGCCGTCCACCCAGGCGTCCTCGCCGTCGGGCCGGATGACCACCGCCGGCAAGGGGGCGGCCGGCGGGGTGGGGACGCGGCTCGACCGCCACGACCTCCCCGGAGGTGGAAGCGTGGACCGGCACCGAGACGAAACCTTTGGCCGCGCCGATCACCTGCCCCTTCTTGACCATGTCCCCTTTCTGTACACAGCCCTCTGCGGGGGCGCCGATGTGCTGGGAGAGGGGGATGATAAGCTCCTCGGGCAGGGGGCAGGTTTCGATCGCCTTGTGGGCCGACCACTCTTTATTGTCGGGCGGATGCAGTCCGCCTGGAAAGGTCTTTTGTTTCATCGAGCTCTCGATATCCGGAAAGAAACCTGGCGGGCCGCGACGGATCGGTCGGATCGGCCCGATAGGTCAGATCGGTCTGATCTGATGCGGCCCAAAACACTGGTTAAAGGCAACAGCCGAAATTACACGGGTTTCACGCAACACCGGTCTTCACCGGCACGGTCGGGGCCCCGAAGGTGCTGCCCTCGGGATAGCCTTCGGTGAAGTCGCGGATGCACTTGGTCGGGCATTTGGCCACCGCCGGGGCGGCCTTTTCGTGCTCCTCGTAGAGCACCCGGGCCAGAAAATCCTCCACCACGTACGCCTCGGAGACCGTCTTGACGCAGATCTGGCAGGCGATGCAGCCGACCTGGCAGTACCTGCGCACCTCGGCCCCCTTGTCGCGGCTGTTGCACAGCACGTGGACGGAGGCCTTGAGCGGGGTCATGGCGATGACGCTGCGCGGGCAGGCGGGAACGCATTTTTTGCAGCCGGTGCACTTCTCGCGGCTGATGACCGCCAGCCCCTCGGCCGTGATCTCGATGGCGCCGAAAGGGCAGACTCGGGCGCAGGTCCCCAGGCCCAGACAGCCGCCGGGACACGCCTTGGGGCCGTCGGCGATCCTCTGCGCTGCGTTGCAGTCGGTGACCCCGAGGTAGCGGTACTTTGCCTTGGCCTTTTTGTTGTCGCCCTGGCAGAGGACCACAGCCACCTGCGGCTCGGTCCGAACCGCCGCCACCCCCATGATGTGGGCGATGGCCTCCAGGGTCCTCTGCCCGCCGGGGGTGCACAGATTGGGCGCCGCCTCCCCATCGGCGACCGCCTTGGCGTAGGCCGCGCACCCCGGGTAGCCGCAGGCCCCGCAGTTGGCCCCGGAGAGAACCTCCACGATGGCCAGCTCCCGCGGGTCGACCTCGACCGCGAATTTCTTGGACGCAAAACCGAGCGCGACCGCGGCCAGCAGGCCGATGCCACCCAGACTGATGACTGCTGCTAGCATCTAAAATCCGTGACTGGTGATTGGTAAAACCACTAATCTAAAACCCGTAACCCAGTTATTGGTAAAGGTATTTCTTCGCGCTCTTCGCGCAAGCGCGCCTTCGCAAAAATTCAGGGGATGGCTAAACAAAATTTTCGTCCTACAAGGCCTGGTGGTTTTTCAGGGGCGAAGGGTCGAGGTCCTGAAAAAACGCCGTAACGCCGTAGGGCGAACTTTTTGCGACGCCATCATCCCTTGACCAGCCCGGCAAAGCCCATGAAGGCGAGCGACAGGAGCCCTGCGGTCACCAGGGCGATGGCCGTTCCCCGAAAGCTGCGCGGCACGGGGCAGAGGTCGAGGCGCTCCCGAAGCCCGGCGAAGAGCATCATGGCCAGGGTGAACCCTATCGAGGCGCCCAGGGCGAACACAACCGTTTCCAGAAAGGAGTAGCCCTTCTGGATGTTGAGCACCGCCACCCCAAGGACTGCGCAGTTGGTTGTAATCAAAGGCAGAAAGATACCCAGCGACTGATACAGCACGGGGCTCGACTTCTGCACCACCATCTCCACCAGCTGCACCAGGGAAGCGATGACCAGGATGAATGCGATTGTCTGCAGGTATTCGATGCCGAAGGGAATCAGGACAAAGTACTGGATGAACCAGGTGACCACCGAGGCGACGGTCATCACGAAGATGACCGCCATCCCCATCCCCAGCGCCGTCTCCACCTTTTTGGAAACCCCCAGGAAAGGGCAGATTCCCAGAAAACGGGCGAGAACGAAGTTGTTGACGAATACCGCGCTTACAAGGATGAGGATGAGTTCAGCCATAAATTTACCCTACTTCAAATGGTCAGACCAGATTGACCTTATAAAACAAAGCCATAAAACTGTCAAACAATTTTATTTCCATCATAGACCCTATAAAACTTAAACGCTATAGGTCGTTACAGGATTCTTAAAAAGATGTTATTCATGCAACACCCGGACCAAATAAAACATCCAGTATACAGGCGCTCAACCCGGTGCAGGGATGCCCGTGGACGGTTTTCGGCCGAAAATGGACACATCCCGTCCCCTGCGAACGCGCGGCGACGATTTCCACAACTGTCCAGGTTTTCGACAATTTTTCATTATTGATGGCGTCGCCATCCCATAAGTTTTTGCGAAAGCATCATTTAATTACCCCGAATCTTGTTCCCAGCGGGCGGAGAGGAACTTTTAACCCACCCAGGTGGAGGCGACGGCAGAATAGCCGACCCGTTTTTTCTGGTCGCTTCAGGTATTTTATATTATATTGCCTCTTCGAGTTGCCCCGAACGGAGACGCACGGCCGGCCGGGGAGAAAAACCACTCTATCGCCAACCCAGACAATTCTCAACGTCCAAGGGGGTATCATGAACCACCAGAAATCCGCTGAACTGTTCACCAAAGCCCGAAAAGTCATCCCCGGAGGGGTCAACAGCCCCGTGCGGGCCTTCAAATCGGTGGGATGCGACCCCATCTTCATCAGCCGCGCCGAGGGTTCGAAGATCTTCGACGTCGACGGCAACGCCTACATAGACTACGTCGGCTCCTGGGGCCCGATGATCCTCGGCCACTGTCACCCCAAGGTGGTGGAGGCCATCCAGCAGACGGCGAAGAACGGCGCCTCATTCGGCGCCCCCACCCCCTTGGAGATCGACCTGGCGGAGATGGTCTGCGCCGCCTACCCCAACGTCGAGAAAGTGCGCATGGTCTCCTCTGGGACCGAGGCGACGATGAGTGCCATCCGCCTGGCGCGCGGCTACACCGGGCGCGACAAGATTCTCAAGTTCGACGGCTGCTATCACGGCCACGCCGACAGCCTGCTGGTCAAAGCCGGCAGCGGCGCAGCCACCTTCGGGGTACCGACCTCCCCCGGAGTGCCGGCCGACTTCGCCAAGCATACCCTGACTGCGACCTACAACGATTTGACGGAGGTCAAGGAACTGGTGGCCGCCAACGGGGGGCAGATTGCCTGCATCATCCTGGAGCCGATCGCAGGCAACATGGGGTGTGTCGCCCCCCGGGCAGGATTCCTCGAGGGACTGCGCGAGCTGTGCACGGCCCAGGGGATCGTGCTGATTGTCGACGAGGTCATGACCGGCTTCCGCGTCGCCTACGGCGGAGCGCAGCAGCGCCTAGGGGTGCGCGGCGACCTGGTCTGCCTGGGCAAGATCATCGGCGGCGGCCTGCCGGTGGGGGCCTTCGGCGGCAAAGAGGAGATCATGAGCCTGCTCTCCCCCGAGGGGGGCGTCTACCAGGCCGGAACCCTCTCGGGCAACCCGCTCGCCATGAGCGCCGGCATCGCCACACTGAAGCTCCTCAAAGAGGAAGGCTTCTACGATATCATCGAGGAAAAGAGCGCCTACCTGGAAAAGGGGCTTCTGGAGGCGGCCAAGGAATCGCCCGTTCCCACCTGCTGGCAACGGGTCGGCGGCATGTTCTGCACCTATTTCCAGGAAGGCCCCGTCTACTCCTTCGCCGACGCCGCCAAAAGCGAGACCGCCGCCTTCGGCCGCTTCTTCCGGGCCATGCTCGAAGCGGGGGTCAATCTCGCTCCGAGCCAGTTTGAGGCTGGCTTCATGAGCGCCGCCCACAGCCGGGAGGACCTCGACAAAACGGTCGAGGCCGCCCGCAAGGCATTCCGGAGCCTGTAGGAAAGAAACTTCCCCTCATGGAAAAAGCCCGGCCGCCAGCCGGCGCCGGGCTTTTTTCATGTCCCAATCCCCTCCCTATCCCGGCAGTACGAACCAGACCCGGGTCTCGCCCTCCCCGCTTTCGGCTCCAACCCTGCCGCCGTGGGCCTCCACCAGTTCCTTGACGATGGCGAGGCCGATACCCGCCCCGCCGCGCCTCCCGCGAACGGGAACGGTCGGCGCGATAGAAGCGTTCGAAGATAAAGGGGAGGTCGGCAGCGGCGATGCCGGAACCGCTGTTGGCGAAAACCACCCGGATTCCCTCTGCCACTCGTTCGGCCGACACGGCCACCCGCCCTCCCTCGGGAGTGTACTTCCAGGCGTTCTCGACCAGATTGCGCACCGCCTGCAGCAGCTTATCCCGGTCTGCGGTCACCCGCTCGGTCCCCGGGGCGAAGCTGCTCTCCACGGCAATGCCCTTGGCCTCGAACCCGGGCCGGTAGAGCGCCAGCATCTGGCCGATGCTCTCCGGCAGGGAAAATTCCCGCCGCTCCAGATAGGCCCGGGCGGCATCTGCCCGGGCGAGCTGCCCCAGATCCTCGACCAGGTGCACCAGACGCAGGACTTCGGCCTGGAGCATTTCAAGGGTTGTCCGCGACGGCGGGACGACCCCGTCAGCAAGCCCTTCGAGGTAGCCGCGCAGGTTGGTCAACGGCGTCCGAAGTTCATGTGCCACGTCGGCCACCATTGTCTTTCGCAGCCGCTCCAGGCGCTCCAGGCTGTCGGCCATGCGGTTGAAGGCTGCGCCGAGCTCTCCGACCTCGTCGAAGGAGGCAACCTCGACCCGTGTGGAGAAGTTTCCCGCCGCCACCTCCCGGGTGACGGCCGCCATCTGCGACAAGGGCCGCAACACCCTCCGGGTGAGCAGGTAGCTCAGAAGAAATGCCAGGGCCAGCGCGACGGCGCTGGCCCAGAGCAGGTAGCGGTGAACGGCGGCAAGGAACATCCGGTGGGTGGCCGTGGGCGACACCATGTACTTCTCCATCAGGACCATGAAGTAGCCGCGCCGCCAGGTGGTCGATGGCCAGCCAGACGATGACGATGATGACGGCAATGACGGGGATGTTGACCAGGAGCAGCTTCCAGAGCAGTCGGCGTTTCACTCGCTCGATCTCCTCGGCGAAGCGGTAACCGAAGCCTCGAACGGTGAGGATGTAGCGCGGACTTCCGCGGGTCGTCCCCGATCTTCTGCCGCAAATGGCCGATGTGGACGTCGACCGCCCGATCGACCACGGTTTCGCCGTGCATGTAGAGACGGTCGAGCAGCTCCTGTCGGGAGAATACCCGCCCCGGGGAGCCCATCAGGGCCTGCAGCAGCTTGAACTCGGCCGCCGTCAGCTCGACCGGTCGGCCGTCGAGGGTCACCTGGTACTTTTCGGTGTCGAGCACCAGGGCACCGTGGGTAAGAATCGCTTTCTTTTCGGGCATGGGCCGGGCCCGCCGCAGGATTGCCTTGACCCGCTCCACCAGTTCCCTTGGGCTGAAGGGCTTGACCACGTAGTCGTCCGCCCCGAGGGAGAGCCCCAGCACCCGGTCGACCTCCTCTTCGCGGGCGGTCAGCATCAGGATCGGCACATCGGAGAACCGGCGCAGCTCGCGGCAGACCTCCCAGCCGTCGACCCCGGGCAGCATCACGTCGAGGATGACGAAGGCCGGAGGACGCCGCTTCGCCAGTTCCAGGGCCTCTCTCCCGTCATGGACGACCGCCGTGGAGAAGCCTTCCCGCTCCAGGTAGGCGCAGACCAGGGCCGCCGTGTTGCGGTCGTCTTCGACGATGAGAATCGGACCGGCGAGCTCGAGGCTGGTTCATGGACACTCTCCGAGTAGGGTGCAACGGTTACGGAGGTATTCATTAAACATGGGGAAAGTATAGCAACCGATTTCCTCTTCAACCACCAGAGGGACAGGAGCTCCGGGAAATATTTCTTTTTTTCCCGTAATCTATCGATCCTGCGTGGAAGGTTCTTCTCATTTCGGGGTTTTCCCACTATAATACAAAAACGATGTTTTAAAATATCCTCCAACCTGGAAAAGGAGAGCCAGACCCGATGCCCCAGGAGAATACCAGCGAATATTTCCGCCTTTTTTTCGAAACGGCCCAGACTATCCTCTCCTCCCCCTCCCTGCAGCCCACCCTCGATTCCCTGGTCCAGCGGACTTCGGCCGCTCTGGGGGTCAAGGCGGGCAGCCTGCGGCTGGTCGACGAGAAGACCGGCCGCCTTGAGCTGGTGGCCGCCCATGGACTGAGCCGGGCCTACCTTGAGAAGGGACTCTGGCCGCCGACCGGAGCGTTCCGGAAGTGCTGGAGGGAAAGACGGTGGTCATCCCAGAGGCCTACGACGACCCCCGCATCCAGTACCGGGAGGAGTTGCGTAAAGAAGGTCTGAACACCCTGGTGTCGGTTCCCGTCGTCGCGAGGGACCGGGTCATCGGCGTTCTGCGTCTCTACGCCGCCGAACGCCGGGAGTTCAGCGCAGGAGGGCTGGAACTGGTCGCGGCCCTGGCCGAGCTGGGCGGACTGGCCATCGCCAACGCCCGCATCTGCGAAACCGAGGGGGTCAGGCTCTCTTCCCTTCTGAGGGAGGTGGGGGTGGAGATGCCCCCGCAGGCCGAGACCTCCGAACCGCCCCGGCTGTGCTTCCTCTACCAGCCCGTCTCCCCGGCGAGAAGCCTCGAATTCTTCCGCACCCTCCACGAGGCCGTCCGGGCCATTCTCTCCACCCTCGACTCCCGGGAGGCGATGCAGCTCATCGTGGACCGGGTGACCGCCATCATGGGGGTCAAGGCCTGCGCCCTGCGCCTGATCAACGAAACCACCCGGGAGTTGGAACTCCTCGCCTCGCGCGGCCTGAGCGAGCGCTTCCTGCACAAGGGTCCGCCCCATACCGACCGGAGCATCCGCGAAACCCTGGAGGGAGCCCCGGTACTGATCGCCGACACCGCCACCGACCCGCGCCTGGAATATCCGGCCGAAACCCTCGCCGAGGGGATCGCTACCATTCTTTCCCTGCCGATCCTGGCCCGCCAGCGCGTCATCGGCGTGCTGCGGATCTATTCGGCCGAAAGGCGCGACTACAGCCAGGAAGAGGTGACCTTTCTCTCCGCCCTCGCCGAAATCGCCGGCATCGCCATTCTCAACGCCAGGCTCTACGAGAGAACCCGCAACGACCTCTCCTTCTGGACGGCCACCATGGGGTACCTGCGGGAGGAAGCGGAATGAGTCTGCCCGAGGCTCCGGCTTCGCCCGACGGGGAAACGGTCGCATCCGAAAACGTCCGCTGCCCCTGGGTGGAGGGAAAAAGCCCCCTCTACGTGGCTTACCATGATAAGGAATGGGGGGTGCCGGTGCACGACGACCGCCTGCTCTTCGAGTTTCTCACCCTTGAGGGAGCCCAGACCGGCCTTTCCTGGTATACCGTCCTGCGCAAACGGGAAGACTTCCGGGAGGAGTTCGACGGTTTCGACCCCGAAAAGGTCGCCCGCTACGACCAGCAAAAGGTCGAGGTCCTGCTGCAAACCCCGGGGATCATCCGAAACCGGGCCAAAATCGAGGCAGCGATAGGCAACGCCCGCCGATTCCTCGACCTGCAGGAGGAGTTCGGCAGCTTCGACGCCTACTTGTGGCGTTTTGTCGAGGGCCGCCCCATCATCCACGACCTTCGCACCCTCGCCGACTACCCGGCGATCGCCCCCGAATCCGAGGCCCTGAGCCGGGACCTTCGCGGACGGGGCTTCCGCTTCGTCGGCCCGAAGGTCTGCTATGCGCACATGCAGGCTGTCGGGATGGTCAACGACCACGTGCTCGGCTGCTTCCGGCGAAGGGGAATCATCGCCTCCTATTGAACCTGGAAAAAACATTTGCACGCGGATCAAATCTGATCTATTCGGATTTTCGCGGATTTAAAGAACTCAGATCAATATGTCCGAAGGGTTTTGCGGCAAAAGCAGCTTTTGTCTTTGATTTATCCGCATTTATCCCTGTCCACTTGCCGTTTTTGAACCCTGGATTCTGGATGCTGGATTCCGGCTCCTGGTTTGGGTTATCTTGGCCCCCATGAACACACCTTCCCTTCCCCACGTCGCCGTCGTCCTGGTCGCCCCGCAGAACCCGGGCAACATCGGCATGGTCTGCCGGGCCATGGCCAACTTCGGTGCCGCCGACCTGCGTCTGGTCAACCCCTGCCCGCACCTGCACCCCGAGGCCCGCAAATTCGCCGTGGGCGCCAACCACCTGCTGGGCAAGGCTCGACTCTATACGGAGCTGGCCCCGGCCATCGCCGACCTGCAGCTCACCGTCGCCACCACCCGTCGTGGGGGGCGGCTGCGCGGGGAACTCCTCGACATCGCAGCCGTACCGGCCCTGACGGCCGGGCTTTCCCCGGAGGGGAGGCTGGGGCTCGTCTTCGGCAGGGAGGACGCGGGCCTGACCAGCGACGAGGTGGCTCTCTGCTCCCACGCCGCCACCGTCTCCACGGCGGCCGAGGTCGGCTCCCTCAACCTCGCCCAGGCCGTCCTGCTGTTTCTCTTTGAACTCTGCAGGGGGAGGGACTTCGCCCCGCCTCCTCCTCCCCCCGCCGCCGGGCCATCCCCCCGCCCAGGGGGATTTGGAAGCTCTCTTCGGCCAGATGGAGGAGGTTCTCACCCGCATCGCCTTTCTCAACCCCCGCCGTCCCGAAGGGGTAATGAACACCCTTCGGCGCATCCACCACCGGGCAGGCCTCAATGACCGGGACCTCGCTCTGCTTCGGGGGATGTGGAGTCGAGATCGCCTGGAGTGTCCGCGACTGGCGGGGGCGCAAGAGGGGGGAGTAAGAGAGAGCAAGAGAGCAAGAGAGAGAGGGAAAAGAAAGGACGTTCCTTTCCCCTCCGGATTAGGCGAGCGGAATCGGGCCGCATCGGGTATGTCGGCCGCCTTTTTTTCCAAACGTCCGCTCCACTCCGGCAAGTCGAAAGAGTGCAGAGATACAGGCAACTACTTCCTGAAAACCTCCGAAGAAATTTTCTCCTCAGAAAACCCTTCGATCACACATACCAGTCCGCCCGGCTCAGGGGCATCCCGCTCTCATGACCGTCCGGCTTGACCAGCAGGGCCTGATAGAGATTGAGCCGGCCGACCTTGAAGCTGTGGGCCGAACCGGCCATGTAGAGCCTCCAGACCCGGTAGGTCACCTCGTCGGTCAGACGGACAGCTTCCTCGTGGCAGGCTTCCAGGCGCCGCACCCAGTGGCGCAGGGTCATGGCGTAGTGCTCCCGCTGGCTCTCGGAATCGCGGGCCTCCAGACCAATGGCCTCGGCGGTGCGCAGAGTGGTGGAAATGGGCAGCAGTTCGCCGTCGGGGAAGACGTACCTGTCGATGAAGGAGGGGCCGGGGGGGTCGGGATGACTCAGGCTGCTGGCGATGCCCTGATTGAGAAAGACTCCGCCCGGACGCAACAGACGCCTGGCACGGATGAAATATTCCTCCAGCCGTGACTCCCCCACGTGCTCGAACATCCCGACACTGACCAGCTTGTCGAAGACGCCCTCCCCCCACCTCGCGGTAGTCGCGAACCTCGGCCCGGCATCGGTCGGCCAGCCCCGCCTCCCGGATGCGTTCATTGGCGAGCTCGGCCTGGGGCCGGCTGAGGGTGATTCCCAACGCATCCACCCCATAATGGCGGGCGGCATGGAGGATGAGCCCCCCCCAGCCGCAGCCGAGGTCGAGAAGCTTCTCTCCCGGGCACAGCCGGAGCTTTCGGCAGATATAGTCCAGCTTCTGCTCCTGGGCCGCGTCCAGACTGTCTCCGGGAGAGGTGAAATAGGCGCAGGAATAGACCATCCGCTCATCGAGCCAGAGACGGTAGAAATCGTTGGAGACGTTGTAGTGGTAGGTCACCGCCAGGGAGTCGCGCTTCCTTGAGTGGACGGCCCCCCGCAGCTCCGCCCCCCTGCCGGCCGCCTGGGCAGGGCTTTCGGCCGGTAGGCCGAGAAGGGTCTTTCCCAGGCGCACCTTCTCCCAAAAGCCCTGGTCGAGGGAGAGGATATGGTCGCCCAGGGCGATGGCCGACTCCATATCCCCCTCGATGTCGAAATCGTCGTTGAGATAGGCTTCGCCCAGAGTGAGCTGGTTGGCGGGCAGGAACATTTTGCGCAGAGCGCCCGGATGCCGGATCACCAGGGTATAGCGGGCGTCCTCCGGAGAGGCGCCCCAGAGGGTTCCCTCCCAGAGGCGCACGTTGAAATCCCTGGGAGGGTAATTCCCGAGAAGACCTTCGAAAAAGGACAGCGCACTGTGCACCATCCGGTCCGAATCAGCGGCAGGTTGCGTCATGGACATACCTTCCCCCTTGTAGTTGATTTCATCCCTCAACTTTGATGCTTTCGCAAGAAAGCAAAATTTCGGAATGGCTAATCAAAAAGCGCCAAATGCAAGGCGCGCAATTCTCGAGCACCGATACGTACCTACGTCTGCCGAAGCAGCGAGAGCAATTGCGGCAACGCAGCAGTTGGTGAGGTGTTGCGACACAATCAATTTTTACATTTATAGAATATTTGAAACCTTTTGCAACCCTGACAACGCTCGGAGGGGACTTGCGAGCACAGAAGGAATTCTCTGATACACTTTTGATGACGGGGAGGGTCCCCGCTCCGGGCCAAACTGTAAAGTCCCGACTCAATTTTTCCCAAGGAGGCAGCAGACATGACCTACGGCGCAGACCGGATTTACAAGAAGGTGGAAGTAATCGGCGTTTCCGGAAAGGGAATCGAGGATGCCATCCAGGTGGCTCTGAGCAAGGCCCGCAAGAGCCTCGACCAGCTTTCCTGGTTCGAAGTTTCCGAAATTCGTGGGCACGTGGACGAAAACGGCACCGTGACCGAGTACCAGGTTCTGCTGAAAGTGGCCTTCCAGCTGAAATAGGCGCTTTTTACCTTTCTTCGGACGAAATCTGAGAGGTTGGAAGGAAGGGATTGCTCGGTCGAGGGAGAGTGAGATGAGCCCTTCCGGGGACTGGATAGGGGCAGGGGGGAAGGTCAGCCGAAAAACAGCTTGATAGCGAAAATGAGGACGGTCACGGTCACGACCTTCTTGATCCAATCGTGACCCTTTTTCACCGCCACGTGGCTGGCTACCAGGCCCCCGATCGAATTGCCCGCCGCCAGGGCCAGGCCCAGGCCGTAGTCGACCTGCCCGTGGGAGATGAAGACCCCCAGGGCGATGAGGGTGAAGGAGAAGATGACGATCACCTTGACGGCATTGATCCGCACCAGGTCGAAGCCATGCACCAGCAGGCCGGAGATGATGATGAAGCCGACCCCTGCCTGGACGAAGCCCCCGTAAACCCCCACTCCGAAAAAGGTGACGAGCAGCACCGCCGTACGCAGGGGCGTCGATCCTTCCACCTGCTTTTTCCAGCGCCGCACAGGATCGACCACGGTGAGTACGAGCACGCCCACCATGATCGCTGCCAACAGGCGCTTGAAGAGGGCGTCGTCGATGTTCACCGCCAGCCGGGCACCGAGATAGCTGCCGGCCAGCGCCGGCACCGTGCACAGCAGGGCCAGCCGGGCGGGGAAGATTCCCTGGCGACGGAATCCGCCGATGGCGAAGATGTTCTGGAAAAAAATTGCTATCCGGTTGGTGCCGTTGGCGACAGCGGCCGGAAGGCCCAGGAAGATGAGGAGCGGGAGGGTCAGCAGGGAGCCTCCTCCGGCCAAGACGTTAAGAAAGCCGGCCAGGCCTCCTACCAGCACCAGAACAGGATACTGCCAGGGAAAGTGGGCCATCGAATCGATTCCTTTCTAGTTGAAATCCGCCTTCCGCCGCCGTGAAGACCCACCCTTCAGGAAGGGATGAGGCTCTCCTCAATCTCCTCCAGGTGGGCGAGCATC
This sequence comes from uncultured delta proteobacterium, assembly GCA_963791005.1. Lineage (GTDB taxonomy): Bacteria > Desulfobacterota > Desulfuromonadia > Desulfuromonadales > CAWBQR01 > CAWBQR01. The sequence goes on along the minus strand of CAWBQR010000003.1, from coordinate 45,752 downwards.
TCCTTTCGGGCCGACTCGCCGTCTCCGCGCTCAAGGGCCATGAGAATGCGCCCGTGGGTGCGGATGGAGGCCTGCCGCCGGGCCTCGCTCTGCAGGGAATCGGAGCGGCTCTCCCCCAGGAGGGCTTGGAGCTGCTCGAAAACCCGCAGCAGAACGCCGTTGCCGGTGGCCCGCGCGACCCGCAGATGAAAGGCCTCGTCCACGGCGGGCGCCTCCTGCGGCGGGGCGGCCTTCTGCCTCTCCCAGAACTCGCGAAGGGCCGCCAGGTCCTCCGCGGCGGCGGCCCCCGCCGCCAGGGCAGCGATTTGGGGCTCGAGCAGGCGGCGGAACTCGAAAATTTCCCGCAACTGGTCCCTTCCGAGGAGGATGGCCCGGGCCAGGGGTTCCACCAGATCCCGCTCGGCGCCGGCGAGGACGTAGGTGCCGTCGCCCACGTGGCTTCTGAGTAGTCCCTTCTGTTCCAGCGCGCGGATCGCCTCGCGCACCGAGTGGCGGGAGACCCGGAAGGCCTCCGCCAGCTGCCTCTCGGGGGCCAGACGGTCTCCTTTGCGGACCTCGCCTTCGGCGATCATCTTCTCGATTCGAAGGACGATTTCCTCGAAAACCCTTCTGCTTTGCGGCTGGCGGCCCGATGCGGTCATCGCTTCTCCGAGAGATGGAAAAAAGAATTGGTTGGACCAATATAGCTCCACACCGTCGGGATCTCAACGGCAAAATAGGAAAGCCCATTTAATCTTTCGGAAACGGAGGGTAGTGGGGAAGGAGGGCCCGCAACCGTGAAGGATCCGCAGGGGCTATTTTTCTCCCAGTAGGGACCTGACGACTTCGCCGGCCATGGTCAGCCCGAAGATGGGGGGAATGTAGGAGGAGCTTCCGAGGATGACCCGCCGGTCGGTGCACCGCCAGCTCTGCTCCTCCTTGTTCGGGCAGATGCAGTTCTCGGCGCAGACGTTGGCCGCCTGTCCGAGGGGGCGGAACTCCTCGGTGGAATAGACCACCCGGACCCCGGAGACGATCCCCCGGCGGCGCAGTTCCTTGCGGATGATTCGGGCGAGACGGCACTTCTGAGTGTGGAAAAGGTCGGCGACGGCGACCTTAGTCGGGTCGAGCTTGTTCGCCGCCCCCATGGAGGAGATCACCGCCATCCCCTTTTCCTTGCAGCTTTGGATCAGGTGCAGCTTGGCGGTGATGTGGTCGATGCAGTCGAGGACGTAGTCATACCCCCGATCGAGAAGCTCGTCGGAGTTTTGCGCCTGGTAGAAGGCCTTGACCGGCTCCACCTGGACCTGGGGATTGATTGCCCGGCAGCGCTCGGCCATGACCTGGACCTTCGGTTTGCCGACAGTTCCTTCCAGTGCGTGGATCTGGCGGTTGATGTTGGTCAGGCAGATGTCGTCGAAATCGACAAGGGTGAGCCGGCCCACCCCGGCCCGGGCCAGGGCCTCGGCGGCGTAGCTGCCCACCCCTCCGACGCCGAAGACCGCCACCGAGGAGGCGCCCAGGCATACCAGACCGTCCTCTCCGACGAGAAGTTCCATGCGGCTGAAGCGATGCTGTTTCATGTGAAAACCGTGAATGGTGACTAGTGATTGGTGACTCGAAAGGCCGAAACTTCGATTAATCACCCGATTTTAAGCACCCGCTTCGCGTTGGCGTGGTGAGGCGGGCGACCTCCTCCTCGCTCCATCCGCGGATCTCGGCCACCCGGCGAGCGACCAGAGGAAGCCAGCAGGGCCGGTTGGCCTCGCCGCGGTGGGGGTGGGGGGCGAGGTCCGGAGCGTCGGTCTCCAGAACGATCCATTCGGGGGGGATCCCGGCCAGGACCTCGGGCGCCCTTCTCGCTCCCGGATAGGTCAGGGTGCCGCCGAAGCCGATGGCAAAGCCGAGAGAAACCCCTTCAAGGGCCGTCTCCAGGCTACCCGAGAAGGCGTGCAGGATCCCCCCGACCCTCTGCGCCTTCTCCTCCCGCAGAATCGCCGCCAGGCGCCCCGCGGCCCGGCGGCAATGAATAACCACAGGCAGGCCCGCATCGACGGCGAGGCGCAGCTGCTCCCGGAAGGCTCTTTCCTGAATGTCCGGTGAAGGCGACCCAAGAAGACCGTCGAGGCCGATCTCCCCCACCGCCGCCACCTCGGGAGCGGCCAGAAGGGCCCGAAGCTCCGCGGCCGCCTCCGCATCCCACCGGGCCGCGGCCTGGGGATGGAGCCCCGGGGCCGCCAGCGCCCCGGGCGCCGAACGGGCCACTGCTATCAGGCCCGGCCATCCCTTCCGGTCGACACCCGGCACCAGGAAGTAGCCGACACCCGCCTTCCGGGCCTGCCGAATCTCCTCCCCGAGCCGTTGCCTGAGGGGGGAAACATCGAGGTGTACGTGGGTATCGAAGAGAAGCGTTCCTTTATGCTCCATGGGAGCAAATGGTATCACAAAGACCCGGTCCGGAGGAAGCGCTCGCCCCCTTTTTACCTTGCCATGGGAGGGTTTCTGTGTTATGAGCTAACAGGTTGATTTTTTACCGTAATCTATGAGTTTCAGGGCATTCGGGAGGCGCCATGGACCGGTCGCAGGGCAATACCGTCTCTTACATGAGAAAGATCTTTTTCATCACCCACCTGATCGGCCTGTTCGCCGGGGCGCTTTTTCCCCTCATCGTCTCCCCGGTCGTGGCCGCCACCGCCCGAACCTTTCCCTTCATCCTTCTCTGCCTGCTCATGGGGCTGGGCGGTCGGCTCCCTCATCTATTTTTTCGTCCAGTCCACGCTGAAAAGGCAGCTGCGCCGGCAGATTGAACTGCTGCGCCCCCTGGCCGGAGAGGTCGTCTCGGGCGGCGAGACGGCCGAGGACCTTCAGCGGGTGGTGGAAGAGTCGGTTTTCCAGGCTGAGACCTTCATCCAGAAGGTTTTCCAGACCGTCGACCAGCTCGTCCCCCACTACCGCTCCCTGGCCGATTCGAGCCGCTACCTCTCGCGACCGGGCCCACGACGGCCTCGCCGCCGCCCATACGACCCGGGGGGATGTGGAGGCGATGGAGAAGAAGCAGCAGGACGTGATGGCCCAGTTGCAGAACCTCTCCCACCGCTCCCAGGACGAAGCCGCCCTCTCCCGGGAGCTTTCGGCCTCCCTCGAAGAGATGTCGGCGGCGATGGAGCATTCCACCGCCAAATTCCTGGAAACCACCACCACGGTGGACGAGATGGCCGGCAGCATCCGGGAGGTCGCCTCCCAGGCCGACGGCATCGCCCACTCCGTGGAGGGAACGGCCCACGACCTCGACGCCATCGGCGAGTCCCTGGAAAGGATCCGGGAGGGGGCCTTCGCAGGGGCCAAGACCGCCGAAACGGTCCAGAAGGACGCCGAGAGCGGCCTGCAGGTGGTCAAGGCCTCCATCGACGAGATGGAACGGATCGAGCAGGAGAGCCTCAAGGCCAACGAGGCGATGAAGCGGCTTTCGGTGCAGACCGGGGAGGTGGCCAAGATCATCGAAGTGATCAAGGAACTCGTCTCGGATACCGAGCTCCTGGCCTTTAACGCCGCCATCATCGCCGCCAAGGCGGGCGACGAGGGGAAGGGTTTCTCCGTGGTGGCCGAGGAGATCCGGGACCTGGCCGACCGCACCACTGCCAGTGCCCAGGACATCCACCGCATCGTCAAGGCGATCGGCGGGGATACCCGGGAGGTGACCGAGGCGGTGGAGACGACGGCCATGCGCATCGCCAAGGGCAAACAGCTCTCGCTGTCCACCGGCGAGGCGCTGCGCAAGATCTCCGAAAGTTCCAGCCAGTCCGCCGGTACCTCCAAGGAGATTGCCGAGCTGACCCGGGCCCAGGGCGACCGGGCCCGCTCCCTGCTGGAGGAGGCCGGTCACAGCCTCGGCTCGGTCAAGGCCATCGCCCGGGCCATGCAGGAGCAGCAGTTCGCCATCAACCGCATCCAGGAAGGGGTCACCGAGATGAAGGCGGCCGCCGACCAGGTCTCCCGGGGGATGGAGGAGCAGGTGCGGGCCACCCGCGAGTTCGACAGGGGCCTGGCCGAGCGGGAGGAGCAGGTACTGGCCATCAACGAGGCGACCCACTTCCAGTTGGAGACCTCCCAGAAGGTCTTCTCCCATTTCGCCGTCTCCGAGCAGCGTCTGAAGAAGAACGCCGACAGAGCCTCTGTCATCATCCGGGAGATTTCTCAATTGGAGCAACTCGCCGAAAGACTTAAGGAGCAGACCCTCTCCTACGAAAACCGGAGCGGCGACAGCGCCGGGGAGGCCACTGCGGTGCCGGCCTGAAGCGCCCGAACCACCAACACTCTCCACCCACGGAAAGGCAGTACCCCAGATGAAAACGACGTACACCACCTCGGGAACCTGTTCCCGCTCCATCGACATCGAACTGGACGGCGACCTCATCCGCAAGGTGCGCTTCACCGGCGGCTGCAGCGGCAATACCCAGGGCGTGGCCGCCCTGGTGCAGGGCATGCCGGCTGCGGAGGCCGTCAGCCGCCTGAAAGGGATCATCTGCCGCGCCGGCACCAGCTGCCCCGACCAGCTCGCCCGTGCGCTCGAAGAAATGGCCCTGAAAAAGGCCGTCTGAGTCCCGGCTCCGGAATCATTCCCCCGAAACGAGAGAAGGCGCGTCCACAACAACGGACGCGCCTTCTCACTTCTCATTTCTCACTTCCCAATCCCCACTTCGCCCGTCCACTTGCTCGAAATGCTCAACGGGTCCCCTGCTCCCGGATTTTCCCTTCACCCCTCCCTCACCCCCAGCTTGCGCAGGAGGGTCATCATCGGACACCAGTCGGTGAAGGCGCTCTGGAAGAGATTCAGGCCGACGAAGGCGGTAAAAAGATACCAGTAGGGGGAGACGGCGTAGCCCAGCAGCAGGCTGAGCAGGACGAAGAACCCGGCGATCAGGCGCAGGTAACGGTTGACGGTCATGGCTGGAATCTCCTTGCGTGTTGTTCGGCTTTTCTGCCGTAAATGAGCCAGTAGACGACGGGGATCACCACCAGGGTGAAGCCGGTGGAGGCGAAGACCCCGAAGATGATCGACCAGGCCAGCCCCGAGAAGATCGGGTCCAGGGTGATGACCCAGTTGCCGAGCAGGGCCGCCCCGGCGGTGAGCAGGATCGGCCGAAGGCGCACGGCGCCGCTTTCGATGATCGCCTCCTTGAGGGGGACACCCCGGCGCAGGGCGTGGTGGATGAAGTCGATGAGGATGATGGAGTTGCGCACCACGATCCCGGCCAGAGCGATCATGCCGATCATCGCCGTGGCGGTGAAGAAGACCGGGGTGGCGTACCCGCCCACGGGATGGTTCATGATGAGGTTGAGGATCCAGAACCCCGGCATGATGCCGATCATGGTCAGGGGAATGGCGGCCATGATGATGAGCGGCATGCCGTAGGAGCCGGTCTCGATGAGCAGCAGGATGAAGATCAGCACCAGGGCGGCGCCGAAGGCGATGCCGAGGTCCCGGAAGACGTCGAGGGTGATCTTCCACTCCCCCTCGCCGTTCCAGACTACGCGGGTCCCCGCGGGCAGGGGGTGCTCCTTGAACCAGGAGGAGAGGTTGAGGATGGCGTTGACGGGGCTCTTGCCGGCCATCTCGCCGAAGACGTAGACGACCCGCTCCAGGTTCTTGTGGTAGATGGTGGGCTCCAGGGTGGTGTGCGCGAAGCGCCCCAGCTCGGAGAGGGGCACCAGGGCGCCGTTGGCGCTTCGCACCTTCAGGGCCGTCAGCTCCCCGGCCGATGAGCGGCCGGCCCGCGGCAGCTGCAGGTGGATGTCGAGGGGGTTGCGCTCGCTGGGGATGTGCACCGTGCCGACGTTCTCTCCGCCGAGGGCCAGGGCCAGGGTGCGGGCGATCTCCGCGTCGCTCACCCCGGAGAGGGCCGCCTTCTGCCGGTCGGGAATGAAGTGGAGCCGCTGCTGGGGATATTCCACCGAGTCGTCGACATCCACCACCTTGTCCTCGCGATTCATCCGGGCCCGCACGATCGTGGCCGAGGCGATCTGGTCATGGTAGGAGACCCCAGGGTCGGCGTAGACCTCGCCGACGAGGGTGGCGATGACCGGCGGGCCGGGAGGGACCTCGACGATCTTCAGGTTGGCCCCGTGGGCGCGGGCGATGCGGGTCAGCTCGTGGCGCAGCCGCAGGGTGATGGCGTGGCTCTGCTGGGCGCGCTCGGCCTTGGGGGCGAGGTTGATACGGATGTCGGCCACGTTCGGCCCGTGGCGCATGTAGTAGTGGCGGACCATGCCGTTGAAGTCCATGGCGCTTGCCGTGCCGACGTAGGACTCGAAGTCCGTCACCTCGTTGACCGTCCCCAGGTAGTCCTCCAGCGCCCGGACCGCCGCGTCCGTCGTCTCCAGGGTCGTCCCCTCGGGCATGTCGACCACCAGCTGGAACTCGTTCTTGTTGTCGAAGGGGAGCATCTTCATCGGCACCAGGTTGAGGGCCGGAAGAGCCATGGAGCCGAGCAGCAGCGCCACCACCGCCCCGACCAGCAGCCACGCCCTGCGCCGCGAGTCGATGAAGGGCTCGAGGATGCGCCTGTAGATGCGGTAGGTGCGGCTCTCCTCGAGGACGAACTCCTTCTCCTGCTTGCCGTACTCCCCCTTGAGGACGTGGTAGGTCATCCAGGGGGTGACGGTGAAGGCGACCAGCAGCGACATGAGCATGGTCAGCGGCACGTTGAAGGCCATCGGCCGCATGTAGGGGCCCATCATGCCGGTGATGAAGAGCATGGGCAAAAAGGAGAGGATGACGGCCAGAGTGGCCAGGATCACCGGCGGACGCACCTCGTCGACGGCGGAGAGGACCGCCTCGCGCGGCGGCTCCTTCTTCATCTTGAAGTGACGGTAGATGTTCTCCACGTCGACGATGGGGTCGTCGACCAGCAGACCCAGGGCGAGGACGAGCGCGAAGAGGGTCACCCGGTTGATGGTGTAGCCGAACCAGTAGTTGACCATCAGGGTGAGGGAATAGATGATCGGAATGGAGACCGAAACGATGAGCGCCTCGCGCCATCCCAGGGCGAAGAGGATCAGCCCGAGGACGGTGGCCATGGCGATGAGCAGCTCCTCGATGAGCTCGTTGACCTTGTGGTTGGCGGTCTCGCCGTAGTTGCGCGTCACGCGCACCTGGATGTCGTCGGGGATGATCGTCCCCTGCATGCCGTGTACGGCGCGGATGACGTCTGCGGCCACCCGCACGGCGTTGGTCCCCTTCTTCTTCGCCACCGCGATGTTGACCGCCTGGTATTCGGTCCCCGAGGAGGCCGCCCGGGTGTCTCCCGCAGGTCCGAACCGAAGCCGGGTGTAGGTGTCGGCCTCCGCAGGGCCGTCGACCACCCTGGCCACGTCGCGCAGGTAGACGGGCTTGCCCCCTGAGACCCCCACCACCAGATTGGCCACCTCGGCCGCCGAATGGAGGAAGTCCCCGCTGTCCACCAGGATGTTCTCGTCACCCCTGTCGAAGCTTCCCGCCGGAAGCTCGAGGTTGGCGCCGTCCAGAGCCCGCCGGATGTCCAGAGGTCCCAGTCCCCGGGCCGCCAGGGCCTGGGGCAGAAGCTCCACCCTTATCTGGCGCGGTCGGCCGCCGATGACGGTGGTGACGTTGGTGTTGGGCACGGCCTGAAGGCGGTCCACCACCTCCTCAGCCACCCGGCGAAGCTCATGGTCCGAGACCTGCTGGGAATAGAGGGTGAAATTGACGATTGGCACGTCGTCCACCGAGACCGGCTTGACCACCCAGCCGGTCACGCCGGGGGGGACGAGGTCGATGTGGGTGGCGATCTGGTTGTGCAGCTTGACCAGGGAGTCGATGCGGTTCTGGCCCACGTAGAAACGGGCCGTCACCACTGCCAGGTCGGGCCGGGACATGGAGTAAACGTATTCCACCCCGTCAAGCTGCCAGAGGATCTTCTCCAGGCGGGTGGAAACGAGCCGCTCAACCTCCTCGGCGCTCGCCCCGGGCATGTGGACGTAGACGTCGGCGAGGGGGACCTTGATCTGGGGCTCCTCCTCCCGGGGGGTGAGAGTGAGCGCCGCCGCCCCGGCCAGAATCGACAGGATGATCAGGATGACCGAGAGCTTCCCCTCGAGGAACTTGTCGACGATACGGGTCGGCAGGGAGTGTTTCTTGCCCGCCATCGGTCAGCCCTCCACCCGGGCGCCGTTTCTGGCTCGAAGCGCATCGGCGGCGACGATTGTCTCGCCCGCCCTGAGGCCGGAGAGGATTTCAACCCTGTCCCCTACCCGGCGCCCCGTTTTGACAAGCCGATAGTGGAGGATGCCGTCGGTCACCACGTAGACCCCGGTGAGCTGCCCGCGGGTGACCAGGGCGGCGGCGGGGATGAGGAGGGCTTCCCGTTTGCCGAAGGAGGCGGAGATGCGGGCGAAAAGCCCCGCGGCGAGGCCCGGTTCGCTCCCGAGATTGACCTTGACCTGGAAGGTGCGGCTGCGGGGGTCGGCGGAGGGGACGACCTCGGAAACTTTCCCGGACAGGGTCCTGCCGAGGGCCGGGATTGCCACGCCGAGCACATCGCCCTCGGCGATTTTGCCCGAGAAGGACTCGGGAACCTCAGCCCGCACCCGCCAGGGGCCCTGCCGGTCGAGGGTGAGCAGGGGGCTTCCGGGCAAAACCGTAGAGCCCTCCTCCACCGCCTTGGCGACCACCCGGGCATCGTAGGGCGCCAGGACCCGGGTGTAGGAGGAGGTGACCTTCGCCGCGTTCCGGGCCCCTTCGGCCCGCCGCACTGCAGCCTCCGCGGAGACCCGCCCTTGCCGCGCCACTTCGAGCTGGGCGGCGACCTGGTCCATCTCCTGGGGGGTCACGGCCTCGTTGGCAAAGAGGCGCTCATAGCGCTTGTATGTCTTCTCCGCCAGGTCGAGCCGGGCCTGGGCGGAGGCGAGGCGGCCCCGGGCCTCGGCCAGGGCGGCCCGGGCCTCCTGCAGCCGGTCGGCCGCCTCGTTGTCGGCGAGAAGCAGAAGCAGGTCGCCTTTTTTCACCCTGTCGCCTTCATGGATCGCGATCCTGGAGACCCGTCCGGAGACGCGCGCGGAGAGAATGCCCCGGTCGCGGCTTTCCACGGTTCCGACGAAGACCTCCGTCCCCGGCAGGGGGCTTGCGGCAAGGGTCACCAGGGGCAACCCCTTGATGAGGGGGGTCTGTCCCGGGGTGGTTCCCGGTTCGATATCGCCGCCGCAGCCGGGCAGCAGAAACACGGCGGTCAAAAGCAGGCCGATGATGGGGACTCTCACTTGGACTTCTCCTCGGAAGGCAGCAGGGTCTTTACGAATATTCCGCTTTGAAAACGGACATTTCCAAGGGCCAGCAGGTAGCGGCTTCTGGCATCCACCGCGTCAAACCGGGCCCGGTCGAGGGCCGTCTGGGCCCCCAGGAGGTCGGAGAGGTCGGCCAGACCGGCATCGTAGCGCTGCAGAACCAGGCGATGGCTCTCCTCAGCCTCGGTGACCGCCTCGGTCGCCGTCTCCAGGTTCTTTTTGGCCTCCTCGGCCCGCAGCTGCGCCTCTCCCCTGTCAAACCGGGCCTGCCGCTTCGCCTCCAGGCGCCTCGATTCGGCCGCCTCCTTGCGGGCCGCGGCGCGCTCGGAGGCGAAGGGACGGCGAAGGCCGTCGAAGATCTCCCAGGTCAGGCCGGCCCGAAGCGTCCAGGCGTCGGCCTCGGTTCCGAAAGGAACCTCCCCGTCGTGAAGGCCGTAGGAGGCCGACAGCCCGAGGCGGGGGAGGTAGGCGGCCCGACTCTGCCTATAGGCCAGCCCGGCCTCCTCGGCCGAAAGGGAGAGCGCCTGAAGGTCCGCCCGTTCCGCCGGCTATCCGGCTTCTGCGTTTCCAAAGGCCTCGGGAGTCATCGGCCGGGCGATATCGACCTCTCCGCCGTCCCGGCCCATGGACAGGGCCAGGCTTCGCCGGGCGACGGTGAGGTCGTTTTGCGCCGTGACCACCCGCTGCTTCGCCTCGGAAAGGAAAACCCGGGCCCGAAGCACGTCGGCCTTCAGCCCGACCCCGGCCCCATGGCGCTGGTCGGCCAGTCGCAGGATCTCTTCGGCTTCCTTCTGCGAGCTCTGCACCCAGTCGAGGGCCACGTCCGCCTGCTGCACCCTCAGGTAGGCCCGAAAGGCGGCGAAGGCGGCTTGCTCGGCGCTCCAGCGGGCACTGGCCTCGGCAGCCTCGGCCCCCTTTTTCGTCCGCCGAAGGCCGTAGGAGATGTCCGGGTCGTAAAGGGGCTGCTCCAGGGTCAGGCGAGTTTCGAAATCCTTCCTGGAAGGGGGGTCGTTATAGGGTTCGGCCGTCGGATGCAGGGTAAGGTTCCGCTGGTTGAGGCTGATGAAGAGGCTACCGGCCGGCTCGTCGGTCCAGGTCAGGTTTTCGGACAGGCTCAGCCGGGGCAGGTAGCGGCTGCGGGCCTCTCCCACTGCGGCCCGGGCGGCCGTCGCTTCGTGGCGGGCGGTCTGGGCGAAGGGGCGAGCCTGGATAGCCGCTTCAAGGGCCTTCCGGAGGCTTACCGTTTCGGCTCGGGACAGGGACGGACAAGCAAGAAAAATCGCGATAAAAATCCAGAATCTTAGCATCTCACACCTCGAAAACATTCAAAAAAATGTATATATGATATAGGCAATTCAGTCAAGAAGATTCTGTCTTTCAGTATACTTAAAAAAAATACAATCATATAGGTCTCATAAATTTGATGCCTATCAGGGGATTCTTCTGAGCCGAATTTATTTATTGAAATTAAATTTGGGCTTTACCCTATCCAGCTATTTTGAATTTTCTTTCTCGCTCACCCCGGCCTCTTGGGCCGCGCCCGCCCCATTTCTATCCGGAAAGGATTCCCTTGCTGCCTGGAAGCCCGCCTTCGACCCGAGCGAAGCCCAGTGCATCTACCTCCTCTCCAACGTCGACCACCCCTCTATCGATGGGATCGCCGTAGGCAATCCCATCAAGAACAAGGTCCGAGACCGCTCACACGGCCGGCTGTACGTCGATTTCCGCCCCCTCGTCCAGCTCGGAGGGGAAAAGGACGTCATCCAGATGCTCAAGATGGAAGCCGTTAAGGGGATGCTGTGTTCCTCCGTGGCCGCCGCCATCGTCTCTCCCAAACTGGGGATTGTCAATCTTCCCTTCGTGGTCAACACTTTCAAAAAATTTGAGGAATTCAGCGACAACTCCCTGCCCCAGGGGATCATGGTCGTCGATTTTACCGGCTACGGCACCTAAGCCTTGGCGACGACACCCCCCGTGCGCACCCGCGCCGACGCCCACCGGGTCAATTTCCGCATCCCCCAGGCGCCCGTCAACACTGACAATCTACAAGGTTAGGGGACTGCCGTTCACCGTCATGCCCTGGTCCGACGTTCCCCAGGCCCTGCAGGCAGAGGTTATAAAACGGCCTCGACCATACCCCCATCGTCTGCAGCATTACCAAAAAGTTCGACATGGCCAATTATTTCACCCGGGCCGGCTGCTCCCAGGGGCTCTTCATTCACCTCATGAAAAAGTGTTAGTTCGACCGGCTTCCGCTCGATCTGCAGAAGACCCTGATCGAGACCATCCGCGAGGAAAGCGACAAAGCCCGCCAGTTCACCCAAAAGCAGCAGGAGGAGCATGTCGCTACCGCCAAGGCGAAAGGCGTCCAATCCTTCGACCTCTCTTCCGCCGACGGGCTAATACTGGTGGGACTCTCAAAGCCCGGCTATGACCAGTGGGATCCGAAGATGGGAGTCGACCACCTGAAAAGGGTCCAGGCCTACCTGGGGATTGACCCGGTCGGCGCATTCCTGAAACCGGGACGTTTTTCGACTGTCGAGCCTCCGGGATTATGGTCCATTACGCCGTCCCCTCACAGGGGCGGCTACAACAAAAAAGCCCTTAAATAGAACATAATTTTTATTGATATGCCACCACCCTCGCCACATCGCAGGGCCGACGACAGCAAAATAGCCCTTGAAATAGAACGTGGTTTGTATTAATATGGCCCCGCATTTCAATGCTAGAGCCGAGTAAATCTAATCATTTTGTGGGAGGAAACAGACCATGAAAAAAGCGGTTTTGATGATTCTGGCTGTGGTCATCGCGGCGGCGCTGATACCGACCGGCCCGGCCCAGGCCAAGAGCAAGAAGGACCCTCTGGCGGCCTGGAAGCCGAATTTCGACCCGAGTGGAGCCCAGTACACCTACATTCTCTCCAACGTCTCGCATCCCGCCATTGAGGGGGTAGGGGTGGGCTACCGCATCCGCGATCGGGTATGGCAACTCTCTCACGGGAGGCTTTATGTCGACTTCCGGCCATTGGCTCAGCTCGGTGGGGAGAAGGACGTCATCACCATGCTCAAGCTCGGGGCCGTCCAGGGTATGCTCAGCTCCTCCGTTGCGGCGGCCAACGTGGCCGACAGGCTGGGGATCGTCAACCTTCCCTACGTGGTCAACACATTCGACAAGCTCGACAAGTTCAGAAACACCCCAGCCCTGTGGGACCCTTTCAGGGACGCCGCACTGCCCCAGGGGCTCATGGTCGTCGATATCACCGGGTACGGGACCTACGGCTGGGCCACCACGGTCCCGGTCCGGAATCTTAATGACGCCAAAAAGGTGAATTTCCGCATCGCCCAGGCGCCGGTAAATGCCGACATCTACAAGGCCTGGGGGCTGAAGTTCACCGTCATGCCCTGGCCCGACGTTCCCCAGGCCCTGCAGACAGGCGTCATCAACGGCCTCGACCACACCCCCATTGTCTGCAATATCACTAAAAAGTTCACAATCGCCAAGTATTTCACCGAAGTCAACTATGCTCAGGGGCTTTTCGTCCACCTGATGAACAAGCGCTGGTTCGACAAGTTGCCCGCCGACCTGCAGAAGATTCTTATTCGAGGGCATCGAGGAGGAGAGCGCCAAGACCCGAGAGGCGACCCGGGAGCAGCAGGCCGAGCAGATTGCCGCCGCCAAGGCGTCCGGCGTTCAGTTCATTACCCTCCCGGCCGCCGACCGGGCGCAGCTTATCAAACTGGCGCAGCCGGTCTACCAGGAATGGGGCCAGAAAATAGGCATGGACTATCTAAATACGGTGCGCAGCACCCTTGGCAAATAGGCTGCCGCCCTCAAACCTGCCGGCCGGGGAGAGGCCTTCGCTCCCCGGCCCTTTTTTGGAATCGTTATGAAAAAGTGGTTCAGAAGGGTCGACAAGGCCTTCGCCTTCGTGGAGGATTGGTCCTTGTTTCTCACCGTCACCGTTGCCCTGGTAACGGCCATGGCCAACATTATCCTGCGCAAAACGACTCAACTCAACATTTACTGGTCCGATGAGGTGGTTCGGAAGGTGGTTTACTTCTCCACCTATATCGGCGCTGTGTGCCGCCATCCGTAGCCGGTCGCTGATCCGCATCGATGCCCTCCCCCAGATCTTTCCCGTACTGAAAAAACCCTTGACCCTCCTCAGTCACCTGGCGGTGCTGGTTTTCGCCGTCCTGATGGTCAAGTTCGGAGGGCAGATGACCCTCTCGGTCTACCATGACCAGTACGCGCGCACCGTCACCCTGCAGATACCCGAGTGGTACTTCTACGCAGTGCTGCCCCTGATGGGAATGATGATGTTTTTCCGAACTCTCTTGGTGATGGTGGAGGATTGGAGAACTCCGGCTCCAGAACCTGAGGCCTGAGTCCCAAGACGGAACTTCCCTACTTTTTTCTGGATTTGCCTTATGGAATCGAATTACCTCGTCATTCTCGCTGTTCTTCTGGGCTCCCTGGCCGCAACGGTGCCCGTCTTCATGGCCTTGTTCTTCACCGGGCTGCTCGGCCTGGTCTGGATGGTGGGCATCAATCCCCAGCTTGTGATAGAGGTTCTCTACCGAAGCATGGACAAGTTCGCCCTCACCGTGGTGCTCTTCTTCGTTCTGTGCGGAAACATCATGACGACGGGGAGTATTGTTCAGAAACTGATCAAAACCGCCAACGTCCTGGTCGGTTTTCTCCCCGGAGGCCTCGCCATGGCGGGTGTTCTGGCCTGCGGCCTTTTCGGAGCCATCTCCGGATCCACCGTAGCCACCGTAGTGGCCATCGGAGGCTTCATGATCCCGGCCCTTATCGAGAACGGCTACGACGAGCAGTTCAGCGTCGGCATCATGACCACGGCGCCGATTCTGGGGATCATCATCCCCCCTTCGATCTCGATGATCCTCTACGCTATGGTGAGCAACGACTCCCTGGAGGCCCTCTTTTTGACCGGTTTCATCCCGGGCATCCTGATGATCGTTCTCATGTCTCTCTATGCCTGGTTTTTCTGCAAGCGCCAGGGGCTGAAGACCGCCAAACGCCCCACTCTGAAGGAGTCCGCCGTGGTCATCAGGGAGAGCATCTGGGCGCTGATGCTGCCGGTGCTGATTTTCGGGGGGATCTACTCGGGCCTTTTCACCGCCAACGAAGCTGCGGTGGTCGCCTGTTTCTACGCCTTCTTCGTCGAGATCTGCATCCACCGGGACATGAAGTTGAGGGACGTCAAAAAGGTGATCGTCGCCTCGGCGGTAACCTCGGCCACCCTACTGGTCATCGTCGCTGGGGCTTCGGTTTTCGGCTCCTACCTGACCTTCGAGCAGATACCCAACAAGATCGCCAACGCGGTGGTTGCCAACATCCATTCTCCCTGGGTCTTTCTGCTGGCCGTGAACGGCCTTCTTCTCATCATCGGAATGTTCATGGACATCATCTCCGCCACCCTGATTCTAACCCCCATCTTTCTTCCGCTGCTCTCACGGTTCGGCATCGATACCATGCACTTCGGTCTGCTGATGACCATCAATCTGGGGATCGGCTACTGCACGCCGCCCCTCGGGGTGAGCCTCTACATCTCCGGGGCGGTGGTCGATCGCGATTTGCTCTACGTCAGCAAGGCCGTCCTCCCCTTCCTGCTGATCCAGGTGGCCCTGCTGATGGTTCTGACCTTCTGGCCGACAACTGGTGCTTCTGCTGCCGCACCTGGTCTACGGCCATTAGGCAGGGGAGATAGGGAGACTGGGAGGGGAAGGATCGATCCCCACCTTAGCGCCTCGTATCCGGACCTATTTTGCTGAGACTGCCAGAAGGAGACTAACCATGGACGTCAAAACCCTCGTTCCCGTCGATGATTCGAAAACCTCGAATCGGACGATCCAATCCATCACTGCTTCAAAAGAGCTATTTCCCGCCCTCCTGACGCTTCTACACGTTGTAGACCTCGATAAACTGGCCTACCGAGCCATTCCAAATTATCAGATCGAGATGATCCGGGAACAAGCTCGCGAGGCCGGGGAACATCTGCTCGAAAGCCGTCGGAAACTCTTCACCGACGCCGGTGTGTCGACGGAAACCCGACTGGAATTCGGCTCCCCCCGTGAGGTCATCTGCCGCATCGCCAACGAGGAGAACTTTGAATTGACCATCATCGGGCGCCGGGGGCTGGGGGAAATCCGCGACGTGCTCTTCGGCTCCGTCGTCAACCACGTACTCCACCATGTACGCTGCCCCGTCCTGCTCTTCTGACCGTCCTTGAGAAGCCCGTAGGGAGCGTTAAACTGAAGGACAGGAACCCTGCGGATTTCCCCAGGGAGCCCCCCTTTTTCCCGTCCGGAGGAAACGCCATGAACCCAGACCGGCACATCATCCAACAGATCGAGGGCGCATTTACCCGCGACACCCGGATCCAACCGAACCCCGGCGCCCTGGCCGTCCAGTGCGAGGGCGGTTACGTGACCCTGAGCGGAGCCGTCTCCTCGGTGGCCGCCAAGCGCCTCGCCGCCCGGCTGGTCCGGTCGGTCGCCCGGGGTCAAGAATATCGAGGACCGGATCCGGGTGGAAGCCCCCAATCCCATGGGAGACCTGGAAATCGCCGAGCACGCCCGCCACGCTTTCATCCAGGAGCGCAACATCGAGGAAGACCATATCGACATCGAAACCGACACCGAAGGCGGGGTCATCCTGCGGGGCACTGTCCACTCCCTGATCCAGCTTCGCCTCTGCGAGGTTCTCTGCTGGTGGATCCCCGGCGTCACCGAGGTGCGCAACCTCCTGCTGGTCAACCCTCCGGAGGAGGACAGCGACGAAGAACTCAAGGACAACCTCATCACCATCATGGAAAAGGATGTTCTGGTGAATCCGAAAAAATTCCGCCTGGAGGTCGCCGGTGGACGGGTCACCCTGCGCGGAAGGGTCGATTCGCAAACCGAGCGCGATGCGGCAGAGAAGGACTGCTGGTACACGCCGGGCGTGGCGGAGGTGGACAACCGGCTAACCGTGGGGTAATCCAAGGCCGGGGAGGTGGTGAGGTAGGAAGATGGAGAGCTGGATAAACGGCTTTTTCCATCTCCCCACTTCCTTTTCACCCGCTAACCCGGGCTCACGTCCCTGCGATTCTCCCACAGCCCGTGGAGGTTGCAGTACTCCCGGGCGATGAGGGTGACGGGCTTGTCCAGCTTCACCGTGAAGGTGGCCTTGGGGACGTTGACGTCCGGCCAGAACTCCGCCCGGCCCAGCGGCGCATTGCCGGCGAAGAGGTCCACCCAGTGGATGTAGTGGGTCGGGATCATGGGATGGAGAGCCTCGCCCACGGCCACCGTCACCGCAAAGGGTTCCCCGGCCTTGACATTGGAGGGAACCTCGATGACCGGCACGTGCAGTTTCTCCAGTCCAGTCAACTTGGCGGGATTGGCGGCCCGGTTGATTCCCTCGAAAAGAGCCTTGTCGACCTTGCCGTAGGTCATCAGCTCCCCGGATCCGCTTCCGGCGGCCAGAGCGGGAACACCCATCACCAGCCCTCCCGTCAACAACGCGGAATTCCTCAGAAAGTCACGACGTTTCATCTCGTTCATGGCCCCGTCTCCTTTTTCCGGCGTTTTGGACGTAACAGTTGCACTATAACGCGGCCCCGAAGGGAGTCAAGAAGGGCGGGGCGGAAGGAAAATCCTTGCGCACCTTGAAGTACTTATATATATTGAAACAAACATTTATGGAGGCTCACCGTGGAATTTCT
The DNA here is from genome assembly GCA_963791005.1 of uncultured delta proteobacterium. Lineage (GTDB taxonomy): Bacteria > Desulfobacterota > Desulfuromonadia > Desulfuromonadales > CAWBQR01 > CAWBQR01. The sequence continues at coordinate 28,744 of CAWBQR010000003.1, read as the reverse complement.
CGGTATTCTCGCCATTTTCGTCGCCTGGTTCATTCTCAACCGCTGGCTTCTGCCCAAAATGGGGATCTCCACCTGACTCTCGGACAGCTGCCGGCTTCCCGTTGGGAAGTCAGATACCGATTACAAAAACGACCCTTCCGAGGGCTCCGGGGAATAACCGGTGGCCGCCCCACGGGCCTTGCCCCGATAACCGCCGCAACGACAACGCCCCGGACCTTATGGCTCCGGGGCGTTCCCTTTTGCGCGGCTCTTTCAACGCCCTTATCATTCCAGGGCCTTCCCCGGCTCCATTCCTGCTCCGTCCGGCCTCAGAGGTAGGGGGAGAAGAGTTTGGCACAACCGTCCCGGAGTTTCTGGGGAAGGGGGCGGCCGTCCACCTCCGCCAGGGTGACCCTGTGGGAGGCGAACCTCACTCCGTCGAAATGGCCCGCCAGGGCCGCCGTCAGCTCCCGGTCGTAGACCTCCAGGTTGAATTCGAAATTGAGCCGAAGGCTGCGCGGGATCGAGGTTGGCCGAGCCGACCAGGGCGTAGCGATCGTCCACCAGGAGCAGTTTGCTGTGAACGAAGGGCGGCGGCTGGTACCAGATGCGCGTTCCGTGCTGCAGCAGCTCCCACTGGTAGGCCCGGGTGGCCCAGGCCACGTAGGGCAGATTGTTCTGCCGGGGCAGGATGACGTCGACCTCCACCCCGCGCAGGGAGGCGGCGTTGAGGGCGGTGACCAGGGTCCTATCGGGGATGAAATAGGGGGTCATGATCCGGACCCGGCGCCGGGCGCTGTTCAGCGCTCCGACGATGATCCAGGTGAGCTCTTCGAAGTCCTCGTTCGGACCGGCGCTGATCCCTCGACAGAAGGCCTCGCCCTCGGGAAGGGGCGAGGGGTATTCAAAGATCGGCAGGCTCTCGCCGGTGGCGAAATGCCAGTCCTCCAGAAAGGCCTCCTGGAGATGGCCGACCACCGGACCCGCCACCCGGAAATGAATGTCGGCCACCCGCCGCGGGTTTTCTTTTTGTCCCGCCAGGTGGCGGTCTCCCAGATTCATCCCCCCGGTAAACCCGACCTCTCCGTCCACCACCAGAAGCTTTCGGTGATTGCGCAGGTTGAAGTAAATTCCCCTTCTCCAAAGCGAGGGAGGGAGAAAGCGGGCCACCCGTACCTTGGACCCCCGAAGCAGCCTCCGGGCGGTGGGCAGGGAATAGCGCTCTCCGAGGGCATCGACCAGCACCAGCACCTCCGCCCCCCTCCCCGCGGCCTCCGAGAGGGCCTCGATGAACTGCCGGCCGCTGTGGTCCGTATCGAAGATGTAGGTGGAAAGATGGACGCTCCGGCGGGCCGTCGCGATGGCCTCGAGCATGGCGGGGTAGGCCTCCTCGCCGTTGTGGAGCGGGAGGACGCGGTTGCCCTGGAGAAGGTTGCGCCGGGTCACGGCGTCGGAGAGGCTGAGCAGGGAGGAATAGTTTTCCTGAAGAAAGGGAAGGGAGGCCGACTCCTCCACCGACCAGGGGCAAAGGGGAGGCTCCCCCCAGGGCATTCCATGCCCCTTGGCCCGCCAGTCCCGGGCCCGGGTCCGGATCCGGTTGACCCCGAAGAGCCAGTACAGCACGGCCCCCACGCCGGGCAGGGCGAGGCAGGTGACGATCCAGCCCAGGGCGGCCCGGGGGTCGCGCTTGTGCAGCAGCGCATGGCCGGCGGAGAGAAAGGCCGCCAGGAAGAGGACGATCCGGATTATCCAGTCAAGCAAGGGAATCCTCCCCGGGTGGACGCCTGCCGGGCCTGGTCAGGGGTCCCGGACCCCTGGGAAACTGTCTATCGAACGCAGCGGCCGGGCCGCGGCGGCGGGAAGTTACCGGTGTTCAGGAGCGCAGGCTGGTGGCGCAGCGGGGGCAGGTGAGCATGCTGGTCGAAGGGACCTTGTGCCCGCAGGTGGGGCAGTTGAACCAGTACTTGCAGTACTTGCACTGGGGTTCGGAGAGCCCCTGCTTCTTCTTGCACTTGGGCACTGAGCGGTACCATCTTGCGGTTTCCCGATGTATTCGGCGAAGAGCAGGCCGCAGCGGGGGCATTCCTCGGCGTCCCGCTTGCGGATTTCGGCGCCGCAGGCCTGGATTGGGGCAGAGAAAGACCGTGCCGCAGTCGCTTGCACCAGTACTTGCCCTTTTTCATTTCCTTGCAGACGGGACATTTTTCCATCAGTTTCACCGATCTTGGTTCCGGCGATTTACCGCTGATTGTTGAGGAGAGGGTATCGTAACACGTCGGCTTGCCAAACCCAAGCCGACGCAGAAAAAGCCGGGCCCTGGGAGCCCGGCCTGGAAGCTGGACTGCAACCGAGGGCTCAGTCGATTTTCTGGAAGGCGCTTTGGGCGGAGCCGCAGACTTCGCAGGGGCCGCCGGGAGCGCCTTCGAGGGTATTGCCGCAGACCTGGCAGACGTAATAATCAACGGTTCGGTTCTGGCCCAGATTGTCCAGGGCCTTCTGGTAGAGGGCGGCATGGACCTTCTCCACCGCGTTGGCATAGGTGAAACTTCGCAGCGGCCGCATCGAAGCCTTCGGCGTCGCCTCCCGGATCATCTCCGGGTACATCCGGGTGAATTCGTGGGTCTCCCCGCTGATCGCTTCCCGCAGGTTGGCCTCGGTGGAGCCGATTCCCCCCATGGCGCGCAGATGGGCATGGGCATGCACCGTTTCCGCGTCGGCGGCAGCCCTGAACAGCTTGGCCACCTGGGAATACCCTTCCTGCTCCGCCTTTTTGGCAAAAGCGAGGTACTTTCGATTGGCCTGGGATTCGCCGGCAAAGGCTTCCTGCAGGTTTTTCCCCGTCTTGCTTCCTTTCAATTCCGCCATCGATTGTCCGCTCCTTCCATCCCGGCGCCTTGCGGCCGCCCGGAAAAAAATTCTTGGCAAATTTTACCGGTCCCCCCTCGATATGTCAACGCGGGGTGCTATGGAGGAACTGGGATCCCTCCCTGAAATCTAATTAGGACTGCAGGAAGATTTCCGAACCGGAAACTACTTTTCGCAGGCTCTCTCCACGTCCGTCGATTTGCCGATGAGGATCAGCAGGTCGCTGTCCTTGATCACGTGGGTCGCCGGCGGGCGACACGGTGAACTCGTCGGTGAGGACATCCTTGATGCCGATGATGTTGACGTTGAACTTCTTGCCGCAAGTCGAGTTCGATGAGGTTTTTGCCGACGAAATGGGCCGGCGGCGCCGTCTCGATGATGGAGTAGTCCTCGGCCAGCGGGATGTACTCCAGGATGTTGGGACTGGAGAGGCTGCGGGCGGTTTTGACCGCCATATCCTTTTCCGGGAAGATGATGTCGGTGGCGCCGATCTTCTCCAGGATGGGCCGTGGTCCTCGTCGAGCGCCTTGACCAGGATCCGCGGCACCTTGAGTTCCTTGAGATAGAGGGTGATCAGGGTCGAGAGATGGGAGCGCTCGCCGGTGGAGACGACCACCGCATCCATCTCGGCGATCCCCTGGCCCTTGAGGAACTCCTTGTTGGCGGCATCGCCGAGAATGGCGTAGGAGGCGTGGTCCTGGATGCGCTGAACCTTCTCCCGGTCGGTGTCGATGGCGACCACCTCATGCCCCTCGTAGAGGGCCCGGGCTACGTGAAAGCCGAAATTTCCCAGGCCGATAACGCAAAAACGCTTCATGGCGGTTCGATCTCCTTTCCGCGGTCATTCGGGCCCGGCATTCAGCCGATCATCAGGTTCTCTTCCGAATAGCGGACCGGATGCTTCCTGGCGAGCGGCGGACGAAGGTGAAGGCCAGGGTCAACAGCCCGACCCGGCCGACGAACATCAGCAGGATGATGATCAGTTTGCCGGCCGGGGAGCAGTTGGCGGTCGCCCCCAGGGAGAGACCGACGGTGGCGAAGGCGGAAATCGCCTCGAAGGTGTAGTCCATAAAGACCCCGCGGCTCTGGCTGAAGGAGAGCCCCTGGTAGCTGCACCGCCAGCAGCAGCAAGGTGGCGCCGCCCACGAAGCAGGGCCGCCAGCATCACCAGGGTGAGGGTTTTGGTGACCACCTCGTCGGGGATGGTGCGGCGAAAGACGTTGGTGTGGGGTAGCCCTTGAGCCGGCTGTGCAGAATGGCGACGAACAGGGCCAGGCTGGTGGTCTTGATGCCGCCGCCGGCCGAGCCGGGCGAGGCGCCGACGAACATCAGGAACATCATCAGAAAGCAGGGTCGGCACCTCGAACAGGTTGAGGTCGATGGTGTTGAACCCGGCGGTGCGGGCGGTGACCGACTGGAACAGGGCGATCCAGATCCCCTCGCCAGACTGCGCCCATGTGGGCGAAGGCCGAGGAATCTCCAGCAGGCCGATGAGCAGCGCCCCGCCGAAGATGAGGATGCCGGTGGTCCAGAAGACCAGCTGGGAATGGAGGGACAGCCGGCGGCGCCGCGGCGCCGGTTTCAGCAGGTCGAGCACCTCACGGATGACCAGAAAACCGATCCCGCCGAGGACGATCAGGACCATGATCGTCAGATTGACCAAGGGATTGTCCCGGTAGCCGACCAGGCTGTCGGGGAAGAGGGCGAAGCCGGCGTTGCAGAAGGCCGAAACGGAGTGGAAGATCGCCGAGTAGAGGCCCTGCCCCAGCCCAGATCGGGGACGAAGGCGAAGGCGAGGAGCGCCGCCCCGACGCCCTCGATGACCAGGGTCATGACGAAGATGTCGCGAATCAGGTCGTTGCAGCGAGTCGACCGGGGTGTGCAGCAGGGTCTCCTGGATGATCCAGCGCCCCCGGGTGCCGACCCCCAGGCGCAGATAGAAAAAGAGGTAGACCGAGAAGGTGGTGATGCCGAGGCCGCCGACCTGGATCAGGACCAGGACCACCAGCTGACCGAAGAGGGTCAGCCGGGTGCCGGTGTCGACCACCACCAGGCCGGTGACGCACTGGGCCGAGGTGGCGGTGAAGAGGGCGTCCAGAAAGGAGAGGGGCTGCGCCATGGGCGGCGACCGGCAGGCTGAGGGCCAGGGCTCCCAGCAGAATGGACGGCCGCGTAATAGAGGATCAGAGCCTCACCCGGCGAGAGATTTTTCAGCCGCCGCAGGCTTGGTTTCGAGCACAGTGCCATGATTTGGGTCCAGATGCTACCTCCGCGGAAGGGTACAAATCAAGGGAAAAACCGTTCCAATCAGGTCGCGGGGTTCGCGCCCCCTCCGGGAGCATTATTTTACCTTTGGCTTCATATATTTAAAATTCCATCTATAATTCGCCGTTTCCCTTATTTCGCCAACGCCGTCCGAAAGGAGAACCTGAGCTGACCAGAAGCATCCACGCATCGTCATCGTCGGCGGTGTCGCCGCCGGCATGAAGACCGCCGCCCGCCTCCGCCGCCTCGACCCGCAGGCCCGCATCACCGTCATCGAGCGGGGGACAATGTCTCCTACGGGGCCTGCGCCCTGCCCTACTTACATCGAGGGACTCTTCCCCGACCTCGACGAGGTGCGCAAGCACCAACAACGGGCGTCCTGCGCGATGAGGCCTTCTTCCGCAAGGTCAAAGGGGTGGAGGTGCGCACCGGGGTCGAGGCTCTGACCATCGACCGCGCGGCCAGCGTCCTGCGGGTTCGGGACCGGACCAACCGGCGGGAGGAGGAGCTTCCCTACGACGCGCTGGTCCTGGCCACCGGCAACCGGCCCATCCTGCCGCCCGCTGCCGGGGATCGAACTCGCGGGGGTCCAGCCCCTGAAGAGCCTGGAGGATGCGGCGGCGATTGCCGCGGCCGCCCGCGGGGCGCAGAGCGCGGTGATCGTCGGCGGCGGCCTGATCGGCCTGGAGATGGCCGAGGCCCTCATCACGGCGGGGCCTGGAGGTGACCCTGCTGGAGATGAAGGACCAGGTTCTCGCCTCGGCCCTCGATTTCGGCATGGCCGCCCTGGTGCACCGGGAGCTGCGCAACCACGGGGTCGACCTGCGCCTCGGCGAGCCCCTGCAGCCGCCTCGAGGGGGAGGGGGGCCGGGTGACCCGGGTGGTCACCGCCAAGGGGAGCTACGCCGCCGACCTGGTGCTGATGGCCATCGGGGTGCGCCCCGAAGTGGGCCTCGCCCGGGAGGCGGGCCTGGAGATCGGCCCGACCGGGCGCCATCGCCGTCGACTCCGCGGATGCGCACCTCCGACCCGGCCATCTTCGCCGCCGGCGACTGCGCCGAGGCGACCGACCTGCTCTCGGGCCGCAGGGTCTATGTCCCCCTAGGCTCCACCGCCAACAAGCAGGGCCGGGTGGTCGCCGACAACTTCGCCGGCCGGGACCCGCGAATCTTCCCCGGCATCCTCGGCTCGCTGATCGTCAAGGTCTTCGACCTCAACGTGGCCCGCACCGGCCTCTCCGAGGAGGACGCCCGCCTGGCGGGCTTCGACCCGGAGACGATCCTGGCCGCCGTCGCCCGATCGCGCCCACGTCTATCCCGGAGCCAGGCCGATCGTCATCAAGCTCGATCGCCGAGCGCACGAGCCGCCGTCTGCTCGGCGCCCAGATCGTCGGTCCGGGGGACGTGGACAAACGTATCGACTGCCTGGCCACCGCCCTGTCCTTCGGCGCCACCGTCGACCAGCTGGCCAACCTGGACCTCACCTACGCTCCGCCCTTCTCCTCCGCCATGGACCCCCTGCACCAGGCGGCCAACGCCCTTCGCAACAAGCTCGACGGCCTCGGCGCCGAGTCTCGGCCCCGTGGCGGTGCGGGAGATGCGCCGAAACGGCGACGATTTCCTCTTTCTCGACGTGCGCTCCCCCGCCGAACATGCCGAGGTGCGCATCCCCGGCGCGACCCTGCTTCCCCTCGGGGCCCTGCGCGAGCGCCTTGACGAGCTGCCGCCGGGACCTGGAGATCGTCCCCTTCTGCAAGCTCAGCCTGCGCGGCTACGAGGCCCAGCGCATCCTTCTGGCGGGCCGGCTTCACCCGGGTGCGGTATATGGAAGGGGGGATTCTCGGCTGGCCCTTCGAGTTGGAAACGGGGGACCAGTAAATCGGAGGGAAGGGGAGGGTCCGCTTCGGTCTAGCGCTTGAGATAGGGCCGAAGGTAGCGCCCCGTGTGGGATCTGGAGGAGCGCGCCACCTCCTCCGGCGTCCCGCAGGCGACCACCTCTCCGCCGCGGCTTCCCCCCTCGGGCCCGAGGTCGATGAGGTGGTCGGCGGTCTTGATCACGTCGAGGTTGTGCTCGATGATGACCACGGTATTGCCGGTCTCCACCAGGCGGTGCAGGACGTCGAGGAGCTTCTGGATGTCGGCGAAGTGCAGCCCCGTGGTCGGCTCGTCGAGGATGTAGATCGTCCTTCCCGTCGCCCGGCGGCTCAGCTCCTTGGCCAGCTTGACCCGCTGGGCCTCACCGCCCGAGAGGGTGGTGGCGCTCTGGCCCAGCTTGATGTAGCCCAGGCCCACCTCCCGCAGGGTCTCCAGCTTGTTCCGAATCCGCGGGACGTTCTCCAGGAAGCGCGCCGCCTGGTTGACCGTCATGTCGAGGACCTCGGCGATGTTTTTCCCCTTGTAGCGTACCTCCAGAGTCTCGCGGTTGTAGCGGGCCCCCTTGCAGACCTCGCAGGTGACGAAGACGTCGGGCAGAAAGTGCATCTCGATGCGCAGGATGCCGTCGCCCTGGCAAGCCTCGCAGCGCCCCCCCTTGACGTTGAAGGAGAAGCGCCCCGCCTTGTAGCCCCGCAGCCTCGCCTCGGGGAGCTGGGAGAAGAGGTCGCGGATGTCGGTGAAGACCCCGGTGTAGGTGGCGGGGTTGGAGCGGGGGGTGCGGCCGATGGGCGACTGGTCGATATCGATGACCTTGTCGAGGAGCTCCAGCCCCAGGATGTCGTCCACCCGCCCGGCCTTCTCCCTGCTGCGGTAGAGGCGCTGGGAGAGGGTCCTGTAGAGGGTGTCGATGACCAGGGTCGACTTGCCCGAGCCCGATACACCGGTGACACAGGTCATCACCCCGAGCGGAATGGCGACGTCGATCCCCTTGAGGTTGTTCTCCCGGGCGCCCTTGAGCTCGAGGAAGCGCTCGCTGCGGCGGCGCTTCGGCGGGAAGGGGGATGGTCAGCTCGCCGGAGAGGTAGCGCCCGGTGAGGGAGGCGGGGTTCTCCAGGAGCTGCCGGGGCGTCCCCCGGGCCACCACCTGCCCGCCGTGGACCCCGGCGCCGGGGCCCATGTCGATGATGAAGTCGGCCTCCAGGATCGTCTCCTCGTCGTGCTCCACCACCAGCACCGTGTTGCCGATGTCCCGAAGCCGCTTGAGGGTCTCTAAGAGCCTGCGGTTGTCGCGCTGGTGCAGCCCGATGGAGGGCTCGTCGAGGATGTAGAGGACCCCCACGAGGGAGGAGCCGACCTGGGTGGCCAGACGGATGCGCTGTCCCTCGCCCCCCGAGAGGGTTCCCGAGGTGCGGTCGAGGGTCAGGTAATCGAGCCCGACGTGGGCGAGAAAGGAGAGCCGCTCGCGGATTTCCTTCAGCACCCGCCGGGCAATCTCCGCCTCCTTCTCGGGAAGCTGCAGCCCGGCAAAGAAGGCCTCGGCCTCGGTGATGGAGAGGGCGGTCACCTCCCGGATGTTCCTTCCCCCCACCCGCACGAAGAGCGATTCCCTGCGCAGCCTGGCCCCCTCGCAGGTGGGGCAGGGCATCACGTTCATGAACCGTTCCAGGTTCTCCCGCACGTTCTCCGAGTCGGTCTCCCGGTAGCGGCGCTCCAGGTTGGGGATGATTCCTTCGAAGGGCTTCTTGTAGAAATGGCGTCGCCCCCCCTGGTCGAAGAAGAGGCGGACCTCCTCCTTCCCCGAGCCGTGGAGCAGGACCTGCTGCACCTTCTTCGGCAGCTGCCCGAAGGGGGTGCTGACGTCGAACCCGAAGTGGTCCGCCAGCGCCTCCAGGAGCTGCTGGTAGTAGACGCCGGTGCGGGTCTCCCAGGGGAGCGACGGCCCCCTCCCGCAGGGAGAGGGAGGGGTTGGGCACCACCTGCTCGGGATCGAAGTACATGCGCGTCCCGAGCCCCGAACAGTCGGGGCAGGCTCCGTGGGGGTTGTTGAAGGAGAACATGCGGGGGGTGACCTCGGGGTAGGAGATGCCGCACTCGACGCAGGCGTGGCGCTCGGAGAAGATCCGGCTCTCCCCGCCCACGGTCTCCACCCGCACGACCCCCTCGGCGAGCCGCAGGGCCGTCTCCAGGGAATCGGCGAGCCGCCCCTCAATCCCCTCCTTGACCACCAGGCGGTCGACGACCACCTCGATGGTGTGCTTTTTGTTCTTGTCCAGAGAGGGCGGCTCGGAGAGCTCGTGCATCTCCCCGTCGATGCGCACCCGCACGAAGCCGTCGGCCTGAAGCTGCCTGAGCTCCTTGCGGTACTCTCCCTTGCGGTCCTTGACGATGGGCGCCAGGAGCAGCAGCCGGCTCTTCTCGGGGTGGGCCATGATCCGGTCGACCATCTGCTCCACCGTCTGACTGGCGATCTCCCTGCCGCAGGAGGGGCAGTGGATCCGGCCGGCCCGGGCGAAAAGCAGGCGCAGGTAGTCGTAGATCTCGGTGACGGTGCCGACGGTGGAGCGGGGGTTCTTCGAGGTCGTCTTCTGCTCGATGGAGATGGCCGGCGAGAGGCCCTCGATGCTCTCCACGTCGGGCTTTTCCATCTGCTCCAGGAACTGCCGGGCGTAGGCCGAGAGGCTCTCCACGTAGCGGCGCTGCCCCTCGGCGTAGATGGTGTCGAAGGCCAGGGTCGACTTGCCCGATCCCGAAACTCCGGTGATGACCACCAGCTTGTCGCGGGGGATCTCCACGTCGATGTTCTTCAGGTTGTGCTCGCAGGCGCCTTTGATGATGATCTTGTCTGGCATAAAGGCCGTGACCGGTGATTGGGGACCGGAGACTGAAATGCATAAAGCCAAAGCCGGGCTTCTGCTTTTCCGATTGGATTTTATCCTGCCTTTTCAGATTTGATCCGCGTGCGACAGGTTTGATTTTAAAGATGTCTGGCCATCTCCTCGGCCATGCGAACCGCAGCGACCAGGCTCTTCTCGCTCGCCTTTCCCGTACCGGCGAGGTCGTAGGCGGTGCCGTGGTCGACGCTGGTGCGCACGATGGGAAGCCCGAGGGTGACGTTGACGGCGTCCTCGAAGTGGAGGAGCTTCAGCGGGATGAGGCCCTGGTCGTGGTACATGCAGACCACCGCGTCGCAGGCCCCCTGCACGGCGAAGTGAAAGAGGGTGTCGGCGCTGTGGGGGCCGTCGGCGGCGATGCCCTCGGCCCGGGCCGCCTCGACGGCGGGGCGGATGATCCGCGCCTCCTCGTCGCCGAAGTGTCCCCCCTCGCCGGCATGGGGGTTGAGGGCGAGGACGGCGAGACGGGGCATCTTGAGGCCGAAGAAGCGGCGAAGGGCGGCGTCGGTGACGCGGAGGGTGGCGAGGATCTCCTCCTCGCTGAGGACCTCCGGCACCTCGACGCAGGGAGAGATGGGTGGTGACCAGGCAGACCCGCAGGCGCTCTCCGGCGAGCATCATCACCACCTTTTCCACCCCGCAGCGCTTGGCCAGAAGCTCGGTGTGGCCGGGAAAGTCGTACCCCGCGGCCCGAATAGCCGCCTTGTTGATGGGCGCGGTGACCATCGCCGCCGCCTCCCCTGAAAGGCACCGGGCGCAGGCCCATTCGACGTATTCGGCCATGGCGCGGCCGCAGGCGTCTGTGGGGCGGCCGTACTGCAGCTCCTGCGGCGGGCAGCTCGGAGAGCGCCCGCACCGCCAGGGGACGGCCGCCGACGGAAAGCTCGTGGGTCGCCATCCCCGCTTCCCGGTCAAACGTGCGCATCCGGCGCCGAAGACCGCCGCAGCCCGCTCGAGCACCCCGACGTCTCCCGCCACCAGGAGGGGCCGTTCACGGCCCTCCAGTCGCCCGGCGAGAAGGGCCTTGAGGATGACCTCCGGGCCCACCCCGGTCGGATCACCCATGGTGATGACTATCGGCCTTTTCAACCTTTATCCTCCCGAAATGCAAAAACTCAGTTTACCGTATCGGCCCGAAGCCTGGCAACAGCAATCGCAGCACCGCAACTTCTTCCGCCCGGCGTGCCTCCCCTTCTTCTTTACCTAAACCTTAACCTCCCCTTATCTTCCCTTTAATTTCCCCTGCTATGGTTCTATCAATCCGACGGATAGCCCTCGGGAAAAAGCCCGGAAACCAACTGTTCGCCCCGGGATGCAACGGGCAGAAACACAAATATCTGGGAGGTGAAACGATGATGTTGAAAAGGAGATTTTTCGGATTTTTGGTACCGCTGGCCCTGGCTGTTTTCTTCCTCGCAACCTGGGCTCAAGCGGATCCCGGAAACAGAAGCGATGTTGCTGGCGCGGTCTACACAATGAGCAACGCGACGGCAGGGAACAGCATCCTGGTCTTCGACCGCCGGGCCGACGGCCACACCTTACTCCCTGCAGTCCGCTATCCCACCGGCGGCCTGGGAACCGGCTCCGGTCTGGGCAACCAGAGCGGTCTGGTGCTGAGCCCGGACCAGCGGTGGCTCTTCGCGGTCAATGCCGGTAGCAACGAGGTCTCGGCCTTCGCGGTGAAACCCGGGGGTCTGGAACTGGTCGATCGGATCAATACGGGGGGAAACCTCCCCGTCAGCCTGGCCCTCGACCGGAAACTCCTCTACGTTCGTTCATGCCGGCGACCCCAATAACATCGCCGGCTTCACGGTGGGAACCGACGGCAAACTGACCCCGCTGCCGGGTTCGACCCGTCCCTTGAGTGCCGACATGACGGCTCCAGCCCAGGTGAGCTTCTCCCCGGACGGCAGCGTACTTGTGGTAACGGAGACAGACACCAACCTTCTCGACACCTTCACGGTGGACCGGATGGGCGTGGCTGAAGGACCGATGACGTATGTTTCGGAGGGAACCACCCCCTTCGGATTTGCCTTTGGGAAAAGGAGCCAGATTTTTGTCTCCGAAGCAGTTTCCGGTTCGATCTCCTCCTATCGCCTCGACGATGAGGGAACGCTTCAGGTAATCAGCCCCGCCGTACCGACCCATCAGGCGGCTGCCTGCTGGGTTGTGGTTACAAACGACGGGCGCTTTGCCTATACCACCAACGCAGGAAGCGGCTCGATTTCGGGCTTTCTTGTCGGCCCCGACAGCAGTCTTTTGCTCCTCGATGCCGACGGCCGCACCGGAGACACCGGGGAGGGCAGTGCGCCCATCGATATGGCCCTCAGCGGCAACAATCGTTTCTCTTTACGCTCTTGGCTCGCGGAAACCGTCCCATCAGCGCCTTCAGGGTGGATTCAAAGAACGGAAACCTGAAACCCATTCCCGGGGCAAGCGGACTTCCTGGGGGAGCAAATGGCCTGGCCGCCCGGTAAGCCGCTGGCATTATTGCAAATATCAACCGTAAAACGCCCCGCCGGCCGACCGGAGGGGCGTTTTTAATCGGTGATTATTTAATCTTCGATCAGCAACCGATTCTTACAGCCGGATGTCGATGTAGGCGTTCTTCTTGAGCCCCGCCGCCCACTCCTTGTAGCGCTCCTTGGACTTCTGTTCCTGGAGGGTCTTGCGGATCTCGTCCTTTACGGTGTCGAACTTGCGGATTTTTCCGCTACTGCGCTCGGTGACCTTGAGGATGTGGAACCCTCCGGGGGTCTGGATGATGCCTGAGGTCTCCCCCTCCTTGAGGTCCCGGATCGCCCGGTCGAAGGCCGGGGTGAGCTGTCCCTCGCTGAACTCGCCAATGTCGCCGCCCGCTGCACTCTTATCCGAGGCTAAAGACTGCAGCACGGCTTTGAAGTCCTCCCCCGCGCGGATCCGGGCCAGGGCTTCTTCGGCCTTCTTGCGTTCGGCCGCGACCTGGTCCGCCGATGCCCCCTCTGGAAGGGGAAAGGAAATGCGGCTCAGCCTCACGTAGGCAGTTCCGCGGTAGTCGTCGATATGCTTGCGGAAGTAATCGAGGAGGTCCTGGTGGGTAACCTCCACCTTGCTCTGTACCTCGCGCCCCAGGAGCTTGAAGCGCAGGATCTGCTTGCGCAGGTTCTGGCGGTATGCGGTCATGCTCATCCCCTGGGCCTGAAGCGCCGCCTCCAGCTGCTCGGGGGTGAGCTTGTTCTGCTTTTCCACGTCGCGGATGGCCCCCTCGACCTCCTCGTCGCTGACCTGAATCTTCAGCGCCTCGATCCGCTGCTGGACGAGGTCGTCCTCGATGAGCTTCGAGAGGACCTCCCGCTGGCGGGCCTTGTGCTCGGCGGCGGGGAGCTTCCCCTCCGCGGCGCTGTCGGCTGGATGGGCGGCCATGGCCTGCTGGAGCTGGTAGGTGGTGATGATATCTTCGTTGACGACGGCGGCGATCCGGTCGAGAGTCTGCGCCCCCGCAACGGAGGCTGTCACCAGGAAAAAGATAAGGGTGAGGTAGATAAACTTCATTTTCGATATCCCCTTCGGAGGGTTGGCGCCGGGGCCCCGGCGTTTGCGTTCACAGCAGATTCCAGTTCACTTCGATAGAGGCGCTGCCGCGCAGGTTCTGAAGCCAGTCGCGGTACGCCTGCTTTTCCTTTTCACCGAGAAGCTTGCGGCGGATTTTCTCCCAAACGGCGTCCAGGGTGAGCCGGGAAGCCTTCCGGCGCTCCTCCACTCGGAAAATCTGGTAGCCGTAATCGGTTTTCACCAGGTCGCTGAGCCGGCCCACGGGCAGGGTGAAGACGACGGCGTCGAACTCGGCTGGCATCTCCCCCCGGGCGAAGAAACCGAGGTCCCCTCCCTGTTCGGCGTCCGGGGAGAGGGAGTAGCGGCGGGCGACATCCTCGAAGGGCTCTCCCCTGCGCAGCAGGCCCAGAACCCGCCGGCCCTCGGCCTCGGTGGCCACCACGATCTGGCGCGCCCGGACCTGGGCGGGCCGGTCGAACTCCTTCTGGTGCTGCCGGAAATAGTCGGCGACCTCCGTGCCGCTGACGGTGACCTTGGCATAGACGGCCTGCCGGACTACTTTCTCCATCAGCAGCTCGTCCTTGAGCTCGTCGCGCCAGGCGGCGAGGGTCACTCCCCGGCTGCGGAGCATCTCCTCGAAGGCGCCGGCGGGATAGTCGCGCCGATACCCCTGCAGGGCGGCATCGACCTCCTCGGGGGAGATCGTCACTCCCAGCCGGTCGGCTTCGGCCAGAGCCAGTTCCCGGTCGATGACCTGGACCAGGAAGGAGCGCTGCAGGTCCTTTTTCTCCTCCGCCGACAGGTTCTGGTCGGAGGGCAGGCTTTTGCCGAATTCCTTCCGGAACTGCGCGAGAGTCACCGATCGGCCCTCCACCCGCAGCAGGACCGATGAGGCGGCCTCCCCCCTGTGCCGGCAGGCAGGCAACAGGCTGAGGGCCAGGAGCAGAAGGATAACGGGGGCCTTGCGGCGGCTCTTCATGGAGATGGCGACCTGGTTGGGTTGGGTATCTTCCCGAAAATCCGGCCGGAAAGCCGCCGGGGGCCGGAGAGGGCCCGAAAATTCACCGTAGCACAGTTAAAGAAAGGCCTGCAATTCCTTTTTGGCCTCCCTGAGGACCTCCTCCCCGGGAAGCCGCCCGAGACGCACCGAAAGCCTGTAGTCGGGAGAGAAGCGGTATTTTCCTCCCGGGACCGCGATGAGGGCGAGAATCTTTTCCGGCGGAACGGGGGTAGCGGCAGCGAAGCCGAAAACGAGCTGCCGGCCGTCGTATTCGGCCGATTCGACCTTGAGCCGCTTCATCGCCACGCGCAGCTTCATCACCTCCAGCAGCAGCTCGGCCGGCCCGGGAATTTCCCCGTAGCGGTCGCGCAGTTCGTCGGCGGCGGCGTAGACGCTTTCTGGATCCTCGGCCGCCGCCAGCTTCTTGTAGAAGACGAGGCGCTGGTTGGGGTCGGGAACGTATTTTTCGGGAAGGAATGCGGAGAGCCCGAGGCGGACCTCCGGGTCGACCTTCTCCTCCCGGGCCTGCCCCTTGAGCTCCTGGATTGTCTCCTCGAGCAGGTCTGCGTACATCTCGAAGCCGATGGCGGCGATCTGGCCCGACTGCCGCCCTCCCAGAAGGTCCCCGGCCCCCCGAAGCTCCAGGTCGTGGCTGGCCACGCGGAAGCCCGCCCCCAGCTCGGTAAGCTCCTGCAGCACCCGCAGCCTCTCCCTGGCGTCCCGGGTGAGGGTCCCCTCGCCGGGGATCAGCAGATAGGCGTAGGCCCGCTGGCGGGAGCGGCCGACCCGTCCGCGCAACTGGTAGAGCTGGGAGAGTCCGAAGCAGTCGGCCCGGTTGATGATGATGGTGTTGGCCCGGGGGATGTCGAGGCCGTTCTCGATGATGGTGCTGCAGACGAGGACGTTGCTGCGGCCCTCGACGAACCCCAGCATGACCTCCTCGAGGGCCTTTTCCCCCATCTGCCCGTGGCCGACGGCGATTTTCGCCTCCGGCACCAGGGTGCGCAGCGAGTCGGCCATCCCCTCGATGGACTGCACGCGGTTGTGGACGAAGAAGACCTGCCCGCCCCGGCGCAGCTCCCGCAGGATCGCCTCGCGAATCAGCTCGTCGTCGAAGCGGGTGACGTAGGTGCGGATCGCCTGCCGGTCCACCGGCGGGGTGTCGATGACCGAAAGGTCGCGCAGCCCCATCAGGCCCATGTGCAGGGTGCGGGGGATGGGGGTGGCCGTCAGGGTGATCATGTCGACCTCGGCCCGCAGTTTGCGCAGGCGCTCCTTGTGGCTGACGCCGAAGCGCTGCTCCTCGTCGACGATGACCAGGCCGAGGTCCCTAAAGCGCACGTCGCGCTGCAGCAGGCGGTGGGTGCCGATGAGGATGTCGACCTTTCCCTCCGCCGTGCGCTGGAGAATCTGCTTCTGCTCGGCGGCGGTGCGAAAGCGCGAAACCATCTCCACCTCGACGGGATAGTTGGCGAAGCGCTCCCGGAAGGTCTCCCAGTGCTGGCGGGCCAGGATGGTGGTGGGGACCAGGACCGCCACCTGGCGGCCGTCCATGGCGGCCTTGAAGGCCGCCCGGATGGCGACCTCGGTCTTGCCGTAGCCCACATCGCCGCAGATCAGTCGGTCCATGGGCCGCTCCGCCTGCATGTCGGAGATCACCTCGCCGATGGCCGCGAGCTGGTCGGGGGTCTCCTCGTAGGGGAAGAGGGCCTCGAATTCCCGGAAGAGCCGGTCGGGGGGGGAGTAGGGGAGGGCGGCGTTCATCTCCCGGCGGGCGTAGATCTTGAGCAGCTCCCGGGCCAGCTCCTCCACCGCCGCCCGCGCCCGCATCTTGGCCTTTTCCCAGGCGCCGCCCCCCATCTTGTCCAGGCGCGGCACGTGCCCTTCGCCGCCGACGTATTTCTGCACCTTCTCGATGCGGTCGACGGGCACGTAGAGCCGGTCCTCCCCGGCGTATTCCAGGTGCAGGAAGTCCCCTTCGGTCTCCCCCATCCGCAGGTGCAGCAGGCCGCGGTAGAGGCCGATGCCGTGGTCGGCATGGACTACGAAGTCCCCTTCCTTGAGCTCCGCCAGGGAGGAGAGAAGGGCCCGCGCCCGGGCCTCGGCGGCCCCCCGGCTGCGCACCCGCTGGCCGAAGATCTCCTCCTCGGTGAGGACCGCGACCTTCTCGTCGGGCAGCCGGAAGCCCGCCGAAAGCTCCCCCAGCACCAGGCGCGGCTCTCCGGGCCGGGGGCGGTGAGAGCCGCCGGGGTCGAAGGCCGGCTGAACGCCGTAGGGCTCCAGCAGGTCGAGAAGACGCTCGGCCTGGCCCCTCTGGTGGCAGACGAGCAGAGCCTTCCATCCGGCCTGGCGCCAGTCCCGCAGGCGGGCGGCCAGCACGGCCATCCCCCCTCCCTCCCGGGTCATGGCCGCGCGGATGTCGCCGTTGCCCTCGGCGTTGAAGCGGAAGAGCTGCCGCTCCTCCTCCAGGTGGAAGACCTGCAGGGAGGAGAAATCGACCCGCCTCCGGCGGGCGAGCTCCTCCTCGAGCCGAGCCGAGGGGAGGTAGAGCTGCTCCGCCGGGACGAAGGGCTCCCCCCGGCGCGCGGCCCGCTCCTCCCCCTCGCGAACCTCGGCGGCGAAAGCGTCGGCTTCCTGCTCCACCGCGGGGGGGTCGAGCACCGCCCAGATGCCGGAGCCGGCGTAGTCGAAAAAGGTGTCGAGGCCCGGGTAGTTCAAAGGCAGGAGGAAGGTTCGGCCGGGGGAGGGCAGCCCCTCGCGGAACTCCTCCAGGATCGCCTCGCGCTGGGGGCGGGGGATGTCGAGGGCGTCGCAGCGCTCCTTCAGCGCCCGGGTGAAGGTCTCCAGATGCTCTCCTGCCAGAATCATCTCCCGGGCGGGCAGCAGAATCAGCTCCTCCAGCTCCTCCTCCCCGGAGCGCTGGCTGGAGGCGTCGAAGGGGCGCATCCGTTCGATGTAGTCGCCGAAGAACTCGATGCGCACCGGGGTAGTGCGGGTGGGGGGAAAGATATCGAGGATGTCCCCGCGGGCCGAAAAGGTGCCCCGGTCCTCCACCAGAGGAACGCCGTGGTAGCCCAGGGCCAGCAGGCGCTCCAGCAGCTGCCGGCGGGGGTACTCCTCCTCGACGTCCAGGCGGTCGCAGAGCGCGGCCAGGACCTCGCGGGGAATCACCCGCTGCATCAGAGCCCGCACCGGCAGGACCACGGCCCGGGCCCGCCCCTCCTGCAGGGCCGCCAGGGCCGCCAGGCGGGCGGCCTCGACCTCGGGATGGGGGCTCAGGGCCTCGTAGGGACGCACCTCCCACTGGGGGAAGAGGAAAATCTCCTCCGGGCCGGCCGTGGTAGAAGGCGAGGTCGGCGGCGAAGGTCTCCGCCTGTTTCTGGTCGGGGGCCAGCACCAGGACCGTCTCGTCGCCGGCAGCCAGCAGGGCCGGCCAGAAGGCGGGCGCCGCCGGAGCCGAGGAGGCCGAGGACCTCGCTTCGGAGCGCACCGGCGCGAACCCCTTCGATGAAGGAGCGGGTGGTGGCGTGAGCGATGTCTTCAGGATGCAGGTCGTTTTCCATAGGACAAAAAAGAGGGGCGTGTGGTCAACACGCCCCGGCGAGACTTCGTTGCGACTTCGGTCAGTCGCGGGGCACCGCCAGCATCCGGTCCAGGGCGACCCGGGCGCGGTCGCGGACATCGGCGGACACGGTGACCTCCGGACCCATGGTCTGCAGGCTCTTCAGCACGTCCTCCAGGGAGGTGAGCTTCATGTTGGGGCAGATCAGGCGGGAGGTGGGAAGGATGAATTCCTTCTCCGGATTCTCCCGGCGCAGCCGGTAGAGGATCCCCGCCTCGGTGCCGACGATGAAGCGCCTGGCCGGGCTTTTCCGGGCGAACTCGTACATCCCGCTGGTGGAGCAGATGTGGTGGGCCCGCTCGAGGATTTCCGGGGGGCACTCGGGATGGGCCATGAACAGGGCGTCGGGATACTCGGCCAGGGCCCGCTCGACATCGGCCACCAGGAGCCGGTCATGGGTGGGACAGTAGCCCTCCCAGAGGTGACAGACCTTGTCGGTGTGGGAGGCGATGTAGCGTGCCGAGATTGCGGTCGGGAACCAGGATCACCTCCTGCGCGTCGAGGGAGTTGACCACCCGGACGGCGTTGGCGCTGGTGCAGCAGATGTCGCTTTCGGCCTTGACCGCGGCGCTGGAGTTGACGTAGGTGACCACCGGCGCTCCGGGGTAGCGGGCCTTCATTTCCCGCAGCCCCTCCGGGGTGACCATGTCGGCCATGGGGCAGCCGGCGTCGGGCCGGGGAAGAAGGACGATCTTCTCAGGCGCCAGGATGGCCGCGCTCTCGGCCATGAAATGAACCCCGCAAAAGACGATGACCTCCCGGTCGGTGCGGGCCGCCTCCATCGAAAGACCGAGGGAATCCCCGGTAATATCGGCGATTTCCTGAATCTCGTCGCGCTGGTAGTTGTGGGCCAGCAGAAGAGCGTTGCGCTCGGCGGCGAGGCGACGGATTTCCTCTTTGATCTCTTCCTGATTCATCAACTTCCCTTCCATGTCTGTTTCGAGACATGCTATATGTAGTTTCAAAACCCCTGATATGTCAAACCCTTATCCGGCTCATTCGGGCCTTGACAGGGCAGGGGATTGGGTCTATTCTCGGCATACCTGCCGTCCTGTTACCCACCTCTTTCCCAGAGGTATTTTCCATGTTTGGAATCGGAATGCCCGAGCTTCTGCTCATTCTGGCCCTGGCCCTCATCGTCATCGGCCCGAAGAAACTCCCCGATATCGCCCGGGCTCTGGGCCGGGGAATGGCCGAGTTCAAGCGCGCCACCGAGGAGTTCAAGAACACCCTCAATGAGGAAACCCGCGTCGCCGAAACCCGCGACCAACTTCTGCGGGAAGGGAAGATTCGGGCGCCCGGCGCGGCCGAAGCCCCCCCGGAAACGGTTGAAGGAGAGGGGAAAACCGGCCTGAACGGACGGGGCCAATCCCCTCCCCGGCGGCGAAGACGACCAGAGGCCGCCGCGCGAACCGAAGGAGCCGACGCATGGCGGATGAGCAGCTTCCCTTCACCTCCCATCTGGAGGAGCTGCGCAAGCGCCTGAT
This sequence comes from uncultured delta proteobacterium, assembly GCA_963791005.1. Taxonomy (GTDB): domain Bacteria; phylum Desulfobacterota; class Desulfuromonadia; order Desulfuromonadales; family CAWBQR01; genus CAWBQR01. The sequence continues at coordinate 9,230 of CAWBQR010000003.1, read as the reverse complement.
CATCGCGGCTGCGGCCTGGCTGGTCGGATTCGTGGTCTGTTACAGCTATTCCGAGCGCCTCTTCCAGTTCATCTCCGAGCCGGTGCGCAACGCCCTGCCCAAGGGCAGTTCCCTGGTCTTCATCAACGCCGTCGAACCCTTCTTCACCTACCTGAAAATCGGCGCCATCGCCGGGCTGCTCGTGGCCCTGCCGGTGATCTTCTGGCAGCTGTGGGCCTTTGTCGCCCCCGGGCTCTACAGCAAGGAAAAAAAGTTCGCAATTCCCTTCGTTTTCGCCAGCTGCCTGTGCTTCGCCTCGGGAACCTATTTCGGGTTCGTTTTCGTCTTTCCCACCATCTTCACCTTCCTCATCAAATACGGAACCGGCACCGGCCAGATCGCTGCCATGCTCTCGATGGGCTCCTATCTCTCGCTCTCCAGCAAACTCCTGATGGCCTTCGGTCTGGTCTTCGAGCTTCCCATCGTCATCTTCTTTCTCGCCCGCATGGGGATCGTCGACCACAAATGGCTGTCGAAGAACCGCAAGTTCGCACTGATCTTCGCCTTCATCGTCGGGGCCGTCCTCACCCCTCCCGACGTCTTCTCCCAGTGTGCCGTCGCCATCCCCTTCGTACTGCTCTACGAAGTGGGTATCTGGGTGGCCTACCTTTTCGGCAAAAAGAAAGCGCGACGCCGGAGAAGGAGGTCGAGGAGGCGGCCGGAGGCTGACCCTGAAACCCCACACCCTTCAGCGAAAAGCCTGGGCAGAACGCGCAGGCTTTTCGCTTTTCTTGAGGGCTTCTCTACGTTTCATGAGAGGACTTCCAGAGGATGTCGGCCCTGCCGCCGTCGTTGCACGGCCGGGGGGCTGGTCTTGGCACCCGCATGACATCGGCGAGACGGGTGGTTTCCCTGGCCCCGAAACCGGAGGTACTCCGGTCGAGGCTGACCATTTGTTACCTTTGACAGGAAGAGTGTCCCTTTAATGTGTACAATCAGTATAACCGGGCGGGGGAAGGGGGGGCGACTTTTTCGGCACCCCGAAGGTCCACGGGGTTCTACACCCGTTGAATGCCGGCCTCTTCACTTCTTGACAAAAAACGGAATTTTGGGAGTATAGTGCACGTCATGAGCACACCGGCCCTCGACATCCGCAACCTCTGGAAACACTACGACGGCTTTGCCGCCGTGAAAGACGTCTCCTTGCGAATCGAGCAGGGGGAGGTCTTCGGCCTGCTCGGGCCGAACGGCGCCGGCAAGAGCACCACTATCAACATGGTGGCGGGGGTCACCCGGGTCGGCGGTGGCACGGTGGAGGTCTTCGGCCACGACAACCAGAAGGACTACATCACCACCCGGCGCATGATCGGAGTCATGCACCAGGAAATCGTCATCGACAACTTTTTCACCATCGACCAGGCCCTGAAATTCCACAGCGGCTACTACGGCGTGCGCGACGACCCGACCTGGCGGGCCAAGCTCATCGAACGGCTGGGCCTGGGGCCCCACCTTCACAAGATCATGATCAAGCTCTCCGGCGGTCTCAAGCGCCGCTTCATGATCGCCAAGGCCCTGATTCACCGTCCGAGGCTGCTCATCCTCGACGAGCCGACGGCGGGCGTCGACGTTGAGCTTCGCCATTCCCTCTGGGAATTCGTGCGCGAGATCAACGACCAGGGCACGACCATACTGCTCACCACCCACTACCTGGAGGAAGCCGAACAGATGTGCGAACGGCTCGCGATCATGAACCACGGCGAGCTGGTGGCCCTGGAGCCGACGCAGACCCTGCTGCGACGCCTGGGGAACCGGGAACTGATCGTCCACCTCAAGGAGCCCCTGTCGGCTCTGCCGCCGGAGCTGGCGGATTTCAAGGTCCGCCTGGGCGGGGAGGGCCGGAAGCTGGAGATTCCTCTGCAGGACGGAACGCGGCGCCGGGGATATCCTGGGACTGCTTTGCCGCAGCAACCTCGCGGTGGCCGACCTCGAGACGAGGCGCGCCGGACTGGAGGAGGTCTTCCTCAAGCTTACCGGCCTGAACCGCACGGAGAGGGAGGACGCCTGATGGATGAGCGCCCCTACATCGGCTGGCTTCCCTTCTTCACGTTGTTGCAGAAGGAGGTGCGGCGCTTCTGGCGGGTCGCCTCTCAGACCCTGCTGACCCCCATCATTACCGCCAGCCTCTACCTCTTCGTCTTCGGCGCCACCCTCGGCGACCGGATCAGCATCCTGCCGGGATTCAGCTACGCCCAGTTCGTCATCCCGGGCCTGATCCTGATGGGAGTCATCAACAACTCCTTCGCCAACACCAGCTCCTCGCTCTTCATGTCGCGCTACCTGGGGAATATCGTCGACCTGCTGGTGACCCCCGTCACGCCGCCCCAGTTCATCCTCGCCTACACCCTGGCGGCCATGATCCGGGGGGCCCTTGTGGGGGTGACGGTCTGGGCCATCTCTACCTTCTTCGCCCACCTGCCCTGGGTCCACCCCCTGGCCGCGGTGGCCATGGCCGGCCCTCGCCAGTTTCCTTTTCGCCCAGTTCGGCATGATCGCCGCCATCTACGCCAACAACTTCGACGCCCTGTCGATGTACTCCAACTTCGTCATTCTCCCCCTGATCTACCTCGGGGGGGTTTTCTACCCCATCTCGATTCTGCCGCCCGTGTGGGCGAATCTCTCCCATCTGAACCCTCTCTTCTACCTCATCGACGGCTTCCGCCACGCCCTCCTCGGGGTGGGAGACCTCTCCTTCGCCGCCTCCTTCGGCGCCGCCGGGGCTCATGGCCGCCCTGCTCTTCGTCTGGGCCGCCTGGCTCATCGGCCGGGGCTACCGGCTGAGGGGCTGAAACGCAGCAGGGGCGGGTCCATGACCCGCCCCTGGCGTTTTTGTCTATTTTTTAAACCCTCTTCCCCTCAGAAGCGGGCCGTGAAACCGAGACGCAGCCCCTCGTCGATGGTCCAGGTGCCGTAGTCCTTGAACCCTGCCCGGATGTTCTGGTATCCGAGGTGAAGCCGGATTTTCGGGGTGATGGCGTAACTGAGGCGCACCCCCGTCTCCAGGACCCGCTTGGCATCCACGAAGGAAAAAATCTTCGGTCCGTAGAAGATTTTTCCGTCCACCCCGAACCCGCCCATGAACGGGGGGGCATACGCCACCCGGGTACCGACGCCGAGGACGAAGAGGCCCTGGCCGTGATGGGTGCCGCCGCCGTAAAGCTGGGCGCCGACCCCCAGGTTCAACCCGGGCACGTTTCCCGGCTCTCCGACGAAATCGAAGCCCACCGAGCCGAGGGTGGTTTCCTCGCCGCCGTTGTAAAGGAGGCGGGCATTGGCCAGGGACGTTCCGTAATCGTCCTCGTAGAGGGGGTAATCGAACTGAACCTGGGCGCTGTTGTCGTTAAAGCCGATATCAAGGGACGGCGTCTGGGCTTTGGCCCCGACGGGAACAAGAAGCAGAACCAGAATCCATAACAGCTTTTTCACGTGCAACCTCCTCGCAATATAACCGTTTCGTCCTTCTCGCCGGAGCCCACCTCCGCTGCCGGGCAATATGGCACAACCCTTCGCCGGAATCAAGGCCTGCCTGCGTGGGGGCCCGGCCTCAGCCGAAGGCGACGAGTAGGACCCCCAGGGTCATCAGCCCGACTCCGGAAAGACGCTCCTTCAGGCCGCTCTCTCCGAAGAGGATATGTCCCCAGATCACGCTCATGACGGCACTGCTGCGCTTGATCGCGATGACCAGTGGGACCAGCGCCATACTGATGGCCGTCATCTGGCAGACCGTGGCCAGCCCTCCCGCCGCCCCGATGGCGAACAGCCCCCTCAGTCCCGAAGGCAGAAAGCGGTCCTCCCTTCTCAGACGCCAGAGGGCCAGGGGGCACATGCCCAGGGCAATGAAGAGATTGATCGCCACGTGGGGTTCGGCGACGAAGGCAAAGCTGGGAGTGATCCCCCAGAACTTTAACTGGTTCAGAAAATGATCCGAGAGGTACTGGGTGCCATGATCCATACGCAGGGCCAGCCCTCGGGCAACCTCGGCCTGTACGCCCCCGTAGAGATCTGTTCAAGGCCATGGACAGCGGTTGCAGTGCGGCATAACGGTCGCCTTTTTTACAAACATGCCAGCCGACGCATTCGGCGTTCCAGTGCTCGATGGCGGTGAAGATCCAAACCCAGCCTTCGTCCAGAGTGAAAACCCGGGTGCCATCGGTGCCCCACATCAGGTTCGGAGCCAGGGTGATGATCTTGCCGTCATGCTCTTTGGGGCCCTTGGGGCGACTGCGATGCGGAGAAAGAAGTTGGTTTTCGCGCATCAGTCGTAGCACCCGCTTGCGGGCGACCCGCACGCCATTTCGAACCCGCAGCCGTGCCCAGACCTTGCGATGCCCCTCACCAGTAAAGGGCGAGGTCTGCCAGATCGTGACGGATCAGTTCCAGCAGATCTTCGTCACTGATTGAAGGACGCGGGCCACGGCGTCTCGGAGTCGTACCGGGAACCTGACGACCGAGCATGGTAGAACGTGGAGCGAGCCTGCTCCCAGATGCGACAGACCCGCTGAACACCGTAGGGCTTGTCAGCGCCCGGGGAGATCGTTTGGCTCATTTCGACGACCTCCGTTTGGCTAAAGGGCCGGGTTTTTTAACCCGTTCCCAAAGCAATTCGTTCTCCATGGACAATTCGCCGATTCGGCGCATGGCCTGGTCAAGTTCAGCTTGCATCGGATCGTTCTGGCGCTTTTTCAGCGACTCATCGATTCCGGTAAGCGCTTTCTCCCGCCACTGCTCCAGGCGGTAGATTTCGATACTCAGCTCACGGGACAGGGCATCAACAGATTCCCCCCGCAGCATACGCAGGACAACTTCGCGCTTACGGGCGGCACTCCACGCTGTCCTTCGGCCAACGGTCCTGTAACGGTTTCGCCCAGAAAAGGGGCGATGAGTTTCTCAGTCCGATCTTGTCGATATTGGAGGTCACGCTCCAGATCAGGGCCACCGCCATCATCAGCCTCGGCCCCTTCTCGGCCAGAAGTGACCCGAAAGGGCGCGAGAAGACCGCGGGCGCGCTCCCTCACCTTCATCAGGTAGGATCCGGCCACGATGAGGACGATTCCCACGACCCCCAGAGGCGCAGGAAACTCGCCGACCAGAAGGGGGGAGGTCAGAAGCAGAAAGAAGGGGGTGAGGGCGACCATCGGCACGGCCAGGGAGAGGTCTGAGACCTGTATCGCCTTCATGTACAGGACAGCGGTCACGATGTTCAGTACTCCCCCTCCCAGAAGCGCCCACCAGAAGTCGCGGACCGAGTTCTGGATACGCCGGTGAAAAACAGCAGGGGAAGCAGGAAGGGAAGGGCGAAGAAGCGCCAAGCCCAAGCCACCACGTAGGCATCGGTGTCCCTGAGCCGCCTCTTTCCCAGGACGTCCTTGGACGATTCGAAGAAGGCTGTCAGAAAGGCGAAGAGCACCCAGGTCATACCGCCCGTCTCCCCTGGTTATTGCATCAAACGCAGCCGCAGTTTATCTCACCAGGGCCGCCACCTCGCAGACGGTTTTCATAAAAGCCCGTCCGGTGGGCGGCTCGTTCTCCGGAAAAGAGAGTTTCAGACATCTATGGCCTGCTGCAGCACCGACGTTTCCACTCGGCGCCCTTCTTCCTGAGCCATGCTCTGGATGAGGAGCTGGCCGCCGTAGGCGGCGGTGTGCCGCACCAGGTTGTCGGCTCTCTCGCCGTCGTGGTCGGCAAAAGCCTCGATGATCTTCCTGTGCTCCTTGACCGATATCTGCATGCGTCCGGGAAGGGACAGAGAGGCCATCCGCAGGCGGTTGAACTTCATCATCAACTGGCCGATGAGTTCGATCAGTTTCTCGTTCCCCGAGGCCTTGATGAAAAGGTCGTGAAACTCGTTGTGAACCCGGAAAAAGGTCTTGATGTCCCCTTCCCGGGCGAGCTGCTCGAGGCGCTCGTTGATCCCCTCGAGCCGCTCCAGGTCCCGCTCGGTAAGCCTCTCGGCGGCGATGCGGGCGGCATAGCCCTCCAGGATGCTTTTGATGGCGTAGAATTCCTCCACGTCCCGTTCGGAGAGGGAGGTCACCACGGCCCCCTTGCGGGGGATGACCGTAAGATACCCTTCGGATTCGAGCTGGCGGAACGCCTCCCGTATCGGGGTGCGGCTGATGCCGAAGCGTTCGGCCAGTTCGGGCTCCGCCACCTTTTCCCCGGCCTTGAGGGTGCCCTTGAGTATCGCCTCTCGGATGGTTTCCAGAATTTTTTCCCGCAGCGTCTGGTGCCGCTCAATCGGTTTTTTTCGCACAGAGGATCTCCATTGCATTTGGATAGGTAAATTGTATACAGTATACAGGCTATGTCAAGCCTTTTCTCCCCCGGGGCATTCATCCATGTAGTTATATCTGCTTGCCTTTTATCCTCTTCACCGATAAACTTCCGTTAATTTTCCCGACCGGAGATGTCATGAATCCCGTTCGCCACCTGCGCTTTTCCCTGCTCATCCTCCTGGCCACCATCGCCCTGGGCACGGTGGGGTACACCCTGATCGAGGGCTGGAGTCCCTTCGATTCCCTCTACATGACGGTCATCACCCTGGCCACCGTCGGTTTTCGCGAGGTCCACGATCTCACGCCCGAGGGCAAGGCCTTTACCATGGTCCTCATCGTTTTCGGCGCAGGCATCATTGCCTATACGGTCGGCAGCCTGATTCAGTTCATGATGGAGGGGCAGCTTCAGAATATTCTGGGGAGGAGGAAATTGGAAAAAGAAATCGAGAAGCTTCAGGGCCATTACATCGTCTGCGGCTACGGCCGCATCGGCACCCTGATCTGCAAGGAGTTCCGGGCCAAGCCGATCCCCTTCGTGGTCGTCGAGAAGGACCCCGGTGCGGCTGAAAAGCTCAACGCCGAGGGCTATCTCTTCGTGCGGGGGGACGCCACCGACGACGAGACCCTCGTGAGCGCCGGCATCCGCCGGGCCCGGGGGCTGATCACCGCGGTCACCTCCGACACCGAAAACGTCTATATCACCCTCACGGCCCGGGGCCTCAACCCCGACCTCTTCATCCTGGCCCGGGCCGGCGAGGAGGGTTCGGAAAAAAAGCTCAAAAGGGCAGGGGCCTCAAAGGTGATTTCCCCCTACATCATCGGCGCCTCCCGGATGGCGCAGGCGGTCCTGCGTCCATCGGTGGTCGATTTCATCGAAATCGCCACCGCCGGGGAGAATCTCGAGCTTCAACTGGAGGAAATAAGGGTCACCGCCGCCTCGACCCTGGTGCGCAAGACCCTCGTCTCCTCGGGAATCCGCCGCGACTGGGGCATCATCATCGTCGGTATCAAGAAAAAGGCGGGAGAGATGCTGTTCAATCCGGCGTCGGATACCCTCATCGAGGCCGGAGACATCCTGATCACCCTGGGGCAGAAGGCGGCCATTCAGAACCTGGAGCGGGTCGCCTCGGGAGGCCGGAATGTCTGACCGCCTCCATGTCACGGTTCCCTATGGCCGGCTTCGGGAATTTCTCCCCCTGCTTCTGGAGAAGAAGCTTCAACCGGAGGTGGCCTTTGGGGGTCCGGAGCTCGACCGCCTCGACACGAGCTTCCTGAGGGACGTCGGAGAGACCCTTCAGGACTCGGGTCTCGGCATCACCGTCCACGGCCCCTATCACGACCTCAACCCCGGGGCCCTGGAACCCCTGGTGCATCGGGTCACCCGGCAGCGCTTCATCCAGACCCTGGCCGCCGCCGCGACCCTGAGAGCCTCCCTGGTCGTCTTCCACCCCGGTTTCGACCCCTGGAAGTACGGCGGACAGGACGACCTCTGGGTCAAAAGGAACCTGGAATTCTGGCCACCGCTTCTCGAGCAGGCTGCCGAGGCAGGGTGCCCCATGGCTCTTGAGAACATCTTCGAGGAGGCCCCCATCACCCTGAGGGAGCTTCTGACCCGGCTCGATTCTCCCTGGCTGGGGCACTGCTTCGACGTGGGGCACTGGAACCTCTTCGGCCGGGTTTCGCTCGCCGAATGGATCTCCGCTCTCGGTCCGCGTCTGTTTCACCTGCACCTGCACGACAACTGGGGAAGCCGTGACGAGCACCTGCCGGTGGGCGAGGGGGGGGTCGACTTTGCCACCCTGTTCCGCCTGACCGGGGAGCTTGCGGCCGAACCGAGCCTGACCCTGGAAGCCCGCGGCCCGGAGGCGATGCTACGCTCCCTTTCCCGGGTCGCGTCCCTTCTGGGGGGATGACTCCTTTTCAAGAAGCGATCCGGCCCGGACCCCGTCCTCCCCGAAACGGTCCCGCAACCGGTCGAGAGCCCGGTCCAGGTCGGAAAGCCGGCGTTCCTCCTCCCTGCCGAAGAGCCCTGCCTGTCCCCTTTCCTTCGGTTCCAGGCCGCAGAGGCTGATCCCCAACAGGCGCACGGGCCGCGGGCCCGCCTCGGTCCTCTGCAGAAGTTCCATGGCGGCCCGATGAATCTCGGCCGCCCGGTCCACCCCGGCCCCAAGGGTGGCGCTTCGGGTGACCGACTGGAAATCGGCGTACTTCACCTTCAGGGTGACGCACCGGCCCTTCAGACCCTTGCGCCGCAGGCGTCGAGCGACGCGCTCCGCCAGCTCCAGCAGCTCCAGACGGATCTTGTCCCTGTTTCGCAAATCGGCTTCGAAGGTCTCCTCGTGGCCCACCGACTTCAAGCCTCCTCCCGACTCCACGGGCCGGTCGTCCTCCCCCTGGGCGAGGTGGAAAAGCTGCTCTCCGGCCCTGCCGAGCAGGCGGACGAGCCTGTCGCGGCCCGCAGAGCGCAGATCCGCCACCGTACGCAGACCCGCACCGTCCAGCTTTCGGGCCGTGACCCGCCCCACCCCCCAGATTCTCGAAACCGGAAGAGGCAGAAGGAAGGCATCGACATCCCCCGGAGTCACCTCCAGCAGCCCGTCGGGCTTGCCCAGGTCCGAGGCGAGCTTCGCCAGGAATTTGTTCGGCGCAACCCCGGCACTGACGATGAGACCCGTGGCGGCGCGCACCTCCTCCTTGATCCGGCGGGCGATTTCCCTGGCCGGCCCGAAGAGCCTCTCGCATCCCGTCATGTCCAGAAAGGCTTCGTCATGGGACAGGGGCTCGATTCGGTCGGTATAACGGGAAAAGACCGCGAAAACCTGCCCGGAGGCCTCCCGGTAGGCCGCCATGCGTACGGGGAGGACCACAGCCTGCGGGCAGAGGCGGACCGCCTGGGCCATGGCCATGGCGGAATGGATG
>CAWBQR010000002.1:0-388027 GCA_963791005.1 uncultured delta proteobacterium | reverse complement strand
CTCGGAGTCAAAAATTGCTCTTGAGCAGGCCATCTCTGAGATGGGATACAAACGAAGAGAACTTGAGGAGATTGGGGAGAGAAAAGAAAAAATCAGCTTCATTGCCGGCCTTCAGGCGCGGAAAGAAACTTTAAATACTGAAATCTCTAAAATGAAGGATATTTTGGGCAAACTCGAAATAGAAGCAAGGAGGCGGCGCTTAAGGGCAACTACAATAGTTGAAGAAAAGTCAGCATATTTACTTAAAAGAGATCTGAAAAGCGAGAAAGAATTCTTAGAGCCAAAAGTCGATTTTAGCTTTTGGGATGACAATATCTCTGTCAATGAAAGAAGATCTTTTTCTGCAAGTTCACTCACGATTTTACGGAATTCTGTTCACTTTGGACTTCTATGGGCGTCTTCAATTGAAGATAAGATGGTTTATCCTCGATTTTTGATGATGGATAATATAGAAGATAAAGGAATGACAAATGAGAGAAGTTGGAACTTTCAGAGATTAGTTGCTGAGATTGGAGAAGAAATAGAAAACGATTATCAGATTATATTGACTACATCTATGATAGACCCTGGATTAGATAAAAGTGATCTAGTAGTTGGACCCCATTACTCATTTGAAAGAAAAACGCTCAATTTTGGCGCAAATAGTTAAATAAATCAAAATGATTATCACCAATATTACCAACTCCTTATTAATTTCCTTCCGAGAAACATTTTAGGTCGGCTTTTTTCTCTTAGTTGGTGGTTATAGAAATGATTTCGATACACCAAAGTCGCCCCCTTACGATGCCCGTGGGGGCGGCTTTATTGTTTTTTTCTCCTCTTTCTCCCGGGCAGGGGTAGCATCAACGATAACTGAAAATCTTTTTTCTCCCCCGGAGATTTCTTTCTGGACCTATCCCTTTCTCCTGGCTGAGCAACGGCCGCAATAGATCTTTTTTGTTCAAATCCAGGAGCCGTTCGAGAATTTCCTGGTCCTCCAGGTCTGGAGGCCAGCCATATGCCGCGGCAACAGCATTATCCAAATCCCTATGAACATTGGCCAACCAGGGGGGCATTGCATTATAAAGGCTGGTCAAAGTTCGCTTTTTAAGCTCCTTTTCTGCAGCGGAATCAACAGGAAGCAATCTATCAGGGTATCCAGGAACTACCTCAGGCACCCGCTTGACCCACTCGGGAGGATAAAGCCAAGCTTCCCGCAAAGTTACCAGTCGCCTAGATGCTTCCGCAATTCTTTGGGCTCCGGGGTCCTTCATGAATTCGATTGAAGGGATATTGGGCGAAAGGCCTTTCGGAAATGGAAAGGTCTCAAAACACCGAGTAGAGTTATATACAGGATCGTTGCCAACCCCCAAACGTCCACCGGCGGCAAGAGCCCAGAGAGCATGGAACCGGGAGGACAAAATTCCAAAAGTGACATCATCATCCCTAGTGATGACGATTAATTTATGTTCCGGAGCAATTGAAACCGGAAACCAAAAAAATACCCGGTGCTTGGCCGTTTCAACCGTGGCAATGTATCTTTCTAGTCCGAGAAGAGCTTTGCGCAATTCGGGCCGGGACCGCCCCAAGCGCCACCATTTAGAAACCCGAATATCTTCTCTGTTGTTCATTCTTCCAGGCTTAACATTTTCTAAAACATAGGCAAAGGGGGCTTCATAGAGAGCTGCTTCAGCTTCCTCCACTTTAGGACCAAAATCGATTACCCACCGGTCTTTGTGCCCTTTGAGTACATCGGCGCCGTTATACAAGGGCCGCAGGACATCACTGTTGGGACGGCCGTGAGGATTGGGCATTTTCAACCAGCGCCTTGCCACCTCGCCGGGGATGCTAAATTTTCCAGCCAAGCACAGGCCGAAAAAAGACCTCCCCACATTCTCTGATAAAGATTTAGCTGTAGTAATGTCCGGTCCTCCTATTGTCCCACCCGTGAGGTCGGCACGGATCGTTTCGACATGCATTTCGCTCAGGCGAGCTGGCCGGCCATATTGGCGGGAGGAGAAACAGACCAGGGAGACTCTCACGGCTGCGCCTTCATTCACCCAAGGTTCATCTGGCCAAGCTTCAAAAATTCTCCCAGTCCCAAGGATCCGTTCGAGTACCGGACGGTTTCGCTTTTGGCGAATGGAATTTGTCGACACCAACCCCGCGGCCTTCGTCGTTCCGTTCTCAATGGATTGCCGAGCCTTTTCAAACCAGTAAGTCACTAAGTCAGCGCCCCCTGGGACCCTGCCGGCGTAAATCCCCCGAAGACGGTCTACGTATTCATCCCCCATTTCCGAGCGCATTTTTTTGTCACCCAGAAAAGGAGGATTGCCGACAATGAAATCAGCCGCGGGCCAAATGGCTTCCCTTCCGTCTTCGCCTAGAAGGGCGTCCCTGTTTTCAATATGTTCGAGATTTTCCAAGACTGGGTTGCGGTTCAGTCCGAAACCGTGCCGCAGCATCCATTGAATCTGGCCGATCCAAACAGTGACACGGGCAAGCTCTGCAGCATACTCGTTAATTTCTACCCCCAAGACATTTTGTGGTCCGACCTGAGGAAACTGGCGTTGAAAGCCGAATGCCTCGGCCTCCAGAATAATCCGGTGCTCCAGGTCCTTGAGGGCACAGAGGGTTAGATAGAGAAAATTTCCGCTTCCGCAGGCCGGATCCAGAACCCGAGTGCCTCGCAGCCGCTCCATAAAACTGTCGAAAAGATTCTTAGCCTTTTTTTCCTTTTGCCCATTTGATTTGGCAAGGAGAGCCTTGATTTGCCTCCTCGTTTTTTCCCATTCTGCTGAAAGAGGCTCGATGACCGCGGGAGTAACAAGGCGCATGATTGACCGGCTGTCTGTGTAGTGCGTTCCCAATTGAGCCCGTTTGTTCGGGTCAAGTCCCCGCTCAAAAAGGGTCCCAAAAATTGAGGGCTCGATATCGCTCCAGTCAAGTCGGGCCGCCAAAAGAGTCAGTTGGAGAGCACTGTGGTCCAAAGGAAGTGCATCATCATCGTCGAAGAGTCCCCCGTTGAACCATTCGATATGGTCCGCCCCAAAATACCCACCTTTTCTCATGCTTGCGAAAAGGCCCTTTATCATGGGGATAAAATCGTTAGGATTCTTGGCTGCAGCCTCCAAAAGCCTGGAAAAGATATTTCTGGGCAGAATTTCAATATCTTCAGCAAACATGCAAAAGAGCAATTTGTTTATGAAGTGGGCTACTCGGAGGGGCTCAAAGCCTCAATCTCGTAGCCGCTGGGCCACACTGGCAAAGGCCTTGGCGGCCTTTTCCGTTACCGCTTGCCGGGTTACTCCCGGCCGAAACCGGGCCGGTTCCGTAAATATCCAACGAAGTTTACGGCGCGTTTCGAAGTCGAGGAGATCTTCAAGGGGAATGGTGTGAATTTCCTGGACTGTATTTGTGAAATTGGTGTGTATGATGATTGTCTCCATGTCAGAGACGATCAAAAAGAGGTGGGTTTTGAAGGGCAATCGCGTAACGCTGCAATTGAGCAAAGGCAGCATTTAAGTCCTTGTGTTTGCTTTTAGATTCCCAGGCAAAGCAATCCTGTTTCCAGACATCAGCCCACCCATCGCCCCCACCTACCTTACTGGCGCCCTTTTCGAATGTGTACCAAGTGCCTTCAGGATCAACGTCCGTAGGTTTTGAGACTTCGAGCAGCTCACATAACTCGTTAAAATAGGTTTGAGCAGCTGCACGCTCTTTGAGCTCACATTTTTTCCATTTTTTAACAAACTCTTCCGGAGTAATTCGTGAAAGAGCCTCAGCAGTCCCTGGCCGTTGCCCTGTGAGGCGTGAGGGAACGCTTTCTCCAGGACCTCGGAAACCAACTTCAGGATCGGAATTTTTTTTGACCTGCGGCATGTTCTCCCCCACCGAATTAAATTAACATCATCCAATTCTAGCAGGGAAATTCCGCCTTCCAAGTCATCCGAGCTCAAAACTAGAGAAAAAGTCTTTAAAAAAGCAACCTTGGAAAATTTCCGAAATTCCCAGAACGCTACCCGGTACGCTACCCAAAAATAAAAACGGGAACATATAAATTAATATATGTTCCCGTTTTTATTTGTTTTATTGGCGGCCCCGGCGCGATTCGAACGCACGACCTACCGCTTAGGAGGCGGTTGCTCTATCCAGCTGAGCTACGGGGCCGAAAGGCCTTCTTATACCGCAGAGGGTTGGGCAGATCAAGGTAAATTTACGTTCCTTCAACCTCTGAGGTCAATGGACTGCTTTCGCCCTAAAATTTGAGAAGGCTGAAAACCTTCCCCTCCGGGAGGCGCTTCCTGCCCTCGAGAAAGGAAAGCTCTGCCATGAAGGAACACTCTACGACGTCAGCCCCCAGATCACGCACTAGGTCAACCACGGCGGCCATAGTGCCTCCGGTGGCCAGCAGGTCGTCCGCGACAAGGACACGGGCCCCGGGCATAAAGGCATCCTCGTGAATTTCAAGGGTATCGGTGCCGTATTCCAGCTGATAAGTCTTTTGCCGTGTTTTATAGGGAAGCTTACCGGGCTTTCGCACCAGAGTGATACCCGTACCCAGTTTGTAGGCCAGGGCGGAACCGAGAATGAACCCCCGCGCCTCCACCCCAACAACCTGATCGATCCGCTGACCGATGTAGCGATGGGCAATTAGGTCGATCATACGGTGAAAACTCTTGCCCTCGGCAAGCAAGGTGGTGATATCTTTAAAAACAATCCCCTTTTTGGGGAAATCGGGAATATCCCGGATGATGTTTTTCAACTCTTCCATTGCCGTCCCTTCCCACGGGTTGCACCCGGGCCATTTTTTTCAGGATGATTTCTGGTTTTCTTCCATTCCGGGGACGTTCGCCTCTTCCATAATGAGACGCAACTTCTCAAGACTCTTGGCCTCAATCTGGCGAATCCTTTCCCGCGTCACCCCGAATTTGCGGCCGATAGTGTCCAGGGTCTGAGGTTCCCGGTCGTCCAGACCGAAACGCAAGGTGAGAATCTCGCGCTCGTTTTCATTCAAAGAGTCGAGCCAGTCGCTCACGTGGGAGAATTTGTCCAGATCCTCGATCAGGATGGAAGGGTCGGTGGAATTGGTGTCTTCAATGGTGTCCATGAGGCTGTAGTCGTTGTTTTCCCCCATGGGATGCTCAATGGAGTAGGTCTTCTTGACCAGCACCATAAGCCTGCGGACATAGGCAGGGTCCACGCCCATGGCATCGGCCACCTCTTTGACCTGGGGCTCCCGGTTGACCTTTTGTACCAGTTCGCGGCTGATTTTGATCAATTTGTTGATGTCGTCGGAGACGTGCACCGGAAGGCGGATGGTGCGGCTCTGGTTGACCAGTGCCCGCTCGATCGACTGGCGGATCCACCACGTGGCGTAGGTTGAGAACCGGCACTCCTTGCTGAGCTTGAACCGCTCTACCGCCTTGATGAGACCCATGTTCCCCTCCTCGATGAGGTCGAGAAAGGGCAGTCCCCGGTTCATGTAACGCTTGGCTATCTTCACCACCAGCCGCAGATTCGACTCAATCATCCGGTCCCTGGCAGCCGAATCCCCCTGGGAGATGCGCCTGGCCAACTCCCTTTCGTCCTCGGCGGTGAGCAAGAGTGGTCTTTTGGATTTCCTTCAGATAGAGCTTGATGGCATCATCGGAATGGGAATCATAATCGGCTTCCCGCTCCTCTTCGTCCTCCTTATCCTCTTCTTCCGTGACCTCCTCCCCGGGCGACTCCATCTCGGCCTCATCGTCGTCAACCTCATCAACGGAAAAATCCAAGTCCTCGAAATCGCTCAGAATGCTCATCCATATCCGTGTATTCCTCTCAAATCTGGGTTGATGGCGGACCAGGAAAGTCTAAGAGATACCCACATCTAGGGCAAGTAAAAAATCGGGTCGACCGCGGTCTTGCCATGGCGAATTTCAAAATAGAGCCTGGGGCTGCCCCCGGTGGGGGGACTCCCTGCGAGGGCGATCTTTTCTCCTTTGCTGACGAAGGAGCCGGACTCGACCAGGTTTTTGGCGTTAAACCCGTATATCGTGTAAAAGGAGTCATCATGCTTGAGGATGATCAGATTGCCGTATCCCCGAATGCCGTTGCCGCTGTAAATAACCCGCCCCGCCGCCGCAGAGACCACGGCCTCGCCTTTGGCAGCGGCAATCTCCAGCCCTTTACGGTAGGCGCTCCCCTTTGTGCCGAATTCTTTCAGGATTTTCCCTCTGACAGGCCAGGTGAATCTCCCTCTCTTGGCCGGCGGGATGGGAGGAGTTTGATTCGTACGCTTTGCGGATGACCTGCCGGAAGATACTGCAGCGTGAGCGGGCCTTGTGGAGGGGGGCGTCCTGTGCGCGGCGGAGGCAGCTTCGACCGGGGTGGAAGGGACCGTGGAAGGAACATACTTCTCACGGCTGGCCCCAGGAATGAACAGGCGGTCCCCCACCCGGAGCCGTGAAGGGTCGTCGATGCTGTTGATGCGGGCCAGGTAGCGCTCATCCAGGCCGTAGGTTTTCCCGATGCGGTACAAGGTCTGCCCTTCGCGCACCGTGTGATAAATGCCGCCCCGGGGCGTGCATCCCCAAAAAAGGAGGGCCAGGCATATCACCGTCAACCATCGAAAGGGCATGAACTCCATCCGTCGAAGGGAAAAAAGCTATTAGCGGCCGGTAATGCCCTACCCTAACGGAATTCAACCTGTCCCGTCAACCGGCGGCCGATTCTTCGGTTCCCGCGGAGGTGGGTCGGAAAAGCCCCCATCGCCCTGAGGTGCAAACTCTGCAGCTGACATCGGAAAGCTCTGCAAGCGGAGAGATTACCCCTTCACTGACAGAAAAAAGACCGCAGCCCCCAAAGGGATGTCGGTCTGGTGAACCTTTCAATCATGAAGCTCTCTGGCCCGGCACAGAGTTCCTCAGTCCCCCTCGGTCCACCCATACTCCCCCAGCAGGGGAACAAACCGGCAATCGAGAAGGTTCTCTTCGGTGAAGTCTTTTTCCCCATTTCGGGTGATCCGTTTCAGGACCTGACTGCCCTTGCTGCCAACGGGAATCACCAGACGACCACCGGCAGCCAGCTGATCCTTGTATTTTTGCGGAATGGAGGGAGCTCCTGCGGTGACGATAATCCCATCAAAGGGGGCCTCTTCCTCCCAGCCGAAGGTGCCGTCGCTGAGCCGAATGTTGACATTGTTGCAACCGATGGAATCGAGGACCCTCCGGGCCCGTCGAGCCAATTCGGGTATCCGCTCCACGCTGAAGACCCGGGATGCGATTCGGGAAAGCACGGCCGCCTGATATCCG
Organism: uncultured delta proteobacterium; assembly: GCA_963791005.1. Taxonomy (GTDB): domain Bacteria; phylum Desulfobacterota; class Desulfuromonadia; order Desulfuromonadales; family CAWBQR01; genus CAWBQR01. Next base: position 380,753 of record CAWBQR010000002.1, on the reverse strand, counting down.
GAACCGGTTCCGACCTCGAGCACTCTTTCCACCCCTTCCAACTGCAGTGCCTCGGTCATGAATGCCACCATGTAGGGCTGGGAAATCGTCTGCTTTTCCCCTATGGGAAGGGGAAAGTCGCCGTAGGCCTGACCCTGGAGCGCCTCTTCGACAAATAGATGCCGGGGCACCTGAAGCATGGCTTGCAGAACAAGTGGGTCCTTGACCCCTCTTCCCTTTATCTGACGGTCTACCATCATCCGCCTGGCGATGGAAAAATCCATGGCCACCTCCTCAGGTTTCCGTACCGGGGGTAAAAGGGCCGAGGCTCTCCCCCAGCCAGGTGGAGAGACTTGTAAAGGAGGCATAATTGGTGAGGTCCAGATGCAAAGGAGTCACCGAAACAAAACCGGCCTCGAGGGCATGGAAATCGGTCCCATCGATGTCCCGGAACCCCGGCTTGCCGCCGCCGATCCAGTAATATTTCCTGCCCCGGGGATCAACTTTCTCCACCACCACATCACCGTATACCCGTTTCCCCTGACGGGTCAACCGGACTCCCCTTGGAATTCCCGAAGGGACGTTGACATTGAGGAGGGTGTCGGTGGGGAGACCCCTTTCCAGCACGGTTTTGGCCAGCTTGAGGGCCAGAGCCGCAGGCGCTTGAAAATCCGAGGGGCGAAAGGCATCGGAGGCCAGGGAGACGGCAAAGGCGGGCACACCCATGAGGGTCGCTTCCATGGCTGCCGAGACCGTTCCGGAATAGGTGATGTCGTCACCGAGGTTGCACCCCTTGTTGATTCCCGAGACCACCAGGTCGGGGCGGGAGTCGAGAAGCCCGTGAATGCCAAGGTTGACGCAATCGGTCGGGGTACCATCCACGGCGAAAAACCCGGAGCGAATTTCTTCAGCCCTCAAAGGGGAGTGCAGGGTGAGTGAATGTCCGACGGCGCTTCTTTCCCGGTCGGGAGCAACCACCACCACCCGGCCGAGTTCACCCAGTCGTTCGGCCAGGGTAAGGATCCCCGGGGAGTGGATTCCGTCGTCATTCGTTACCAGTATCAGCAAGGGTGCCTCTGAAATTCAGGGATCATTCGGAAGAAAGGCGGCCGATGGGCCATTTCAGGAAGGTGTATCCAGCGATTTCCGGAGTTGAAGCAGGTCGCGGCGAATCTCTTCGAGCAGACCCCGCTCTGTGTCCGGGGTCGGGAGGGGGTTCAATTGCCCGCTATGCCCGGCCCGCTTCTCACGGAGCCTTTTTCTGGCTCCCGCAATGGTGAAACCCTGGTTGTACAGGAGGTCTTTGAGATCCAGGACCAGCTCGATGTCGCGTCTTCGATAAAGCCGCTGTTTGGAACGGCTTTTACCCGGTCGGAAAGACCCGAACTCGGCCTCCCAATAGCGCAGCACATGCGGTTTTATCCCGGTCAGCTCGGCTACCTCGCCGATTTTGAAATACATCTTGTCGGGAATCTGCACGTCCATCGTCCTAGGCGCAAGCGAGGAAAGACAGCCCGTCTATTCTTCCCCGTTAATGGCTGCCTTAAGTACCTGGCTGGGTTTAAAGGTGAGGATTTTGCGCGAGGAGATTTCTATCTCTTCGCCGGTCTGCGGATTTCGTCCGCGGCGGGTTGCCTTGTCTTTGACAACAAAATTACCGAAGCCGGCAATCTTGATCTTCTCCCCATCTTCCAAAGTGGACTTCATCAGGTCGAAAACCATCTCCACAATCTCAGCGGATTCCTTTTTGGAAAAACCGGTTTTCAGATAGACATTCTCGATAAGGTCCGCCTTCGTCATAACACCTCCATCTCCATAATAGGCACAGGTCCCTGAATTTACGGGTTTTTATATCACATGAATTTTATGTTATCAACCGCTATTTTTGCTGGGTGGATGACTTTGTCAAATAAATCGTCCCTGAAGGAAAAGAGAAAGAACAGACTCATCGAATTTCCGCCCCCACCTGCTTCTTCAACGCTTCAACGAAACGGCCATGGATCCGATTGATTTCATCATCCGTAAGGGTCCTTTCCGGCGAGCGGTAGCGCACCCTTATGGCCATGCTCTTTTTCCCTTCCGGAATCCCCTTGCCTCTGTAAAGGTCGAAAAGAACGACGTCTTCCACATTCTTGCTCCTGGCCTGGTCCAGAATCTCCAGAACCTGCCCGGCGCTGATTTCCTCATCGACCAGAAAGGCGCTGTCCCGGGATACATCGGGATAACGGGAGAGAGGCCGAAGGCCTGAAACGGGGCCCACCAGGCGAAAGAGAGCTTCCAGGTCGAAATCGAGGAGGAAAAGAGGCAGGTCGATGTCATAGGCCTGGCAGACCCGGGGGTGAACTTCTCCCAGAGTGCCCAGAAGGCAATCGTCACGGTACACCGCGCAGGACTTCCCGGGGTGCAGGAAGACTTCCCCGCCATCGGGAACCCAGGTTATCTTCCCGACCTGAAACCGCTCCATCAATTCTTCGGCCAGACCTTTGAGGTCGAAAAAGTCGACGGCCTCCCCCCCCTGTGCCCAGCCGTCGGGCTCGCGCCGTCCGCAGACGACGGCCGAGAGGCGCAGTTTCTCATCGGGAAGCTCTTCACCCGCCCGGGGCAGAAACACGGGGCGCACTTCGAAAAGCCGAAGGTCCCGCGTCCGGTAGGAAAGGTTGCGGGCAACCGTTTCCAGCAGGCTGGGCACCAGGCTGGTGCGCATTACCGACTGTTCCTCGGTCAGCGGGTTGAGGATGGTGACGTTTCGGCGACGGGAATCCTCCTCGGACAACCCGATACGATCCCAGACATCGGGAGACACGAAGGAGTAATTGATGATCTCGGAAAACCCGGCGCCCACCAGGGTGTTGCGCACCTGAATGACCTTGCGCTGGTGGTCGGCCCGGCGGTGGCAGATCACCCTCCCGCTGGGCATGGTCACGGGAATCCGATCATAGCCGTTGAGTCTGGCAATTTCCTCAATGAGGTCGATTTCCCGCTCGAGGTCCGGGCGAAAGGCCGGAATGGACACGTAGAGGGCGTCGTCGTTACGGTCCGGTGCCGGGTCCACCCCGAGTCGGATCGAACGCAACAGCCGCTGGATTTCCAGGAGGTCCAGCTCGACGCCGAGGGTCTCCGACACCCTGCGTGCCGTAACCGTCAACCTTCTTTCCGGCAGCGCTCTGGGGTAGACGTCGATTGCCCCCCGGGCTACCCTCCCCCCGGCCACCTCGATAATGAGCGAAGTCGCCCGGTCGAGGGCCACGGGGACCATACCGACGTCCGTCCCGCGCTCGAAACGGTGGGAGGACTCGGTATGAATTCCGAGCCGTTTACTCGTACGTCGGATAGTAGGGGGATTGAAATAGGCGCTTTCGAGCAGGATGTCGACGGTATCGGAGCTAATTTCGGAATTCTCTCCTCCCATGATCCCGGCAAGGGCGACGGGGCCCTCTCCGTCGCATATGGTCAGGTCTCCTGCCGCCAACTGTCTCTGCTGTCCGTCGAGGGTGGTGAACACCTCCCCTTCTTCGGCCCGCTTGACGACAATCCGCCGTCCCCGAAGGAGGTTAAAGTCAAAAGCATGCAGGGGCTGACCGAGTTCCATCATGACGAAATTGGTCACGTCGACGACATTGTTGATTGACCTCATCCCGACGGATTCGACCCTCCGGGACAGCCATTGCGGCGAGGGTCCGATCCGGACTCCCCGGATAAGGCGGGCGGCATAACGCGGACAGAGCCCGGCCTCGAGAACGTCGACGGAAGTCTGGTCCTCGATGGCTGGAGCGTCCTCGGTCAGGGAGGATTGGGGGAGTTTCAGAGGTTCCCCGGCCATGGCGGCGACCTCTCTGGCCACCCCGACGAGACTGAGGCAGTCGGGGCGGTTGGGAGTCAGGCCGAGTTCGTAACGCACATCTTTGAGACCGAGGACCTCGAACACGGGCCGGCCGAGTTGAAGGCCCGGTGGAAGAATCATGATGCCTTCCGATTCTTCGGCAAAACCGAGTTCCTTCTCGGAACAGAGCATGCCCCTGGACTCACAACCGCGAATTTTGGATTTTTTGATCTTGAAATTTCCAGGGAGAACGGTCCCCACCTGGGCCAGAGCGACCAAGTCCCCCGTATTATGATTCCTGGCCCCGCAGACAACGGGAATGACTTCGGACCCCGTTTCAACCTGGCAGAGGGTAAGACGGTCGGCATCCGGGTGCGGCTCGACGGAGGCCAGCCGGGCGACGATGACTGAATCCATCCCTTCGCCCAGTTTCTCCATCAAATCGACTTCGAGTCCGGCCATGGTCAGCCGATGGGAAAGCTCCTCCGGCGCCAGGTCGAAATCAACAAATTCCCTGAGCCAGTTGTAAGTTACGATCATGTTCTTCAAGCCTTTTGAGAAAATTCGAATCGCTGCCACAAGCCGCCGGAGGTTTGACCGCCGGCCCCACAACAAGAGGTCATCTCAGAACTGCCGTAAAAAGCGAAGGTCGTTTTCAAAGAAAAGACGAAGGTCGTTCACCCCGAATTTGAGCATGGCAATTCGTTCGAGTCCCATTCCGAAAGCAAACCCGCTGAATCTATCAGGGTCGTAATCGACGGCCCTGAAAACCGCGGGGTCAATCATCCCGCTGCCCAGAATTTCGAGCCATCCCGAATTCTTGCAAACCCGGCACCCGCTGCCGCCGCAAATGACGCACTGGATATCGACCTCGGCGCTCGGCTCGGTGAAGGGAAAAAACGAGGGCCTGAACCGCACGCCGACTCCCTGACCGAAGAACTGGTTTACGAAAGTCGTCAGAATCCCTTTAAGATCCCCGAAAGTAACATGGTGGTCGACGAGAAATCCTTCGATTTGATGGAACATGGGGCTGTGGGTGATATCGGAATCCCTGCGGTAGACCGTGCCTGGAGCAATCACCCGAACGGGCGGGGCATGCCGGAGCATGGTGCGGATCTGCACGGGGGAGGTATGGGTCCTGAGCACGACATCATCGGAGATGTAAAAGGTATCCTGCATGTCCCGGGCAGGATGGTCCTTGGGCATATTGAGGGCTTCGAAGTTGTAGAAATCTTTTTCGACCTCGGGGCCCTCTTCCACACTGAACCCAAGAGCGGAAAAAATTTCGACGATTTCTTCGGTCACCAGGGTGATGGGGTGCTTGGATCCGGAGAAGGACCGTCTTCCCGGCAGAGTGATGTCGATCCGCTCGCGTTCCAGGCGAAGGCGGATCTCGGCGTCACGGATCTCATTCAGTCGCCGATCGAAGAGTATCTCAAGCTCTTCCTTGACCCGATTGGCCGCCGCGCCGATAACCGGGCGTTCCTCGGAGGAGAGCTGTCCCATCCCCTTCATGATGGCCGTCAGTTCCCCTTTTCGCCCCAAAAACCTGACCCGCACATCCTGAAGGGCAGCTTCAGAGTCGGCCCCGGTCATGGCCTCGACGGCAACCCGAAGCATGTCTGCGAGCTTTTCTTTCATGAGTTTATCCAGTCAATCCATTAAGAAGTCAGAAAATCCTACGGACTCCCTAAGCATAAAAAAAAGAGATGAGGGATGGCCCTCATCTCTTTTCGCTTCGGAGCAGGCTTACTGAAGGTGGGCCTTGGCCTTTTCCGCCACCGCACTGAATCCGGCCGGGTCGGAAACGGCCAGTTGAGCCAGGACTTTGCGGTCGAGCCCGACCTGTCCCTGTTTCAGACCGTATACCAGCCGGCTGTAGGTGAGCCCGTTTTCCCTGGCGGAAGCGTTGATGCGGGCAATCCAGAGGGCACGGAAGTCGCGCTTTTTGACCTTTCGGTCACGGAACGCGTAATTGAGGGCCCGGTCAACGGCCTCGGTGGCGCTGCGGAACAGTTTACTGCGCGCCCCGCGGTAGCCTTTGGCCATTTTAAGGACTTTGTTCCTGCGACGTCTCGCTTTGAATCCACGTTTTGCTCTCGGCATGGGTAAAACTCCTTTGCATTGTCGAATAAGCGGACAAAGCCCGCCGCCGGATCTGAAGGGGGAGACATTTGACCCCTCAGTTCACGGACTTAAAGCCGATCCGGCCCGTCCCTCCCGAATTCTAGAGGTAGGGGATGAGTCGACTGATATTTTTCTCATCGACCTGCGCCACCAGCGTGCCCTTGCGCAGGTCACGTTTGCGCTTGGTGGTCTTCTTGGTCAGGATATGGCTGGTAAACGCCTTGTTGCGTCGAACCTTGCCGGTGCCGGTTTTGCGGAACCGCTTGGCAGCGCCGCGGTTGGTTTTAATCTTGGGCATGACCCATCTCCTTCAAAATTGATAGGCTCCGAACGGCCGGCCTTTGTTCAAGGGAAATGAAACTCATCCAGAAAGGCCGCAACCGTCAGTCGCCGGGTTTTTTTATTTTTTCAGAGGCGCCATCACCATGGTCATGAAACGCCCCGACATACTGGGCATCGACTCGACCTGGCCAAGGTCTTTGACCTCTTCGGCCACCCTCTCCAGCAAACGCCTGCCGAACTCGGGGTGAGTCACCTCTCTGCCTCGAAACATCACGGTTACCTTGACCTTGTTCCCCTCTTCGAGAAAGCGCCGGGCGTTCTTGAGCTTGAATTGGAAGTCGTGCTCCTCGGTCTTGGGGCGCATCTTGACTTCTTTGAGCTCGACGCGAGCCGCTTTTTTCTTGGCTTCCGCAGCCCGCTTGCTCGCCTGATACTTGTACTTGCCGTAATCCATGATCCGGCAGACGGGAGGCACCGCATTCGGTGAGACCTCCACCAAGTCGAGACCCCGCTCTGCAGCGGCGCCAAGGGCATCGTTGAGATTCATGATACCGAGCTGTCCACCCTCGTCGTCGACGACCCTGACCTCCCGGGCGCGGATGGCGCGATTGATGTTGGTTTCTGGCTTAGCTATGGTGCCACCTCCCTAGTGATATTGCCTGCACTCTTCACGGACAAAGGCGATGAATTCGGCAGGCGTCATCGAATCCAGGTTCTTCCCTGACCGATGGCGCGGCGCCACGGTCTCCTGCTCCACCTCTCGGTCTCCGATGACAAGCATATAGGGGACCTTTTCCATCTGGGCCTCGCGAATCTTGAAGCCAAGCTTCTCGTTCCGCAGGTCCTTCTGGACACGGATCCCCTCGGCCCGAAGGGCCTGGAAAACCTGCTCGGCGTATTCGGCCTGGTTATCGGTCACATTGAGAACAATGGCCTGAACCGGTGATATCCAGAGTGGGAAGTTCCCGGCGAAATGTTCAATCAGCACCCCCACAAACCGCTCGATGGCTCCGAGGATGACCCGATGAACCATGACCGGCCGATGCTTTTCGCCGTCGCTGCCCACATAGGAGAGATCAAATCGCTCGGGCAGGGTAAAATCGCACTGGATTGTAGCACACTGCCATCTCCTGTCAAGGGCGTCCTTTAGCTTGATATCAATCTTGGGGCCATAGAATGCCCCGTCCCCTTCGTTGATTTCGAAGGGCAATCCCGAGTCCTGTAATGCGCTCATCAGGGCCTTGGTCGCACGTTCCCAATCGAGGTCGCTGCCGATCGATTTTTCGGGCCGGGTCGAAATCTCCATTTCGTACTCGAAACCGAAAATGGCCATGACGTCCCGGACGAAATTCAAAACCCCCTTGATTTCTCCGTCAAGCTGCTCCGGGGTGCAAAGAATGTGGGCATCGTCCTGGGTGAACCCCCGAACCCTCAGCAGGCCGTGAAGAACCCCGGATTTCTCATGCCTATGCACGGTACCGAGCTCGAAAAACCGCAGGGGAAGGTCACGGTAGGACCGTATCCGGGATTTGTAAATCAGCATGTGGGCGAGACAGTTCATCGGCTTGATGCCGTAGCTCTGCTCATCCACCTCAGTGAAGTACATGTTTTCCCGGTAATTGTCGTAATGTCCGGAAGTCTGCCACAGCTCGGTGCGCAGGATCTGGGGGCCCATGACGATGTCATATCCCCTCTTGAGGTGCTCGCGGCGTTCGAAATCCTCAAGGAGGGTGCGCAGAAGGGCCCCCTTGGGATGCCAGATGACGAGGCCGGCGCCGGCTTCCTCGCTGAAGGAGAAAAGGTCGAGCTCACGCCCCAGCTTTCGGTGGTCCCGCTTCCGGGCCTCTTCGAGCCGGGTCAGGTACGCCCTGAGCTCCTTTCTGTCGGAGAAGGCGGTGGCATAGATCCGCTGAAGCATGGCATTCTTTTCGTCTCCCCGCCAGTACGCCCCGGCTACGCTGGTCAGCTTGAAGGCTTTGAGATAGCCGGTTGCGGGCAGGTGCGGCCCCCGACAGAGGTCGACGAAATCCCCCTGGCGGTACAGGGAGACGGTGTCGTTGGGAAGGTCTTCGATGAGTTGGACCTTGAAGGTCTCTCCCATCTCGCGGAACATGCGAATGGCGCTGTCACGACTGACTTCTTCGCGCACGATAGGCAGGTTCGCCTTGGCCAGTTCGGCCATCCTGCTCTCTATCGCTTCGAATTCCTCGGGAGAGAAGGTATGCTCCGGACTGTAAAAATCGTAATAGAAGCCGTTCTCGATGGCGGGACCGATGGTGACCTGGACCTTGTCCCCATAGAAGGCTCTTGACGGCATGGGCCATGAGATGGGCCGCCGAGTGGCGGTAGACTTCCAGCCCTTCCCGAGAGGAAACGAGGACGAGCTCGACCCGGGAAGCCTCAAGCACCGGCCTGCTGAGGTCGACCAATTCGCCGTTGAGACGCGCCGCCACCGCCTGTCTCGCGAGACCGCTCTCCGATGGAGCGGGCCACATCAAGAAGAGTGCTCCCCTTCGGAACCTCTTTCTGGGTACCGTCAGGCAATTCTATGCGAACCAGAGCCATTTACATTCTCCCGGAATGAAAAGAGGCATCCTGGGATGCCTCATTCGCCGCGAGCGGTTGCCGGAAATTAAATGGTAGGCACGGGCGGGATTGAACCGCCGACCCCTACCGTGTCAAGGTAGTGCTCTCCCACTGAGCTACGTGCCTACAACCGAAACGCCGCTAACTTGTATCAAAAGTACCGGAGCAATGTCAAGCACTTTTGAATGATGGCGTCGCAAAAAATCCGTCCTACGGCGTTACGGCGTTTTTTCAGGACCTCGACCTGCCTGATGCAGGCCTTCGCCCCTGAAAAACCACCAGGCCTTGTAGTGCGAAATTTTTGCTTAGCCATCCCAAGAGTTTTTGCGAAACCATCTTTGAATGGGTCGGTGTTTTTTCGTCCTGCTGCGCGGCAACACCTGCCGAGCTGCCCTTATTCGATTTCACTTTCGATTCGAATGAAACGGCTTTCGTCCCGAATGACTTCGAGCCCGTCGATTTCCGCCAGGGCCGCTCGGACGTCAGCCTCCCGGGCTTCATGGGTCATCAGCACGATGGGGACCGCTCCGACGATCTGGCGCTCGGGCTGAATCATTGAAGTGATGCTGATCTCATGACGACCAAGGATTCCGGCGACCTGACCCAGGACCCCCGGCTGGTCGACGGCGGCAAAGCGCAGGTAGTACTGGCTGACAATCTCATCCATTGGCTTGATCGGGAGGTCCGAAATAAATTGGCGCCTATAACCCATGACGGGAGAGCGGTTTCGGGCGCCCGAAAGGAGGTTGCGCGCGATGGCCATCACGTCTCCCATGACGGCGCTGCCCGTTGCGTCCATACCCGCGCCCTTTCCGGAAAGCATGACCGGCCCGACGAAATCGCCCACCAGGCGCACCGCATTGAATACGCCCTCCACGTCGGCAAGGGGATAATGCTGGGGGATCATGGTCGGATGAACCCGTGCTTCGATCTCACCGTAGCCGAATCTTGCTGATGGCCAGGAGTTTGATTTTGTAACCGAACTGCTGGGCAAACTGGATGTCGAGGGCGGAAATCCGGCTGATCCCCTCGGTATAGATATCCTCGAACCTGACCCGGGTGCCGAAGCAGAGGGAGGTAAGGAGCGACAGCTTATGGGCGGTATCGATCCCTTCGATATCGAAGGTCGGGTCGGCTTCGGCATAGCCCATTTTCTGGGCTTCCGATAAGACATCGGAAAACTCCTCACCGTCGTTGGTCATGCGGGTGAGAATGTAATTGCAGGTTCCGTTCAGGATGCCGAAGACGCTGCGGAAGTTATTGGCGCAGAGATTCTCCTTGATGGAAGAGATGATGGGGATTCCCCCTCCCACGGCTGCCTCGAACATGAGTTCGACCCCCTTGCGGTCGGCGGCCTCTGTGAGTTCCGGTCCATGCAGCGCGAGCAGCGCCTTGTTGGCGGTGACCACGTGCTTGCCGTTCTCGAGGGCCTTGAGCAAGAAGGTCCGGGCCGGCTCGTATCCCCCGATCAGTTCGATGACCAGGTCGATATCGGGGGCGGTGAGAATATCGTCCGCCCGAGTGGAGAGGATTTCGGGATCGACGGAGACGCCTCGATCGGTGGTGATATCGAGGTCCACGATTCGAACCAGCCGCAAGGGGCGCCCCAGGCGTTCCTCCATCAGTTCGGCATTCTGCTGAAAAATTTTGACGACTCCGGCACCGATGGTTCCGAACCCGAGCAAACCTACCCTGATCTCTTTCATTTCATCCCCTTGCCGATGTTAAAGATTCCCGTCCTCTCGAAGGGAAAACCGACATTCCAAGCCATTTTGCTCCCTGGCCTCCAGCAACCGGCCGGCCCTCTGTTTCAGGGCCTTGACCACGCTCTCTTCGGGCCTCGGCAAGCAGATGGAAATCCGTGCAAAACCGGCGAGCCGGCAAGTCTCCAGCAGCCCCCGGATGGCTTCGTCGGAAACCCCGACCTCCAGCCCCGGCCTTTTGCCGCCTCCCGCAAACAGGACCCATGGGGCCTCCAACTTCCCGTTACCGCGCACCAGAACCCTCTCGCCGGGACGGCCGACGGCCCGTCCCTCCACCAGCAGACGCGTGAGCGCCCCGTTCAGACGCCAGTCGAGAAGCCCGGCGGGCCCGCTCAGGGGACGGTCGTCCTCAAAAAAAAAGACCGCCACGACCTCTCCCTTCATCCGGTCTGCGGGAAGGTCGAGAATCTGCGATCCGGTCATTGAACGGCGGGCCTGCAGGTACGTGAGATTTTATCCAGAATACCGTTGACGAAAGCCGGCGTCTCCTTGGTCCCGTAACGCTTGCCGATCTCAATCGCCTCGTTGATGACAACACTGGCGGGCACTTCGGAACGGAAAAGCAGCTCGAAGGTCGCCAGGCGCAAAAGTGCCAGATCCACCCGGGCCATGCGTTCGAGAGTCCAGTTGGTGGAAAACTCTTCAATGGTCCGGTCGATCCTCTCGAGTTCCTCCGCAACACCGTAAACCAGGTCCTCGGCAAAACGCCTCGCTTCTCCCTGGAGGGGCCCTGCGAACTCATCCAACGGTTCACCCAGCAGGTCGTCGCTAAACCGGAAATTCTCCCAGAAACCCTGAAGAAGATCCTCGGGGGAGCCCTCCTCCTCATGGAGACCGTAGATTATCTTGAGGGCCAGTTCGCGGCCCCTACGCCGTACACCAGTATTCATCGGACTCAAAGGGTCTTGAAGAGATTGACCATTTCGATGGCGCTCATGGCGGCGTCAAAGCCCTTGTTCCCGGCCTTGGTTCCGGCACGCTCGATGGCCTGCTCAATATTGTCGGTGGTCAGCACCCCGAATGCCACGGGAACCCCCGTTTCCAGGCTGACAGAGGCGATCCCTTTGGAGACCTCGGCACTGACGTATTCAAAGTGAGGCGTGGAGCCTCGAATCACGGCCCCAAGACAGATCACGGCGTCGTAGTTTCCCGTCTCAGCCATTTTTTTTGCAGCCAGCGGAATCTCAAAAGCCCCAGGAACCTTGACCTGGTGGACATTCTCCGCCTCGGCGCCATGCCGGAATAGAGCGTCCATGGCCCCCTCCACCAGCCGTTCTGCGATGAAGCTGTTGAAACGGCTGACCACGATGCCGAACCTTCCGCCGTCGGCATCGAGTTTCCCTTCGAAAATCCTGGTCATGTTGTCCTCCGGGGTTTGGGCGTATTCAACGGGCCTCTACCCTGAACTGGATTGCCGTCTTCTTTGGGCCTGCAGAGAAAATTCAAAGGTTTTCCAGCAGGTGCCCAAGTTTTTCCTGCTTCGTCTTGAGGTATTTGAGGTTGGCCCGGGTGGCGGGGACCTGAATCGGCACCCGCTCGACGATTTCCAGGCCATAGCCTTCCAGGCCGACGATTTTTTTGGGGTTGTTGGTCATCAGTCGAATCTGTCGAACACCCAAATCCCGCAGGATCTGTGCCCCGATGCCGTAATCCCGGAGATCTGCCTTGAAGCCCAGCACCTCGTTGGCCTCAACGGTGTCGTGCCCGCAATCCTGCAGGGCATAAGCCTTCAGCTTGTTGACCAGACCGATGCCTCGGCCCTCCTGGCGCATGTACAGGATGACCCCGCAGCCCTCCTGGGCAATCTGCCGCATGGCGGCATGGAGCTGGTCGCCGCAGTCGCATCTCTCGGAACCGAAAACATCCCCGGTGAGGCACTCGGAATGAACCCGGACCAGCACGGGCTTGGAGAGGTCGATATCGCCCCGGACCAAAGCCAGGTGCTGGGCGCGGTCAACGTCGTTTTCATAGGCTATGGCCTTGAACTCCCCGCCGAAGGGAGTGGGAAGAACCGTTTCGGCCGCCCGCCGAACCAAGAGCTCCTTGCGCATCCGGTAGGCGACGAGGTCGGCGATGGTGACGATTCTCAGGCCGTGCTTTTTGGCAAATTCCTTCAGTTGGGGCATCCGGGCCATGGTGCCGTCATCGTTCATGATTTCGCAGATGACGCCCGCCGGCTTCAGGCCCGCGAGCCGGGCCAGGTCGACGGAGCCTTCGGTCTGACCGGCCCGCACCAGCACCCCGCCTTTTTTGGCCCGAAGCGGGAAAACATGCCCCGGACGGGCCAGGTCGAGAGGAGTGGTTTCCTCGGCGATGGCCACCTGGATGGTCCTGGCCCGGTCGGCAGCGGAGATTCCAGTGGTCACCCCCCTGCGGGCTTCAATCGATACGGTGAAGGCGGTCCCGAAGGACGAGGTGTTCTCCCGCACCATGAGGGGCAGATCCAGATAGTCCGCCCGCTCCTCGGTGAGGGAGAGGCAGATGAGACCACGGCCTTCCCTGGCCATGAAGTTGACGGCCTCGGGGGTGACCAGCGCGGCCGCCATGGTAAGGTCACCTTCGTTTTCCCGATCTTCGTCGTCGACCAGGATGACCATTTTCCCCTGGCGGATATCCTCGATGGCGGCTTCAATCTTGGCAATGGGCATACTGATACTTCCTTTCGCGGGCCGATACTATGTCACAGAATTCCATGCTTGGCAAGGAATTCAAGGCTGATGGGGCCTTCGGTCCGCCGTTCCTCATGCCCCTCAAGAAGGCGTTCGACATATTTTCCGATCAGGTCCGTTTCGATGTTGACCCGAGAGCCGACCTCCCGGTGCTGCAGGGTCGTCGCGGACAGGGAATGGGGAATGATGGAGACCGAAAAGGAGTCGTCGGCCACGGCGTTGACGGTCAAGCTGATGCCATCGACCGCCACGGAGCCCTTTTCCACCAGGAACCGACTTAGGGCAGGAGGGATGCCGAAGGTAAAGCGCACGGCGTCTCCATCCCGGACCCGAGCGGTCACCGTCGCCACTCCGTCGACATGGCCGCTTACCAGGTGCCCCCCATGCGGTCGCTGAGGCGCAGGGCCCGCTCCAGATTGACGAAGCTTCCGGGAGCAAGCTCACCCAAGCGTGGTCCGGCTCAGGGTTTCGGCGGAAACGTCCGCGGAGAAAACGCCGCCGCCGAAGGAGGTCACCGTCAGGCAGATTCCATTGACCGCAATGCTCTCGCCCATTGCCAGTTCTTCCATCGGAAGCGCGGTCGCCACCGAAAGCAGCGCGCCGCCCGGAACTTTTGCGGACTTCGCGAATCCTTCCGAGGTCTTCAATCAGGCCGGTGAACATCGTCGCACCTCGCCCTCGATGAGGATGTCGTCCTCAAAGCGCTGGACCCGGATATCGGACAACCGCAGGGCGTCATGCAGATTTGTCGCTCCCTGCCCGGAGAAGATCCCCTTGCCATCGTTGCCCCCGAAAATCATCGGAGCGATAAATACCATCACCCGGTCGATGATCCCGGCTTCAAGAGCAGCGGAGTTGAGGCCGCCCCCCCCTTCCAGAAGGATGCTCTGCATTCCCAGGTTCCCGAGTTCCCCCATCAAGGCCCGCAGATCGACCCGCCCATCGATGTCGGCCATCTGCAGAACTCGGATCCCCCTCTCCTTCAGGCGGGCGACCTTGTCGGCCGGGGCCAGGCGGGTGGTGCCGATGAGGGTGGTGGCCGGCGCGGCGACATCGAGAACTGCGGACGTTTCCGGCAACTCCAGCCGTGCATCGACGACCACCCGGTCGGCATCTCGCCCACCTTCGGGCAGTCTGGTGCTCAGGCGGGGGTTGTCCTTGAGGACGGTACCGATGCCGACCATGACCGCATCGACCCGGTCCCTGAGCCGATGAACATACTCCCGACTGGAAGGGTTGGAAATCCATTGGGATTGCCCTGTGGCGGTGGCCGTTTTCCCGTCCAGGGTCATGGCGGTCTTTAGCAGGACGAAGGGAAGGCCCGTCGTCACATGTTTGGCGAAGGGGGCGATGAGACGTCGGCAGTCCTTCTCGAGGATTCCCAGGCGTACCTGGATCCCCGATTCCTGGAGTCTGGCCATTCCTTTTCCGCTCACCCGTGGGTTGGGGTCGGACGTACCGATGAACACGCGAGCGATCCCTGCGGCGACAACGGCATCGGCACAGGGACCGGTCCGGCCGTGATGGCAGCACGGCTCGAGGGTCACGTAAAGATCGGCCCCCCGGGCGGACTCTCCGGCTTGCCGTAGTGCGAAAATTTCGGCATGGGGCTGACCGGCCTGAGGATGATACCCTTCCCCGAGAACCCGGCCGTCCCGGACGATCACCGCCCCGACGGCAGGATTGGGCCGGGTACGCCCCTCCCCCCTTCGAGCGAGTTCGAGAGCCCGGAGCATGAATTTTTCAGCACAATTCATCGGCTCTGACATTCAATCGTTCCATTATCGGATGGGTTGTGCACGGTGAACATCGGGAGATCGAGGGAGGGTTATGACCTGCCTGCCCCCCTGGCGAGAATTTCGGTCAGTTCGGACATAAATTCGTTGAGGTCCTTGAACTGCCGGTAGACCGAGGCGAACCGAACATAGGCGACTTCGTCGATTTCGTGGAGGGCGCCCATCACCGCCTCTCCGACGCGAGTCGACTCAATCTCCTTTTCGCCGCTCTCCTGCAGGGTGAGCTCGAGGCGGTCCACGACCTTTTCGATGGTGGCAATCGGAACCGGTCGTTTCTCACAGGCTCGCTGCATCCCGGCAATGATTTTCGTCCGGTCGAAGGGCTCGCGCCGCCCGTCTTTTTTGACCACCAGGGGCAGGGTTTCCTCCACCCGCTCATAGGTGGTGAAGCGTCGTTCACAATCGATGCATTCGCGCCTTCTCCGGATGTTGTTGCCTTCCCTGCCCAGTCTAGAATCGATAACCTTGGTATCGGCAAAGCCGCAAAATGGACATTTCATGGCGTTTCTCCGGCAGCAGCCCCGCGGAGAATTTCCGCATAGGAAAGAGTTTCGATCCCCGACTCTTCAAGCATTTCCCCCGAGAGCACGTCGGGATATCCTTCAAGGTAGACAATCCGCGCCAGACCGGCATTGATGATCATTTTTGAGCAGATGACGCAGGGGGAGTTGGTACAGTAGAGGGTTCCCCCACCGATATTGACACCGTGCTTGGCGGCCTGGATGATGGCATTCTGTTCGGCATGCAGACCCCGGCACAGCTCATGGCGCTCGCCGGAAGGGACATTCAGCTTCTGCCGCAGGCACCCGGTCTCCGAGCAGTGGGTTATCCCCGATGGAGTCCCGTTGTAACCGGTGGCGAGGATGTTTTTCTCCTTGACCACCACCGCGCCGACCTGGCGGCGCAGGCAGGTTGAGCGCCTGGCCACCAGACGGGCGATTTCCATGAAGTACTCTTCCCAGGAAGGTCGGGTCATCTTACTCCAGCCGGTGGGCATAGAGGGGGAAGGAACGGCAAAGGTCCCGGACCTCGCCTCGAATGGCCTCCAGTTCCTCTTCATTGCCGACGTTCTCCAGGGCCCTGGCCATCCAGCCGGCAATCTTTTCCATCTCCGCCTCTTTGAGGCCGCGGGTGGTGGCGGCAGGGGTGCCGATGCGAAAGCCGCTGGTAACGAAGGGCGAGCGGGTATCGAAGGGGACGGCATTCTTGTTCACGGTGATACCCGCTTTTTCCAGGGTTTCCTCGGCCACCTTGCCGGTCAGCTCGTACCGCTCAGGTCGACCAGCATGAGGTGATTGTCGGTGCCGCCGGAAACGAGATTGAATCCTCGCTTCATCAGGCCTTCCCCGAGGGTCCGGGCATTGTTGACCACCTGCCGGGCATAGTCCTTGAACTCGGGAGCCAGGGCTTCTTTCAGTGCCACCGCCTTGGCGGCAATGACATGCATGAGGGGACCACCCTGAATACCGGGGAAGATATTGCTGTTGAGCTTTTTGGCGAACTCTTCCCGGCACAGGATCATCCCCCCCCGCGGGCCGCGAAGCGTTTTGTGGGTGGTCGTGGTGACGAACTCGGCATAGGGGACCGGGCTGGGGTGGACTCCCGCGGCAACCAGACCTGCGATATGAGCCATATCGACCATCACCAGAGCACCGACCCTGTCGGCGACCCGCCGAAAGAGCCTCAAAGTCTATCACTCGGGGATAGGCGCTGGCGCCCACCACGATCAGCTTGGGACGATGTTCGACGGCGAGCCGTTCAACCTCCTCGTAATCGATGGTCCCCGTCTCCTTACGAACCCCATAGGAAGCGACATTGAAAAGCTTTCCGGAGAAGCTGACCGGGGAGCCGTGGGTGAGATGCCCTCCGTGGGCCAGGCTCATCCCCAGGATCGTATCCCCCGGCTGACAGACGGAGAAATAGACCGCCATGTTCGCCTGGGAGCCGGAGTGAGGCTGGACGTTGGCATGTTCGGCGCCAAAAAGCTCCCGGGCGCGATCGATGGCCAGCTGTTCCGCCACGTCGACGAACTCGCAGCCGCCGTAGTAGCGCTTCCCGGGATATCCCTCGGCATATTTGTTGGTGAGTACCGAACCCTGGGCTTCGAGAACCGCCTCGCTGACGAAGTTCTCCGAGGCGATGAATTCCAGGCTGTATTCCTGCCGCTCGGTTTCCCTACGAACGGCCGATGCTATTTCAGGATCAAAACTTTCAAGTTTTCCGGACATTTTACACACCTCCCGTTTCCTGGGAAAAAGGTCCCTTCATGATAGCCCATATGGTGCGAAAAGAAAAGGCAGGCGCCTGGCCTGCCTCTCCGACACCGTTCCGTTAGAGGCGTCCCAATCGGACGTCCTCCTCGATTTGGGCGATCTTCTCCAGGCGCCGCTGATGCCGGCCGCCTTCGAACCCGGCGTCGAGCCATGCACCGACAATTTGTCCCACATGGTCGGGAGCGATGACCCGCCCCCCAGGACGATGATGTTGGCGTTGTTGTGCTCCTTGGACATTCGGGCGGTGAATTCGTCGAAGACAAGGGCCGCCCGCACCCGGGGGAACTTGTTGGCGACAATCGACATGCCGATACCGGTTCCGCAGATCAGAATTCCTTTTTCGGCCTCTCCGCGACGAAACGGCCCGGGCAACCTTCACGCCGAAATCAGGATAGTCGACGGAGTCTCCGTTCGTCGTCCCCAGGTCCTTGACTTCGAGACCCCTTTCCCCCAGAAAGGCCTTGACGCCCTCCTTGAGGTCCAAGCCGCCGTGGTCGCTGGCAATGAGAATCATCGCGCCGCCTCAGACCTTCCGGAAAAGGAGAGAGGCATTGGTCCCCCCGAATCCGAAGGAGTTGGACATGGCCACATGGACCTCGGCCTGCCGTCCCGAATTGGGGACATAGTCGAGGTCGCACTCGGGGTCGGGCTCCTGGTAATTTATGGTCGGAGGGACCTCCCCTCGGTCCATGGCCAGCAGGGAGAATACGGCTTCGACCCCCCCGGCGGCCCCCAGACAGTGCCCCGTCATGCTCTTTGTGGAGCTCACCATGACCTTGCGGCAGTGGTCGCCAAAGACCGATTTGATGGCCATGGTTTCGTAAAGGTCGTTAAACGGCGTGGAGGTTCCGTGGGCATTGATGTAATCAACGTCCTCAGCGTTTAACCCCGCCGTGGTAAGTGCCATCTTCATGCAACGGGCAGCCCCTTCGCCACCTGGCGCTGGCGCCGTCAAATGATAGGCGTCGGCGGAGAGGCCATAGCCGCAGACCTCACCGTAAATCTTCGCACCGCGCTTGCGGGCCGCCTCCAACTCCTCAAGTACGACGATTCCGGCCCCTTCGGCCATAACGAATCCGTCCCGCCCCTTTTCAAAGGGGCGGCTGGCCGCGCTCGGGTCGTCGTTTCGGGTGGAGAGGGCCTTCATGACATTGAATCCGGCAATCCCCAGGGGAGTGATAGTCGATTCGGCGCCTCCGGCAATCATGGCATCGGCGTCGCCCCGTTGAATCATCCGGAAGGCGTCGCCGATGGAATGAGTCCCCGTGGCACAGGCCGACACGGAGGAGACGTTGGGCCCCTTGGCGCCGTAGCGGATCGATATCTGCCCCGGAGCCAGGTTGATGATCAGCATGGGGATGAAGAAGGGGGAAATTTTTCTGTATCCCCCTTCGAGCATGGCGGAGTGATACCTTTCGATAGCAGGAAGCCCACCGAGACCGGCTCCCACCAATACCCCCACGCGTTCGGCATTTTCTTCGGTAACCTGGAAACCGGAGTCCTTCATGGCCAGTTCCGCCGCCCCCATGGCAAACTGGATGAAGAGATCCATTTTCTTGATTTCTTTTTTATCGATGAAGTCTTCGGGATTGAAATCCCGCACTTCACCGGCGATTTGCGTGGGAAGTTCCGAAGCATCAAACCGCGTGATGCGATCAATCCCCGACTTCCCCTGCATCAGGCCGGTCCAGTTCTTCTCGTTCCCGGTACCGAGTGAGGTGATGGCGCCGACACCTGTCACTACGACTCTACGCATGGTTTTCTGTATCCTCCGTAGAAGAGAGCTTCTCCCAGAATGCGGAAATCTATCCCGGGCTCCAGGCGGGAGACCCGGCAGTCTTCACCCAGAGCTTTTCGATGGGAATTGGCCCACCGGACCACCGGAGGAGCTAACCCTCAGCAGGCAGGGGCCGGAAGTCTGTCTCCCAAAAATTTCGTTGTTTGACCAGGAGGAGGAAACCGAAGCCTCCTCCTCCTTTGTCACTGTCTTTCAGGTATGTTCGCTGATGTAATCGACGGCGTCCTGAACGGTCTGAATTTTTTCGGCATCTTCGTCGGAAATTTCGATATCGAATTCTTCCTCCAGAGCCATGACCAGCTCAACGGTATCCAGGGAATCGGCCCCAAGGTCCTCCATGAAGGACGCCTCGCTGGTCACCTGGTCCTCGTCCACTCCCAGCTGTTCCGCCACAATCTGTTTTACTCTTTCAGCAATCGAAGCCATTTGCTTCACCTCCTTGTTGATTTATGAGCCGATCTCCGATCGGACCGGGGTTGCTTCTACATGTACATCCCACCGTTGACGCCGAGAACCTGGCCGGTAATATATCCGCAGGCTTCAGCGGCGAGAAAAACCACTGCATTGGCGATGTCGTCGGCAGACCCTAGTCTCTCCAGGGGAATCTGCGCAGCGAGTTCCTGCCGGGTCTTCTCCGGCAGGGCCTCGGTCATGTCTGTAGCGATAAATCCGGGGGCGACGGCATTCACCGTCACGTTGCGCCGGGCCAGTTCCCGCGCGTTGGAACGGGTGAGCCCCATCAGCCCTGCCTTGCTGGCGCAGTAGTTGGCCTGCCCGGCATTGCCCATCTGGCCGACGACCGAAGCGATGTTAATGATGCGCCCGTAACGCTGCTTGCTCATGACCTTGGCCGCGGCCCGGGTGCAGAGGAAAGCCCCCTTGAGATTGACGGTGAGAACGGCATCCCAGTCCTCGTCCTTCATCCGCAGCAGCAGAGCGTCGCGGGTGATCCCGGCATTATTGACCAGGATATCGACCCGGCCGAATTTTTCCATGGCCGCAGCGACCATCCGTTCGGCATCGGCGGCAACGGTGACGTTGCCCTGGACGCAATGGCCTCGCCCCCCTTCGCCTTGATTTCTGCGACCATCGCTTCGGTTCCCTCCGGATCGAGGTCGACGGCGACGATCCGGGCCCCCCGGGCGGCAAGGGCAAGGGAAATGCTGCGTCCGATTCCGCGGGACGCTCCGGTCACGATGGCAACTTTATCTTTGGGCATGCTGTCTTCTCCTTTGTTTCCGCATCCAATTTGCCCCTGGGGCAGGAGCACGCCGTCGAAGGTTTATCTAGAGCGCCTTCAATCCTGCGGCATCCTCCACATTTCTGTCGGCGACGCCTTTCACAATGCGCTTAATCAACCCGGAGAGAACCTTTCCGGGACCGATCTCGACAAACCGCTCTGCACCCAGAGCCGCCATCTTCTCCACCGACTCGTCCCACCGAACGGGGGCGCTCACCTGCCGAACCAGCAGATCCCGCACCCTGTCGGCCTGCTCGTTGGGAAGCGCCTCCACGTTGGTTACCACCGGAATCTCCATCGGGGAAATGGCGAGCTTTTCAAGAACCCCCCGAAGCCGTTCCCCCGCCGGGGCCATCAGGGAGCAATGGAAGGGCGCGCTGACCGGAAGGGGAAGGGCCCTTTTTGCGCCCCGGGACTTGGCAATATCAATGGCACGGTCGACTGCGATGGCGTGGCCGGCGATGACGACCTGTCCGGGGCTGTTGAAATTGGCGGGCGAAACGATTTCCCCCTGTGCGGCTTCCCTGCAGACCTCTTCAACTTCGTCTCTTTGCAACCCCAGGACGGCCGCCATGGCGCCCTTCCCGACCGGTACAGCCTCCTGCATGAAGGTTCCCCGGAGGCGAACGGTCCGCACCGCATCGGCAAAGGAGAAGGCCCCGGCACACACCAGAGCCGAATATTCGCCGAGAGAATGTCCCGCCGCAAAGGAAGGCTTAAGCCCGGTCTCTTCCCGGACCACCCGCAGGGAGGCGATACTGTGGGTCAGGATGGCGGGCTGGGTATTGGCGGTCAGCTTGAGCTCTTCCTCGGAGCCCCGAAAGCAGAGAGCGGCCATATCCAACCCGAGAGCATCACTTGCCTCTTCGAACACCTGGCGAGCGATGGGGAAATTGTCGGCAAGGTCCTTGCCCATTCCGGGGTATTGGGAACCCTGGCCAGGAAAAACAAAAGCTACCATGGGATCTTTTCAACTCCTGAATTTCGAGATTTGCCCTTTCCCCACCCTCAGGGGCATTACCAGCGAACGAGGGCAGAAGCCCAGGTGAAGCCGCCGCCGAAGGCATCGAACAGGACGATATCCCCTTCCTGGATCCTCCCGGCCCGATTGGCCTCATCGAGCGCAAGGGGAATCGACGCCCCGGAGGTATTACCGAAGCGGTCCACATTGACGTAAACCTGATCCTCTCTCAACTTGAGGCGCTTGGCCGTCGCTTCGAGAATCCGCCGGTTGGCCTGGTGGGGAATGAAAAGGTCCACGTCCCCGGAGGCCATGCCGTTGGCCACCAGGGCTTCTTCGGCCACTTCATGAAGGGAGCGAACCGCAACCTTGAACACCTCGTTTCCCTGCATCTTAAGATAGGGAAGGCGCTCGCGAATTCCCGCCTCGGAAGCCGGGTAGCGGGAACCGAAGCCGGGCTGGTAGAGAAGCTCCCAGAAAGCGCCGTCGCTATGGAGATGGGTCGAAAGCACCCCCGAATCCCCTTCCTGCGCCTCCAGCACGACCGCCCCTGCCCCGTCTCCGAAAAGAACGCAGGTGTTGCGGTCCTGCCAGTCGACAATCCGGCTGAATACCTCGGCGCCGATGACGAGAGCTCTTTTCGCCGGCCCCGCCTCGATCTGCTTGACGGCATTGTCCAGAGCAAAAAGAAAACCGCTGCATGCCGCGGAGACATCGAAAGCGGCGGCTTGCACAGCCCCGATCTTGTGCTGAACCAGACACGCGGTGGCGGGCCAGGGGAAATCGCCGGTAATCGTACCGACGATGATCAAATCGAGGTCTTCAGGGCCGATTCCGGCCATCTCCAGGGCTCGCCGGGCCGCATTGGCCGCAAGATCCGAGGTGAATTCGCCTTCGGCAGCTATGTGACGCTCACGAATACCGGTTCGGGTTACAATCCATTCATCGGTTGTGTCCAGAAACTTTTCCAGGTCAGAATTGGTCAACACCTTTTCCGGCACATAGGAACCCGTTCCGATAATACGCGCTTTTTTCACTGATTGACTCCCACTATTCGGAGAAACGGCCATCTTGGGTCCCCTCAACCCGGGGCGGGCCGGAGTCCGAGGCCCCGGCGCACTCCTCTTCACTCTGCCGAAGCTGAAGAACCAGTTTCTCGTTGACGTTACGGTCGACGAACTCCCGGGCCATCTGAATGGCGTTCATCAAAGCCCGAGGGCTGGAACCTCCGTGGCAGATCATCCCGGTCCCGTCTATCCCGAGAAGGGGAGCTCCACCGTATTCGGCATAGTCGACCTTTTTCCGAAAGGCCCGGAACGCCGGAAGGGCCAGGAGGTATCCCATCCGGGCCAAAAACCGCCCGCCGATCTCCTGGCGCAGCATGGTTCCGATAGCTTCGGCCAGCCCCTCGGAAACCTTGAGCACTACGTTTCCGACGAACCCGTCGCAGACCGCAACATCGACAGAACCGTTGTAGATGTCGCGTCCTTCGATATATCCGACATATTGGAAGGGAACACTTTTCAGCAGCTGATGGGCCTCCCGGGTCAGGTCGTTCCCCTTGCTCTCCTCTTCCCCGTTGGAAAGAAGCCCGACCCTGGGACGGGTTTTTCCTAACACCTGTCTGGCGAAAACCTCCCCCATAAGGGCAAATTGCGCCAGATGGTGGGGCTTGCAATCCACATTCCCACCGACATCCAGAACCAGCGTCTGAGCCTTGAGATTAGGCAGGATGGTGGCGATTGCCGGCCGATCGATCCCCGGAAGACGCTTCAGGACAAACATCCCGGCGGCCATGGTGGCACCGGAATTTCCGGCGCTCACGACGGCATGGGCTTCCCCGGCCTTCACCAGGTTGAAGGCCACCCGGATGGAAGAATCCTTTTTCTTCCGGACCGCATCGGAGGCAGAATCGTGCATCCCGACCACCTCGCTGGCGTGGCGAACGCGGATTTCAAGCCCTTCGACACTATGTTTTTTGAGCTCGTCTTCAATCCGGGCCCGGTCTCCCACCAGGATGATGGGGATATCCCACCGCCTGGCAGCCGCGACCGCACCCTCTACCTCGACGGCAGGAGCGCTGTCTCCGCCCATGGCATCCACGGCCACAATTACCCGCTCCTTCAACCGGACGACCTCTTATTTAATTTATTCTTCGCTGCCGAGAACGTCTTTACCCTTATAGGTTCCACAACCGGCACAGGCCCGATGGGGCTGCTTGGGTTCCTTGCATTGAGGACAGACGGAAATGCCCGGTGCAGAAAGGGCATCATGAGAACGCCGCATATCACGCTTGGACTTGGAGGTTTTTTTCTTGGGTACGGCCATTTTCTGATTCTCCTTGTAATCCGGTTATGGACCGGTGACTGTTTTCGGATCCCCTTCGGGAGGCTCGGCCAATGCCACCTCCCGTCTATTTACTTATCCGGCTTGAAATCCTTCAGAACGCCAAACCGGGAATTGAAAACCGGTGGTTCACACCCGCAATCCGCCTTATTCAGGTCCCCCCCGCAATGAGGGCACAGCCCCTTGCAGGAAGGATCGCAAAGGGGCCCGTAGGGAAGCGCCATGACCAGTTGTTCCTGAATGACCTCCATGAGGTCGATTTCGTCACCATGAAATGGAATAAGCCCCATTTCTTCGGCGCTGATTTCAATCTCCTCTTCCCCTGACTCCTCGAGGGATTCAGGCAACTCCCGGGCAAAAGTCAGAGCGAAATGCGCCCCAAGACCACGGTCGAACTCCTTCAAACACCGACTGCAGACTAACCCAACCACGGTCTCGACCTGGCCCTCGACTTCGACCATCTCGTCGATGCGGATAAGTCTCAGATGGACCTTGACCGGGAGTGAGAATCTCGCTTCGCCGGTTTCGGCAAGCATAGGAAAAATCGAAGGATTCTCCTCAAAATCGAGAGTCAGCCCTTCTTCCCTGATGTCATCTATACGGATACGAACGAGCAACCAAACGCTCCACTTCCAGCTTGAAAGCGGCTAGTATAAAGACTGACCCCTGTTTGTCAAGGGAAAACCTCCTCCCTGGACCTGGGCTCGGGAGTGACTTCTATTAGCCCATTCCCGATGATTTTGCAAGTGATTAATTATATCTCCAGCAAAGATACTTTAGCAAAAACGCATGGGATGGCTAAGCAAAAATCTCAGCCTACAAGGCTTGGTGGTTTTTCAGAGGCGAAGGCCTACATCAGGTAGGTGGAGGTCCGAAAAAAACGCCGTAACAGCGTAGAGCGGGCTTTTTGCGTCGCCATCATCAATACAAAACTTGCTTTTTGCCGGCTCTTGCCGGCAAAAAAAGGCAAACCGTCCGACAGGAGAATTATATGAAATTTGCCAGCAGCTCACAAGCCTTGGAGCGCCTTCTTGAAATCATGGCGACCTTGCGCTCCCCGGAAGGATGCCCCTGGGATGCCAAGCAGACCCCGAAATCACTGAAACCCTTTCTGCTCGAGGAGACCTATGAAGTCCTGGAGGCTATCGACCACGGAGATCCGGGCGGCATACGGGACGAACTCGGAGATCTTCTCCTCCAAGTGGTGTTCCAGGCCCGCATCTTCGAGGAACGGGGAGATTTTGACTTCTCCGACGTCGCCGGGGCCATCAGCGAAAAACTTATCCGCCGCCATCCCCACGTTTTCGAAAGGGGAAAAACCGAATCGGGAGATCTGGACGACCAATGGGAAAGGATCAAAGCTGATGAAAAAGCTCAACGAGGAGAACCAGCGACGTTGTTGGCCGGAGTCCCGGAGCAGCTTCCTGCCCTGTTGAGGGCCAAAAAGGTCTCCGAAAAGGCAAGTCGCGTCGGCTTTGACTGGCAGGAATCCGAGGAGGTCTTTGCCAAGGTCCGGGAGGAATTGTGTGAATTCGAAGAAGCACGATATCACCAGGACCGCGCCGGCATGGAAAGGGAACTTGGGGACCTCCTGTTTTCAATTGTCAACCTGGGGCGTTTTCTCGGCATAGATGCGGAGGAGGCCCTCCGCCAGACTGTGAACCGTTTTGTCCTCCGGTTCGAACACGTCGAACGGACTCTCGCCCGAACCGGCCAAACTTTCCACAATTCCTCACTAGAGGAGCTGGATTCCCTTTGGGACGAAGCAAAGCGCCAGGAAGCAAAACGTGAACCGCCCGCGTAAAACCCTTGGCCTTTCAAGGGCCTTTGGGTTTTTTCCACAAAATTTGTGGAAAACCTGTTGAAAACCGTGTGAATATCCCCCCAATCCTTGGACCTATCAGGTGCCCTGACAACTTGCCTAAATTTTAACCACAGCTCATTTTTGCGTAATTCCGCCAACTTGGAAATCACAAGGCAAAACGGACCAAATACAGCGGCACACTCCTTTCTGAATTATTAAATATTCTTCAGCAGCGCTAGAGTGATGTTCATAAGCATCTCTCCGCCCCCCTCCCCTTCGATCCTCTTGAACTCCCAAGCCCTCTTCCCTCTGAGGAAAAAAAGGTTCTGGGTTCGGCAAAAACGCCTTCCTTTAAGGGTGAAGGCTCGGCCATAAAAACGGTTACAAGTCAAGGCCTTGGATAATTTTGATCATTAATCCAATGGTATATTGACGGCATAGGTTGTAAGTTTGACTAAAAATGAAAAGGTGTCGATGCTTTTCCGGAACAAATGTGAGGCCTGCGGATTCTGGGCCGTTTTCAAGATCACCGTCCGGCACTTCAAGACCCATGAACCTATAAACGGCATTTCATCTACAGGTTGCACAGATAAAGACTTTATATTCGGATAATTACTGTTTTCGCCCACAAAATCGAAAGGGTGAGACAGTCTATTTATCTAAGTGATTGATTTTATTCTGTTAAAATCTGTGAAATCTGCGGATACTGCTTTTTCCAGGATGAAACGTGCACCTATTGCGGATGTCGACGCACTATCCGTTGGAACAAAGAGGTCAGAGATCATATTTTTCGGAACGAAAAGCTCCTTTCCGATCTTGGACCGATCTGCACGGAATTGCAGCAACTGAAGGGACCCGGGGACCATGTCCGGCTGCCCGCGGGAGGATTGGAGACACTTCGCTGAGGTTGTTCCGGTACCAGCCTGTTTAGATAACTCGGGTATCGACATGCTTTCCACCGGGAACATCATCATCAGGGGAATTTTACGCTGAGGTTCTTCCAAACGAATACGGGCCTGCGTTCGGTTTCGCAGGCCCGTTTCTTACGTCAATAAATGACCTGATTAGCACGAATCTTCCGCCGGGCCACAGTATGACATATTGTGACACGGGGAGAGGTTAACCTCATGACATTTCTCCCAAGGAGGCATGCCGTGAAAATGAATCGAATCCAGTTCCAGGCCGGGATGAGCCTGAGCCAGTTTCTTGCCGATTATGGCTCCGAGTCCCAATGTGAGGCCATTGTTGAAAAATCCCGCTGGCCTCAAGGTTTCCAGTGCCCGACGTGCAAAGCGCAGCAGCATACTTCGTATCGGCGTGGTCGCGTGAAAGTCTTTCAATGCCGTGCTTGTCGTACCCAGACAACGTTGACGGAAGGGACGATTTTTCACTCGACAAAGTTGCCACTGACCAAATGGTTCCAAGCCATGTACTTTCTGAGCCAAACGAAAAATAACGTCTCGATCCTGGAGCTGCGTCGCCTGGTTGGCCTGAGTTATCAAACCGCATGGAGGATGAAGCACAAGCTCATACAGGTCATGTATGAGCGGGAAAGCTCCACCCGGCTCTCAGGTCGTGTCGAAGTAGATGACGCCTACCTCGGTGGCGAGAATCCTGGTGGCAAGGCCGGTCGCGGATATGAGAACAAGGTCCCGTTTATTGCTGCTGTTCAGACCAATGACAAGCGCCATCCACTGTACGTCATCTTCTCCAGGGTCAAGGCGTTCAGCAATGCTGAGGTCAAGGCCTGGGCCGATCGCTCACTGGTTCCGGCAACGACTGTGGTCTCTGATGGCCTTTGGTGCTTCCGGTCGGTCACCCAGGCCGGCTGTATCCAGCAACGCGAAGTTGTCGGTCCGGGCCGAAAGAGTACGGACATGGAATTCTTTTCCTGGGTCAATACCATTCTGGGCAACCTGAAGAATGCCATTAACGGCACGTACCATGCCTTCGACTTTGAGAAATATGCACACCGTTATCTCGGTGAGTTTCAATATCGTTTCAACCGCCGCTTCGATCTCGCCAATTTGCTCCCTCGAATGATCGTCGCTGCGGTCAATACAGGCAAACGCTCCGAACGCTGGCTCCGCTTAGCGGAAGATCAGTGCTAATCAGAATAAATGATGATGTAGCCGTGTTTTTCAACGATTTTGGAAATCTCGAGAACGTCGTCGATATGATAGGAAGCCCCGTCGAGCACGAAGGTATAACCCCCGGCCGGGTCCTCCTTTGCCAGTCCGATCAGGTATTCGAAACTGGCAGTCTTGATCGTTTCCATCGTCAAACCTCCCACGGTCTTTGTATAGTCTATTTTGATGGCGTCGCAAAAACTCACCAACTGCTGCGTTGCTGCAATTGCTCTCGCTGCTTCGACGTACCTAAGTACGCCTCATTGCTCGACAATTGCGCGCCTTGCATTTGGCGCTTTTTCCTTAGCTATTCACAAATTTTACTTTCTTGCGAAAGCATCTATTTTGGGAGAATTTCCTACCACAAGGGGGAAGCTGTTAACAAGGCCGTTTCAGAGGCTGCCGCCGTCTTGGGACCTCAGCAGGTAGTCATTCCCCGATGATTTTGACCAGACACAACCCTTCCCGGATCCCACTTTTTCCAAGACATTTTTCAACCTCCGGGATGATGTTGACGAAACCCGTTCGGCTGCTAAGGTTAAACCAAAATTCCCCTCGGAACGTTTTCACCGGACCCTTCCTTTCCTCGCGAGGTCTCCGGGATTTCCCCAGGGGGTTGAACAAAATTGGTCACCTGTGTTAAAAGAGGTGCTTGTGCCGACGGTAGAACAATAAATAGCGGATAAAATCACGAAACGATGAGAAGCAAAAAACTTGCAATCACACTGGCTTTTTTTCTGTCCTGCATCCTGCTGGCCGACGGCGGGTGTACACAGAACCGTGCCGAGACGGCCATCAGGCCTTCTTCTCCTTCGTCCAGGACTGCGCCCAAGATTGTCAGTCCGGCCACACACCGGGCACTGAAGCGCCTGCTGGCGTCCCAGGATTACAACTGGGACACCCTGGATCAGGGCGTTCCTCCCTTTATACTCAAGACATTGCCACCCGACTTCGACCGGATTCCGCGGATTGAGGAAAGGAAAAAGATCTTTTTTCTTTCCCTTTTACCTACCGTGCTTCTGATCAACGATGAAATCAGCCAGGAACGGGAGGAAGCGCTCGAGCTTCTGGCTCGATACGACTCAGGCCAATCCCTCAGCAAGGAGGACCGAACGTACCTCTCATCTCTTGCCGAGGAATACCAGGTCGAGGGGAGCCCCCTTTCGAGTATCAAGGAGAGGAAAAAACTTCTGAAGAGACTCGATATCGTTCCACCCTCCATAGTCCTCGCACAGGCCGCCAACGAGTCGGGGTACGGCACCTCCAGGTTCGCCCGCAAGGGAAACAATCTTTTCGGCGAGTGGACCTTCACCCCTGGAACCGGTCTGGTCCCCCGAGAAAGGCCCGAGGGGGAAACCTATGAGGTCCGCAAGTTCGATACCATTTACGACGCGGTGAAATCCTACATGAAAAACATCAACACCCACTGGGCCTACCAGGCTCTGCGGGACCGCCGGGCTCAAATGCGGGCGGAAGGGCGCCCCCTCAAGGGCACGGACCTGGCCGAGGAGCTCAAACTGTATTCCACCCGCAGGGACGATTACGTAAAGGATATCCGGTCCATCATCCGCCAGAACCGCCTTTCCCTCCTCTCCTCCGTGGCCCTGCGCCCCTCCTGATCTCCGTATCTGTTATCTGAGGTCCTGAACAAGCTACTTCGGAAATATCCATAACTGACTGAACCAGTACCAGCTCATGCCATCCCGGGCGGGGGCCGTCAAGGTATATTTGGTGCGTCGCCCGGTCAGAGCTCTGGTGGCCCGGACGAGATACCTTCCGGGCACTTTCTTGTCTGCCCTGATGGCCGCCTCCGCCCGTCCCCCCACAAAACATCGCATACGGGAGAGGTCGGCTCCCGGGCAGTCAATCTGCACGGCCAGGGAAGGAGGGTTCTCCCTGCCCACGATGGGGCTCTGCGGGGAAAGGACCCGCAGCGACAACGCCTTCATGGCCACCTTTTGTTTGAAACCTCGAAGGGTTCCGTAGGGGCCGCCCATCGGAAACCGCGGCAGGAGAAAGAGGTCGCTTCCCCGGTAAATAACCCCCGACTGCTGCCCCACCGCCCCGACGAATCCAAGCTCACGGACCATCTGCACGATTTCCGGCGTGTATTCGCCGTAGGGGTAGGCAAACAGATTCGGGCGCCTGTCCCAGTTCCTTTTTCAGTACCTCTTGAGCCTTGAGGATGTCCCCCCGGACCCGGCTCAGCCACGCGGCCCTTGTCTCGCCCTTGCGCCGGTCCACCAGATAAGCGTGGGAAGCCGTATGGCTGCCGATTTCCACCCCCTGCCGGGCCAGTCTCCTCAATTCCGCCCAGGAAAGATAATCCTCTCCCCCCACCGCGTCGGTGCTGACGAAGAGAGTCACCGGATAACCGTAACGGCGAAGCAGCGGCATGGCGCCGGTAAGAAAGGTCCGGAAGGCATCGTCCACGGTGAGAACGGCGCATCGCTCCGGCAGGGCCTGAGCGGTCCTGAGACGGTGAACGATATCTCCGAGGGGAAGGACGTGGTAATCATTGGCCTTCAGCCAGGCCAGCTGCTCAGAAAATGCCTGAAGAGAAATATTGGTGGAAGGATACCGAGGGTCTCCGAACCGGTGATAAACGAAGGCACTGACCTCCCCGGCCCGGCAGGCGCTCGCGGCGAGAAGCAACACGGTAAGGGAATAAAAAATCCGAATGGTTATTTTTGTGGTCATTCCCTGCTCTGCCGAGGGCTGTAGGATTCGATCTGGCCGCCGGCGCCTCCCTTGACCTTGCTGCGCAGGTAGCGCCTGATGCAGTTCCGCGCCCGGGGGGTGGCGGCCCATTCCAGCCACTTGGGCAGAACCCCGGGGGTGCTGCTGCGTTCTATCTCCACCTGGTCTCCGTCCAGAAGGCGGGATTTGAGAAGGCGGGTCTGGCCGTTGATCCGGGCGCGAAAGGCGTGCAGTCCCAACTCTTCATGAATGTCGAAGGCAAAATCGAGGACGCTGCTGCCCTCGGGGAGGGTGCGGATTTCGCCCTGGGGTGTGTAAACCTGGATCGAGGCCGAAGCGAGCCGCAGACTCTCGGTATCGAAGGCCGACTCCCCTTCGAGCAGGGAGCGCATCAATTCCTGGAAATTGGCCTTTCGGAACTCAAACCCCGGGGCGAGCACCCCGGCCTCGTTGAAGCGCGCCAGCTTCCGGGTGGTGATTTCCACCCGCATCCGGTTCTCCCCGGCCTGTACCGTCGTTTTGAGTGCCTGATAACCGATACTGGGAAGGCACATTCAAGTGGTCCCGCAGTTTTCCGGGGATGGGGGGATACAGGCTGTGCAGCAGGCCCAGGGCCAGATAGGCGTCCATGGTCCGGTCGACCTGGATTTCAAGGGTATAGAGAGTGGGAAACCCCCGGCTCATCGTTTGCGCGGCGGACGACCGAAAAGGGGCGCCACCGGTCCTTGAGCAGGGCGGGAATTTTTTGGCGTTCGAGGCGGTTGTGGATGGATGAGCGGATCTTCCGCAGCGGGGATTCGATCTGCTTTTTCAGGGTTTCCAGGGCGCCGTAGTACCGCTTGGCACGCCGGGGATAGATAATGTGCAAAGAGAGCGCATCGAGTTCGCTGGCGGCATGCCCCATGCCGAGGTGACGTGCCAGGGGGACGTAAACGGTACGGGTTTCTTCGGCGATCAAGGACTGCTTGGCCGGATTCAGGGCGCTGATGGTCTCCAGATTGTCCATCCGGTCCCAAAATTTGAGGCAGAGAACCCGAACGTCCTCGATGGCCACCAAAAGCTGCTTGCGATAGGTTTCGGCCTTGAGGGATTCCCGGCTGAGGTTTTCATCGGCGGCCTTGGTCAACCCGTGCACCAGAAGGGCCACCTCCCGACCGAAGGAAGCCTCAACCTCGCCGAGGGTCACCGGTGTGTCCTCGACCACGTCATGGAGCAGGGCGGCGATCACAGAAGCAAAATCCATCCAATGCCGAGCGGCCAGGTGGGCCACCCGAAGGGGATGGAAAAAGTAGGCCTCGCCGGATTTCCTGAGCTGCCCACCATGGGAGACCCGCGCGGTTTCCACGGCCCGGTGGAAGGCGTCCAGCCCGCGATCCAACTCCTGTTCGCTCAGCCTGCCACCGTAATGCGTGACCAGGAGTTCCATGATCTCGTTGGTCATCCGACGTTCCCTGCGCAAGTCCTCTTGGCCCGCCACCGCTCTCTCCATTCCCGGTTCCTCTCCCGGTCGTTTCCTTTTTGCCGGGTGTTCTATCTTAGTTGAGTTTACGGCTTCCAGCAAGCCCCGAATGGCCACCGGTTTGACAACTCTACTGCCGGGTTTTAACCTTATAACAAACACCTGTCGAGGGAGCCTCTCATGATGGATGCGCGGTTGGAGCAGATTCGAAAGCGTTTGCTGAACCTTCGGGAAGACCTTCTGCTGGAGGTCAAGCGCAGGAACATGGAAGCCGCCGACTTGACCGACCAGGGTGTTCCTGACGTCGGGGACCAGGGACTCAGCGACAACCTCGGCGAATTCCTCCACCTGCTCAGCGACAGCAAGCGCGAGGAGATCCTGAAAATCGACGAAGCGCTGGAACGCCTTCGAAACGGAACCTACGGCATTTGCCAGCAATGCGGCGATCCCATCGGAATCGATCGCCTCGAGGTGGCCCCTTACACCCGTTTCTGTATCAGCTGCAAAAAGGAAATCGAGGACGAGGAGACCCGGAAAAGCGGTCCCGGGAAAGGGACTCTTTAACACCGGGGCCCTCCTCCTTGTCCTTATTCCCTCCGTTGGGACCGGAAAAATGTGACCCTGTGTGCCCGGACCCATTTCCAGGGCAGAACCATCGACACCTCCCGTCGGTACCGGCGAAATTCCTCTCCGAATTCCTTCAGAAGCCTTCCTTCCTCCATCCTGGCGCCGATCAGCACATAAAACGAAAGAATTAAGGCTGGTCACCAAATCCTGGGGCGCAAGGTTCCTGAACCACAAAAGGATCAGAACCCCCAGATACCAGGGATGGCGGACCACGCCCAGGATACCTGTTTTCACCAACCTTCGATCCTTTCCAGCCGGCTCCGTAACGTCCGTGTAGAGTTTCCGAAGCTGGCTGACCCCGAGAAATTCCCCCAGCGGATAGGCCCTGGCACCGGCAAGAAGAAGCCCTGCCGCTAGGAGCAGAAACAGGGCACGGACCCACTTCCAGGGTCCGACCCAGGTCAGTACGGGGCCGTAGGGCAGCCATTTGGACCAGCTCAGAATGGGAAAAAGGGTGAGGAGGGCGAAAAAATTATAGAAGAGCCGGTACCAGGCAAAGCGAACGCCGAAAGGCGCCGGATGCGGGACGTAACCAAGGTGGCGGCCAGGAGCGAATGCAGAGTGCACCACAGAGCCCAAAACAGGGCCAGAAGAAGCATTTCAGCGTTCAATGGACGACCGTTTCTCTGATAACAAAAAAGGGACGCCCCACAAGACGCCCCTTTTGAGGTTGGGGGCCGAAACTACCCGGGAGGCCAGGTAAAATCCCTGCCCCCAAGCAGATGAAAATGCAGATGCCAGACTGATTGCCCCGCACCCTCGTTGCAGTTGTTGACGAGCCGGAAGCCGTCCTCGGCGAAATCGAGATCGTGCGCAAGTTTTCCCGCGACCTGAAAGAGGCGCCCGAGAATCTCGTTGTCGGCGGTGGTCAAATCGAGGGTGGTTCGAATGTGCTTTCTGGGGACGAGAAGAAAATGATAGGGGGCCTGGGGATTGATGTCCTCCAGGGCGACCAGCAACTCGTCCTGGTAGACGATTTTCCCTGGGACCTCTCCGGCGATGATCTTACAGAAGATACAGTTGTCCGCCATCATCGTTCCTTTCCTGTGGCTGATTTTTCTCCCTGCTGCCGCCCTCCTCCAAATTTATCACATGCCAGCGGTCGCGGGCGGCCCGCTTGCGCAAACGTTCGTCGTGGGAAAGAAAAATCACCTGGTGATCCCCGCCGATGCGCTCGAGCATCCTGAGGCTTTCGGCCAGACGGCTGCGGTCGAGGTTCACCAGGGGATCGTCCAGAAACAAGGGCAGCCCGGCGTCCGGATAAAGACTTTCGGCCAGAGCAAGGCGCACCGCCATGCCTACCGCATCCGCGGTACCGCGGCTGAAGTGACTCAGGGGATGCCAGTCCCCGTCCCCGGTCCTGAAGGAGGCAGTTCAGGGCTTCATCGAATTGAACCTCACCGTGGCGACCGCCGGTGACGAGGGCCATTTGGCGTCCTACCTCAGCGGCGACACTTTTCAGATGATTTGTCCGGAATTCCTCCATTGCATCCGTTAGGAGCCGATGTCCCAGAGCCAGAATCTCTTTCCGCCTCACCAGGGCCTTTTCCTGTTCCCGGATCGCTTCCCCCTCCGCTTCGATGCGCCGGATTTCCGCGACTCGAGCCTGAAGTTCCCCTTCCAGGCGCACTCCATCCAGAAGCTGTTTTTCCCGCTCCGCGATGCTATCCCCGAGAGCCTTGAGCTTCGCTTCGGCCTCCGGGAGTTCCTCGGGAGTAAGCTCCGGGGCAGGACGCCGGTCGGCTTGAGCATTGATTTGCTGTTCGCGGTCAACGGCCGCCTGCCCTCCCCCCTGCTCGCTCTCGTCCTTTCCCTCCAGGGTCTCCAGTACGCTCAGGGCACTTTCGACCTCCAGAAGTTGTTGAGACAACTGTCGATGGCGGTCAAGATTTTTTTGCATCTTGACGATCTCGACGGCGGAGGGAGACATGCCGATCCTTTCGAACCGTTCATCGAGCTCCGCAAGCTTCCCCTGGGCCTTTTCCCGCCGGCCCTCGAGAACCTGGGCCTGCCCCTTGAGGCGGCCCCGCTCGGCCCGGCGCAACCCAGCCCTCCAGAGGTAAACCAGCCAGACCGGGGCTATCATCAAAGCGGCCCCCATCAGAGCATAGCTCATCCATTGCGGGCGCAGCCAGGCCAGTGCCGCTCCGGAAGCCAGAAAAAGACCGGAAAAACCGAGGGCAGGACGGATGGGGGGAGAGCCCTGGGCGAGAAGCTGCCTCCTGAGTTCGGCTGACTCGGCCTGGAGGGACACCAAGTCCTTTCGAACCATTTCCGCCTCGGACAGGATTCAGGGGGAGGTCCTCGGGAATCGCTTTGGGCAGGCCGGTTTTCAGGATCTCCCCGGAAATTTTCTGCCGCCGGACTTCCAGTTCTCTCGCCTTCCCGCTGGCTGGGCGTCCCTCCACTACCGGATTTTCTGGCGGGGGACCTGCCTCCTCGGCTTTTTCCCGCCACCGCCTGCGGGCCCAGGAAAGGTATCGCTCTCCCTTGTCAAATTCCACCCGGTCCTGTTCGATGGATTCCTTCAGCCCGCGAATCCGCTCCTGCAGCCCCTCCAACTCCTCTGCATCCTTGCGACCTGCTAACCATCGCGTCTCAAGCTCAGCGAGCTTTTTCCGGAGCAGCTCCAGCTCCTGGTCCTGGGGCTGGTTTTCCCCCCAGGGATTTTCCCTGGTCAACAGGAGAAGGTCCGTTTCCAGAGAACGAAGCACCCGCTCCGGGTCCCCCTGTCCCGCACCAAAGAGCAGAGTCTTGAGGTTGGTGCCCATTTCTTCGGCACCAACCGGACTGCCCTGGCCGAAAAGGAGGGAGGCGCGAAACTCCTCTTCCCTGGCCAGGCCGAAAAATCTTCCCACCTTTCCCAGGTATTCGGCCTGTTCCGGAGAACGGCCTCCCGGAGGAACATGGCCCTCAAACCGGTAGAGGGGTTGGTGAAACCCATCCACTTCGGTCAAGACGACCTCGTCCGTCAGGATGTCCCGTTCAATCTTCAGAGTTCGGTCGTTTTTTTCCAGGACAAGGGTCGCCGCGCATAGCTCCGGCTGTCCCCAAGGACGAAACCGTTTCTTGTCGCACACTCCGAAAAGGACGGCGGGGATCGCCTCGAGAAGGGTCGATTTCCCGGATTCATTGGGGCCTGCCACAAGGTTCAACCCGCGGCGAAATTCAAATGAACGTTCCCCGAAGCAACCGAAATTCTTGAGTTCCACGCTTCGCAGCATCATGGCGCGCCATCCCCCACCGGTGTCCCCAGGCGTGTCAGCACCTCGCGCAAGGCCTCCTGCAGCAACGTCTGTTCCGTTTCTGTCGCCTTTTCCGCCAGAAGCACGGCCCGCCGGACAAGAAAACCCCGGACCGAATCCTCGTCTTTGATTTGGCGGATCGCCGTAGAGTCAAGGATGTCGGCCATGATCTTCCCTCCTATGATTGGAAACAGGTCCTTTTTGGGTTGTATCCGCCAGATTTCGGCGCCGATCCCACCAGGTCTTGTCCGCGGCCGCAGCCAGGCCTTCCCCGGCGATGACGAGAGTCAGGGAAGACCTCTTGCCGCCCCCTTGGGCGCTGGAAAAATCCCTTCCGCCCGCCTTTTCAACGATGTCGTCAAGGGTGCCGGAAAGAATATGTTCCCCCGGCAGTCCAAGGCGGGAAATAAGCGCTACCGCAACATTTTTCCCGTACCCCAACCGGAGGCGGGAAACCAACTCGGCCAGGGGGAGGTCATTCATGTAAAGAATCAGGGTCACCCCAGGCGCCGCCAAATCCTCCAGCAACGGCGCCCCCTTCTCCTCGCCCAGCAACCGGGGGGAGGCGATCACGGCCCGGCTTTCCGTTCCTGGCAGGATGAGGGTCCGTTGAAGTCTGGCCGAAGCCGCATTGACCGTTCCGACCCCCGGAACGACCTGCGCCCGGTCGCCGAAAAAATCAATGACCGCCTGAAAGGGCGAAAAAAAGGTCAGGTCTCCCGGGACGAGAAAGCCTACATTGCCCTGGTTGAGCTCCATTTCGACCCGGTGCAGCAGGTCCTCGAAATAGAATTCAAAGGGGTCCAGGACGGTTTTTCCCGAAAGGAGGGCCGCGAAGGTTTCCCCATAGGGCGGAAAGGCGAAAACGATTGGGCAGTCCCGCAGCAGTCCCGCGCCCTTCAGGGTCAGAAGGTCGGGGTCGCCGGGCCCGGCGCCGATGAAATAGACGTGGTTCATAAATTTAGGCCGAAGGCCGAAGGTTCAAGGCTTGCCCCGCCATAGCCGAAAGGCGACGGCGGGTTCAAGGGTCAAGGAAAATTTTAATTCAAAGTCCATAATTCGAAATCCCCACCCTTCTCTTCTCAATCCCCGCCGGCGGTTTCACTTCCTCTTCGAAGATGGATCAGAAACTCCCGGTTCCCCTTGGGACCGAGAATGGGGCTTTCGGTGACGCCGAGCACCCGGCACCCGAGGTCCCGGGCGAGGGATCGGATTTTTTCGATGACCTTGGCATGCTGGTCGGTGTCGCGCACCACCCCTCCCTTGCCGACCTGCCCCCGCCCGACCTCGAACTGAGGCTTGATCAGGGCAAGGACCTCGCCCGGTTCCACCAGAAGCTTCAGCGTGGGGGGCAGGACCAGGTCGAGGGAAATGAAGGAGGCGTCGATTACCGCCAGATCGGGGGCCTCGCCCAGCCTCTCCGGGGAGAGGTGCCGAATGTTGGTCCGCTCCAGGTTGACCACCCGGGGATCCGCCCGCAGCTTCCAGGCCAGTTGACCGTAACCCACATCGACGGCAAAAACCCGGGCCGCCCCGTGTTGCAGCAAACAGTCGGTAAACCCGCCGGTGGAGGCGCCCACATCCATGACCACCCGGCCTGCGACCTCGACCCTGAAGTCTTCAAGGGCTTTTTGGAGCTTGAGCCCGCCCCGGGAGACAAAGGGGATGTCCCCCCCTTTGAGACGCACCTCAACGTCGACGGGGATTTGTGTCCCGGCCTTGTCGACGGTATGGTCTCCGACGACTACCTTCCCGGAGAGGATCAGGGCCCGGGCACGTTCTCTGGAGGCGGCCAGGCCGCGTTCTACCAGGAGTTTGTCGAGTCGTTCTTTTTTGGTCATCGGGATGGGAGGCGAAATGGAATTTCGGGCCGGACGTCCCTAAGGTAGCACAGGGGATCGACCGGAGCAACCACTTTGCATCCGCAAGAAAAAGGCAGGGCTCGTCTTAATTAGTTGAAAAAAGGATTGAATCGCCGGAAGAGAGAAAATGTGCAAAGCCTGTGGTCATCAACTTTGATGCTTTCGCAAAAGCTCAGGAGATGACTAAGCAAAAATTTTGTCCCACAAGGCCTGGTGGTTTTTCAGGGGCGAAGGCCTACATCAGGCAGGTCGAGGTCCTGAAAAAACGCCGTAACGCCGCGGGGCGGACTTTTTGCGACGCCATCAACTTTCAAAAAATGGCGGCCAGCCTTTCGAAGGATTTCCTCAGGCGGACTGAAACCGCGAGCAGGATACCCTTGAGGAGTCTCACGCTTCGGTCGGGATGTTCGCGGGTCAGCGTCTCGAAGTTGGTTCGGGAGAGGATCAGAAGGCTGGTATCCTCAAGGGCGACCGCGGAAACAGCCCGGGGGCTGCCGTCGAGGATGCAGATTTCTCCGGCAATGGTCCCGGAGCTGTACACCCCGACCACCACCTCCTTGCCTTCGAACTCGGTAGCCTTCTTGATCTCCACCTTACCCTCGACGATCAGCGCCAGGTATTCGCAGGGGTCGCCCTCCCTCCAGAGGGTTTCTCCCGCATCGACCTGACGACAGTCAAAAAAACCGGGGAGTGCGGCAATATCATTTCCATCCAGGAAACTGAAGACGGCTTCCCTCTTCAGTCTGGAGCATAGTTCTTCCGGGGTCGGTCTCATGGGCTCTTCTGCCCCCCGGTTTCCTGAGCCTGGCCCTTTTGCTCCTTCCCGGGTTCTCCTTTACCGCTTTTCAATTCATCGACCTTTTCGGTCATTTGCTTGAGCAGGCCGTCGATCCCCTTTTTCTCAACGATGTCGGCGTAGGTATTGCGGTAATTGAGCACCAGACTCACGCCCTCGATCCTGACATCGTAAACCAGCCACTTATCCCCGTCCTTTACCAGTTTGTATTTGATGGGGACGTCCTTGTTCTCGTGCTTGACGTAGGTATCGACCTCCGCCCGGCGGTCATCGATTATTCTCTGGTCGGCAAACCTGACGGTCTCCCCGGAATAGGCGTCTATGCGGCCGCTATAGGTTTCTTCGAGGAGTTCGGAAAACAGCTTGACGAAGCGGTCCCTCTGCTGGGGCGTGGCCCGGCGCCAGTTGACACCGAGCACTCCCTGGGACATGGCCCTGAAATTGAACCGGTCGTAGACCAGGTCCTTGACCTGGGTGCGCTTTTGCTCCTTGGAAAGGCTGGAGTCCCGAAGGATGGACAGCACCTTGTTCACAGTGACCTTCAGCTGGTCCATGGGGCCCGGGGCGCTCGCCCCCTGGGAGACAGAGTACACCAGAAGAAGGATGAACAGGGTTAATAGGGGCAATTTGCGGCGAATCATGAATACTCTCCCGAACGGCCGGTGACCGTTAAAATAATTCTTAATGCATCTCGTAAAAACTCTGCGGATGGAAGGGCCTCCTCACCCGACTTGCTGAACGCTTCCTGCCGATGCTGGGCATAGGCATTTCTTATGGTGAGGTAGGGGTCGAGGGATTCCTTTTTAATCTGTTCGTAGCTATCCTTGTCCAGTGAAATCCGGGTTTCGATGTCGGTTCCTTTGGCGGCGGCGTATTCGGGCAACGTGGCGTAGCTCCAGGGGTCGAGGAAGGTATCGCCCACCCTTCCGAGCCCGTCCCGAAGGCTCGAAGGTCCCAGGACGGGAATCACCAGATAAAACCCCTGGCCGGCACCGTAATGGCCGAAGGTCAGGCCGAGGTCCTCATCGGCCCTCTGGAGACCGCCGTAATTCTTTGCCGGGTCGAACAGGCCGCCCAGACCGACGGTTGTATTGACGATGAACCGGGCCAGTTCATTGTGGGCCTCTCCCGGTTTTCCCTGCAGAATGGCATTGACGAAGCGGATCGGGGTGGCCAGGTTGGAGAAAAAGTTCGAAACGGACCGCCTGGCAGGCTCCGGGACGATACGGTAGACCCTCGCAACGGGCTTGAAAAGGTAAAAATAGAGTTTGTCATTGAACCAGAACATCCCCCGGTTGAAGGGCTCAATGGGGTCTGCAATCCGGCCCTGCGTTTCCTCGGGGGTTTCAAAGAGGTTACTGTAGTCCTCCTCGGCGGGATTGGTCTGGGCCAGTTGCCTGTCCCGTGCCTCCGGTCCGCCGGCATGGACCACGGGCGGTAAGCAGAGGACGAGCAAGAGAATCGCCAGCCAGAAACACGGCTTTTTCATGCCCGGATTCCTTTCCTCACTTTTTTTCGAAAATATATTTACTGACCAGTTCCTCAAGGTTTATCGCCGACTGGGTTTCGGTGATCTCGCCGCCAGGTTTTACGTATTCGGTGGCTCCCCCGGGAGATATGCTCACGAACTTGTCTCCGATGATCCCCGAGGTCCGGACGGCGGCGATGCTGTCTTCGGGAATTTCCACTCCCTTGTTGATCTCCATCTCGACCGTCGCCTGGTAATACTGTTGATTCAGGTCGATGGCCCCCACCTTGCCGACCTGGACCCCGGCGATCTCTACTATGGCCCCATTTTTGAGACCGGAAACGGACCCGAATTTGGCATGAACCTCGTAGCTGTTGCTACCCAGCAGGTTAACCTCCCCGAGCCTCACGGACAGGTAGGCAAAACAGGCGAAGCCGGCAATAAGAAATATTCCAACGGCTATTTCCAGATTAAAGCGTTTCATTTATATGGGGCTCCTCCCTGGCGCTGGTATAAATGGGGCCCATGGTCGTTTCGACGAAGGCCCGGATGTCCGGGTTGTCCGAAAGTTGAAATTCCTCGGGAGTCATGAACCCTTTGATGACCCCTTTCTGAATGAGGGCAACGAAGTCGGCCAACTTGAATATTTTCGGCACGTCGTGGCTGACGATGACGGCGGTGTATTTCAGCTTGGCCTGGGCCTTATGAAAAAGACGATAGATTTCGTTGCTTTTGCCGACATCGAGGCCGGTAGTCGGCTCGTCGAAGAAAACGATCTTCGGGTTCAAAGCGAGTGCCCGGGCCAGGGCCACCCTTTTCTGCATCCCCCCGCTCAATTGCGCGGGGTATTTTTCCTCCGCCCCCAAAAGGTCCATCATCTCGAGGTTTTCCATGACCTTGGCCCTGACCGTTTCTTCCGGCAGGTCGGTACGCTCCCGCAGGGGAAGGGCCACGTTGTCAAAGACGTTCAGGGAGTCGAGCAGCGCTCCGTTCTGGAAAAGGACCCCGAAATTGCTGCGGATCTCCTTCAGTTCGCGACTTTTAACTTTGGCCATGTCCTTTCCGAAGACCAGAACCTGCCCCCGGTCGGCCTTGAGCAGCCCGAGCATATGCTTCAGAATGACACTCTTTCCCTGGCCGCTACCTCCGACGATAAGGGTGGTTTTGCCTTCGAGGACGGTAAGGTTGACCTTGTCCAGAACCTTCTGCTTGCCGAAATACTTTTCGACGTCGATCAACCGGATGGCCACCTTGTCGTTTCCGTTTTCCATATCTTCACTCACCGTCGCCACGCCCCCTCACAGCATGATGGCGCTGAGCAGGTAATCCCAGACCAGAACCAGCACCGAGGACAGAACAACCGCATCGGTGGTGGTTTTGCTGACCCCGAAGGCGCCATACCCTCCGGAACGTTCCATGTGCAGAAAATACCCTTTCGCCGTCGAAACCCAGATGATCAACAGGCCGAATACCAACGATTTGATCAAGCCCATCTGGATATCCTTCCAAACGACGCTGTCGTACATGCTCTGGAAATAGGCTCCCTGGTTCACCCCCAGCAGGGCAACACCGACCACGTATCCCCCCAGGATCCCTACGACATCAAAAATACAGGTCAAAAGGGGCACGGAGATTATTCCGCCGACGAACTTCGGTACGATCAGGTACTTGTAAGGGTCGATGGCCATGCATTCGAGGGCATCGATCTGCTCGGTATTCCGCATGATCCCCACTTCGGCGCACATCGCGGAGCCGGCCCTTCCGATAACCATGATCGCGGCGAGGACCGGGCCGAGCTCCCGGACCAGGCTCAAACCGACCGCGGACCCCAGGAGTCCCTCGGAGCCGAATTTCGTCAGGGTGTAATATCCCTGAAGCCCCAGAACCATGCCCGTGAAGGCCCCGGTGAAGAATATGACGAATATCGATCGGCTGCCGATAAAATTGATCTGCTCCAGGATGGGCCTGAGCTTGTAGGGAGGCTTGAAGATCCTCACCGTACACGAAAACAGGAACACGCCCATCCTTCCCGCCTGTTCGAGATAGTAGAGGAAATGGTCCCCCAGTTTTTCCATAAGTCCAAACATGCCTCAACCCGTCCCCTTGCAGCCTCGTCAACGTCGTGATGATGCTGCCGATTAAAATAACCCCCTGAAAACGTCGGTGAAAATAAGTAAATTCACACGGAATTCAAGGCCAACTCCCTTAAAACATTAGCAGGATTTTCCAGTTTTCCAAGTAAGCCGCTCACTGGAAAACTTGCTTCGGGGAGGTTGGGAGAACTCGTTGGATTTTCCCCGGGCTGAGGGTCCCGAGGGAAGATTCGTGTGGGCGGCACAGCCGCCCTACAAAAGCCTCTTAAGGCAATTTCGCCCTCTCGGAAATGAGGTGCTCCGCGCCAGGAGAAACCCAAGGGCTTTTTGTGCAGGTACCGAAAAACCCCTTCACCTCAGCTTCAGCCAGCGGAGGGCTGAAAAGATATCCCTGTGCCTTCAGGCATCTTCTTTTTCGCAGAAACCGAACCTGTTTTTCCGTCTCCACTCCTTCGGCGATAACCTCCAGGCCCATGCTGCGGGCCAGCGCGATTATCGAAGAGGTAATCGCAGCATCGTGGATGTCTTCCGGAATATCACGGATAAAGGAACGATCGATCTTGAGACTCGATATCGGGAAGCGTTTCAGATAATTCAGCGAGGAGTAGCCGGTGCCGAAATCGTCGATGGAGAGGCTGATACCGCGCTTTTTGAGCTCGGCAAGGGTGGTGATGGCCGCTTCAACCTGCCCCATGACCACGCTCTCGGTGATTTCCAGCTCCAGCCATCGCGGATCGAGGCCCGTTTCCGTCAAGGTCCAATCGACCAGGTCGATGAAGTCGGGCTGTTTGAACTGTCGTCCAGAAATATTGACCGCGATGCGCAAGGGAGGAAATCCTGCCTCCTGCCAGGCCTTGTTCTGCCGACAGGCCGTGCGCAGGACCCAGGCGCCGATGGGAACGATGAGGCCTGTCTCTTCTGCAAGGGGGATAAAGTCCGCCGGCGCAATCTCTCCCTTTTCTGGGTGCCTCCAGCGCAGCAGCGCCTCGGCACCGAAGACCTCCCCCGTCTCCATATTCACCTGGGGCTGGTATTTCAAAACCAGTTGCTCTCCTTCGAGTGCCTTTCGCAGGGCGCTCTCCAGAAGAAGCAATTCATGGGAGTGGGCATTCATTTCAGGCGTGTAAAACTGGTAAGTGTTCCCTCCCTGCTCCTTTGCCTTGAACATCGCCGTGTCTGCGCATTTCATCAACTCGGTGGCAGTGCCGGCATCGCCAGGAAAAATACCGATACCGATGCTGGCCGAAAGGGCCAGTTCATGCCCTTCGAGAAAAATAGGGGAACCGAGCATTTTGAGGAGCTTCCTGGCGACCAGTACGACTTGTGAGGGATCCTCTACTTCCTCCAGAACAGCAAGGAACTCGTCCCCTCCAAGTCGGGCCAGGGTGTCGGATCTACGTAGACACCCCTGGAGGCGGGCTGCTACCTGGTGCAGAACCCGGTCTCCCACGAGGTGGCCCAGGGAATCGTTGATGTTCTTGAAGCGGTCGAGGTCAAGGAACAGGAGGGCGACACTCTTTTCTGAACGACCGCCCTTTGAAATTGCCTGTTCCAACCTGTCCTGAAACAAAAACCGGTTGGGGAGTTCTGTGAGGGTATCGTAATAAGCCAGATGTCGAAGATAGGACTCATTTTCGCGCAGCTTCTCCCGAACTCTGAGATGGTCGGTAATATCCCTGGAAACCTCAATGACCCCCTGAAGGTTCCCCTCCCGAAACCCCAGAGGGGTAGCCTTCACCTCGAAAACCCTTTGTTCGCCGCCCTGCCCGATGTGGTTATGGGTCAGGGTCGCCGCCTTTCCGGTCCGCCGGACTTCCTCCAGGCCGCAGGGAGACATCCTTCCGCAGCAGGGGACGTCGGAACCATGGGCCACTTTGTGACAAGGCAGATTTTCGAAGGAAGAAACTTCATCCGGCAGATTCGCCTTCGCTGCGCGGTTCATCATCAGGATCTGATGGTCGGCAGCCAACCACCATGATGGGATCCGCCACTCCGTCGATCACCGTCTGCAGGAAGCTTTTTCTCAGCGCCAGTTCTTCGGCGGATCGTCTTCGCTCAAGGGCGTTGCCGAAGATTTCCCCGACGGTTTGCAGGAGAGAGATGTCGCCGGCCTGCCATTGTCTCCCACAGCTCCCCGCCTCAAAGCCGAGAAATCCCACCAAAACCCCATTGGAACATATAGGAGCGGCGATCAGCGACTTGACCTGAAGCTCTTCCAGCAATTCTTTTTCCGCCTCCGCTTCGGGGGGCAGGTATTCGACACCGGGGATATGGATGGTCTCCCTCCGCTCGAGTTGTTCCATCCACCAACGGTATTTATGAAGCGGCAGGGAACGAAGGTGTTTCTTCCTGGAGGGTATCCCCTCTGCGCACCACTCGTGGGTATTGCCCATAATTGAACCGTCGGCCGAAAGAAGAAAAACCCCGCTTCGGTCCAGACCGGCGAACTCGCCCAGGGCACGCAGGGCCGATTCGATGCCCAGGTCGATCTCCGAGGGCGGCAGGGCGACGAAATTGGAGGAGATCAGGGCAATCCTCCCTTCGAAGGCTTCCCTGTATTCCAGTTCTCGTTCAACCACTTTGCGTTCGGTGACGTCCTGGACCGTCCCGGCCATTTGGATGGCGTTTCCGTCATCATCGTATAGGGCCTCGCCCTGCCCGTGAATGTACCTGCAGGCGCCGTCTGGCAGGAGAATCCGGTAGTCCACTTCAAGAGATTTTTTTTCGGCGAGGGATCGCTCAATGGCCCTGGACACCCCTTCCCTGTCCTCGGGATGAATGGCCCTGGTGAGGGTCTCGAAGGTCGGGGTTTCTCCGGGTTTCCGACCGAAGATCCTGAAGGTTTCCTCCGACCAGACCACCTCTCCGCCGGGAATCTTCCATTCCCAATGCCCCAGATGGGCAATCCGCTGCGCGTTGGCCAGGCTGGCCTGATTTTGCTTAAGCCGATCCTCCCGCTCGGCTATCGCCCTGGACATGGTGTTGAAGGCGGAGGAAACCCTCGCCATGGCATCGGCGCCGTTCACCGGAACCTCAACCCGATAATGACCCCGGGTCACCTCGAGGGCGGCCTTTTCCAG
The DNA here is from genome assembly GCA_963791005.1 of uncultured delta proteobacterium. Lineage (GTDB taxonomy): Bacteria > Desulfobacterota > Desulfuromonadia > Desulfuromonadales > CAWBQR01 > CAWBQR01. The sequence goes on along the minus strand of CAWBQR010000002.1, from coordinate 335,850 downwards.
GAATTTCAGGCGGTCGGAGACCGTTCGTTTGAAAACCCAGGCTAGTGTCAGGAAAGCCAAGGTAAAGGCGCCCAGGTTCAGTCCCCATGTCCCTGTGCGACCGCCGAAAGCCGCCAGGCTGGTGCTTCCTGCAGGAACCCGGACGCTCATCACGCCGCGAAGGTCGCCAAGGTGGTAATCGAACCCCGACCGATACCTGGAGCGCACCTCTGAGGGGGCATCCGCTCGCCGGCCGTGACAGGGAAGACATTCGCGTTTCATCCGCAACGGGGTGAAATACAGATAGCCCTGCTCTCCTGCATCCTTCACCGTGGCCAGATATTCCTTCGCCCCAGGATGTTCATTGAAAAAGCGGATGGCCTTCATCGCCGGCGGGTCGGCCCGGTTTCCCGGATTGCGCGGCCGGTCGGAGACGAACCTGAACCGCAGCCCGGAACCTGACCCGGCCTTCGAAATTCCTGCCCCCTCAGAGAGCACATGAAACGCGGGGCGCGGCGGTTCCCTCTCCGTCAGGGAGGCCTGTACCCTCCCGGAGCCGAGGGAGACCTGCTCCGCAGGCCGCGAGAGCACATGGCCGAAGGAGCGCGCGTCAAAGATCAAGGTCTCGAGGACTCTTTTTTGGGTCTGACAAAGGTCGACGATCTGAACCAAACCAAAGACCAGAAGGAATACCGACGAAAAGACCAGCAGCAGCTTGGTCTGAAGTCTCATGATTAGGCCTCCGGAAAATAATCGGCCTGCTTTGCCTTCCACGGGTTTCGCTTTTGAAGCCCGTGACGGTTGCGCCCCCTTCGGAATTTCCAAAAGGAGCCAGCCAAGAATGTCAAAACCTTTAAATGCGAGCTTTATGCCAAGGATTTAATTAGACAAAAGATAGGAATATTATTAAGAACTGAAGCGTGTTCCGACCCTAGTGTCAAATTTCCGACAGGGAACGGAAGGGATTTTTGACTTTCAGGGGTGAAGAGAAGGCCGCAGGCGACAGAGCCTGCGGCTTTCGAGGGAAGGGAAAAACGCAATGGGGCGGGGTCAGCGTGCACAGTCGCTGGGATCCCCCTGTATTTTGGCCACGGCGTGGGGCACGGCGGCCCAGACCGCCTCGAGGTTCTCCAGAGCGCCTCGCGGGCTACCCGGCAGGTTGATAATGAGGGCGTTTCGCCGGATCCCGGCCACGGCCCGCGAAATCATGGCATGGGGCGTCTTCTCAAGGCTTTTCTGGCGCATCGCTTCGCCGAATCCCGGCAGGAGCCGGTCAATCACCCGCAAGGTAGCCTCCGGGGTGACGTCCCGGGGAGAGACGCCGGTGCCGCCGGTGGTCAGGATCAGGTCGAACTGGCCGCAATCGGCCAGGGCGACGAGCTTTTCCACGATCAGTTCCTCCTCGTCGGGAATCACCTCGAACCGCCCCGTTTCCACATCCCTTTCCGCCAGCCAGGCCCGAAGGGCCGGCCCGCTCAGGTCCTCGCGCTCCCCGCGAGACCCTTTGTCGCTCAATGTGATGACCGCCGCTTTCATGCTTTTCCTTTCGGCCCGAGTTGAAAATACCCTTCGACGAAATCGGCTACAAATGAAGGGTTGTTCAGGTCGAGCACCGGCACGTCCAGGGAGAGAGCCTCGTCGCTGGCTACGGCGACCAGGCTGGGGTCAATCTCCTCGCCCCGGCAGAGCAAAGTGGCGCTTCGTTCCTGCCGATGAACCTCTATCTTGGGCAAACCACTCTTCTTGAACCCTTCGGTGAGGACCAGGTCCATATCGTCGAGGTAGCGTCCGATAAGTTCCTCCAGGGGTGGCGAGGCCTCATGGCTCTTGATCAGGGCCAGTTTTTCCGGAGAGGATGATGAGTGTGGCATCGGCGCCGGCGGCGGAGAGGCGGTAGCTGTCCTTTCCCGGCTGGTCGATCTCGAAGCGATGGGCATCGTGCTTGATGACGCCCACCCGGTAGCCGCGGCTTTTCAACTCGGCAATCACTTTTTCAAGCAGGGTGGTCTTCCCTGTGCCCGACTTGGCCACGAAGGAGAGGGCTTTCACCTCGGAGGCCGCCTTCAGCACGACTACCGGGTCTCCAGACCTGACGGTGCCGCCCGTGAGGACCTCGGCGAAGATCCCTTCCTTGGGCATGACGCAGTCGCCCGCCTGGTGATAGATGGCACAGCGGGTATGACATTCCTTGCCGATCTGGGTAACCCGCAGGAGGGTCGATCCGACAAAGAGCAGGGTGCCGACCGGGAGGGAAAACAGTTCCATCCCCCGGGTCGTGATATTTTCGGCAAAATCCCCGGCATCCACATCAAGGCCCATTCTCTGCATTTTCTCGATGCTCTCCCGGGCCAGGAGGCTGACCTGTCGGTGCCAATCGCCGGCATGGGCATCGCCCGGCGATTCCGTGGCTGACCTTCAGTTCCACGGCCTCCACGGGGGTCTTTCTTTCTCCCTTGTTTTTGCTGACACACACAGCGACGACACTGGCAGTTGGGGGAGTTTCCATTGATTAGAATCCTTCCTAGTAAATCGGTATTTTGGGTGATAATAGCAGATAGTGCTGTTAAAAAACACCCTGAATGAAGTGGCGGGCCTTCCCCGGTTTTTTTCAAAATCACTCCATTTTAAAGTTTCTCTTGCACATCTGTCGACACTGTACAAACTTGGCATAATTAATTAGAATCAAACGAGACGCCGAGGTTATTCGGAGAGGGAACAGTTTTCAATATCTTCTATTTGATCTCAAGATACCCATATTTTTGAACCGCCTTGATACGGCGCTTTCATCCCCTGAAAGTACGACCGGGATCAGGATGGCCCCGATTCCGGCCTGCACTTTGCAGTGACTAAGAGAAGTCGGGAGATATGCCGGAAGGGCTTCCTCTTCGTCCCTTCCTTCAGGATGCTGTTTTTTATTGTCCCCCTCCTGAATACGTTCCTGACCGTAGTCTCCTCTTGAAACGGATGGGCAGCCACCGGCCGAATTAAACGCCGAGACGCAGCCTGGTCTTCAGCGCCGGATGAGGCGGAACGAGGCTTACAGCTTCTTCCCGCCGATTCCGGCGGATGAATAAACCAACCGTTTCAGGAAAGGAAGACGACATGTACATGACCATCGAAGAGGCAAGGGCCGAATTGGGGAAACGATGGAACGACCTCGGACTTCGACGCAAGGTGCGAGACTATCTGGGAGAAATTCCCGATTTTCTTCGGGAGGGTCCACGTGCGGTTCTGGGTCGCCATCTCGCGAGCCCCAATTTCGAATTTTTCCGTTTTGCCGAAGCCGCCCGTCGAGCAGGTCTGCGGCCTTTCTGCTCTGAATATCTCGGCGACAAGTTCTGTACCAAAAACCCGGATAAACTCCTTCTGGCCAAAATGACCTTTTTTCACGGCAAAGGGCGAAGAGACGGAGACAACGTTACCTGCCAGAAGATAATCAGTTTCAACAAATTCAACGGCAAGCGCATTGCGAAGGTCGACACCCTGTGGGGAGAGACTTTTGTGGAGTTCCACCACCGCCTTCTGGCCCATCGGCTTCCTTCGGTCGGTACTGCCGACATTACAGGCTGGATCAGCCGAATGGGCGGGACACCCGACAAGTTCTGGCACCGCCTTCTATCCCTCTTTGTGTGCCACGGCATTCTTTTCGAAAATATTCATCTGGAAGGGCACGAGGCTGGATTCACCAGAGATATCATCCTGCCGGCACTGGCCAGGGTGAAAGAGCTTTTCGGTGTGGCCCCCCTCATCGTACCCTCTGTTCCCGTCGAACGGGAGCGGGATCCCTACTGGGCCTGGTATCCAGGAGAAATGGAACCTGAGATCGATTATCTCGCTGCGTGCGGATCGAGTATCCCCTGGCAGAATGGAACCCTTATTGCAGAGAATAAAAAAGTGGGGGTCGGCCATGCCTGAATCCAGCCTTTTTTCAGGGCGGAAAAATCAGCGGATTCTGGGTACCGCCGTTCTCGTCCCCTCGTTCTATACCCTGGAATGGATCCTGATCCCTGCCACTGTTTCGATCTTCGCCCTCCTCAAAGAGCGGGGATGGTCCGACAACCAGATATGGATGGTCCTATGGTCGGCAAACCTTGCTTTTTCAGCATCGATCGTATTCAGCAACGACCGGCTGGGCATCGATCTTACCCTCATGCAGGCCCTTCGCCGTCTGGTGTCTGCCACCACCGGAAGGTCAAGGTGGCTGGGGCTGCTTCTAGAAGTGCTGGTGTTCGTCCGGCTTCTCGTCTGGGACGGGGCATGCCAGTTGCTGATCTTTTTCCGCAGCAGGCTCTCCACCAGGACTGGAAGAGGGCTCTTTTTGATCGCCGCCAGCGGCCTGCAGATGTTCATCTGGGCCAGGTTCTACGCATTGGGATATGACGGGGTCGCGGCGCTTTTTCACCACTGGCAGGAGGTCATTCGATGAGCACCGACAGGATTCGGGTCGTTACTGGCTGTGACAGTGTCCTCGTAGAAGAGCTGGTTGACCTTCATAAAAATAGCCTTTCCCCGGACATGCAGTTCGAGGACCCTGCCGCGTACTTTCTCGAGGGTCTGGAGGATCCGAGCCAACATCAACATTGTCATGAGAAGCCCTGACGGGAAGCGTTACCGGGCTACCTCCTGGTCATCCCCCAGAGCCGCATTTTCGAGGAATTGCGCCGGTGGGACCCGGACATGCGAGGACGACCCCGGACGGCTGTACTGGACATGATCCAGATCCTCCGGGCACAGAGGCAGCCAACGGGTCTGCTCCTGATCCGGGCGACTTTGCGAGGAAGCTGAAAGAAGGGACATTGGTAAGCTTTCCATGCATGCCAGGACGACACCGGCTGGAGCAAACATCTTACACCAGAATATTCACCGAAGTCCAGGTATTGCGTCGGGTCGAAAACTGGTACGGTTTCGGCGAACCCTTCGACTACCTGGAGGCTATGCCCACAGTAAAGAGCCTAAGGGGTTATCACAGGAGAAAAGGTCATCTGCGGGACTTTCCCCTCCGGGTGAAAGGCATGCACTGGAAGCGGGTGGCCAGACCTGAACCGGTCCATGTCCCGTCCCACGGCTTCGCCCGACTGATTTTTGATGCAATCCGCCACGGAGAATGCAATGGCAATCTTTCGCTTCAGTGTCTCAACCCTCACCATCCTTGCATTCGTTCTGTCCTCGGGGGCCTCTTCTCTGGCAGCCTCGCCGGCGGGAAGCGAACTGATCCTCTTTGAGGATATCCCCTCGGTGGTGAGCGCCTCCAAATATGAGCAGAAAGTCACCGAAGCCCCGTCTTCGGTAACCATTGTCACTGCGGACGAAATCAAACACTACGGCTACCGGACCCTGGCCGACCTGCTGCGGAGTCTGCGGGGATTTTACCTCTCCTACGAGCGGACCAACGAAACGGTCGGGGTGCGAGGTTTCGACCGCCCGGGAGACGCCAACAGCCGCATCCTGCTCCTTGTCGACGGGCAGAGGGTCAACGACAACATTTTTCAGGCTGCTCGCGTCGGTACGGATTTCATTCTCGACGTCGACCTTATCGACCGGGTCGAAGTGATACGGGGGCCGAGTTCCTCCCTTTACGGCACCGACGCCTTTTTCGCCGTCATCAACGTCATCACCAAGCGGGGGCGGGATTTGAAAGGGGCGGAAATCGCCGCCGATGCCGGGTCTCACGAAACCTGGCGGGGGCGGCTCACCTACGGCAACCGCTTCCCCGGCGGCCTGGAGATGCTCCTCTCGGGGACCCATTACCAAAGCCACGGCAACCACCGCCTCTTCTACCCGGAATTCGACACTCCGGAGACCAACAACGGCATCGCCGAAGACATGGACAAGGGCAAGTTCGACAGCCTCTTCGCCAAATTTTCCCTTCTCGACTTCACCCTGGAAAGCGCCTGGCTCGAGAGGGAAAAAAGGGCTCCTACCGCCCCTTACGGGACGGTATTCAACGAACCTCGCGACAAGGGGCGCATCCGACAGGGGTTTGTCCGGCTCGGCTACGACCACCACTTCGGCAACCAGTTGGACGTGCATGCCGCCGCCAGCTACAACCTCTCCCATATCGACGGGGATTACGTCTACGATTATTCGGACAATGCGACGCCCTTTCTGGTCGTCAACAAAGACAGGTTCCGCGGCGAGTGGTGGGGCGCCGAGCTTCAACTCACCAAACGGCTGTGGCAAAGGCACAAACTCATCTTAGGCGGCGAGTTCCAGGATAACTTTCGCCAAGACCAGACAAACTACGACCTGGTGACCTACCTCAACGCCCAACACAGTTCCAGGAACTGGGGGGCGTATTTGCAGGACGAGTTCCAGGTGTTCGACAACCTGATCCTCAACCTCGGCGTGCGTTATGACCACTACGACACCTTCGGCGGCACCGTCAACCCAAGGCTGGCCCTGATTTACAACCCCTTCGAAAAAACGACCTTGAAGCTTCTCTACGGACGGGCCTTCCGGGCTCCCAGCGCCTTCGAGGGCTACTACAACGACGGTTTCCAGACCCAGAAACCCAACCCGAACCTCCATCCGGAGAGGATAACGACCTACGAACTGGTCTGGGAACAGTATCTCGGCGATCATCTGCGCAGCGTGGCCTCGGCGTTTCATTACGAAATCAACGACCTCATCAATCTCACCCTCGATCCGACCGACGGCCTGCTGGTCTTTCGCAACATGGACAAGGTAAGGGCCAATGGAGTGGAACTTGAACTCAACGGAAAGTGGCGCTGCGGCCTGGAAGGGAGAGTCAGCTATTCCCTCCAGGAGGCGAGCGACGAAAAGACGCACGAGCTCCTGACCAATTCTCCAAAACATCTTGTAAAGGGCAATCTCATCGTCCCGCTTCTCCGGGAGAGACTTTTTCTGAGTTTGGAGGAACAGTACACGAGCGAGCGGAAAACCGTTTCCGGCAACGAGGCGGGGGGATATGCCGTTACCAACCTGACCCTTTTCGGCCACCATTTCCTGAAGGGGCTGGAGCTCTCGGCCAGCGTCTACAACTTGTTCGACAAAAAGTTCAGCGATCCGGCATCCGAGGCGCTGCTCCAGGACACCATCCAGCAGGACGGCCGGAATTTTCGTTTCAAACTCACGTACGCTTTCTAGACGATTTGGTTCCGGCGATGGCTTTCGGGCGAAAAAAATTCCTCACTTTAATGACCATGGCGTTGCTCCTGGTGGCCCTTTTCCCAGCGGTGCCTGCCGAGGCTTCAGGAAAGGCCCTTATCGCCGTCTTGATGAGCTACAAAAACCTCCCCCTCGAAGAAACCTTGGGCGGGTTCAAGGATTACCTCGAGGGGCACGGCGCTGGGGCGGACTACGAATTATTCCCCCTTCAAACTTCCGACAAGGGGCCTTCATCCCCCCGGTTCAACGAAGAAGTCCGGAGCAAGAACTTTCTCCTGATTCTGGCCCTGGGATCCCCGGCTGTGGAGGTCGCCGGACGGCAGGGAGGGGGCCTTCCCATCGTCGCCTCCATGGTGCTGAGCGAGGAAGATATCCGCCGTGTCCCCAATGCCACCGGCGTCTTTCTCCAATTTCCGCTCCAAACCCAGTTTTTCTGGCTGCACCGTATCCTGCCAGATGCCGTCAATGTCGGAGTCGTCTACAACCCGGCCGAAAACGGCGCAAGAATCCGGCTCGCAACCAGGATTGCCGCGGGCCTGGGGCTTACCCTGGTCCCCCGGAAGGTCTCCACGCCCCAGCAGCTTCCCGAGGCCCTGAAGAGCCTGGCCAACCATGCCGATGTGCTCTGGGGGGTCAGCGACAATATCGTCGTCACCCCCCAGACGGCCAGAAGTCATCCTGCTCTTTTCGTTCCGCAACCGCATTCCCTTCATCGGGCTGTCGACGCCCTGGGTCAAGGCGGGGGCTTTCTACGCCTTGGACAGGGACTACCGGGACATCGGCCGCCAGTGCGCCGAACTAGCCCGCAAAGTGCTGAACGGCGCCAAACCCGGCGCCCTGGCGCCGCAGCCGCCGCGCCTCGTCACTTTTTCCCTGAACCTCAATACGGCCGAGCGCATGAAGGTGGAATACCGCCTTCACTGCGCCGTGAAGCGGAAAAGCTTTTCTAACCCTGGGGGACCATGTGAAATCCGCCGTCCTGAGACGTTGGCCGATATCCGGCAAGCTTAATCTCATGATCATCTCCCTGATCCTTTTAACTTCGCTGGGAATTACCGGTTACGTGATACGCAACGAAATCACCCGCCGCTATGAAGAGCTTCTGACCCATGGCCTTTCCGAGGTGGCCATCCTCGCAGAAAACAGCCAGTACGCCATCTATACCAAAAACACCGAATCCCTCAAGGCGATTGTCGACAACCTGTTTGCCGATGAAAAAATCCTCTACGTCGCCGTCCTTGACCCGGAAAACAAGGAGCTCATGGCCAGTTCCCGGGATGCGGGGCACCTTCTACCCCCAACCTTTCCCTTCAAGGAGCAGGGAACCAGGGGAAACACCCGTTGGCAGAGGGTGGTGGACGCCAAAGATCGCCATTACCTGGACCTGCTCACCCCCGTCTACAGCCTCCCCTCGAATGAGGCGGCAGAGATGTTCCCGGAATTGAACGGGGGAAAAAGGGTCATCGGATACATCCGGGTGGGCATGGACCTCGACAGCCTCCTCCGGCAGCAGCACGAGTTCATATTTTCCACTGCCCTTTACACCCTCGTGCTGATCCTTGCAGGAGCCCTTTTCTCGCTCCTTTTCACCAGAAAGATCACCGCCCCCCTTCGCCGGCTTGCCTTTGTGGCCCGGGAGATTGCCCAGGGGCGGCTCGACCATCAAATCGATACAGGCACTACCGACGAGATAGCAGACCTGGGCAGGGCTTTTCAACAGATGCTCGAGCGCCTGCGCGAGTATCGCACCCAGGTCGAAACAAACCAGCAGACCCTGGAAGCCGAGGTTCGCCTGAGGACCCGGGAATTAGAAGAAACCACGGACCACGCCATCGAAATGGCCTGCCGGGCCGATGAGGCCAACCGGGCAAAATCCCAGTTTCTGGCCAACATGAGTCACGAGATTCGAACTCCCATGAACGGCATCCTCGGAATGGCCGAACTTCTCGCCGCCACGGAACTGACCCGGCAGCAGCGCCATTTTCTCAAAACGGTGCGCCGTTCGGGCGAGACGCTCCTGGAACTCCTCAATGACATTCTTGATTTTTCGCGGATCGAAGCGGGAAAGCTGCAACTCGAAAGACGGGAATTCGACCTGGCCCAGACCCTGGAGGAGACCACGGCAATTTTTACCGGGCAGGCCTCCCGAAAAGGGCTGTCGCTGTCATCTGAGATCGACCCGAATGTCCCGAGCAAGGTGTGGGGCGACCGGACCCGGCTTCATCAGGTCCTGGTCAACCTCGTCGGCAACGCCGTAAAGTTTACCGAAAAGGGGAAGGTGGACCTCCAGGTCGCCCTGGCCGACGAATCCGAAGGTTTTCTCACCCTGCGCTTCACAGTGACCGATACCGGCATCGGCATTCCCCCGGATTCCCTGGTGCGTATCTTCGAATCCTTCTCCCAGGTGGACCAGTCCAACAGCCGCCGCTTCGGCGGCACCGGCCTGGGACTGGCCATTTGCAAGGACCTGGCCGACCTGATGGGAGGCGAAGTCGGCGTCGAGAGCGAATTGGGCCGAGGCTCCACCTTCTGGTTCACCGCTCGCTTCGAAAACCGGCCCCTGCCCTCCGGGCTCAGCCCCGCTTCGAAGGGCGAAACCAACCCCGGCCAGGCGGAGGCGGGACCTCTGCCGGTCGACGAGGAGGTCCAGGACAAGCTCACCGATCCGTACCCTTCACCGAAAGAGTCTCCGGCACCCAACCGGCGGATACTCCTGGCGGAGGACAATCCCGTCAACCTTGAGGTGGTAAAAGCCTTCCTGGAGCAATCCGGCTGCCAGGTCGACACGGCAGCCAACGGGCTGGAGGCCGTTGCGGCCTTCCAACGCAGCCGTTACGACCTGGTCTTCATGGACTGCCAGATGCCGAAGCTCGACGGGTACGAGGCGGTTCGCCTCATGAGAAAACAGGAGGCCGCCACGGCAGACGGTATCCACACTCCGATCGTCGCCCTGACCGCCCAGGCCTTTCCGGACGACAAGAAACGCTGCCTCGACGCCGGAATGGACGATTATCTCAGCAAACCGGTCCGGCAGGACCAACTGCGTGCCATGCTGGCCCCTCACCCAGCCTTAAAGAGACGCATCGATGAGCCTTTCCCGGTTCCTCCCCAGGAGGGACCGGAGCGGTCGGGGCTGGACAGGAGCGCCCTCGATCTGATCCGCAACCTTGAGGATGGCAATCCCTCTGGTATTCTGGAGAAAGTGCTTGGAATCTTTTTCCGCGAAACCCCGCCCTTGCTGGCGGCCATGCGCAAGGCGGCGGCTCTGAAGGATGCTGCCGCCCTGCAGCAAACAGCCCACCGCCTCAAATCCGGCAGCGCGACCCTGGGCGCGACCCGCCTCTCCGACCTGTGCCGGAAACTGGAGGCCGCCGCCCGCGAGGGAGATGTGTCCCGCGGCACCCTCCAGGTTGAGGAAATCGTAGCAGAGTATCAAAATATAGAGCCTGCCCTCATGGCCGAAAGGACAAAGGAGGAAGGATGAAAATGACGGCAAGTTCAAGGGAAAAGCCCCTGGTCCTGGTCGTGGATGACGACCCTGCCATGCGCCTGCTGATGCGGGAGGCCCTGGAACGGACCGATTTCGAGGTGGAGGAAGCGGACGACGGAGCTAAAGCCCTCAATGCCGTCATCCGGGTGCGACCGGACGTCGTTTTGCTCGACGTGCTCATGCCTGACATGGACGGCTTCACCGCCCTGTCCGAGTTGCGCAAACTCCCCGAGAGCAAGGACCTGCCCGTCTCGATCGTGACCGGACTCGAGGACTTTGAAGCGGTTCGCCAGGCCTATGCCTCCGGCGCCACGGACTTCCTCGTCAAGCCTATTCACTGGCCCAATCTCGGCAATCATGTCCGCCATCTCCTGCGGGCCAGCCAGGCCTTCGCCCAACTGCGGGACAGCCGGGCATTTCTCCAGTCCATCCTCACAGACATTCCCCTTCTGATCTGCCGGTGGGCTCCCGACGGCACGATCAGTTTCGTCAACGACGCCTATTGCCGCTACTTCGGCAAAAGGGCCGAGGAACTGGTGGGCAGCAATTTCATGCCCCTGATCCCGGAAGAAGACCGGGCAAATGTCAAACAGTACCTCGCCACATTGGGACCGGAGAACCCGGTGACAACCTTTGAACACAGAGTCATCCGTGTCGACGGCAATAACCGCCGCCAGCGGTGGACAAACCGGGCGCTCTTCGACCCGAACGGCGCCGTAACCCAGATCCAGTCCATCGGGGAGGACGTCACCGAACAGCGCCAGGCCGAGCAAAACCTTCGTCTCGCCAGGGAGATTTTTGAAAACTGCGACGAGCTTATCGCCATCACCGACGACCGGGCCGACATCATCGACGTCAACCCGGCTTTCACACGCCTGACCGGTTATGCCCGGGAGGAGGTCATCGGAAAGAACATCCGCCTGCTCGGTTTTGAACTGACCGATCCCTACGGATGCAACCAGCCCCTGTACGAGTACCATGCCGAATCCCTCCGCAGGCACGGACGATGGCAGGGAGAGACACGGGGCCGGCGCAAGAACGGCCAGAGATTCACCAGCCTGATATCGATCAACGCGCTCAAAAACGACCGGGGGGAGCCGACTCGCTTCGTCAGCCTCTCCACCGACATCACCAACCTGAAGAACGTGGAGGAAAAGCTTCGCCACCTGGCCTTTTTCGACCCCCTGACCGGCCTTCCCAACCGCGACCTGATGCGTGACCGACTCCAGCAGGCGATTTATGGGGCCGCCAGGGACAAGACCATGGCCGCCATCCTTTTTCTTGACCTGGACAATTTCAAGGACGTCAACGACACCCTGGGCCATCCCCTGGGCGACCAGGTACTGGCCGAGGTGGCCCAGCGGCTCCAGGCCCGAACCCGGCACAGCGACACCGTCGCCCGAATGGGGGGGGACGAATTCGTCATCGTAATGCGACATGTCCCCTCCTCGGAGAGCGTCGGCGCGGTGGCCCAGGGAGTCCTGGATACTATGTCCAACCCCTTTGTCCTCGATGGGAGGGAAGTCTTCCTGACGGTCAGCATCGGCGTGGTCCTTTATCCGGAGGATGGCCTCAATCCCAATGACCTCATCCAGAAAGCCGATACGGCCATGTATCACGCCAAAGCCCAGGGAAAGAACCGCTACCAGTTCTTTTCCGAGGAGATGAATCTCAAAGCCCAGCAGCGCCTGGCCTTGAAAACCGACCTGCGACGTGCCGTCGACCGGGATGAGTTTGTGGTCCACTATCAGCCGAAAATCCGTCTGGACACCGGAGAGGTCACGGGAGTTGAGGCCCTTTTGCGCTGGCAGATGCCTGGAGCAGATCTCGTCCCCCCTGGAAGTTTCATCCCCCTGGCGGAGGAAACCGGTCTGATCGTGCCGATCGGTGAAAAGGTCCTTCGCATGGCGTGCGCCCAGGTCATGGCCTGGCAGGACCAGGGACTCCCCCCCCTGCCGGTGGCCGTCAACCTGTCGGCCATTCAACTCAGAAACAGGGGGCTGGACACGATGATAAGGGAAACCCTTCGGGAAACGGGACTGGAGCCCGGCTGCCTCGAACTGGAGCTTACCGAGAGCGCTATCATGCAGGAAACCGAGCGAGCCGTGACCATGCTTCAGGCAATGAAAGCCATGGGAGTGCGCATAACGATGGATGACTTCGGCACCGGATACTCATCGCTGAGTTATCTCAAGCGCTTTCCCATCGGAAGCCTGAAAATCGACCACTCCTTCATCAGCGAGATGCTCGGGAACGCTGACGACATGGAGAATCATCCGGGCCATCATCGCCATGGCCCACCGCCTGCGACTTAAGGTCGTCGCGGAGGGTGTTGAAACTGCTGAACAGGTGGAATTCCTGCGACGGGAGGGGTGCGAAGAGGTCCAGGGGTATTATTTCGCCCGGCCGATGCCTGCGGAGGAGTTTCGCCACTGGTTTCAGGCGAGGTAGGATGGAGGGGGTTCAGCGGTTGGTCAGGCTTTCTGCCGGCCCCTCCCTCTTGCCGCTCGGGCCTTCGCCAGGTTTTCCCCCAATCCCGCTCCACCGCCATCTGGCGGCGTTTTTCCGAATAGTTCCTGGCTGCAAGGGGTTGCGTCCGGGGGATGCCGAACTCCTTCCGGTAGGCGCCGGGCTTCATATGGTGGGCGCTTCCCAGGTGCCGGGCAAGGGTTTTCATCTGCCTGCCGCAAATCATGCAGGTCACCTGCTCTTTCCCGAAGGCCTTTCTCAACGAAACAACAGGGACAGGTCCTGTTTCCTTGGTCCTTTCGTATCCCTCTGTGTCGCGTTTTTCAAGACTGGACAGCAGGCTGAAAATGTCCTTGAGTTCGGTAACAAGCTCGTCCCTTGTCAGGGAGGAGGTTGAAGCATGCGCTGAAACGATATCGGTCGCCATTTCGATCAGAGTAGACATGAATTACCTCCTTTAATAAGTTTTTTGTAATATGCAAATCAATACTAGCACCGTGATTATTTTATTCAAACAAGGCAGAAGTTGGTAAAACCCCTTGTACTAAAGTTTTTTTTTCTTGACCGGCAATTGGGATCATTTTCAAACTTTGAGATTTAATCCTGGGATTCACAAAAAAAAAGAGAGAGACAGGTCTTCAATGGGGAGCTGCCGGGTGGCTGGTTTTCATTCTTCCAGGGGAGAGGCACAACGTCCCCCTTGTTTGCCGAAGGAAGAATGACCGGTTGAAGCCTCTTCATCCCCCAGATTTGAAAATGAAAAATGAAGAAGGGGGACTATTTGAATTGCTTTCGGGAAATATTTTCTGCTAGAGTCTTTTGCGCCGGGTGGCTCACCCCCCCTCCGAGCCTCATGCGGGAGAAAATTGCGGATCCACATACTGACCGCAGGTTGCCCCGCCCCGGCCATTAAATACAACGCCCCGGTCGGCTTGTGCCGACCGGGGCGTTTCATATTTGTACACCTGAGAATCGATCCCGTCGCGGTCAGCCCGCTGCAGCCACTTGAAAGGTCTGGTAGAAGTAGAAGCAGGCCAGGATGATCCCGATGGAAAGCCCCGAGGAGACCAGGCTGATGCCGACCATGGCCAGGGCTACCTTGCGATGACGGGCGCACCAGCTCATCCAGGCCAGGACGGCGCCCAGAAATGCCAGGGGTATGAGCAGAACCAGAAACAGCATCGGACCAAACCTCCGCCGGGGACCATACCACGGAGTGGGGAGACCTGACAACCCGCCCTCTCTCAGGCGGCTCTTCCCAGACGGGTCCCTTCGCCCTGGCCTCCTCACCCCTCCCTGATCAATTCTTCTCCGAGATAGTAAACAGCCACCATCGGGCCTCTTTCCGGCCGCGGCGGGGCTGCCTTTCGAAGTAGATCTTCATCGTTGCATGTTCGGTGGTCAGGACCTCGAACCAGTGCTTGCGCACATACATCTCGGCACTGCCGTGACGGCACCGCCCCGTCTCGCGCCAGCTGCAAAGCAATGCCGCGACCTCGATAGTCCGCCCGCGCCACCGGAAGGCCTGCGGCAGGCCGGGCCCCCCGCAGGCCATCAGGGAGGTGTCGGCGGTAGCGACTATCGGTTCTAGGGGTTCATCGACGAATCGTTCGCTCATTCGCACGCCTCTGGCGGGGCCCGACGCATGCGTCGCCCTGTCCGTCGCAGTCGGCCATTCTCCCAAATCAGGCGAGGCATCCCTCGCCTAGTGCCCCGATTGGTTAATTCCATTCATCAATTCTGGTCCTTTTGCCCGCTGGCTGCGTTCCGTCTCCTCGGCTTAGCGCAGGCTAGGCCTGTGTCGACGCGCCTTGCCAGCAAACAAAAGACCTCAGAATTCTCTAAAAGGACTAACCAAACGGGACACTAGTCGAGTAAAATATGATCCCCGGGGTTTTTAAGGTCCTTGAGTTCCGGAAGGATTTCCTCCAGATCCCTCAAGGACCTT
The DNA here is from genome assembly GCA_963791005.1 of uncultured delta proteobacterium. Lineage (GTDB taxonomy): Bacteria > Desulfobacterota > Desulfuromonadia > Desulfuromonadales > CAWBQR01 > CAWBQR01. The sequence continues at coordinate 320,836 of CAWBQR010000002.1, read as the reverse complement.
TCGGTGTTTTTGAAGAGCGCCTTGATTTCAGAATTCCAGGCGATTTGCACCTGCAGGCCGCAGTGGGTGCAGGTATCGGTGGCCTCGTTCCCTGCCGGGACGGCCTCATAGACGGTGTAATACCTGCAAGCGGGGCACTTTTGCCGGTGCAGTATGGGGGCGACTCTTTTCTCTACGATCATTGTTCCTCCCGAGTTCTGGCGCGGCGTCCGGCTCAGGCCGGGCCGACCGGATGATTCCCTCCCCCTTTATTGCCCTGCGGCGGGGAAAAGGTCAAGACCTCAATGAATTGGAACTCCGCCTTGGGCCCCTCCCGGCCCGACGGGGGCCGAGAGCATCCGCCACACCCTGACATAGGGGATGGCGCCGAAAGGAAGAGCAGCCGCTCTTTCTTCTTCCAGGGGACAAACCCCAGTTTCAGCACGGCCGACTGGATGGCCGGCATGTGCATGCCTCCCCAGGGGACAACGATGGTGTCGTAGCCATCGAGGCTTCGCTGTAGGGCGTCGATGACCACTGCGTTGCGCTTGTCGAGAATATCGGCCATCACTCCCGAAACCACCTTCGGGGTCGCATGGGCCTGCGCCCATTCGACATATTCCTCAATCCCCCGGGAGAGCGGCTGTTTTCCGAACACCGTACGTCCGAGGACATCGAGAAACTCCACCGTCTTGGGGTTGAACTGGTCGACGTCGACATCGGCCCGGACGATATCCGGCTTGGTCGGGTCCCGCTTGAGCCCACCCGACGCCCCCAGGTCGTCCAGTTCGACCGGGTTGCCGTCGAGGTGCATGGTCTCCTGGGAACTGAGACCGATTAAGCTGGCCAGCCTGCCGTAGTTGAAGTGGCCCTTCAGCAGATGGTCCCTGTCGGTCACCCCCTCGGCGAGAATGATCGTTCTTTTTGCCGGCAGCGAATCGAACAGTTCCTGGTAATATCCCTTCCGGGCGATATGCATCATCGCCACCAGGCGCACCACCTTGCCGTCGTGACGATAACTGCGTTCGGAGGTGTAGATGCCTGTCGGACTCAGCCGCATGAAGCCGGCGGTTTTCTGGTCGAGATAACAGCCCGCCGTCGCCATCAGGGAGTAGACCAGTATCAGGGGGATCAGCAGCAGGTTGACCCCCGAAAAAACAAGGGTGTTTCGCCAGCCGAACAGCGGCCGCCGGAAATGATCCTCGGGCAGCAGGGTGCCGCCGTAGAAATGGCGCAGCGTGATCACGGCCACGCCGCCGATGAAAACCTGTCCGAAAGCCGCCGCCACCCCCAGGGTTTCGGGCGGGACCATGCCCAGCAACGGCCACATCGCAAAAGAGCACCAGATGGCATACAGGACCAGCGGGATAAAGACCCGTTTCGGCAGCCGACGGTCGATGCCCAACAGAAGGTAAATCACCACGGAGAGGATGATCACCAGGAGGGCAACGAGGTTGCGGACTGCGGAAAAAGCCGGCAAGGGTGCCGCGAATACCGACAAGAGTTCGTCGCACAGCGAAAGGCCGGCATCGATCAGAAACAGAACGATATAAATATTGGCGGAACGCCGCATGGGGACCCCTTGTGGTAAACGGTTGCATGTGGGAGGTATATGCAAGAAGCCGGTAGGCTTGGAATCTCCCGTCTGAGAAAGGTTATCAAATCCGGGCTGCCCCGTCATCTGCCAATTCCGATGTTAGACCCGAATAATCTTCGAATTCTCGGTCGGAGAAAAAAAAACCGGCAGGGTAGCGCAGCGGAATCGAAATTATCCGCTGCGGCACCCTGCCGGCTGGAGCACTCAGGCAATGCTAATTGAGTTAATTATTTCTTGTGGCAACCAGTACAATTGGTAGGCCCGGCGGTTTTGCCTTCATCCTTGTACTTCTGGTGACATTCCTTACAGTTATTCATAACTTCCATCTTCTTCAAACTACCGTCGGCGATACCCTTTTTGATGGCACCAGCCTCTTTGGGGAACAGCTTGTGGCAGGCTTTGCAGTTACCCAGTTTCATCTGATGGAGATGGTGGGGGAAATGCCACCTTGCCCATATGCCCGCCGTCCAGCGTCCATGTTGGCAGGGCCCATTCCGCCGGCAAAAGCAGTCCCTACAAAGGCCAGTGACAGTACCGCAATCGCGATGATAATCGTTTTCTTCAACATGTTTTCTCTCCTGGATAAGTAGTTTCGTTATTGCCTGAGAAGCACGTCAATGCTTTATTAATCCGATTTGATCGGATGTTACTGTCCCTGTCACAGCTCCCTCCTCCCGGCGGGCGAAAGCCGGACAGCCTCTCCTGTATAAATCAGGTTTGAGTGTCCGTCAAACCAAAAAAATCTAATAAAATTAATATATTTGCAACATTTCATGTTCCCTGGGTCACGAACTGAAGCAGTAATGGCCGTTGGGAGATATGCAGGAATTTTGGACGGGTCGGAGCAAGCCAGGCAACGTGCAGCGTCTGCTGTTGATTGTGAAATATTTACTCAACAGAGGGATATACGGATGACTGCGGGGGTCGGAAATTTTCAGGAAGGCAAGGCTGATGCTTTCGCAAAAAAGCAAAATAGTGGATGGCTAAGCAAAAAGCGCCAAATGCAAGGCGCGCAATTGTCGAGCAATGAGGCGTACTTACGTACGTCGAAGCAGCGAGAGCAATTGCAGCAACGCTGCAGTTGGTGAGTTTTTGCGACGCCATCAAGGCTGACGCGGGGACTGACCGACCCGGTGTTCAGCCTTGTAAGCCGCTATGACGAAGTCTATTATACCGGGCATGACGCGCCGGCGGGGGCGAGGGGAAGCAACCGGCAGGTGTGGAAGAACAGACGAGGGTAGCCGAACCGCAGCTGGCAACACATCAAAACCAAAAAACGGACCTTGATTCCATGCGCGGATTTTTTTACCAATTGCCCAGGAATGCCGTCCGGTGCTTCCTGGGATACAATCTTCTGTGGCATTTGCTGGCCATAGGCCTGACGTGGGTCATTGTCACATCCGATTTTGATTGGACCTACTTCACCGCGACGCGGATACCGGCACTGCGCCCCTGGCTGTTCCCTGCGGTCCGGCTCGGCATGTTCCTGCCGGTCCTGGTGCCGTTGTTTCTGCTGGCGATCGCCGAACTGCGAAAAGCTCCCAAACTCAGTGGCACCGCCTTCGCCCTCGGGCAGGCCGCTTTCCTGGGACTGGCCATCTCTTCCTTCTACAAAGCCTTCACCGGAAGAATCCCTCCCCCGCATTTTTTCACTCACGGAGTCCTGGTCGACACCAGCCACGGATTTCGCCTCGGTTTCATGCGCGGCGGAATGTTCTGGGGCTGGCCATCGTCGCACACCACCGTCGCCTTCGCCATGGCCGCGACGATCTGGAGATTGTATCCGGAAAACCGCCTGCTCCGCTGCGCCGCCGTTCTCTATGCCGGCTATGTCGGCATAGGCGTCTCCATGACCATCCACTGGTTTTCAGAGTTCATAGCAGGCGCCATCATCGGTGCGGTGATCGGCGCCGTGGTCGGCAGGAGCTTCCGCCACCGCAACACGATCGTCGCCCCGGGTTCTGCCCAGTGACATAGCCGCTGACTCGTTTTCGCCCCGACGATCTGAGCCTTGCGGTAGGACAGCAGGTTGTGATACCCGCCATTCGGCGGAATAAACCCCTCGCTCATTTCCCCCCTCCTTCAAAGGCGATCAAGAAATTAATCGAGGTGTCCCTGGAGCTCCTTCTCGCTTTACCCTTCTTTGCAGGCGAATTTCCGAAGGAACCCGGGAGCGGACTTCCGGGCGACCTTCGACAGCCGCAGCATCAGGTCAAAGGGGACGTTCGGGATCCCGTAGGTTCCTTTGAGGTCGCGGATCATCTCGACCCAGAGGTGGCTGGTCATCTCCGCATCGGCGAGGGCGCGGTGAAAGGTCCCGGTACTCTGGAGTTTTTTATAATGAACCAGCGATTCCAGTCGATGATTGGGCGCCTCGGGGTAGACACGCCTGGAAATCAGCATAGAGCAGGCAAACTCCCGCGCCCGGCGCTTGCGGATACACTGCAGCTCGGCGTCCAGGAAACGCCTGTCGAAACTGGCGTTGTGGGCCACCAGGTGGTGGTCCCCCATGAAGGAGGTAAACTCCTTCATGACCGCGGAGACGGGAGGAGCGTCCTTCAGCATGCTGTTGGTGATGCCGGTATAGTTTTCGATGAAACTGTTTATCTTCATCCCCGGGTTCATCAGGCTCTGAAATCGATTGGTGATTCGATTGTTCTCGATCAGCACCGCCCCCACCTCGATCACCCTGTCACCCTGATCGGGTGAGAGACCGGTGGTTTCGAAGTCAAGGATGACGACGGAGAAGTTGCCCATGGTACGATCCTTTTTAACCCGCTACGCGGGTGGTGCACTTTGAACTAGATTCTACCGGGGACATTCGGGTTAAGGGAGATATGGGCTTATCGTGATGGCAGAAAATGCAGATATTCATATTGATCATCTCGTTTCCGAGAGGATCGCGACAATTGAAATTAAGTAAATTAAGTAAGGTGTCCCCCGAACTCCATAGATTTGGCGTGGTATTCCCGGAATTTCCTTCAGACCTGCCTTTGCTGGTCAGCCCTTTTTGTCATACCTTTCAACGTCCTCGGCTACATGCGTCTTCGCTTGATTAGTAACCGGTTCGAAAACAACCCGCACCCTCGTATGCAACGCCTCGGCAACACGCCGCAGCATGGTGAGTGAATGACCTTCATAGTTTGCGGATTCCAGGCGGCTGATCTGTTGCTGGGAGGTTTTGAGGAGCTTAGCCAGGTCTTTCTGGGAAAGCCCTGCTTGCCGGCGCAGGGCGGAAATCTGCAACCCCACGTCCCAGGCTTCGCCGGCATGCTCGAAACGGGCGGCAAAGTCCGGATCCCGAAGTTGCTCTTCAAGGTATCGGTCGAAGTTGGTCTTTTTCATTTGCTCTCTTTCGCTTCTGCCAATTGCGCATCCGCTCCCGGGCGGTGGCCAAATCGCGGGCCGGAATCGCCCGCCCCTTGTTGCGGATGCCGTGTACGGCAATGATTCGGCGGTTCCTGACGTAAAACCACAACACCCGGATATTGAGCTTCCCCACGTGGCGCAGCTCGAACAGCCCGTCACCGAGCACCTTGGAGAGCGGCTCCCGGTGGTACTTGCGGTTGCGCAGCCTGGCCAGCCCGGCAAGGATAGCCGCAAAATCATCCGGATCGCTGGCTTTCAGATTATCCAGAAACTCGCGAACCGGACAGGCACCACTCTCCGTCTCATAAAACTCTACACTGAACTCCATACCCTTTCAACATCAATTTTGATGTTGCCCCCCCCGTAATGTGCCCCAATTTACATCAATCCCGCAAGCTGATCAGGCCATCAATTAAGACAAAACGGTCTTGATACTGGACCCGGCTCACCAAAATCTGTCCAGAGGGAACCTTATAACCATCACTTCGTTGATAGAGGCCGCGTCGATTAATCTCGGTAGCCAAGGTCAGGGCCGACATAGGGTGACCCTCCTCCCTGAGAACCTGTTCCATTGCCACATGTAAGGTCATTTTATGCTTCCTCGATCTGCTATAAACATTCTTGTTCAATCAAAATCTATCCGCATCTGGGTGGTTCAAAGGCTTTTTCGGGAGATCGTAGGTCGATTTGCCTAACTGCTCGGCAATGGCCTTGATCCTGGTGTCGGTGTAGGTGAGCTGGAGGGAGGCGGTGGTGGCAATCAGTTTGACTTCGCCGTCTTTTTCAGGGTGCCAGACCCGGATTTTCCGAATCATGTCGGGCTTTATAGACGCGGGACCGTACTTATCTTCAAGCAGCTTGAGCAAATAGGGCCGAAGGTCGCGGGTTTTGCGCACGTCCGAAAACAGGATCTCGATTTCATAGAGGAACTGCCCGTAATTGCCCTTCCGGGGGGATAGGTACAGGCGCACCCTGGCGGCGTGATCAAGCAGTGTGGTGTTGTAATAGAAGCAGGTCGCCTCACCTGCTAAAAGCCTGGGGTTGAATGATTTGTTGCTGTGATACAGGCCATCCCTCGCCAGTGGGAGGTCATGCTCTTTTGCTACCGAAGTCATATCCTGGCGGGAAATTCCTGTTTCCCAGATGCCGAAACTGATCGCCCAAGCAGGTAGCGGGGACAGGAGCAGAATCAAAGCGGTCAGGACGCGAAGCAGTCTCATGACTCAGGAGCCTCCAATTCTGCCCCCAAGTCCTCCGCAATCAGCCGAAACTGCTCCAGCGCCGCCTCCAGGTCCTGGACAATTTCGGCGGCAATCATGCCCGGTGCCGGCAAGCTGTCCGAATCCTCCAGCCAATCGTCCTTGAGCCAGAAGATATCGAGGCTGGCCTTGTCGCGGGCGATCAGCTCCTCGTATTCGTAAGAGCGCCAGCGGCCGGTGGGGTTCTCCTCGCTCCAGGTTTCCTGGCGAGTCTTGGCGCTGTAAAGGTCGACGAATTCGTCGAGATCGGATCTTTTCAGGGGATTGGTCTTGAGGGTGAAGTGTTGGTTGGTACGCAGGTCGTAGATCCATAGTTTGCGGGTCCAGGGTGTCTCGCTGGCCGGCTTGCGGGTGAAGAAAAGGACGTTCGCCTTCACCCCTTGGGCGTAGAAGAGACCGGTCGGCAGGCGCAGCAGGGTGTGGACGTCGCACTCGTGCAGCAGCTTGCGGCGGATGGTCTCCCCTGCCCCGCCTTCGAAGAGAACGTTGTCGGGGACGACCACGGCGGCGCGGCCGTGCTGCTCGAGCAGGGTCTTGACGTGCTGGATGAAGTTGAGCTGCTTGTTGCTGGTGGTGGCCCAGAAGTCGTCTCGCTCGATGGTCTCGGTTTCGCGGGCCGCCTTGCCGTCCTCGCCGACGATGGTGGTGCTGCTCTTCTTGCCGAAGGGGGGATTGGTGAGGATGATCTTGAAGCGCTCCCCTGGATCGGCGGCGAGCGAGTCGGCCACGCTCAGCGCCTCGCTGCCGCTGTTGGCGCGGATCTCGTGCAGCAATAGGTTCATGGCGCAAAGCCGCGCCGTCGCCTGCACCAGCTCCCACCCCTTGAAGGTTCCTTCCTTGAGCTTCTTGCGCTCGTCCTTCGACATGTGCGGGTTGTGCTGCACCACGTAGTCGTGGGCGGCGAGCAGAAAGCCGCCGGTGCCGCAGGCCGGGTCGCAGATCGTCTCGCCGAGTCGGGGTGCAATGGCGTCGACGATCGCCTGGATCAGCGGCCGCGGGGTGAAGTACTGCCCGGCGCCGCTCTTGGTGTCCTGGGCGTTCTTCTCCAGTAGCCCCTCGTAGGCGTCCCCCTTGACGTCGGCGCTCATCACCGACCAGTTTTCCTTGTCGATGAGATCGACGATCAGGCGCCGCAGCTTGGCCGGGTCCTGGAACTTGTTCTGCGACTTGTTGAAGATCAGCCCGAGCAGACCCTTCTCGCTGCCGAGGTTTTCCAGGGTGTGGCGGTAGTGGTCGAAGAGCTCGTCGCCGTCCTTCTTCACCAGCGTCGGCCAGGCGTAAGCGGCCGGGACGGTGCTCGGCTGGTTGTAGGGCGGCTTGGTGCGCTCGTCGGCCATCTTGAGGAAGAGGAGATAGGTGAGCTGCTCGACGTAGTCGCCGCTTGCCCGTCCGTAGCTCAGCGAAGGCGGGTAGCTCATGCCGTCGTCGCACAGGACGTTGCAGAAGTTCCAGAGTTTGCTGACTATTGCGGCGGGGGTCATAATTTGCCTTGACGTAGAGGGATCGGGGTCTATTTAGCGGGCCAGTAAAGACCCAGGGCATTCATTTCCAGGTCTGCTTCCTGACAGGACGTGGCAATTTCCTTCCGCACACCTTTCGACATGTGTTTTTCCAGCAGGATCCGCTGCACTTCGTCGGCACGAGCAATCGTCGCCAATGCCGAGCACTGCTGAAGATCTTTTTCCTTTTTTTCTACCCTGTCCTTCCCAATTCGTCGCTGCGCAATGATGAGCTTGTGCACCATCAGCGCCTCCGGTGATGGGATTCTCAAAGAGTAGTCTTCGATATGAACCGTTACCGGCCGCAAAAAGAGAATGTCGATAAACGGTAGCGGCTGGGCGGCAACCTGCCACGCGGGGATATTTGACGCGGCGGCGCAGTTCCACCCCGGCGATGCACCAAGAATTCGATCTCGAAGGTCCCTTGAACGTATTTTTCGATCCCGGACCGATAATCCGTCAACGCTTCGTAACCCAGTTGTCCCAGCAGGTGCGGCAGCGGCGTCCCGGCAACCTTGCGGGCGGCACGGACAATGGCAAAATCGATATCGTTGGTTCTCAGCCCGTAGATCAGGCCATGCGTCCGCGAGTAAACGACCATCGGCCAACTGCCGATCAGCAGACCGTGCTCGAAAAAATTGACCCGACTCAGTTCGCGCAGCAGGTAATTGACCTGCGGCACAAAGGGAGATGGGTCATATTTTATGGCCATCAATCTTCGCCTTTCGCCAAAATACTATCGATCGTCGCGATGCGTTTTTTATTCGCCTTGAGGCTCGATTCGAGTTTTTTGCGGCGCTCCAGAACCGGTTTGAGCTCCTCGGCTCTTTGGCGCGAAAGGTGCTCGAAAACAACTTTCTTGCCGTTGCGATAGCGCAAACAGGGGTAGACATACTCCTTATCGTTACTCTTAACCTTGCGTTCGCCCAAAGACCCCTTGGGGAGTTTGTCGATTTCGCGACGCAGGCGGTCGGCAAGCTCAACACAGCGGTTTCGCTCGGATTTCAGCATATTGAAGACGGATTGATCTTTGTTTGCGGCGCGCATCGTTCTCTCCACTCTTGTACCAACAATGTATCATTTATTCGTATAGGTTGGTACAATTTTTTGTACCAACAATATACGAATTTAGTAAAGGTGTTGGTACAAAAATATCAAGACAGCGCCTTCTCCGTCAGATGATACCGAGCCCCGCGTTTCTCTCCCACTTGCCGCACATCCCCCCGCCGCTTCAATTCCTGAATCGCAGTATTCCACTGAACGGAGGTCAAACCGAGCAGTTCGACCATATCGGCGCGGGCATATTCGCGGCCGGGTTGCATGGCGGCAAGGATGCGGGCGATGATGGCGTCGCCGTAGGTGGCGGGTGCCTCCGGGGGTACCTCATGATTCCACCAGAGCCATACACAGGAATGTCGCCGTCATCGAGCGGCTTGTGGTCCTTGCCGTTCTTGATGCGTGCAATGTTGCCGAGGCGCTTGAACTCCACCCCATCCGGACACAACTCGGCAATCAATCCTTCAATCCGGCTCATGGCTAAAGCTCCTCCGTTTTGAATTCGCTATAGCCTTCATAGAAATAGCTCACATCAATCCCCTTCATAAACAAAGCACGGTCATCGATTCGGTCCGTAAGGGCCTGCTTGAGCAGGGCTTTGATTTCAACATCCTTCACCACACTGCGCTGCATGGCGGAGAGATATTCCTCCTTATCCACGAGATTCCAATCAATCACCTGCCGGATTTCTTTTTTCAACAGCAGGTCCAGCCAGATGCGCGTGGCGCGTCCGCTCCCTTCCCTGAAGGGGTGGGCGATATTCATCTCCACATATTTTTCGATGATTTCATCAAAGCTGCCTTGCGCCATAATGTCGATATGCTCCAGCGCTTGCTTGAGGTACATCAGCGGCACAAATCGGAAGTTCCCCTTGGCGATGTTCACCTCGCGGATCTTGCCTGCAAAGTCATAAATATCTTCAAACAAATAGGCATGGATGAAGGAAAGCCCGGCAAAGGTGCCGACTTCCACCCTGGCAATATCGCCGGAGTCAAAAAGCTGCATGGCCTTTTGCTTGCTGATTTTTTCCTCGGCCTTTGCCAGCTCTACCTGATTGGTGATGTTCAGTTTGTTTTCTAGAATCACCTTATACCCCCTTCCTGCCTGCATGCCGACAGGCCTGCCATTCGCGTTCAATCTGTTCGATGCGGTACGGCGTGACGTCTTCGCTCATAAATTCCCCTCCAGTGGAGGGGTGCCCAACAGGGCGGGGTGGTTTTTTAAGGGTTCGGGCAATTGTCCAACAGGCTGTTGGATAAATTGGGCCTGCGGTCTGATCCGGTCGAATTCGATGGGTTTGGATTTTGTCATGCCTCACCCCGTTCCAGATCGGCCACGATGGCGTCGATCTGCGTCCTCAGCTCCGCTTGTCTGGCAACGATGCGGGCGATTCCGGCGTTGAGGGTTTTGATGTCGATGGCTTCGCGCTCGTCCTTTTGCTCCACATAGGAAGTGACGGCAATGTTGTAGCCGTTGTCGGCAATTTCGACGTTATCCACCAACCGCGCAAAGTGGTCGATGCTTTTGCGCCCGATATAGGCATCGAGAATTTTCTGCCGGTGCGCTTCGGTGAGCTTGTTCTTGTTGCCGTTGCGCGCAAATTCGGCTGAGGCATCGATGAAGAGAGTCGCGTTGTCGTGTTTGGATTTCTTCAGAACGATGATGCAGGTGGCGATGGTGGTGCCGAAGAAGAGATCCGGCGGCAGTTGAATAACCGCATCGATGTAGTTTTTGTCGATCAGGTACTGGCGGATTTTTTTCTCGGCCCCACCGCGATAAAGCACGCCGGGGTACTCGACGATGGCCGCCGTGCCGTTCACCGCCAGCCAGCTCAGGATATGCATGGTGAAGGCGAGGTCGGCCTTGCTCTTGGGTGCGAGCACGCCCGCCGGGGCGTAGCGCGGGTCGTTGATCAGCAAGGGATTGGCGTCGCCATCCCATTTGATTGAATACGGCGGATTGGAGACGATGGCCTCGAAGGGTTCGTCGTCCCAGTGGGCGGGGTCGGTCAGCGTATCGCCGTGGGCGATGTCGAACTTCTCGTAATTGACGTCGTGCAGGAACATGTTGATCCGGCACAGGTTGAAGGTGGTCAGGTTGATTTCCTGGCCGAAGAAACCTTGCCGCACCTTGTCGTGGCCCAGCACCTTAACGAACTTGAGCAGCAGCGAACCGGAGCCGCAGGCCGGGTCGTACACCTTGTTGACCTCACTCTTGCCGACCACGGTGATGCGGGCGAGCAGCTCGGAGACCTCCTGCGGAGTGTAGAACTCGCCGCCGGATTTTCCAGCGGTGGAGGCATACATCTGCATCAGGTATTCATAGGCGTCGCCGAACAGGTCGATGGTGTTGTGCGAAAAGCCGCCGCCGTTGCTCAGGGGCAGATCGCCGATGGCGTCGAGCAGCTTGACCAGCTTTTCGTTGCGCCTGGCCACCGTGTGGCCGTGTTTGCCGCTGTTGACATCGAGGTCGTCGAACAGCCCCTTGAAGTCGTCCTCGCTCTCGCTGCCTGTGGCGGAACCTTCGATATCGGCAAAGACGCGGCTCAAGGTTTCGTTGAGGTTGGCGTCCTGCCGCGCCCGCGCCCGCACGTTGGCAAAGAGCTCGGAGGGCAGGATGTAGAAGCCCTTTTCGTTGACCGTTTCGGCGCGGCCGAATTCGGCATCGTCATCGCTCAACCGGGCATAGTCGAAGACAGGATTGCCTGCCTTGCGCTCCTGTTCATTGAGGTAACCGGTCAGGTTCTCGGAGATGAAGCGGTAGAACAGCATGCCGAGCACATAGGTCTTAAAATCCCAGCCGTCCACGCTACCGCGCAGATCGTTGGCGATGCGCCAGATGGTTTTGTGGAGCTCCGCGCGTTCGGTTTCCTTATTGTTGTTCATTCTGCCTTATCCTGTCTCGTCTTGTCCGCCGCACCGCCAGCCTCGACCCAGGCATCGACCTGTTCTTTCTTGAACTTCCAAAGACGACCCATGCGGTGGGCGGGCATAGCATGCTTGTCGATCCAGCGGTAAACGGTGTCACTGCTGACACCGAGGTACTTGCCTATCTCGTCTACTGATAACCAGCGGTCTTCCATCTCGGCCATTTCTCTATCTCCTCATGGGCGATTGGTTTTCTTGCCACGCCAGAGGCGGTAACGGGGATGCTGGGCGCAGCTTCCCCAACTTAAAACGTCCTCTAATATATTTAGGCAGGGGCCGATTGTCAAACGCTTTCATCCGGATAAGGCGGCAAAAGTCTGCTCACGGACGTAACCACTGGCCGCTGGCGACGCTCTCCGCGTAAGGCGGGCATGGCATCCAGTAAGTCCATGCGGAAATCGGGGTGCCCCCGCACGGCACCGCCACCATCACCCGCTGGTACGTGCTGTGCCCGGCTGGCCGAAATCCTTCCAGCCGGTCGATCCGTCGTCGCTTTGCAAGCTATGCCGGGACAAGTGGGCGGCAGGTCGCGTTGCGGGTCGGTGAAGGTAACCAGCTCTCCATGGATCAGATCCCAGCCCCCGGTCGGGCGTCCGAAGCGCGGCGTGCCGATCTCCTGCTGCCTGCGGGCATCGGCCAGTGGATCGGCGGTGCCCCGGGCCAGGATCAGGGCTGGATTGCCCGGCGTTATGGGCGGTGAGGCGTTTTTTGGTGATTGAAGACAGAGGGATTCTACAGAAAATCTCAAAAGTGCTTTTTGGCAAAGGCTCTGCCGGAATGAGACTTGAGGTATCTTTCGAAGCCGGCAGCTTTTTCTCTGGAACGAAAAGCAAAGGCGTTTTCGATCCTCCAGGGCCGGAACTTAGAGGTGTGAGAGACCTGCCCGGAATTATGGGTCTGGAGGCGAGTCGCCAAATCCTGCGTCAACCCTGTGTAATGCCGGGACTCGTCCAGCTCACTGACCAGGATGTAGACGTAGTGGAGGGAAGTCATTTCATTTCACTGCCTACAGGTAGCTTGCAGGGTGGGAAGCAAAGGGATTAAGCCCGACCAATCAAGGCAAAATTAAAGATTGAAAGCGGCTTGCCAGGGCGTAGCTGGAAGCGTAGCCCGGCTTCGTCAAAAACCAACTACGCCGTGGCAGTCTTCGCCTTCGGCTTCACCTTGACTCGCTTTGGCTCGCCAAGGCGAAGCCCCGCAGGTTACACCTGCGGGGCGAAGACTGGGGTGGCGTCTATCAAACTAATGTAATAACATCTCGTTTTACAACAAGATATTTTTTGTTAATTTTTTGCGATACCCCTAAAGTTACCCCTATATTATCTCGTCTTAAGCGCAAACAGGTTTTTGCTTGTGCTTATCAAATTCATTTCATATAGTCAGAGAAGGATACAAAGAAATAGCCAACTTGCTTAGAGTTTTGAACAAAGGGGGAGGATAAAATGAAAACGCCAATTTTTCTTATTTTTCTTATTCTTTTCACTTCTTCAAATTGTTTTTCCAACGGATTTGATGGGACAAAATGGGAACAATTGAGCCCAAAAGAAAAGGTTGCATATGCTGCTGGATACTATAATGGCATGAAAACCGGAGGATTTTATGTAATTGGAAACATTGAAAAAGTTGAAAGAGCTAAAATTTACAATAAATTTGCTAAAATTGTTAATCATGGACTAATAAGTGAGGATTTGGCACAAATAGTAATGGGTATAGATTCTTTTTATAGTAATTACGCAAACCTTAAGATCCCATTTGAATTTGCAAATAGTGTAGTTATTCATAAAATCGATGGAGAAAATAAGAAATATATTGAAGATTTAATTATAAAAATTAAGAAAAGAAAGTAATGGAAAATAACTTAAACTCATTCAGTCGACTTAAACTCATTCAGTCGTGTTGGGTTTGTTAATTTTGAATCGCTATAAAATTCAAAGCCAAAGGCCAATCCTCCCACAAAACTTATTCTTTTAAGGTTTATTATTTATTGTCATACCGACCCCGAACCGCTGCATTTGCCCTGCAAGTCCCAGTTCAACAAGTTGCTCATGTTCAGCACAAAGCCGCTCATAAGTACGCCAGTGCATCCCCCTTGGTTTCGGGCCTAGACCATCCAAAATTCCGTGTTCCCAGCCCATCCTAGCCCGAATTTTATCCGCTTTTCTCAAGCGCCTTTCCGTCACCCCTTCTCGCTGGGAGTCATAGGCCAGTTGATAGCAATGTCGACAAGCGAAGATCCCGCCGCCGTAAAGTTTCGCAACTCTCCGCCCACAACCGATAGCCGGGCATATAAACCAAGGCCGGTCCCCGCCGTAATTGCATCGGGTCCAGGTTAGCCGCACCGGGTAACGTTCTTTTTTCCATTCACTGCCGCCGCTTCGGTGCCGATAATCAAGGAGCACTTGGAATAATTCCACCTCGACATTAATAGAAGCGACATTTTCCCCGTTCCTAGTCCATTGCCAGGCAAAATTGCGTCCAGAGCTTAACAGCCCGTCCCGCTTCCATCGCCTCACATCAAGCACCCGGTAATCACTAGTTGTATCCTTCGCGCAAAAATGCCAGCGCCGCCCGCTTCCAGGTCCGCCCATAATGAGTCCTTTTTTACCCGAAATCATTAGGCAAGTTGAAAATCGTATCTTCACTGAGATTGGTGTTTTTTGTTCTGTCGATATTTTTTTAACATCCTGAAATTGTAGAAAAATGGCTCAAACTTTTCCTGGAGATTCGGGGTAACGTTTAAGGCAACATAAAGTGCTGCCCCTTGGTCTGTTTTGTTTCCAACTTCAACGGAACCATATCTCCAGAGTTTATCTACATACTTATTTAATAGAAATTTTATATTTTTGGTTTTTCCAAATATCAGCAAATGAGCATGAGGACTACGAAGGGTATTGTAAATACCAAGGCAAGCAATTTGAGTTTTGCTAAACTTTGCTATTTTAGTCATAAGTTCTTTCAATTTATTATTAACTGTTTCATTTCTAAACCTCATACTTCCAAAGTGTACAGTTATCATGATTTCGTATGGAAATGAGCTCAAAAGCTCTCGATACCCCTCTTGCAACTCATTTCTTAATTTATCATTCTTCATAGGTACACGTGTAACTGGATACACTTGTAATTGGGCCACCAAAATACATGGCTTGATTTTTATTTTCGATTAAGGGGAAATGTGACAGCCTACAGTACAGGTTCCCTAGGTTGTACCGTGTGAGCACCCTGCCACGGGGAAAGGATTTTTCAGTAAATCCCAAGAGTTGGAGTTGCGGCTATTTTTTTGAAGTCGAAATAGATTCAGGGCATTCGATCATTGCTCTGATGTCCTTAACCCGCCAAGCGGTAGTCCTCGGCCCGAGCTTTACGGGTTGTGGAAAACGGCAATCTTTTACGCCCTGCCACCAAGTTGATTTTGATACTGGGATTAGCTCTAAGACTTGAGGGAGCCGGATCAAACCGGCGGGGGATTGGTTGCTGTGCTGCATGCCGTCCTCCTTGTTTGGATTATTGAGGACAATTTCAGCACACAATCTATTTAAAAAAGTTGGAAGAAACCATTTTTCTTTCCAACTTTTCACGAATCAGATTTTGCTGTCTACGAGGGTGATTCTGTGAGGCCCATATTTATTCCATTCGAATAGAAAGCCCTTATGGTTTCCTCAGGGTTTTCGTCCTTGTGAGAGGACTGCCAACCGCAAGCAACTTCGGCAATAGCGTCTTTTAGTAAATAGCCTTTATTGTTTACCATGTCATCAATTTTGTAGCAAAGGTCACGCTTTCTATAATTTCTCACATAGGAATTAGAGCCACTTCCAGGACCAATTAGCCCTAACGCCTTCTCAGGCTCTTTACCGTCAAGAATTTCAGAAAAAACAAGTGCAAAGTATTCTATAGCTATTTTATTTGGAGAAATGTTTCTTTCAGCACAATGAATAATATACCTCATATATTGGATTTCAAATGAATTAGCATTTTCATATGGACAATTTAAATATTTTAAATAATCCCCTTCTGTATCGAATGATAAATTCAAATCGAAGTATGGATTTTCAAACAAAAATTTGGATTTATTTTTAGGAATATTGTATTTTCCGGTTCGGTCTGTACTCCTGCAAATCGGCCTTAACCATGCTGGAATTTTACCCTTTTTCCCGACAATATTACCTTTATCGTCAACCATTATTCCTTCTTTGGCTTTTTTCTTCTGTTTTTTTTCTACCATGTCTCAACCCTCCAACAAATCAAGCCAGATCGCGAAGCGGAATTACTTTAGCCCCCGCCTTCAAACCGTCCAGATAATCCGCCCATGTTTGCATCATTTTTTTACGCTCGGCCAAGGTGCGCCGTCCGATTATAGGCCCGGCCGTTAGGATCGCGCACGGCATGGGCCAATTGATGCTCGATGAAGTCGGGGCGGAATTGCAGCACCTCGTCAAGAATAGTCCGCGCCATCGCTCGAAAACCATGCCCGGTCATTTCGTCCTTTTCATATCCCATGCGACGCAGAGCTGCATTAATGGCGTTATTGCTCATAGGTCGGGCATTGGAACGGGCGATGGGAAAAGGTACCGGCTCCGGCCAGTCAAGGCTTGGAGCTCCCGCAGGATCTCCACGGCTTGCGCCGAAAGGGGAACAAGGTGCGGCTCCTTCATTTTCATCCGTTCGGCGGGAATGTTCCATTCGCCCGCGTCAAGGTCGATTTCCGCACCATTCCGCTTGCCGTAGTTCGCCAGGACGAACAAAAACCAGCGGGGCCAGCTGCATGGCACATCTTCACCACGAAAGACCCCTGATAACCATCTATCGCCCTCAACAGGTCGGCAACCTTGGCCGGCTCGGTAATGGCGGCCAGGTGGCTTTTTTTGTGGGAGGCAAGGCCCCTTTCAGATCGGCGGCCGGATCGCGTTCAGCTCGACCAGTCGCCACGGCATAGCGGAATACCTGGCCGCAGATCGTCCTTGACCCGGTGAGCCGTTTCCAATGCCCCCCGTGATTCAATCCGCCGCAGCACCGCCAGCAGTTCAGGCGCCTTGATTTCGCCGATGGGACGCGCTCCCATGACCGGGAAAACATCTGCCTCCAACCGCCTTAACGTCGTTTTGGCATGGCTCGGGGACCATGTAGGCGGAAAACTTGCCGTGCCACTCACGGGCGACCACCTCAAAGTGTTCTCCTGTTCCTGCATCTGCCGCCTTTTGCGCTTTTCTCACCTCGCCGGGGTCAACCCTGCCGCAACCTGTTTCCGGGCCTTAAACCTTTTTTCCCTGGCATCGGCAAGACTGACTTCGGGATAGGTGCCAAAGGAGAGCAATTTCTCCTTACCCCCAAATCGGTATTTGAAACGCCACCACTTACCCCCATTAGGGATAACAAGCAGAAAAAGCCCGTCACCGTCAAAGAGCTTGTTTGCTTTTTACCGGCTTTGCGTTTCGAACCTTCGCATCGGTCAGAGGCATGGGGACTTCCTCCTGTTTGGGGGTAGACAGTTTCGAGTTGGGGGTAAATACTGCCCCTAATTTACCCCTATTACCCCCGGATGTCAATAGACTCACCTTGCCCCGGCTTGGACACTAAAAACAAGAAAAAGCCCCCATTTCTGGGAGCCTTTGTCTGTTATCCTGGATCATGCCGGGTTGTCAAATGGTGGAGGTGGCGGGAATCGAACCCGCGTCCGAAAATCTTTCACGTAAGGCTTCTACATGCTTAGTCCGTATATTGGATTTGACCCGGCGCAACTCCCACGGACAGGATTTACGTCAGGCGAGCCTGCTTTGGTTTCGCCTCCGGACCACAGGCCTTTCGGAGACTATCCCACTAAATTGACGTCCTTTACCCTACGCGGGAACTCAGGCAAAAGACGTGGCTGCAATTAAGCAGCCAGTGCGTACGAAACGTCAGTGTCGGCGTTTGTATGAGTGCCAGTTTTTTAACGAGGCCAACTGGCGTCCCCGGCATGCCACCTTCGCTTCCAATTCCCGTCGAAACCAGGGCACCCCCTTAAATCCAGTAAATGGTAAAAAGTGAATGGTGATTGGTAAGGGCGTTAAAGCAAGACCATTATGGCATAAATGCCGTTGAAAGCCAAGGGCTGCGATTCCCAGCATTGAGGAACCGTCCCTCTTAAGTCTTTGAGTCTTGCGCCCTTGCCCCTTGCGCTTGCCTCACTCCCGATACTTCCCCTTGACCACCTTGGCCATCTCCCGGTCGGCTTCCTTGCGCTTGAGGGTCTCGCGCTTATCGTGGAGCTTCTTGCCCCGCCCCACCCCAATCTCCAGCTTGGCCCGGCTGTTCTTGAAGTAGATCCGGGTGGGGATGAGCGCGAGGCCCTTCTCCTCGGATTTGCGGGTCAGCTTGACGATCTCCTCCCTGTGCAGCAGGAGCTTGCGCATCCTCGTGGGGTCGGGGTTCTCCCGGCCGGCGAATTCGTAGGGGCTGATGTGCATGTTGTTGATGAAGACCTCGCCGTCCTTGATGCGGCAGAAGGACTCCTTGAGGTTCACCTTGCCCATCCGCAGGGACTTGACCTCGGTTCCGGTGAGCGCAATCCCGGCCTCGAAGGTTTCGTCGATAAAGTAGTCGTGGTAGGCCTTCTTGTTCGTTGCGATAATCTTAATACTCATTCTTCAGGTCTTCCTGGAACGCGGTGTCCTCGGGGATGATTTCGGTGATGCGGGGCATGAAGTTCTCCCGGGGAATCGCCCGGCTCCCCACCCGGATAATCAGGAAGGAGCCGGCCAGGAAGGCGGTGCCGATGATGGCTGCCAGCAGGTTGGGGTCGGGCCCGTTCTTAAGGTGCTGTCCGACCCCAAAGCCCAGGATGGCGCCGACGAGAAGGGCGATAAGGGGAACGATGTAGAGCAGAAAGGAGGACTGGAGAAAGCTCTTGGAGCTGGTCACCAGCTTGACCTTGTCGCCAACGCCGGCGCCGATGACGTTGTGCGCCTCCACCAGCATCGAACGATTGTCGGCGCCCATCTGGCAGGTCTCCATGGCGGCGCAGTGCTTGCAGAAGCTGCTCTTCTTGCACAGCACCACGGCGATGTGCTTGCCTTTTAGTTCGACGATACTTCCGTGTTCTTCGAGCATGTTAGAGGCTCCGTCATTAAATTCTGATTACAGGATATCATACCCAGGGGACGCCGTCATCGCTCCTCCGGCACCGGGTTCTAACGGGCCCTCAGTCCAGTGGGGGATTATAGAGGGATTTCAGGCTCGGGGCAAGACGTTCCGGCCGTCGAGGAACAGAGCGGCGACTTCGCCGGTTCGGCCGGGGGAGCAGAGAAAGGCCTCCAGGCCGTGAGAGGAGGGCGGCAAGGTGGGGGTGAGGACCTGGAAATGCGCCCCCGCCCCCGGCCTCAGAGCGCCCATCTCATTTTCCAGCCCGAGGGCCGCCGCCCCGCCCATGGTAGCCATTTTCAGAAGGGTCCCGGCTCCGACGCGCCCCTCGAACCAGTCGAGGGCAAAGGCCATCTCGTCCCAGACCGAAAGGGAGTCGCTGCTGGCCAGGCTGTCGGTCCCCAGGGCCAGGGGAACCCCGGCCTGGAGGTATTTTTCCACCGGCGCCTTTCCCACCCCCAACCGGGCGTTGGAGCGGGGGCAGAGGACCACCATCGACCCGGCCGCGGCGATGCGGGCCACGTCCTCGTCCGCCACCTGGACCCCGTGCACCAGCAGGTTCCTGGGGACGAGTCCTCCCCGATCGGAGAGGTAGGCGGCGGGGGAAATCCGGGCCGGGGGCGGCACCCTGTCGGCCCAGCCGACGAAGGGATAAAGGGTCTGGGCCAGTGGCCCCGCCGATTCCCGAAGGAATAGGACCTCGTCGGGAGACTCCCCCAGGTGGATGGCGGCCGGCGTTCCGGCCCTCCTGCAGAATTCATAGAGACTCTCCAGGTACTCGGCCGACAGGCTGTAGGGCGAGTGGGGGGAGAGCCCCAGTTCTAAACTCCCGGCCTTTCCCTCCCCGATAATCCCCTCAATGGTGCGAAGGGTCTCCCGGTTGATTTCGGGGTCGCGGCCGAGAGTCTCCAAGTAGAGCCGTCCCTTAAGGGGAGCCCCCCGGAAAGCCTCCCGAGCGGGAAAGAAGGAAAGGATGTCCCCCACCGCGCCCGTCCCTGCGGCCAGGGAGAGCCGGATCCCCTCCTCGATGGAAGGCCCGATGCATGAGGGCGCCAGGGAGCGCTTTATCCGGATGACCTGCAGGACCCATTCGACGAAGGTCTCCGGCTCCGCCGTCTCCCCCGACTCCTCGCGCCAGCGGGGAAATTGGGTCAGCTCCAGGTGGGTGTGGGCGTTGACCAGGGGCGGCAGAAGGATTCGAATCGCCGAAGTCAGTACACGGGACGCCCGGAGCCTGGCTGAGTACCTCGCCGCGGGGGCCTAGGGCGGCGATGCGTCCGGAGCGAACGTACAGGGCGCCGTCCTCGATGGGGGACCCGAGGATGGGTAGAAGGTGGCGGGCGGTGTAGATCCTGGTATTTTCCATGGGGCGGACAGCAGGAAGCGGGTCTGGTGACCCTATGATGCGAGGCGTTCGGCGCAGAGGGCTTTGATCTCCTCCATCAGGGTCGATACTTCGGAATGCCGGACGATGGCGCACTGTTCGGCCAGCACTTCGGAGAGGATCTCCTCGGTCGTCAACGGGTTTGCCAGCACCACACGGAACACGGTGAGTTCCTTGCTCCCGTAGGCCGCCACCCGCAAACGGGTGCGGGAGACGAAGGTCTTGCCCGCTTCGCGCTCGATCTTCTGCACCAGTTGGTTGACCTGATCGAGCAGGGCGTTGATGCGGCGGCTCTCCTCCGCCGTGGCCCGCGCCAGGGCCTGCTGAGCCACCGCCGGGCAGTACCGGTAGGTGAGGATGTTCAGTTCGGGGACGCTGGTCAGCTCGAAATCGGGATGCTTCCGGATCATATCGGCAAAGGTCCGGGCCTTGCCGAGTCCCATGTCGATGAGCAGTTCGTACCCCTTGCGGCCGATGATGGACATCCCGGCGTGGACGAGCAGCGCCTTGCCCGGCCGCGAGCCCTCCAGTGTGTGGCTTCCGAGGTCTTTGGCACCCTCGCGCAGGATATAGGCTGCGTGATGCTCGATGGCCGAGAGCGCGGTGGGATCCTTGAAGACCACCATCCCCGCCCCCATCGGCACGTAGAGCTGCTTGTGGGCATCGATGGTGACCGAATCGGCCCGGGCGATGCCGCGCAGAAGGTGCCGGTAGCGCTCGGAGAAGAGCGTCGGTCCGCCCCAGGCGGCATCGACATGAAAGTGGCATCCGATCTCCTGGGCGATGTCGGCCATCGCCTCAAGGGGGTCGATATTGCCGGTCTCCGTCGTCCCGGCGATTCCGACCAGGGCCAGGGGGCGGATGTTCTCGTCCCGGAGGCGGCAAACGGCCTCTTTCAGGAGGCGCAGATCGATTCTATTGTCGCCGTCGGTTTCGACCAGCACCAGGTTGTCACGGCCGATGCCGAGCAGGTCGGCCGCCTTGCCGAGGGAATAGTGCCCCCGCCTGGAGGTCAGCACCGCCACCCCTTCGCAATCGAGATGTTTCAGGGCGCGAACCAGCCCCTCCCGGGCGATCCCGCTGAATCCTTCCGTCGGGGCGAAGAGGCGGTTTCGCGCCACCCACAGGGCCGTCACGTTGGCAATGGTCCCCCCGGAACAGAAAGCCCCCAGGGCATGGCGGCTCTCGTGTATCCAGTGGGCGTAGAAATCGTCCTCTCCCTGGTAGACCAGGCGGTGGAGCATGGCCAGCACCTGACGCTCCAGGGGGGTGAAGGCCTTGGAGGTCTCGACCTTGACGAGGTTCTGATTCAGGGCCGTCATGATCCTGGACAGGGGCAGCATGAAGTAGGGCAGCGCCGAGGTCATGTGGCCGACGAACCCGGGGGCCGCGGTGTGCACCGACTGGGCGACCAGCTTTTCTTTGACGAACTCGGTGTATTCGGAGACGAAGGTGGGTTCTTCGGGAATCCGGGAGGCGGCGAAGTCGGCCTCGATCTCTTCGAGGCTTCGCTCGAGGGCGACGATGTGTGTCTGCAGGAACCCTGCAAGATCCTCCGTAATTGCCTGGTCGATCTCTCCCAGGGTCGAATGGGGCGCCTCGGGAACGGTGAAGATGCGGTAGAGGTTCTCCAGGGTAGCGCGTGCAGCTTCGCGGTATTTCGGCATGGTCGATTTGCCTAGGAAAGCAGAAAGCCGTTGTCAAGCAGCCGGGTCTTCCCGACGAAGACCGCCATCAGCAGAACCGAGTCGGCATCGACCCGCTCCTGCTCCCGCAGGGTAAGTTGGTGACAGATTTGCAGATAATCGATGTGCGCCTGGGGTTGGGATTCGATCAGCCCCCGAGCGGCCGAAAGAACCTCTTCCGCGGCGTGCACGCCCTCCCCCGCGAGCCGCCGCGCGGTCGCCAGTGCCCGCGACAGGGCGAGGGCCTGACGGTGCTCCTCCTGCGAGAGATAGACGTTGCGCGAGCTCATCGCCAGCCCGTCAGGCTCCCGGACGATGGGCATGCCGACAACCTCCACGGGGAGGTTGAGGTCGAGGGTCATCCGCCGGATCACGGCCAGTTGCTGGAAATCTTTCTGGCCGAAGAGCGCAAGATGGGGCTGTACGATGCTGAAGAGCTTGGTCACCACCGTCGTCACCCCGCGGAAGTGCCCTGGCCGGCTGGCCCCGCAAAGGGTCTCGGTGAGTCCCCCGACGTCGACGTAGGTGGCGTAGCCGGCCGGATACATGGAGGCGGCCGAGGGGGTGAAGAGAAGGTCGACGCCGGCAGACCGGGCCAGGTCGGAATCTCGCTCCAGGTCCCGGGGGTAGGCGTCGAGGTCCTCGTTAACACCGAACTGGGTCGGGTTGACGAAGATCGACAGGACCAGGATATCGCCGCGCTCCCGTCCTGCCCTCAGCAGCGAAAGGTGTCCTTCGTGCAGGTAGCCCATGGTCGGCACGAAAGCAAGGCGCCGTCCCTCCTTTCGATGGGCCAGGCAGCGCTCCTGCATCTCTATGACGTCGGTGATTGTTTCCATGAAATCCCGGTAAACAGAATTATATGTAAAATGTTAAATGTAAAATTTTAAAAGTAGTTATTCAACTACATGTTTTTTAAGATTTTTCCATCTTTCCACATTTCACATTTCACAGCTTTTTACTTGAACGAATGCTCCTCATCCGGGAAGGTCCCTTCCCTCACCTCTCGGATGTACTCCTCGATGCCGCGGCTGATGGCGCCCGAGACGTCGGCGAATTTCTTGACGAATTTCGGGGAGTACTTTTCGCACAACCCGAGGATGTCGTGAATCACCAGCACTTGGCCGTCGCAATGCACTCCCGCGCCGATGCCGATGGTAGGGATCTTCACCGAAGCGGTGATTTCACGGGCCAGCCCGGAGGGGATGCCTTCCAGGACCACGGCGAAGGCGCCCGCTTCCTCGACCGCCCTGGCGTCGGCCAGCATCTGGCGGGCCTGTTCCTCCTTCTTTCCCTGAACCCGGTAGCCACCCATGCGATGGATCGACTGGGGGGTGAGGCCCAGGTGAGCCACTACCGGAATATCCATGTCTACGATGGCCCGGATGGTGTCGGCGACGTGGACCCCGCCTTCGAGCTTCACCGCCTGGGCTCCCCCCTCCTTGACAAGGCGGCCCGCATTAAGGCGGGCTTCTCTCAAGTCGACCTGGAAGGAGAGAAAGGGCATGTCGGTCACCACCAGAGCCTTCTCGGCGCCTCTCACCACAGCACGGGTATGATAGATCATCTCCTCCATGGTGACGGGAAGGGTGGTGTCGTAGCCGGAGACGACGGAACCGACGGAGTCCCCGACCAGGATGGCGTCGATGCCGGCAAGGTCCATCAGCCGGGCAAAGGGAAAATCGTAGGCTGTGAGGACGGCGATTTTCTCGCCCTCCTCCTTCTTACGCTGAATATCAAGGATTGTATTCTGTCTCTTCATCCGCTCTTTCCAACCTCTAAATGAAAAGCCTTCCGGGGCAGGTCCGAAAGGCGCGCATGCGAACGAAGAGTAGAGCTTTCTCCATCGGTCCGGCTATTGCCCTCCGTCCCGGTCCAGGGGATCCAGGCGGTATCTGTCGGTCATTTTCGGCCTCTCTGGCTCCGACATCGAGTCCCAAGCAGGCCGACCTTTCAAAAAGGCGTTTTACTTTATAGCACGAAGCGTATACGGCTGTCCAGCATAATACGTGCCTCTGTCCCGAATGGGCCCATTGCCCGTCGGAACCGGACGTTGTCTCAGCCCCTTCGCTGGAAAAGATTTTTTCCCGCCAGGTAGGCGTCGGCGACCTTCTCCCCCAGGCTCCAGTATTCCCGGATTCCGCCCAGGTAGACAAGAGGGTCGAAAGCCCTGGCATTGACTTTGCCCGCAGGGTCGAAAGCCCATTCGGCGGCATGGATTTCCAGGATCTCCCCCAGCATGAGCCTGTAGTCTCCGAGCTCTATCTCCCGCAGAAGGCGGCACTCGACGTTCAGGGGTGATTCCTCGATCAAGGGTGCGGCAACGTGCAGCGCCTTAACCGGGGTGAGGCCGGCAACCTGCATCTTGTCCTCTTCGCGGCCCGACTTTAGGCCGCAGTAGTCTGCCTGAACCGCCAGGGAGGCGGGTACCATGTTCACGGTAAAGCACCCCGTGGCCCGGATCTGTTCATAGGTTTTCCTCCCCCGGTTCAGGGAGACGGCCATGGTCGGAGGGGTCTTGCTGACGATCCCCGTCCACGAGGCGGTCATCAGGTCGACATTGCCGGTCTCATCGACGCTGGCCACCAGGGTGGTCGGCTGGGGGAAGAAGGTTACGCAGGGTCCAAGTTGGCGTTTTTTCATTCAAATTACTCCTCAAATTTAATTGTCCTGCGGAACCGCCAGGGTCCCGGCCTTCAGGGTCTCGCGTCCGAGTCTGCCGAGAAGGCTCCGCAGGGAGAAAATCCGATGGGGTTCCAAGCCCTCGGAAAGCATTCTCTCCACGGCCTTTCGGGCGGCGGGCTTTCGGTCGATTTGCCAGGCCAGCAGGTTGAGCAGTCGCGGCCGCGAAAGCCACCGTTCGGCCCGGAGGTATCCGCCGTAGAGTCGTCCGTAGGCATCTTGGAGGAACCTTTGGTAGCCGGCCAGGAAGGACGCTGAAAAATCTCCCGCATCCAGGGCCTCTCCGGCAAACCGGGCGGCATGAAGGCCCGTTTCCAGCGACTTGCCCACCCCCTCGCCGGTGAACGGGCAGACCGCCCCCAGGGCCTCGCCGGCCACCAGAAGCCCGGGACCGCAGCTTCGGGCCCCGGCCAGACCCGTCCGCAACAGGCCTCCGCAGGGGACCCCGTCCATGTCGTCGCGTTGGGCAATGGCCTGGGCCGGCGGAAAGTTCCTGATAAAGTAGTCGAGCATCCTGCGAAGGTCTTTCTGCCCGCAGGTTTCCCCCCGCAGGAAGCGCCCGCAACCAATGTTGAAAATCCCTCCAGGCAGGGGAAAGACCCAGCCGAACCCGGGAAAGAGGCTGCGGTCGTAGGAGACGTGAAGGCTGTCGGCGAACTCTCCGGAGAGGTCGCGAAAATATCCCCGGATGGCGACAGCGGAGGGCTTCTCCTGCAGGCAGACTCCGAAATCTTTCAGCACGGCGGATCGGGCCCCGGTCGCCAGGATGACCAGGGGCGAACGGATTTGGAATCGGTTGCGGTCCGGCCCGCGCGCCTCCACCCCGACCACCTGGCCGTTTTCGAGGCAGGGGCCGAGGGCCTCGGCCTGAAGCAGTTCGGCTCCGCACGCCCTGGCCTGGTCGTGCAGCAGCTCATGGAGCCGTGGCCTGCGCAGAGTGAGGGCCGGAACTTCAAGACGCACCCTCCGGCCTCCGGGGGCGCAAACCGTCAGGGCGGCCAGAAGGTGGCCTTCCGCACGCGCCCTGACGCCCACGCCAAGCCGGTCCAGAGCCCGCAGGGCGTCGGAAAGCAGTCCGTCGCCGCAGGTCTTATACTGCGGCATCCGATTGCGCTCCAGCAGCAGGACGCGGCGCCCCTGGCGGGCGAGTTCAATGGCCGCGGCACTGCCCGCAGGGCCCGCCCCGACTATGACAACGTCGACATTCATATCAATCCTACAGTTAAAACGACGGTCACATTATCCCCCAAAAAGTGCAATATTCAAGGGATTCCCAGCCGCTTTCAGGCTCTCCCCTGCTTGAAATAGCCTGGTTTTCCGTTAAAAATTAAAGCAGGAACAAAAATTCTTCCAAGGAGGTTCAACATGCTGGGGCTAAAAATAAAGGACGAGATTCGCTGGCACGACCGCTGGTCCGCGGAAATCGGCAGAAAACTGGAGGTCTTCGACAGCACAAACGACATGTATATCTTCGACCGGAAGTATACCCGGGAGGATATCATGAAAATCCTCGGAGAAGTTCCGGAAGATCTCTACCAACTCTTCGAGGTGGAAGGAGCACCGGAGGATAGCTGCGACTATATGGCCGACTCGGGACGCTGTTACCGCAGAATTCACTAAGCGGTTCAGCTTTTGGGGTAATGGTAATCCCTCAGGTGCTCAAACGAGAAGCGCCTCAAGGGCGCGGCCCAGAACCGTGAAGGGGTGGAAATTCACCGGCGCGCTCCCCCGCAAACCCTCCTGCAAACTCCGGTAGAAACCAGTCTTCTGCCTTCTGGCGGCGAAATAGGCATCGATATTCCCGTTTTCTTCCTTCAGCACCGCCAGGGTCAGGTCAAAAACCATTCCATCGAATTCCTCCCTGAGACTCTGGTGGGCCAGCCGGTCCCAGCGATCCCGCAGGGGCACCTTTTCCGCCAATAACAGAACCTCCCTGATGCCGAGGTGGTTTCGCACCTCGTTGTAGGTGCAGCCTGCCGAATAGAGATCGCTCCCGGCCTTTTCCGCAAGGGAGTTCAGGGGCAGGAGATCTTCCAGATAAGGCAGGGTGGAAAGACTCCGGGCGACGTCCCGGGGAAGGCCTTCCTCCACCAGGGAGGCGGAAAGAGATTTGCATTTTTCCCACTCTTCGGCAGCCAGTATGGCTCCCAGGTTCTTTGCGACAGCCTGGGCCTTTTCCTTAAGAGAGGCAACCGTATCCCTGCCGGGGCCAACCTTCATCTCGTGCCCGAGGGCCCAGCGGCAAAGGGCCGTAAGGGCGTCTTCGAGGCGAAGAAGCAACTCGTACTGCCGGTCGGCGGCCATTCGATTGTCCAGTGCCAGAATGGCCTGTCTTATTGTCGCCCCTTCAAGGACCTGGTCGAAGGCAAGATAGGTCTCCGCAACGGCAAGCGGCGAAGCTCCGGTTTCCCGAACGAGGTGGTTGGGGAAAGAGGCGCCGCCCTGGTCGACGATGGTGTTGGTGATGACGGTGGCCAGGATCTCCCGGGCCAGAGGGTGCTCGCCCAGGCGCTCTCCGAAACGATCGCGGACGGCCGCCGGGAAATAACGGGCGAGGTAGTCTTCTACCCCCTCTTCCTCGGGAAGCCCCTTGTCGAGCAGGGTGTGGTAAAGCTGCATCTTGGCATAGGCCATGAGTATGGCGAGTTCCGGGCGGGTAAGACTGCTCCCCTGGCGGGCCAGAACCTCCTTTGCCGAGGGAAGAAATTCGCCCTTTCGGTCCAGCAGGCCCGCCCGCACCAGGCGGTCGGCGAGGTCGAGATGGGGCTCGACATCCGCCGCACAGCGTACCGCATCGAGGGAGATGGAAAGGGTCTGGGTATTGTTATTGGCCAGGACGGCCCCACAAACATCCCCGGTGACCTCCTTCAGCAGAGCGTCGCGTTCCTCCAGAGAGCCGAGAAAACTCCTCTCCATCAGGTGCTGCATCAGAATCTTGAGATTGACCTCGTGGTCGGAACAGTCCACTCCTCCGGAATTGTCCACCGCATCGGTATTGATCCTGCCTCCCGCCAGCGCGAACTCGATACGGGCCTTCTGCGTGAATCCGAGGTTTCCCCCTTCACCGACCACGCGGACCCGAAGCTGCCGTGCGTCCACCCGGACCGCATCGTTGGTCCGGTCCCCCACGTCCTCGTGCTTTTCGCTGCTCGCCTTGACGTAGGTGCCGATGCCTCCATTCCAGAGCAGGTCCGCATCGGCGGTGAGCATCAGCCGAACGAGTCCCGGGCCGTCCATCGATTCGTGGCGGACGTCGAGCCACCGGCGGATCTGGGGCGAAAGAGGAATGTCCTTCGCGTGACGCGGAAAAACTCCACCCCCTTCGGATATAAGGCTCTTGTCATAATCCTCCCAGGAAGATCTTGGAAGAGCGAACATCCTCTTCCTCTCCTTGAAGGAGGTTTCGGGGTCGGGATCGGGGTCGAGAAAGATGTGACGGTGGTCGAAGGCGGCCAGAAGCCGGATTCGGCGCGAAAGGAGCATGCCGTTGCCGAAAACATCGCCGCTCATGTCCCCGATACCGACGACGGAAAATTTCTGTGACTGGATATCGGTACCCATTTCCCGAAAATGACGTTTGACGCCCTCCCAGGCGCCGCGAGCTGTGATCCCGAGGGCCTTGTGGTCGTAGCCGTGGGAGCCGCCGCTGGCGAAGGCGTCTCCCAGCCAGAAGCGGTATTCCCGGCTGATGGCGTTGGCCGTATCGGAAAATGTCGCCGTACCCTTGTCCGCCGCGACAACCAGGTAGGGGTCCTCTTCATCGTAGGCCACGACACCCTCGGGGCGTTTCACCTGCCCGCCCACCCGGTTGTCGGTGAGGTCGAGCAGCCCCCGCATCAGGGTCTGGTAGGCGGCCCGGGCCAGGGCCGTCCCCTCCTCCCTTTCCGAGAAAGGCGTCTTGAGGATAAACCCTCCCTTCGATCCGACCGGTACGATGAGAGCGTTCTTGGTCATCTGGGTCTTCATCAGGCCGAGAATCTCGGTGCGGAAGTCGTCTGGACGGTCGGACCAGCGGATGCCGCCCCGGGCCACCTTTCCTCCCCGCAGGTGGATCCCTTCCATGGTCGCCGAGTGGACGTAAACCTCGTACAGAGGCCGCGGCGCCGGCATGTCGATGATGCCGATGGCGCTGATCTTGAAGGAGAAGAAATATTCCTTGTTTTCCCCTCGCAGAAAAAAGTTGGTCCGCACCGTGGAATCGATGAGGTTGAAAAGGGTCCGCAGGATCCGATCCTCGTTGAAATCGGACACCTCCTCCAGGGCGGTGGCCAGATCCTGGCGAACCGGGGACAGGAGTTCCTCTTCCCTGCCGCATGGGGTCGACCCAGCGCGGGTCAGGCCGGAACCGGGCCTCGAAATATCGGTAAAGCAGGGAGGCGACCCGTGGATTGTTGATCAGCGCGAAGGCCACCCGGCGCTTGGTGAAGGGGGAACCGAGCTGGAAGTAGTAGTTGCGGTAGCCGCGGAAAACGTCGATTTCCCGCCAGGAAAGGCCGGTAAGGATCAGCAGGCGGCTCAGGTAGTCATTTTCAGCCTCCCCACGGCGGAGGGTCGTCAGGGCCTCGAGGAGTTTTTCCCGTTGCTCGGAAAGCTTGAGGGAGCCCGGAGCCCCGCGGACGGAGAAGCTTTTGACGAAAAGTTCCCGCCCGTCGGCCTTCAGGGCAAAATCATGCTCGTCGATGACGCAGAGGTTCAGGTTTTCCAGCAAGGGCATGAGTTCGTTGAGATAGCTTTCCCGGCGGCTGTAAAACTGCAGAAGATAGAACTTTTCCTCTCGCCCGAAGGGCCCCCACAGGTCCATCACCTCCTGTCCCTCGGTCCGAACCCTTTCCATTGCCCGAATGTCGCGCATGGCAAAACGGGGATGGAACAGCGTGCGATACTCCTGGGAAAAGCCCCTAGCGTAAGTCTGCCACAAGGCCAGCCCTTTCTTCTCTCCGTGGGTCCGCCCCAGGAGGATTCGCAACTTGTCTTCCCAGGGCATGGCAATCCTGGTCAGTCCCCGCTCCAGCCGGTCGAGATCGACGCGAACGGAATCGGTTTCCGGCGCCACGGCGACGTGCAGGCCCAGGTAATCGGCCGAGATGTGGATCACCTTCGAATCGGCGGAAGGGCTTCGAAAGTGGCGGCAGAGGTAGGCTTCGAGCCGGGCGATGTTGTCCAGGGTATGAAACTTTCGCGGCATGATGACCAGCAGAGTCAGGCCCCGGAGCGCCAGACTTCGGGCGGGGACGACCTTGACTGCCCCCTGCCGGTAGAGCAGGGTAAAGGACTGGATGGTCCGGACGAGCTCATCCGGCTCCATGAAAAAGAGTTCGACTTTGGGAAAGGTATTGAAAATCTGTATGGTTTTCCGGTAATCGTGGCAGTCGGGGGGAATCCGCAGGGTTTGCAGCGCTTCCTCGATGCGCCGCCGCAGCGCAGGGATATTGAAGGCAAGCTCCTGGACGCTCTTCCCGGAAAACAGGCCTAGAAAGGCGTGCTCCCGCCAGGAGTTTTCTCCCAACCGCTCACGGATGCCCAGATAAACGAGCCGTTCATTTCGGTGGACAGGACTCAGACGCCGCGTTTCTTCGACCATTACGGGCCCCGGCCGCTCCAGCCGCGTCCTGGCGGATGACTCCAGGTCGACCAGAGGACATGGCCCGCCGGAAACAAGATCTTTCGGTTCCGGAGGAAGACCCAGAGCCGAGCCCTGTTCCATAAGGACTTTCTTCTCCCCTTCCCGGTCCTCTTCAACCTGAAGGCGCCAGGCGGAGAAGGGGATGAAGTTCCGGTCCTGCAACCAGGTCCAGAATTCCCGGTAATCGTCGATTCCGGGGATGTCTTCCACCTCTTTCAGTCTCTTCCGGATAGCCCCGCTGTCGTGGTCCACCTGAAGCGCCATCCTGACAACGGCGAGGACCTCCAGCAGAAACTGCGGCCGCTTTTCTGCCAGCCCGTCAATTTTGAGGATAAGGAAGGATTCCCGGTCTCCCGCTCCCGTCAGTCCGCTCAACTCCACTACCCGTCCTTTCCGGCGGCGGACCGTCAGGATGGGGTGGGCAACGACCTGAACATGCAGGCAGCGGGCGCTTAGAAAATTCTGGAGCGAATCGAGAAGATAGGGAGCATCGGGGGAATTGGTCAGGAGCAGGACCTGCCCCTTGTCAGCACAGGCCAAAAAGCGGGCGGCGGCTTCCTCCCTGCGGTCGTCGATGAATTGGAAAAAGGCCCCCAGACGATCGCCAACCTGTCTGGGAGTGAGGGGGGCGAGATAGGAAAGCGGTGTGTGATCGTTCAGAACCGCGGCCAGCGCCCGGATATGTTGAAACTTTTCGTGTTCGGCCTCACTCTCGAGCAACTCCAGCGCTTCGCCTATTTTCTGCGCAGGGTCGCTTCCAGATCCGGACTTTCCTCGTGGTTCGACGATTATTTCCATGGCCTCCTCAAAAAAACGAAAGAATACCACGCGATGAGGGGTGAGGGGTAATCCTTAACTCAAATCCAATACCCTGATATTTTCTCCTCTACATTCTGTACTGCAAGCACTCCTCACGATCAAGCTCAAGGGTAATTCATCACTCGGGGGTTTTACAAGGAGGGGGACCCCCGGCGCAGGAGTTCGGCCAGCCGGCCGAACTCCTCCAGGCTGAGGGTTTCCCCCCGCCTGCCCGGGTCGATTCCGGCCTGCTCCAGGGCGGCATCCAGTCCGTCGCGGAAACCAGCGGCGGTCAGGGTATTGCGAAGGGTCTTGCGGCGCTGGGCAAAGGCCCCCTTGACCACCCGCCGGAAAAAGGCCTCATCCGTCAGGGGAATCCGCGGCCCGGGCAAGAGGCTCGAAGCAAAGGACCGCCGAATGCACCTTGGGAGGGGGAAAAAGGCTCCGGGCGGAACCACGGCCACCCTGCGCATATCGAACCAGAGCTGGCAGAAAACCGAAAGGATGCCGTAATCCCTGGTTCCGGGCCGGGCGCAGAGGCGCTCCCCCACCTCTTTCTGGAACATGAGTACGAGACGGCTGAAAAGCTCGCCGGTGGTCGAGAATCCTGAAGAGGACCTGGCTGGAGATGTTGTAGGGGAGATTGGCCACCAGCTTGTAGGGGGGACGGCCGAGCACCTCGGCCCAGTCCAGGCCAGGGCGTCCCCTTCCCGAACCGTCAGACCCGGGTGCCTCGCTGCTCCCGCAGGCGCTCGGCCAGGTCGCGGTCCACCTCCATCACCACCACTTCCTCGCACCCGGGGAAGAATCCGCTCGGTCAGACCCCCAAGCCCCGGGCCGATCTCCAGGATCCGGTCCGCCTCCCGCAGGTCGGCGGCCTCCAGAATGCGGCTAACCACATTCTGGTCCCTCAGAAAATTCTGGCCGAAGCGTTTTTTGGGGCGATGGGTCATAAAGGCGGTGATTGGTGAATGGTGATTGGGACTGAAATAGGTCGTTTATAAATAGAATACTTGGATAGATGGTTTTAAGTTTTAGGTTTGAAGTAAGAACCTTGATCACCTTGGACCTGTATTAATCCCTGTCATTCCCCCCGGGGCTGCGGCCAGCGGGGGATGCGCCAGGTCTTGACGACGGGAAGCAGGCGCAGGGTCAGGGCATAGGCCAGGCCGCCGCAGAGGATGCCGTAGATGAGGCTGCCGAAGGACAGGGGACCTAGCACCTCCCAGCCGAGGTGTTCTCATGGCGGCCAAGGTGAATTGGTGGGGAAGCCTCGCGTGCTCCATGCCGAGCAGCACCCGCCCCGACTCGTACTCCAGGGCGTAAATGAAGCGGAGCGGTGACCGGATTGGTGATCCAGACCCCGAGGGCCGCGGCGAGCTTGTTCTCCCTGAGCAGCCAGGCGAAGAAGATGGCGATGACCATCTGGAATCCGAAGGTCGGGGTCATGCCGATGAAAATCCCCAGGGCCATGCCCTTGGCGATTTCATCCGGACCGCCCCGCAGCCTGACGAATCGAAGAAAATTAAGCTTGATCTGCCGGACGAATGCCCACCGCCGCCACATAGTACCGTCATCATGCTGAAATAGACCTGAACTGCAAACTCTCGAAGCTCAGAAGTGCATGCGCAACAGCCGCCCTGATTTGCGGTTGATCCACAAACTTTACAGCATCGCTGAGGCCGCCATGATTCAGCATCTGCCGAAACCATGTCCAGGGGCCAACTGGCGACAGCATTGAGGTCCAGGGAGGCTGCCCGCCCGCTTCCAGATAGAAATCCCCCGCCACGCCAAGCATGGCGGCGTTGTCGCCGCACAGAGACGGGGAGGGAAAGATGATCTCCAGACCCATTTTCCTGGAAAGGGCTTCCATCCCGTTCCGCAGGCCGCTGTTGCAGGCCACCCCGCCGGCCACCACGATCGCGTTCGAGCCCCGTCTCCTCCGCCGCCCGCAGGGTTTTCCGGCAGAGAACCTCCACCACCGCCTCCTGGAAGCTGGCGGCCATGTCCTCCAGGTGCCTGCCCTCCACAGGAACCGGCTGTTTTCTGCACATAATTGAGGACGGCGGTCTTGATGCCGCTGAAACTGAAATCGAGGTTAGGCTGGCGCAGCAGGGGACGGGGAAAATCGATGGCCGCCGGATTCCCCTCGGCCGCCAGGCGGTCGATCAGCACGCCGCCCGGATAGGGGAGCCCGAGCAGCTTGGCCACCTTGTCGAAGGCCTCACCGGCGGCGTCGTCCAGGGTCCGGCCCAGGGTCCGATAGCGGCCGATGCCGTCGACCCGGTAGAGGTGGGTGTGCCCTCCGGAGACGGCCAGGGCCAGAAAGGGAAAGGAAATCTCCTGTTCCAGATGGGCCGCCAGGATGTGCCCTTCCATGTGATGCACGCCGACCAGGGGAATCCCCCGGGCAAAGGCTATCGCCTTGGCCGTCGACAGCCCGACCAGAAGCGCCCCGATCAGCCCCGGACCGCGGGTGACGGCGATCCCCTCGATCGGCGCAGAGCGACCCCGCCCTGCTCCAGGGCCTCATCCACCACCACGGAATGGCCTCAGGTGCTTGCGCGAGGCCAGTTCAGGGACCACCCCGCCGTAGCGGGCATGGACATCCACCTGGGAGGCGACGATATTGGACAGGACCTCACGGCCGTCGCGCACAACGGCCGCGGCGGTTTCGTCACAGGATGTTTCGAGGCAGAGTAAAAGCATAAAACCGAGTGACCAGGGACTGGCGTTGATGGTTGAACAGGTTGAAATCGGAACCGGTGTCGATGCGAATCTTTGCTTTTACCAGTCGAGCCTAATCACCATTCACGGCTTTTACAACAAATTCGCCGCCAGTTCGGCCAGGCGGAGCGCTCGCCCTTGGTCAGGGTGACGTGGCCGGCGATTTCCTGCCCCTTGAATTTCTCCACCACGTAGGTGAGGCCGTTGCTGGAGGAGTCGACGTAGGGGTTGTCGATCTGGTAGGGGTCGCCGGTCAGAACGATCTTGGTCCCCTCCCCGGCCCGGGTGATGATGGTCTTGATCTCGTGGGGCGTCAGGTTCTGGGCCTCATCGACAATCATGTACTGCTTGGGGATGGAGCGGCCGCGGATGTAGGTCAGGGCCTCGATCTCGAGGATACCCATATCGACCAGTTCCTTGTAGCCCCGCTTGCGCTTGCCCCGCTCGTCCACCGCTCCGAGCAGCAGTTCGACATTGTCGAAAATCGGCTGCATCCAGGGGGCCAGCTTCTCTTCGAGTTCGCCGGGGAGGAAACCGAGGTCCCGCCCCAGGGGAAAAACGGGGCGGGAGACCAGCAGGCGGCTGTAGCTTCCCTCGTCCGCCGCCTTGAACAGCCCGGCGGCGATGGCCAGAAGGGTTTTGCCGGTCCCGGCCTTGCCCACCAGGGTCACCAGCTGGATATCGTCGTTGAGCAGCAGGTCAAGGGCGAACTGCTGTTCGCGGTTGCGGGGATGAATCCCCCAGAGTCCCTCCTTGGGCGCTCGAATCAGGGGAACGCAGCCGCTGCTGGGAGGCATGGTAACGCCCGATGGCGGTGTGGGAGGGTTGCCCGACTTCGACCAGGGTCAGACACTGGTTGGCCTGGTAGTCCCCCTCCAGAGGCAGAAAGCCCTGGCCGTAGAAACGATCGACCTCGTCCTTGTCGACCGTCAACTCGGCGGTGCCCGGAGTAAAGCTCGTCGATGGAGACCTTGTCCGACTCGTAATCCTCGGCGATGAGACCCACGGCATCGGCCTTGATGCGCAGGTTGGTGTCCTTGGTGACGAAAACAACCGGACAGTTGCAGCGAGCCTTGAGGTCCATGGCCACCGCCAGAATCCGGTTGTCCCCCCGGTCGACCCTGAGTTCCGGCGGCAGGCGCTTGAAGGTCTGCTCGGTAAAGAGCTCGACCTTCAGCGTCCCCCCTTCTCCAGGGGGACGCCCTCCACCAGGTGGGCCTTTTCGCGAAAGCCGTCGAGCATGCGGGAAATCTGCCGGGCATTGCGCCCGGTTTCGTTCTGGTCCTTCTTGAAACGATCGATTTCCTCGATGACCGTATGGGGATGACCAGATCGTTGTCCTCGAAATGAAACAGGGCCTGGGGATCATGGAGCAGGACATTGGTGTCGAGTACATAGGTTTTCTTCATGGACGGCTTTCGTAGGACGGGTTTAAAGGAGGTCCGCAACCTTTTGCTGGTTTCACCAGCCAGGGACGGGCCACCGACGGGACCATAATACCGTTGATAAACTCCTGGAATCAGACCTCGCTGAGCCTCGGAGCATCCCTTCAGGCCAGAGGATGGGAAACGATCGAAGCAACGGCGGCCACCAGGTTTTGGATTTCCTCGGGGGTGGTGAAATAGCCGGGGCTGACACGCACGGTTCCCCGCGGGAAAGTGCCGATGGTCCGATGGGCATCGGGAGCGCAGTGCAGTCCGACGCGGCTAGAAAATATCCGTGGTCCCGGTCGAGGAGGAAACCGACTTCGGTCGGGTCCCTCCCCTCCACGTTGAAGGAAAGAGCGCTGCCGTGAAACTTCGGCTCGAGGGGGCCGTAGAGCTGCACCCCGGGTATTTCACGCAAGCCCGGCAATCAGGCGGGCCATAAGCTCCCCTTCCCGGGCGCGCACGGCGGCCAGCCCTTCCTGGAAGATGAACTCGATCCCGGCCTTCAGACCGGCGAGGCCGGGCAGATTGAGAGTGCCGCTTTCGAGCCTCTCGGGAATCTCCTCCGGAGGCAGTTCCGAATGGGAATTGCCTCCGGTGCCGCCGTAGACCAGCGGCTCGGGCTCCAGCCCTTCGCGCACGTAGAGCAAGCCTGTCCCCGGGGGGCCCAGAGTCCCTTGTGCCCGGGAGCCGCCAGCAGGTCGATCCCCATCGCTTCGGCGTTGATGGCGAAAAAAGTCCCGCGCTCTGGGCGGCATCGACCAGAAAAAGGATGCCCTCCCTGCGGCACCAGGGTCCGATTTCCTCTATGGGCTGAAGGGTTCCGGTGACGTTGGAACAATGGCCGAGAACCACCATCCGGGTCTTCCCACGGCAGCCCGGCGGATGTCTTCGGGGTCGACGAAGCCTCGGCTGTCGGCAGCCACTTTGTCCACCTGCACCCCGCGCTGCTGCAGCGCCCGCAGGGGCCGGGTCACCGCATTGTGCTCCATGGTCGAGGTTACGACCCGGTCACCGGAGCGCAACAGGCCGAAGAGGGCCAGGTTGATGGATTCGGTGGCGCTGGGGGTGAAGACGATCCGGGAGCTGTCGTCGGCGCCGAAGAAAGCCGCTACGGCTTCCCTGGCTCAAAGACGAGGCGGGAGGCCTCGACAGCCATCCGGTGCCCTCCCCGACCGGGGTTGGCTCCGGTGACGCGCATCGCATGATTGACCGCCTTGTGGACCGTCTCGGGTTTGGGAAAGGAAGTGGCTGCGTTGTCGAGATAAAGGGACATGACCGATTTCCGGGGCTGTGTCCAGCAAGCGCCGTGAATCCCACAGCGTCTTTCGGGGATGCCAACGCTACCACCGTTGCCGAGATTTGGCAACCTGAATTTCCGTGCGCAAAAGCAGGCCGGGAACCGGAGGTAACGGAATGTTTCCGAAGGGAGGTAACTTAGTTTCAACCCTCTGTCGACCGCCGCCGACCGAGGCGCTCTTTCTTCGGCATTCCCAAAGCGTATCTGCATCTTGACAGACACGACATATTGTGGTTTAAATTCATTCTTCCCACAGAATATGGGGTATTTCCATGCCCTGTCGTTGTCATTCAATTACCATCGAAGGAATTGCCAAATGATGAAAATGACTGCCGATTCAACCGCCCTGTCCCTGAGCCGCAACGCGCTTACCGTCCTCGAGCGCCGCTATCTCAAACGTGACAGCGAAGGCAAGGTCCTGGAAACAGCCGCCGACATGTTCCGCCGGGTGGCCGAGGCCATTGCCGCAGCCGAGAGACCAGGCTGAAACCGGCAACGATGTGAAATCCCTCGAGGAGGAGTTCTACCGGATGATGACCTCCCTGGAGTTCCTGCCCAACTCCCCCACCCTGATGAACGCCGGCCGCGAACTCGGCCAGCTCTCCGCCTGCTTCGTGCTGCCCGTGGACGACTCCATGGAGAGCATCTTCGAGGCGGTCAAGCACACCGCGCTGATCCACAAGAGCGGCGGCGGCACCGGCTTCTCCTTCTCCCGCCTGC
Source organism: uncultured delta proteobacterium (assembly GCA_963791005.1). Taxonomy (GTDB): domain Bacteria; phylum Desulfobacterota; class Desulfuromonadia; order Desulfuromonadales; family CAWBQR01; genus CAWBQR01. Next base: position 283,691 of record CAWBQR010000002.1, on the reverse strand, counting down.
GCCCGGCAAACGACGTGGTCCACTCCACCAAGGGGGTCTCCAGCGGCCCGCTCTCCTTCATGAAGGTCTTCGACGCCGCCACCGAGACCATCAAGCAGGGCGGCACCCGGCGCGGCGCCAACATGGGCATCCTGCGGGTCGACCATCCCGACATCATGGACTTCATCAAGTGCAAGACCGGACCAGAACGGCTCAACAACTTCAACATCTCGGTCGGCGCTCACCGAGGCCTTCATGGAGGCGGTGGAGGCCGACGGCGAGTACGACCTGGTCAACCCGCGCGACGGCGAGGTCGTCAGGAAGCATGAACGCCCGCAAGGTCTTCGAGCAGATCGTCGAGCAGGCCTGGGAGAACGGCGAGCCGGGGATCATCTTCCTCGACCGCATCAACGCGCGACAACCCCACCCCCCAGTCGGCGAGATCGAGAGCACCAACCCCTGCGGCGAGCAGCCGCTGCTGCCGTACGAGTCCTGCAACCTCGGCTCCATCAACCTGGCGCAACATGGTGGCCGAGACGGCCGAGGTCGACTGGGACAAGCTCAGGAAGACGGTGCGACTCGCCGTCCGCTTCCTGGACAACGTCATCGACGTCAACAACTACCCCCTGCCGGAGATCGACGAGATGACCAAGCGCAACCGCAAGATCGGCCTGGGCGTCATGGGCTTTGCCGACATGCTGATCCAGCTGGGCATCCCCTACGACACTCCGAGGCGGCGTGCAGCTCGGCGAGAAGGTGATGAAGTTCATCAACGAGGAGGCCCGTGCGGCCTCCAGCGAGCTCGGCGAGGAGCGCGGCGCCTTCCCCAACTTCGCGGGCAGCATCTACGACACAGAACGGCGCCGACCCGGTGCGCAACGCCACCCGCACCACCATCGCCCCCACCGGCACCATCTGCATCATCGCCAGCTGCTCCAGCGGCATCGAGCCGCTCTTCGCCGTCTCCTACGTCCGCCAGGTGCATGGACAACGACGATCTGGTCGAGGTGCAACCCGCTCTTCGAGCAGATCGCCAAGGAGCGCGGCTTCTACTCCGACGAGCTGATGCAGAAGATCGCCGAGCACGGCACCGTGCAGGGCATCGAGGAGATCCCCGAGGATGTCGCGCAGCATCTTCGTCACCGCCCACGACATCACCCCGGAGGACCACATCCGATGCAGGCGGCCTTCCAGAAGCACACCGACAACGCCGTCTGCAAGACCGTCAACTTCTGCCACAACGCCACCGTGGAGGACGTCGCGCAGGTCTACCGGCTCGCCTACGAGCTGGGCTGCAAGGGGGTCACCATCTACCGCGACGGCTGCCGCGACAAGCAGGTGCTCTACCGGCACGAAGAAGGAGGAGAAGGCCGAGCCGAAGGCGGTGCCGAGGCAGCGCCAAGCCGGACGCAAGCGCGACCGGCCCCGGGCTCTGACGGGCGCCACCTACCAGATGGCAGACCGGCTGCGGCCCGCTCTACGTCACCATCAACGAGGACGAACCAGGCGGCTCTTCGAGCTGTTCACCACCATGGGCAAGGCCGGCGGCTGCGCCGCCAGCCAGTGCGAGGCCATCGGCCGCCTGGTCTCCCTCGCCTGGCGCAGCGGCATCCAGGCCCGGAGCCGATCGTCAAGCAGCTGATCGGCATCTCCTGCCACAAGCCCTCCGGCTTCGGCGACAACCGGGTCACCTCCTGCGCCGACGCCGTCGCCAAGGCGATCCAGATGCACATGTATCCATCGAGGACGAGTCTCCGACACCTAAACGGCGGCGCCTGCCCCGAGTGCGGGGGGCCGGTGGAGCACGAGGGCGGGTGCTGCGTCTGTCATGCCTGCGGGTATAGTGAGTGTGCTTAGATTTGAGCAGCGAACGGCCCCGGAAACGGGGCCGTTTGTTTTAGTGCTGTGGAGAAATCGGAGAAAAGGGGATTGACAATGTGGAGGTCTGGAGCAAATGTGAAAGAAAGTAAGGAAGGAGGAAAATAAGGTGTTAGCCAAAAAGACCTCTAAAAATCAGCTCACTCTTCCCAAGGAGATCGCCAGTCGCTTTCCCGGCATCGACCTTTTCGACGCCACTGTCGAGGACAACCGGATTGTCCTCGTTCCGGTCAAGGTGAAACCGATCTCGACCTCACTGGAAAAGATTCGCGAGAAAATGGAACGGCTCGGCGTCGCCGAGGAAGACGCGGATAAAGCCGTCCGATGGGCGAGAAAGCGCCAATCGTGAGGATAGTGCTGGGCACCAACGTCCTCGTCTCAGCCTTGCTCTTTCGGGGACGATCGTCCGTCCTGGTTTCCCTCTGGCAGTGCGGAGTTATCGTCCCGGTGATCACCCGCGATACTTTCGATGAGTTCAGGGCGGTCCTGGCATACCCCAAGTTCAGCCTCCGCGATGAGGAAATCAACGCTATAATCGAAGACGAAATCCTCCCATTCTTCGAAGTGGCCGAAGTCACCGATCCGGCCGAAGGTGTCTGCCGCGATCCGCACGACGACAAGTTCCTCGCCGCGACCGCTGGCGGCGGGGTGGCTTTTCTGCTCACCGGCGACCGCGATCTGCTGGACCTGAAACGGTATCGGGACGTGGAGATCGTCGATCCGAAGGCGTTCATTGAGAAGATGAAGGAGCGAAAGGGGTAGACAATCCTCCCTTCCCGATCCGTGGCTCGGATTCTGGTCAACTGCCTCGACGGACATTCCCGGTCGAAGATGGAAATGCACCTGTGCCTGATGTATCGGCACAAGATGATCGGGAAGAAGGTTCAGTGAAGACTTCAGGGAGCGGATTCTGCGGGTGCTCGAGGCTTTTTCTGGGTAGATGCGAAGGGCCGGGAAAAAGGGTGGGCTAATCGAATTCCCATTTCTCGGGTTTATCCCTTTGATCTATAAGAGTCTTCTCAACTTGGAAGCCTGACCCGGAGTGTTGCCTGACAAATGGGAATTTCCCAAGAAACCCGAGGGGGTCGGAGAAGTCGCGGGGTCGGACCAAGCCAACCCCCTAAATTCAAAAGAAATTCGTTCAAAAAAGATCCATTATTTGGCTCTATGGAGCGATTTTCAAGGCAGAAATTCAGCTTATAAGTTGACTGCAGGTGTTCCGGGGACATGTGTTCACTCCCTTTCCCCATCCTTCACCCGCCACATCCCACCATACGCCTCGGTATCCTTCTGATGCGCAGCGAAAGCTCCTGCGACCACCTCATCCACGTGCTGCAGGAACATCACCTCAAAGTCCCGCTTGTCCTGTTCGTCCATTTCCACCCTCCTCCATAGTCGGCATCTGGTAACAAAGAACCCCCGCCCGGGTCCTCCCGGGCGGGGGTTCTTTGTTACGCCATCGGCCCTGGGGCCTCAAGCCTTTCCATCATCAGGCCGTCTTCTTGTAGGCCGGCATCTCGTCGAACTGCAGGTATTTGTAAATCTGGTCGGCCTTGGGCGCGATCTTCTCCTTGTAGATGGCCAGGTACTCGGCCGGAGTCGGCAGCTTACCCATGTTCGAGGTCACCGCCCCCAGTTCCGCGGAGCCGAGATAGACCCGGGCGCCGTTGCCGATGCGGTCGTCGAAGTTGCGGGTGGAGGTGGAGAACATGTTCACCCCGTCCGGGACGCGGGCCTGGTTGCCCATGCACAGCGAGCAGCCGGCGATCTCGATGCGGGCGCCCACAGCGCTGTAGACGGAGAAGAGCGCCTCGTCCTTGAGCTGGGCCTGGTCCATACGGGTCGGCGGGCAGATCCAGGTGCGCACGGCGGGGTTGAACTTCTGGCCGCGCCAGATCTCGGCGGCGGCGCGAAAGTGGCCGATGTTGGTCATGCAGGAGCCGAGGAAGACGTCCTGGATCGGCGTACCGGCGACCTCGGAGAGGAGCTTGACGTCGTCCGGGTCGTTGGGGCAGGCGAGGATCGGCTCGGTGATCTCGGCCAGATCGATCTCGATGACCGCGGCGTACTCGGCGTTCTTGTCGGCCTTGAGGAGCTGCGGGTTTTTCAGCCACTCCTCGACGGCGTCGATGCGTTTCTGCAGAGTCTCGGGATCCTGGTAGCCCTCCTCGATCATCTTCGCATCAGCGCCACGTTGGAGCGCAGGTACGTGGCACACCGACTCCTCGGAGAGTTGGATGCACCCTGCGGCGGCGCTGCGCTCGGCGGCGGCGTCGGTCAGCTCGAAAGCCTGCTCGACGCTGAGCTCCGGCATCCCCTCCATCTCCAGGATGCGGCCGTTGAAGATGTTCTTCTTGTTCTTCTTCGGCACAGTCAGATGCCCCTGCTTGATCGCCCAGTAGGGGATGGCGTTGACCGCGTCGCGCAGGGTGATGCCGGGGTTCCGCTTGCCCTTGAAGCGCACCAGCACGCTCTCCGGCATGTCCAGCGGCATGAAGCCCATGGCGCCGGCGAAGGCGACCAGACCGGAGCCGGCCGGGAAGCTGATGCCAATGGGGAAGCGGGTGTGGCTGTCGCCGCCGGTGCCCACGGTGTCGGGGAGCAGCAGGCGATTCAGCCAGGAGTGAATGACGCCGTCGCCGGGGCGCAGGGCGACGCCGGCGCGCTCGGCGATGAAGCCGGGCAGGTTCTTGTGCATCTTCACGTCGGCCGGCTTCGGGTAGGCGGCGGTATGGCAGAAAGACTGCATGAACATCGGGGACTGGAACTTGAGGCAGGCGAGTTCCTTGAGCTCGTCGGCGGTCATGGGGCCTGTGGTGTCCTGGGAACCGACGGTGGTCATCTTCGGTTCGCAGGCGGTGCCGGGCAGGATGCCGTCGACGCCGCAGGCGCGGCCGACCATCTTCTGCGCCAGGGAGTAGCCCTGCCCGCTGCTTGGCGACCGGGTTGTCCGGCTTGGCGAAAACATTTGTCTCGCCCATGCCGAGGGCGGCTCTGGCCTTGGCGGTCAGGGAGCGACCGACGATGAGCGGAATGCGCCCGCCGGCCCGAAACTCGTCGGCCAGGGTGTTGGGCTTGATGGAGAAAGTGGCGATCCACCTCGCCCTTCTCGTTGGTCACCTCGCCCTTTTGGGTGTTGATGGTGATGACGTCGCCGGTGTTCATCTGGGAGACGTCCATCATCAGCGGCAGGGCGCCGGAGTCTTCGGCCGTGTTGAAGAAGATCGGGGCGATGACGCTGCCGATGATAACCCCGCCGGTCTTCTTGTTGGGCACGGCCGGAATTTCGTTGCCGATGTGCCAGAGGACCGAGTTACAGGCGCTCTTGCGGGAGGAGCCGGTGCCGACCACGTCGCCGACGAAAGCGACCTGATGGCCTTCTGCGCGAAACTTGGCAATGGTCTCAAGACCGCCGGGGAAGCGGGTCTTGCCCATGGCCAGGGCGTGCAGCGGGATGTCGGGGCGACTCCAGGCGTCGCCGGCCGGGGAGAAGTCGTCGGTGTTGATCTCGCCGTCGACCTTGAAGACCTTGACGTTGATCGTCTCGGGGATGGCGGGCTTGGTGGTGAACCACTCGGCGGCGGCCCAGGAGTCGACCACCGACTTGGCTGCGGCATTGGATTTGGAGAGGGCCAGCACTTCATCGAAGGCATCGTAGACCAGGGTGATGCCGGAGAGGGCGCTGGCGGCGGCGTCCGCCAAGGCGGAGTCCTTGAGGGCCTCGACCAGGGGCTTGACGTTGTACCCCCCCATCATGGTGCCGAGGATCTGGATGGCGTCCTTTTTGGAGATCAGCGGAGAGCTCGCCTCCCCTTTCAGAATTTTGTCCAGAAAGGCGGCCTTGACTTCGGCGGCCGGGTCGACGCCGGGGGAGATGCGTTCCTTGAAGAGCTCCAGCAGGAACTCCTCCTTTCCGGCGGGGGGATTCTGCAGCAGCTTGCACAGTTCGGCGGTCTGCTCGGGGTTGAGGGGAAGCGCCGGGATGCCCTGGGCGTTCCGCTCCTCCTGATGCTTCAGATATGCTTCGATCATTGCTCTCTCTCCTCCTCGATAATTGGCGCGGGAAAAGTCGCCGGAGCGCCCCCGCACCCGGGTAAGAAAATATCGGTTTTAGTTCACGACAAAGGCCGGTGAAATCGATTCCCCGGCCTTTGAATTGTGCATACTGTATACCGAAAGAGAAGCGCTTTGTCAACGTCGAAGTCGGGGAGAAAAGGGACATTGACGGGCCTGGGAGGGGTGAGGTCGGCTCCTCAGGCGCCAGTTCCCTCCTTCTTCACCTCCAGTTCCTCCCAGCGTTCGAGAAGACTCGCCAGTTCGACCTCCACCGCGGTGAACTCATCGGCGGTCAGCGCCAGGCGCAGGTGATCCCCCCCGAGGGTCTCCGGCTCGGCCAGCAGCCCTTCGAGTTCATTCGCCGCTCTTCGAGGGCGGCGATGCGGCCCTCCACCTCCTCGAGCTCCAGCCGCTCCTTGTAGCTCAGCCCGGCACGCTTTTTCGGCGCCGTCCCTTTTGCCGCAGGCGCCTGCTTCGCCCTGGCCTCCTCCCGGGTGGCCCGCCCCTGCAGCTCCTGGAAGCGGCGCAGGTCGGCATAATTGCCCTCGTGGTAGTCTACCTTCCCCTCCCCCTCGAAATGCAGGATGCCCGTGGCGACCCGGTCGAGAAACCAGCGGTCGTGGGTCACCACCAGCAGGCAGCCCGGGAAATCGTTGAAGGCCTCCTCGAGGACCTGCAGGGTGGGGATATCGAGGTCGTTGGTCGGCTCATCGAGGATCAGGAGGTTGGCCCCTTCGAGCATCAGCTTGGCCAGCAGGAGTCGAGCCCGCTCTCCTCCCGAGAGGGTGGAGATGCGCTTACGCTGCTCGGCGGCGGAAAAGAGGAAATCCTCCAGGTAGCCGATTTTGTGCCGCTTGTCGCCCCCGGGCAGGGTGACCCAGTCTCCATCCCCCAGAGCCTCGTGCACGAAGCGCTCCGGATCGAGGCCGCTTCGCTCCTGGTCGAGGTAACCGATGCGGGTCTTTGCCCCGAGGACGACCCGGCCGGCCTCGGGGGCCAGCTGCCCGAGCACCGTTTTCAGAAGAGTGGTCTTTCCGCAGCCGTTGGCCCCCAGAATTCCGATGCGCTCACCCCGGCGCATGATGAAGGAGAGGTGATCGATGAGGTCCCGCCCGCCCAGGCTAACGTCCAGTTCGTCGAGTTCCAGGACCGTCCCGCCGAGCCGCTGCTGCTGGCCGAAATCGAGTTTCACCTCGCGGATACGGAGGTCCTTTTTCTGTTCCCGCAGGTCATCCACCCGGTCGATGCGGGCCTTCTGTTTCGTCGTGCGGGCCTTGGCTCCCCGTTTCAGCCAGGCCTCCTCCCGGCGCAGCAGGTTCATCAGCCGGCTCTGCGCCCGCCCGTCCCGGGCGAGCCGCTCCTGCTTCTGCTCCAGGTACGCGCTGTAGCCTCCCCCGTAGACGGTCACCGCGCCCTCGTCGAGTTCGAACATCCGGGTGGCCACCCGGTCAAGAAAGTAGCGGTCATGGGTCACCAGCACCACCGCCCCCGGGTAGCTCCGGAGGATCTCCTCCAGCCAGGCCACGGTGTCGGCATCAAGGTGGTTTGTCGGCTCGTCGAGCAGGAGCAGTTCCGGCTCCTGGAGCAGTATCCCCGCCAGAGCCACCCGTTTGGTCCACCCACCGGAGAGGTTCCCCACCCGCTGGTTCGAGGTCGGTGATGCCGAGCCGGTCGCAGACCTGAGCCACCTTGTGGTCGAGGTTCCAGGCCCCGTGCAGATCGAGCCACCCCTGGACTTCCTGCTGCTCGGCCAGAAATCTCTGTGCTTCCTCCGGGGGAGCCTCGGGCAGGGCATGAGCCAGCTCCTGGAACCGGGAGAGCTTGGCCTGAACCTCGGCCAGGCAGCCGTCGAGGGTCTGGCGGATGGTGCGGTCGGGGTCGAGTTCAGGCTCCTGCGGCAGGTAGGTCGCGACCAGGCCCCTCTTGCGGACCACGCTTCCCGAATCGGAGTCTTCAAGACCGGCCAGGATGCGCAAAAGGGTTGATTTGCCGCAGCCGTTTCGGCCGATGACCCCCACCTTCTCCCCCTCGGCCACAGCCAGGGTGGCGCCGGCGATGACGGTGCGGGGACCGTAACTTTTTTCCAGACCGGTGATGTCGATGACGTTCATTCTGTTTCCTCTTTTTGAGACGGGCGGAATGTCAGGTTTATACACCCTGCCCCCGGAAATGCCAAGAAGTGCGGCGGCGAACAGGGTAAAGACATATTCTGTCATGACCACCTTCTACACTTCAACCCAGACAAAGGAGGTGTGCCATGTTCGAAATTCTCATGCTCGTCGGATTTCTGGGGGCGGGGCTTTGCCACATGCTGCCGAAAGGGGAAACAGGATGCTCTGAAAATGAAAAAGCGGCAAAAAAGGCAAAGGCGGCAACCGCCCGGCCGGCTGCCGCCCCAGCCGGAAAAACATCCTTGCGAACGACCTCGCACCGTCTTTTTTTTCGGGGTGGCCCCGAACGGATGATCCGCTGCCTGCCATCCGTGGTACATCGCCGTGTCGCATCCAAACATAATTAATCCTTTTTATTCATCCATGACCCATGTTATCCTCCGGAGGGGAGGGGGAATCCGGGCCTGAACCAGCCCCGGCGGGGGAGCATCCGGAGACCGTCCTACTTTCACGTTTCTTTTCGTACAGGTACGGTCCATGGGGCTCTTCTGTTTTCTTCTCGCATATGGCGCGGGGCTGTTTGCCGCCCCGTATCTTCTCTTTTCCCCCTGGCTCATCTTCTGTCCCGCGATCCTCGCCGCCCTCTGGCTCACCTTGAGGGTCTTCCGGCGCCGCGCCGACCTGCTGCTGCCGGTATTTTTTTTTACCCTTGCCCTGGTCCTCTATCACCTCGGCGTCACGCCCCCCCGGGACACCTCTCAGGTATGCAACTTTGCCGGAAACCGCCCGGTTACGGTCGAGGGCACGGTTGTATCCGTTTCCGACCGCTTATTGGGACATTCGGCCATCGACCTGGAAACTCGGCTGGCCGGGTCGAACGGAATCGTCGCTCCCGTCCGCGGACGCATCCGCCTCTACCTGGATGAATCGGCGCCAGAGGTGGCTCCGGGCCAGAAGATCCGCTTCTTCAGCCGCCTGCGCCGTCCCCGGTCTTTCGGAACTCCCGGGGAATTCGACTTTCCCCGGCACCTGGCCTTCCAGGGCATTTTCGCCACTGCCCACCTTTCCCGGACCAGGGAGATGGTCGTCTTCCCCGCTCCACCGGTTTTAAACCCCGCCGGTCTCATCGAAACACGGAGAAGAGCCGCCGCCCGCTTCATCGATTCTCATCTGCCCCCCTCCACGGCCTCCCTGGTTAAGGCCCTTATTGTCGGGGACAAGGGCGGTATAACCCCTGAGCAACGCGACCTGATGGCCCGAGGCGGGGTCTCCCACCTGTTTTCCATCTCGGGGTTGCATTTTGCCCTGATAGCGTTTTTTCTCTTTGCGGGTCTGCGGTTTTTCTACCGCCGCTCCGAAACCCTTCTCCTGCTGGTGCCTCCCGGGCGGCTGCTGCCGGGGGTGATTCTCCCCCTTCTCCTGGCCTATCTTGCCTTCACCGGTGGCGCCCTTCCGAGCCGGCGGGCGTTTTTCATGATGACTGCCGTGATTTTTCTCCTTCTGTTGCGGCGGCGAACCCCGCCGTTGAAATTGCTTTGCGCAACGGCATTTCTCCTCCTGCTGATCGAACCCCTTGCGTTTTTCGAACCGTCGTTCCAGCTCTCCTTCGCAGGGGTGCTGGGCCTTCTGATTTTCTTACCCCGCTGGGCTGGAAAATTTCCCGCCAAACCCGCAGCCCTCAAATGGGGAGCCGGGCTGACAGCGACCACCCTGGCGGCAAGTATCGCCACCGCTCCGCTGGTCCTTCTTCAGTTTCACATGCTGGCCCCCGCCGGGCTCCTGACCAACCTGGTGGCCGTCCCCGTCATCGGCCTGGGGGCGGTGCCCCTGGGCCTTGGAGGAGTCCTGCTGATGCCGGTTTCTCCCCTCGGCGCCGCCCTCCTGCTGAAGGGGTGCGGCCTGCTCATCCACGCGGTTCTCCAAACCGTTTCATGGATGATCGCCCTTCCCGGCCTGGGCGGCTGGACGCTCTTCTGCTCACCGATACAGGTGACTGGAGCTTTTCTGCTGTGCTGGGGGTTTTTCCTCCCCGCCAAACTCTCGGCATGGCGTTTCGCCCGAAAGGCTCTGCCGGTCGTTGGGGCGGCGCTCCTTTTTCTGCCTCTTTCACCCTCCCCCGGTCTGGCGGTAACGGCCCTGAGTGTGGGGCAGGGGGATTCCATCCTGGTTTCCCGCCCCGGAGGCGGAAACTATCTCGTCGACGGCGGAGGACTCCACAGCGACACCTTCGATGTCGGCGAAAGGTTGGTGGCGCCGGCCCTGGGCTGGTTAGGTGTGCGCTCTCTGAAAGCGGTCGTCCTGACCCATGACCACCCCGACCATCGCAAGGGGCTGGTCTACGTGCTCGAACACTTTCCGGTGGAAGCTTTCTGGTCGGCCATTCCGGAGGAGAAGCTCCATCCGTCCATCCGGAGGGTTCTCCGGAGAAGGAGGATACCGACCGTCGTTTTCCCTCCGGGTTGGACGAGCCTGGAGGAGGGCGAAGAGAGCGCCCTGGCCGTTTTCGTCCCCCCCCGGAAAACGGAGAACCTGAACAACGATTCCCTGGTCCTCTATGCCCGCCTCGGCGGGGAAGGCGTCCTTCTGACCGGGGATCTGGAAGCCCTGGGGGTGGAGGAGTTCCTCGCCTCCTCGCCTCTGCCGCCGGTCACCTTGCTGAAGCTTCCACATCACGGCAGCAGCCATTCCGCGCCGGAGCGGCTCCTCGCAACCCTTCGCCCCAGGGCGGTCTTCGTTTCGGCGGGCAGGGACAACGTCTACCACCTTCCCCACCGGGACGTGGTCGCTGCAATCCGAAAACGGGGCCTCCCCCTCTACCGGACCGACCTCCAGGGCACGGTCAGATTCTTTACCGAGGGAGAGGGATGGCGGGCGGGACACTGGCAGAGAGGGCTTTTCCATTGACAGAAAAGGGCTGTTTTGCTAGCGTGGACCGTCTTTGCGTAGGAGCAGGTCCGGATGAAAAAATCAACCATATTGGTGGTGGACGACGAGATTTTCTTCCGTCGCATGTACACCGAGCTTCTGGTTGAAGACGGCTATCAGGTGGAAGCGGTGGCCTCGGGATATGACGCCCTGGGCCGGATCAGGCAAGGCGGCATCGACGTCGTTCTGACCGATATGGTCATGCCAGGGCTGAGCGGTATGGAAGTTCTGCGCCTGGCCCGCAGCATGGAGAATCCGCCGGAGGTGATCCTCGTCACCGGTCACGCCACCCTGGAGTCGGCCATCCAGTCCCTGAAAAACGGCGCGAGAGATTACCTGATAAAACCGTTCAATCCCGAGGAGCTTCGCCACCTTGTGCGTACCTGCCTGGAGCAGCGGCGCCTTCTGGATGAGAACACGGTCCTCAAAAGCCAGATCCGGCTCTTCCAGAGAGGCCAGAATCTGGCTTCCCTCCTCGAGGTCGACCGGCTTCTGCCGCAGGCCATCCGCCTTCTGCTCCACGAGGTGGGCCATGGCCGCGGCTTCGCTTTTCTTCGGGGAAGAAATCCGGACTTCCGGGTCCTCGGCCAGGAAGGCATCGAGGAACCCCAGGCCTTAGCCATGGCCCGTTCCCTTGTGCCGCATCTGAAGGGTCTCACCGGGATTCGCCTTCTGCGAAGTGAGGAGCTATCACCCGAGCAGGATTGGCCCCGATCAGGTCCGCACCGTCTGCCTTTTTCCTCTTCGCAGTCAGAAGAGCCTCAGGGGCGCCATGGTCATTTTCAACCCCGCAGAGGGCGATTTTATCCATCCCATGCCCCACGAGAACCTGCTGTTTCTTGCAGAGCAAGCCTCCCTGGGGTTCGAAAATGCCTATCGGTACCAGGGCGCCCAGGAACTGATCTATACAGACGACCTCACCGGGCTGTTCAATTATCGCTACCTTCAGTCGATCCTGGACCAGGAGATTCGCCGCTCAGAACGATACGGACTTCAGTTCTCGCTGGTTTTTATCGACCTGGATTATTTCAAGGAGGTCAACGATCGCCATGGCCACCTGGCCGGCAGCACGGCATTGAAGGAAGTGGCCGGCCTTCTGCGACAGAGCGTTCGGGAGGTGGATGTCCTTTTTCGTTACGGCGGAGACGAATTCACCGCCCTTCTCGTCGAGACCGATTCCCAGGGAGCGGCGGTGGTAGCCGAAAGAATCCGCCGCTCCGTCGAGGAACATACCTTCCTGGCCGAATCGGGGATTTGCTCGCGATTGACCGCCACGGTCGGCTATGCCACCTTTCCGGAAAACGCCGCCGACAAAAAAAGCATCATCGACCTTGCCGACCAGGCGATGTACTTCGGCAAAAAGGTCCGCAATGTTACGCGGGGCGCCTGGGAAATCATGGGAAAATAGTTTTGCGGGGTTTACCCCGGTCTGAAAGTTCGCTGTTAGCCCCTGAAGAGATCCCTGATTTTCGACCTCGCGCCACCTTTCCGATTCCGAAAAAGGGACTCAGCGTCACCCGGGGGGCATCCTTCTCTTCTTATCCCGGGCCCCAATTTTGCTTTCTTGCGAAAGCATCAAATGATGGCCGCCTCGGACCTCCATCTCCGGACCTTCCCGTATTTATAAGAATGAGGTGAAATTCGTGAGCATCACAGGCATCAAAGGTATGAACGATATTCTGCCGGAAGAAGTGGAGACCTGGCAGTTTCTGGAAAACGAGGCGCGGCGGATTTTCAGGGTCTTCGGATTTGCCGAAATCCGCGTGCCTGTGGTTGAAAAGACCGAGCTCTTCTGCCGTTCGATCGGGGAGACCACCGACATCGTCGAGAAGGAGATGTACACCTTCAACGACAAGAGCGGAAACTCACTTTCCCTGAGGCCCGAGGGAACCGCTCCGGTGATGCGCTCGTTCATCGAGCACAAGCTCCATGCCCGGGATCCCGTGGCCAAGCTCTACTACATGGGCCCGATGTTCCGTTACGAACGCCCCCAGAAAGGCCGTTACCGCCAGTTTCACCAGATCGGCGCCGAGGTCATCGGCATCGAGGACCCAAAAATCGACGCCCAGGTCCTGACCATGCTGAGCCACTATTTCGAGACCGTCGGAATCCCGGATGTCTCCCTGCAGATCAATTCCCTGGGCTGTCCCGAATGCCGTCCCGCCTATCGCGGCAAACTCATCGAATTTCTCAAGGAAAAACTCCCCGCCCTGTGCGAGGACTGCCGCCGGCGCTACAGCGGCAACCCTCTGCGGGTCCTCGATTGCAAGGTGCCCGGTTGCGCGGAGGCCACACGGAAAGCCCCATCGGTCCTGGACAACCTGTGCGAGGGCTGCGGAGAACATTTTTCCAAGGTCCAGGGTCACCTGAATGCCCTCGGGACCTCCTTCGCCATCAATCCCCGCATGGTCCGGGGATTGGACTATTACACGAAGACGACCTTCGAAATGGTGACCGGGAGTCTGGGCGCCCAGAATGCGGTGGCCGCGGGGGGCCGCTACGACGGCCTCATCAGCGACCTCGGGGGCCCCTCTCTGCCGGGAATCGGCTTTGCCATGGGGCTGGAGCGTCTGGTCCTTCTCAAGGGCGCCGACGGGAAGCAAACTTCGGGTCCGGACCTCTTCATCGCCTCAATCGGCAGCGAAGCTGCCGACCGCGGCTTCGAACTGCTGACGGGCCTGCAGCGCCGGGGTCTGCATGCGGAAATGGATTACGAGGGAAAGAGTCTGAAAGCCCAGTTGCGCCGGGCCGACAAACTGGGTGCCGCGCAGGTGCTCATCCTGGGGGAAAACGAACTTGCCGCGGGGGTCGCTCCCCTGCGCAACATGGCCGACGGCACACAGCGGGAGATTTCACTCGCCGATCCGGATTCGCTGCTTTCCTCGGTCCGGGGTGATTGCCCTTGACGATAATCCGGGAGGATTTGTATACTTCGTCTTTGTGCGCAGTTCCGATGATGCCCGTTTTCGACTATTTTTCATACTGGAGGAAATACACTTGAACGACATTCTGGGTGAGTGGAAAAGAAGCAATTATTGCGGACGGGTGACCGCCGGTGATATCGGCCAAGAGGTTTGTCTTATGGGATGGGTCCAGCGCCGGCGGGACCACGGGGGGCTGATCTTCATCGACCTGCGCGACCGGGAGGGAGTCGTTCAGCTTGCCCTCGACCCGGATCGCGATCCGCAGGCCCACGCCAAAGCCGACCGGGTCCGCAACGAGTACGTCGTCGCGGTCCAAGGAACTGTCTCACCACGCCCAGAAGGGACCATCAACCCAAAGATGAAAACCGGCGAGGTCGAGGTCGAGGTCCACGAAATGCGCATCCTCAACTCCGCCAAGACTCCTCCCTTCATGCTCGACGAATTTTCCGAAGTCGCCGAGAACATCCGCCTCAAGTACCGCTACCTCGACCTGCGGCGTCCGTCGATTCAGCAGAACCTGATGTTGCGCTACCAGGTGACGCGCACCGTGCGCCGATACCTCGACGCCCAGGGCTTTCTCGACATCGAGACGCCGGTTCTGACCAAAAGCACCCCCGAAGGGGCCCGCGACTACCTGGTGCCGAGCCGCGTCAACCCCGGCACTTTCTTTGCGCTGCCCCAGTCGCCGCAGCTCTTCAAGCAGCTTCTGATGGTCTCCGGCTTCGACCGCTACTTCCAGATCGTGCGCTGCTTCCGCGACGAGGACCTTCGCGCTGACCGCCAGCCCGAGTTCACCCAGATCGACTGCGAGATGAGCTTCGTCGGCCGCGAGGATGTAATCGCCGTCATGGAGGGGATGGTCGCGGAGGTCTTCAAGGAGGCCATCGGCGTCGAGGTGTCCCTTCCGATGGCCCGCATGACCTATGCCGAAGCGATGGACCGCTACGGGGTCGACAACCCCGACCTGCGCTTCGGCCTGGAGTTGACCGAGCTCTCCGACCTGGTCAAGGGCTGCGGGTTCAAAGTTTTCGCCGACGCCGTGCAGTGGGGAGGGATCGTCAAGGCGATCAATGTCAAAGGCGGAGCGGCCCTGTCGCGCAAGGAGCTCGACGAGCTGACGGAGTTCGTCAAGATCTACGGAGCCAAGGGCCTTGCCTGGGTGAAAATTACCGAGGAGGGTTGGCAATCGCCCATCGCCAAATTCTTCACCGCCGATGAGTTGGCGGCGATCAATCAGCGCCTCGGGGCCGAACTCGGCGACCTGCTGCTGTTCGGCGCCGATTCTTTCAAGGTTGTCAACGAATCCCTCGGCCGGCTTCGCGGCCATCTCGGCCACAAGCTCGGCCTGGCCAAAAAGGACGACTACCGCTTCGTCTGGATCACCGACTTTCCGCTCCTGGAGTGGGATGGAGAAACCCGCCGCCACGTGGCGGTACACCACCCCTTCACAGCGCCGATGGACGAGGACGTTCCCCTGCTCGGCTCGGACCCCGGCAAGGCCCGGGCCAAGGCTTACGACCTGGTTCTCAACGGCTCGGAAATCGGCGGCGGGAGTATTCGTATTCATGACCAGGGCGTGCAGAGCAAGATGTTTGAGCTGATGGGCATCGGCATTGAAGAGGCGCGGGAAAAGTTCGGCTTTCTCCTCGACGCCCTGGAATTCGGGGCACCTCCCCATGGCGGCATCGCCTTCGGCCTCGACCGGCTGGTCATGATCCTGACCGGCGCCGACTCCATCCGGGACGTAATCGCCTTTCCGAAGACCCAGAAAGCCACCTGTCTCATGTCGGAAGCCCCGGGCCCTGTCGATGAAAAACAGCTTCGGGAACTCTCGATCAGGACAGCGGCCAAACCAAAGTAGGGGGGAAAACCATATTCCACGTTCTCTCCGGGCTGCCCGGACTACCTTTGAGCTACCTTCCACGGTTGTTACGGAGAAGGCAGGTCGAATGACAAGATATTTCTCTTCCGCAACATTGCTGCTGGCAATCTCACTTCTATTACTGCTGGGAGGGTGCGCTACCCCCCCCCGGCAGGAACTTCAGAACGCCCGCATGGCGGTGGCCCTGGCCGGGGCGGCCGGGGCGCAGCAGTTTGCCCCGGGCCCCTATCAGAAAGCCGCCGAAAAGCTGAGGAAAGGGGAGGGTCTCCTCCGCGAGGGCAATTACGGCCTCGCCCGGAAGATCCTGTCCAACGCCGAATCGGATGGCCGGCGCGCCATGCACAAGGCCCGCCGGAAGCAAGCCGGCAGAAGCTGAAGCCGAGTGAACCCGAGCCACAGCAGACCAAGGCGGAAGCCGTGCCGCCTCCGGTGAAGAAGCACAAAAAAACGGTCGCATCGACACCTGCGCCTCCGCCCCCCAAGCTGGCGCCTTCCCCCCCTCCCCCCCCCTCCCCTTCCGACCCGCTATACGGTGACCGAAGGGGAAACGCTCTGGACCATCGCGGCCCGCAAGGACATCTATTTCGACTCTCTTCTCTGGCCCCTGATTTACCAGGCAAACCGGGATCAGATCAAAGACCCCCGACAGATATATCCGGGGCAGGTTCTCAGCATCCCCAGAGACACCAGCGAGACGGAGAAGGAGGAAGCCCGGGAAAAGGCGCGCAAATCCGATGTGTTCCCGGTCCAACTTTTAATGAAAGCCAATCCTGCCGAAACTCGATAGCGCGATTTTTTCTTCTGATTTATTCTTCTCAATACCGCTGTTTTTACCCTATCTTTTTTCTTGACACCCCCTAGCGCCTCTGTATACTGTATACACATTTTTACCCCCCCCTTCTTTCTTAATCATTTAGCGACGTTCTGACCCGGGATTCAGGAACACCTGTTATGTCCGAGCCGAATCCGGTAGGGAAATAACAGAGTTTGAGCCTCTGGCTATCTTGTCATAAAAACCAAGGAGAGAGACATGGCAACGGAAACATCAAAGATTCTCTGGACAGAAATTGATGAAGCACCGGCGCTGGCAACCTACGCGTTGCTTCCCATCGTTCAAGCCTTCACCAAGGGCACGGGTATCGAGGTCGAGACGAAGGACATCTCCCTCTCGGGGCGCATCATAGCCAACTTTCCCGACAAACTGACCGAAGATCAGAAAATCCCCGACTTCCTGGCCGAATTGGGCAAACTCGTCAAGACCCCCGAAGCCAACGTCATCAAACTTCCCAACATCAGCGCCTCCATCCCCCAGCTGCAGGCGGCCATCAAAGAGCTCCAGGAAAAAGGATACAACATCCCCGAATATCCCGAGGAACCCAGAAACGACGAGGAAAAGGCTCTTCAGGCGAGGTTTGCCAAGGTCCTGGGCAGTGCGGTCAACCCGGTGCTTCGTGAGGGCAACTCCGACCGCCGGGCGGCGGCTTCGGTTAAGAAGTTTGCCAAAAAGAACCCTCACCGGATGATGAAGCCGTGGCCCGAGGTTTCCAAAACCCGCGTGGCGTTCATGTCGGACGGCGATTTCTACGAAAATGAAACCGCCATCACCCTGGACAAGGCCGACCGACGCCAGAATCGAGTTCGTAGGCGAAGACGGCAGCGTCTCTGTGCTGAAGGAGAAACTGCCGCTGCTGGCCGGAGAGGTGCTCGACTCCACCTACATGGACGTAGCGGCCCTGCGACAGTTCTATGCAGAAACGATGGAGGAAGCCAAGGAGAAGGACGTCCTGCTCTCCCTGCACCTCAAGGCGACCATGATGAAGGTCTCCGACCCGGTCATGTTCGGCCACGCAGTGTCGGTCTTCTTCAAGGACGCACTCGAAAAACACGCCGCCGCCCTGAAGGAAATCGGCGCCAACGTCAACAACGGTCTCGGCGACGTCCTGGCCAAGCTCGACCGGCTGCCGAGCGACAAAAAGGCTCGAGATCGAAGCCGATATCAAGGCGTGTTACGGAAAGGGCCCCGCCCTGGCCATGGTCGACTCCCGCAAAGGCATCACCAACCTGCACGTGCCCAACGACGTCATCGTCGACGCCTCCATGCCGGTCGTCGTGCGCGACGGCGGCAAAATGTGGAATCTCGCCGACGAGCTCCAGGATACCGTCGCCATGATTCCCGACCGCTGTTATGCGACCATGTATCAGGCCATCATCGAGGATTGCCAGAAGAATGGCCAGTTCGACCCGTCCACCATGGGCAGCGTCTCCAACGTCGGCCTGATGGCCCAAAAAGCCGAGGAATACGGCTCCCACGACAAGACCTTCCTGGCTCCCGGCAAGGGCGCCATCCGCATCGTGGACGCATCGGGCGCCACGCTGCTCGAGCAGAAGGTTGAAAAGGGCGATATCTACCGTGCCTGCCAGGCCAAGGACATCCCGATCCGCGACTGGGTAAAACTGGCGGTCAACCGCGCAAAGGAATCGGGCTCCCCCGCCATCTTCTGGCTGGACGAAGCCCGCGGCCACGACGCCGAGATCATCAAAAAGGTCAACACCTACCTGAAGGATCACGACACCACCGGCCTCGACATCCGCATCATGAAGCCCGTCGATGCCATGAAGTTCAGTTGTGAAAGGGCCCGAAAGGGTCTGGACACAATCTCCGTCACCGGCAATGTCCTTCGTGACTACCTCACTGACCTGTTTCCGATCATCGAGCTGGGAACCAGCGCAAGGATGCTCTCCATCGTCCCCCTGCTGGCCGGCGGCGGTCTTTTCGAGACCGGCGCGGGCGGCTCCGCTCCCAAGCATGTCCAGCAGTTCCTGAAAGAAGGTCATCTCCGATGGGATTCCCTGGGCGAGTACTGCGCCCTGGTGCCCTCCCTCGAAATGATCGCCGGCAAGACCCAAAGCGCCAAAGCCAAACTGCTGGCCGAAACCCTGGATCAGGCCGTCGGCAGATACCTGGAGAACGCCAAGGCCCCTTCCCGCAAGGTCAATGAGATCGACAACCGCGGCAGCAGCTTCTACCTTGCCATGTACTGGGCACAAGCCCTCGCCGCTCAAGACAGGGACCCCGAAATGAAGGCCCGCTTCACCAAGGTGGCCAGCGAACTGGAGGCCAAAGAGGCCCAGATCGTCGAGGAACTTCTGGGGGCACAAGGGCACTCCGTCGACATCGGCGGCTACTACCGCCCCGACAAGGTTAAAATCGCCCAGGCGATGCGCCCCAGCGCGACCTTCAATGCGATAGTGGACGCCCTCTAACCAGGACACAGAAACTTCAATTAGAGCTGGCAGGCCCGGGACAACCGGATTGCCCCGGGCCTGTGGATTTCATTTTTTTCCAACAAAAGGAGAGACTACAATGGCAAGATCGAAAATCGCTCTTATCGGTGGTGGTCAGATCGGTGGCGTGCTGGCTCAGCTCTGCGCTCTGCGTGAACTGGGCGACGTGGTTCTGTTCGACATCGTCGAGGGCCTGCCCCAGGGCAAGATGCTCGATATCGCAGAGGCATCCCCGGTGGACGGCTTCGACGTCACACTCAAGGGGACCAACGATTACAAGGATATCGAAGGCTCCAATGTCGTTATCGTAACCGCTGGTCTTCCCCGCAAGCCAGGCATGAGCCGCGACGACCTGATCGAGGTCAACTCCAAAATCATGACCCAGGTTTCCGAGGGCATCAAGCAATATGCTCCCGATTCCTTCGTCATCATCATTTCCAATCCCCTGGATGCCATGGTCACCCTGTGCAAGAACATCACCGGCTTCCCCTCCGAACGCGTCATGGGCCAGGCCGGAGTCCTCGACTCGGCCCGTTTCGAGTCCTTCATTGCCTGGGAACTGGGCGTTTCCATTAAAGACGTTACCGCCATGACCCTTGGAGGCCACGGCGACACCATGGTTCCCCTGGTTCGTTACGCCAGCGTCAAGGGCATCCCCGTCATGGAACTCCTCGAGCAGAAATACGGCAGCGCCGCTAAGGCTAAGGAAGTCATGGATGCCATGGTCGAGCGGACCAAGAAGGCCGGAGGCGAAGTGGTGGCCCTGCTCAAGACCGGCAGCGCTTTTTACAGCCCTGCGTCCTCCGCCATTGCTATGGCTGAATCGATCCTCAAGGACCAGAAGCGTGTCCTGCCTACCTGCGCCCTGCTCAAAGGAGAATTCGGGGTCGACGGCTACTATGTCGGAGTCCCCTGCGTCCTGGGCGCCGGAGGGGTTGAAAAAATTCTCGAATTCAAACTCAGCGACGAAGAACAGTCGATGTTCGACAACTCGGTGGCCGCGGTCAAGGGCCTCGTCAACGACATGAAGTAAAAACCAGTTACTCCATTAAAAAGAAGGGCAATGGGTTCCATTGCCCTTCTTTACTATTTCGGACCATCGAAAAGATGCCGGGGTTTCCATCCTCTTCGTTCATCCCGGCGATACGGAGTATAAAAACCAGCTCCTCCCCGGGCTCCCGCGCCCCTGAATCAGCCCGTCGTATACATATTTTTCTGGAATTGACATAGGGTTTGATCTATCATGTACGAGTTTATCAAAAGCCGTTCGGCGGCCAACACCGTTAAAGGAGAGAAACGGGAATGAGCAGTGCCAAAGGAAGAGTCGAGGTTATCGAAAGATACTGCAAAGGATGCAGTATCTGCGCTGAATTCTGCCCTACCAAGGTCCTGGAGATGGACGCCTTCGTGGTCCGGGTTGCAAATCCTGAAGCATGCATCGCCTGCATGCAGTGCGAATTGCGTTGTCCCGACTTTGCCATCAAGGTCTTCAAAAACGAATAATCATCATTCATAAGATAGGAGGTCGGTTAACGTGGCTAAAAAAGTTGCTCTGTTGCAGGGGAACGAGGCCTGTGCCCAAGGTGCCCTTTATGCCGGGTGCCGGTTTTTCGGCGGATACCCCATCACCCCCTCTACCGAAGTTGCCGAGGTTCTGTCCAACGAACTTCCCAAAGTCGGCGGCAAATTTATTCAAATGGAAGATGAAATCGGGGCCATCGCCTCGGTCATCGGGGCCTCCCTCACCGGTTCCAAGGCGCTGACCGCCACTTCGGGCCCTGGGGTCTCCCTCAAGCAGGAACTGCTCGGCTACGCCTGTATCGCCGAAGTGCCCTGCGTTGTCATCAACGTCATGCGCGGCGGACCCTCGACCGGCATGCCCACCGGCCCCGGCCAGTCCGATGTCATGCAGGCCCGCTGGGGAACCCATGGCGACCACGCCGCCATTGCCGTCGCGCCTGCCTCCTGCCAGGAAATTTTCACCGAAACGGTTCGGGCCTTCAATCTCGCCGAAAAATACCGTATGCCGGTTCAGGTTCTCTACGATGAGATCGTCGGCCATATGCGTGAGCGTATCGAGTTTCCCGAACCGGGCGAACTCGAAGTGATCGACCGTGCGAAACCGACGGTTTCGCCCGAAGAGTACAAGCCCTACGACACCTCCTTCGGCGATGTCCCGCCGCTGGCCGCCTTCGGCTCGGAGTACCGCTTTCACGTCACCGGCCTGAACAAGGCCGCGGACGGATTTCCCACCACCAAGGCCGAACCTGGTGGATGATGAAGAGCGTCGCCAGATCCGCAAAGTCGAGGCCAACCGGGCCGACATCGAGAAAAACGAGGAATACCTTCTCGACGATGCGGAAGTCCTCGTCCTCGCCTACGGGTCCACCAGCCGCAGCGCCCGCTATGCCGTCAATGAACTGCGCAAGGAAGGGATCAAGGCGGGCCTGTTCCGGCCCATTACCCTCTGGCCCTTCCCCGAGAAGCGGGTTGCCGAACTGGGCAAGCAAGGTCAAGGCGATCGTGGTTCCGGAAATGAACCTCGGCCAGATGAACCTCGAAGTGGAGCGTGTCGTCAAGGGCGCCTGCCCGGTTCTCCACTTCGGCCGCGTCGACGGTGAGCCGATCAATCCGGGCCAGATCATGGACAAGGTCAAGGAGGTAAAATAAATGGCTTACGATTACGACAAAACCATCCGTCCCGGCAAACTGCCCCACATCTGGTGCCCCGGCTGCGGCCACGGCATCGCCATGAAGGGCCTGATCCGGGCCATGGATACCTGCGGTCTGGAAAAGAACAATACCGCCATCGTTTCCGGTATCGGCTGCGCCAGCCGTCTTCCCGGCTACATCGACATGTGCACCCTTCATACCGCCCATGGTCGCGCCGCCGCTTTTGCCACCGGCGTCAAAATGGCCAAACCTGAAATGACGGTTATCGTCATGGGCGGCGACGGCGACGGCACCGCCATCGGCGGGAACCATTTCATCCATGCCTGCCGGCGCAACATCGACATGACCTACGTCATCTTCAACAACAACATCTACGGCATGACCGGCGGCCAGTTCTCCCCCACCACTCCCACGGGCGCCAAAGCCTCGACGACTCCCTACGGCAACCCCGACCCGATCTTCGACATCAGCAAGCTGGCCATCGGCGCCGGCGCGACCTTCGTCGCCCGGACCACCGCCTTTCACGCCACACAGATCGACAAGCTGATCGCCGAGGGCATCCAGCACAAGGGGATGGCCGTTATCGAGGTTCTCGACGACTGCCCCACCACCTACGGCCGGCGCAACAAATTCCGCAGCGTGGTCGATATGATGAAGCGGCTCAAGGATATCGCCGTACCCGTAGCGGCCGCTGTCCAAGATGACTGCCGAGCAACTCGAAGGCAAGGTCCTGACCGGCGTCCTCTACAAAGAGGAAAAACCCGAATACTGCGAGCAGTATGCCAAGGTCATCGCCAAGGCGCAGGGCGCCTGATCACCGCAGCGAACAAGGAGAACGTATCCATGGCAAAAAGATATGAATTCAGATTTTCCGGCGCCGGTGGACAGGGCCTGATCACGGCCGGCATCATTCTGGCGGAAGCCGCTTCCATCATTGAGGGGCAAACACGCCGTGCAGTCCCAGAGCTACGGCCCCGAGGCCCGCGGCGGCGCCTCCAAATCCGAAGTCATCATTTCCGACGGGCCTATCGATTACCCCAAAGCGACCGTTGTGGACGCCTGTCTGGCGATGACCCAGGAAGCGGCCGACAAATACGCCAACGGCATCAAGGCCGGCGGTGTTCTGCTGCTCGATTCCGATTTCGTGAAACGGGAGCCCGAGGGGGATTTCAAGATCTACAAATTCCCCATCATCCGCACCGCCAAGGAAGAAATCGGCCGTGAAATCGTCGCCAATGTCGTCGCCCTGGGCGCCATGATCGCCCTGACCGATGTCGTCTCCCGCGACTCGGGAGAAAAAGCCGTTCTCGCCAAGGTCCCCGAGGCCTTCATGGATCTGAACAAAAAGGCCTACAACATGGGCTATGACAAGGTTAAAGTTCTGCTGAAGTAAGCCGCTCCTTAATAACTGCGCTTAAAAAAAGAGCCCGGAGGCACACGCCCCGGGCTCTTTTCCTTTTCAATGCGCAATCCCTTCGAAAACCTCACCCTCCTTCGGGAATAAATTCCTCGGCCCTGGCCACATCTTCCTTGCAGCCGATAAAGAGCGGAGCCCTCTGGTCGATGCCCTGCGGGACCAGATCCAGAATTCGCTCCCGTCCCGTGGAGGCTGCGCCTCCGGCCTGTTCAACAAGAAATGCCATGGGGTTCAGTTCATACAGCAACCGCAGCTTTCCCTCGGGGCATTCCCTGGAGGTGGGGATAGAGAAAAATCCCCTTTCCCTTGATCAGGATCTGGTTGATATCGGGAACCAGGCCGCCGCTGTAACGCAGCTTGGCGCCCTTTCCCTCAAGATAGGTGACGAATTTCTCCGTCCCCGGACTATACTTGTTCCGCAGTCCTCCCGGCGAATAGATGGCCGCCTGGGGAGCCATGCGGATGTTTTCCTGTACAAGGGTGTATTCCATCAACTGGTTCATGGCAAATTCATGGACTCCCTTCCCCGTGCTCAAAACGAGGGTGGTACGCGGCCCGTACAAAATGTAAAGGCGGCCCGCTGGTTGCGGCCAGGCTGCAGGATATCTCCCCCTTCGTAAGATGGAAACGATGGTCCCGACGGCAAGGTTGACATCCACCAGTGAGGACCCGTCCAGAGGGTCGATACGCAACAGAGAACTTGCCTTCGCATTCGGCGGAGAAGGGAATGATTTCCTCAGTTTCTTCCGAGACAATATTAGCCACCACCCCCGAGTGGAGGAGGCGTTTGCGCATTATCCGGTCGGAGAGGACATCGAGAGCCAGTTGCTGCTTCGCCGTAAAGATTCGAGGTTCCGGCAACCCCCAGGTCGCCGGTACGGATGGAATTGATTATGTACTTGGAGGCCTCCGCGATTTCGCATATCAACCGGGTGAGGTCCCGGTCATCCTCGTGCTCCCTGAGATAGCGGCGCAAATCGATCTGGAATTTAGTCTTGCCTGCTTCTGCCATGTTCTCCGGCCCTTTCTCCAGCTGCAAGCATCTGGAAACATTGTTCAAGAAAATTTTAAATCAAAGGAAGCGTTTGAGCAAGGCAGAGGCCGTCTCCATCTTCCGATACACATCTTGACGAACCTCCCGAAGGTGTTAAAATAACAGGAATTTTAGGTAATTCTCTATTTACAGGAGGTAAAATGGGCGAACAGGAAGAACCGAAAGACGAAAAAAAGGGGTCCACTGAAAAATTTTGGGACGCTACCCGCAAAACTATTCACTCTGCTTCATTCAAGGCCGCCCAATACAAAAGAGTTGTCCAGAAAAAAATCGACCTCGGTTCGATTCACAAGAAGATTTCCAACGCCCATGCGGACCTTGGAAAACTGGTCGACGATTTGCGCGAAACGGGAGAAACCGATATTCTGGGCCGGGATGAAGTCCAGTCCCTATTTCAGAAACTGGACAGTTTGAAAAATTCCGCAGCCACTCTGGAGGCTGAAATAGAGGCCATCAGGGCTGAACATCCTCCGCAAGGGGATGAGACCGCGTGATAAAAAAGGGCCCCTAAAAACCTAAAAGGGGCCCTTTTCTTTTCTATTATCGGATGTGTTTCCTGGGTTTGGGTATGCTGTGGAAGCGAGTGTCTTTGTATTCCCGATCCCATTTTTTCATCGATTCCTGGATATCGGTTTCGACGTCGGCAATTTCGCCGGCGTGCTTCTCCATAATTTCCAGATCAAGGTCCAGACGTTGAAGGTTTTTGTCGACTTCGATTTCAGCAGCCTTAGCCTTTTCCCTGGTGGTCATTTCAGCCATATATTCTCCTTTTCCTGCTGATGCCCGCACAACCGAAACAGCCCATTGCCGAACGATTGAAGCGGACTGCTAAACCTCGCTTCGTCAACCCTTCGATGAAATTATAACATACAGGTATCACGGCTTGCTCTCTTAATGACAAACGGTTTCCGTGAGTCGGCGCCGGCCGTTAAGGAGTGCGGCCAAGACCCAGCACCGCGATCATAGACTGGTGGATCAATCCGTTGCTGGCCAGGTATTGCTGGCCGAAAATATCCATGGGCAGGCCTTCGAAATCGCTGGTTTTGCCCCCCGCCTCCTCCACGATCAGTTTTCCCGCAGCCACATCCCAGGGGTTCAGTTTCATTTCCCAGTATCCATCAAGCCGCCCTGCGGCCGTATAGGCAAGATCGAGGCTGGCAGATCCGGCTCTTCGGCAAGCCTGAGCCCGTTGTTGAAAGTTGACGAAATGGTCATAATTATTCACCGGACTCTTCTTTCGATCATAGGGAAACCCCGTTGCCAGCAGGGCCTGATCCAGGCGGTCCGTTTTTGAAACCTGCAGTTGAATTTCGTTCAAAAAAGCTCCCTTCCCCTTTTCCGCGCAGAAGAGTTCGCGGTGAAAGGGATTGAAAACGATTCCCAGAACGACCTCCCCCTCCACCTCCAGCGCAATGGAAACGGCGAACCATGGAAATCCGTGGGCAAAGTTGGTGGTCCCGTCCAGAGGATCGATGATCCCAGCGATAGGAAGAGCCGAAACTGCCGTAATCCTTTTCCTCGGCGAAAATGTCGTGGCGGGGGAAGGTTCCTCGAACAGCAGAGACGATCGCCTCTTCCGAAGCCCGGTCGGCATCGGTGACGAGGTCGACTTCGCCTTTATGGGCCACTGAGAGCGAACCGCCGAATTTGTTCATCAGGACCCGTCCCCCTTCCAGGGCAGCCTGCAGACCAATCTGTTTCATGTTCCCTCATAACCCATCGGAGGACTTATGCTCCCGAGCAGCAGAATACTCTTCGGGGGAGCACCCCCCCGACGCCCCGCCGATGCCTCCCGGATTCTCCAGGCAAAGCTGGGTGCCCCCCACCACGGCGACAGGGATGCAGAAAAACTGAAAAAGGGGGATGGCAAGGATAGCCAGGACCGCCGTTCCGAAACCACACATCAACAATTTTCTGGAGAGAATGTATCGCCGCTGTCGGCTGAAACTCAGCTGCCGACGGCTGAAAAAATAGCCTGTGAACTCGGAATCCAGAAAAAAGAGGGTAAAAACAAAAGAAAGGACCCCGTAAAGAAAGGTCCCCACCCCTGGAATCAGATTGAGTAAAAGAAGCAGAGCCATCCCTCCCAGAAAGAAAAGCATTTTCTTGCCCTCCTCTTTAAGGGTCTGCAGGCTCTCCCGCCAGAACCTTCGGAAGGAAAAGGGCCGGAGGTCCTTTATTCCCGTGAGCTTTTCTTCGGTTTTCTCGGAAAGAAGGTCGTTGAAAGGAGACGCCAGGAAGTTTCCGACCACCGCAAAAGCGAAAAAGACCCCGACCGCCGTTGCCAACGCGGCCAGAACCCAGAGAAAATAATAGAGGAAAAGCCAGTACCAGGCCCCACCCTGTGGAAGGCGATGAAGGACGAATTCGTTGAAAAAATGAAGACCGAGATACAAGGCGCCCGAAAAAACCGCCAAGTTGATGAGAAAGGGAATAAGGATAAACTTCAGAAGGCCTGGACTTTTCAGAAGGAATCTGCCTGCCTGAAAAGGGTAGGAGAATCCGCGAAAGAAGTCGCTGGCAGACCTACTGCCGGGGAAAACCGTCATAAAAGCCCACGCCCTCATTCCTGGGGGAAAGTATATTCAAGACTACCATACCTTCCCCCGAATGCCAATGACCCGTTGGCCCTGGAGGGCGAACCGCCTCCCGGCATCACCGCAAAGAAGGAGATAATCCGGGCCGCTGGGACCAGCAGGCGAGCGGTCGCGGCTGTGCCGTCGTCCAGGGGAAGGATAAATTTTTTATTTCGGCCGGCCATCGCATCCATGGGCGCCACTGCGCTTTGCCGATAAAAAAGAAACCGCCGCTCTCATTTTATGGAGCGGCGGTCCGGTTGTCGATAGAACTTTCAGCGGCAAGGCCGCAAATGACCCTAGAAGCTGAAAGTGGCGTTCAAGCCGGCCATGGTTTCATCGTCGATATTTTCCCTGGCCGAATCGCTGATCGGCGAGGAGAAGACGAAAGAGGGGCTGATGCTGATCTGGTCGGTCACCGAATAGTCGAGGCTGGCGCTGAGCTCGTAATTGTGCCAGTTGTGATAGTCACCTACCGAAAAATCACTGGCACCATTGTAGCTGACCAAGGCACCCAAATTCAGGCCCAGTTTATTCATCAATTCAAAAGAATGCCCGACGGAAGCGGTAATGAAATAACCATCCTCTTTAGCTTGATCATAATCCCAATAAATTTTTACAGCCGGAGAAAGAAGGGTGTTGAAGGAAGCTCCCGCGTAAAGTTCGTTGGAATCCTGACCCTCAAGGCTGTAATAAATATTGCCGACGCTCGCGGAAACCAACTTGTTGATGTCATATGTATAATCGAGCGTAACATCGGTTTCGGCCAATTCGCCTGAATCCGTATGGTTGCCAAGAATAACATCCTCCTTGGTCTGCCAATTGGTCCAATAGCTCAGAGTAATACCCTGGGTGCTGAGATCCACCCCGGCCTGAACGACCGGCGTCCCTCCGCTGAGATTTTCACCCCTCCACAGATATTTGCTGAAATAGCCCACATAAGCGTCGCCGGTAACCGAGATGGCCGCACTGGGCCGACGGGACCAGGGTGCCAAAGAACATCAAGAAGGGCGACAAAAACCACACTCAACTGCCTTATCTTCATCTTCCTATTTCTCCTTCACCTGAAGTTAGGGTTTTACCGACCGGGCTGTCCTCCGGCCGGCTTTCCTGATTTCATTTGCAAACAAACGTCGGAGTAAAATCAAAAATTTAGATTTTTTTGAAATATTTACGACTGTGTCACGGGGCGGGTGGTCGCTTCCCTGGCTACCGCGGCCTTGCCGGAGCCACCGTTGCCGCCGGGAGTGAAGATGCTCCCCAGGTGAACGGTCTGGAAGTCGGGATAGGCGGAAGCGCCATGCTCGGAGAAGTCGAGACCGGCCAGTTCCTCCTCCTCGGAGACGCGCATGCCGATGGTCAGGTCGATCGCCTTGAAGACGACCATGCCGGTGCCGAAGGCCCAGACGAAGCAGGCGCCGATACCGAGAAGCTGCACGCCGACCGTGTGCAGGGAGAACCCGGCGGTGTCGAAGAGGCCGGCGGCCAGGGTGCCCCAGGCGCCGCAGACGCCGTGGACGGAGACGGCGCCGACCGGATCGTCGACCTGGATCTTGTCGAAGAAGACGACCGAGAGGACCACCAGAACGCCGGCAACCAGGCCGATGATCACCGCCGAGAGGGGAGTGACGTTGGCGCAGCCGGCGGTGATCGCCACCAGGCCGGCCAGCAGGCCGTTGAGGGTCATGCCGACGTCGGGCTTCTTGATAGCGCAGCCAGGTGTAGAACATCGCCGAGCACGGCGCCGGCGGCGCCGGCCAGGCAGGTGGTAACGGCAATCTCGGCGATATCGGGGGTCGCCGGCGGTGGTGGAACCGGGGTTGAAGCCGAACCAGCCGAAAAAGAGCAGGAAGACGCCGAGGGAGGCCAGGGGGATGTTGTGGCCGGGGATCGGCTTGACCTTGCCGTCCTTGGCGAATTTACCGATGCGGGGGCCGACGACGATGGCGCCGGCCAGGGCCAGCCAGCCGCCCATGGAGTGGACGACGGTGGAGCCGGCGAAGTCGATGAAGCCCAGCTTGGCCAGCCACCGAGCCGCTCGCCGTGGAAGAGGTTGCCCCAGGCCCAGTGCGCCGAAGACCGGGTAGAGGATCAGGGAGACCAGTACCGAGTAGATGATGTAGGCGCTGAACTTGGTGCGCTCGGCCACCGCGCCGGAGATGATGGTGGCGGCAGTGGCGGCAAAGACCACCTGAAACATCCAGAAGGCGTAGTTCCAGGACGCCCCGTCGCCGACGGCGCCGCTGAGGAAGAAGTCGCTGTGGCCGAAAAAGCCGGTCCCGATGCCGAACATCAGGCCGAAGCCGACGGCCCAGTAGGCGAGGGCGCCGACGCAGAAGTCCATCATGTTCTTCATCATGATGTTGCAGGCGTTCTTGGCGCGGGTGAAGCCCGATTCGACCATGGCGAAGCCGGCCTGCATGATGAAGACCAGGAAGGCGGCCACGAGGGTCCAGACAAAGTTCACGTTGGTCTGGACGGCCTCCGCGGTGAGGGGCGCATCGGCTGCGAGACCCAGGGCCGGCAGGGCCAGCACCAGGCCGATAATCGATGAGGGGAAGAAATCTTTTCTTCATGTCTTACCTCCTTGATGACTAATTCGATTTTTTTACAGGGAATCGGGACCGGTTTCGCCGGTTCGGATCCGCATCGACTGCTCCACGGGGAAGACGAAAATCTTGCCGTCTCCGATCCGGCCGGTGCAGGCTTCCTTCTGGATGGCGGCCACCACTTCGGTCACGCGCTCAGCGGGAATGACCAGTTCGATTTTGACCTTGGGAATGAAATCGATCTGGTACTCCGCCCCGCGATAGAGTTCGGTGTGTCCCTTCTGCCGGCCGAAGCCGCGCACTTCGCTGACGGTCATCCCGGTAATCCCCATGATCCGTGAGGACACCTTTGACGTCGTCCAGCTTGAACGGTTTGATGATGCATTCGACCTTTCTCATACCTTCTGTTCTCCTTTCCAGGGATTAAAAAAATAAAAAAAGGCGCCATCCTTCCGATGTATCGGAAGGAGGGCGCCGTTGCCCGGTCCTTGGCCTCTGTAGGACATCCTTGTCCCTGAGGTCGATAGTTTTTCATCCGTTTCGGTTTGTGCCGTCTGTCTGAATCTAGAGCATAGCGCGTGCCAATTTGGATATTTATTTAATTTTGGTTAGTTATCTCTGGAGGCCCGAAGCCATTGCCTCTTTTTTCGGCAAAAGATTCGGAGAAATGATCATTCTTGCGGGCAGTCACATCAGGGGAAGAATGATCCGGAATACAGCGCCCTCTCCCTTCACTCGATATCCAGCAGCAGGCGCCCCTCGTGTTCGGAAATTATCTTCCGGCAGATGTAAAGCCCCAATCCTGTCCCCTCCCCTTCTTTTTTGGTGGAAAAAAAGGGGTCGAAGATCTGCCTTCTGACCTCCTCCGGAATTCCAGGGCCGGTATCGGCGATCACCGCTTCGACTTCCTCCCCGGCAACGAATCCGGTCCGACACGGTAACCGTGCCTCCCGTTCCCATGGCCTGGGCGGCATTCATGATCAGGTTGATGAAAACCTGTTTGAGTTTGTTCGGGTCTGCCTGCACCGAGGGAATTTCCTCGTAAACCTCCCTCAGGTGGATGGCGTTCCGGGTCAATTCGAAGCGCACCAGGCGCAGGACATCCCTGAGGACTTCATTGAGGTCGTGTCTCACGCTTCACCGTCTCCCGCGCCCGGGAGAACGACAGCAGGCTCCCGGTCAGGGCCTTGAGCCGGTCCACCTCGCTGTCGATTCGCTCGACGAGTTCCCTCTGGAACGGCGGCAGGGGCTCCTCCCGCAGCAGAAGCTGGGCCGCATAGGAAATGACCGCCAGAGGATTGTTCACTTCATGGGCGATTCCGGCGGAAAGGCGGCCCACCTCAGCCAGTTTTTCCGACTGGACGGTCTGCTCCATCAGACGTTTGAACTCGGTGATATCCTCGACGATGACCACCACACCGGAGGTCCTCCAGCCGTCTTTCAACGGGGCCAGCCTCCGTTTCTGAAAACGCACCTGCCCTTTCTGGTTGCGGTGGGCCAGCCGCACCTCTCTCGGGGGTCCCCCGGTCCAGCACCCTCCGGATACGGTCGGCAAATCCTTCTTCCTCCAGCATAGGAAAGAGCTGAAACAGGTCCCTGCCCAGGGCCTCTTCCTCGCCGACCCCGCTCATTTCACCCATCCGGGGGTTCCAGGAGGTGATTCGCATCCGGTCGTCGATGGTATAGATGCCCAGGTTGGCGCTTTTGAGAATTCGGCTGTTGAACTGGTGAAGCTCCTGGTATCGGTCGGAGACCTCGCGCAGGTTTTTATAGAGCCGGGCGTTTTCGATGGCGATGGCAGCCTGTCCGGCCATCGTGATGAGAGGTGCGATATCTTCCTCGTCGAAAGGCATGGGGCACAGGGCTCTCCACGTTGAAGACCCCGATGACCTTCTCCCTCGCGACCAGAGGGACGGCCAGCTCGCTTCGGGCGCCGTGGATTCCCGGGACGTAGTACGGCATGTCGGCCAGGTCGGGAACCAGAATCGGTTTCCCCGTGGCGGCGACTCTTCCCATGACGCCCCGGCCGAGGCGGATTTGGGGCCGAGCCGCTTCATCGGCATATCCGTAGGAAGCGACCGTGACCAGGGCCCCGGCTTCCGGGTCCATAAGACGGATAATGGCATTCTCGAAATGGAACACCTCCCTGGAAATCCGCAGGATCCGGTTGAGCAGTTCATCCAGCTCGATGGTGGAAGCCAGTTCCTGACCGATATCGATGAGAGCCTTGAGTAATCTTTCTTGTTGTCCGTCCGCTCTGGGGGCCATCCCCTCTCCTTTTTTTCTTCGACCTGCTCATGTCTTGCAAGGGCATAAGTTGTGCCAGCGTGATTCCTGGCATAAAATCCTCGAATTCCGGGGTCAAAAAAACAACCGTTCCCTTCTTGAAGATGAAATTATGCCCATCCTTCTCTCGATATGGTCATTTCTTAGGCAGCCTATCCGTTCCCGGGGAAGTCGGGACACATCTGGGACAACCAACCGGAGCCGGATTTTCCTCCCTGTTTTTCTCCTTGTCAGCACCCAGCCTTTCCCCTATACTGAATCAAAAGAAACGCTCTCTGCACTGCAGGTGAGATTCGCATGCCCACGCGGAATAATGTTTAACCGGGACCGCTTCAGGGGCGATGTGAGCCAGCCCACCACCGAGTGGGACGCCTGATTCGCCAACAAGGGGCCCCACCTCATAGTGATACGCTGTGAGGCCAAGGAATCCACGGCAGGCGTGGAGAGCCTTCAGCAAAAAAAGGCACTGCCGACGGCAGTGCCTTTTCGCGTTTTCAAGGGTTCCTCCCGTTTTTCCCTCACGGGAGGCAAAGACCTCATTTTCATCTCGTTTTTACCGCCAGGGCCATTCCTCCTTGGAGCGGCTTAGCTCGTCGCAGTCCTTGAAATCCCAGCAGCGCTTCTTGCCTTCGCTGGTTTCTACCACCAAGTGATCCATCGAGCAATTGAGGACACGCCCCTCTTCCTTGGCATCAGAGTTTCTTACGAAGGCGTCGATCCCTGCTTCGGCGTCCTGACAGACAAAATCAAAACGTTCTTTTTTCATGGTTGACTCCTTTCTCCCAGCGGTCCCCCATCTGCCAAGTGGCTGGCAAAGCATTTCGCCTCCCCTTTGTCGGGGAACTCTCCCGGGAAACCCCCGTTGCCCTGTCTTTTGAACTTACATGTTCGAAGAATGGGACAACGTCATGGTTTATCCGAGGATTGTTTCTCGGAACTTCCTTTATTTCAATTATATCATTTAACCTGAAATCGAAAGGCAGCTTCTCCCGACCTTAGAAGGCTTTCGAAGTTCTCCTCCAAGGGTGACGGGAGAACAAATTTTACTCCCTCCGAGCAAAGTGTGCTAGCATGGCCCTTTGATTTCAGATGGAAAGAAGGACACGATGACCCAGATTGACTCTTCTGATATCCGACGTCTTCAGATTGGGG
This sequence comes from uncultured delta proteobacterium, assembly GCA_963791005.1. GTDB lineage: Bacteria > Desulfobacterota > Desulfuromonadia > Desulfuromonadales > CAWBQR01 > CAWBQR01. The sequence goes on along the minus strand of CAWBQR010000002.1, from coordinate 250,944 downwards.
ACAAAGAGATTGTCCTGGTCGGGACCGCGCACATTTCCCAGGACTCGGTGGATATTGTCCGACAGGTTATCGAAGCTGAGAGGCCTGATACGGTATGCGTCGAACTCGATGCCCAACGTTTCCAAGCCCTCAAGGACCCGAACCGTTGGGAATCCCTCAACATCATCCAGGTTATCCGCAAAGGCCAGGGACCGTTTCTCCTGGCCAATCTCGCCCTGGCCTCTTTTCAGAAAAAAATGGGACTGCAGACCGGGGTTAAACCGGGGACCGAACTTGCCGCAGCCGCGGAACTTGCCGAGCAGCGGGGCATCGAGGTCAAACTCGTTGACCGGGACATCCGGACCACCCTTCTGCGAGCCTGGCGCAAGACCGGTCTTTGGAAGAAGCTCAACCTCGTTTCGACCCTCCTGGTCGGTCTCTTTGAAGACCCAAAGATGGATGAGGCCGAACTGGCCCGCCTCCGGGAATCGGATACCCTTTCGGCAATGCTGGAGGAAATGGGAACGCTGCTTCCCTCCGTCAAGACCATCCTGGTCGACGAACGGGACCTTTACATGGCTCACCACATCCGCAACGCCCCAGGGGCAAAAATCGTCGCGGTCGTCGGGGCGGCACATCTGCCGGGAATTCTCAACCATCTGCAGAAGGAGATCCAACCGGAAACCATCGGTGAGATTTCCGTCGTGCCGGAAAAATCCCGTTTTTCACGGGTCATTCCATGGGTGGTTCCCGCAGTGGTCCTGGGGCTTTTCGTGGCCGGGTTTTTTCTCGGCGGCCGCGACCACATCGCCGGCGCCGCCGTCGCCTGGGTGCTGGCCAACGGCATCCTCGCCGCCCTCGGCACCATAATCGCCCTGGGCCACCCCCTGACCGTGGCCGCCGCCTTCGTGGCAGCTCCTATCACATCCCTGAACCCAACCGTCGGCGCGGGAATGGTTACCGGCCTGGTTCAGGCCTTTATCGCAGCCCCGACCGTCGGCGACATGCAGAACGTGGGGGAGGACCTCGCTACGGTGCGCGGTTGGTGGAGCAACCGGCTGACCCGGGTTCTACTGGTCTTCCTGTTCTCCAACATAGGATCCGCCGCAGGCACCATTGTCGCATTTCACTGGCTGAAAAACCTGCTCTGAGAGAGTTTTTTTCCCTGCGGCGGGGGAATCTCCCCTCCGCCCTCCGCCCCCGACGGCCGGAAGGCAACCTCGTCGCCGAACCCGCGAACAGTCTCCCGCAAAGCCAGATCCAGATCGACGTCCCGCAGGTAGACATCCTTGCGGAATTCCAACGCTCCTGCAGCATCAACCCAGGCCGTCCTGTACACAATGTGAACGGGCAGGGGCTTCTGCAGGGGCTCCACGACCGGAACCGGCGAATTCATGGCGTCGGTTATCCGCTCACAATCCCACCCTTTCCGTCCTTCCAGAAGATACTGGGCAAGGTCTTCGGGGCGCGCAATCCGGATGCATCCCGAACTGTATGACCGCCTATTCTTTTCAAAGAGGTAGTGTTCGGGGGTGTCGTGCAGATAGACGTCGAAGGCGTTGGGGAATATGAACTTCACCCTTCCGAGGGGGTTCCACGGCCCCGGCTTCTGCCTCAGAAGCCCTGGAAAATTTTCAGCGGTCACATTTTTCCAATCGATTTCATCCGGGTCCAACACCGCTCCGGGCGGGCCGTCCCAGGGTACGATTTCAAAATGAGCCAACCGCAGGTAGTCCCGATTGGCCTTGATTTTAGGCAATTTGTCTTCCCGAAGGATAGTCGGAGGCACTCCCCAGTAGGGTGCAAACTCAATATATCTCATGAGACCCGAAAAAACCGGGGTTTTCCGGTAGGAAGTCCCCACCACCACCGGCATCCTCATGACCACCATCCCCCCCTCGACAACCTCCAGGGAAAAATCGGCGATATTCACCAGGATATATCTTTGGCCCAGGTCCCGGGGCAGCCAGCGCCAACGCTCGAGGTTGAGCTCTATCTGGCGTATCCGGGCTTCCACCGGCACATTGAGTTCCTCAAGTGTCCTGGAACCCAAAACCCCGTCTCCGGCCAGGCCGTGTCGAAGCTGAAACCGAACCAGTGCGGCCACGGCAGCCTCATCAAAGAGACTGCCGGCTCCTTCCACAGACTTCTGGAGGTCACCGGTCAGCATCAGGCGGGTCCGCAACAGGGGAACCCTCGGGTCCTTGCTTCCGGGGCGGAGGACCGGTCCCGCCGGGAGGGTCGCCCAACCGCCCAGAGCCGAGATATGCCGATACTGCGCCAGGGCTTTCAACAGCAGAGCATAGCCGGGGTGCGGCGGAACAAGACTGTTCAGCACCCGCGCCGGGCCATCCTCTCCCAAGGCGGCCTTCAGCACCTCGAGGAGACCGCTTTTCCCCAGACACTTCCGCCTGCCCTGATGGACCTTCGCCGGGTCTACCCGTCCCTCGGAAATCTGGGAGGCATAGAGCAAAAAGGCATCGGTGAAAAGGAGGTCGAGTTCGGCCATATAGGCAGGATCGAACAGGACCCCGAATTGTCTCGAGTCCCCGGCCAACTGAACCACCGGCTCGATGAGTTTCAGGTGAAAGTCCTCCGGGCAGAGTCCCTCCTCGGCTGCGTCCCGCAGAATCTCAAGCAACTCGAGGCCCCGGGGGGAAATGCCAAGGTCGTCCACCCAAGCCGGAAGGAAATCCCTTTGGGCATAAAATTCCGTCAGAACCTCCTGATCCAACAGGATTTCCCGGCCCGGCGCCAGGAGGATCCAGTCACCGTTTCCGGCCAGAATGTTGCGAATTTCCCCCGACACCTGGTGGGTCAACGAGTATCCGAAACAAACGTTGGGCCACGCGAGCCACGCGAGAATACAAACCAAAAGCAGCAAACGAATAGGACCGAATCGGTACATCTAACGCATTCCGGAAAAGTGTCTGGCGACTTATTGTCTCAGGTTCACGGCCCGGCACAGGTCGGGCAGTTTCGGAGCGGCCCTCCAGGAACCCTGGATGTTTTGCCCAGGGAGAGCTGCCCATTCCCCCCGGGATGGGCGCAGGGTCCTCTATTTGACCCAGACCGTCTGGATATTGACGAATTCCTTGATCCCGTAATGAGACAATTCCCGACCGTAGCCTGAAATCTTGACCCCACCGAAGGGGAGCCTCGGGTCGCTCTTGACCAGGCCATTGACAAAAACGGCACCCGACTCGATCTGGCCGGCAATTGTTTCACCCTTTACCGCATCCGCGGTCCAGACCGAGCCGCCAAGACCGAAGGGGGATGCATTGGCCACCTCCAGCGCCTCCTCGGCGCTGCGGACCCGTATGATGGAAGCGACGGGGCCGAAGAGCTCCTCATGGTAGGCGGGCATTCCCGGCTCGACACCGGCCAGAATGGTCGGGGGATAGAAATACCCATTTCCGTCCATGGGCTTGCCACCAAGCACGACCTCAGCCCCTGCGGCCTCGGAGGCCTCTACCTGCCCGTGAAGTTCCTGCATCAGGTCCTCCCGGGCCTGGGGGCCCACCTGGGTCTTCTCCTCGAGAGGGATCTCCTACCACGAGTTCCTGCATCGCGGCCTTGAAACGCTCCAGAAATCTCCCGTATACGGCGTCCTCGACAATGAAGCGCTTGGCCGCAATGCAGCTCTGCCCCGAATTGATGCAGCGGGCCTTCGCGCCGATTCTCGCAGCCTCCTCCACATCGGCATCGACCAGGACGATGAAGGGGTCGCTTCCGCCCAGTTCCAGAACCGTCTTTTTCAGCATCTGGCCGGCCTTGGCCGCCACCTGGCGCCCGGCCTTGTCGCTGCCGGTGAGGGTCACGGCCTTGACATGGTCGTTTTCGATCACCGCATCGACCTTTCGGGAACCGATCATGAGGGTCCGGAAGACATTGGAGGGAAAGCCGGCCTCCCGGAAAATCCCCTCGATGGCGAGGGCGCACCGCGGAACGTTGGATGAATGCTTCAATACACCGGTATTCCCAGCCATCAGGGCCGGAGCGGCAAACCGGAAGACCTGCCAGAAAGGAAAGTTCCAGGGCATCACCGCCAGAACCGTCCCCAGGGGCCGAAAAGCCACGTACGCCCTTGAGCCGTCGCTCTGGGCAGGCTCAGGAGAAAGCATCGTCTCGGCGTTTTCGGCGTAATAATCACAGACCCACGCGCATTTTTCCGCCTCGGACCGCCCCTCGGTAATCGGCTTGCCCATTTCCAGGGCCATGATCCGGGCGTACTCGTCCTTTTTTCGGCGCAGGAGGCCGGCGGCTTTTTTCATCAGGTCGGCGCGTTGAGCAAAAGAAATGCGTCGCCAGAGAACCCAGGCCTCGTTGACCTCCTCGATAACGCCCCGGGTTTTTTCGTCCGACCACTCGTCGAAAACCTCCAGAAGATCTCCCGTTGCCGGGTTGATTGATTCGAGTGCCATTTCGACCTCCCCATCGCAAAAAGTAAATATGAACGGTCTGTACCTTACCGCCCGAACCCCGACAGTTTGCCCAATATGCCAAGGAAATTCAAGCTTCCTTCCCCGATTTTCAGGGGCAGTAGAAAATCCCGGCGAGTATTCGGTTCAGCCATCCCATGAGTTTTTGCCAGAACACCAAGTATAGCCATGATAACCGCTCCCACAACCGCCCCGTAAGGGTAGGTGAAAATCCATTAGTTTTTCTTTGACAGAGAATATGAAACATGCTAAAACCCGAATACTTTTATTTTGAGATATATGGAATTAATTATTACGGTGAAAGTATCAAACCGGGATACTTTTTTCAGGTACCCAAAATATTTGTGACCCGGATTCATAAACGGAGGTAAGAATGCAACAGCGAAACGGAAAAATCCCCCTGCTTTTCGTGATGGTCCTTATGGCATCCCTGGTCGCCCTGCCGGCCCTGGCGGCCGACTCGTGCCCGGACCACAGCAAATTCATCAAGGGTCCCATCAACAGCGGTTCCGAGGCGACTAAACAGTGTCTCAAATGCCATGAAAAAGAAGCCAACCAGATTATGAAAACCCCCCACTGGACCTGGCAGCGCAGGCAGACGGTCGACGGCAAAGAAATCGATCTGGGAAAAATCAACTCCATCAACAACTTCTGCACCTCAACTCCGACCAACCGGGCACACTGCAGCGAATGTCACATCGGCTACGGCTGGAGGAACAGTCAGTTCAACTTTGCAGACAAGACCAAGGTCGATTGCCTTGTCTGCCACGACACCACCGGCACCTACAAAAAAGACGGTAACAATGCCGGCGAAGTGGAAAAGGACGTCAACATCCTTTTCGTCGCTCAGCATGTCGGCAAACCGGTTCGTGACAACTGCGGCACCTGTCACTTTTACGGCGGCGGCGGCGATGCCGTAAAACATGGAGATCTCGCCTCCTCCATGAGCTATCCGGACAAGAGCCTCGACGTCCACATGTCCCCCGACGGCCTCGACTTTTCCTGCCAGAGCTGTCACAAAACCAAGGACCACCTGATCTCCGGGGCCGACATGGCGACTTCCCCCGACGGCAAGAACGAATTCGGATGCACCCGCTGTCATGAGGCGAAACCCCATGCGGAGTCCCTCCTCAACAAGCACATCACCACCGTTGCCTGCCAGACCTGCCACATTCCCAAGTTCGCCCGCGAACTTCCCAACCAGATAAGCTGGGATTGGTCCACCGCCGGCGGTGAAGTTCAACTCGGCCATCAGGATGGCGTCAAGTACCGCAAAACCATGGGCACCCTGGTCTATAAGAAGAACGTGATACCGACCTATGCGTGGTTTAACGGAAAAAGCGGCGTTTACCTGCGCGGAGAAAAAATGGACCCGAGCAAAGTGACGAAGCTGGCCTATCCCCTTGGGGCCATCACCGATAAAACCGCCAAGATCTACCCTTTTAAAATCCACACCGGCAAGCAGATCTACGATACCAAGAACGACATCTTGATCACCGCCCATATCTACGGCAAGGACGGCTTCTGGACTACCTTCGACTGGAACCGCGCCGCCAGGATCGGCATGAAATCCACAGGCCTGCCCTACAGCGGCCACTACGGCTTCGCACCGACCGAAATGTACTGGCGGATTGACCACCAGGTCGCTCCCAAAGAAAATGCGCTTCAATGCCTCGACTGCCACGGGGACAACGGCCGTATGGACTGGAAAGCTCTCGGCTACAAGGGGAACCCGATGCTCAATCCTCAGTGGGCCAGGAACAAGTAAGAACCTCCTCGGCAGCAAAAAGGCCCCCCCGAAACGGCAAGCCGTTTCGGGGGGGCCTTTTTTGCGTTTGCCGGCCGGTCAATCACAGGAGGAGTCAGACCGGACATCCCCCCCAAGAGACGGCCCCCGGGAACAGAAATTCAAAGATTTTCTGAGCCCCTTCCGGTCACTTCCTGGGACCGTAATTGTTCCCCAGATACTCGATAATTTCCTTGGCAACATCCTCCGGAACCGGGGCACCGTAAACCTTGATCATCTTGTGGACGATCCCGTCCCACCTCTCCTGCGGAAAAGCCGGCTGCATGGGGATGTAGTCCGGACTGTGGCAGATGGCGCAATACTTCTCCACCAGGGCCTTCCCTTTTCCTTCCTTGAGCTGAACGGGCACTTTGGGCAGGGTGATGGAATGAACGGCATTCATGTCCTCATCTTTTGTCCCCTGAGAAAAGGCCGGCCCGGGCAGGGCAAACAGAACGGTCATCAGTAATATGAGTCGTTTCATGGCGACCTCCTAAGCGACCTTGACGGATATTCGCTCGATCTTGTTCAACTTGTACCCCCCGGGATTCCAGAGGCTGTCGAAAGGCTGAGACTCGCCGATGCGGTCGGTGGCGCGGGCCATGATGGTGTAGGTTCCCGCCTTGGCCGGACGCCACCCGAAATGCCACTGGATCCAGGCGTATTTTCCCAGGTCCTTGCCGAGTCGGGCTTCTCTCCAGGTGCGGCCGCCGTCGACGGAGACGATGACGTCACGGATGCCGTACCCTCCCGAGAAGGCTAGTCCCATGATTCTCATCTCCTTGCCGACATGCAGCTTTTCATTCTGATGCGGAGAAAGGATGAGGGATCGGGTATCCATCCGGCTGATGGGGACGGAGCGTTCCGGCTTGGTTCCGGGAGGAACACAGGCGCAGGGGTTGTCGGGAATCCGGTAGGCCGGATTCATCCAGAAGCCTTCGAAGGGCTTGTCGAGAACGGTAATGTCGCTCAGGGATTTGACCCAATAGGTGCCGTACCAGCCCGGCACTATCAGGCGGGCGGGGAAACCGTTGAGCATGGGCAGCGGCTTGCCGTTCATTTCATAGGCGACCATGAGGTCTTCGCCCATCGCTTCGTCGATATGGAGGCTCTTGACGAAATCGGGCACCGTTTTCATCGGAGGACCGTCCAGACCGTTGAAGCTGACTTCCACCGCCCCCCGCTTCACCCCTGCAGCGGCGAGAATATCCTTCAGCCGGGCGCCGCTCCAGGTAACGTTGCCCATGGCCCCGTTTCCCCACTGTCCCCCGGGAACCCGCGGGTCGAAAAGGCTTCTGCCGTTGCCCGCGCACTGAATCACCGCGGTATAGGAGATTTTTTCAAAGCGGCTTTTCAGCTCTCCCATGGAGAGCGCCAGGGGCTTGCTGACCCCTCCTCCGATATTGAGACGCCATTGCCCCAGGTCGACCCTGGTGGGGATGTCGGAGATGTGCCAGCGGACAAACAGGGCATCGTTCGGGGTAATGAGCTCCTCGAAATAATGGAGAGGGGTTTCGAGCTGGGGCGGACGGGAGGTCAGAAGCAGCAGGTCGGCCTTCTCCGGGAACTTGACCATCCGCTTTTCCGCTGCCAGCAGTTCCAGCGGCAGGGTGCCCGCCGCCGCCATGGCCGAGACCATTCCGGTCGTTTTGAGAAAATCCCGCCGGGTAAATTTTCCTCTTCGCATCTCAACCTTCCTTTCCCTGTACCCTTGGTGTACGGTCCAGTCAGACTCTCTCATGCTTAATTTTTACCAATCTACAATTCCTATACCACAGGGTGAGCAATTTTCAGGATGCGGCTTTTTTTATTTGGAAAAGCTCTCTCTTCGGCAGGCTGGAAACCCCGCCCGCCTTGACAAGCCGACCCCACCCCTTAGACTGAATTTTGCCTCCTCCAAATTTTTTAAGAGATTAATCCCTGATGCTTTCGCAAAAACGCTTGGGATGGCTAAGCAAAAATTTCGCCCTACAAGGCCTGGTGGTTTTTCAGGGGCGAAGGCTACATCAGGTAGGTCGAGGTCCTGAAAAAACGCCGTAACGCCGTAGGGCGGACTTTTTGCGACGCCATCAATTCCTGGGATTATCCAAAGAGCTCCAAATCGACAAGGGGATCGTTTTGCTCCTCCCTGGTCCAACGGCATCGGAAAACCTCTCGCGCGGGTTGCGGAATGCTCTGCTCGGAAGGGGCAACGTAGTGCTCGAAGCCTCCCACGGGGCCATCAATCCGGTGCTCGACTTCGCCCTTTCGGTAACCGAAGGGCTCAGTCGCCAACCTCGCCGGCTGGACTGCCGATTCCTCTACGATGCCCGAGGCAGCGAACTTTACGAACGGATCACCGAACAGCCGGAGTATTACCCGACCCGGATCGAGGAGGCCATCCTCGCCCGCCATGCTCCGGATATCGCCGGCAGGACCGGGCCGGTCACCCTGCTGGAGCTGGGATCGGGCAGCTCGGCGAAGACCGATCACCTCTTTTCATCCTATCTCCGGCGCATGCCGTCCCTTTGCTACATCCCCGTCGACGTCAGTCTCAGCGCCCTCCACCTCGCCTGCAGGAGCCTCTCCAGGCAGCGTCCCGGGGTTCGGGTCGTCGGCGTTCACGGAACCTACCAGGAGGCCTTCCCCCTCTTCAGGGCCACCTCGCCGGCCATGGTCGTATTTCTCGGCAGCACCCTCGGCAACCTGGCATCGGAGGACGCCTCCATTTTCCTGGGGCAAGTCGCCGACCACCTGGCACCGGGAGATTTTTTCCTTCTCGGCATAGACCTGGTCAAATCGAGGCAGATCCTGGAAGCGGCCTATAACGACGCCGCCGGGGTGACCGAGGCCTTTACCCGCAACCTGTTCGTGCGCATGAACCGGGAATTGGGATCGACCCTTGACATATCCTCCATCGAGCATCTCGCCAGGTACGATTCCCGGCAGGAGCAGGTCGAAATCCACGCCCGTTTCAACCGGGGGCAGACGATAAACATCGCCCCCCTGAACCGATACGTCCCCATATCCGCAGGGGAAAAAATCCTGGTGGAAATCAGCCGCAAATTCCGCATCGGAGAGGTCCAGGCCCTTCTGGAGTATTACGGGTTGAAAACCTGCCGGATCTTCACCGATGAAAGAAAGTGGTTCGGATTGCTCCTGATGCAGAAAACCCCCTTTCGCCCGACTCATTTTTGAGGTTGGAGAAGATGACAAAGACCGGGGAAACCGAAATCCGCGACGGCCTCTGCGGCATCTGTCCCGCGGGCTGCTGGGTGCGGGCCCATATGCGCGAGGGACGCCTGGAGAAGGTCGAGCCCTTTCCAGACCATCCGATGGGCATCCTGTGCCGCATCGGCCGGCACTCGCCGGAGATTGTCCATGACCCCGACCGCCTCCAATACCCCCTCAGACGCACCGGATCGAAGGGAACAAATACTTTCGAGCGCATTTCCTGGGACGAGGCCATGGGCGCCATCGCAGAGCGCCTCCAGGACCTGAAGGAGCGCTTCGGGCCGGAAACCGCCGCCATCTACACCGGCCGGGGGAGCTTCGACATGGCCATGTGCGACTTCTTCCAGCCCCAAGGGGTGGCGGTCTCCTCGGCCTCCAGCGTCCTCTTCCCCTTCGGCTCTCCCAACACCCTGGGGGTCGGAGCCCTGTGCTACGTCTCCTTCGCCATGATCGCTCCCCACGTCACCATGGGGGAGATGTTCATCACCATGGACGTCGACCTGGAACAGGCCGAGCTGATCGTCGTCTGGGGCGCCAATCCAGCCACCGATTCGCCGCCGCTGGCCCACGAGCAGATCCTCCGCGCCCGCCGGCGGGGCGCCGCAGTGGTGACCATCGACCCCCGCCGAAACGGCACCGCTCGGGAGGCGGACTCCGAATGGATTCCCGTCCGCCCCGGGACCGACGGGGCCCTCGCTCTCGGCCTGATCCAGGTCCTCATCGAGGAGGAACTCTACGACGAAGGCTTCGCCCGCAACTGGAGCGTCGGCTTCGAGGATCTCTCCCGCCTGACCCAGCATTACCGTTCCGATGCCGTGGAGGGGATTACGGGGGTACCCGCCGGAACCGTCCGGAGCCTCGCCCGCCGCCTCGCCGGAGCTCGGGGCGCCTGCCCGGTGATGTACACGGGGCTGGAGTATTCCGACAGCGGCGTCCAGGCTATCCGCGCCGTCTTCATCCTCTGGGCACTGGCGGGGCAGCTCGACGTTCCCGGGGGGCTCCTCTTCCGGATGAAGGAGAATGCCTTTCCCCAGAACCGCTCCGCCCTCGTCCCCAACCCCGACCTGCGAAAGGCCCTGGGGCGCGACCGCTTCCCCGTCTACAGTCTCTACCGCGGCGAGTCCCACGCCATTGCCCTGCCCGAGGCAGTGCTCAAGGGGGACCCCTAGAAGATCCGGGCGCTCATCATCCTGGGAGGGTCGATTCTCACCTCCTGGCCCGACCCCGCCCTCTGGCGCCGAACCTTCGAGTCTCTCGATTTCATGGTCTGTATCGACCGCTACCCCACCGCCGATTCGGCCTTCGCGGACATCGTCCTTCCCGCGGCGACCGGCTACGAGATCACCTCCTTCATGCGCTACGGACCCCTCTTCAAAATCCGGGAGAAGATGATCGAGCCCGTCGGAGAGTCCCGAAACGACTTTCTGATCCTGGCCGAGCTGGCCCGGCGCCTCGGCTACGGCCACCTCTATCCCCAGACCGAGGAGGCGGTCCTGCGCCACGCCCTCGACGGAAGCGGGTTCACCCTGGAGGAGGTGCGCGCCACCGGCGGCTCGGCGCAGCTTCCCGCGGCGATGGTGCAGTACAAGAAATGGGAAAAGGGACTGCTGCGCCCCGACGGCCGGCCGGGCTTCAACACCCCGACGGGCCGGTTCGAAATCGCCTCGACCCTGCTGGAAGAACACGGCTACGACCCACTCCCGGTCTATACCGAACCGACGGAAGGCCCCCTGGCCCGGCCCGATCTGGCCCGCCGTTTCCCCCTGGTCTTCAACTCCGGGGGAAGGACAGTCTACGATTTCCGCAGCCAGCACCACGGGGTAAAGGGTCTCGTTGCCCCCCACCCCGAGCCGCAGGTGCTGATGAACGCCGCCGACGCCGCCGAGCGCGGGATTGGCGACGGCGACAGGGTCTGGGTGGAGACGCTTCGGGGGAAGGTGCGCTACCGCGCCAGAGTCACAAAGAACATCGTACGAGGGGCGATCGACGCCGAGATGGGGGAGGCGGACCTCTGGGTCCCGAGGCCTGGCGGGAGTGCAACGTCAATGAGTTGACCGACCCGGACCACTACGACCCGATTTCCGGGTTTCCGATCTACAAGACCCTCCTCTGCCAGGTGACCCGGGAGGGAGGAGGGAAAGAGCCCGAAACGGGGCCCGGGGAGCCGGAGTCCCGGGGACTCCTGGAGGTTCAGGCCTCCGCCCCCGAACCGCGCCGCCGGGTCTACCTCGACCACAATGCCACCACCCCCGTAGACCCGGAAGTCCTCGAGACGATGCTTCCCTTTCTCCGCCAGGAATGGGGGAACCCCTCCAGCATCCACACCCTCGGCAGCCACGCTCGAAGCGCGGTGGAGGAGGCCCGGCGCCGGGTGGCCCAGGTTCTCAACTGCACGGCCAGACGGATTGTCTTCACCGGCGGGGGGTCCGAGGCCGACACCCTGGCCATCCACGGTGCCGTTCGGGCCAACCGGCAGCGGGGCGCTCACCTGGTGACCACAGCCATCGAACACCCGGCGGTGCTGAACGCCTGTCGCGCCCTGGCCGAGGAAGGCTTCGAGCTCACCGTCCTGCCGGTGAACGGCGAGGGCGTTCTCGAACCCGAAACCCTGGAGCAGGCCCTTCGCCCCGACACGGTCCTTGTCAGCGTGATGCTGGCCAACAACGAAACCGGCGCCGTTCAGCCGGTTGCCGACCTCGCCCGCATCGCCCGTGACCACGGCGCCCTCTTTCATACGGACGCCGTGCAGGCTCTGGGCAAGCTGCCCCTGGACGTGGAGGAAATGGGCGTGGACCTGCTCTCGGTGTCGGCCCACAAGGTCCACGGCCCCAAAGGAATCGGTGCCCTTTACGTGCGCAAGGGAGTCGAGCTGAGGCCGATCGTCTTCGGAGGGGGGCAGGAGCAGGGGTTGCGAGCCGGGACGGAGAACGTCCCCGGCATCGCCGGCTTCGGCAAGGCCTGCGAGCTGGCCCAAAGGCGGCTGAACGAAGGGGAGATGGAGCGGCTGGAGGCCCTTCGCGACCGCCTGGAGCGGGGCCTCCGGACCCTCGTTCCGGAGGCCCGGCGCAACGGCCCCGCCGGGCATCGCCTGCCCAACACCCTCAATCTCACCCTTCCGGGGATCCGCGGGGAATCGCTGGTCCTTTTCCTCGACCGGAAGGGAATCTGTTTTTCCTCGGGGTCGGCCTGCAAGTCAGGCCATCCAGAACCCTCCCACGCCCTGCTGGCCATGGGTCTCACCCCGAGCAGGCCCACTGCGCGGTGCGCTTTTCCCTGGGATCGGGGAATACTGCGGAGGACATCGACTATGTCCTGGAATGCCTGGGGGAAACGTTGCGGGAGACGGTTTCTGCGGTACGTTTCGTTTCCTGCCGCTAGAGGATTTGAACTCCCGCGGTCCGAAGCTTCTCCAGGGCGTTCCGCTCCCCTTGCGGGGTCAGGGAACGGGTGCCCGCCTTGATAAGTCCCACCTCGAACCCTTCTTTTCTGGCACCAAGAGCTGATTCCAGGACACAATACTCCAGGACCAGCCCGCCGAGCCAGAGGCGCTTTATGCCGTCTTTACGGAGAAGTTTGGCGAAACCGGTCTCCTTGAAGGCCGAATACTGGTCGAAATCGAAACGCGTCCCCGAGGTGACCTTGACCACATTCTCGGGCAGCCTGAGATTCGGATGGAACTTGGCTCCGGCGCTGTCCTGAAGGCAGTGGGGCGGCCACTCTCCCCCTTCCTTCTCAAAGCTCACATGACGATGAGGATGCCAGTCCCGCGAGGCGTAGATGGGGATGCTCTTTTCCTGGGCCGCCTCGATCCAGCGGTTGAGCACCGGAACGACCTGGTCCCCTTCCGGTGCGGGCAGCGCTCCCCCCGGACAGAAATCCACCTGAACATGAACTATCAGCAGACCGTCATCCTGGCACAAGAGTTCCTTGGGTTCCATTTTTTCTCCTTCCGAAAGGCTTTTTTGCCTTCCCTTTCCACGTGAACTTTATCGAAGGATCCCCTCTTGTCCAGAGATGTTTGTAATCTCGACGAGGTCCTGTAGATTGGTAGGAACCTCCTTCCCGGTGAACACAAGGGAAGGCAGGCCCAATGCGGGTAAGGATTTTATCAGGAAGAGCCAGTCCCGAGTTGGCTGAGGCCATCGCCTCCGGACTGAAGCTCAGCCTCGGGCGCTGCACGGTGGAAAATTTTCCCGATGATGAAATCCGTGTCGAGGTGGGGGAGGATGTCCGGGGAGCATGATGTCTATCTGGTGCAGTCTACCAGCCCTCCGGTCGCCGAGCACCTGTTGGAGCTGCTCCTTCTGGCCGATGCCTCCCGCAGGGCCGGGGCGGCGACGGATTACGGGGGTGGTTCCCTACTTTGGCTATGCCCGGCAGGACCGGCGGACAAAGGGAGCCGAGCCCGTCGGCGCGAAGCTGGCCGCCGACCTTCTTGCCTCCCGGCTCGACCGGATAATCGCCGTCGACCTGCACAACCCGGCCATCGAAGGGTTCTTCTCCCTGCCGCTGGAGCACCTCTCGGCCGTGTCGCTTCTGGCCGAAGCACTTCGCCCCTCCCTCTCCGGGAAAGAAATAGTGGTCGCCCCGGACCTGGGCGCGGCCAAACTCGCCCAGCGCTACGCCGAGCTTCTCGACCTGCCGGTGGCCTATGTTCACAAGGAGCGCCTCGGGGAAAATGCAGTGGGGGTGCGTGGCATCGTCGGCGAGGTCACAGACCGCATTCCTCTCGTGGTCGACGACATGGTCAGCACGGGAGGCACCATGGTCGCCGCCGTCAAGGCCCTGCTCGACCGTGGATGCCGGCCTCAGATCACCCTCGCGGCCACCCACGGTCTTCTGGTGGGTAAGGCATCGGCAAATCTCGCCGCGCTGCCGGTAGAGAAACTTCTGGTCACCGACAGCGTCAGTCATGGCCGGGAACCATCCCTGCCCATCAACATTGTCGGTCTCGGGCGCTTGCTCGCCGATGCGATCGGACGAATGGCCGGCATGTTGCGGTAAATGGGGGCAAAAATTTTCCCTTTCTGCTATAGTCGCCCCAGACGCACACATCAAACAACGGAAGGAAGAATCAATGCCTCAGGCTAAAGAAGGTGATCGGGTTAAACTTCATTTTACGGGAAAACTGGAAGACGGAACGGTCTTCGACTCGACGGAGGATTGCGACTGCGACGATTGCGGCTGCGAAGAGGGACCCGTCGAGTTCGTGATCGGCGAAGGGGATATGGCTCCGGGCCTGGAAGAGGCGGTTATCGGCATGAGCCCGGGAGAATCGAAAACAGTGAAAGTACCCGCCCCTCTCGCTTTCGGCGAGCGGGATGAAGAAATGGTGGTCGTGATCGACAAAGAGGAACTGCCGGCGGACCTGGCGCCGGAGGTCGGGGAAACCCTGGAAGTGACCGACGACGACGGTGAAAGCTTTCCGGTTACCGTGACGGAAACATCCGATACGACGGTAACGCTGGACGCCAACCACCCCCTGGCCGGGCTGGAGCTCACCTTCGACCTCCAGCTCCTGGAAATTCTCTGACCCATTTTTCCGGGTTATCCTCCCTCACCAGGCCGAAAACTTGTAAAGGGGGGGTGCCGGGTTTGAAAGGTAGAGCCCATCCGAAAACTCGGATGGGCTCTACCTTTTCCGAGGGGGCCGAAGGTTTCGGGCCCCCCCCGGATTGCAGGCGTCCCGGATTTTCCTTCCGTCCGGAAACGGTTTTACTTTTCCTTACCCAGGTCCTTCTCGATCATTTCCTCGAATCCCTTGAGGCTCCTGTCGCGAAGGAGCTTCCCGTCGATGAAAACCGTCGGGGTCCCCCGGACGCCAGCCTTGATACCGTCCTGGATGTCTTCCTTGATTCGGGCTTGGATACTCAGTCCGTTGAGGCTCTCCTTGAACTTGGTCATATCCAGGCCCAGGCCTTCGGCCATCTGGAGAAACAAGGCATCGCTGAGCCGCCTGGAATTCTCGAATACCCGGTCGTGCATTTCCCAGAATTTCCCCTGTTCCCCGGCCGCCAGCGAAGCCGCCGCCGCTTTGCGGGAGAAGGGGTGCATGTTCAGGGGAAATTGTTTGAAGACGAGCTTAACCTCCCGGGGATACTTAGCCAGCACCTGGGAGAGCAGCGGCTCCAGTCGGGCGCAGTAAGGGCACTGGTAATCGCTGAAAACGATGATTTCCACCGGGGCGTCGGCCGGCCCTCTGACAGGGTCTCCGGAGGTATCGATTTCGGAGATGAAATCGAGAGAGACTAAAAGAAGTTTCCCTTTTCGGGTACCGACATACAATTGATCCCCGGCGGGGGAAATCTCAATTCTTTCCGCTTCAGGGTTCACCTTGAACCGTTCGGAGACCTCTCCCCCAGCCGTACAAACAAGGACGTCCCCTCCCCTAAGCAAGACAAAAATCCGGCTTCCGTTGGGAGTTGTGGCTATGTCCAGGGGAACCCCGCCCAGGTCGAGGGTCTTCAGGACCTCCCTGTCGACCTTCGCCCTGGACTGTCCCGGCCATCCCCAGAACAATAAAAACAAAGATAAACAGAATCGAAGCTGTTCTTTTCATCGATTTCCCTTTCTGAGAACAACGGATTCCTTCCGAACATGACGGTCGGGCCGCAACCCGCCCAACCCCGTACAGCCACAAAAAAAGGAGCCGGTAAACGGCTCCTTTTTCAACACACGGTCAAGCAGTTATTCTTCGTACACCAGAACCCGAATCACCCCGATGGTCGAACCATCTTCGCTGGTGGTCGAGTCGCTGACGGAAATCACCCTGGCAATTTTCTTCTCACGGATGAAAGCATTGACTCGCTGGTCCAGTTCATCGAGCTCCCTCTGGGTCTTGAACGGCTCCAGCGGCTCACCGAAGGTTTTAACCTTGACCATAATGCCTCCCGCTCCGAAAAGGGTTCATCAGACCTGAATAACCGACGTAACGCCCGGAATCTTTTCCTTGAGGTTTTTCTCGATCCCCATTTTCAGGGTCATGGTGGACATGGGGCAGGACCCGCAAGCTCCCGTGAGCTTGACGCTGACCACGCCCGTCATCGGTCACATCGACCAGTTCCACGTCGCCTCCGTCGGCCTGCAGGGCAGGACGAATCATATTCAGGACCTCTTCGACTTGTTTCCGCATGGATTACCTCCTGTATTTTTGTGTTTTTAGTATAAAGCCTCCCCCGGGGGGAAGCAAGGTTAACGGAATTGAACTCGACAGGTTAAACTCTAGTCTCAGCGATTCGGACATTGAACGGTCTTTGTGTTTGTTCTTGAGCCTTGCGCCTTCCCACTTGGGGCTAACGTCTGCTCTCCTCACATCCCCGTGCCGGGCAAGGAAATCTCGCTGAAGCTTCGATTGCACAGCAGGTTGGGCCGATCGACGCCCTTGCCCTGAACCAGGACCTTGAAGGTCTCTCCCATTCCCCCCTCGGGCAAAATCAGGTTTTTTAGGACCAGGCGCAGCGCCTGCGCTCTGCGCTCGTCGGGTTCCCTTGCCTGAAGCTCGACCAGGGCCTCCACGAAGCCGAGCCCGAGCAGAAAACGATACTGTTCCCCGAAAAAGAGGGTGCAAAGCCCCCCGCCCTCCCCAGTCTGCTGCAGGGTCGTAAAATCCACGTGGGCAGTAATGTCCTGGCACCCGGGAAGCTGGTAGGGGTTTTCATTGGCGGTATGCCGGTGATAGCACATCAGGGTACCCGTCCGCCGGAAAGGGGAATACAGTTCCTGCGCGACGTACCCGTAATCGATGGTCAGGATGAATCCCCGGCGCAGAAGCCCGCTCACCTTGTTCATCCATCGCGGCCCATCAAGATTGACCTCGGCCCGGGCTCCCTGCGCGAGTTCAATGCCCAGGGACGAGAAATATCGGGCGATTTCCGGACTCGACAGAGGACGCAGCTCCTCGGCGAGGGAATCGTTCCCGGAGGATGACGAAAACCTCCTGCAACTCCCCATCCCGATTTTCCACCAGATGAACGGGGAAAGCATCGATCAGTTCGTTGGACAGAAAACATCCTTCCAGCCCGTCCAGGTCTTCCAGTGCGCACCATTCGACCCGGTCCCGGTGGCCGGAGAGAAGCTTTTCCTGGCGCTGCCGGTTGTCGGGGCTGATCTCCACCAGGCGGTAGCGCAGGTTTCGGTAAAAATCGGGCGACTCCTCCGCAGCAGCATCCAGGATATCCAGGCAGAGATGTCCCTCGCCCGCCCCCTGTTCGGCCACCGCAAAGGCCCCCTGGCCCAGGACCTCCCACATCTGGCGAAGCTGCCTGGCGATGAGGCGACCGAAAAGAGAATGAACGCTGGAGGAGGTGAAAAAATCCCCTTCCTTGCCGATCCTGGTCCGGGGCCCCATGTAGTATCCGAAACGGGGATGGTAGAGGCAGTGCCCCATGTATTCGGCAAAGGTTATCCCTCCGGCCTCGGAAATCCGGCGGCGTAGAAACTCTTCGAATTCGGGTTTCCTGCAGTCATCCATCCGTGTTTCGCTCATTGGCTCCTCAAAGCGCTTCTTCGGTAGTCAAAGGGGGTGATTTTAAACCAGAGCGCAGGGGATGGCAAGGGATAGGTTCGCAGGACGAGTGACGCGTCCCTGATTTTAAGGAATGATCCCCAGAAACTTGTGAATCTGCAGTATATCGGCCGTTTCGCTTACCAGGAGGGTGGAGATGCCGAGGGAATCGGGGATCTTGAGGTCGACCTGCCGCCGATCGCCGACGAACAGGAAACTCTCGGGAGGGCCGCCGATATCCTCGAGGACACGCCTGAAGGATTCGGGGTCGGGTTTGGGAATCCAGGAGAACTCGATGGTGTACAGCCGCCTGAAATGTTCCTCGACGTCCAGCAGGGCAAGTATCTTTCGGGCGAGAGGAAGGCTGTTATTGGTGAAAATGTAAAGCTCGCAATGGTCCCGCAGAGAATCGAGAAGGGCGCCGAGGACCGGATCGGGAGAGAGATATTTTTCCGGATAGACGCCCTGTTGCAGCGCCCGATGGAACTCCGGAACCTCGATTCCGAGCTCCATGCAGGTGCGGGTCAGGGTCGGTTCCTCCTCCAGGATTTCGGTGAGGCGTTTTCTCGCACAGCGCATCAGGTCCCTGGCCGCAGACCGGGAAATTCCTCGGGAGTCGGCCACCAGTTTTTCGGCAGCCCTCTGGATTTCATCGGCCACCCGGGGGCAGATGTACAAGGTGCCGTCGAGGTCGAATACGAGGGAGGAAATTTCATTGGGGTCGGTCAACATGATTGCTACATATTTTCCAGGACGTTTTCGTCGTATTCCCGTTCGAGGCGATATTTGTGCCGGTGTTCCTGCTCCAGGAGGAACTCCAGGAGCCGCCGCCCCTTCTCTTCCGGCGATTTCTCCAGGAGGTGTTCGTAGAGATGGACCGATTTTTCCTCCCGTTTCATCGCCATTCGCAGAATTTCGTCATAATGCATGTGCTCGGAAAAGGGCGGTTCGACAAGGTATTCGCTGATGTGGAGATCGGGAATCTTTTCCGGATGCGCATCCTCGATGGCCTTGAGGTCGAGATTGTCGAGGAGGTCCTTGTGCTTCGTCTCCTCATCGGCCAGTTCAAGGAAAAGCTGGCGGGTGCCCGACAGTTGAATCATACCGGCGGCCTTGCGATAGAATCTCACCGATTCCTCCTCCTTGCGCGAGGCCATATGAACAATTTCACCGAAGGTATATTCCTTCATCGGTTGCGGCTCCTTCTTTTCAATATTGCTAACAGTCTACCATCAATGGATATTTTGTCAAAATGACCCTCAGTAACTTTCGGTGTTATTCCAAACACTTAAAAACGCTTCCTCCTACTTTACCCGACGGTGTGGAGGGTCTTTTCCAAGCATTCGCACCACCTGCGCCGGGTCATTGGTGAAAACCCCGTCGACTCCCAGCCGACGCAGACGGG
This sequence comes from uncultured delta proteobacterium, assembly GCA_963791005.1. Classification (GTDB taxonomy): domain Bacteria; phylum Desulfobacterota; class Desulfuromonadia; order Desulfuromonadales; family CAWBQR01; genus CAWBQR01. Next base: position 231,616 of record CAWBQR010000002.1, on the reverse strand, counting down.
CAAGGGTTCCCGCCTCATCCACCGTCCAGGGATAAATCGACAATCCCTTTTGATGACAGGCGGTAATCAGGGCACGGGAGACGCGATCATGCCGGGGGTTCAGGGCTTCGGCCCCACAGGTCTCTGCCCGGGAGAGAGCCCGGCGCCAGAAGGGCGAATCGACAAGAAAGGCCAGGGGAAGGTCCGGAGCCTCCCTGCGCAGGCCCTCCAGGAGACGGTGGTCGAAGGAGGACAGCAGGACCCTGGCCCGGGGAAAATCGGAAAGAAGCTCGAGGACGGCCCGGCCGGCATTCCGATCCTTGATCTCAAGGTTGAGGCGCAACCGCCCGGCCGCCCAGGTCAAGACCTCCTCCAGCGAGGGCAAAGGCTCCCCGGCAAAATCCACTGAAAACCATCTGCCGGCATCGAGACGACGCAGGTCGCTCCAACGCATCCCTGCAACCGGCCCATGGCCGTCGGTCGTCCGGTCGAGGGTGTCGTCGTGAATCACCACCGGCACCCCGTCGCGGCTCAGGTGAACATCCAGTTCGATGCCGTCGGCGCCGTCCGCTTCGGCGGCGCGAAATGCCTCCAGCGTATTTTCGGGAACTGTTCGGGAAGCGCCCCGATGGGCCCAGATGAAAAATTCGTTCTTCATCGTCCTGGATTCATGCCTCCAAGCTCCATTTTCGTCCACTAATCCCTTGACTTTGCCGTAAGGGTATCATTAAATGCGGGCCATATAACTGCTTTTTGTAAAACTTGTTTTTAACGCCTCCGAAACCTGAGCACCTCAGCAAAACCTGAGAAGTCAAAGCCACTGGGCAGAAGACCTCCCCCTGAAGGGATGGCGCCAAAACCCAGATTGTCGAAGAGTCGGAACCGCAGGCATCCGTCTCGGGCGGATAAGTTTAATGACCGCCCGTTTTTTCCCTGAGCCCATCTTCGACCTCAGAGCGCGGATGGGCGTTTTCGTCTGTGGATTCCCCCTGCCGGATAAGGGATCTTGTTTGGAGGTCAAGGGGAAAAAGGGACTTTTTTTCGATGGCGGCAAACGCACTTAAACATATGACACTGCTGTTTGTAGAAGACCAGAAGCTCCTGCGACAGGCCATGGGGGATCTCCTGGCGCCCCATTGCGGCAGGATAGTCTTCGGCACCAACGGCCGCGAGGCCCTGGATCTTTTCCGCCGGGAAAAACCCGACCTTGTACTCACCGACATCATCATGCCGGAGATGGACGGCATCACCCTGACCGAGAACCTGCACCAATCGAGTCCTGATACCCCGGTGGTGTTCTACAGCGCCTTTTCCGATGTCCCCTATCTGTTGCGGGGAATCGAATTGGGGGTCGCGGGGTTCGTGCCCAAGCCGTGCGAAGACGGCAAACTGCTCGCCACCCTGCAAAAAGCGGCCTTGCCTGTTCTGCAGAAAAAACAGCTGCTCGGCCTCAAAAGCGAGCTGCTTCATTCGGTCGAGCAGCTGCTCGGCAAGGGACCCAAGCTACGCGGGATAGCCGGACAGGTGGTGCGAATCGCCCGCAGCAACTATGCCGTCCTTGTCCAGGGTGAGACCGGAAGTGGCAAATCAAGGCTGGCCTCCATCGTCCATGACCTCAGCCCCCGCGCCGACAAACCCTTCGTCCCCGTGCAACTGGGGGCCATTCCCGCATCGCTTGTGGCATCCGAACTCTTCGGCCATGAAAAAGGGGCTTTTACCGGAGCCGAACGAAAAAGGGAGGGGCTGGTAAGCTCTGCCCGGGGGGGACGCTCTTTCTCGATGACATCGATGCGGCTCCCCCCGAGGTCCAGGCCCTTCTGCTCCAGTTGGTGGAGGAAAAAAGCTACCAGCCCCTGGGCAGCAACCGCAAGGCCCATACCGACATCCGTATCATCGCCGCCAGCAACAAGGACCTGGCAGCAGAAGCCGCGGCGGGCACCTTCCGCCAGGACCTTTATTACCGGCTCGCCACCTTCATGATCGAAATGCCCCCCCTGCGCGCCATCTCCGAAGACATTCCGGCTCTGGCCGACAAGTTCCTTCGCGAGACATGCTACGAAATCGGCAGGCCGCCCCTGGAGTTTGACTCGGAGGGGTTGGCCGTTCTCAAGGCCCATACCTGGCCGGGAAATATCCGGGAGTTGCGCAACGTCATCAAACATGCTGCCGTCATGGCGGACGAGCGGATATCCGCTGCCATCCTGAAGGACATCCTCGTCGGAACCGATCCCGATGGCAATTGCTCAGGCGCCAAGGGTCTATCCTCCGAGAAGCTCCCGGACGATCTGCCCCTCAAGATGGCCGAAGTGGAAAAGTGGGCGCTGAAACGGGCCTTGGTCGCTGCCGAGGGGAAAAAGATGGTAGCCGCCCGTCTTCTCGAGATGAACTATTACACTTTCCGCCGTCGCTTGGAACGATACGGCATGGATGACACCACAGAAAATTAATCATTTTGGGTATCCAAAATAGATACCCAAATACCCGCCCGAAACCCTCCGAACACTCTATCCCACTGAAAAAACGAAACATTATTTTTGGCACGAATCCTGTTTAATCTGACAGGGATGATATCCCGCTTCAAGATAGGCGGGGATTGCTTTCGGGACTTGTATTTAGTGTTTTTCGTTGCGGCGTAATGCCGATCCTCTCAAGGAGGGAACCCCTCTGCGGCTTCCCCCCAATTCAGTAACAAGCAACAACATTTCTGACCCGCACCATACTCCGATAACGGCAAACCCGGAGTAATCCGGCGACGCAAAGCCACGGGTCCTCATCCGTCGTAGGTGCCTCCTCGGCCAATGCAGCCTCAACTGCAGCGGCCTGGCCGGCGACGACGGAAAGGGCAGCCGGGCTACCGAAGAGTTGGGGAGTATGGAGAAGCGCATTTTTGCGCCCAGAGTCCATTCTCCCCCGGGAGGATGGACTTTTTTATTTCAAGTGCCGATATAGGCACCTATTTCCATGAACTGCACGGGACGGATCAGAACATGAAAACGAAAAAACAAAATTGCCTCCTTCGTGCCGGCACCCCGGGCAAAAGCAACATCGATCAGCCGGTCGATTTGCACACCAGGAACGCCTTCAGGAATCTCAGGCTGAACGCGGAAGACCTGGCCCTCGGATTGGCGGCGCGGCTGCGGGTGCTGGCAAAAAGTCTGGCAGCGGGATGCCAGGGGGCCGAAAACCCCACAGCCAGAAAGAATCTCGCCTACAAGGCTCTCCGCCTGCAGCTCGATGATTTTATGGGGCATTTCATCGACAGAGGTACCTCCGAGCACCACTGCTTTCCGGTCGTAAGGGATTACCTGCTGGAGTTTCTGCCGCTTGAGTTAAGAGGGTGCTCAGGAAACCCCTGCTGGCTCGACCAGGTGGAAAGGGTGATCTCCCTGCTGTCGGAGAGTGTATGCGAAATTGACGAAATTTGGAGAGAGACCCTCCCCTCGTTTTCTCTTTGAAGGTCCTTTCACGGTCCCTGGAATGTTCAAGTACGCCAGCCAGGACCAGTCTCCTTCATCTTCTTAGTTGATATCAGCGGGCAAAGGGTTGCGCCCGGAGGGAACCTGCAATTCAATGCGGCAATACATTCGCCACATACTCTTAATCTGCCGGCATACAACCTATCTGCGGCCGTTTCTCTGCTGTCTAGCGGTGCTTTGCTTTTTTTCAGCCTCCCCGGCCTATGCCGCCTGCGTGTGCGGAGGCGGCGACGGGCGATTTACAACGGTTACCCCCGGGCAAATCACAATAGACGGCTCTATGGACGACTGGGGGGCAGTGCTGGCCGACCCGGACAACAATTCCTGTGGCAAAGAAAACGGTTGACAGCCGGCGCCTCATCTACCGGGCGGGATCTGGTCCAATTCTCGTTCACCTGGGACGGCAACAATGTCTACACATACACCGAAAGAGCGACTCACCAAGCAACACCATTCTTTTCGTCTATTACGCAGACACCAACAACAACGGCCTTATGGAATCCGGCGAACCCGTTATTTTTGCCGATTGGAAAGGAAGTAACCGCTCCGTCGACATTTCTATCGGCTCTTACTCGCCGGCCAATCCAGGCGGAGACTCCATGGTCGACAGCCAACGGCTTTGGCGACGACTACACCCTGCCCGGAACTGTCGGCAATCTTCAATATCCCAGTCATCTCAGCGGCGCCTGGGGCAGCTAGGATGGCTGAAAATGGAATGGTCGGTACCCTGGAGCGCTCTGGGCTTATCCCCCGGAACCGCCTTCAGCTTCCATGTTTCCAGCACCAACAGCAGCAACATTCCAAGCCAGATCGACGACAACATGGGCGGCTGCGGCGGCGGGGCGGCATCGACCCAATATGCAGATCTCACCTTCATCCCAGACCAAACCCTGAAGGTTCTCCCTCCGACCTCTCCCTATGCCGCCCATACCCTGACCAATACGGGCAACGGCAGCGACACCTTCGAACTGACCTCAACCGGAGGCAGCTACACCGTCAACTATTACCGCGACGCGGACAGCAGCGGCACCTTCACCACGGGCGACACCCTTCTCACCGACACCGACGGCGATGGACTTCCCGACACGGGACCGATCACTTCAGGATCCGAAATCGACCTTCTAATTGCCTTTGCCATCCCCGCATCGGGAGCGGAGCGCCAGCGTCGTAACCACCGCCACTTCAAACTACGACTCTCACTACAGCGCAACGGTGACCGACACCATTGAAATCAGAAGCCCTGTCCTCACGGTAGTCAAGTCAGCCAGCGGGCCAACGGCCAAGCCGGGGGACGTGGTCACCTATACCGTGCAGGTCCAGAACACGGGAACCGGCGATGCTACGAACGTCGTGCTCGACGACCACATGAGCCCGTACACGGCCTGGCAGCTCGATTTCACCGGCGGCAGCGGCTCCCCCTTCAGCTTCGCCCCCGGCACTTCGGGCCTGACTCTCGGAACACCCAACTATTCCCGCGACGGCGGCACGACCTGGGGCCAGACCCCGTCTTCGGGGGGCGGCGGGGCCCCGGCCGGTTACGACGGAGCCATCACCAACTGGAAGATTCCCATGACCGGCATCATGCCCGCGGGGGGAAGCTTCTCCCTGCAGTACAAGGTGAGGGTCAAATGACGGAAGACGGAAGACCCAAGATGCCAAGCCGAGAAACTAACAAAAAGCCACTGACTACTGACCAAGGACCAATGACAAAGAAACCGCATAACAACCCCAACGCAGGAGGCAGGAAAATGAAGTCGAAAAATCTGATCGTTACCGCCCTGGCAGCCGTACTGCTCTTCCCGGCCGTCGCCCTGGCCAAACCCCAGGTCAAGATCGGCATCACGGCCGAGAAGGAGGTGTCCGTCACCGAAAACGGCAAGACCGTGACCAAGCGGATGCCGGCGACGGAGGCGGCGCCAGGGGAGACGATCATCTACACCCTCAAGGTCGCCAACACCGGCGACGAAACTGCGACCAATGTGGTCGTCAACGACCCGATTCCCGAAGGGACCGCCTACGTTACCGGCAGCGCCACCGATGCGCAGGATGCCACCTTCTCCATCGACGGCGGAAAGACGTTCGACAAACCCTCGCTTCTCACCTACGAAGTCACCAATCCCGACGGCGCTAAGGAAAAACGCACGGCGTCACCGGACCAGTACACCCATATCCGCTGGCAGCTGCCGAAGATCGCCGCCGGCGCAAATGAAGAACTGAGCTTTCAGGTCAAGGTGAAATAGTTCGCCAGGTAATCCATTCAACCCGACCCAGGAAAAAGAAAGGAACCCGGAAATGAACAGGAAACAGAGCAGGCCCCGTTTCAACCACCTACATTTCGACAGGAAAAGTATGGTCCCGACGCCCGAAGGAGGCGTCGGGCTCAACTGTTTCAGGAAGACAAAAAAGTGAAATTCAATCCAACATGCAAAGGAGAACATCATGAAAAGGAAACAGCTTGGATTCACCGGTCCTGTACGGGCCATCCTCGGCGCTCTGGCGCTGGTCGTTCTTTTCGCCTTCGGGACGCCGCAGGCGGCCAGCGCATGCACGAGCGGCCAACACCACCATCAGCAACTTACTGTCACCATCGATTTTCAAACACCCGGACTGCCAAGAAAGCCGTCAGCTGTCACCGTGGCCACTCTTGCGGCAACCACCGCGTTTACGTGCCACTACCGCGAACCACCACAGCAGGCGGCGACGTAAGGCTACAGCTACACTTTGACCTCTACCGCCAACGGCCGAGCTACCTATACCTTTCCGCTACCGTCTCAATGAATACCGACATTCAGAATTCAACCGTAGTTACCTCCCCCACCTCCTCGGACCTTGGGGCGTATCATCCCTGGCCGCTGACGCGAATGGGACATAAACCATCAAGGTGCCCCTATGACGGTACCCCCGACAACACAGTCAACGCGATTGCCGCAGCTACCCCTGTACACGCATCGTATATCGCCGGAAATCCTTACACTGTATCCGACCATTGGCATCTCGGAGGACTCCGCTACCAACCTCACCACCGTAACCCTTGACAGTGCAGTACCGCAGGTTCAGGCGCTCAGGCCGGAGACATCATCGGCGCAAAAATCCTTTACGCTCCGTGATCCCGGGCACCGACGCCCACAGCGAAACAACGCGACCATCGGTGTCACGGTCTCCGCCGTGGATGCCTCCGCTTCCCGGCGCCTGCCGACACAGACGATACCGTCACCACTGTCACTGTGGCAAATGCCACCCTCCAGGTCACCAAAGAAGTGTCGGTTAACGGCGGAGATTCAGCAACACCACGACGAACGCCAAACCCGGCGATACCCTCACCTACCGGATCACGGTGACCAATGAAAATGCTCAAGTCAATGCCGACAGCGTGGTCATTACGGATCCAATTCCCCAGTTTACGACTTATCAAACCGGTACGGCCAAGATGGATGCCACCACCGGCAAAGACTACGCATCGGCCTCCACAGGCCTGGGCGATGTAAATAGCGATTCGGACGGCTACGACTACAACATCTCGAACCCCGGGGAAGTAACCTACAACGCCGGCAACCTCCCTCCGAGCGCCAGCGTGGTGCTTTACTTCCAGGTCCAGATCGACTAACTCCCTTCCGCCGGGCGGCGGACAGCCGCCGCCCGGCCCCCCCGGCCGGGACCTTCCCGGCCGGGCCATGTAAATTCCGTTTCGGCAAGACTCTCCCTTCGGAGGAGAAGCTCGAAACCTCTTGCAGAGGGCAACAAGATGAAAAAATTTCTTTTAATCCTGCTCTGCCTGGCGCTCGCCACAGCCGCCTCGGCAGGCAGCGCCCTGGCCAACGTGGCCGCCAACACGCAGATCTTCACCGAAGCCACCCTGACCTACGACGATGGCACGGGGACGCAGACTTCCAAGGCCTCCGTCACCGTCACCGTCGCCCTGGTGCCGGCTCTGGCGACAATCAGCGCCCCCGCCGACCAGAGCGCCGTTTATGGCTCGACCAACACGGGCACCAACTATTCCTATACCGTGACCGCCGGCGGCAACGGCCCGGACACCTACACCCTGGCCATCGCCACCGTCGACGCGACCAACACCTCGGGCAACAGCGCCCAGCTCAAAAACATCACCTCACCGGTGACCCTCGGCGCCACCGTCACCACCGTCGGCAGCACGAAACTCAACATCTACGTCCCTTCCGACGGCGCCAACGACGGCGTGGTCAACGGCATCGAGCCGGGGGATTCCGTGGTTATCGACGGCGAGGTCCGCCAGGTCGACAGCGTGGTCGACCCTGAGACGGGAACCGCCACTATCGTGCTGAAGACCTCCCTTTCCTCAGCGCCCGCCGCGGGCGTTTCGGTCTGGGAACAGAAATCCTTCGATGTCGAGGTCCTCTCCGGAGCCATCGACAAGGCGGGGGCCAGCATCAAACTGACAGTGGAAACCTCGGTCACCGACAGCGCCGGCAAGGTCTCTGACCAAGTAGTCAACACCTTCACCAGCGGGGCGGCCGTGCTGACAAAATTCGCCCGGAACCTGACCGACAGCGCGGCCAACTCCGGCGGCACCGGAGGGAAACCTTTCACCATCGGCGGGTCGAGCGCCACCTACTACACCGGCGGCCTCAAGGCGGAAGCGAACGACGTGATCGAGTATGTTCTTCAGGTTGAAAACGCCGGCACCGCGCCGGTGACCGGCTGCAACATCCATGACGTGCTTCCACTCGAGTACGTCACCTTCCAGGGGGGCGTCTTCAGCGGGAAGGATTTCCTGTACGTCGACGAGGCGGGCACGAAGACGGGCCTGACCGCCGCGGCCGACACCGATACAGCCACCCAGTCCGGTTCCGACCTGACCTTCTACGTCGGGACCGGAGCCACATCGGCGACCTCTGGTTCCATCGATGCCGGCAAGAGCGTCATGGTCGTTTACCGCGTGAAAGTCAACTAACAACCTCCAGGGATCAGGCGTGGCTTTCACCCGGTTTCAGACCGCTCTTCGGAAAATCTCCGCCCGTGCGGCGGGATTCCGGCGCCCACGGCGCACCGTACCGGTGCGCACGGCGTCCCGGGGGTGGTCTGTGCCTGGTGGGAGCTGCGCTATCCCCGGGGCGCTGCTTGCCCTCGCCCTGCTGTTCGCAGTCCTTCCAGCTCTCGCCCGGGCGGCGCAGCAGGGCGATTTGATCATCAACAGGGCGACGTTCAGCAGCGCGAGTCAATCACCGGTGGAATCTTCGGTCACCATAACGTACATAGTCCGCACACCCTCCACCATCGAATTTCTCAAGTACGCCCCTCAGGTTGCCGGCGCCACCCCAGTCAACGTCGCTCCAGGATTCCTACCGAACCGGCAGCGACCCGGCCGCGCCCTTTGCCGACATGGCGTGCCCCGGTCCCTTCCGGCTCGACCACGCCCATCGACCTGAGCCAACCGCGTGCCCCTTGTTCCCGCCAGCCTGTTCCACGGCGGCGAACCGGTCTTCGTGCGGGTGACGGACCCCGACCAGAACCTCGACCGCACCATGGCCGAGACCGTTCTGGTAACCCTCACCAACAGCCCCACTCGGTGACGTGGAGGTCCTGCGCCTGACTGAGACCGGTCCCGACACCGGGGTCTTCATCGGCTATATCCAGTCGGCCGAGGAGTGCTCGCCCTCCTCCTACAGTCGGCGTCCTTCCGGTCACCGCCGGACAACAACATCCAGGCGGCCTATACCGACGTCTTACGACGGCACCGATTCCGCGACCACGGCGGCGGTGGTCGACCCCGTCGGCCTGGTCTTCGACAGCCACACCGGGCCTGCCGGTCAGCGGCGCCACCGTCACCCTGATCGACGCCGACACCGGCCAGCCGGCCACGGTCTACGGCGACGACGGCGTCAGCACTTACCCGGCCACCCTCGTTTCCGGCGCGAGCGCCACCGACGGCAGCGGCAAGGTCTACGATTTCCAGCCCGGGCGTTACCGGTTCCCCATCGTGCCGCCCGGCCATTACCGGCTCGAGGTCGACGCCGCCGGCCGGCTATGCCTTCCCCTCGACCGTGTCGACCGCCGACCTGCAGGATCTCCCGTCGCGGCCCCTTCGCCATCGCCGAGCCCGGCTCCCGCGGCGAAACCTTCACCGTCAACCCCGGCCCGGTCATCCGCCTCGACCTGCCGCTCGACCCGGCCAGCCGGCGGGTTGTGGCTGCAGAAAACCGCCGGCAAGGACCTGGTCGGGGTGGGCGATTTCATCCCCTACCAGTCTGCAGGTGGAAAATTCGGCCGCCGCCGGAACGGCCACCGGCGTGAAGATTACCGATCGCCTGCCCCGCGGGCTTCCGCTACCGCACGGGGTCGGCCAGACTCGACGGCGAGAAAGCCGCCGACCCGGCGATCTCCGCCGACGGCCGGACTCTGACCTTCACCGTCGGCGATCATCCCCGCGGGCGAAAGCCGGAGGTCCGCTACGTGGCGGAAGTGGCCGCCGGCGCCCGGCCCGGCAAGGCCATCAACACCGCCACCGCCCCCGCCGACCACGGCGTCGTCTCCAACCCGGCCAGCGCCACGGTCACGGTGCGCGACGACTTTTTCCGCAACAGCACCTTCATCATGGGCCGGGTGATCACCGGCGCCTGCGGCGAGGCGGAGAAGGCCTGCCGGGGGTGCGCATCTACCTGGAAGACGGCACCTACGTCATCACCGACGAGAAGGGCCGCTACCATTTCGAAGGGGTGCGCCCCGGAGCCCACGTGGTCCAGCTCGACCTCGACTCCCTGCCCCCGCAGTACCAAGTCGTCCCCTGCGAGAAGAACAGCCGCTTCGCCGGACGCGCCTATTCCCAGTTCGTCGACCTGCAGGGCGGCAGCCTGTGGCGAGCCGACTTCCACGTCGGCCCGCGGCCCGAACCCAAGGGCGAAGTGAGCCATCGAGCTGAAGAGCGCCCTGGAGAGATGACGGGCGACCTACCGGATCCTGCTGCACGGCGGCACCGTTCCCCTGCGCAACCTGCGCCTGACGGTCACCCTGCCCCCGGGCGTCGACTACCTGCCGGGCAGCAGCCTGCTGCAGGATGAAGCCGACGGCCGACCCCGAGATCGACGGCTCAAGTCCTGACCTACCGCCTGGGCGAGGTTCCCGGCGACTGGAACGAGCCAAGTCCAGTTCCGGGTGAAAATCCGGCCCGAGGCCGGCAACGCGGAACTCGCCGCCGACGGCGACCTCTGACCTTCGATGCCCCAAGGCGAAGGACCAGAAAACCCCGCCGGCGCAGAACGTCATCCGGCGCGACATCGAGAGAACACGCGGCGCGCTGCCGGAATTCGTGCTCCATCCCCACTTCCCCAGCTTCGGCGCCGAACTCTCCGGCGACGACAAGCGCGAACTGGACCGGCTTGGCCGGCAAGCTCAAAGGCCTCCATATCCTCACGCATCAACGTCACCGGTCATACCGACAACGTGCGCATCGCCCCGCGCAGCCGCAACATCTACGCCGACAACTTCGCCCTTTCCGAAGCCCGGGCGAGCAGCGTGGCCCGCTACCTGGGCGACGCCCTGCACCTGCCGCCGGAGCAGATTACCCTGCAAGGGGATGGCGCGACCTGGTCCCGGTGGCCAGCAACGCCACCGCCGCCGGCCGCGCCCTGCAACCGGCGGGTCGAAGTCCGGGTGCAGGCGGAAAAAATCGTCCTCACCCCACGCCTGGAACCGGAGCTGACCGAGAGCGGACTCCAGAGTGGTTACAACCACCGGCCTGCGCCCCGGCGAGACCTGGCTGACAGAGAAGATAAACGAGCCACCGAGACGCCGAAGAATCCCGAGGAGGACCGCAAGCGGCTTCCTCTCGCCGACCGACGGCAACCGGCTCACCAACCGCATCAACGGCATCCGCATCCGCCTCGATTCGCGGCTTGAACCCCGCCTCACCCTCGACGGCAAAGAGATCCCGGCCGAGCGCATCGGCTTCAAGATGGAAGACAAAAAAACCGGCCAGACCCTTTACAGCTACATCGGCATCGATTTCGGCGACAAGGGCGAGCACCTTCTGCAATTGAAGGGTCTCGGCCCCTTCGGAAATGCCCGTTTCGACCAGAAGATCAACGTGCGTCCGCACCGGCGAGATCGCCCTGATCCGGGTGCTGCCGGACGGAGGAAAACCCCAACGTCGCCGACGGCAAGACCCCGATCCGGGTCCGGCTCCAGCTCCTCGACGTCAACGGCGAGATCATCAAGGCCCCGGCCAGCCTTGATATCCTGGACGGCAACCTGCACCCCTTGAAGGACAAGACCGAACTGCCCGAGGGCGACAACCCGACCGACCTGGAGGTGGGTACGACAGCCAACTCAGAAGCCGACGCCACGGCCAACCAGGTCCAGGTCGACGCCGACGGCTTCGCCTGGTTCGAGCCCACCCAGGCCAGCGGCTCTCTACCGGGCCACCCTCGCGTTACAACGACAAGACGGTGAAGGTGGAAACCTACGTCAAGCCGGCCCTGCGCGACTGGATCCTGGTCGGCCTGGCCGAAGGGACGGCCGGCTACAATACCGTTTCCGGCCATCTGGAGAGCACCGATGCCGGCCGTCGACGAGAACCTCTACGAAAACGGCCGGGTCGCCTTCTTCGCCAAGGGGCAGGATCCAGGGCAAGTGGCTGCTGACCATGGCCTACGACTCGGACAAGCCGGACCTGCGCGACAAGAGCCTCTTCCAGCACCATCGACCCCAACACCTACTACACCCTCTACGGCGACGCCACCAACCAGGCCTACGACGCCGCCAGCGCCCGCAAGCTCTACCTGAAGATCGAACGCGACCAGTTCTACGCCCTGTTCGGCGATTTCGACACCGGCCTGACGGTCACCGAGCTCTCCCGCTACAGCCGCAGCCTGAACGGCCTCAAGACGGAGATGCACACCGACCATTTCGACGTCAACGCCTTCGCCTCCGACACCAACCAGGCCTTCGTCAAGGACGAAATCCGCGGCGACGGCACCTCGGGCCTCTACCATCTCTCCCGCAAGAATATCGTGGTCAACTCGGACAAGATCACCATCGAGGTCCGCGACCGCTTCCGCAGCGAAATCGTCCTCTCCTCCCAGCCCCTGACCCGCTTCGTCGACTACGACATCGACTACGACACCGGCGCCCTCTTCTTCAAGCAGCCGATCATGAGCAAGGACGAGAACTTCAACCCGGTCTACATCGTCGTCGATTACGAGTCGGACGACGGCGGCCAGGACCTCTCCTACACCTACGGCGGCCGGGCCGCGGTCAAGACCGTCGACGACCGGGTGGAAGCCGGCGCCACCGCCATCCACGAAGGGCAGACCGGCGGCAGCGGCAATCTCTACGGCCTGGACGCCACCTGGAAAATCACCGACAGCACCGAGGTGCACGCCGAGGCGGCCACCAGCAAGACCGCCTGCCGACGTGGAGGACCACAGCGGCAACGCCTGGCTGGCCGAAATCACCCACCGCGCCAACCGCCTGACCGGCAACGTCTATTACCGCGAACAGCAGACAGGGCTTCGGCCTGGGCCAGCAGAGCGGCAGCGAAACCGGCACCCGGAAATTCGGGCTGACGGGCGACTGGCAGACTCGACGACCTCTGGGGTCTGACCGGCCAGGCCTACCGCCAGTACAACCTGGAGACCGGCGGCATCCAGGACGTGGCCGAGGCGACGGTCAATTACACCGAAAGAGCGCTACAGCCTCCTCGCTCGGCCTTCGCCAGGCCAGCGACAAACTCGGCGACGGCCAGAACCAACCACTCGACCCAGCTGACCCTGGGAGGCAGCTGGAAAACCCTGGGCGACCGCCTGACCCTGCGCTCCAGCTACGACCAGTCCCTGGCCGGCAACAACGCGAACGCCGACTTCCCCACCCGGCTCGACCTCGGCGCCGACTACCAGCTGACCCGCGCGGTGACCCTCTTCGCCGACCAGGAATTCACCTGGGGCGACAAGGAAGACACCCAGGGCACCCGCGTCGGGCTGAAGACGCACACCCCTGGAAGGGCGGCGAGGTCAGCTCCTCGCTGGAGCAGGATATCGATGAAAACGGCGCCCGGATCTTCGCCAATCTCGGCCTGAAGCAGACCTGGCAGATCGACCAGCACCTGAGCCTCGACGGCAGCCTCGACCGCAGCCAGACCCTCAAGCATCCGGGCAACACCCCCTTCAACACCAACGTCCCGTCGGCCTCGGGCTTCACCGAAGACTTCACCGCCGTCTCCGCTGGGCGCCAACTACAAGGAAGAGAATTGGGCCTGGGCCAACCGGCTCGAATACCGCACCGCCGACAGCGAGGACAAATGGGGCCTGTTCAGCGGCATCGTCGGCGAAGTCCGGCCGGGCCTGGGGCTGTCGGCCCGGGCGCAGCTATATCCTCACCGATGCTCGACCGCCGGCGGCACCAAGACCGACGGCGACCTGCGCCTCGGCCTGGCCTACCGCCCGGTCCGCACCCGACTGGATCGTCCTCGACCGCCTCGATTATATCTTCGCAGAAAACCGCCGGAGTCGACCTCGATTCAGCACCTGGCGGCTGGTCAACAATCTCAACGCCAACTACAAGCCCGACCAGCGCACCCAGATTTCCCTCCAGTACGGCGCCAAGTACGTGCAGGACAACATCGACGACGACGATCTACAGCGGCTACACCGACCTGATCGGCATCGAGGGGCGCTACGACCTGACCAAGCGCTGGGACATCGGCCTGACGGCAGCGCCGCTCCATTCCTGGAGCGCCGACAGATTCGATTACAGCAGCGGCGCCTCGGTCGGCTACAACGTCGTGCAGAACGCCTGGATCAGCCTCGGCTACAATTTCGCCGGCTTCAAGGACCAGGACTTCTCCGCCGCCGACTACACCGCCCAGGGCCCCTTCGTCAAATTCCGCGTCAAGTTCGACCAGGACTCCGTCCGCGACGCGGCGAAGTATCTTAATAATCTGTAAAGGGCAGCCTTCGGGATTGTCCCTTTTAGGGGCGCAGCGGCCCTGTCTGTCAGACCGCCTGCGCTGCCACCATCGGGCGCAGCATGCCGGGCCCCACAAAAAAAGGCGACGCCCCCCGAAGGGAGCGCCGCCTTTTTTGTCCATGGAGCGGGTCGGTTTAAAGACTTCCCGGCCTTCTTCGAGAGATAGCTCGCCACCCCTTCGCGGCTAGGCTTCATCCCCTCCTCGCCCTTGTTCCAGCCGGCGGGGCAGACCTCGCCATACTTCTCGGTGAACTGCAGGGCATCGACCATGCGCAGCATCTCGTCGACGTTGCGTCCCAGCGGCAGGTCGTTGACCACCTGGTGGCGGACGATGCCCTCCTTGTCGATCAGGAAGGCGCCGCGATAGGCCACCCCGGCATCGCCGAACTCGACGTCGTAGGCGCGGCAGATCTCGTGCTTGACGTCGGCGACCAGCGGATAGTGGATCGCGCCGATCCCGCCCTCCTCGACGGGGGTGTTGCGCCAGGCGACGTGGGTGAACTGGGAATCGATGGAGCAGCCGATGACCTGCACGCCGCGCTCCTCGAACTCCTTGATCCGGCGGCTGAAGGCGATGAGCTCGGTGGGGCAGACGAAGGTGAAATCGAGGGGATAGAAGAAGAGGACGACGTACTTGCCATGATAGTCGGCGAGAGCGAAATCGTCCTTGATCGACCCGTCGGGCATGACCGCGGCGGCCTTGAACTCGGGGGCTTTCTTTCCAACAAGAACACTCATTGACAGACTCCTTTCGGGGACGGTATCCGTTGCAGACAAAGAAATTTACGGGAAAAGTTTACCGACTGGCCCGGAGGCTGTCAAGCAATTAATGACTTTTTTGGTTATTTTTTGATATCCATCCGAATTCTTTCCCCTCACCCCTCACCCCTCACGGTTTCAGGTCATTTTTTCTTGCGGCTGCGCGGGTGGGCCTTGTCGTAGACGTTCATCAGGTGGTCGACGCTGACCTGGGTGTACTTCTGGGTGGTGGAGAGGGAGGCGTGGCCGAGAAGCTCCTGGATGGCGCGCAGGTCGGCGCCCCCGTCCAGAAGATGGGTGGCGAAGGAATGGCGCAGGGCATGGGGGGTGGCATCCTTGAGGATTCCGGCCTGGAGAAGCTGCCTTTTCAGATTGCGCTCGACGCTGCGGGGCGTCAGCCTGCCTCCGCGGTGGTTGAGAAAGAGCGCCTCTTCGTCTCCCGGGTTGCCGCGGGCGTCGAGATATGCGTTCAGGGCCTCCCGGGCCTTGCGCCCGACGGGAACGAGCCGCTCCTTTCGCCCTTTGCCCACCACCCGAACCACGGCTGCGCGAAGGTCGACGCCGCCCACGTTCAGCGAAGTCAGTTCGCCGACACGTAAGCCGCAGGAATAGAAGAGTTTCGACGATGGCCCGGTCGCGCAGGGCCAGGAGGTCCGGACCGCGGCCGTTTTCCATCAGGGCGTAGGCCTCATCGACGGAAAGGGTCTTGGGCAGGTACTTCTCCTGCCGGGGGGTCGCCACAAGGTCCCCGGGATTGTGGTCGACAATTCCCTCCCGAACGAGAAAGCGGAAGAAGGTCCGCAGGGCCGCCAGCTTCCGGCCGATGGTCGATTTGCGGTTTTTCTTGTGCAGCAGCGCCAGGTAGCGGCGCAGCACGAGGTTGTCGACCCGACCGACCAGGCCCTCCCCTTCCCATTTCAGGTCCTCCTGCAGGAATACCCGGAAGGCCTCCAGGTCCTGAAGGTAGGCGCGAAGGGTGTGCTCGGAGAGGTTGCGTTCCACCGAGAGATGTTTTCCGAAGCGGACGATGAGCTCTTCCATGGTGTCCTCCTGCAAATATGGCATATATAGCATATACTTCCATCCGGGGGGATGTTATAAATTTAAACCGAATTTGCTTGTTGAATTGACCCGGAGGAATGCAATGGTCATTGTCTGGTCGATCCTCGCCCTGGTTCTGGGGATCATCGCGCTGGTGGTCGTGTTCAGCTACGCCATCGTCTGGTACGAATTCGCCAACGCCGACCCGAGACTTCTGGAGGGACGTTTCACCCCGGCGAACCTGTGGCTGGCGGCGCGGCTGATCGTCATCGGAGGTGTTTTTCCTCCTCGTGACCGTCCTGCTCCATCCCCTGGGATGGTTCCCCCCCGGGGAGAAGGCTGCGGCATCAGGCGGCGACACCCCCGTCATCCTTCTGCACGGACTTTTCCAAAACCGCGCCTGCTGGTTCTGGGCCCGGCATCGCCTGCGAAGACGGGGATTCGAAGACCTGCTACGCCCTGAACCTGCCTCCCTGGAAGGACATCGAATCCCTGACCGAAAGGGTGGCCAAGAAGGTCGATGAGCTGCGCCACTCCAGGGGGATCGAGCAGGTCCACCTGGTGGGGCATTCCATGGGCGGCATCATCGCCCGCAATTACATCCAGCTTCGCGGAGGGGACCGCAAGGTCGACCGCTGCATCCTGCTCGGCGCTCCGAACGGCGGCTCCAAACTCGCCCCCTTTGCTCTCTCCCCCCTGGGGCGTCTCCTGATGCCCGGCTCCGACTTCCTGAAACGGCTCGCGGTGGCCGATTTCCCTCCTGGAGTCCAGTGCAACGGCCATTTTCAGCCGCCATGACAACATGGTCCAGCCTTACGCCAGCGCCCGTCTCGAAGAGGGCGCGCAACGTCGAACTCGACGGCCTGGGGCATGTCGCCCTGCTCTTCTCTCGCCGGGCGCTGGACGCGGTGGCGGAGGCGCTGAGCTCAAGGCCCTGAGGAGTGAGTGGATATACAGGAATCCAGGCAGCGAAAATCCAGTGGCAGATTATCTTTCATCTCCTGCTTCCGAGCTCCTGCCTCCTTGCGCAGCAAGTTGCGGGGAGCGAACTGATTATGGTTTCAAACATAAAATTTGATAGATTTTCATCGCGGCTAATTACCCGGAGCGACAACCGTCACAACCAATCCGCCGCGCTCAGAATCTATACACATCTAAAAAATCATAAAAAATGGTAAGTTTCAAAGGAGAAGAGGAATGCCGAGATCGAAGTCCGCAGCGAAAAACGGGTGGAGATGATCGATGTGACCGCCGAGGTGCGCCGCCGCGTCAGAGACTCCGGAGTGGAGGAAGGCCTGGTCGTGGTCTTCGTCCCCCACACCACCGCCGCGGTGACCATCAACGAGAACGCCGACCCCGACGTGGTCCGGGACATGGTCATGGAACTGAACAAAATCGTGCCCTTTGACGACGGCTACCGGCATGGGGAGGGAAACAGCGCCGCCCACATCAAGAGCACCCTGGTGGGCGCCAGCGAAACCCTTCTCATCAGCAACGGGGAGCCCGTCCTCGGGACCTGGCAGGGAATCTATTTCTGTGAATTCGACGGACCGCGCCGGCGCAGGCTCCTGGTGCAGGTGGTGGGCCGATGAAACAGAGGGTGTCTCTCCGGGCGGTCCCGGATTATGCCCGTCAGGCCGTGGAGGACGGACTGTCCGGCCTGCTGTCCCCCCTCGGGGGGATGAAGGCCTTTGTCCGCCCCGGGCAGAAGGTCCTGCTCAAACCGAACATGCTCCAGGGGAAAAGCCCGGACAAGGCGGTCACCACCCACCCAGAGGTGGTCCGGGCCGTCATCCGGGAGGTCCAGCGGTGCGGAGGAATCGTTTCCGTGGGCGACTCCCCGGGGGTGGGCAGTCCGCAGCAGGTGGCCGCCCGCTGCGGAATTCTGGCGGTGGTCGAGGAAATGGGGGCCGCTTTTGCGCCCTTTCAGGAATCGGTCCCGGTGCACACGGGAAGCGGCACCTTTCATGAGCTGGAGATCGCCCGGGACATCCTCGATGCCGAGGTGGTCATCAACCTCCCCAAGCTCAAGACCCACCAGATGATGGGCCTGACCTGCGCCGTCAAGAACCTTTTCGGGGCGGTGGTGGGAATGCGCAAGCCCCGCCTCCACCTTCAGGCGGGAACGGACAAGGCCTTTTTCGCGCTGATGCTGCTGGAGCTGGCGGAGCGCATCCGCCCGGCCCTGACCATCGTCGACGCCGTCACCGGCATGGAGGGGGACGGCCCCGGAAGCGGCGACCCCGTGCATATCGGAGCGCTTCTCGCCGGCGCCTCGCCTCTGGCCGTCGACACCGTGGCCATCGAGCTGGTGGGCATGTCGCCCGAGGCGGTCTGGACCCAGAAGCTGGCACGGAAGAGCGCTCTGCCCGGGAGCCGCCCACAAGAGGTGGAACTGGTTGGGGAAGCCCTGGAGAACCTGCGTCCCGCCTCCTTCCGCCCGGCCAAGGTGACCGACGTCAGTTTCGGCCTTCCCGCCTTTGTGAAAAACCCCCTCAGAAAAGCGATTTCCGCCCGGCCCGTCGCCGACATGTCCCTCTGCAGGCGGTGCGGCATCTGCGTGGAAAGCTGCCCGCCGCAGGCCATGCGCATCGAGGGGGAGCGCCTGCAGATTGATTATGACCGCTGCATCCGATGCTTCTGCTGCCAGGAGCTCTGCCCCCAGGGCGCACTGCTGACCCGGCAGGGACTGCTGCTGCGCCTGAGCCGTTTTCTCTCGGGGCGGTAGGGGCCAACCTTGTGTTCGTCCCAGGCCATGACAATCGTCGCCCCTATCTCTTCAAAAAACCATCTCCGGGACAAAAAATTGGCAGCAAATTTTTGGCTTTTTTTCCTTCCTGGTATATAATCGCCAACATTTCGAACGCAAATAGTCAGAAATATAGCCCTTTTCGTGACGGACCCCCCTAATGGCATCGTCGAACCTGAAAAAGAGAACCCAGACCGACCCTTTGCGCAGCGTCATCCTGGCCGATGGCGACCATGCCGGCAGGGAGCGCCTGGCCTTCATGCTCCGAAAGGAAATCGGCTGTGTGGTTTTCGAGGCGGGGACCGCTGCCGAGGCCGTCGAAATTCTGACCCGTGAGGATATCTGCGTCCTTGTCTGCGGCATTCTTCCCGGAAAGGGCTCCGGCATCGACCTGCTCAAGGAGGCCTTCCGGATCAATCCCCAGGTGGTCACCATTCTCAGCGTTCCGCTTGGGGACCGTGAGGCCGCGGTGGAGGCCTTGAATTCCGGGGCCTTTTTCTACCTGAATTATCCCTTCGACGAACGCGAAGGGGTCATCGCCGTCGCCCGGGCGCTCTATTATTACGACCTTCTGATTCACCGGGAAAAAAGAGGGGCGAAAGTCAGGAAGAGCGACGGTTTTCACGGCATCATCGGCAATTCCACGAAGATGCGGGTCCTGTTCAGCCTCATCGAAAAGGTCGCCGATGACGGGATCAGCACCGTCCTGATCCAGGGCGAGAGCGGCACCGGGAAGGAGCTGGTGGCGCGGGCCATCCACGCCTACAGCTCCCGAAAAGGGAAAAACTTCGTTCCCGTCAATTGTGCCGCCATTCCCGACGAACTTCTCGAGAGTGAACTTTTCGGGCATGTCAAGGGGTCCTTCACCGGAGCCACCCAGAACAAGATGGGCCGGATCCAGTTTGCCGACCGGGGAACCCTTTTTCTCGACGAAATCGGGGACATGAAACAAAATCTGCAGGCCAAGCTGCTTCGGGTCCTGCAGGAAAAGGAATTCGAGCCCGTCGGCCAGGTGAAACCGGTGCCCGTCGACGCCCGGGTGATTGCCGCCACCCATCGAAACCTCGAACAACTGATAAAGGAAGGAGCCTTCCGGGAGGACCTCTTCTACCGGCTGAGCGTCGTTCCCATAACAATCCCTCCCCTTCGCGAACGCAAGGAAGATATTCCCCTGCTGATCGAAAAATTCATCCAGATCTACAACCGCAACCGGAACCTCCGTCTAGAGGGGTTCGAGCCGGCTGCAATTGCCGCCCTGGTCGATTATCCCTGGCCCGGAAACGTCCGGGAACTGGAGAACCTGGTGCAGCAGATGGTCGTTCTCCACGGCGGCACAACTGTCCGGCTGGCCGATCTTCCGGAAAAATATTCCTCCCGCCAGGACGCTTCAGTCTCCCTGCCTGAGGTTTCCTCTGCGTCCGAAATCTCTCTCGATCCCTTCCGGGGCCGATTTCAACACCCTGGTCAGCGAATTCGAAAACCGCCTTATTCTTCAGGCCCTGCATGTCACCAACGGCAACAAAAAGGAGGCGGCCCGAATCCTCAACCTCAAAAGGACCACCCTTCTCGAGAAGATAAAGAAAAAGGGTCTCCAGGCCGACTGACTTCCCTTCGCCCTCTCCTTCCGAACTTCTCCCGACTCCTTCCCGCACAGCCTCTAACAAATTCCGCCTCCAAAATAACAAAGTCGAAATCCTGACACTCTGTTTTCCTTTTATTTCCCAGCCTATTAGTTGCAGCTTCACCTTCCATGAGGGTTCTGAGTCACCGAGCCCGGGCCTTGGTAGAGAAAAAAGTCAAAATAATGGCTTAAAATTTTAAATTCCTCCCTTTCCCATCTTATTTCTTCTACATTTTCAGCACCTTAAGGCCTTGGCACGGCTGTGGCAATTCCAATGGACAAAACCTGAATCTTCGGGGTCCAAAGGAGGAAACCATGAAACCGATCACTTCGCTGGCATCGACATTGTTCCTGTTTGCAGCTTTAATCTCCGGGGGATGCGGCGGAGGCGGGGGAGGCGGGGGTAGCAATGGCTCAGGGTCGGATGTCACGGGAAGCCTGTCGGGGATCTCACCCCCTCGACGCCAGAGGGTCAGGCGACCTCCCCCTATGAGGTCACGGTACTCGGCACCCTGGGCGGGGACAGCTATGCCGTCGCCCTCAACAATGCCGGCCAGGTGGTGGGCAACTACCTCGGCGAGGGAGGAGCAACCAATGCCTTCATCTGGGAGGGGGGCCGGATGACCGTCCTCGCGGATTCGGCTCAGGCCGCCGACATCAACGACCGGGGACAGGTCGTCGGCTGGCTGGAGCAGGCCGACGGACCGGAGGCCTTCTTCTTCGACAAGGGCCTTTTCAGGGTCAATACCCTTGAGGGCTCCAGCAAGGCTCTGGCCGTGGACAACCGGGGCCGGGTCGCCGGCAGACGGACGACTTCCAGGGAATACGCCTTTATCGAAGACGGCCAGATGGAATCCATCGCCCCCGATATCAACGGCTATGCGGTGGCGATGAACGATTCCGGCCAGATCATCATCAAGCAGGTCCTGCAGGGGAGCTTCCACGCACTTCTGTGGGAAAACGGCGCCGTCACCGACGTGGGAACCCTTGGCGGCGGCAGCACCCAGGTCAAAGGCATCAATGCCGCAGGCCTGATCGTCGGAGCATCCCAGGTAGCGGGCGGCGCCTACCATGCCTTTCTCTGGGAGCAGGGCCACATGCGCGACCTCGGGACTTTCGGCGGCGACAGCAGCTCCGCCGTCGCCATCAACGCCAAGGGCCAGATTCTCATCAAGTCCTCGGGCGTCGACGGGGACCGCTTCCTGCTCTGGCAGGACGGCGACGCGACCTCCCTGGGCAATTTCGGCGCTGACTATGCCGAAGCAATGGACCTGAACGATCAGGGCCAGATCGTCGGCTGGCTGATGTTAGACAGCGGAGAAATCCGCGCCTTTCTGGCGACTCCCAACAATCAGGGATAGGGAATGGAGGCAACGCAATGGGAAAACTACATTTTCGAACCAGCGCCGGCCCGGGAGAAAATGCCATGAGCAGAAAAAAAATCCTTCTACCCAACGACCTCGAGCTCTTCCTCGAGCTCAAAAGAACGTTTCTCCGAAGGGATGATCTCGACCTGCTCTCGACGGGCTCCGGTAAGGAGGCCTATGCCATGGTTGACCATTACCGACCCGAGCTCGTCTTTCTCGACCTCAGGATGGAAGAAATGAACGGCGACGAATGCTGCCGGCGCATCAAGAACAATCCCGACCTCAGCTCCATTCCCGTCACGATGATCGTTGAAAAAAGACTGGTCGAAGACCTGAAACGCTGCCAGAAGGCCGGAGCCGACCATATTTTGAGCAAGCCTCTGAATCCCCATCTGCTGGCCGCAACGGTCCGCAGGTACCAGGGGGTCATCGAGCGTGCCGCGCCCAGAGTCGAGGCCCGGCTGCGGGTTCACTTCGGGCAGAGCCATGAACTGCTGACAAGCTACTCGGTGAACCTGAGCACCGGAGGCCTCTTCCTGGAAACAGGAACCCCCCTGCCCGCCGAGACGCCCCTCAATCTTGAATTCTTCCTGCCCGACAGCGCCGCCATTATTCGCTGCAAGGGCCGGGTCGCCTGGGTGAACCCGACGGACCGAAGCCGAAAGCCGCAGCTTCCCTCGGGAATGGGGATCCAGTTTTTGGACCTGACAATGAAGGATATGGATGAAGTCAGGGACTTCGTGAAACGGGAATGCATCGCCCCCTCCTGGTAGTTGCCCCGGAGGTATGCGGGGGGGCTGCCCAGCCTTCCCGCACACCTCACGCACCGCCCAAAAAAGAATTTCCTGGGTATATGCACCTGGCCATCCTGGGTAAGGCGGATTTCCAGAAAGAATTTTTCTTAGATTAAATATCCCGGCATGTTAGACTTGTTTTCATTCGGAACATTCCTTTCAAACCCGGGAGAACCTGCAAATTGGACTGGCAACGCTTTTTTGACGGCCTCGGCATGAACGGGCTGCGATGGCAATGGAGGATCAACCGCTGGAAGCGCTCCTTCAGGGGGTTGTTACACGGCGGCAGCGTGGGAGACGGCTTTTCCGTGACCAGGACGTTCGATCCTGGTCAACCTCATTTTTTTCACCATCATGGTGCTCCAGGGAGTGGCGAGCGGACGGGGCTTCAGTCCCCTTCTCAACCCCGACGGCAAACTGCTGCTCCAGGCCGGAGGACAGTTCTGGCCTCTCGTCCTGCAGGACGGGCAGTGGTGGCGCTGCCTCAGCTACGCTTTCACCCACGGGGGAATCATCCACATCGGCTTCAACATGGTGGTCCTCTACCAGGTGGGACCCCTGGTCGAATTCGAAATCGGCAAATCCCGCTACATCTTCCTCTACACCTTCACGGCCCTCACCGCCACTTTTGCGGGCCTTCTCTGGCACCCCTACGTGCTGGTTGTGGGGGCTTCCGGATCCCTGATGGGCCTTATCGGATTCGCCATCGCCTACTACCACCGCATGGGCGACGCCATCGCCATCCAGCGCCGCAACTTCATGTTCCAGTGGGCGGTCTTCGCCTTCGTCTTCGGCCTGCTGGTCGGGGCCGACAACGCCGGACACCTCGGCGGCGCCCTCGGCGGCCTCGCCTTCGGGCTGGTGCTCCCCATCCGGGGACGGCTGCTGAGAAACACCGACCCCCTGTTCAAGGTCCTGGGCGTTCTCAGCACGGCAGCCATCGTCTACAGTCTGGGGATGCTGGTCGTTTCGTGGTTTCAGGGCTGAAGCATAGCTCGTAGCTCATGAGACTCACGAGCTAACAACCTGACGAGCTTAGGACCAGGAAGATTCCATGGCCAAGGAAAAATTTCCCGTGACCCCCGCCGTCCGCGTCCTGCGCCGGCACCAGAGTCGATTTCTCGAACCACCTTTACGCCTACGAGGACAAAGGGGGAACGGCCGTCTCCGCCCGGGAACTCGGGGTGGACGAACACAGCGTGGTCAAGACCCTGATCATGGAGGACGAGGAGAAAAACCCCTTGTCGTCCTGATGCACGGCGACCTGCAGGTATCCACCAGGGAACTGGCCCGGGGCATCGGCGTCAAGAGCGTCTCTCCCTGCACCCCCGAAACGGCCGACCGGCATTCGGGCTATCAGGTGGGGGGCACCTCCCCCTTCGGGACCCGCAAGGAGATGCCGGTCTACATGGAGGAAACGATCCTGGCGCTCCCCCGCATCTACGTCAACGGCGGTAAGCGGGGCTATCTCGTCGGCATCGACCCCAAGGAGCTCGTCCGTGTACTCAAGCCGCAACCCGTCAGGGTCGGGATAAAATAGGAAGGCACTGGTTACGAGGCCAAAGGTTATAGGCCCAGGAAGAGAAAAGCCTAAGAAGCTGTTCTACCCTGGGCCCCGTTCCTCGGGCCCTTTACCTCCGTTCCGGAGAGTAAACCGTGGATCTCAGTGAAAAATTCCGACAAGCCGCCGAAGCCATCATCGGGGCAGAGCCCTGGTCATCACCGCGGGTGCGGGAATGGGCGTCGACTCGGGGCTTCCCGACTTTCGCGGCGATCACGGCTTCTGGAAAGCCTACCCCATGTACCGGCGGCTCGGCCTCAATTTCGTCCAGGCCGCCAACCCGGCCCATTTCGAGCGGGACCCCGCCTTCGGGTGGGGTTTCTACGGCCATCGCACTAACCTCTACCGGGCGACAGTCCCTCACCCTGGGTTTGGCCTGCTGCGCCGATGGTTGGAGCGTTACGGGCTCGACCAATTCAGCGTCACCTCCAATGTCGACGGTCAGTTTCAGAAGGCTGGATTTCCCGATGACCGCATCGTCGAAGTCCACGGCTCCATCCACCACCTGCAGTGCCTCAAGCCCTGCTGTCCGGCCATCTGGGACAACCGGGAGGAAATCCCCGTCGACTTCGAAACCATGCGCGCCCGGCGCATTCCGCGGTGCCCCCACTGCGGCGGGGTGGCCCGGCCCAACATCCTCATGTTCGGCGACTACTCCTGGATCAGCGACCGCAGCCGTGCCCAGGAGGACCGTTTCGAACTCTTTCTCCAGCGCCATCTCGGCGACCCCATGGCAGTGGTGGAGATAGGCGCCGGAACGGCCATTCCCACCATCCGCTTCCTGAGCGAGCGTCTGGGCCACACCCACGCAGCCACCATCATCCGCATCAATCCCCGGGAGGCGCAGATTCCCGCGCCCCACCTCTCTCTTTCCCGGGGCGCACGGGAAGGGCTGGAGGGCATCGAGGCGGCGCTTTCCAGTCTTTGATTCGCCCGACTTTCCCCGACGCCCATTTAACCCAAAACCCCTGTTATCCACGAAGGACAAGAAGAAACACCAAAAAAATCAAACGGTTTGAAAGACTCATCGATTTGCCGCTTTGAAGTCCATTACAGTTCCCCTAATCCACCGAATTTCTTCGTGAAACTTCGTGTTCTTCGTGGAGCAAATGCTTTTTTAGATTTAATCTCCTTGCTATAATGGAAGAGCGCCCCAACGCCTATGGAGGCAACATGACGAAATTCGGTTATTCCGCCCTCCTCACCGACCTCTACGAGCTGACCATGCTGGCCGGATACTTCAAGGAGGGGATGCATGAGAAACCGGCCGTTTTCGACCTCTTTTTCCGCACCGCGCCCTTCAACGGAAGCTACGCGGTCTTCGCCGGCCTTGAGCCGGCCCTGGCCTACCTGGCCGAATCTGCGTTTTACCGATGAAGATCTGGCCTATCTCGAAGGTCTGGCTATCTTCCAGCCCGAAGTTCCTAGATTTCCTCAAAAGTTTCCGCTTCCGCGGCAGAGTCACCGCCCCTTCGGAGGGGACGGTGGTCTTCCCCAACGAGCCCCTTCTGACCGTGGAAGGTCCCCTGGCCGAGGCCCAGTTCGTCGAAACGGCCCTGCTGAATATCATCAACTTTCAGACCCTCGTCGGCCACCAAAGCCGCCCGGATTACGGTGACGGCGGGAGATGGAGAAGTGGTGGAGTTCGGTCTGCGCCGCGCCCAGGGTCCCGACGGCGGACTGAGCGACGCCCGCGCCGCCTACATCGGAGGGGTCCGCAGCACCAGCAACGTCTGGGCCGGACAGGTTTTCGACATCCCGGTCAAAGGCACCCATGCCCACAGCTGGATCATGGCCTTCCCCGACGAATTGAGTGCCTTCCGGGCCTACGCCGAGTGTTTTCCTGACAGCTGCATCCTGCTGGTGGACACCTACGATACTCTGAAGAGCGGCATTCCCAACGCCATCACCGTGGCTAAGGAGCTTCGCCGCAAGGGATACGAGATGATCGGGGTGCGCCTCGATTCGGGCGACCTGGCCTACCTGAGCCGGGAAACCCGGCGCATGCTGGACGAGGCCGGATTTCCAGGGGTCCGGATCGTCGCCTCCAACGAACTGGATGAATACCTGATTCAGTCCATCCGCAGCGAGGGCGGTAAAATCGACATCTACGGCGTGGGGACCAAACTGGCCACCTGCGGCGGTGAAGGCGGCGGGGCCCTCGGCGGGGTCTACAAGCTGGTTCGCTTCGACGACCAGCCCAAACTGAAGGTGACCAGCGACATCGCCAAGGCGACCCTGCCCGACCGCAAGCGTCTGCTGCGCGTGGTGAGCGACCAGGGCCGCTTCCTGATGGACATTCTCGCCCTTGAGAGCGAAAACCCGAAATCGGGCGACACGGTGTTCGACCCCACCAACCCGGCTCGCCACAAAAAAATTCCCGAGGGGGTGACCTTCCAGGAGGTTCGCCGGGTAGTCCTGGAAGGGGGCGAAATCCTCGCCCCGCCACCCACCCTCGATGATATGGCCGACCATTGCGTCGACCAGCTCAAGAGACTTCCCGACGGTTCTCTCCGACTGTATAACCCCCATATCTACAAGGTCTCCATGACCGAGGCTCTTCGAGACCTCAGGGTCCGCCTGATGGATCAATACGAACAGCGTATGAACTGACGGCTTGCAATCCTGTCCTCTCCGTCCCATTATGAAACGGTAGATTGGCGCTTTTCCAATGAAGAAGAGTAAGGATTGGACCTATGAAGGACAGCGAGGGGAAAATGAACTCAGAGGGGAAGGACCTTCCAGAAGGGTGTCGGGAGGCAGGAAGCGAGAATAAAAAACTTCAGGCCATATTCGAGATTGTAAAAGAAAAAACCGGTCAGGACATCCGCTCGTACAAGGAAAACACTCTTTATCGACGGATCCAGCGCCGCATGGCAGCAAACGACGTCCACGACCTTGAGCGCTACGTCTCTTTATTGAAGAAGAACCCCGTGGAGGCTCCCGAGCTCTGCAGCGACATCCTCATCGGTGTCACAAGCTTTTTCCGCGACTCCAAGGCCTTCGCCGCCCTCGGGAAGGAGGTCATTGCACGTCTGCTCGACCGACGGAATCCGGAGGATCCCGTCCGCATCTGGAACGCCGGCTGTGCCACGGGAGAGGAGGCTTACTCCACCGCCATCCTGTTCAGGGAATTTCTGGAAGAGAAAATACTGCCTAACCGCGTACTGCTCTTTGCTACCGACCTGGATGAACACGCAATCGTCCGGGCCCGCTCCGGCTGTTATTCCAGAGAGCAAACAGTCTCCATCGATGAAAAACGACTCAAGGCCTTTTTCATGGAACAGGACGGCCATTTTCGAGTGGAGAAATCCCTGCGCGAAATGATCGTTTTCGCGCATCACAACCTTCTCAAGGATCCGCCCTTTTCCCGCCTCGACCTGGTCGTCTGCCGCAATATCCTCATCTACCTCAACCCCGATATGCAGAACCGGCTCATTGCCCTGTTCCATCAGACCCTCAAGCCAGGAGGTTACCTCTTCCTCGGCAGCGCTGAAACAGTGGGCAAACACTCCGATCTGTTTACCCCCTTGAATAACAAGTGGAAGATCTTCCAGCGTCTGGAAGCGGGATACCGCCCGAACACCTTTGTCCATTTCGCTGCGTCCATGTCTCAACTTTCAACCAGATCCCGCCTCTCTCTTCCGGCCGCAAAAGGGGAACTCGAGCCCGGCGCTGCGGTCGAGAAGCTCCTGCTGGAGCGCTACTCACCTCCCTGCGTTCTCGTTAACGACAGATATGAAGTGACCTATGTCTCCGGCAAAACCAGCCCTTTTCTCAAACTGCCGCCCGGGGAGCCGACCCGGGACATACTGAAAATGGTTCGGGTCGAACTGCGTCCCCTTCTGCGGGCCGCGATTCAAAAAGCGTTTTCCGGGCAGAAGCCGGTCCTGTTCCGGGATTTGAGCCCAGGCGACGAAGAAGCGGGGGCATTCAATCTGCTGGTCGAGCCCCTCTCAACCTCCCCCGCCACAAGACATCTGGCCATGGTCGTTTTCGAGCCGCTGCCGGCCGCTGCCGCGGAAGCGACTGCGGAGGGAACCATTTCCGGAGACGGGTCCTCCAAAGACAAGCTGGTCCGTCACCTCGAGGAACAGCTTCACTTTACACGAGAGCAGCTCCAGGCCACCATCGAACAGCTCGAAACCTCGAATGAAGGGGTTATGGCCACCAATGAGGAAGTCATCGCGCTCAACGAGGAGTTCCAGTCAACCAACGAAGAGCTGCAGTCGACCAACGAGGAATTGTAAACTTCCAAGGAGGAATTGCAGGCCTTCAACGAAGAACTGGCCACCATCAATTCCGAACTGCAGAGAAAAATCGAGGAACTCGACCGAACCAACAACGACATGGAGAACCTCTTCGCCAGTTCGGAAATCGCCACCATCTTCCTCGACCCGCAACTCACCATCAAGCGCTTCTCTCCGGCCATGGCCAGGATTTTCGACCTGATACCTGCCGACATCGGTCGTTCTTTCCGCCCCATGGCAGGGGTCATCAACCGGGCCGAGTTTGCCAGGGAAGCAGCCGAGGTGATGGAAACCTGGAGTCCGAACCAGCGGGAAGTGGACCTTGAAGGCCGGGGTCACTACCTGATGCGGGTCCTTCCCTACCGGACCAGCGAGGGAAACATCGACGGCATCGTCGTTACCCTTGTCGACATCACTGAACGCAAGCGGACCGAGGAGCAAATCCGTTACGTGGCCCTGTTTCCTGAAGAAAACCCCTCTCCCGTCCTCCGTATTGCCGATGACGGGAAGTTGCTTTACGCCAACCGGGCAGCATCGGAACTGCTGGAGCACTGGAAGGTTTCGGAAGGGCGGCAGGTGCCGGAATCGGCACGCATGGAAGTGACCCTTGCCCTTCAGAGCGGAGCGAAACGCGAACTTGAACTCCAGTGTGGTGGCAGCGATTTGGCCTTCATGCTCGTACCGATCGCCGAACGCTGTTACGTCAATTTTTACGGTCATGACGTCACGGTTCGCAACCGGGTGCAGCATGCGCTGAGGGAAAAGGAAAGTGCTCTTCGGGAAGCTCAGGAGGCGGCCCGCATCGGAAGCTACATTTACGACATCTCGGCCGACGCCTGGAGCAGTTCGGAGATGCTGGACCGGATTTTCGGCATCGGCGCCGATTTCAAACGGACCGCGGAGGGGTGGGCACAGCTCACTCATCCGGAAAGTCGGGCCGAAATGCTCTCCTATCTGGAAACCTGTATTACGAAACACCGGCATTTCGACATCGAATACCGTATCATCCGCCCCATTGACGGCGAGGAGCGCTGGGTGCTTGGTCTGGGCGAGGTGGAATACGGAGACGACGGTCAGCCGCTGCGCATGGCCGGCACGATCCAGGACATCACTCCCCGCAAAAGGGCCGAAGCCGAAATTCTTCTGCGCAACAGGGCCATGGAGGCCAGCAGCAATGCCATCGTCATCTTCGACGCCGCTTCCCCTTCCCTGCCGATCCTTTACGTCAACCCGGCCTTCGAGCGCATCTCCGGATTCCCGGCAGCGGAGGTCCTGGGACGGAAACCTGCCTCAATCCTGGGAAAGGATTCGGAACAAAAGGGTCTGGTCGATTTGGCGGCATCGCTGCGCCGACACGAAAAGGCCGAAGCGGAAATTCGCAGCCACCGCAAGGACGGCAGTCTCTTCTGGGCCAAATTATCGTTGGCGCCGGTGCGGAAAGATCAAGGCAAGATTACCCATATCGTCGCGGTCATCGACGACATCACCGACCGCAAGCTTTACGAAGAGAAGCTCGAACACCAGGCAAACCACGACCCCCTGACGGGCCTGGCCAATCGCCACCTTCTGACGGACCGGCTCGGACAAGGCCTCGTCTATGCCGGTCGCGCAAAAAGGTTTGTGGCCGTCCTGCTTCTCGACCTCGACAGGTTCAAGGTCGTCAACGACAGCCTGGGTCACAGCTACGGCGACCAATTGCTGGGGATGGTCGCCGAGCGGCTGGGCAATTGTGTCCGCCCCGGAGACACGGTCAGCCGTCTGGGCGGAGACGAGTTCGTGATTGCCCTGGCGGACATAGCCGAACTGGGTGATGCCGGGCTGATGGCCAAACGGATCCGGGACTGTCTGGCCATGCCTTTTCCTCTGGCCGGTCATGACCTGCGGGTCACGACAAGCATGGGCATCAGTCTTTTCCCCAAAGACGGCGAGGATGTGGATGCCCTTATCTGTAAAGCCGACATTGCCATGTACCGGGCCAAGGAAGAGGGCGGGGACACGTTCTGCTTTTTCGCCCCGGAGATGAACCTGCGGGTTCAGGGAACCCTGAAGTTGGAAGCAGATCTCCGACTCGCCCTGGAACGAGGGGAATTCTTTCTGCACTACCAACCCAAGGTCGATTTTGCGACCGGCAGAATCATCGGCTGCGAGGCTCTGGTTCGGTGGCAGCATCCCGAGAGGGGAATCGTTTCCCCTGGAGCTTTCATCCACCTGGCGGAAGAGACCGGGCTCATCGTCCCCCTGGGTTGCTGGGTTCTGCGCGAGGCCTGTGCTCAGGCCAAGGCGTGGAAGGATGCAGGCTTGGCGCCGCTTCAGATGGCGGTCAACCTTTCCGCCCGGCAGTTCCGCCAGACCGACTTGATCGACCAGGTCCGGAAAACCCTGGAACTCTCCCACCTGGATCCGGAAATGCTGGAGCTTGAACTCACCGAAAGCATGATCATGCCCGACCCTGCCCGGGCTGCTGAAACCATGGGTCAGCTCAAGGCGCTTGGGGTCGGTTTGTGCCTGGACGATTTCGGCACAGGTTACTCCAGCCTCAATTACCTTCGGCGCTTCCCGGTCGATTTCCTGAAAATCGACCGATCTTTCATCCTGGACGTGGCCGCCGACCCGAGCGATGCGGCGGTAGCCCGAAGCATCGTTGCCATCGCCCACAGTCTGGGCATCGGGGCCGTAGCTGAAGGGGTTGAGACCTGGGAACAGTTCGATTTCCTGGCAGAGAGCCGCTGCGACGCCCTTCAAGGCTTTCTTTTCAGTCGTCCCCTCCCCCCCCAGGACTTCGCTCTCTTGCTGAAGGAAGGCAGAGAGTTGAAGCGCAATTGATCACTCACCGAAACCCTCTCCAGACATGACAATAAGCCATATTTTTGACACACCCGATCCATCAATTTGACTTCGAGATCCTCCACGCCCGCCGACCCTCGTCCTAAGCCAATGGTAACCCATAGATTTCCCAACCGTTTCCCATCCTCTTCTGTCTTCCCGGACCTTCCTTCTACGCTGGCACAGGCGGTGCAATTTTAATCTTTGTCGGCACCAGCATTCGCAATCCAAAAGTTCAGTCAGAAACAGAATTGGGGAACGTTGCGGTACAGGGGCGGGAAAATTCCGCCGCGCTCACGAACAGTGGGAGCCCGTATCATCCCGCAACGGTCTCGGCATCATCCATACGAGAGGTAACCCTATGGGAAAAAGAAGGCGGATCGGAGAAATTCTTCTGGAAGGGGGCGTGCTAACCGAAACCCTGCTGGAGCAGGCCCTGCAGCGGCAAAAAGGCCGGGGCAGGAGGATCGGGGAGATTCTGGAGGAAATGGGTGTGGCCTCCGACCGGCATATTGCCGCGGCCCTCGCCCGGCAGTTCAGCCTGAAAACCGTTCGGGGCATCGCCGACAATCCCTTCCCCGACAACCTGCTGAAACTCGTCCCCGGCGACCAGGCCCTGAAAAACCTCATTTTCCCCCTTAAGGTCGACAAAAAGACCCTATTTCTCGCCATGGCCAACCCCCTCGACCTGAAGACCCTCGATTATCTCATGTTCCGTACGGGATTGGGCATCATACCCTGCGTGGCGACGCCGGCAGAGATACGGGAGGCGATCCACAAACATTACTTCCGGGAGGAGCAGGAAGACCAAACCGAGGGTTGGACGATATTGGTGGTGGAAGACCAGGAGCTGGCCCGGGCGGCAATCCTGGCCGCCCTGAGCAACGAGGGCTACCACACCCTCGCGGCCGCCAACGGCGCCGAGGGCCTCCACCTCGCCTGCCGGCGCCTTCCCCATCTGATTGTGGCCGATATTCTGATGCCGCGCATGGACGGTTATGATATGTTCCGGGGACTGAAGGCCGACCCGAATACCCGGAGCATTCCGGTCATCGCCCTGTCGGCCAAGGCGGCGGCGGAGGAGGAAGCCCGCCTCCTCGAAATGGGTTTTCTCGACTTCGTGGCCAAGCCCGTCAACCCGGTGCGCCTTTCGGCGAGGGTCAAAAAGGCTCTGGCTCTGACGTACGCAGGAAACCGCAGGAGAGGGGGAAATTTCCCTCTGTCCCGCTCCATCAATTTTTAGGATTGACGAAAGCACCCGAATGAGGCCATAAACAACGGCCCCCGGCTCGGATCAACCCTCTGAACCTGGGGAGAGCCGATGAGGTCCGACACCGACCATTAGGGAGAAGCCGATGTTCGACAATCCGAAGCTCACCCTGCAGATCTCCACCTCCCCAAACACCGCTCCACAGACCATCGAGGGATCGACTGTCGGCATCTCCCTGACCGACGCCGAAGGAACCTTCCTTCAGTCCAATGCCACCTTTTGCGAATTTCTCGGCTACCCTCTGCACGAACTGCTGGGAAAATCCGTCGTGGAGATCACCCATCCGGAGGACCGGCACAGGACCCTGGAAACCTTTCAACACCTCCGGACGCGAGGCGACCGGAACCGTACCTACGAAAAGCGCTACCTCCGAAAAGACGGCTCGACGGTCTGGGGCCTCACCACCGTCAACCGTCTGGGCGCCGATACCTCCGAGGACACGCCGAGGTTCGTCGGCTTCGTTCACGACATCACCCGGCAGAAGGAGGTCCAGTCCTCCCTGCACTTCACCAAGAACCTCTACCAGGGGCTGGTGGAAAACGTGGGTGTCGGGCTCTCGCGGGTCGACCGCAACCACCGGATCCAGATGGTCAATTCCACCCTGGCAGGAATCCTGGGGAAAAAACCGCAGGAGCTCGTGGGCAAATACTGCTTCTGCGAATTCGAAACCAAAACCGACGTCTGTCCCCATTGCCCGGGAGTGACGGCCATGCGGACCGGCCAATCCGAGACCGTGATAACCAACGGAGTGCTGCCCAACGGGACGCGCTTCAAGGTGCGCATCAAGGCCTTCCCCGTCATCGAGGCCGACGGGGAGACCAGCGGGTTCGTAGAACTGATCGAAGACCTCTCCGGCTGGCAGGAGATGGAATTTGCCCTCCACGAGAGCGAGGAGCGATTCAAAACCCTGGCCGAAACGGCACCCATCGGCATCTTCGAGGTCTCCCCGACAGGGATGAACACCTATTCCAACCCCGCCTGGGTCAGCATGTCCGGGCTCTCGGCAGAGGACACCCTGGGCGCCGGGTGGACCGAAGCCATCCCCCCCGAAGACCGCGAGGAGGTGAGAAAAAGCTGGCAGGAGGCGAAGCGCACGGGGCTGCCCTGGCAGAAGGAACACCGCCTTCGCCATCGCAACGGCGATCTGCGCTGGGTACAGGCGACAGCGGTTCCGGTCTGCAGACCGGAGGGGGAACTGGTGCGCTACGTCGGCACCGTCGTCGATCTGACCGGGCAGAAAAGGGCGATGGAGCGCCTCGAGGAGAGCGAGGAGCGGTTTCGAAGCATTTTCGAGAAGTCCGGGGTGGGGATGAAAGTCATCGGACCCGACGGCCGGATCCTTGATGCCAACCCGGCCTTCTGCTCTTTGGTGGGCTATTCCCTGAACGAATTGAAATCGATGAATATCAGGTCCCTTATCCAGCTCGAAGCGCCTGGTCAAACGGACCGTATATGGAATGCCTTTGTCGGTAACGAATCCCATGTCACCTTTGAGCAGGATTTCATACGCAGTGACGGGGCAACGGTTTGGGGCGAGGTGACCGGGGTCTGGATTCCCGGCGGGATGGACGGACGGGGTTTCGGTGTCGGCATCATTCAGGACATCACCAAAAAGAAAGAGGCCCAGGAGCGACTGGAATACCTCAATTTTTACGACGATCTGACCGGCCTGCCCAACCGGAAACTGCTTGGGGACCGCCTGGGGCATGCCGTCGCCAAGGCTAAGAGAAGAAACACCCGGGTGGGGGTTCTGCTCATCGGCCTCGACCGGCTCGGCAAAATCGTCGCCACCTTCGACCACGAAACGGGCAACCAGATTCTGTACCAGGTGGCCGGACGGCTCAGGGAGATCGTCCGCCAGACCGACACCCTCTCCAGGCTCGGCGACACCGAGTTCGCCATTCTCCTGGAGGATGTCGAAAACCTCAAGGCTACCGGGGTAGTGGCGCAAAATGTCCTCCGAAAGGTCGCCGAGCCGGTCCAGGTACGGAACCGGTCCTTTCACGTCACCGCCAGCGTGGGCATAAGCCTCTTTCCGGAAGACGGTGAAGACACCGAGGGTCTTTTGAGGGCCGCCAACGCCGCAATGGGCCGGGCCAAACAGCAGGGAGGGGACCTTTTCGAATATTTCATCCCGAACCTGAATGTGCGCACCCGCGAAATTCTCGGGCTGGAGGCGGACCTATGCAAGGCGCTCAAAAGCGAGGAGTTCGTATTGCATTATCAGCCCCAGATGGCCTTGAAAACCCGATCCCTGGCCGGGTTTGAAGCCCTGGTCCGCTGGCAGCATCCCGAGCGCGGCCTGGTGCCTCCGGGCGACTTCATCCCCCTGGCGGAAGAGACGGGGGTCATCGTTCCCCTCGGCGAATGGGTTCTTCGGGAGGCCTGCAGACAGAACAGGGAGTGGCAGCAGGCCGGTCTGGCGCCGGTGAGGATCGCTGTCAACCTCTCTGCCCGCCAGTTTCGTCGCGTCGACCTGCCCGACCTCGTCCGGCAAGTTCTCGGCGACACCGGCCTCGCACCGGAATATCTTGAACTCGAGATCACCGAGAGCATGGTCATGGAGGAGGTCGACCGGGCCATCGGGATCATGAAAAAGCTGGCCGATATGGGCGTACACCTGGCCATCGACGATTTCGGCTCAGGATACTCCTCCCTGCTCTACCTGAAGAGTTTTCCGGTAAAGCGCCTCAAGGTCGACCGAAACTTCGTCAGGGACGTCCTGACCGATGCCAACGATGCGGCCATCGCCAGCGCGGTCATGGCTCTGGCCAAGACCATGAATCTGGAGGTCGTCGCCGAGGGGATCGAAACCGAAGAGCAAATGACCTTTTTCCTGGAGAAAAATTGCGACTTCTGCCAGGGATATTATTTCAGCAGGCCTCTCGAGCCCGCCCTGGCGCGGGAATTTCTGGTCAAAAGGGGATAAAAAAAGTCAAACGGCCTCCTCCTCCGGCGAAAAGGGAGACCTGGGAACCGGGGCATCCGGAAATAAATTAAACGCCTGCTCCTGGCCTTCAACTCTCAGGTTCGTACCCTGCCAAAAGTAAGCGCCCCTGCCGCCTCTGGAAAGTTTAAATGCCTTTTTTCTCCACCTCCGATTCCAGTGAAAAAACGGAATCGGAGATCCCCAATCCTCGAAAAGTCCATCTCCATGGTAGGGAAAATGATTTCCTGCCGGGAAAAGAGGAGGGAATTCGAGGAATTAGGGCCTATTCTCTCGAAGGACATTTATTTTGGAATCTCAGGCATCGGAATTGCAGTTCTGAGGTAAACCGTCCGAACCCAAAGACGAAAAATTCAAAACTCGGGGGCCTCCCCTCTTCCGCAGAATCATACGTTTAGCCCGAAGATTGAAATCCGGGGAAATTCTCTTATTTTTTCGAGAGGGTAAATGACCTCCAACCCACCACTTCCGGAGAACGCCCAAAGCTGCTTTCAGGCCATTTTCCAGCATGCCGCCTCCTCCATGGTGCTGGCAACTCCGGAGGGAAAGCACCTGGCGGTGAACCCGGCTTTCTGCCGTTTCCTGGGATATTCCGAGGAGGAGCTGCTGGCGAAGAGCGTCTGGGACATCACCCACCCCGACGACCAGAAGGTCACCCGCCAGCATTTCCAGCAGGTTCTCGACGGGGCCAAGACGGTCTTTCATTATCGAAAGCGCTATCAGCACAAGGACGGTTCCATCCGCTGGGGATACGCTTCGGTCTCCTGGGTCCTCGAACCCGGGTCGAAACCGGCTTACTGCGTGGGACTGATCCAGGACATCACCGAGCACATAAAAGCCGAGCAGGACCTGCTTACCCACCAAAAGAACCTCGGTTTTCTGGCCCATCACGACCCGCTGACGGGACTGCCCAACCGGCTGCTTTTCCAGGATCGCCTGGAGCACGCGGTGGCCAACGCCCGCAGGGCGGGCCGGGCGGTGGCAGTGCTCTTTCTGGACATGGACCGCTTCAAGAACATCAACGACTCCTTCGGCCACGAGGTCGGGGACCGGGTTCTTCTGGAGATTGCAAGGATACTGAAGCAGGCCTTACGGGAGGCCGACACCCTGGCCCGGCTGGGCGGCGACGAGTTCGTGATCATCCTGGAGCAGTTTACCGATCCCCAGGCGCCCACCCTGGTCGCCGACAAAATCCTTCATCTTCTGGCCCGGCCCCTGGCCGTCGGGGAGTATTCCTTCCATATTTCCGTCAGCATCGGTATCACCGTCTTCCCCGCCGATGCCGACGATCCCCAGGAACTCATGAAGTGCGCCGATTCGGCCATGTACCAGGCCAAGGAGGCGGGCCGAAGCACCCTCCAATATTACACCCCGGGAAGAAATGCCCGCACCCGGCAGCTGCTTATGATGGAGAACGGCCTCCGGGGAGCGATGGAAAGCAGCCAGTTCGTCCTGCATTATCAACCGCTGGTCGACCTGGCTTCCGGCCAGATGGTGGGGGCGGAGGCGCTCCTTCGATGGCGCCATCCCACGCTGGGGCTGATTTCCCCCGCGGACTTTATTCCCCTGGCGGAAGAAACGGGCCTGATCATCCCCATCGGCGAATGGGTGTTGCGCAGCGCCTGCTCCCAGGTTCGAACCTGGCGGGAGAAAGTGAATTATCCCCTTCGGGTGAACGTGAATATCTCCGGACGCCAATTCCGTCAGGCTAACCTCGTCCAGAAGGTGGCCGGCATCCTGGAGGAGGTCGGTTTCGACCCCCGGAAGCTGGAGCTGGAGCTTACGGAGACGACGGTCATGAACAACGTGGAACAGGCCGTCCGGACGATGAAGGGGCTCTCCGACCTGGGCATCAGCCTGGCCATCGATGATTTCGGCACCGGATATTCCTCCCTGAACCATCTGAAACGTTTTCCCATCAAGACCCTGAAAATCGACCGGATTTTCATCCACGACATCCCCAGGGACCCCAACGACGCAGCCATCGCCACCTCCGTCATCGCTCTTGCCCGCGCCATGAACCTGGGGGTCCTCGCCGAGGGGATAGAAACCCGGGAGCAGCTCGACTTCCTGCTGAAGGAAGGGTGCGCTCTGGGTCAGGGGTATTTTTTCAGCCGCCCGATGCCGGCCGCGGAATTCAGTTCCTTCCTGAAAAATGCCGTCCGGACCGACCATGGAAAGCCGGGGTAAAATCCTTTCTCCCCCGCCCCCTGCCCCGCGGGGGCCTTTTTATTGCGTCTGTTCGCCTTTCCCTGTTAAGATTCCACGGTTGCCCTCGACTGCAGCAAGCCCTCTCCAGGTGCCAGGTGATACAATACCAGGTAGGACCTGGCGGATAGAGCTATCTGCGCCCCCGCCGGCACCGGATGAAACAGGATGTCCCGAGACGAAATCTTCATAAAAGGCGCCCGCCAGAACAACCTCAAGGGCTTCGACCTTCGTCTTCCCCTGGGCGAACTCATCGTCGTCACCGGGGTGAGCGGCTCGGGAAAGTCCTCCCTCGCCTTCGATACCCTCTACGCCGAAGGACAGAGGCGCTACGTCGAAACCTTCTCTCCCTACGCCCGCCAGTTCCTCGACCGGATGGACAAGCCCCGGGTCGAACGCATCGACGGCATCCCCCCGGCCATCGCCATCGACCAGACCAACCCGGTGCGGACCTCGCGCTCTACCGTCGGCACCATGACGGAGCTCAACGACCACCTCAAGCTCCTCTTCGCCCGGGCGGCGAGGCTCTTCTGCCGGGGCTGCGGACGGGAGGTCCGACGCGACACCCCGGAGGGGATCGTCGAGGCGCTCCTGGCCCGCGCAGGCGCCGAGACGCCCAGGGTCCTGGTGACCTTCCCCGTCACCGTCCCGGAGACCTTCACGGCGGAGGAAATCACGGACCTTCTCGCCCGGCAGGGCTACGGCAGAATCCATTCCCGCGAGGGGTCGGTTCTCCAGGTGGTCCAGGACCGGGTGCGGCTCGCAGCCGACCGCCGGGACCGCCTGGTGGAGGACTTCGAGGCGGCCCTCAAGCACGGCCGGGGCCGGGTCGACGTCCTTCCCCTCGATGCGGAGGGCCGTCCCGGACCGGCCTGGCGGTTCTCCTCCGATTTTCACTGCCCCGATTGCGACCTGCACTACCAGGAGCCCCAGCCCAACCTCTTCTCCTTCAACTCCCCCATCGGCGCCTGCGAAACCTGCCGCGGTTTCGGCCGGACCATCGGCGTCGACTACGGCCTGGTCGTGCCCGACCCGGGCAAGACGCTTCAGGAAGGGGCGGTCAAACCCTGGCAGACCGAGAGCTACCGCGAGTGCCAGGACGACCTGATGGAGTTCGCCCGGGGCCGGGGCATTCCCGTCGACGTCCCCTGGTCCGCTCTGACGGAGGAACAGAAGCGGTGGGTGCTGGAGGGAGAGGGCTCCTGGGAGGACGGGCTGTGGTACGGGGTGAGCCGCTTTTTCGCCTGGCTGGAGGGCAGGAGCTACAAGATGCACATCCGCGTCCTGCTCTCCAAATACCGCGCCTACGAGGAGTGCCCCGCCTGCCGGGGCGCCCGTCTCAAGCCCGAGGCCCTGCTCTGGCGCCTGGGCACCCGGGAGGACGCCGACGGGGTGCTCCCCCCGGCCTCCGCTTCCGGCCGGCCGGGACGGAGTTCTCCGACACTCTGCTCTCGGGCCTTCCCGGCCTGACGGTGCACGACGTGATGCTCCTGCCCATCGACAGCTGCCGGGAGTTTTTCGGGAACCTGCATCTTCCCGCCCCCCTCGACAAGGCCGCCGACCTGCTGCTGAGCGGCATCCGCTCCCGCCTGGACTACCTTGTGGAGGTGGGTCTCGGCTACCTCACCCTCGACCGGCAGTCGCGCACCCTCAGCGGCGGCGAGGTCCAACGGATCAACCTGACCACCGCTCTTGGCGCCTCCCTTGTCAACACCCTCTTCGTCCTCGACGAGCCGAGCATCGGCCTGCACCCGCGGGACATCGCGCGACTCGTCGCCATCCTGCGCAACCTGCGCAACGCCGGCAACTCCCTGGTGGTGGTGGAGCATGACCCCCAGGTGATGCTCGCCGCCGACCGGATTCTCGATATGGGCCCCGGCCCGGGAAAGGCCGGGGGCGACATCGTCTTTTTCGGGACTCCGGGGGACCTGCTGCGCGCCCGCCCATCGCTGACGGGGGACTACCTCTCTGGAAAAAGGCGGGTGGACGAGGCCGCCCGGGAGACGGCGCCGCGCCGAGCCCCCCGAAGCTTTTCTCGAAATCCTGGGGGCCGCCGAAAACAACCTCAAGGGGATTGACGTGGCCATTCCCCTGGGTCGGCTGACCGTCATCACCGGGGTGAGCGGCTCGGGCAAGTCGACCCTGGCGCAGGAGGTCTGCTACAACGCCCTGCGCAAGCTCAAGGGATCCCCGACCGACCCACCCGGCCGCCACCGCGCCATCCTGGGGCACGAGCAGGTCGCCGAGGCGGTCCTGGTCGACCAGTCGCCCATCGGGCGCACCGCCCGCTCCAACCCGGCCAGCTACGTGGGCGCCTTCGACCCCATTCGCAAGATCTTCGCCGCCCAGCCCCTGGCGGTGGAGCGCGGCTACACCGCGGGAACCTTCAGCTTCAACTCGGGAACCGGGCGCTGCCCCACCTGCAGCGGAAGCGGTTTCGAGCATGTGGAGATGCAGTTCCTGAGTGACGTCTACCTGCGCTGCCCCGACTGCGACGGGCGGCGTTTCCGCCCCGAAGTGCTGGAGGTGAAGGTGATCCCCTCCCAAGGGGAGGAGGCACGGTCGGTCGCCGATGTCCTCGAACTGACGGTTGCCGAAGCTCTCGTCTTCTTCACGGACGCCCCCGCCGTGCTGAGCGCCCTCGAACCGCTGGCGGCGGTGGGCCTCGGCTACCTTCACCTGGGCCAGCCCGTCCCCACCCTGAGCGGCGGAGAGGCACAGCGCCTCAAGCTGGCCGGCCATCTGGCCCGTGTCCGGGCCCGAAAGGAGACCCGCAAGGGCCTGCTCTTTCTTTTCGACGAACCGACCACGGGCCTGCACTTCGCCGACATCGCCATCCTTCTTCAGGCCTTCCGGCGGCTGCAGGCCGAGGGGCACTCCCTGGTGGTGATCGAACACAACCTCGACGTCATCCGGGCGGCGGACTGGATCATCGACCTGGGGCCCGAGGGTGGGGATGCCGGCGGCGAGGTCGTCTGCGCCGGCACGCCGGAGCAGGTCGCGGCCTGCCCCCGAAGCCACACCGGCAGGGCGCTACGCGAATACTCCCAGGGGGGACTTGACGCCCTCCCGGCCGTGGCGGACCGGCGAACCCTGACGGTTGGCGCTCCCCTGTCCCCCAAGGTCTGTCCCCCGGGAAACATCTGCATCCACAACGCCCACGAGCACAACCTCAAAGGGGTGGATATTCACATCCCCAGGGATCGCTTCACCGTCATCACCGGCATCAGCGGCAGCGGGAAGAGCACGGTGGCCTTCGACATCCTCTTCGCCGAAGGCCAGCGCCGCTACCTGGAGTCCCTCAACGCCTACGCCAGACAGTTCGTCCAGCCCGCGGCGCGCCCGGAGGTGGACGCCATTTTCGGCATTCCGCCGACGGTGGCCATCGAGCAGCGCACCAGCCGGGGGGGACGCAAGAGCACCGTGGCCACGATGACCGAGATTTACCATTTCCTGCGCCTGCTCTACGTAAAGCTCGGCACCCAGCACTGCCCCGACTGCGGCCTTCCCATCGAGCAGCAGAGCCGGGAGGCTATCCTGGCGAAGGTCCTGCGCGAGTATCGGGGCCGGAAGGTCACCCTCCTCGCACCGCTCGTCACCGCCCGAAAGGGTTACTACACCGACCTGGCCAAGTGGGCCGCCGGGAAGGGTTTTGCCTTCCTGCGGGTGGACGGGATCTACACGCCGACCGGGGAATGGCCGAGGCTCGACCGGTTCCGGGAGCACGACATCGAGTTGCCCGTCGCCGAGCTCACCATAAGGCCGGAGAACGAGGAGGAGCTGCGCCTGCAGCTCCACAGGGCCATCGACCTCGGCAAGGGGATGGTCCAGGTTCTTCCGGGGGCCGAAGACTCCCCGTCGAAGGTCCCCGGCCCCGAGGCGGCCGCCTTTTCCACCCTCCGGGCCTGCTCGGGCTGCGGACGAAGCTTCGGGGAGCTCGACCCGCGCCTCTTCTCCTTCAACTCCAAGCATGGGTGGTGTTCCCAGTGTTTCGGCACCGGCCTGATTCTGTCCGGGTTCGACGCCGAACAGACCGGAGAGGAGATTCGGTGGAATGCCTGGTGGGAGGGGGAAGAGAAGGTCTGTCCGGCATGCGAGGGCCGCAGGCTGCGCCCCGAGGCCCTGGCTGTGACCTTCCGGGAGCGCTCCATCGCGGACCTGACCGCCCTGCCGGTGGCGGACCTCAAAGGCTTCTTCGGGGCACTTCGCCTCCGGGGACGGGAAGCCGGGATCGGCCGCGACCTGCTGGCCGAGATCCGCTCCCGGCTCGCCTTTCTCGGCAAAGTGGGGCTCTCCTATCTTTCGCTGGATCGCGCCGCTCCGACGCTGAGCGGCGGCGAGGCGCAGCGCATCCGCCTCGCCGCCCAGCTCGGCTCCAACCTGCGGGGGGTCTGCTACATCCTCGATGAACCGACCATCGGCCTGCACGCCCGGGACAACCGGATGCTCCTCGACACCCTGGCCGGCCTGGAAAAGAAGGGGAACACCGTGGTGGTGGTCGAGCACGACGAGGAAACCATCCGCCGCGCCGGGCACGTGATCGACCTCGGGCCGGGCGCCGGCGCCCAAGGCGGCGCCGTGGTGGCTGCGGGGTCCATCGGGCAACTGCTCAAAAATCCCCAGTCGGTGACGGGACGTTTCCTCGCCGCCCCCCTGCGCCATCCCCTCCTGGAGAGGCGTCCCGTCGCCGAGGCCGGCGCTCCGGCGCTGGAGATGCGAGGGGCCGACCGCCACAATCTGAAGGACCTTCAAGTCCGGATTCCCCTGGGCAGGCTGGTCTGCGTCTCCGGGGTGAGCGGCAGCGGCAAGAGTACCCTGGTGCGCGGCGTGCTGCACGACAACCTGAAACGGCTCCTGGCAGAGCGGCCCCGGAAGGCACGCGCCGGCTCCGCGCCCGAGGAGACGGTACCGCTGCGGGGGTGTCGCGCCCTCGAAGGATGGCGGGCGGTGGAGCGGGTCCTGGAGGTCGACCAGACTCCCATCGGCAAGACCCCCCGCTCCTGCCCGGCGACCTACGTCGGTTTCTGGAACGATATCCGCCGGCTCTTCGCCGGAACCCCCGAGGCGAGGATGCGCGGCTACGGCCCGGGGCGCTTTTCCTTCAACGTGAAAGAGGGGCGATGTCCCGAGTGCGCCGGACAGGGCATAAAAAAAATCGAGATGAGCTTCCTGCCCGACGTCCGGGTGACCTGCGAGACCTGCGGCGGCGCCCGGTTCACCGCGGAGACCCTGACGGTTCTGTACAAGGACCGGAACATTGCCGAGATTCTGTCCATGAGCGTCGATGAGGCGACGGAGTTCTTCGCCGCCCACCCGAAGATCCACCGCGCCCTTACCCTTCTTCAGGATGTGGGACTCGGCTACCTGACCCTCGGCCAGCAGAGCCCAACCCTTTCCGGGGGCGAGGCCCAGCGGATCAAGCTAGTCACGGAACTCGCCAAGGCAGCTCCAAAGACCCGCAGCCACAGGGAGGCCGCGGGGACACTCTACATCCTCGATGAGCCGACCATCGGCCTGCATATGGCCGACGTGGAAAAACTGGTCCGCGTCCTGCACCGTCTGACGGAGGCGGGAAACACGGTGGTGGTCATCGAGCACAATCTCGACGTGATTGCCGAAGCGGACTGGATCATCGACCTCGGCCCGGAGGGGGGAGCCGGCGGGGGAAGCATCGTCGCCGAGGGAACGCCGGAAGAGGTTGAAAAGGTGAAGCAGGGTTCCCATACGGCC
Organism: uncultured delta proteobacterium; assembly: GCA_963791005.1. Classification (GTDB taxonomy): domain Bacteria; phylum Desulfobacterota; class Desulfuromonadia; order Desulfuromonadales; family CAWBQR01; genus CAWBQR01. The sequence goes on along the minus strand of CAWBQR010000002.1, from coordinate 188,103 downwards.
CAGGTACTGGCGGAGTTTCTCAAGGAGCGCAAGGCCCCGACGGCGATCAAAAAACCAGAGGAAGAGAAATGAAAAAAATCCTGATCATCGATGACGACCAGGCGTTCCTTCACTTTCTGCGGAGGTATGTTCACGAACGGTATCCCGGCCTGGAGGTGAAGACGTGCTCCGACCCTATGCAGGGGCTGGCCGCCATCACCGCTGACTTGGGCCTGCTGTTGGTCGACCTCGAAATGCCGGGCCTGGACGGGACCAAGATTCTCGCCTACGCCATCAGCAAGGGGCTGAACAAGGGCCGGATCATCATCCTCTCAGGGCGCGACGCCGACTATCTGCACCAGCGGATTCCCATGGGAAGCTGCCTGGCGGTTCTCAACAAGTTCGAGGCCGGCCAACAGACGGTACTCGATATGATTTTCAGCTCCCTGCACCGAAAGAACAGGACACGGGAAGAGACGAAGAAAACAGACAGGACCCTGATTCCCTTCCCCACCTCCCATCGGCCCTCCTTGCTTTATCCCCCCTTGATATAATTTTCCAGTTGCCCGATCATGAACTCCTTCTCCGAGATGACGGCCTTGACCGCGTCACCTATGGAAATCAGTCCGCTCAATCGGCCGTTTTCCAGCACCGGAAGGTGCCGGCAGCGCTTCTCGGTCATCAGGGCCATACACTCCTCCACCGTCTGGTCGGGGTGGACGCTATGTACCACTTTGCTCATGATGTTGCGTACGGGAGTGTCTTTGGAAGCAATCCCGCGGAGAACCACCTTGCGGGCGTAGTCCCGCTCGGAGACGAGACCGAGCACCTTGTCGGCGCTTACCACGACCAGAGCGCCAACATTCTTCTCCGCCATCAACCGAAGCGCCTCCAAAACCGTCTGATCCGGACCGATCGTCCAGACCTCCCTTCCCTTGTCCTTCAGCAGCTGTTTCACGGTTTTCATAAGCACCTCCTCTGGCGGAAAAGTTCTGTGCTCCGCCCCTCTCGTCCGGTTCTTCCCTGAAAACCACGGATATATTAAGCTAATAACCGGGCGAAGGATTGTCAAATCGAAAAGACGAGCTCTGCTCGGATCGAAAGCGCCAGAGAGTCGGGTTCGAGCAGATGCCGACGGGTTCCCCCCAGGGCCGGGGCGGTGTTAAGATAAATAGAAAGAAGACCGCAGCGGGTAAGGGTGGGAAGGCAGTGACAGCTATTGTGCAGGCCATCCCGGAAGGCGGATATGAGAAAAGGGATATTCCCACGAAGCAAGGACCCCTGTTCGGGCGGAGAAAGGAGTCGATGATGAAACGAGAAGAGTTCAACGCCATCTGTCGAGGGGTTACCGAAGGCGAAGAGAGATACGTGGAAGACATAACCTTTCACAAAACCGGCAAGGTTCTCTCCTGCCAGGGAAATCGTTTTCAGGTCGCAGGTGAAAGGCGGCCGACAAACCTGGCCGAGCGAGGCCTGCAGGGAACGCTGGGACATCCCCGGCGGGCAGGGTGGTTGACCGGGAGAAAACCCAAGCCGGGCCGCCTTCTCCCTGTCCTGCCGCAAGGCCCTTTCCGCTGACAAAAACTGAGTCCCGGATGTAACACTCTGTTCCACTCTTGCTCCCGGTGCACCTCTTTGGACCGGGAGCAGAGGGGCAAGTGTGGTTATAAGTTGTATGCCGTTCACATTTTCAAAGATATCTCTAAAGATCATAACCAGTTACAAAATCAAGGAAACTTTTGGCACGCCTCTGGCTATTCACAAAGGTGTCTTACAAAACAATTTCCCTCAAACCTAAGGAGAAGCACCATGGGCGAAGCGGCAAAAGCATTCTGGGTCGAGGAAGAGGAATTGGAGGAAGTCGAAAGTGAGTTCTCCGACGTCTCCCTCCTCAGCACCGGTATCTCGGACCATCTCTGGAAACTCGGCAGTGATTGATTCCCTCCTCGTCCCGTACGTGAAATCAAGAGCCCCCGGCTGTTTTCACTTCGGGGGCTTTTGATTTCACGGCCACGATTTTCCTTCCACTCCCCACTCCTCACTCCCCACTCACGTCTCCTTACCCGATTACATCCTTTCTTTGATTCCTCGGCGCAGCAGCCACCAGTTCACCGGATAGGCGGTCAGGAAACCGCTGAGCATGGCGATCTGCATCATAAACCAGAAGACCGGATCGGCCTTGGAAAGCTCCCTGCCAAAAAGGCCGAAGGTGACGATGGCCATCCATCCGTACATCCCCACCTGCCAGCACGTCAGGGAGAGGGTGTCGGCCTTGACCGCTGCGAGCAGGGCTTCCTTGACCCCCCGACCGCCCATCGGCCTGATGGTGAAATACTGAAAGGCTATCCCGAAGAGATAGGCCAACAGAAAATCGAGAACCCAGCCGGCAAAGATCTGCCGGCCGAAAAGGGTCAAAGGGGTCAGGAAGATGATCCATTCGGCCACGATGTCCCCGAGAGTGCAGCCGCTACCGCAATGGGTGGCTGCCAGAGCGGCCGCCTGCCAGAAGGATTTTTCCTGCGGCTTTCGGTCCCCGGCGCGGCGTTCAGCTTCGACGCTGGAGAGCCGTCCGATCCCGAAATAACCCCACAAAGCCAGAGGGCCTGCGTAGAGGCCGGTGACGGGCCAGACGACATTCATGATCCACATCTTCTGCCGGTGCCCGGCCAGGATATCGATCAGGATGATCAAGGCGCACCCCAACCCTGCGGCGAGGGATACGACGGCCAGGGTGTGCAGCCAGAGGGGAATTTCCGGCATGGCATATCTCCTTTCTCCCCGAGTTTGGCGACAGGTTATCGCTTTTCTGGAAAGTGTGCTCCATCCGCCTGAATTTGCAACTTTTCCCCGCATTTCCCCTGATGAAAAAACCCGGGAGTCTGCCGGCGGCCGCCCGGGCCGAGTTGAGAGCCTGCAGGAGAGTGCCACCGGCCGACGCCTGATAATCTCTCCTCCCGACTTTTCTTATGGTTGAAAGCGGTTAATATTCTCTGGAAGACTACCCAAAAAACAGATGCGGACTTCAGATCGAACCAAGGAGGAAAAGATGCGAAACTGTTTTTCTCGATTCCGTGGCGCTTCACCTGCCGGCTGGGAAAGAACATTCTTTCTGGCCCTCGTCTTCGTGCTCTGTTTCACCGGTCTTCCGCACCGGGGGTACGCCGCCGGTGAACCGACGTCGGACCGGCCGGAAATTTTCACCGCAACGGGGCAGGCTTCCCTGAAATCCCCGCCCAACCTGATTACGGCCATAGAGCAGGTGGCCGAGCAGACCATCCCTGCCGTGGTGCATGTCGAAGTGACGGAGAGGCAGGAGGTTCCGAATCCCTTCTGGTCCTACGAGCAGAACCCCCTTTTCCGCCAGTTCTTCGGCCTTCCCAAAATGCCCAAAAAGTTCAAAAGGGAACTCAAGGGCCTCGGCACGGGCATGCTGATGGACGACAAGGGATACATCCTCACCAACAACCACGTGGCCGGCGGCGCCACCAAGATTGAGGTGGTGCTCCCCGACGGCGACCGTTATCCGGCAAAACTGGTGGGGGCGGACCCCAAAACCGACATCGCGGTCATCCGAATCCAGGCCCAAGACCCCCTGCCACACGTCGTATTCGGGAACTCGGACGCCATGAAGGTGGGGCAGTGGGTCATCGCCATCGGCCATCCCCGGGGGTTGTTTCAGACGGTCACCCAGGGGATCGTCAGCGCCAAGCACCGCACCGGCATTATGGAGCCGAGCAGCTACCAGGACTTCCTGCAGACCGACGCGGCGATCAATCCGGGAAACAGCGGCGGCCCACTCCTCAACCTGCAGGGTGAGGTGATCGGGGTCAACTCGGCCATCGAATCGACCTCCGGAGGTTTCCAGGGCATCGGCTTTGCCATCCCCACCAACATGGCTCTCTACGTGGCCAGGCAACTGATCGCCTACGGGGAGGTGAAGCGCGGTTGGCTCGGAATCTCCATCCAGGACCTCACCCCTCAACTGGCAGCCTCCTTCGGGATACAAAAGGTCAAGGGAGCCCTTGTGTCCAATGTCGTCCAGGGCAGCCCTGCGGACAAGGCCGGCCTCCAAAGGGGAGACGTCGTCATCCGCTTCCAGGGGAAGGAAATCGCCGAGGCGGCCAGTCTGCGCAACGATGTGGCTACCACGCCCGTCGGAACGGAGGCGTCCCTGACCATCCTTCGAAACGGCAGGGAAGAACAGAAAAAGATCACCATCGGCAGCCTCAAGGAGGCAGTCGACCTGCTGGCCGGGGCGGCTGAAAAACGACTGGGTGTGAGGGTGACGGCTCTTTCGAAAAAGGAGGCCGCCCAGTACGGCCTGAAAGCCAACGAGGGCGTGAAAGTCGTCAAGGTGGACCCGAAGAGCCCTCTTGGCCAGGCCGGCTTCGAGCCGGACGACCTCATCCTGGGAATCAACGGCCAACCGGTGGGCGGAGTGGAGAGCTTTTACCAGGTGGCGAGCGGCCTCAAACCCGGGCAGGAGGTCGTCCTGCTGGCCCTCGATCATCGAACGGGACAGAGTGGCGAGGTCAAGGTCACGGTGCGATAGGTTTATACTAAAAATCTCATTTATCCACGAAGAGCACGAAGTTTCACCAAGAAATTCAAAGGTCTACAAAGGCTACGTGGCTTTCTCCAAAAAGGTAAAACCCTATTCTTTCAAACAGTCCGATTTTCTTCGTGTTTCTTCGTGGCCTTCGTGGAAAACTAAGGTTCACAGGTTTATTCGAACTCGATCTTGTAAAAGAGGTCGACGCCGCTCTGCGCCCCCATTTTCGATTCAAGCTGCCAGCGCTTGGAGAGGTCGTAGCGAAGGCTCAGTTCCCGGGTGTTGGAGAACAGAGACTGGCCGATGCCAATGTAGAGCTTCGGGTTGAGATACTTACCGATGGTGACCATGGACTGCTGGATGTTTCCCCCGCCCGATTCTACGCTCAGCTCCGACAGCCCCAGCTGGCTTTTGAGCTTGTCCTGGAGCACCGTCGATTCCCCCTTGGACAGGAGGCCGCCGGCGGCCAGCATCAACAGGCTGGCCTGGCCGCTGTCGGCGCCAAGGGGATGACCGAGAACGATGTAGGCCAGGATGTCGGTATCGGGCATGGTGGGGTCGGAAAAGAGGGTCACCTTCGGGTTTTGGGGGGTTCCGGTCACTCTCACTCCCGCGATGATCTCCTGCTCGGAGGAAAGCGTCTGCGCGGACTTGGCCGTCTGCACCGGTGCAGCTGTCTTAATCGTGCGGCTGGCCTGAATGTCGAGCGTCGGCCTGGTCACCGGGCCGCCTGCGAAGAGAACCGTCCCGCGGGTTATCTTGAGCTTGACCCCATAGGCCGAGTAGGTTCCCTCGGCCACCTTGATCTGACCCTGCCCGGTGATGTTTTCCGAACCGGTGCTCCGGACCGTCACGTCGCCTTCGAGTCGCGCATCGAGCCCCATCGCCTTGACCAGAACGTGCTTCCCCAGCACCACCTGGACCTTGATGTCGAGGGCGCCGGGCAGTGCTGATTCCTGCGCTTTCGGGGCCCCCACGATGACAACGTCGGAACTCGGCTGAACCGGTGCTCGGTTCTTGAACCCGGTGGCCAGAAGGTTGGGAATAAGGACTTTACCCCGGACCTTGAGCTTTTGCGGAGACCCTTCCAAGGTTAAATCGGGGCTGACCTCCACCTCCAGTTCGGGCAGATGGACCGCCTGAAACCGCTCCCCCTTGATCGTCGCCCGGTAGCTTTCCAGCTTCCAGTCCTTGAGGCGGCCCTTCGCCGACCCTTGCAGGCTTCCCGATCCGGAGACGGCCTTAAAGGATTCGATTTCGATTCTGTCGCCCGAAAAATGCCCCTTTGCCTCCACCTTCTCCAGTTTTATGCCCGCCGAAAGGAGAAATGCCCCGCCGTCGGCAATCTGAAGGGTCCCCGAATAGTCGGGGGTGCTCCAGGTCCCGCCGACGCCGAGGTCGACCTCGAACCGGCCGCGGCTCTCCCGGACCAGTCCCGGAAAGAGGGCGGTGAGCAGCCCCTTCTCCTTCATCTCGCCCGTAAGACGCCCCCGCACCGGACCCTTTTCCTCCATGGACGCGGGAAGTCTGGCCGGAAGAGGCAGGCGAAAGTCGCCGTGGATCCGGCCGTACTCGGCCAGAGCCAGGGTAAGCTCGCCCGACAGGGTTTCCTTTTTCCAGCTCAGGGCGAGATCCGCGGTCTTCACCTCTGCGCCGATGCGCCCGGTCTCGCTCCGCCACTGCAGACGCCCCCCAGAGAGGGAGGTTTTCCCCTCCAGATCGAGGCGCCGTCCGGGCAGAAGGCTCCCCCGGAGCTGTCCGCTGAGCCGCCCCTCTACCCGAACCGCCGGCGGCAGAAAGGCCTTGAGCTGCCCAGGATCGAGGTCCTGCCAGTTGAGGGAGAGCTTCCCCCGATCGGGCGCCTCCAGGCGCAGGGGAACGGAAGAGGAAAAGCTCCCCCGGAAGCTCCCCCGGACCAGCTCCGTTTCCACCGTCGCCGAGACGCCCTTCTCACCGCCTTCAACGGCGGCCGAAGCTCTGCGAACCTCCAGCACAAGACCCTCCCGGGAGATTTTCCCCGAGAGCCGCGCCTTGGCCTGGAGCTCCAGCCTTTCGCCGGGGCTCCAGCGAACCTGTCCGCTCCCCGACCCCTTTCCGGAGAGATCGGTACGGGGAAGCCACGGGCCGAGAAGCGACAGATCGACGTTCTCGAAACGGAGGCGGGCCTCCCCCTGCCCGGGGAAGTGCGGCTGCGCTGGGAGCGGGGAGGAGAGGCTTCCGATCAGTGAGGCCTTTTCGCCGAGGTGGACATCCCAGGACGAGCGAAGGCCCCGGCCGTCCCAGCGGACCTGCGCCTCAGCCCCCTTCACGTCCAGCTCCTTTCCCCGGAAGGACACCTTTCCCGAGGCGGCCAGTTGCCCCTCCAAATCCGGATTTCCCTTGTCCGGCCAGAGAAGGTGGAGCCGGCCGCTGCTGTGGCCGGAAAGGGTCGTTTCCCTCAGCCAGCCGTTGGCGTGGGCGAGTTGGAGTCCGTCCCATTCGATCTGCGCCGAACCGCGAAGGGGACTCCAGGTGAGGTCGGCGGCGAGCCTCAGACGCTCTCCTGCGGAGCTGCGCAAGTCCGCAGGGGTCAATGCGGCCCTGCGGGGCCCGAAGGTGAGCCCTGCGGGCTGGTGAAGCCGCCAGCGTCCCACCCCTTCGTCCCTGCCTGAAAGGGTGAGGAGTCTACCCTTCCAGGCGCCGGATCCGTAGTCGCCCTGCCCCGTCCCGTTCACCTCTCCTTTGGGCCATTGCAGGGCGAAACGGATCCGGTGGTCTTCCCGGGTCCCCTTCGCCTGCACCGTTGCGGTCTCCAATGTGATACCGCCGCGCTCCAGCCCCCGACTCTCGGCATCCAGAGAAAGGGAGGGATGCCTCCCCGAGAGCTCTGCCGAGAGGTCCAGCGCCTTCGCCGAAAGCCCATTGTAGGACAGCTCTTCCCCGCGCGCTTTCAGGGAGCCGTTCAGGATGTGGTCTCGCCACCGGACCCACCCTTCGGCCCGCAGGCGGCCCCTCGCCCCAGGGAAGAGTCCGGAGAGCTTTCCGACGTCGGCTTGAAAGGCCAGCTTCTTCCTGAGGCTCCCGCGAGCGGTGGCATCGAAACCATCGCCGTGAAGGGCGGCGCGCCCCAGGCGGACATCCCCGTCGGTGAGGCTCGTCTGCAGCTCCCCTCGCAATCGCCTGCCGCGCAGGTTGCTTTCAAGCAGCTTCCCATCGAGGGTACCTTCGGGGGAGCGCCCTTTTCCGCCCCGGTAGCTTCCCTGAAGGGCGAAATTGACCCGCCCGGGCCAGTCGGAATCCACCTTTTCGGGATCGAGCCCCTTGCCCCGCAGGGAGCCCTGCAGGGAAATCCCCTCCTCCCAGGAGACGTGGAGTTGGCCTGCCAGCGAGCCCCCGAATCCATTGCCCCTCCAGCTCGGAGAAGGCGAGAGAGCCGGCGTCTCCCGAAAAAGGTCCGGAGAGGCGGAGCTTCTTCCAGCCCACTCCCCGGTTGAAGAGGGAAACGCTTCCCTGGTAGTGGCGGCGGTCCCCGGAGAAGTCCAGGGTCCCTTCGAGGTCGGTGGGAACCCCCGTTGCAGGCTCCAGATCCAGGTTTTCGACCTTCGCCTGAAGTCGCAGGGAGGGTTCGCCCCCCGCCAGATTCAGCGCTCCGCCGCCGCTGACGACGCCGGGCCGCCCCGGGGCGGCCAGCTGGAAGGACTTCACCAGAACCGCCGTTTCCCTGACCGTGAGCCGGGCGTCTAGCCGTAGGCGCGAAATCGTGGCAGAGAGGGGCTCCAAGGTCGCCGCAAGGGGACCAGCCAAAAGCTCCCCCCGGGAGGCGCGCGTCAGGTCGACGGAGAGGGAAAGGCGCCGGGGACTCTCTCCCGGAGGGTGCAGCTCAAGGTCCAGCTTGCCCGCAAGAGACGGGCTGGCGAAACCCGCCGTCACCGTCCCCTGCAGGACGGCCTCGGGGGTGACGACCCCCAGGTCCACGACCTTCAGGGCGCCGTTCTGCCAGGCAAGTTTCGCTTCCAGGTGGTCGATGCCGATGGGGGCCTTCCCTCCCGAGCGAACCTCCAGGTTTTCCACCCGAAGCGCGTCGACCTCCCCCCGGAGCCAGGCCACTGGTCCCGAAGGAGAGGGCCAGGACAGCCGGAGCGACGACACCGTTCCCTCCCGGGCCTGCTCCTCCACCGTCATTCCCCTTGCGCTCAGCTCCCCGATGGATACGCTCCCCCCCAATAACGCCAAGGGGCGCCAATCGAGACGCAGCGCTTCGATTTCGGCCGATCCGTGGGGCCAGGCGACCGTCATGCCCTGAAGCCGTAAAATACCTGCAAGGCTCCCTTCGACTTGGCGGGCCCCGACGTTCAGACTGCTCCAGCGGGATATGGCGGCAAGGGTCCAGCTGGCACCGGTACTGGTGCCCAGCAGCCAGACCAGTCCCCCGAGAAGAAGGCAGCCCGCCGTCAGAACCGTCAGCAGGATCGGATGTCGTCTCAGTCGCCGGATCAAAAGCCGAACCCCACACTCACATGCACCCGGTAACCGGGGCTGGCCACGCCGATCTGCCGGGCAAGGTCCACCTTCACCGGACCGACGGGCGTATACCAGCGCACTCCGATCCCGGCCCCCTGGGCCAGGTTGATATGGACAAAGGAATTGAAGGCGTTGCCGGCGTCATAGAATGCCGCCACGCCCCAATTCGTGAACAGGTCCCGTTCGAGCTCGATGCTTCCCACCAGGAGGTTCTTTCCCCCGACCACGTCGCCGCTGGCGTCCTTCGGTCCCAGGGACTGATAGGCATAGCCGCGCACGCTCTTGTCCCCGCCGGCGAAGAACCGGAGGGAGGCGGGAATGGCTTCCAGGGGCTCGTTCTGCACCGTGATCCCCGAGTTTGCCCGCAGGAAGAGGGAAAACCTCCCCGGAAGGGGAATCAGGGTGTTGGCCGAAGCCAGCACTTGAAACAACCCGGTGCTCGAGCCGAGGTACTGATGACCTCCCCGGGCCTCGAGGGCATACTGGTAGCCGCTCTTCGGACGGCGAACGTCGGTATACCCGTTCCGGGAAAAACGCACCCCGGGCAGGATCATGTGCGAACTGACCTTTTGGCCGCCGATGTCCGAGTTTTCCTGAAGGACGCGAAGGTACACCGACCCCAGCCGTCCGCGGCCGAACCCCCGTAGCCGCTCCACTTCGCCGAAAACGGACTGAGTGGTGTAGGTTTTGGGGCTTTCCCGATTGAGGCCGGCCCGAAATGCGGTGTAGGAGTTGATGTTCGTCGAACTCGGAATGGTGTAGTTCGACTGGAGGGTCTGGCTGAGCTGGGCGATGACGAAATCGATGGAATATTCCTGTCCCCCCCCGAATACATTGAGATCCTTGTACTTGAGGGAAACCCTTGCGCCGGTGTCGGTGCCGTAGCCGATCCCCGGGCGCAGCCGACGCGAGGGGGAAGGCGTCAGGTGGATCTGGACGGGAACCCGTGAATCTGTTGCCGATTTCAGGCGGGGGGTGACGGCGACCTCCTTGAATCTGTCGGTATTGAGGAAATTGAGCTGGGTCTGCCCCAGTTGGGCATAGGAAAAGACGTCCCCCGGCTTATAGGTCAGAAACCGGCGCAAGAAGCCTTCGGGGTAGGCCGAAGCACCCTGGAAGACGGTATCGTCGAAATGGAATCGAGGGCCGGTGTCGAGAACCAGTTCGACCTGTGCAGCCTTCCGGGAGGGCTCCACCTTTATGACGTGGGTGGAGAAATCGGCATCGAGATAACCCAGCTCGACCGCCTTGGCCTTGAGCCCCCCTTTGGCGGCCTCGTAGTGGTCCTGCCGCAGGACATCTCCCCGATTGAGGGGAAAGTCCGCGGCCAGATTCTTCAGGGCGTTCTCTTCCGATCCGGGGCCCTCGACGGCCACCCGTATTTCTTCGACACGGACCGGCTCGCCCTCTTTGACTTCAACGGTCAGGCGGTAGCTGTTTGGCCCGAGGGTTTCCAGGTTGCTTGAAACCGATGCATTGTAGTAGCCGAAAGGTTCCAGAGCACGACGAACCTTTTCCGGGACCTGCCGGCTGAAGCGCTCCACCCAGAACCGGTTCACCTCCCCGTCCGAGGCGAACCCCTCGGGAAGGGTCAGGGCGGCCTCCACGTTTTTCCCGGCCTCCCCCTCCACCCCCTTGACGACGACCTGGACAGGCTCGGCGGCCAGGACCGGCGGCCGAGTTAAAAGAAGAAGGAAGAAAGCCAGGCACACCCTCGGCAGAAACCCTCCCCTTCGGTGAGCCGACCGATCGCTGCGCATCAGAGGAAGCGGCCTGTGGGTTGCCGATTTCGGGGTGGGAGTTCTGCGGGTCAATCTCCGAGCCTTTTCTGCAGATATTCCTTGAGAGCCACCGCGTTGTTGTGGATTTCGTCCCTGGCCCCAAAAACAAGGGTGACTCTCCCTTGCCGGATCTTTTGCAAAAGAGAGTCGATCAATTCTTTTTTTTCGTCGAGCTCCCGAAAATACCGTGTTCTGAACTCGGGCCATTTCTCAGGGTCGTGGCCAAACCATTTGCGCAACTCGCTGCTCGGAGCGACCTCCCTGACCCAGTCGTCCAGGTTCGCCTTCTCCTTGCTGACACCCCGAGGCCAGACCCGATCGACGAGAACCCGAAGGCCGTCGGCTTCGGCTGGGGCATCGTATGCTCTTTTCAAGTCGATCGGCATGGAAACCTCCAAGGACTATTTTATTTGTGGTAATATCCTCATGGCGCAACCTTTTACAAATTTTATCAAAAATCCTTGAAAAAACTGCATTTCGGATGGGGAGAATGAGAAAGACAATCTGCGTGTTCCTGACAGCCCTCCTGTGTTCCTTTTCCGCCGCGGCCCCAGCCTGGTTCCCGCCCCACTCGCAAGACGGCATCCTGGCAGGAGACGGTCCCGTGCCGGTTGTGGGTACAGAGCAGTTCTATTTTGTCCAAACCGGGGACACCCTGATCCAATTGGCCCGGGCCAACGGGCTCGGCTACGATGCCCTTCACCAGGCGAACCCCGAGGTCGACCCCTGGCTGCCGCCCTCCGGCCACCTTCTGCTTCTGCCCTACGAGACCATTCTTCCCGGGGCCCCGCGCGAGGGGATTACGGTCAACCTGGCCGATCTGAGGCTTTATCTGGTTTGGAGGAAAAACGGACTTTTCCGGGTGAGAATCTATCCGGTGGGAATCGGGGACCAGGGTTGGGAGACCCCGGAAGGAAATTTTTCGGTGCTGCGCAAGGTCCGCCAGCCCGGTTGGTCGGTGCCGGCCTCGATCCGCAAGGAACATCCCGAACTGCCCCGGGAGGTACCACCGGGGCCGGACAACCCTCTGGGCGACTTCTGGATCGGGTTTTCCCCCCAGAAGCACGGTATCCACGGCACCAACCGTCCTTACGGAGTCGGCCGGCGGGTGAGCCACGGCTGCATCCGCCTCTATCCCGAAGACATTCGAAACCTCTTCGGCCTGGTCGAGGTGGGAACCCCTGTTCACATCGTCTACCGGCCGGTCAAGGTGGGCATCCGGAAGGGCACCCTGTTTGTGGAGGTGCATCCCGACTACCTGCGCCGGATTGCCGATCCCTTGGGGGAGGTGATGCGCCAGGCGGGGGCGCTGGGCTGGAGGGCGGGGATCAGTCGAAAGGCGATTCTCAAGGCCCTGGCCGAAGCCAGGGGGATTCCCGTTCCGGTTTCGAGAGTCCCGCTGAAAGCGGTCCGGCCGTCAGGCCAGGGAAAGTCCTGAGGGGACCGGGCTGCCGCTCGCAGCCGGGAAAGCCCAACCTTCATCCAGGAGTGGTGAAAAGCAAAAGCCCCGTTCCCGGGGCTTTTGTGTTACTTCTTGAGTCCCATCTCGAAGGCTTTCTGGGCCTTCGTGGCGCTTTGCTCAGCCTGGTCGGCTGCGGTCATGGCCTTGCCTGCGGCCGTCTCCGCCTTCATCGCAGCGGTCTCGGACCGGGCGGCTGCGGCTTCAGCGTTTTTGGCGGCGCCCTCGGCCCGATTCGCCGACTGGTCGGCGCGGGTGGCGGCGGCATCTGCCTTCTGGGCCGATGTGGAGGCGCTCTGGCCGGCCTCGATCGCCTGGTTTAGCAGAGCCTTATCGTTCGGGGAAAGCTGCGCCGAACACCCTGCCAGGAAAATCATGGCCGCCACGGCGGCCCCTGCTGCAATCTTCATTCTTCCCATCTTGGTCACCTCCCTCGAAATTCCACATGTTCTGGATCGAAACGATTTTCCCGCCGCCTTTGTGCGGGATTCCGGAGAGGGCACACATTCTCCCGCTCCGATAGTTTCCGCTATTGTAGCGTAAAATTAAAAAAACAAAAGAGCAGAGAATGAAAAAGCGCAGGAGGGCCGATGGGAATTCAAGGGGCATCCTGCGGTTGGCTTTCCAGATAGTGGACGGCCTGGCGCAGGGCCTGGCCACGATGGCTGATCCGGTTCTTGATCTCCATCGAAAGCTCGGCGAGGGTCTTGCCGAATTCGGGGACCAGGAAGAGAGGGTCGTACCCGAAGCCGCCTTCACCCCTGGGCGATTCGACGATAAGGCCCGAAAGCCTGCCGGTGAAGAAGCGGCAGTCCCCCTCCGGGCGGCACAGGGCCATGGAGCATACGAAAGCCCCGCGGCGTTCGAGCAGGGAAACCCCCTCCAGTGCCTGGAGGAGTTTGCTGTTGTTGGCGGCGTCTCCCGCACCCTCTCCGGCAAAGCGTGCCGAACGCACTCCTGGAAGACCGCCCAGGAACTGGACTTCGAGGCCCGAATCGTCAGCCAGGGTCAACCGGCCGGTCATCCGGGCCACCGTTTCGGCCTTTTTCCGCGCGTTGTCGGCAAAGGTCTCCCCGTCTTCCTCGACCTCGGGCAGGTCGGGGAACGCATCCAACCCGCAAACCCGGATTGAGGTCTCCGCCAGCAGGCGGGTGATTTCCCGGAGCTTGCCCGGGTTGCGGGTGGCCACGACGAGGTCCACTTCAGCCCTCCAGTGCCTGGCGCTGCAGATGGGCCAGCTCCCGGCACCCGCCCAGGGCGAGATCCCGGAGGGCGTCGAGTTCGGCCAGGGTAAAGGGCTCCTCCTCTGCGGTCCCCTGGACCTCCACGAAGCGCCCCGATGAGGCGATGACGAAGTTCATATCTACGGCCGCCCGAAAATCCTCGCCGTAATCGAGGTCGAGCAACGGAACGCCGTCGACGATGCCGACGCTGACCGCGGCCACGCTCTCCCGCAGGGGAGAGGCTGCGAGAAGCCCCTGCCCGATGAGGGTCGAGACGGCATCGGCCAGGGCCACCCAGGCGCCGGTAATGGAGGCGGTGCGGGTGCCGCCGTCGGCCTGGAGGACGTCGCAATCGATATGGATGGAGCGCTCTCCGAGGGCCTCCAGGTCGACCACCGCCCTCAGGGACCGCCCGATGAGGCGCTGAATTTCATGGGTTCGACCCCCGACCTTGCCTCGGATCGACTCCCGGGGGGATCGGCTGTGGGTCGCCCTGGGGAGCATGGAATACTCGGCCGTTACCCAGCCGCGGCCCTCACCTTTCATGAAGGAGGGGACACTCTCTTCCACCGACGCGTTGCACAGAACCCGGGTCTCACCGAAAGTCACCAGCACAGACCCTTCGGCGTATCGTGTAAATCCCCGGGTGAAGGATATCGGCCGCAACTCGGCGGTCTCCCTGCCGTCGGCCCTTTTCATTTTCTGTTCCATCACTGGGTTTTCTCCTTGTCCTTATGCCCTTCGGCAAATTTTTTCAAACCGGCGAAGAGGGCCTCGGCAATCTTTTCCTGTTCCCCCTCGTTTCGCAGCAGGGCTGCGTCCTGGGGATTGGTGAGGAAGCCCAATTCGACCATCACGGTGGGGAGGTCTCCGCGGCCGAGGGGGAGCAGCGGCGCCCGGAAAATGCCGTCCACCAGGAAGCCGCCCTGGCGCAGAGACTCCTCCAGGCAACGGGCCAGCCGCATGCTTGCACCCTCTTCGGCGGGGAGGACTCCGCTTTTCGATTCCTCCCGGGGGCGCACAAAAAGGCAGATCCCGTGGGGCGACGCATTGAAGGACCCCTCGGCGTGAAGCAGGAGAAAGGCGTCGACATCGGGATGTGTGGCCGGTTTCAACCGCTGCGTAGGGGTCAGGGCGTAATCGCCGTCGCGGCTGAGATAAATCGGTATGCCAAGCTCCATCTTGAGCCGTTTTTCCAGAAGCTTGGCCACGTCCAGGTCGACGGTTTTCTCTTTGAGGCCGTCGATCCCGATGCAGCCGGGGTCCTGGCCGCCGTGGCCGGGGTCGATGGCCACCGCCCGCAGTGCAGGGGCTCCCGCATCGGGGTCTTTTTTTCGCAGCAGAAACGCGAACAACCGGTCCAGGGAGGTCTTCCCTTCGGCCGTCGAGGCCTGCGACGGGCTGAGGTTGCGGTAATAGACCGGCGCTCCAAGCAGATTCGGCAGTTGGGCGGTGACAAAATCTTCCGCCACCCGCAAGCGGCCGTCGATGAAGCGGGGCAGATGTGCGAGGGGGATAAAGCTATCCCCCATGCGCAGGAAATGGCTGCCCGGGGAGATCACCGCGGTTCCCCTGGGAGTTTCGATGCGGTAGATGTGCGCCACCGAATCCCATTTGCCCCTCAGATGCAGGGGCGCCAGCACGTCCTCCACAGCCAGATACGAGACGCCGTCTCGCTGGTAAACCTCCTTGATGGTCACCGGCGGCCGGCCTGTCAGGGCGAGTTCGACCGAGGCTTGGGCGGGCAGAGCGAACAGGAGGAGCAGGAACAGAAGCGAAAGAAAACGGGGCATGTTATCCTCAGTTGGTTCCCCCCGGGGAACTCCGGATGGGAACGGACCGGTTTCCGGTCTCGAAACCGGCTGGAATCCGCCCCGTTTATACTCCAGATTCACCGCCTCTGTCAACGACGCCGCCGGAAAGGCGGGGTCAGGAAGGTATCAGTTTTTTCCCCCGGGTGGGTTTCGTTTCCAGGGTCTTCTGCAGGCGCTGGGTCAGGGTCCCTTCCAGCTCCCGCTGCAACGCCTCGTTTCCCTGCATCGGGTCAATCTGCCCCCCGGCGGTCATGCCGTGCCCCCCCGCGGTCCCAAGGCCGTCGAGAACCTGCCGCATGATTTCCCCTGCGACAACATTCTGGTTCGAGGTCCGCATGGACAGAATCTCCTTGCCGTTGAAGTTGCCCATCCCCATCACGGTTTCTATGCCTTCCATGCGCAGGAGGAAGTCGGCCATTTCGGCCACCATGTCGGGGTTGTCGATCGCGTAGAGGTTGAACACCAGCAGACCGTCGTATGTCCGGGAGTTCTCCAGTGCCCGATGAAAGGAAAAGAAGTATTTCCGGGGGGACTTGGGGTGGGTGATGCGGTAGAGAATCCGGTTGTTGACCAGAGGAAAGAGCTTGATGTAGGTGGCGCGGTCGGCCCGGGACCATTCCCTTCCGAGTTCCTGAGTTTCCGACCGGATGGCGTAGTAGAGGATGGTCGCCATCTTTGTGGCGACATAGACCTCCTGGGCCTGAAGGTATTCATAGAGGATGGTGGCGGAGGCGCCGTAATCCTCCCGCACATCCACCCAGCGGCAGCCCTGGCAGCTCGGGCGCGGGGGATGGTGATCGATCACCAGGTGCACCGGGCGGCCGGCTGGAAAGGAGTTGTTTCCCGTTTCCGGCTGGGTGTCGACCATGCACACCACGTTGAACTGGTCCAGGTCCAGCGAAGCGATGGGAACCACATCGATCTCCAGCTCCTTCACCATGACCTGGTTTTCGCTTCGACCGATCAGGCCCCCGAAGCCGATGACCGCTTCCTGCCCGGTCTTGACCAGAAAGAGGTGCTTCAGGGCGAAGGCCGCAGCCAGGGCGTCCGGATCGGGGTTGTCGTGGACGACAATGAGAATTTTCCCTTTTCCCCGGACCCATTCGATGAGCGCATCAGAAAACTCCTTGGACCGGTCCTCTTCCTCCGTCATTATTTCCCGCCTCCCTCATGACATCGGCCGTCTTCGGCCAACAGGTCCAAAACCAGGGCTACCGCCTCGGCCGGCGTTACGGCGCGGCGAAGAGCTTCCAGTGGAAATTTCTCCTCCAGAGCGACGACAGGGCGGCCCAGCTTCAGGGCCACTGCCATCTCCGAAAGGGTACCGTATTCTCCCTCCACCGCAATCAGTGCCTGGGCGCAATGGGCGATAACCACATTGCGGGCATGTCCCAGGTTGGTGGGAAGGGGCAGGGTTACAAAGGGATTGGCCTCGTGCCGCTCAGGTCCGGGAAGGATGCCCAGCACCGTCCCCCCCTCTTCGGCGCATCCCCTCGAAGCCGCCTCCATGACCCCGCCGAGACCTCCGCAGACAAGGACCCAGCCCTTGCGGGCGATCAGGCGCCCCACTTCCAGGGCCGCGGCATACCCCTTCTCGCTCGGATGGGAGGCGCCGATGACGCCGACGATGGTTTTGGCCATCACTTCGCTCCCCCTCACCCCGCCTTTTTCTGTCCCATCAGCTTCAAAAAGGAGGGCGTTTCGCGGATCCGGTCGAAATCGGGGTCCCTTCGGGCATCCTCGAGAAACTGATGGTCCTGGGACGAGGCGCGTGACAGCGCCCGGATCGCCTCCTGTACCTTGCCCTTGCGGGCAAAGGCGCAGGCCCGGTTGTAATGGGCCAGGGGGTAGCGATTGGTGCGCTGAAGGATAGCGTCGAAACAGGCCAGGGCCTCGTCAATCCGTCCCAGGTCCATGAGGATGTTCCCCTTGTTGTTCAAGGTGTAGATGGACTCCGGGTCGCGGCGCAGGCTCTGCTCCAGGGCTGCCAGGGCGCCTGTGAGGTCACCCTCTTTTTCCAGCACCACGCCCCGGTAGAAATCGGGCTCGGGGCTGTCCGGCTCAATTTCTTCGACCGCATCCAGACAACCCAGAGCCTCCCCGAAGCGCTCCAGCTCTATGAGCAGGCTGGCTTTTTCGACGAGGGCCTCGGTGAATTCCGGCTCCCGCTCCAGAGCGGCATCGAAATCCTCCAGGGCTTCCTCCCGGCGGCCCAGCCGGTACAGGGACAGGGCCCGGTTGTAGCGATAGGTCGCATTGTCGGATTCCCGGACGATGGCCCGGGAATAGGACTCGATGGCTTCCTGGTCCCGATCGAGCCCCGAGAGAGCATACCCCCGCCCATTGAGGCTGGCAGCATCCCCCGGGTTGATCCTGAGAGCCTGCTCGAAGCTCGCCAGGGCCTCCTCGTGCCGGCCAAGGCGATTGAGAGCGAAGCCCTTGTTATAGTAGGCATCGGGAGCATCGGGCATGCGCCGAAGCGCCTCATCGTAGGCAAACAGGGCCTCCTCCGTCCGGCCCAGCTCATCCAGGGTGTTGCCCATATTGATGTAGACCTCGGGAAAATCCGGCTGCAGCTCCACCGAACGGCGGAAGTGCTTCAGCGCCTCCTCGCATTCACCCCGGTGTTCCAGGACCACCCCGTAGTTATGGTGAATGGCGCCGTTTCGCGGATCCAGGCGCAGGGCCTTCTGGTAAAGGGCCAGGGCCTTGGACTCGTCCCCCAGGTTGGTGGCGGCCAGGGCGCAGATGTTCAGCGCCTCGACGTCGAGGGGGTTTGATTCGAGGTATTCTTCGGAGAGGTCTAGCGCCTCGGAGTTCTCACCCCGGTCCAACGCCACCTGAGCCAGTTCAAGCTTATCTTCCTCGACTTCCTCGAGAAAGTCGTCAAATTCTTCATCCATAAAAACTCCGCATGCCGGGACTCCCCCCGGAACCGATTCCGGGAGGCGTGTAAAGGACCGAATATAACAGAAACCACATTTCGGCGCATCCTATTACTTGGATCGGGGTCCTTGAGCCCGCCGTCGCCTTTCTGCTACGGCGGGCAAGCCTTGAACTCGGGCCTTGAGCCTGTCCTCAACATCAGTCTATCCCAGCAGGAAGCGTCAGACAACAAAGGCGGAGAAAGGGGCGCTGCGGGGGGGAGCGAAAAGTTTGCATTTCCATTGTATTTACCGCCGATGCTGTTATTAAAATAATATAACTCTATAGATTTTTGTCCGGAAACGCCGGGTGGCGCCGGCGGAATCCCGAAGGGAAAACCAAATGAATAAAGGGGGAAGACGATGCGAGGATATCTGAAGGACTGCACCCGGATCGAGCAGACGGTGGGACAAATCTACCGGGAACTGGCGAAGGCAGTAACCGAGGAGGAGCGACTGGAAGAGCTTTTCCTGCAGTTGGCCCGCGATGAGGAGGAACACGCCCAGAAGCTCAGCATGGCCGAAGGGATACCCCCGGAAATCTTTTTCCGGAGCCGGAAAAGAACCGAAGAGGAGTTGGATCGTCTCCTTCTCCGGGCTGCAGGGGTCCTCGGCTCGCTACAGAGATCCCCTGTCGGCAAGGACGAAGCCTTGGACATTGCGGTTGCGCTGGAAAGAGATTTCATGCGGATGCATCTGGACTCTGCCGTGGAGTTCAAGGACGAGAAAATCGCTCGCCTGTTCGGCGATCTCGCCCGAGCCGACGAGGAGCACCTCGGGAGGCTCGAAAGCTACCTTGCGGAGATCCGGGGAGGAGAGACCACGGTTCATTGAGCGGCAGATGAAGGAGAGAGACGAAAAAATAAAATTTATAGCCCGCCAGTGCCTCCTGAATGTCTCCCTCGACCCGCAGACCAACGAGGTTTCAATCCACGCCCCCGTGAAGGGGGCGACCCGGATTGTCGGACTTTATCTTGAGGTCCCCGGAGTTTCAATCCACGCCCCCGCGAAGGGGGCGACGGGTCTTTTCCTGTAACCTGAATAACCCGCGGTCGTTTCAATCCACGCCCCCGCGAAGGGGGCGACCAGAGATTTTCACCGGCATCATCCGCAACATTGAGTTTCAATCCACGCCCCCGCGAAGGGGGCGACCAGCAATCGTCCGACACCATACGGCAGACCCGGGAGTTTCAATCCACGCCCCCGCGAAGGGGGCGACAAGATTGCGCACTCTCCAGCCCCTCCCTCAAAAAGTTTCAATCCACGCCCCCGCGAAGGGGGCGACATGGAGGATTCAATGAGGATTCACTGCCGGAACAGGTTTCAATCCACGCCCCCGCGAAGGGGGCGACCGCCTTGCAGTCGGGGGTGTAGTCCTTCGGATCTCGTTTCAATCCACGCCCCCGCGAAGGGGGCGACGACCCAAGATATCTACAGCCAGGCAAGTATGCAGTTTCAATCCACGCCCCCGCGAAGGGGGCGACACGGTAAACCGCTTGCTGTCTATATGCCTCGGATTGTTTCAATCCACGCCCCCGCGAAGGGGGCGACGACCGCTTGGAAGCGCATCTCTTGGAGATGCAACGTTTCAATCCACGCCCCCGCGAAGGGGGCGACCTTTTTCGTCCGAAGACCCGGGCCGGCATCCGAAGTTTCAATCCACGCCCCCGCGAAGGGGGCGACTATCCTCAGCTGCCACCGGAAAGGGTAGCCGCATGTTTCAATCCACGCCCCCGCGAAGGGGGCGACAGAAGATGGACCTCACCTTCACCGGTGCAGTCGATCGTTTCAATCCACGCCCCCGCGAAGGGGGCGACGTCGAGGCCGCCCTGGAGGAGGATTTGACGTGAGTTTCAATCCACGCCCCCGCGAAGGGGGCGACACGGCCCTGAATCGCAGAGCACGCCGAGCCTTATCGGAGTTTCAATCCACGCCCCCGCGAAGGGGGCGACGGCTACGCTGTTCAAATCATGTTAGAGATGGCGATGTTTCAATCCACGCCCCCGCGAAGGGGGCGACACCATCAACAACTCTACCGTCTGAGAACTCACGAAGTTTCAATCCACGCCCCCGCGAAGGGGGCGACATGGTGTTATCGACCAAGGTGGGTATAGGTGATAGCGTTTCAATCCACGCCCCCGCGAAGGGGGCGACACATCCGACCGCGTACCAATAGGCGTCTAGGTCGTTTCAATCCACGCCCCCGCGAAGGGGGCGACTGTGCTGCCTTAAACTACTAATTCTAAATACGTTTTTACATCAATTACCGCGAACCTGGAAAGTTACGGGACCAAAAAAGCTTTCGAAAAGGGATTAACCAGCCAAAAAACATCATTCAACATTCAACATGTTCAACCCACTCGCGAACATCCCGGGAAAACGATCCACAACTTGAGGTTCGCTAAAGGATCAACGGCCCCTCCTGATCGATGGTCTCTTTTGCTCCGACATGCTCCACCTTTCTGCGCCAGTTGGCCCCCAGAAAATAGAATCTCAAACTGTCGCGGGAATCATCGATCACGTTGACCAATTGTTGCCGCATTGCCACCCACTGGGCCGGGTCGACAATGCACTCGAATACCGAGAACTGAACCCTCTGCCCGTGGTTGGTGCAGATCTTGGCCACCTTCCGTAACCGCCTGGCCCCGGCTCGGATCCCCGGTGGCCACGTCGTAACTCACCAGCACCATCATCGTCTCACCTCCAGATGAAAGGAGGATATTCCTCCAGATCGCCGCGCAGATAACGGCTGAGCAATTGGGCCTGGGCGAAAACAAGCATCCCGAGCGGCATCTTCTCTTTGAGAAAGGGATGCTCGATCTCGACCTGCTTGCGCTTCTGGTATTCGATCAGCAGGGTCTTTCGGGTATCGTCATCCATGACCACGGCCCCCGATTCGGTGACCGTAAACCCTTTCTTCCGCACCTGCCCCAGGTTGATCAACGACAAAGCCAGACGATCCGCCAGCACGGGACGAAATTCCTCCATCAGGTCCAGCGCCAGACTCAGCCGCCCGGGCCGATCCCGGTGCAGAAAACCGACGGCCGGGTCGAGTCCGACCGTTTCCAGCGCTGACCGGGTATCGTGATAGAGCAGGAGCGAATAGAGAAAGGAGAGAAGGCAGTTCACGCGGTCGAGTGGAGGCCGACGATTGCGACCGGTAAAGATGAAATCCTCCTTCTGAGCCACGATCAGATCGTTGAAAAGGCCGAAATAATCGTTGGCCGCCCGACCTTCGAAACCGCGGATATTGTCCAGATCCTCTTCGTGCATGCAGCTTCTGGGCGACCCTGGCGAACTGACTGAACCATGAGGCCGATGGCATCCGTATCGACCTTAGCCAACATGGTCGCGCAGAACCCGATTCATCACCGTGCGGCAGTTGGTGACCTTACCGAGGACGAACATCCGCGCCAGCCGGGCCGAGGCCGTCAGATCATCGGCCCGCCGGTACTGCTCGCGACGCAGCAGCACATTTCCCGCCACCGGGCCCTGAACCCGGGCCAGGAATTTCCCGTAGCTGGTCATGAAGCTGACCGACACGTCCTTTTCGGCGCAGTGACCGAGCAGGAATGGGCTGCAGGTCACCTGGCCGAAGCAGACGATGGAGCTGAGAGTGTGGATCGGCAGCCGCAGACGGGTTTCACGTTCGATATTGACGACGACCGTCTCCCCTTCCTTGTTCAGGTACGCTCCCTGGCTCGTCACATAGAGCGTATTCAGCATCTTTCTCATCGATCCCCCTCAGCATGCCTGCCAGATATTTCCGGACCGACCGACCAGAGGTGCAGCTTTTCGGCAGACATGCAGCGCGTAAGGAACATTGATCGCATTTCTTCGAATATTCGGCCTTCGGCGTCGTTCTGCCGCTCGAGCAGATTCATGGACCTGAAAGATCGTCTCTTCGGTCAACCGCCTGAGCTCGGCATCGAAGTCGACGACGTGCCGCCGCTTCTTCTGCCCGTAAAACAGCGCCCCGCTCCTTGACCGGAAGTGCCAGCATCTCTTCCAGACAAAGCGCCTGGGCGCAGAGCTGCACCTCGTCGCAGCGGTTGGCCTTCGGCTTGCCGCGCTTGTACTCGACGGGAAAGACGGCGCCGTCCTCGTGAAACTCGACGACATCGGCCTGCCCGGACAGACCGAGTCGCTGCGGAGCGGATCGGGAGGGTCCGTACTGTGCGAACCCTCCCCTCCGTGACCTTCTCCCTGCTGTCGGCCCGTTCGTGCAGCACCCGGCCTTCGGCCGTGTACCGGTTCTCGACCCAGACCTGTTCGAGGTGGATCAGGGCGCACTGCCGCGGGCAGTAGAGATAGTGCTGCAAGGCGGAGAGCATGATGTAGTCGGCTTCAGTGTACATGGCACCTCAGATGCTTGACTGTACTCGCGTTTCGGGATGCCGGCACTGTGCCGCGCAGGCAGAGCAAGTCAGCGGTACTTGCGCCAGCTTCTCCAACAGCCTCTCGCGCAGCCGCGGCTTGTCCGCGGGATAGAGGGAGATCAGCCTTTTGCCCTGCTGCTGGTAGAGCTGCTGCTTCTTGAGCATGCCGATCTTGTAGTCGGCGGTGTCCATCCCCCAGTATTCGATATAGACGTCGAACTCCGGCAGATAGAAATCGGGCCGGATGGCGTAGCCGTCGAGGATGCGGAAACGCTCGTCGTAGCGGTAGCGGATCCCTTCGGCGGTCAGGACCTCGCAGATCAACCGCTCGCCGTCGGACTGCACCCAAGTGCCGTCCTTGGCGCGGATGTTCTTCTGCAGTTCAACCTTGGTCTCGAAATTGCGCCGCTCCAGAAAAACCTCGTCGAAGCAGTAATTGCAGAAGGGCCGCTGGAAGGCCTTGTGGCTGCGGACATATTCGTCGGCCTCCAGTTTCACTCCGCAACGTTGGCAGGTGTGGACGGCTTTTTTCGCTTCAATATCGACGGCCGAACGGATCAGTTTGCCTGCCGCAAGGACGCTCCGCTTCACGTAGTCGCGTCTCCACGGGATTGCTGTAAAGATCACGCAGATCCGACAGAGCCGTCCTTCGCCGCAGAGCCGAACGCCCCCAAAGCCTTGGCCGAGTATTGTCGTACCTGCGGATGTTCGTCCCGCAACAGCGGATGCAGCACCTCTGACCGCCGGTCCGGCAGGTACGATACCGGCCAACTTGCCTATGGCCGAAGCCGCCAGTCGCCGCACCAAAGGCGAGGCCGAAGCTAGCCAGTTCGGCCAACTCGAGCAAATCCTTTCGGGTCTGCACTTCTGCCCAGTTCCGCAGCACGCTGTTGCCAACTGCTTTTCGTTGAATTTGTTCATCCCCCTCCCCCTCCAACTTATTGCGTCCCCGTGCGGGCCTCCATAGCGTCACAGCCGAAATAAGTCGGAAGTGACGCCATGGAGGCTGTGTTCTACAACTTTTCGATGATCTCCACCCCGTCCGGCGCCTGGCCGACCGTCACGTCGTAATCCTTGAACGACCGCGCCGGCCTTCGGTCGGTCGTTGCGCTGGATGTCGATCAGGTCGAAGAGCTTGTGGGCGGGGGCGTTGCCGAGTTGTCCTGGTGCTTGAAAACGAAGAGCTTTTGGCTGCTCATCATCCCACGGGCGGCGGAGCGGTCATGCTCGAACATGTTGATCAGGGCATTCCAGAGCAGTTCCAGATCGTCCTCGCTGAAACCGGTCTTCTCGGCCAGGGGCGCGGAGACAAACCATGGGCGACATACAGTCCATAGGGAACGATGTGCTTGCGCCCCATGGTGCGCTCCTTTTCAAGATCCTTTTCATTGGTCACTGCCATGCGGGTGATGCTGACCTCCTGAGAGACGATCGGATCGACGCTTCTTGGCGAAAGCCATCTGCACCGGGCCGCGTACCTGGCCGCAGTTGACCTCGGTGGTCATGACGGCGCCGAAACTGCGGATGTCGTAGAAATTGGCGCACATCCAGGCGGTTACCTTCTCTGCGTCCTCAACCTTCTTCGGCAGCTTCTTGGCTTCGGGTTTGAGTTCGCTGGCCTTGTAAGCCATTTCGTTGATGCGATTGAGGACCGCCTTTTCCTGAATGTAAATGTTGAAACCTTCAGCGCCCTCCTTGGCGAGCGCAACGTGATTGCGGATTTTGCGCTTCAGACAGACGTCGGTCACCAGGCCATGGCCGGTTTCCGTATCGACACGCGGCATGTTGCCGGCGTCGGGGTCACCGTTGGGGTTGCCGTTCTGGACATCGAACAACAGGGCGAATTCGTAACGATTGGCGATTGCGGTCATGGGTTATCCCTCCTGAATTTTTTTGGTGTAGAAATCTTTGCGTTGATGGTAGTAGCCGATCATGAACAACCCCTGCTCCTCGGCTTTCAATATTTTGGGGAAATCGGAAAAGTCGGACACGATCTCCTGAGTCATGACATCGTAGTGAAATGCGCGTCCTTTCTTTTCCGGATCTTTCTTCAGCTTGGCGATGTGATTGGCAGAGTTGCTTCAACAACATTTGAAACACCTGCCCCGGCGTCGCTGCCGCAGAGGCTAAATAGCGATCTTTGATGGTGGCATTTGCACCAGGAATCGCTTCCTCCTGTGCTTTTTCCAGCACGGCAAAGAGTCGCCCAAGCAAATACGGGCGATCAGTCCTGTTCAGATCGAGAGACACGGGAACCTCCTCCATTTTTGTATTGCGTTGCAGATAGGCCTTGAGCAATGCGGCGCGAAAATAGGTGACATTGTGCTCGGCGCGGATGCGGTCGAGCACGGCGGGCAACAGATTCTGCGGATAGAGATGGCCGGTCAGCATGGAGCGGGTCAGTCCGCCGGCAAGCACCGGAGAGATATTCTCCGACTTGCCGAGGGTTGCAGTCTGAACCAGCAAACGCCATAACGACGGGAATTCCGGTTCGCTGTCGAACTGCCGCACGATGTTGAGTTGCCCGATAATGCCGGCCGACTTTTTCCAGAAGCTCCCCCAGGCTGGTTTCTTGCCAGAAACGGATGGAAAGGCGCGCGGCGTTGGGCGCCAGGCCAAGGATATAAAAGCTCACATCACTCATTCAGGCCGGGCATGAAATCGGTCGGTTTGCGACCATCGCGGATGGCTTTCAACAGTCCGCGAATATCCCGGGTCGTTTTCCGGTCGTCCTGCTCCATAGCTTCTGTGTCGGCCTTTTGGGGTGGTTCGAACAGGTCGGCCAGAAACCCTTCGGCCTCGGTCGCTTTTTTCGCCCAGAACAGATAGGTGGTGTCGCCGATGGTTATCTTTTGCCGCCTGTTGCTTGAAAGCAGGGAATTGAGAGCTGTGGTGTAGGCGAAGGCCGAAGTCTCGGCGACTGAAGCTTTGTCCTGCTGGTAGGAGACGAAAGCCGAGGCATTGAACGAAACAATGTAGCCGCCCGATGTCTGCCCGCCCGGAATCCCCTTGATCGGGGTGTGGATTCGCGCCAGTGGAACCTCTTTTTCCCCCGTGATCAGACATTGCCCCACCGCTGCATCGGAATTTTTCTGGCCGTATTTGAGCCATTCACGCTGCACGGCTAGCCGTTCATGAATAAACCCCGGGGTGCCGTCGAGTCGAAATACCAGATTGGCATTGGCAACCTCCTCCCACGACTCCCGCAGCTGGGTCACGACCTGTTCGCTCTGTGCGCAATCCCATTGTTGCAGGAATTTTTTGACCGCTGAAAAGCCCCTGTCTTCGACATCCTTGCCGACCGACGACAACAGATCATTGAATGCATCGAAACGTTCCCGATTTTTCGCTGTCGCGCCTTCGCTATCGGCGCCGAAAACATATGCAGCCTTATCCCAGAGAAAATTCGCCTTGACCCCAGAGGTTCTGGTGACCGCCGCTGGTACCGGCATTTTCCGAGGTCTTTTGGTATTGTCATTTTCCTCTCGCAGATCCTCGATCGCCCTGAGCGAACCATCTTCCCCGAGCACCAGGGCAAAAGAGATATTCTCGATGCTGGTTCCATAGGTCGGCATTGCGGAATCGGGCTCATTCAGCATCCGCTCGTAATAATCGTTGAGGGCATGCAGCATCATACGCGCACCTCCCCGGACAAGGGCGCCGGCGGCGAAATGATGCCGTTTTCCATCTGTGCCCGAAAAAAGAGCGGGGTCATGTCGTTGGCGAAGTCGATGTCGAGGAGCATGTAGCCGAGGTCCTTCGTCTCTCCGGCGTAGCATGAGACTGGCACCTCGTCTTCGATCAGCTCGAAGGAGGCCGGAAACTCCCGACAGCCGAGGGCGGGCTGGTGGAAGAACTGCCCTTTTCGTGCCCGTCGACGGAAGATATCGAGATGCTTTCCTTCGTTGTCCTCGGGCCCGGCCTTTTCGGTCATCTCGAAATGGGCCTCGATGACGTACTCGACATCGCGCAGCAGTGTCGAGGCGCGCTGTTGGCGGTTGTTGCCGTCGTCAACCAGGAAATAAAGCGGCTTTTTGTCCCGCATCGCGGTGGCGGGGTTCGGTTTGGAGATTTTGGAGCTGACTTCGTTGCGTCGAATGTTGTCGAATTTGATGGGACGCAGCACGTGGATCTTGTCGATCACCCAGCGAATCGCGGGCTTCCAGTGGATCGCTTCGAGAATTCCCCGTGCCGCAGAGGGGGTCATCACGTCGTAGGAAACGCGCTCGACCTTCATCTCGGGGCGGGTAAAGCAGGCATAATCACCCCATACCCGTAGCTTGATTCCATACGCCATAGGCGCCTCCTTGAATGCTTGAAAATTAACTTGCCTAACAAATCAGGTCTTCAGATTTCCAAACCTCCCCCCTTTCGACCCTCAATCCGACATCATCGAGATACGCCCGCAAATTCCGTAAAACCGGAAATTTCCCGTCAATAACCTCCAGTGCACCGGCCGCGTCCAAAGTACTGAACTCCCTCACCCTGACGGCCACAGTGTATTGCTGGAGTTTGCGCAGAATCGCGCCCGGATGTTCGGTGTAATACAGGCGGCGCACCAGTTCCTCGGCTTCGGGCTCTTGCGGGATGATCACACCAATGCTTTCGTCCTCGATAAAACGGAAGTCTTGAGCAACCTCGCGAAAGGGAAAATAGAGCTCCGGGGTGAGCTGCGGATTCAGCCGCCGGACGATCTGCTTCTTGTCCAGATCCTGCACATCGTAAAGCAGTTCGAAATAGCGCCGCATCGCGACAAGACCGAGGGGATCGGCTTCCGGAAGGCTGCGCAGCGTCTCCTCGGCGCGTGTGGCGCAACGCTTGAGCCAGGGCATGCGCGGTGGTTTTTTCGGCACGTATACGTACACCCGTCCAAGTTCGCCGCATTCATTCAGCCGCCCCTCACGATTGCAACGCCCCGCCGCCTGGGCAATGGAGTCGAGCCCGGCCATGGCGCGGTAGACCGCGGGAAAATCGAGATCGACCCCCGCCTCGACCAGCGAGGTGGAAATCACCCGGCAAGCTTGCTTCGGCGTGGCTTTGAGCCGAGTCCGAATCTCATCCAACACCCGCCGCCGGTGCTCGGGATACATGTTGGTCGAAAGGTGATAAACCCCGTCCTCCCCCTGCAACTGTTCGAACAAGGTTCGTGCCTGCGCCTTGGTGGAGACGATGCACAGCACCTGACTTTCATCGGCAAGCCGCCGGGCCAACACGGTATCCGGCAACTGTCCGACGAATTCCACTCTGGTGCGACGCAGGGCATTGTAATACTGTTGCGGCGTATCGATGATTTCGCGGATCTCCGGCAGGAAGGTGCGTAAACCGTTCCGATCGTCCAGGGCCGGTTGTGTCGCGGTGCAGAGCACCACCGAGCAGCCGTAATGCTCAACCAATTCGCGCAAGGCGAGCAGGCAGGGTTCGAGATATTCGGTCGGAATCGCCTGGGCCTCGTCGAGCACGATCACGCTGTCGGCAATATTGTGCAGTTTGCGGCAGCGCGACGGCTTGTTGCTGAAAAGCGACTCGAAAAACTGCACATTGGTCGTTACCACCAAGGGCGCCTCCCAGTTCTCCGCGGCTAAGCCACGTCGACGCTCGTAGGCAGCCTCTTCCGGATCATCTTTTTCCTTGTAATTACAATGATGCTCCAACACCGCTTCACGACCGAGAATCTGCTGGAAAACTCCGGCGTTCTGTTCGATGATCGATGTGAAGGGAATGGCGTAGATGATTCGCCGCTGCCCGTTGGCGACGGCATGGTCCAGTGCGAAAGCGAGCGAAGAGAGGGTCTTGCCCCCGCCGGTCGGCACGGTCAGAGAAAAGATCTGCCGGGGCCGACGGGCCGTGGCTCGACATTGCGCCAAAATCTCCCGACGCTGCAGGTTGACCGGTGTCGGTGCTGCGTTTTCGACCAGACCAGCCAGATAGTCGTCCAGTTTGGATTTCAGGATTGAGATCTGCCGGGGATCCGCGACCGGCCTGTCCACCTTTTTCTCCGGTGAGCAGAAGGCCTCGGTATCGAGGAAATCGGCATCGACCAGACAGGAAAAGAGCATCCGCGTGAAGAAAGCCAAGCTGAAAACGGCATGACCTTCAGGGTTCAATCGAAATGGCGGAAGCAGCTTCCGTTTGCCATCGACAACTGGAAGCAGCTCGACATCCCCTGGCACTTTGCCATATTTGAGGCGATGGTGAAGTTCCCCCTCTTGCACACCACCGTCGGGCAATCCGCCGTGGTGTCCGGCAATCATGTAAGATAGCAGAAGTCCAAGCCTGCCGGTCCTGTCCCGAGCCAACTGCGCGCCGAAGGTCGAGTGATCCACCCGTATGGCTTCGCCTTCGAGGCGGCGAACAAAGGCTCTTGTGGCCTTGCCGGAGTCATGCAACAGTCCCGCGGTCCGTCCCCACTCTCCCGCGCCGAAGACAGCTGCGAATTCTTCGGCCATTCCTGCGACATTTCGGAGATGCTCCTCAAGGGTTTGCCATTCGGATTTATCCGCCGAATCTGTTGAATGTGCATAATAATCGCTCATACGACCTCCTGGCATTCACGGATAAAGAAATTCTTAAAACACCTAAACCCTATCCGTGACAGCATACGTCGCTATCCCTGGTTTCACCTCCGGCCAGCTGCGGCGGCTGAGCTGAAGAGTACAGTGATGGCGGTTGTCCAGACCCAGCCCCAAGCGGGCAAATTCGCTGCGGAGAAAGGCGAGATCGAAAGGGGCATCGTGCGCGACCAAACGACTTTGCCCGATGAATCGGTGTAATGTAGGCAGGACCTCTTGAGGACGAGGTCGCCCCCGCAACATCTCGTCGCTGACTCCGTGAACCCTCCGTGGCTGCCGGGGGAGAATCCCGTCGTTTCCACGTCGAAGACAACCCAACGCTCGATTGATCCCATCTTGCTTTTCTCCAAAGTCCTTCCACCCTCGACCAGGTCGCAGCAAGCTGCGCCCCTACGGGTCATCCCCTCTCCCCCTCCCAACAAAAAAGCGCCACAGGATCTCTCCCATGACGCCTTCGATTCAACATAGCTTCCGCCTCTCGCATTCCGCTCCCCCTCCGAATTAGCTCCTCCTTATATAACAGAGAGGACCAGGCAACCTCAATCCTTTTCCCCCGCCCCCTCCAGCCGCCTTCTCCACAGCCGCGCGAGCAGCGCCGTGAGGGTCACGGCGATGACGATGCGCACGCCGAGCATGATCCAGGCGTTTCCGCCGATGACGGCGAAGATCAGGGTGTCCTCCACCACCGCGTGGCAGGTGGCGAGAAAGAGGCCCATGAGAAAGAGTTCCCGCCGGGGCAAGGCCTTCTCCTGGGCCACCCGGATGATGATCCCGGCGCCGTAGGCGATGCCGAGGAAGATGCCGGTGAAAAGGGGGACGGCGGCCTCCCGGCTGAGTCCCATCCCCCGCATGAGGGGATCGACCATCCTTCCCGCCCGGCGAAAGACGGGAAGGTAGCGCAGCACCTCGAAGAGGGTGACCAGCGGCACGATGATGAGAAGCAGCTTAAGTGCCAGTTTGCAGGCGCCGAGAAGAGCGGGAATGAGCGCTTCCATGAGGGCTCCCTTCGTTCTACCCCACCCACAGGCGGTGCAGGAGTTCGAGGGACAGGCCGGTGGCGGCGGCAATGGCCAGGCGGCAGAGGGTCAGCACCCCGCCGCGGGCGCCCGTGCTGCCGAGCACCCCGCCCTCCACCAGAAGGTTGTGCGCGATCCCCATCATCAGACCGCACTGGGTGACCTGCCAGGCCGTAAGATGCAGGGGTGCCAGGATGGCGATGGCGGCGTAAAGGTTAAGCAGAAAACCGGCGATGAAGGCGAAGGCGGTCTCCCCCGGCAGGCCGAAGAGCTGCATCACCGGGGAGAACAGGTGCCCGAGGTATTCAATCACCCCCGTCCCCTTGAGCAGGTCCACCGCCACATAGATGGGCAGGACGAACTTGAAGAGCTTGAGGCTGGTCTGAAGGCCGCTTTTGACCCCGGTCTTCACCCGGGTCGGAATGTCGGGGATGGATTCAAGGTTCAAGGTTCAAGTTTTGCCCGGCCATAGCCGAAAGGCGACGGCGGGTTCAAGGTTCGAGGGTTAAGAGGCGCAGTTCACGGTTCACGAGTCTGGCAAAGATATCAAGTCGATAGGAAAAAAGATAGACCGATTCCGGAACCTCGAACGTCGAACAGCCTTTCACGGCCCGGCCTGATACCGCAGGGAGGGCGTAAGCAGTCCCCCCGATTTTTCTTCGAGCACGGACAGCTCCCGAAGCAGGGGGGAGCCTGCGGCATAGATATCCTCCGCGTAGGCTCCGGGCCGGCGGTAGAGGATGACCTTGGCTTCGCTCACCCCGGCCAGCTTTTTGGCCTTGGATATGGCGTCGTCGAGATAGCCGAGGTTATCCACCAGGCCGAGTTCCAAGGCCTTCGGAGCATCGAACACCCTGCCCGTGGCGACCTGTTTCAAAGCTTCCGGGGAGAGGTTGCGATTTTCCTTGAGCAGCTTCAGGTACCGCTGCTGCATGGTGTCGACGATCTCCTGCATGAGTTTGATCTCTCCCGGCCGGCTACCCCGCAGCGGCGACCAGAAATCTTTCCAGGGACCGCTCTTGACCGTCTCGGTTTCTATCCCCCACTTCTTCAGCAGTCCTTCGATGTCGACGCGGAAGGAGATGACCCCCACGGCCCCCACAACCGAGGTGGGATGGGCCACGATTTCGTTGGCCGCCAGCGAGGCGTAGTACCCTCCGGAAAGCCCCTCGTCCATGATGCACGCCACCACGGGAACTTTCTTTTTCTCGCCGAAGCTTTTGAGTTCGTGGTAGAGGATGTCGCTTGCCGTCACCGACCCTCCCGGGCTGTCGATGCGAACCACCAGGGCGACGACGTCCTCGTCGCCCATGGCCGTCTGCAACTCCTCCTTCAGTCGCGGGATGAGGGGAGGCTCCTTGCTGAGGCGCTGCAGGCCGAACCTGCCCAGAGAAAGAACACCGGAAATATCGACCACGACCACCTTGGCCCTCCCCTTCCCTTCGACCACCTTCTCTTCGACCCCCTTGACCCCGGGATGCAGGGGAACGTTGACGTAGATGCAGCCCGCCAGAAGCAGCGGCGACAAAAGACCGATCAATTTTCTCATGACAGCTCCTTTAGGGCAGATGAAAGGTGCAAGGACCGAGGCCCGAGGTTCAAGGCTTGCCCCGCCATAGCCGCAAGGCGACGGCGGGTTCACCGATTTCAAAATGAAGTTTAATTCAAAATTCAAAATTCAAAACTCAAAATCCCCCTTCCCCGCCTTTCCTTGACTTTGCCCTTTCCCCTCACTATAGTTTGCCCCCATGAGGGACATCTTTCTCGCCGACGCCCATCTGCTCGACCCTTCGGATGCCAACTACCGGCGCCTTCTGGCCTTTCTCGACCGGCAACGGGGCTCAGTCGGCACACTCTACCTGCTCGGGGACATTTTCGAGTTCTGGGTCGGCTACCACCACACCGTTTTCGCCCCCTATGTCCCTCTCCTGGAAGCCCTTCGCCGCCTGCGGGAGGCCGGCGCCCGGATCGTCTACGTCGAGGGCAATCACGACTTTCACCTGGGCCCCTACATCGAAGAAACTCTGGGATGCACGGTACTTCCCGACGGAGGGGGGTGGAGGTCGACGGCCGCCGGCTCTTTCTCGCCCACGGCGACCTGACCGATCCCGAGGACCGGGGCTATCGCCTGCTGCGCCGCATCCTTCGAAGCCGACCGGCGCGGTCGCTGATGGCCTTAATCCCTCCAGACTGGACCTGGGCCATCGCCCGTTGGGCCAGCAGGAAGAGCCAGAACAGCCGGGCCGGGGAGATGGGAAAAACACTTCCCCGGGAAAAGGTCCTGAAATACGGCCGGATTCTATTTCGACAAGGGCTATGATGCGGTGGTGATGGGGCATTTCCATGTCCCCTTCCTGAACGAAAGCGACGAGGGGACCCTCGTGGCCCTGGGGGACTGGATCAGCCAGTATTCCTACGCGGTCTTCGAAGACGGCCGGTTCAGGCTGGAAAAAGCGGATTGAGGTTCAAGGTTCAAGAGGATTTTAATTCAAAATTCAAAATTCAAAATTCAAAATTTCCTTACCCCCTCTCCTATTTAATTTTCCCCTTTTTTTCCCTCATCCTCCGCACCAGGTCCGCCAGGGTCAGCCGGTCTAGAGCTTCACGATGGGCTTTGTCGATGGTGGTCTCCATCTCGCGGATGATTTCCCGTTCGGGTGTCTCGCGCAGTCTGGTATAGCTTTCCCCCTCTTCCCGCAGGGCCTGTATTATCCCGAACACCTCGATGTTTTCCAAAGCGCGGGCGGGCTGGTAGGCGAAGTCCTCGGCCGTGCCGTGTTGTACCTTGGAGACGAGCCCCACCCGTACCAGGGAGGCCAGTACGCTCTGGGCCAGGCGCGGCGGAAGTTCCAGGAGTTCGGCGATTTCTTCCTGTTCCGGCGGTTTCCCCCCCGGTTGAAGGCCTCGCCGATGACCAGCATGATGGTCAGGGCGACCTGTTCGCGGCTGATGAAGTTGACGTCGCCGCTGCGGATTTCCCGGCGAACGGTGCGCAGGTTCTGGTTGGCGTAGGTCACCTCCAGACCCAGCAGGACGATGACCCAGGAAAAATAGATCCAGACCATGAAAATGGGCACCGCCGCCATCGTTCCGTAAATGGCATTGTAGCGGGCAACCCCTACCTGGAAAGTGACGTACCCCCACTGGGCAACCTGCCAGAGGGTCCCGCCGAATATTCCTCCCAGCAGGGCGGCCCGGAACTGGACGCGCGTGTTGGGCATGAAAATATAAAGGAAAGTGAACGCGGACCACATGGCCACGAAGGGGAGGATTTTGAAAAGCAGGAAGAGAATCTTCCCGACGAAGGCCAGAACCAGCAGTTTCTGAACGAAAACCTGGCTCTCCAGGGTGGTGGTCATGGAAATGGCGACCAGAATAAAGACGGGCCGATCAGAACCACGGAGAGGTAGTCGGCGAACCGGCGGAAAAGAGGACGGGTTTCTTCCACCCCCCAGATAAAGTTGAAACTCTTCTCGATATTGGAAAGAAGGGTCACGACGGTGACGATGAGGACGACCAGGCCCACGGTGCCGAGCCGGCCGACGTTGGTGTTGTTGATGTATCCGATGATCTCGGTGACGATGTTCTCCGAACCGACGGCAATCCGATCGAGAATCATCGGCTCCAGCTTGTTCTGCACACCCAGGCCCTTGAGCAGGGAAAACATCAGGGCCAGCAGGGGAACGATGGAAAGAGCCGTGGTGTAGGTCAGGGCTGAGGCCCGCATCAGGCAATGGTCGGCAAAGAAGTCCCGGGTAGCCAGGGAGAAGGTCTGTGCCTGGCGAAGCAGAAATAGCCTCCCCCTGCTCAGATCCCCGGGGTCCACTTCCCAGATCCCCAAGCTCAGAAATTCTCTTGTTTTCTTTATTCTTTCCCACCACTCAGACATGGTATTTCAACCCGATGAAATCTAACGTACGAATTGTTCAGGGCGTGAAAAAGCCCACAGTGAAGTGGGCTTTTTCATCGGGCTGAGACTCAGGCCGGCTGTTCCTGGTGTTTGCTCCGCTCCGAGTCCATCGCCTCCTTGCCGGCCTCCACCGCCGACTTGACCAAATCCCTCTTCTCCTGGAGGGTTTCCTTTCCCTCCTGGATGGTCTCTCGGATCCGGGCCTGTGCATCATCGGACATCGTCTTGATCCTGTCCCCGACCTCGTCGGCCATCCCCCGAATTTTGTCCCGGGTTTCCCTGCCCGAGCGGGGGGCCGCAAGAAGCGCCAGGCCGCCGCCGATGGCGGCCCCCATGACAAAGGCAAGAAAGAGCGAGCCGCAATCACTGGACCTGCATTCATCCGCCATGGTCATTTTTCTCCTTCCTCTTGTTGGAGTTTTTTCAAAAAAACCTTACTGGCCGCCCGCAGGCCGAGCCACAGACCAAGGGCGTTGCCGGCGGACCGGCCGATGCCGTGCTGGACGGCGTGGTGAACCTTTTGTATTGACTCCCCGATTTCCCCCACCGACTCCATCAACTCCGACGCTTTTTCTGCACCCTCGTCGACCCTTTTGGCAATCCGATTGAGGTGCTCCGAAGCCTCGCGCAGTTCCCTTAGGATGGGCAGGACATCCCGTTGGGCCTCTTTGAGAAACTCGTCGACCCGTTGGGAGGAACCCTTGACCTGCAAGAGAGTGGGAATCAGAAAAATGGCGATGATAATAAATAATACGGTGATAATCAGGGCGAATACATCGACCTGCATTTGCATAAAACCCTCCCCTTGTCACTTTCCAGGCGATTCACCAAGTTCTTCTTAATTACAGCATATCCCCAAAATTTTGCAATTATTCGAACAATTTATCCCTATTCCAGGAGAAGCCAATCGGCGATGCTCCCTCTTTCCCTGCCGGACTCTTCCGGAAAAGCTTCCCGGACAAAAAGGGCGTTGACGGCGACCAGGCTGGAATTGAGCATGTCCAGGTCGATCACTGCGCCCCCCGGTAGAGATTCCAGGCCGCGAAAGTTTTCAGGACAGAAATCAACCCTTTTCTCCCCTTCCGAGGAGGTAAGGAGCGGCAGGCCGTGAGTCCGGCAGATGAGGGGACGGGCTTCGTAGAGTAGACAGGCGCCGTTTTCGAGAAGGGGACAGGGCCCGTCGGGCGCCGCCTCGAGGGCCCGCAGGCGGATGGTCTCCGCCAGGGCCGGTTCGGCCTCCCGCAGGGCCAGGGCCAGGGCGGTCCCTTCGACCGGAAAGAGGGTCAGGTGGCGGCAGCAGCCATCGCACCCCTTGCGGCAGGAAATCGATTCCCGGAACCGCTCCGTGGTGCGGAGGCACAGTTCATCGACCTTTTCGACGAGGCGGAAGTAATTTTCGAGACTTTTCATAGAAAGAGGGCCAAGGGTTCAAGGTTCAAGGGGCAAGGCTTGCCCGCCATAGCCGACAGGCGACGGCGGGACAACGAACCAGTATATCCGCCGGCGGTCGAAGCATGAAAAACTATTTTCATTCTTCAGGATTTGATCACTTCCACCACCCCCTCCAAGACATACTCGACGGCGATGAACGCAAGGATCAAACCCATGATCCGGGTGAGAATGGCGGTACCGAGGGCGCCGACCCATCCGAGGAGCTCGTCTGCACGGCTGAGCAGGAGAAACGTTGCCCCGAAGACGACGGCGGAACCGGCGAGCAGGGCCAGGTAGGCGAAGGGATCCTCGCGCCCGTGCGGCAAAAACGAGGCAGGTGGCGATGGCCCCCGGCCCCGCCAGAAGGGGAATGGCCAGGGGGGTGATGGAGATGTCTTCCTTGACTTCGGCCAGCCGCTCCTCACGCCGGCTCGTCCCCGTCCCCGTGGGCCGGCCGTAGAGCATCTCCATGGCGATGATGAAAAGAAGAATGCCCCCGCAGATGCGAATTGCGGCGGTCCGCACCCCGAAATAATCGACCACCCAGGGCCCGACCAAGATGAAGAACACCACCACCCCAAAGGCCGTCACGCAACCCCGCACCGCCATTCTCCGCCTCTCGGCCCGGCTGTTTTGCGGGGTAATCGCCAGAAAAACGGGGACCCCCGCCACCGGGTCGACGATGATGAAAAGCTGCACCGAAAAAAGGACAAAGAATTCGATAAAGGTCTTCACGGCAGCCCTTCCGGGGGAAAATCAGGTTCAAGGGGCAAGGCTTGCCCGGCCATAGCCGACAGGCGACGGCGGGTCCTCGGTCTTCAATCCGACCTTTCATTCCACTGGCAGCCCGAGCGTTGCCGGCGGGGCCTCGAAGCGGTTCTCGTTGCCGACAAGGACGATGTTTTGTCGGTCGGGATGGAGGTACTTTCTGGCGGCGGAGAGCACATCCTCGCGGGTGACGGCGGCGATTCGGGCGCGGTAGGTTTCGAGGTAGTCCGGTGGGATAGCCGTAAAAGTCGAGCCGCATCGCCTGGGTAACGATATCGTGGGTATCGGTGAAGGCAAAGACGAAAGAGTTGATCAGGCTCTGCCTGGCCAGTTGCAGTTCCTCGGAGGTCACCGGCTCCCGGCGCAGACTTTCCTGGATTTTCCGCATCAGATCCACAACCTGCATGGTCGACCCCGTCTTGGTTTCGCAGCCGGCGATGAAGGGCCCGGGCAGGTAACGACCGATCCGGAAATAGGAATACGCCGAATAGGCCAGCCCCCGGTTGGAGCGGATTTCGCGCATGAGCCGGGAATTGAAGCCTCCGCCGCCGAGGATGAAGTTCATCACCCGCACCGCATACTGGTCGGGGTTGGCCTTGTCGATCCCGATATCCCCCATGAGAATGGTCGTCTGGGGGATATCCTTCACCGCCACCTGCACCGACGGAGCGTGGCCGTCATTTAAGGGCGGAATTTCCAGAGGGGAAAACTCCTTTCGGGGCCAGTCGCTGAAATACCTCTTCAACACTTTGAGAAGAGCGGCCCGGTCGAAGTCGCCGGAGATGCCCAGCCACAGGTTGTTGGGGTGGAAAAACCGTTCATGGTAGGCGACCAGGTCGTCCCGGGTGACCGCCTCTACGGTCTTCACCGTCGGCGTCCGGCCAAGGGGATGCTCCCCGTAGAGGGCATGCATCAGGGCGCGTCGGGCCACGGGTCCGGGCTCGTCGTTCTCCCGCCGGATTCCCTCCACCGCCTGCCGCCGGGCAATGGCCAGGCGCTTCGGGCTGAAGGCGGGACGGCGCAGGATGTCGGCCAGGATCGCCACCCCCTTCTCCTCGTCGCCTGCCCGCAGGGATAGGGTCAGAGCCGTGGCGTAAGTGTCCGAACCTGCCGAAAGGTCAGCGGCCATCCCCTCGAGTTGGGCGTCCAGGCCCTCCGGGGAGCGGCCGGCGGTGCCGCCGGTGCGCAGGGCCGTGGCGAAAATCCCGCTCAGGCCGGTCTTTTCGGCCGGGTCGGCAATCGTCCCGGCCCGCACCATGGCCGTCACCTCCAGCAGCGGCAGCTCATGGTTTTCCCGCAGGAAAAGGCGGACCCCGTTGGGCAGTACGACCTTCTGCACCTGCGGCACATGGAACGAAAGGGGAGGAAAAGCCAGCTGGTCGGGGCGCGGCGAAGGGCGACCGGCGCAGGCGCCCAGGAGAAGGCAGAGAAGAAAAGAGAGCAGGCGCAGCGGTGAATTCATGGTCTATTCCCCCTCCTTGCCGAGGGTGGCTACGGTGAGGTTGGTGGGAGTAAAGTAGGTTCTGGCCGTGGCCATGACCTCATCGGCGCCGATACCCGCCACCACCTGATCGTAGGTCACCAGGTAGCGCCAGTCGCCGGCGACGCTCTGGTAAAAGGTCAGGGCGCGGGCCAACCCGCCGTTGCTCTGCAAGCCGCGCAGCCTGTCGGTCCGCAACCGGTTGCGGGCCTGCACCATCTCCTCAGGGGTTACCGGCTCGGTTGCAAGCCGGTGCAGTTCTTCCTCGACGGCCTTCTGGACTTCGGCGGTCGTGTGGGGAAACCTGGGAAGGGCCGAGATGACGAAGAGGTTGTCATACCGGCTCCCCGGGGCGCCGTAGGTGGAGACGGAGGTGGCCAGCTGCTTTTCCAGCACCAGGGAGCGGTAGAGACGCGAGGTGCGACCTCCACCCAGGATCAGGTCGATGAGGTCGAAGACGTAATCGGCCCGGGAGGGCAGTGTCGGCTTGTGATAGGCCATGGCGATCCGGGGCTCGGCGTCGAACCGGACGTGCGCCTGCCTCTCCCCTTGCTGAGGCGGTTCGACAGCGCTCACGGGGGGAACGGGGGTGCCGGAGGCGATCTGGCCGAAGTACCGCTCCACCAGGGCCGTTGCCTTTTTCGGGTCGATGTCCCCGACCAGGGCGATGACCGTATTGACCGGGGCGTAGTAGCGGTCGTGAAAGCTGCGGGTTTCGGCCAGGGTGAGGTGGGCTATGTCCGACATCCACCCGATGACCGGATGCCGGTAGGGGTGCATGGTGAAAGCGGCGGCTACGAGGTTCTCGTAGAGCATCCGGCCCGGGTCGGTCTCGCTGGAGCGGCGGCGCTCCTCCATAACCACCTTCCGCTCGGTGTAGAACTCTCGAAGCACGGCATTTTTCATCCTGTCGGATTCAAGGGCAGCCCACAGCTCCAGCTTGTTGGAAGGCAGCGACACGGTGTAGGTGGTCAGGTCCTTGGTGGTGAAGGCGTTGTAGCCGACGGCTCCGTTTTCGGCATAGATCCGGGCCATTTCGTCCTTGACCACGTATTTGCGCTCCTGCTGCTGCAGCTTCCGAAGACGTTTTTCGAGATCGGCGACCTTTTCTGGGTCGGGATTTTTCAGGTTCTTCAGGGCATCGAGTGCGCCCCCCGTCTTCCCGATTTCCTCCAGGAGGAGTTTTTCCTTGCGGTAATCGGTCGTCCCGAGGGTTTTTGTCCCCTTGAAGAGCATGTGCTCCAGCAGATGGGCCGCACCACGGTATTCACTCGTTTCGTCCACCGAGCCGACGCCGGTGGCGATGTAGGCCGTAAAGGTCGGAGATTCATGGCGTTCCACCAGAAGCAGCTTCAGGCCGTTGGTCAGGGTGTGCTCGCGGACCTTCTGCTCCAGGGTCTGCGCCCCGGCGGCCGTGGCGAAAAGAAGAAGCAGAAACAAGGCGGCCCAGGGCCGCCCGCAACGAACGAAGTGCATGAAAGGTCACTCCTTATGGGAATGCAGGAAATTTCGGAACTCCCGATTCCCCGCAGGTCAAAAGCCGCAGGGGCGCAATTCTTTGCGCCCGGATGGCGTCCGGATGGCGCCCAGGGCGTGATGAATCACGCCCCTACGAAACATTTTATCGGCCTAAAATAACGAAAAATGAACATACCGATTCGGGTTTTTCTTCATATCCTCGATCAGGCCGCTCAGGTCCTTGAGCGTGCGGTCGAGGCTGTCATAGAGGTCGGCGTTGTTGACCAGTTTCCCCGCCGTCCCCCGGCCCTCGCGCACCTTCGCCAGGAGCGAATCGAGCTCCTGCAGGGACTGCCTGACCCGCTTCACGGTGTCCACACTTTCGTTGTAAAGGGTCGGGTCGTGAATCAGTTTGCCCAGGGTTCCATGGGGTTCCTGCAGGGTCCGGACAAAACCGCGCAGGTCGCCGGCCGCGGCCTTTCCTTCCCGGGAGAAGGCCCACATTTCCTGGTAAAGCCGGGGATCGTTGATGATTTTCGCCAGGCTTCCCTTCCCTTCGGTCATGGAGCTCAGGACCTTCTGCAGGTTTTCGGTGAGCCCGACCAGATCATCGTAGAGGGTCGAATCCTGGAGGAGACGCCCCATGGTGCCCTTGCCGTTCTCCATCCGCTCCACCATCCGCCCGAGGCTCTCGAAAGAGTCATAGGCCTCGTTGATGACCTCGTCCAGGCTCTTGGGCTCGATCCCGACGATGGGCTCCGTCGGAATGCCGACCCGGCTCCCGGCCAGAATATCGATATATTTCTCTCCGAGCAACCCTCTTGTCTTGATGGTGACATGGGCATCGGGGCCGAGGCGGCGGGCGGCGGAGGTTTCGATATTGAGGGTGACGACAATCCTGTCCGATATCAGGGGGGATGCGAAGGAGATATCTCCCACCGACCCGACCACCACCCCCGAAAGCCAGACCGGCGCCCCGACCCTGAGCCCCTGGACGTTGGAGAAGAAGACCTCCACCCGGGTCTGGGGAATGAAAAGCCGGCCTTCCCGGCCCACGGCCAGGATTCCGACGGCCAGGCAAATCAGGGCCACCACGAGAAAAACGCCCACCCGCACCTCGGCCCAGCGCACGTCCCGGCTGCGTTTCACGCTTCCCTCCTTTGTTCGGACTCAAAACCCTCGGCAGGGTTCAGAAAGCGCTGAACGGACGGCTCCCCTGAGCTTTCCAGGGCCTGCCGGTCGCCCTCGAAAACGATCCGGCCGTCATCGATCAGCATCAGGCGCCCACCGACCCGGAAGGCGCACTCGAGGTCGTGGGTGACCACGACCGTCCCCTTGCCGTTTTTCTGACAACGGAGGATGAGCTGGTTGACCTGGTAGGAGGCCACAGGGTCGAGGCCCGCCGTCGGCTCATCGAAAAGGATGTAGCGGGGGTTGGCGGCAATCGCCCGCGCAAAGGCCACCCGTTTGCGCATACCGCCGGAAAGCTCAGCCGGGAAAAGGTCGATGGCCTCCTCCAGCCCGACCCCGGCCAGCAATTCCCGAACGATTCCCTCGATATCGGATGCGCTCAGTCTCCCCTCCTCGAACAGACGGTAACCGACGTTCTCCCCAACGGTCATGGAATCAAACAGCGCCCCCCCCTGAAAGACCACGGCCATCGCCTTGCGCACCTCGGTCAGTTCCCGCTCCGAAAGAAGGTGAATATCCTTTCCATCGAGCAGGACCCGTCCCCGGTCGGGCTTCCAGAGGCCGAGGATGACCTTGAGAACGGTGCTCTTGCCGATTCCCGACTCCCCCATGATCACCAGCCGGTCGTCTCCCGGCACGGAGAAGGTGATCCCCTTGAGCACGTCCTTTCCCCCCAGGGCCAGGTGGACATCCTCCAGCCGGATCATGGGTACAGGGCCAGAAAGATTTTGGTCAGAAAGAAATCGGCCACCAGGATCATCACCGAGGCGAGGACAACCGTCCTCTTCACCATGGTCCCCACGCCTTCGGCGCCGCCCCTGGCGCGCAGGCCGAGGTGGCAGGAAATGGAGGCGATGATCAAGCCGAAAAAGACCGGTTTTACCACCCCCATCAAGACGTCTCGCAGCTGCAGGAAATCGGTCACGGAATGCCAGTAGAAGGCGGCCCGCAGATCGGTGCTGGTGCCGATGATCAGGTAACCGCCGAGCATGCCGATGGCATCGGAGAGGATCGTCGAGAAGCGGCAGACTGAGAAGACAGGCCAGATAACGCGGCACCACCAGTTTTCGAACCACGTCGGTGCCTTCCACCATGTAGGCGTCGACCTGCTCGGTCACCGCCATGTTGCCCAATTCGGCGGCGATGGAGGAGCCGACCCTCCCGGCAACCATGAGAGCGGCCAGCACCGGCCCGAGTTCACGGACGAGAGAGGCGCCGATCATGCTGCCGAGATAGGAAGCGGCCCCGAACCGCGTCAGCAGGGCCACCCCCTGCAGGGCCAGGACCATGCCGGTAAAGCCGCCGGTCAGAACAATGATGAACAGGGACTCGAACCCGATGCGGTCGAACTGATAGGCCAGCTCCCGGAAGTAAAAAGGACGGTTGAAGATTCTGCCCAGGGACTTGAGAGTCAGTCGGGCATAGGCGTCGACCTCGATAAAGAAGCGCTTGGCCGATATTTCCAGGAGTGCCAAATTCATCGGAAATCAGAATGCCTGTCTGGGCCAGCTCATCATGGAGAGCCATCAAGTCCCCAAGGAAAACGGAGGCGCCGTACGGCCGGCGAAGAGGTCCTTGCCCCGGTTTCCGCGAGAACCGATAAGGGTATGTTCCACCACCTCCCTCATGCTGTCCACGAACAGAATATTCATTTCCTCCCGGATGCTCTGGTCGAGATCCTTCAGGTTTTCCCGGTTGCGGCCCGGCAGCAGCACGGTGGTGACCCCTGCACGCCGGGCGGCCAGGACCTTTTCCTTGACCCCGCCAATGGGCAGAATGCGCCCCGAAAGGGTCAGTTCGCCGGTCATGGCGACATCGCGTTTGGCGGGGCATCCGGTAAGCAGGCTGATGAGGGCGGTGGCAATAGTGATGCCCGCCGAAGGGCCGTCCTTGGGGATCGCCCCGGAGGGAACGTGGATGTGAATGTCGCTCTTGTCGAAAAACTCGGCATCGACCCCGAATTCGTCGGCCCGGGAGCGGACGTAGGACAGGGCGGCCTTGGCCGATTCCTGCATGACGTCGCCGAGACTGCCGGTCAGGGTCAGCCCCTTCTTGCCGGCCATCTGCGTAGCCTCCACGAAGATGATGTCACCGCCGGATTCGGTCCAGGCCAGACCCGTGACAACCCCGATGCGGTCGTCCTCCAGGGCCACGTCGGCGAAGAATTTGCGCGGGCCGAGCAGGTCCTCCACCGCAGACGGAGAGACGGACGTACGCAAGGGGCGGCGCTGGGTGATTTCCTTGGCGACCTTACGGCAGACCGAGGCGATTCGGCGCTCGAGGCTGCGCACTCCCGCCTCGCGGGTGTAGTCCTTGATGAGCTTGCGTACCGCCTCCTCCTCGAAGACCGGCGACCGGCCCTTCAGACCGTTTTCCTGGACCTGCTTGGGGATGAGATACTTGAAGGCGATCTGCAGTTTCTCCTCATCGCTGTAGCCTGTGAGGTGGATGACCTCCATCCTGTCCTTGAGCGCGTGGGGAACCGGGTCCATGATGTTGGCAGTGGTAACGAA
Source organism: uncultured delta proteobacterium (assembly GCA_963791005.1). Lineage (GTDB taxonomy): Bacteria > Desulfobacterota > Desulfuromonadia > Desulfuromonadales > CAWBQR01 > CAWBQR01. The sequence goes on along the minus strand of CAWBQR010000002.1, from coordinate 145,156 downwards.
CATGACCCGGGAGAGGTCGAAGGGAAGGTCGAGATAGTGGTCGGTGAAGGAGTAGTTCTGTTCCGGGTCGAGCACCTCCAGCAGGGCCGAGGAGGGGTCGCCGCGGAAGTCCTGGCCGATCTTGTCCACCTCGTCCAGCATGAAGACCGGGTTGTTGGCCTCGACCCTGCAGATTTCCTGAATGATCCGTCCGGGCAGGGCGCCGATATAGGTACGGCGATGGCCCCGGATCTCCGCCTCATCCTTCATCCCCCCGAGGGAGATCCGGATGAATCTGCGTCCCATGGCCCTGGCGATGGACTTGCCCAGGGAGGTCTTGCCTACACCGGGAGGACCGACGAAACAGAGGATCGGCCCTTTGGTGTCGGCCCGAAGGCTCCGGACGGCCAGGTATTCGAGGATGCGCTCCTTGACCTCTTTGAGGTCGAAATGGTCCTCATCCAGAATCTTCTGGGCCTGGTTGATGTCGAGGCTGTCCTCCGTCCCCTTCTCCCAGGGGACGGAACACAGGTATTCCAGGTAGGTGCGGGCCACGGTATATTCGGGGGAGGCCGAATTGATCCGTTCCAGGCGGGAAAGCTCCTTTTCCGCCACCGATTGGGCGTAGTCGGGCATTCCGGCATTCTGGATGTTCTTGCGCAGGTCGTTGACCTCGGCCGAGCGCGGGTCTTCATCCCCGAGTTCCTCCTGGATCTGTTTCATCTGCTCCCGCAGCAGGTATTCCTTCTGGGTCTTTCCGAGACGTTTGGCCACCTCGGACTGGATTTCCCCCCGCACCTGGAGCTTCTGCACCTCGTTGGTCAGATGGAGGTAGACTTCTTTCAGCCGCTCCAGGGGGTCGAGAATCTCCAGCAGCCGCTGCTGATCTCTCAGTTCCAGGTTGAGGTAAACCGCCACCAGGTCGGCCAGTCGGCCGGCGTTTTCGATGCGGTCAATCATCTTGAGCACATCCCCCGGCAGAGGACGGCCGTATGCCAGGGCAATTTTCAGCAGGGCGTTCACGCTCTGCACCAGGGCTTCGGTGACGGGACTGCGGCTCTCGCGTTCCTCAATCGCCTCCACCATCGACAGGAAGAAAGGAGACTTCTGACTGGGGGCAATCAGGCGAAACCGCCTGAAGCCCTCGACAACCACCTTGCATCCCCCTTCGGGGAAACGGAAAACCTGATTGATTCGGCACACGGTACCGATGGGCGAAAGGTCCTCATAGCGGCAGAATTCCCCCGGGACCAGGCAGGACACCAGCCCCAGGAGGTGGTCCCTGCGCATCGCCTCATCGACGATGAGCATCTCCTCCGGCTGGATGAAGATCGGAAAGACCATGTACGGAAACATGACCTGTTCCCGCATCGGGTATATGGGGAGAACCGAAGGAATAGGGTCGGTCCGGCTAAGCATGAAGGACTCCTCGTCTCAGGTGGACTCCGGGTCGATTTCCTGTACCGTCCTCTCGAGAATCTGGGGAAACTGCTCGGAAAAGGAGGGGAATGCGGAGCCAAGGAAGGTTTTGAGCGCCGTCATTTCCAGCTTGATCCGGTCGAGTTCCACCCGCAGCTCGAGAAAACGGTTCTCATCCTGTTCGCTCCCGGGGCCAAGTTCCCTCTCCAGGCGGGTGAGCCTTTCCTCCAAGGCTACTTGGTTCATTTCCTTCCCTTTCTGCCGGGGGCCAAAACGGTTTCCGCCGGCTCAGGCCGGCTTCGGCGAAGGCTCGAAATTAAGGATAACAACGCGGTGGGGGGTGTCAAGGCGGCCCCGGGCTTTGACAATGAGGGGATTATGGGATTAGATCATGGGTAAGACGTTTGCCAATCACTTACACGTTCCTATTCGACCCGGGACGAAGGAAAACGATGAAACGGATTGCTGTTCTGACCAGCGGTGGGGATTGTTCGGGAATGAATGCCGCCATTCGTGCGGTGGTGCGCACGGCCCTGGCCGCCGGGGTAGAGGTGCTGGGGGTGCAGAAGGGCTTCAGCGGCCTTATCGAGGGCAATTTCGAGCACCTGTCGACCAAGTCGGTCAGCGGCATCGTCCAGCGTGGAGGAACGTTTCTCCAAAGTGCCCGCTGCCTGGCGATGTACCAGGAAGAAGGTCAAGAGAGAGCGGTTGAAAACCTGAGCAGCAGGAAGGTCGAGGGCCTCGTCGTCCTCGGGGGGGAAGGATCGCTGAAGGGAGCCCTGGCTATCCAGAGACGGGGAGTGGCCGTCGTGGGCATTCCCGCCTCCATCGACAATGACATCCCCTTTACCGACATGTCCCTGGGGGTGGATACGGCCCTCAACAACATCGTCCACGCGGTCGACTCCATCAAGGATACGGCCTCTTCCCACGACCGGGCCTTCGTCGTGGAGACCATGGGGCGCAACTGCGGCTACCTGGCCGTCGTCAGCTCCATCGCCTGCGGAGCCGAATTCGCCCTGATTCCCGAGGTCCCCCTGGAAATAGAGAAGATCTGTTCCAGCCTGCGCCGGCGTTTCGAGGAGGGACGCAGCAATTCGATCATCATGGTGGCCGAAGGCGCCGGAAAAGCCCAGGAAGTTGCCGACAAGATCAAGGACTGCGTCGGATTCGAAACCCGCATCATGGTTCTCGGCCACTTCCAGAGAGGGGGATCGCCCTCGGTTTTCGACCGCCTGCTCGGATCCCGTTTCGGAAAGGGCGCCGTCGAGACCCTGCTGGATGGGGGTTCAGGAAAGATGGTGGGGCTGAACAGCACCGCTCTGAAAACGACCGACCTGAAAGAGGTGGCCGCCGCCGGTATCCGGCCCATAGACGATATGCTGCTCAAGCTGGCAACGGTCCTGCGTGGATAACCCTCTTTCGGCTGCCCTTTGGGGGGAATTAATGGGCACTCAGGCTTGCACATCCGAAAGGGCTGGCTAAACTATGTAGAAATTTTCGCCTTTCAGCGAAAAAAATCTTTTCAGAAAAAAGGAGGAACCCATGCCTATTAAATTTCCGGACCTTCCCTATGCCAAGGACGCGCTGGAACCGTACATCAGCTCCAAGACCCTGGAATTCCATCACGGCAAACACCACAAATCCTACGTGGACAAGGCCAACGCAATGATCGAGGGGACCGCCCTCGTCGGAAAGGACCTCGCGGACATCGTCAAGACGGTCGCGGAGGACCCCGGCAAGAAGGGCCTGTTCAACAATGCCGCCCAGGCGTGGAACCACGCCTTTTTCTGGCAGTGCATGAAAAAGGGGGGCGGAGGCAAGCCCACAGGGAAGATCGCCGACAAGATCAACGCCGATTTCGGCACTTTCGAGAAGTTCACCGACGAGTTCAAGAACGCCGGCGCGACCCTTTTCGGAAGCGGATGGGCATGGCTGACCCTCAAGGACGGCAAGCTGAACCTCATGCAGGGAGCCAACGCCGATACCCCCATCGTCCACGGGCAAAAACCGCTGCTGGTAGTGGATGTGTGGGAGCACGCCTATTATCTCGACTACCAAAACCGCCGCCCCGATTTCCTCCAGGCCTTCATCGACCATTTGATCAACTGGGAATTCGTCAACGCCAACCTCGGCTGAGCCGAGCCGGACAGAATCGAGAAAACTAGCCCCGCTCTCCGGAAAAGAAGAGCGGGGCTAGTTTTCTGGAAGACCGGTGAGATCGGAAGGAGCGAGATGGGGAGGTGTTCACCTCTCCCCGCCCCTACATACCGTACTGCTCCCTCAGGGCCGAGCGGGCGGCGTGATAGCCGCACATGCCGTGAACGCCGCCGCCGGGGGGGGTGGAGGAGGAACAAAGGTAGACTCCCTCGATGCCGGTGGCGTAGGGGACGGGGCGGAGGACGGGGCGGGAGAAGAGCTGTCCGAGGTCCTGGACACCGCCGTTGATATCTCCCCCGACGAAGTTGGGGTTGTACTCCTCATAGGCCGCGGCGTTGCGGACGTGACGGGCAAGGATGAGTTCCCGAAAACCGGGGGCGAAGCGTTCGACCTGCCTTTCTATCCTCTCGCTCATGTCGAAGGTTGAGCCATTGGGCACATGGCAATAGGCCCAGCCGGTGTGTCGCCCTGCGGGTGCTCGGGAGGGGTCGAAGAGGCTCTGCTGGACCAGCAGAACGAAGGGTTTTTCCGGGTGCGCCCCCCGCCAGACCTCCCTTTCGGCGGCCGCAATCTCCTCCAGGGTTCCCCCGAGGTGAACGGTTCCGCCCCGCCGGCAATCCTCGGCCCTCCAGGGAATCGACCCGGACAGGGCCCAGTCGACCTTGAACACCCCGGGCCCGTACCTGTAGCGCCCCAGGCGTTGCCTGGAAAGTCGGCCGAGGCCTGAGCCGGCAAGCCGCAGAAACTGCCGCGGCGTGACGTCGAGCAGGACGGTGCGGGCCCCCTTGAGTTCTTCGAGGGAGCAAACCTCCCGGCCGATGACAATCTCCCCGCCCAGGTCGGTGAGGACCGCAGCCAGGGCATCGGTGAGACGTTGGGCGCCGCCTTCCGGGAGAGGCCAGCCAATCACATGGCCGGCAGCCCCCAGCACCAACCCGAAGGCGGCGGAAAGGGAGCGGTCCAGCGGCAGGCAGGAGTGCCCCGCCAGCCCGGCGAAGAGAGCCCGGGCCCGCCCGCCCCGGAAGAGGGATGAGGCCAGGGCCTCGGCGGAGCGAAGGGCATGCCGGCCGAAGGCGGCAAGAGTCAGGGGGTGGTGGGGGAGATGTGGCGGGGCCAGGATCTCTTCCGCCAAAGCGTCCCAGGAGGCTGTAAAGGGGGTCATAAGATCCCGGTAGGCCCTGTCATCGCGCCCCAGGGTTTCGCCCGTAGCCCGGATGCTTCTTTCGAGCAAAGCCGCAGTGCCGTCATCGAAGGGGTGAGCCGCCGGCACCTGGGGATGGACCCATTTCAAGCCATGCTCGGCCAGGGGGAATCCAGAGAAGGCCGGCGAGCCCGCTCCGAGGGGATAAATCGCCGAACAGACGTCGTGGAGGAAGCCCGGCAGGGTCAGCTCTGCCGACCGGACCCCACCTCCCACCGTCTCGGCCCGCTCCATTACGGTGACTCGCAGCCCCGCCCGGGCCATGACGATGGCGGCGGTCAGACCGTTCGGCCCGGAGCCGACGACGACCACCTCTCTGGAAAGGCTTTCGACCATTTGCTGCCCCCCTATCAACACACATAGAAGAATAATCAAACCCACCTTTTCCGTCGGAATGTCCGACCGACTGGAAATCCCCCCGGGTTGTGTAAGAATTGGACCATCAGATCCTGGAAAAATTATACCAGGGAGCGCACCGATGTTCGGGAAAGAGATCACCCTGTTCAAACTCTTCGGCTTCGCCGTCAAGGTCGACTTGAGCTGGCTCTTTATCGCCCTGCTGGTCACCTGGTCCCTGGCCGAGGGTTTCTTTCCCCAGAACCTGAAGGGACTGCCGCCCTCGGTCTACTGGACCATGGGGGTCGTCGGAGCACTGGGGCTTTTCGCCTCCATCATCTTCCATGAGTTCTGGCACTCACTGGTGGCGCGCCGGTACGGGCTGCCGATGAAGGGGATCACCCTCTTTATCTTCGGGGGGATATCGGAGATGAGCGAGGAGCCCCAGGATGCCAAAACCGAATTCATGATGGCCGCCGCCGGACCGGCCTCCAGCATCGTCCTGGGCGGTCTCTTCTACCTGGTCTATCGCCTGGGTGAAGGTGTCGGCTGGTCCGCGCCGGTGAACGGGGTCCTCGGGTACCTGGCCTTTATCAACTGGATCCTGGCCGCCTTCAACCTTCTTCCCGCCTTTCCCCTGGACGGCGGCCGGATCCTGCGATCCGGGCTCTGGAAATGGAAGGGAGACCTGAAAAAAGCCACCCGGACGGCCTCAAGGTTCGGCTCGGGCTTCGGTTTCGTCCTGATCGGGTTGGGAATCCTCAGTTTCTTCTCGGGCAACCTGATTGGAGGGCTGTGGTATTGCATCATCGGCCTGTTTCTGCGCAACGCCGCCAGGATGTCCTACCGGCAGGTCCTCATTCGCGACGCCCTGGCCGGAGAGCGGGTGGCGGACCTCATGAACCCCGAGCCGGTGACGGTGCCTCCTGATATCACCCTCCAGCAACTGGTGGAGGATTATGTCCTGAAATTTCACTTCAAAATGTTTCCCGTCGTTGCCGGAGGGCAGCTTCTGGGCTGCATCAACAGCGGGAGGGTCAAAGAAATTCCGCGGGACGAATGGCAGGTGGAGAAAGTGGAGGAAGCGGCTCTGCCCTGTTCCGACGAAAATACGGTGACCGCCGACGCCCCGGCTTCCCGTGCTCTTGCCGTCATGAATCGTTCGAGGAACAGCCGCCTGATGGTGGTCGAAAACGGAAGGCTGGTCGGCGTGATCTCCCTGAAGGACATTCTCGGCTCCCTTTCCTTCCGTATGGACTTCGAGGAAGACGAGTGAAGGGAGCTCTTGGGAAGAAGCCGGGAACCTGTTGAATTTTTTTTATTAATTCAGATATAATAAATTTTGTTTTTCCAAGGTGTCCCTCTTCGGTCCCATTTCCTGCCGATAACCTTACTCACCCGGCTGACGTTTCCGGAGGCCGGGAGGGGACACATTCCCCGATGCCCATGACCCTGATCCTGGTACTTTCGATTTTTTTTCAGCTCCTCGCGGCGGTGCTGGCGCTGCGGCTCATTCCCCTCTCTCGGGGGTGGGCCGCCTGGCTGCTGATTGCCGGGGCCATCGTTTTCCGAGGCCTTCGCCTGCTGCTGGACCTGCATCTGGCTCTTTTTTACGGCTATCGGCTAAACTCCGGGGACCAGGCCTTCGGTCTTCTCATCTCCGTCCTCATTGCTGTGGGGGTCTACCGAATCGGGCCCCTCTTCGTCGCTTTCCGCCACAGTCTGGAGGAAAACGAGCGACTGCTCGCAACCACGGACCAACAACGCCGAATCGCCGAGCAGCGGGCCGAGGAGGCCGAGGAGGGGCGCAGGATTCTCGGCGCCCTGATGGACTACATTCCCGAGGGAATCACCATCGCGGGAGCCGATGGAGAGATTCGCCTGGTCAGCCGGTTTGGCCAGCAGATGGCGGGACGCCCCATGGAGGACCTCACCGAATCGAAGCCGGGAGAGCTTGCCCGCAATTTCGGCATCCACCATCTGGACGGGGCCACCCTGCCCCGCGACGAGGAGCTGCCCCTCATGCGAGCCCTGCAAAGGGGCGAAATGGTCAAAAACGAGGAATGGTTCGTGCTTCGTCCCGACGGAAGCCGGATCACCATCCTGGCCAACGCCGGCCCGATCCGGGATGAAAACGGCCGCATCACTGCCGGAGTCGTCGCCTGGAGGGACATCACCGAGCGCAAGGAGGCAGCTGAGCAACTGCGCCAGGCCAAGGAATACGCCGAGAACAGCCTCGCCCGCCTGGAGGCCGTTTTCCGCAACATGAACGAGGGGATGGTCTTCACCGACCCCCGGGGAAACATTCTGGAGTGGAACCCGGCAGCACTGGACATCCACGGCCTCCTGTCGCCGGTCAAAAAAGCCGGAAACATCGCCGACCTTCAATCGAACTATACCCTGTGCACCCTCGACGGGCAGGCGATTGAATTCGAGGACTGGCCCATAGCCAGGGCCCTTGCGGGAGCAACGTTCAGCAACCTGGAGTTACAGGTCTACCGGGTCGACACCGGAGAGACCAAAATCATCAGTTACAACGGCACCTGCGTCCGCGACAGAACGGGATCCATCACTCTGGGCCTGACCACCTTCCGAGACGTCACCGAAACCAAGGAAACGGAGAGAGCCATCCGGGAGAGCGAAGCGCGGTACCGCCTGCTGGCCGAATCGGTCCCCGTCGGGGTATTCGAATGTGAAGCCGACGGGCGCTGCACCTACGTCAATTCCTGGTGGGTTTCCCTTTCAGGGCGAAGCCGCAAGGACCACCTCGGCCACGGTTGGCTCGAATCCATCCACCCCGAGGACCGCATGAGGGTCCTGGAGGGCTGGGAAAAGTCCGTCGGCAGCGGCAAACCCTGGCAGTGTGAGTACCGGGTGCGCAAGCCGGACGGGCGGGAGATCTCGGGTTCGGGTCGTCATCACATCGGCTACCCTCTCCGAAGGAAGGCCTACGGCATTCGTCGGCACCATCGTGGACATTACCGACCAGAAATTTGTGGAGAAAACACTCCGCCAGGCAAAAGAGGCGGCAGAGGACGCCAACCGGGCCAAGAGTGAGTTCCTTGGGAACGTGAGCCACGAATTCCGAACTCCGATGACCGTCATCATGGCGGCCATCGAACACGTTCTGGAAACGAGCCGCGACGCCGGGGCCCAGCCGTACCTGAAAATGGCTCAGACCTCTGCCGAATCCCTTCTGCGGCTCATCGAGGATATTCTCGACCTCTCAAAAATCGAGGCGCGGAAAATGGAGTTCGACCGGACTCCCTTCGAACTCCGGCCGTGGGTCGAGGAAGCGATCCGGATGCTCTCCCTGAAGGCCGAGGGAAGAGGACTGCCCCTCACCCTGGATATCGCCCCGGAGGCGCCCCAAATCGTGATCGGCGACCCCGACCGGTTGCGTCAGGTCTTGGTCAATCTGGTCGAAAACGCGATTAAATTCACCGAACGGGGGGAGGTGGCGGTACGGGTGGAGCCTGAAGACGGCTCAGAGGCCGCGGGCCGGGCTCCGGTCAGGTTTTCCGTTCGCGATACCGGCATCGGAATCCCGGAGGGGAAAATGGGGCTTCTGTTCCGCAGCTTCAGCCAGGCGGACAGCTCCCATACCCGGCGGTTCGGCGGAACAGGTCTGGGACTTGCCCTTAGCAAACGCCTTGTGGAGGGGATGGGCGGATGGATCGGTGTCGAAAGCCAGGAAGGCAAAGGGAGCATCTTCTCCTTCGTCCTGCCCTTTGCCCGGCCCGTCGAGCAGGAGGTAGGTCCAGGACGTCCAGCTTCGGGAAAAAGGCCCTCCTCTGCCCCGCAGCAGCCGGTTTCGGCGCACATTCTGCTCGCGGAAGACGACCCCTTGGTCTGCCATCTCATCGAACTCATTTTGCGGAAACGAGGGTGGGAGGTGGTCGGCGTGGTGAACGGTGAAGAGGCGCTGCACCGGTGGGAGAGGGAGGATTTCGATCTCATCCTCATGGATGTGCAGATGCCGACGATGGACGGTTATGCCGCGACCCGGAAAATCCGGGAACAGGAGGACCGGAGCGGTACCCATACCCCGATCATCGCCCTGACGGCCCATGCCCGGGAGGAAGACCGGCGAAGGTGCCTGGATGCGGGGATGGATGCCTTTTTGTCGAAGCCGGTCGTGACGGAAAATCTCTACGCGGCCGTCGAGGGCTTTATCGGGAGGGGAAAGGCCGGGGGGAGATAGGGAAATAGGGAGGTGGTAGTTACCATCTCCCCACCTCCCCGTTTTCCTACCTCAAATCCTGAATTTTCTTCCAGCTCTCCTGAAGTATCGCCAGCTTGCCCCTGGCGTCGGCCAGCTTGCCGCGGTCCTTGGCCAGAACCTCGGCGGGAGCCTTTGCTACAAAAGCTTCGTTGGAGAGCTTCTTTTCGAACATCGCCACGTCTTTTTCGATCTTGGCAATCTCCTTCTGCAGGCGCTTTTCTTCCTCCTCCAAGTTGATCATACCCGCCAAGGGAAGGAGGATTTCCACCTCGCCGGTAACCTGGGTGGCGGCCTTTTCCGGGCGCGCCACGGCGGTACCAAAGGCGAGGTCGTTCACCCTGGCAAGAGCCCGGATGTACTTTTCGGCCTCGGCGACAACGGCGGCCGAAGCCTCCGTCCGGCAGTCGAGAACGGCGGTGATCTGCCGCCCCGGAGGCACGTCCATCTCGCCACGGATATTGCGGATTCCCCTGACGATTTCCATGATCAGTTCCATCCGTTTCGCCGCTTCCGGGTCGCCCGGCAGCCCCTCGCCCGTGGGGTACCCTGTATGCATGATCGAAGGGACAGGACGCTCCCCGGGAAGGGAGTGCCAGATCTCCTCCGTGATGAAGGGCATGATCGGGTGCAGCAGCCGCAGCAGCTGCTCCAGGACGGTGTAGAGGACCGCCTGGGTGCGCGCCTTCGCCAGCGGGTCCTCCCCGTAGAGGTCGTCTTTGATCAGTTCGATGTACCAGTCACAGAACTCGTGCCAGGTGAAGGCGTAAAGGACCGAGGCCACCTCGTTGAACTTGTATTCCGCGAGGGCGGCATTGGTCAGCTTCGACGCCTCCGCCAGACGGACCAGTATCCAGTTGTCGGCCAGCGAAAGGTCCGGGCTCAGAAGCTGCTCTTCCGCCTCCTCGGGAGTGAAATCCGCGAGATTCATCAGGGCGAAGCGGGCGGCGTTCCAGAGCTTGTTGGCAAAGGCCCGGTAGCCGGCGATACGCTCGGTGGAAAGTTTGACGTCCCGCCCCATAGCGGCGAAGGCGGCCAGGGTGAAGCGAAAGGCGTCGGCGCCGTACTCGTCGATGACCGATAGGGGGTCGATGACGTTGCCCTTGCTCTTGCTCATCTTCTGCCCCTGCGCGTCGCGCACCAGGGCATGGATGTAGACTTCGCCGAAGGGGACCTCATCCATGAACTTGAGCCCCATCATCATCATCCGCGCCACCCAGAAGAAAAGGATGTCGAAACCGGTCACCAGGCAGCTGGTGGGATAGAATTTCTTCAGGGTAAGGGTTTCATCCGGCCATCCCATGGTCGAGAAAGGCCAAAGGGCCGATGAGAACCAGGTGTCGAGGACATCGGTCTCCTGGCGGATGTTTCTGCTCCCGCAGGCCGAGCACCGATCCGGGTCCTCCCGCAGGACGGTAATCGCCCCGCAGTCGTCGCAGAACCAGGCCGGAATGCGATGTCCCCACCAGATCTGACGGCTGATGCACCAGTCCCTGATGTTGAACATCCACTCGAAATAGGTCTTCTCCCACTGGGCCGGAACGATGCGGGTACGGCCCTCCTGCACGGCCTTGATCGCCTCCTCGGCCAGAGGGCCGACCTTGACGTACCACTGCAGGGACAGGTAGGGCTCGATGACGGTCTTGCAGCGGTAGCACTCGCCGACCGACAACCCGTAGTCCTCGATTTTCTCCAGAAGACCCTTCGCCTCCAGGTCCCCCACCACCCGCTTGCGGCCCGCATAGCGGTCCATGCCCCGGTAAGGGCCGCCGTTTTCGTTGATCACCCCGGAGGTGTCGAAGACGTTGATGAACTCGAGCTGGTGGCGTTTGCCGACCTCGAAGTCGTTGAAGTCGTGGGCGGGGGTGATCTTGACCACCCCCGTTCCGAACTCACGATCGACGTACTCGTCGGCGATGATCGGAATTTCCCGCTCCACCAAAGGGAGGATCACGGTCTTTCCGACCAGGTCGCAGTAGCGCTCATCCTCGGGATGAACCGCCACCGCCGTATCGCCGAGCATCGTTTCGGGACGTGTAGTAGCGACGACGAGGTAACGCTCGCTCCCCTTGACGGGGTAGCGAAGGTGCCAGAGGTGGCCCTTCTTCTCATCGTGTTCCACCTCGAGGTCGGAGAGCGCCGTATGACAGCGGGGGCACCAGTTGATCAGGCGGTTGTCGCGATAGATCAGACCCTCTTCGTAGAGACGGACGAAGACCTCACGCACTGCCCGGGAGAGCCCCTCGTCCATGGTGAAGCGCTCGCGCTCCCAGTCGCAGGAAGCACCGAGGCTCTTCAACTGGTTGATAATCTGCCCGCCCGACTCCTCGCGCCATCGCCAGACCCGGTCGATAAACTTCTCCCGACCCAGTTCGTGCCGGTCCAGGCCCTCCGTCGGCGAGCTGCTTTTCAACCACGTTCTGGGTGGCGATGCCGGCATGGTCGGTCCCCGGCATCCAGAGCACCTCGTGACCGGTCATCCGTTTCCAGCGGGCCAGAATATCCTGCAGAGTATTGTTCAGGGCATGCCCCATGTGCAGCACGCCGGTGACATTGGGCGGAGGGATGACGATGGAATAATGGGGTTTGGGAGAATTTTCGTCGGCATGAAACCAGCCGTTCTTTTCCCACACGTCGTACCAGGTCTTTTCCACTTCGCCGGGTTCATAGGTTTTGGAGAGTTTCGGTTCCATGAATTCCTGAATCCTTTATCGGTCATTGCCCCGAGAGACCATCAGCTTTGGAGCTAAGAAAAAGAAACGGGGATTTTAACAATCCCCATTTCTTTCGTCAACATCTGGATCGGGCGTCAGTGCCCGTCTTCCCTTTTGGATCTGCCCTACTTCACCCCCGCCTTTATCTTTCGGATCTCCTCCCGGATGAGGTTTTCCGCCAGGTCGGGCACGACCTCCCAGGCTATCTTCTCAAGGATGGAGCCAGCCAGCTTTTCGATGACGGCGCCGGCGACGCCTTCCACCACCCTAGAAAGCTCCTCCTCGGAGAGGCGATGCACCTGGGCCTCGACCATCTCGGCGGCGGCCGAGGACGTGGCGGGTTCCGGCGACGCAGGGGCCACGGCCGGTTCAGCCGGCGGCGCTTCCTGCGGTTTTTCCTTCTCCAGTTCGAAAGTCTCGACAGGCGGCTCTTCGGTCAGCCCCCACTCGGGGCCTTCCTCAAGCAAGGAAAATTCCTCCTCGAAAACAGGCTCTTGGGTTTCAGCCACTCCGGGCTCATCTTCCGCAAGGAACTCCTCCGCCGCTGAGGAAGAGGCTGCGAGGTCGGAATCGAACCGGTCCTCCGGCGGCGCAGGATAAGAAAATTCTTCATCTTCGACGGGCTCCAAATCTTCCGCTTCCAGGATGTCATCCTCGTCCAGGGGGAGAATCTCCTCTTCGAATTCCTCCCAGGCGGCCCCCTCGGCCAGGTCCCCTTCTTCGAAAACAAAGGACTCTTCAGACTCCGCCTCGGAAACCGCTTCCACGGCGGCGACTTTCTCCCCGGAAGGCTCCGGGGAGAGGTCTTCGCCGGCCGGGGCCTCCTCCTCGAAAAGGAAGGTTTCATCCTCTTCGTCCCCAAAGGCAGGAGGAAGGGAGTCCTCCTCGAAGGCCATCCCCGAACCCTCCTCGGGAGCAGGCGCCTCCTCGCCGAACTCAAAATCGTCTCCGCCCCAGATATCCTCTTCGGCTTCCGCAGTTTCGACAACGGGCGCCGGGCCGAGGTCCTCCTCCCCGAAGGAAACGGGACCCCAGATGTCCTCTTCCGCAGGCTCGTCGCTCTCCAGGGAGAGCCCTGAGGAAGACTCACCCCAGGTTTCTGCCACCTCTTCAGGCTCCTGAACGGGTTCGAAGTCCACACCCGGAGCTTGCTCTCCAAGCTCTTCCAGCTCTTCCCAGAGGTCGGCCTCGACGATGGGTTCCTCGAAATCGAAGGCCGATTCGGGCCCCGCCCCATGCGAATCGAACACGTCGGCTGAGGCCTCGGCCGGGGCAGGCTCGACGGCGGCGACCGGGTCAGGGATTTTTGCCAGGAGCTCCTCCACCCGGTCGATCAGGGCCTGGGATTCGAAGGGTTTGGCAATCCAGCTGTCGGCTCCCGCTGCAACGGCCTTTTCTTCATCAAAAGGCTCAAAGGTGCCGGTAAGAAGCAGAATGGGGACGGTTCGCAGTTCGGGATCGCCCTTGACCGCAGCACAGAGTTCATAGCCGTTTTTGCCGGGCATGAAGACATCGGCCAGAATCAGGTCGGGTCGGACGACGCGGGCATTTTCGAAAGCGGCGTCGCCGTTGTCGACGATGGTCAGGGCATAATCTTCGTGGGCGAAGGTGATCCCGACAACCTTCTGAATGGTAATACTGTCGTCAGCCAACAACAGTTTTTTGCTCATTCGAGCCTCCTTGTTTCTCCCCGAGGGGAGATTGTCGGCTTTTGTCGATTTGATTTCAACAGGTTGATAATGCAGACGTTCGCGGGGACCTGGCTTCCGGTCTCATCACCGGGAAGGCGCCCGAAGGGTAAATATTCCCCGTGTCACATGTACATACCCTCAAAAAGGGGCACAGGCGGGACACTGGGCTGACCGCCGGCAAGGGCGAAAATTGCCATAAACGCTATCATACCCTCCCCAGGGTGTCAAGATTTTTGACCGGGAAATTCAAGGACTTATAGGGCCTTAGAAGATTTTCCAGGGCTTCGGCAAAAAGAGCTCGTGATAAAGATTGATGGCATAGCGATCAGTCATCCCGGCAATAAAGTCGCTCACGGAGACCTCCGGGGAGTCGCCGGGATACCGGCGCCCCCCATGGGCCAGGAGAGCTTTTTCGTCCTCAAGAAAATAATGAAACAATTCACGCAGGATTCTTGAGGCCTTGACGAAATCGTCGTGAACCGGCCTGGCCTGGTAAACATTCTCGAAAAGCCAGTCACGCAGGGCCGTCAGGGCGCCGGCCACCGATGCCGAAAGTCTGATCCGGCCCCCGCCGTCGGCCAGAGAGGCCTCGATAATGTCCCGAACCATGGTATTGATCCGCCGGGAATGTGAACTCCCCAGAATTCGGGTGACGGCCTCGGGAATTCGGCCCTCGTCGGTCAGCCCGGCCCGCACGGCGTCGTCGAGATCATGATTGACGTAAGCCACGATATCCGCCAGCCGCACGATGCGGCCTTCAAGGGTCCGTGCCAGTTGGGCGCCGTCCGCTCCCAACAGAGGCCCCTTGCCTTTGGAATGCTTCAGAATGCCGTCCCGCACCTCGGCCGTGAGGTTGAGGCCCTCTCCGTTATTTTCCAGCACCTCCACCACCCGCAGGCTCTGCCGTACATGACGGAATCCCCCAGGCACAAGTTCGTCCAGGACCCTCTCTCCGGCATGGCCGAAGGGCGTATGCCCGAGGTCGTGGCCGAGGGCAATGGCTTCGGTCAGGTCTTCATTGAGGGCCAGGGCTCTGGCCACCGTCCGGGCAATCTGGGACACTTCGAGGGTGTGGGTCAGGCGGGTCCGGTAATGGTCGCCCTCGGGGGACAGGAAAACCTGGGTTTTGTATTTCAGCCTGCGGAAAGCCTTGCAATGAAGAATCCGGTCCCGGTCGTGTTGAAAAACCGTCCTGACCGAGCAAGGCTCTTCGGCCAAGCGCCGCCCTGCACTTTTCTCGCTGAGGCAGGCGAAGGCAGAGAGGTTCAGTTTCTCCCGGTCTTCCAGAATCCGGCGGATGTTCATATTTTACTTCCCATCTTGCGCAGGGTATCGATGTTCATCTATACCTCACAAAGCCGCATCGTGTAAACAACGAATACACTCCATAGAGCCTCTCAAAAAAAACAACGAGTAAAACCTGGACAACACCCAGCCTAATCCGGTTCTTTGTCTCGCCTTGTTCGGGCATGAAGAGCCAGACATTGAAACCCTGACCGTGGCAAGTGGCATCAAATTAGCTTTGCAAGTTTGAGGATATTTTGTTTATAGAAAGCCCAGAGCCTTTATTTGGAATCTTAATAAAGAATTTTGGTTCCATTGATCAGAAAAAAATATTTTTTTCTTGATTCCATTTAAAATTATTGTATTAGTATCTAAGATTATATCTCATTGTTTGACAATCGTTTACAAAAAGGAGGAAAAACCATGGCAACCCTGCTTGAAATGGCTGCGGAAATCGTAGCCGCACATGCTTCTACAACTGCATTGACCAAGGATGAACTGGTTGCAGAACTTGCTGAAGTCCACAAGGCTTTGACTTCTCTGGAAAAGGGAGAAACCGCCGCAATCGAATCCGCTCCCGAAGAAGCCGGCACCCCGGCCGTTTCGAGAAAAAAGGCCTTCGGCAAAGACAAGGTCATCTGCATGATCTGCGGCAAAGAAATGAAAACCCTGGCCCGCCATCTAAAGACCGCCCATGGGATGAAACCGGGCGAATACCGCAAGCAGTTCGATATTCCCCGGACCCAGCCGCTGGCGGCCCGCGCCTATTCGGAAAGCCGGCGTCAGATGGCGGTTGAGCGCGGTCTCGGCGAAAACCTGGCCAAGGCCCGGGCCGCCCGGGGCAAAGGGAGAAGAAAAAAGTAAAACCTGTCCTCACCTGTAAAAAAGGCGCCCTTTCGGACGCCTTTTTTACCGTGGCTTGCTGCTTGGTCCGAAGCGGACGCCGCCTCAGTCCTCCTCCAACAGCTGCCAGGTGGCGAAGCCGGGCTTCGTTCCGCCCTCCCCCATCTCACGGCCGGCCAGGCGCACGCCGGTCTTCTGCGGATGGGTCTTGACGTTCACAAAGGCCCGGACAAGTCCGGCAACCGTCGCTTCCTGCAGCACCAGCTCTTCACCGCTGTGCAGACGCAGGGTGGCCCGCAGGTGCTGATGCCCGGGGGGAATGCCCACCTCGATTTCCCGGATATCGGTTGTGGCCAGAACCCGTCGACGCATCCCCCTCAGCCCTTGACGACGGTGAAGGTGATCGTTTGCAGGAGGTTTTCGTCGGAATCGAGGATTTCCACCTTCCACCGACCGGTCCATTGGGGCAGAATCCTTTTGGACGACCAGGTACGCCAGTCGGCCGAGCGAACCGGCAGAACGACGCGCGCCATCTCTTTGCCCTCCCGATACCAGACATGGGTCACCGTGGTATCGGCAGAGGCCCCGGTAATTCTGGTGAAGCAGTAAAGAACGCCCTCGGAGGCCGGAAAGGTTTGCACGTGGTCCACCGGATTCCGATCGATCACCTTTGTCGTAATCGTCCCCTGCGCCACCTTGAGTCCGGCGCCAAAGGCCGGAAAAGCCCACATCAGCCCCAGACAAACGGCGGCCGCAATCAGCCGTTTCATAAGTTTGCTCCTTTCCTCTAAGAGGTTAAAATTGGTTGCCTGCCAACAGGTTCCTGTTGCATACTTGGCCCGGAACCGTTCCCTGCCCCCCTTCCGGACAAGGTGCCCGGCAGATTTCTGAAACCCCGGAGTCAAAAGAATATCAATGAAACGTCTACTCATCGGCGATTGCCGCGAAAGTCTCCTGTCGACCCTCGAAGTTGTCCTCAAACACTGGGGCTACCGTGTCATGGCCTCTTCCCGGCCGGAGCAGCTTCGGGAGTTCATCGAGGAGACTTCCCCCGATTTGCTCATCATGGGCTCGGAGCTTCTTGGCCTGGCCGGCGAGTCCTTGCGGGGCGAGGTGTTCCGCCGGGCGGAGGCCTCCTGTCCGCTGATCCTTCTGGGCACAGAACCGGTGCCGGGACTCGCTGGGACCCCCCATGAGATTCTGGAACTTCCCCTGGATATCTTTGCCTTGTTCGAAAGGATCCAGAAGCACTTGGAAAAATTCCCCCGCAAAAACCTGCGCCTGGCGATCAAGCTTCCCGGCCTTCTCTGTCGGGGGGAAACCTGCCATGTCGCCGAGGTTCTCAGTCTGAGTCTGCAGGGTCTTTTCATCAAGACCGGGTTCCGGCTGGAGCAGGGGGACACGCTTCAGGTCGTCATCCCCCTGATGGGAATGAAAAAAGAACTTGAGATCGAAGGACAGGTCCTCTACCGGGTCCAACCTGCCATGGAAAACAACTATCTGCAGGGGGTGGGCATCGAGTTTCGTCCCCTCGATGAGGAAT
This sequence comes from uncultured delta proteobacterium, assembly GCA_963791005.1. Lineage (GTDB taxonomy): Bacteria > Desulfobacterota > Desulfuromonadia > Desulfuromonadales > CAWBQR01 > CAWBQR01. The sequence goes on along the minus strand of CAWBQR010000002.1, from coordinate 127,764 downwards.
TCCGTCAAGCGCTCCAGGTTTTTATCCAGGGGCGCTTCCTGCGCGAGGTCTCCGACCGGCCCTGGCACTCCCGGATGCCCAACGGCGAGCACCTGCGAAACCCTTCTCCCGAAACCACCCTCAGGCTTTTCGATTAGTATTCAAGCTCCGGCAGCGTACTTCGCCCCGATGTGATTTCCAGACCGAAAAATTCGGCCAGGGTGGCGGCGACATCGGCGAAGCTCTCCCGAACCCCGAGGTTTCTTCCCCGTTCCAACCCGTGACGCCACACCAACAGGGGGACGTACTCCCGGGTGTGGTCGGTCCCCGGCGTGGTCGGATCACATCCATGGTCGGCCGTTATCACCAGCAGGTCGGTCGGCAGAAGGTTTCCCAGCAACCGGGGGAGCCATCGGTCGAATTCCTCCAGCGCCCTTCCGAAGCCGCGCCAGTCCAGGCGATGACCGTAGAGCATATCGAAGTCGACCAGGTTGGTAAAGACAAGGCCCCGGTCCATCGCCAGGAACGCATCGAGTGTCTTTTCCATGCCGTCGGCGTTGCTCTCCGAAGCGGCTGAGCCGGTTATTCCTCGACCCGCAAAGATATCCCGGATTTTCCCCACTCCGAAGACAGTCAGCCCGACATTCTCCAGACGGTCCAGGATGGTCTCCCCGGTGGGCGGAATGGAAAAGTCGTGGCGGCGGGGGGTTCTTTTGAAATCGGCGGCGCAGGCACCGGTGAAAGGACGGGCGATGACCCGGCCGACCCGGAAGGGTTCGAGGATTCGGCGGGCGATGCGGCAGAGCTCATAGAGCCGTTCCACGGGAAGGATCTCTTCGTGGGCGGCAATCTGGAAAACCGAATCGACGCTGGTATAGACGATGGGACGGCCCGTTTTGAGGTGCTCCTCCCCCAGCTCGCGGAGGATTTCGGTACCGCTAGCGGCCACGTTGCCGAGGGGAAGCAGGCCGGTTTCGCGCCGGAAGGCTTCGATGACCGCCGGGGGAAACCCCCGAGGAAAGGTGGGAAAAGGTACCTCCAGGGTCAGCCCGGCGAGTTCCCAATGGCCGGTAGTGGTGTCCTTGCCCGCGGAGCGCTCGCGCATCCTGCCGAAAGCGGCCCCGGGCGCGTCGGCAGGCGGGACTCCGGGCACGGGGACGATGTTTCCCAGCCCCATTTTCTGCAGGTTCGGAAGGACCAGACCGCCGCAGCGCCCGGCGACATGCTGGAGGGTGGCGGCGGCCTCGTCGCCGTAGTCCGCGGCGTCGGGCAGAGCGCCCACGCCCACCCCGTCCAGGGTTATCAGAACCGCCCGCCGAACATCTTTTCGGTTCAAAGCCCCTCCGAATCGAGCCATTGCGCCATGATGGCGGCCCCGGCGCTGGTCCCCACCCTGGCGGCCCCGGCCGCAAGCATCTGCCGGCAGGCGTTCCAGTCCCGGATGCCCCCGGCCGCCTTGACGCCGACCCTGCCTGCCGCAGCCTCGACCAGCAGCCGCACGTCTTCCACCGTCGCGCCTCCCGGACCGAAGCCTGTGGACGTCTTGACGAAGGCTCCCCCGGCCTTCACCACCACTTCGGTCAAGGCCCTCTTCAGCCCGACATCGAGATGGCAGCACTCGAGAATGACCTTGACCGGGGCGGCGCCGGCAGCCTCCACCACCTGCCGAACCTCCTCCTCCACGACATCGAGGCGTCCCTCCAGGGCCGCCCCGATGTGGATGACCATGTCGATCTCCCCGGCCCCCGCGCCCACGGCCTGACGCGTCTCAAAAACCTTGACCTCGGCCGGGGTATACCCCAGGGGAAACCCCACCACCGTCCCCACCGCCACTTCGGATCCATAAAGGAGTTCCGCGACCAGGGGGACGAAAACGGGGGGAATGCACACTGAGGCGAACCCGAATTCCACCGCCTCCTCGCAAAGGCGGCGGACCGCCTCGGAGGTGGCGTCGGGTTTCAATAGGGTATGGTCGATGAAGGGGGCGGGAGAATTCAAAGTTTTAAGTTTGATGCTTTCGCAAAAAAGCATGGGATGGCTAAGCAAAAATTTCGTCCTACAAGGCCTGGTGTTTTTTCAGGGGCGAAGGCCTACATCAGGTAGGTTGAGGTCCTGAAAAAACGCCGTAACGCCGTAGGGCGGACTTTTTGCGACGCCATCAAGTTTTAAGTTTTAAGTTTTCAGTTTTACGGATCCCGGATCCCGATTTCAGATCTTCAAGTCCTGTACGCCGCGTTGATCTTGACGTAATCGTAGGTGAGATCGGAGGTGTAGTAGACCGACTCGCCGCGGCCCAGGTTCAGGTCAATGGTGACAGTGAACTCGGGGGTCTTGAGCACCTGTGTAGCTTTCTCTTCGAGTTCGGGGCCGGTGGTCATGCCGTTTCTTGCGACGGACACCTCGTTGAAGCGGATTTCCACCCGGTCGGGGTCGACCTGCGCCCCGGAGTAGCCGACGGCGGCGATGATGCGGCCCCAGTTGGCGTCCTCCCCGAAAAAGGCGGTTTTCACCAGGTTCGAGGTGGCGACGCTATAGGCCGCCTTTCTGGCCTCGGCGTCGTCCACCGCTCCCCGGACCTGGATTTCCACCAGCTTTGTGGCCCCCTCCCCGTCCCGGACGATCATTTTCGCCAGGTCGAGAAGAACGCGATTCAGCTTGTCGGCGAACTCCTTGCCTTCGGGGCTATCCTCCCGGATCGCCTCGTTGCCTGCCAGCCCGTTGGCGAGGGCCAGGACCATGTCGTTTGTGGAGGTGTCGCGATCCACGGTGATGCTGTTGAAGGACTTGTCCACCCCCCGGCGGAGCGCCCTGTCGAGGAATTCGGGTTCCACCGCCGCATCGGTGAGGATAAAGGCCAGCATGGTGGCCATGTTGGGATGAATCATCCCGGCCCCCTTGGCCATACCGAGGAGGGTGTATCCGGCCTCTCCCGCCGAGCCGGAGGCGGCGGATACCTTGCTGAACGAATCGGTGGTCATGATCGCCCGGGCGACCTGTTCGGCGCCCTCGGATGAAAGTTCGCCCGGCCAGGCGGGGGATGTACCGTTCAAACCTTTCCATCGGCATGGGCGCGCCGATGACTCCGGTGGAGGAGACCGCCACCAGGTTCTCAGGAATTCCGAGGGCAATGGCCGTCAGCTCCCCGCAGCGAAGAGCGTCCTTGAGCCCCTGCTCTCCGGTGCAGGCGTTGGCGTTGCCGCTATTGACAACCACCGCCTGGCACCGTCCCTGGCGGACCCGGGGGGAGCTGACCACCACCGGCGCCGCCGCCACCTTGTTGGTAGTGAAGACCCCGGCGCAGCAGGCGGGGACCTCGGAGTAGATAAGCCCCAGGTCGAGCTTTCCGGAGCGCTTGATGCCCGCCGATCCGGCGGCAAACTTGAAACCGCGAACCTTGACGTCCTTTTGTGTCGACATATCCACTCTCCAATACGCAAGGCAGCTGGTAGCTCTTGGCTCTTGGTATTTAACTGCGAGCCATGAGCTATCAGCTAGGAGCTGCTTTCACCTTCCGCAGCACTTCTTGTATTTCTTGCCGCTGCCGCAGGGACAGGGATCGTTGCGCCCCACCTTGTCCTCCTGGCGGGTGACGGGCCTCTGGGGCTGGTCATCGCCCCCGGCCCGGTTGAGCACTACCCGGCGGCGGCGCTGTTCGGCCTCCATGCGCGAGACGTCATCCTCCCGCGCCAGCTGGACCCGGAAGAGTTTCTGTACGACCTCCTGGCGGATGCGCCCCATCATTTCCATGAACAGGGCGTAGGCCTCCCGCTTGTATGCCTCTTTCGGGTCGATCTGCCCATAACCGCGCAGGCCGATCCCCTCCTTGAGGTGGTCGATGGATAGGAGATGGTCTTTCCACTGCGAATCGATGGTCTGCAGAAGCAGCACCTTCATCAGGTGCTCCATCACCGGCGTGGTGAATTCGGCCTCCTTTTCGCCGAAGCGGAAGGAAACCTGCTCCTTGAGGCTTTTTTCAAGCTCCTCCCTCTGGAGGGCGGTGTCGCCGGCTTCAGGCAGCACCGGCGGAAAATGGAACTGGTTGAAGAAATCCTCGGTAAGGCTGCTCCAGTCCCACTCGGAGGGAGGGGTCTTTTCCGGGCAGAAGGTGGCGACCATGTCCTCGACCATTTCACCGAAGATCGTCTCGATTGTTTCACGGATGTTCTCGCCGGCCAGAACTTCCTTGCGCTGGGTGTAGATCACCTCGCGCTGCTTGTTCATGACATCGTCATATTCGATGAGATGCTTTCGGATCTCGAAGTTGTGCTCCTCGACCTTCTTCTGGGCGTTTTCGATGGCCTTTGAAATCATCCGGTGCTCGATGGGCTCGTTTTCCGGAATCTTGAGCTTCTCCATGACAAAGGCGACCCGGTGGGAGCCGAAAATGCGCAGCAGGTCGTCCTCCAGGCTCAGGTAGAAGCGGCTGGCGCCCGGGTCCCCCTGGCGCCCCGATCGGCCTCGAAGCTGGTTGTCGATGCGCCGTGACTCATGGCGTTCGGTGCCGAGGATGTAGAGTCCCCCCGCCTCAAGAACTTCCTGTTTTTCGGTGGCGCAGCCAGCCTGGTACCTCTCCAGGGCCTGCGGATAGGCGCTCTCGGGTTCCTCGGCGGTAGCCGCTTCCTTTTTGGCCAGCATTTCGGGATTGCCGCCCAGGATGATGTCGGTGCCGCGCCCCGCCATGTTGGTGGCGATGGTGACGGCACCCTTTCGCCCGGCCTGGGCGACGATTTCAGCCTCCTTCTCGTGATGCTTGGCATTCAGGACATTGTGCGGAACCCCTCGCTTTTTGAGCATCTCGGAGAGAATCTCGGAGTTTTCGATGGAGATGGTCCCGACCAGAGCGGGTTGCCCCCGCTTATGGCAATCGACGATATCCTCGATGACCGCCCGGAATTTCTCCTTCTCCGTCTTGTAGATGACGTCCGAGTTGTCCTTGCGGATCATCGGGCGGTTGGTCGGAATGACCATGACGTCGAGCTTGTAGATTTCGTCAAATTCACCGGCCTCGGTATCGGCGGTGCCGGTCATCCCGGACAGCTTTTCGTACATGCGGAAATAGTTCTGGAAGGTGATGGTGGCCAGGGTCTGGTTTTCGCTCTCGATCTTGACCCCTTCCTTGGCCTCCACCGCCTGGTGCAGTCCGTCGCTCCAGCGCCGTCCAGGCATGAGGCGCCCGGTGAACTCATCGACAATCATCACCTCGCCGTCCTTGACCACGTAATCGACGTCACGCTTGAACAGGGCATGAGCCTTGAGGGCCTGGTTGACATGATGGAGAATCTCGATATTCCGCGGTTCGTAGAGGTTTTCGACGCCGAGCAGTTTTTCCAGCTTGGCACCCCCTCCTCGGTCAGGGAGGACGGTTTTGGCCTTCTCGTCGATGGTGTAATCGCCGGTGTATGTTTTGACGGTCTGGCCGAGTTTGCCGTCGCGGTTCTCGCTCACCTCGCCCTTTTTCAAGCGCCGGGATGACCCGGTCGACGGTGTAGTAAAGCTCGCTGGAGGCTTCGCTGGGACCGGAGATAATCAACGGAGTCCGGGCTTCATCAATCAGGATGGAGTCGACCTCGTCGACGATCGCAAAAGTTCAGGTCGCGCTGGACGTAATCCGCCAAGGTCGAACTTCATGTTGTCGCGCAGGTAGTCGAAACCGAACTCGTTATTGGTGCCGTAGGTGATGTCGCAGCCGTAGGCCTCCTTACGCTGCTCGTCGGTCGAGGCCATGCACGATGCAACCGACGGACAGGCCGAGAAAGCGGTAGATTCGCCCCATCCAATCGGAGTCACGACTGGCCAGGTAGTCGTTGACGGTGATCACGTGCACCCCATTGCCGGCCAGGGCATTGAGGTAGGAGGGGAGGGTTGCCACCAGGGTCTTGCCTTCACCGGTCTTCATTTCGGCGATCTTGCCCGAGTGCAGCACCATGCCCCCGATCAACTGCACGTCGAAATGACGCATGCCGAGCACCCTGCTTGCCCGCTTCCCGCACGACGGCAAAGGCCTCGGGCAGCAGATCGTCGAGGGTCTCCCCCTTCTCCAGACGCTGCCGGAACTCCACCGTCTTGCCTTGGAGGGCCTCGTCGGATAGGGCCGAAATTTCAGGTTCGAGGGCATTGATTTTATCCACCGCAGGCTGCAATCGCTTGAGTTCCCGCTCGTTCTTGCTGCCTACGATCTTCTTCATAAAAGTGTTGATCATCCAAGACTCCGTAAAGTTGCTTTCATCCGAAAGCGATTCTTTTCCGCCTTCGATACCTGCCCGCGCCCACCCGAAGGCCCCGGATGGAAACCAAAGATTTTCCGGCCGGAAAATCGGCCGCTTTCCGGCGGCAGGAAGGCCTTTGCCCGCGTGGATAAGACGCAAAATTTTATCACAAAGACGATCCCCTCACAAGGAGAAAGGCCGCGTTGAAAAAGCAGGGGGACCGTCGAAAAGGCGGAGGATTCGGCCACCAAAAGGGGCGTGCGGATAGATCCGGGGAGGGGGACAATCAGAGATATTTTTTGGGATTGACGGGAACGCCGTTCAGGCGCACTTCGTAATGGCAGTGGGAACCCGTCGAGTAGCCGGTATTGCCCACCGCCGAGATCCGGTCCCCGCGCTTCACCCTCTGGCCCACCTTGACGTAGATCTTGGAATTGTGGCCATAATAAGTCTTGAACCCGTAACCGTGGTCGATGACCACCAGGTTGCCGTAGCCGCCATTGGTCGCCCCGGCACGACTGACGATGCCGTCGGCGGTGGCATGCACGGGAATTCCGGTGTGGGCGGCGATGTCGAGACCGGGATGAAACTCACGCTTGCCGTTAAAAGGATCCTTGCGGGAGCCGAACCCGGAGGTTATCCACCCCTTTACCGGCAGGCCCTCGGGCTTGGAGGCCAGGAAGGATCGCTGGTCGTTGAGAAACCCCTGGATTTCCTCCTGGCTTTCCCGCCGCAGGTCGATGGCGGCTCTGATTTGGTCGATGCGCCGCTGCAGGTCGGAAAAATCGGCTGCGGGGTTTTCCTCGGAGGGGCCGCCGACTCCCGCAATGGAATCGGCCTTGGGCCTGGAGAGTTTGGTCAGAACCCTGACCTTGGCATCGTTCTGGGCGACGATGATCATCTGCTGGCGAAGGTCTTCGAGGCTGGCAGAGAGACGGCGAAGGTCCTCCTGCTGTGAGCGGTTCTGGGCCTTCAGGCGACGGAGTTCGCCGTGGTCGACATCGAGGCGAAAGTAGTCGACCAGGATCAGGGACACGCCCAGGCTCAGCACCAGAATCCCCACCAGAGTGGCCCTCAGCAGGCTGCGCTTGACTTTGAAACGCCGAACCCGATGGGAACCCTCGGGAATGATCAGAACTGTGTACTTCTTCCCGGACAAACAGTCCTCCTGAACAGCAATAAATTCAAGGTGCTAAAATGACAGTGATTACAGCAGATAGTAAAACTAAGAGATCAATAAAGGAACCCGGCCTCCCCTGTCAAGCATTTATGGACACCAATACCCCCCTTGGGCCCAATGCGTCCGCTCCATGCCCCCATCCCCGACGGCGGCGGGTCAGGTGTTCAAAGTTCAATGCTCATGGCGATTTCGTCGCACTCGGGAAACTTGGCGCACTTCATACAGTCGCCCCATATTTTCTGAGGCAGCTCGGATTTTTCGATGAGGTGAAAATCCATTTTTTCAAAAAAACCGGGCTTGTAGGTCAGGGCAAAAACTCTGCGCAGGCCAAGCTGACGGGCTTCCTCCAGGCAGGCCCGAACGAGCTGCCGGCCGACGCCCCTGCCTCCAGCCGACTCCTCCACGGCAAGGGAGCGGACCTCGGCAAGATCCTCCCAGCAGATGTGAAGGCAGACGGTCCCCAAAACTGAACCGTTTTCCTCGAAAACGTAGAAGTCGCGGATCGCCTCGTAAATATCCGAAAGCGAGCGGGGAAGCATCAGGCCGTCCCGGGCGTAGGCGTTCAGAAGCTTGTGAATGACCCTGGCATCAGGAATGCGCGCCTTGCGAATCATTTTCTATATCTCCATGTCTGCGCGCGTCCGCGCGCAATCCGTGAATCGTGAATCGGGTCGAAAACCTAAAACCTTCCGTCCGCCGCCTTGAACCCTTACCCCCCCGCGCTCAATCTTATCAGCTCCCTGGCATGCTCCATGGTGCGGTCGGTGAGGCGGGCGCCGCCGAGCATGCGGGCCATCTCCGCAACCCGTTCCTCCTCGTCCAACTGCACCAGGGAGGTGAAGGTCCGCTCTCCGTCGACCCTTTTTTCCACCCGGAAGTGGCGATCGGCAAAGGCGGCAACCTGGGGAAGATGGGTGATACACAGCACCTGGAAGCCCCTCGAAACGCCGCGAAGTTTTTCGCCCACCGCCGAGGCGGCGATTCCGCCGATGCCGGCGTCCACCTCGTCGAAAATAAGGGTCGCCTCCCCCTTCCCCTCGGGAACCGCCCGCCGGAGGGCGAGCATGATTCGGGACAGCTCGCCGCCGGAGGCGATCCTCACCAGGGGTTTGGGTTCCTCCCCCGGGTTGGGAGCGATGACAAATTCCGCCCGTTCCAGACCGCAGGGGCCCGGCTCTGCCAGGGGCGCCAGGCGAACTTCAAACCGGGCCCGGGCCATGGCCAGATCCTTCAGTTCCCCTTCCACCGCAATCTGCAATTGTCGGGCCGCTTCTCCTCGCCGGGTGGAGATGATCGTCCCCAATTCCACCATCTCGGCCCTCTTCGCGCGGATTTTCCCCGTCAGGGCCTCCCGGGTCGATTCGAGGTCCCCGAGTTCCTCGATTTCCCTGTCGACCTCCTCCCCGTAGGCCAGAATCCCCTCGACGCTCGGGGCGTACTTGCGTTTTAGTGTGGTAATCAGGGCAAGGCGTTCCTCGACCTCGTTTTGCCGGTCCGGTTCGAAGGCGATCCCGCCCCCCAGGGTCCGCAGATCGGAAGCCGTTTCTTCCAGGGCGTATTGGGAGTTGCGAATCGTTTCTGCCATAAGGCCGAGCCTGGGATCAATTTTTGCCAGGTCTTCCAGCTCGGAGGCCGTGACCGCCAGCCGCTCGCAGACGGCGCCTTCTGCCCCGTAAAGGGCGTCGTACCCACCGTTGACAGCCGCGGCAAGCCGTTCGGAATGCAGCAGCAGCAGCCGTTCGGCCGCCAGCTCATCATCCTCTCCCGAACAAAGGCGGGCGGCCGCGATCTCCCGGCTCTGAAAGGAAAGCAGATCCAGGCGCTGGCGGCGCTGCCGTTCGGCCTCGTCCAGGCCGCGGCGGCGGGCCTCGAGCTCGCCCACCTCATCGAAGCAGCGGCGATAGGCTTCCAGCTCGGGGCCGAGGCCGGCCCATCCGTCCAGAAAGGCCATGTGGGTTTCGGTACGCTGGAGGCTCTGGTGCTCATGCTGGCCGTATATGGTCAGAAGCTGCGCGGCCAGTGGCTGGAGCTGACCCAGGGTGGCCAGCGAACCGTTGATGAAGATGCGGTTTTTCCCGCTGCGGGAAATAATGCGCTTTACCAGCATTTCCTCGCCGTCCCCGTACCCCGCCGCCGCCACTTCCGCCCGCACCTCGGGGCGGGGCCCCAGGTCGAGCACCGCCTCCACCGTCGCCTCTTCCTCGCCGGTGCGCACGAACTCGGGCCGTGCGCGGTCGCCGAGGAGAAGCCCGACGGCATCGATTATGATCGACTTGCCCGCCCCGGTCTCCCCGGTCAGAACGTTGAAGCCCGGACCGAAAGCGACGTGCAGGCGATCGATGATGGCAAAATTTCGAATAATCAGTTCGGTCAGCATATGAGCTCGAAAAGCGAGAGGCGTGAGGGGTAAGGAGGAAAAGAAAAAAACCTCACTCCTCACCCCTCACGCCTCTCGCTTTTATCGTTCCCCCCACCGAAGTTTGGTCCGCAGGACCTCGAAATAGTCCTTGAATGGGCTCTTGACCAGAAGGGTGCAGTTGGGGGACTTGCGAACCTCGACGATGTCCCCGCCTTGAAGGGGCATCCCCACCTGCCCGTCGGCGGTGAAGACGACGTCTTCGTCCTGGAACTTGACCTCGACCCGGATGACCGCCTCCTCGGAGACGATGATCGGCCGGTTGGTCAGGGTATGGGGGCAGATGGGCGAAATCACCAGGCAGTTGAGGCCGGGGTGGACGATGGGGCCTCCCGCTGCCAGGTTGTAGGCGGTGGAGCCGGTAGGAGTGGCGATGATCAGCCCGTCCGCCTTGAAGGTGGTCAGGTAGGCGCCGTCGACACAGGCTTCCATATCGATAATCCGGGCGAGCGCCCCCTTGTTGATGACGATGTCGTTCAGAACCTCGTAGCGGCCCACCTCCCTGCCGCCCCGGCGAATGACGGTATCGAGCATCATCCGTTCGGAAACGGTAAATTCTCCGTGGATCACCATTTCCAGCACCGAGTGGAGTTCTGGAAGTGTGACTTCAGTGAGAAACCCGAGGCTTCCGAGGTTGACCGCGAGAATGGGAACCCGCAGATCCCCCACCTGGCGGGCCACGGAAATCAGGGTGCCGTCACCGCCCAGGACGATGATCAGGTCGACCATCCCGGGGATGGAATCCCCCGCATACCCCGTCCGATCGCCCAGGGACTCGGCCAGGGGTTTGTCGAGGAAGACCTCGATACCCCGCTTCTTCAGCCAATCCACCGTCTCGCGGGCCACCGTGACAGCGTCGGGGTGGTTGTGCTTGGCATAGATTCCGATATTTTTCATGAACAATCCCCCCGGCATGGCAAGATGAGGAAATGTAACACAGCACATATTTAAAGTCCATGCCGTTGGGGCGGCGGTTTGCCCCCGCGGTTGTGGGAAAAACGCGCCTGTGCTAGAGTCTTGTCAGCCTGCATGCCGATGAAAAAGAGAGCATCCATGGACCTTTTCGACCAAAGTCGCCCTTCCCCCGAAAGCATACCTCTTGCCGAGCGGATGCGCCCCCGAACCCTTGAATGAGGTGGTGGGGCAGCGCCACCTCCTCGGCGAGGGCAAGCCGCTGCAGAGGCTCATAGCCGCCGACCGCCTCTCCTCGGCCATCCTCTGGGGTCCCCCGGGCACAGGCAAGACGTCCCTGGCCCAGATCATCGCCCAATCCACCAAAAGCAATTTCGTCTTCTTCTCCGCCGTCCTGCAGGGCGTCAAGGAAGTCAGGGAGATCGTCCGCCAGGCCCAGGAAGACCGCAAATATCACGGCCGCCGGACCCTGCTTTTCGTCGACGAGATTCACCGTTTCAACAAGGCGCAGCAGGACGCCTTTCTTCCCTGGGTGGAGCGGGGGGACGTTACCCTTATCGGAGCGACCACCGAAAATCCCTCCTTCGAGGTCAACTCCGCCCTGCTCTCGCGCTCCCAGGTTTTCGTGCTGCAGCCCCTTGAAAGGGCCGATATCAGGGCGCTGCTGGAGAGGGCGCTGTCCGACCCCCGGGGACTTTCAGGGAAAGACCTCGCGGCCTCCCCGGAAGCCCTCGATTTTCTCTCCGACCAGGCCCACGGCGACGCCCGGGTGGCGCTGAACACCCTGGAACTGGCGGCGGCCATCACCGAGGACGGCACGGTCGAACGGGAAACGGTTCAGGAGGCATTGCAGAAAAAGCCCCTCCTCTATGACAAGGGGGCCGAGGAACATTACAACGTCATTTCGGCCTTCATCAAAAGTCTTCGGGGCTCAGACCCCGACGGCGCCCTCTACTGGCTGGCCCGGATGCTTGAAGCCGGAGAAGACCCCCTCTTCATCGTCCGACGCATGGTCATATTCGCCTCCGAGGATATCGGCAACGCCGACCCCCGCGCCCTGCAGCTGGCCATGGCGGTGCAACAGGCGGTGCATTTCGTCGGGTTGCCGGAGGGGCGTATCAACCTGGCCCAGGGGGTCACCTACCTGGCTACCGCCCCCAAGAGCAACGCCTCCTACATGGGTCTTGAAACAGCTCGGGCCGAGGTACGCAAAAGCGGCGCCCTTCCTGTTCCCCTGCACATCCGCAACGCCCCCACCCGACTGATGAAGGACCTCGATTACGGCAAGGGCTACCGCTATGCCCACGACTTCGAAGAAGGTTATACGCTCCAGGAATATCTGCCGGAGAAACTGCGCGGCCGAAACTTCTACCGGCCTACCGACCGGGGCTTTGAGAAAATGATCGGCGAACGGATGCGCTTCTGGGCGGAGCTGAGAAAAAAAGTCGAGGAACCGCCGGATTCCGAAGACTCTGCCTGAAATACGGCGCGGGGCGACCTCTAAGGGTTTTCTGTTATACTCTTGGGGAGGGACTTTCCGCCGCGTTTCACTCGGAAGACGGTTCGCGTTCCATCCATCCTTCCACTTTATCGGGCCCCATGTCCGAGTTTACCTTTCTTCAGGACATCCTTATTCTGCTCGGCGCCGCATTGGGCAACGCCTACCTCTTCAGCCGGCTCAGGCAATCCCCCATCGTCGGCTACCTGCTCACCGGAATGCTCGTCGGACCCTATGGATTTCACCTCGTCAGAAGCGTCCACGAGGTAGAGCTCCTGGCCGAAGTCGGCGTCATTCTGCTCCTTTTCACCATCGGCCTGGAAATTCCCTTCTCCCGTATCCTGAAGCTGAGAAAACCGATGCTGGCCGGCGGCACGGCCCAGGTGGTGCTGACCGCCCTTGTGGTCTACGGCGCCGGCCGTCTGTGGGGTCTGGGCAACGGCTCCGCATGGGCCCTGGCGATGTCCCTGGCCCTTTCCTCGACAGCCATCGTTCTCAAACTGCTTCTGGAGCGGGGAGAGATGGACACGGCTCAGGGCCGGACCTCCTTGGCCATCCTTCTGTTTCAGGACCTCTGCGTCGTCCTCTTTCTCATCCTTCTGCCCCTGCTGGCCGGGGAGCGGCATGGCTTTTCGGCGGTCTCTCTGCTGCGGGCCCTGATCCTCATGGGAGGTCTTTTTCTCCTCGCCCGCTTCGTCCTGCACCCCCTCATCCGAAGCATCCTGGCCACCCGCTCCCGGGAGCTTTTCCGCCTCACCCTGCTGGCCCTGGTCCTGGGGACCGCCTGGGTGACGGCGGAGGCGGGTCTATCCCTGGCCCTTGGCGCTTTTCTGGCCGGGCTTTTTCTTGCCGAGTCGGAATACTCCCACCAGGCCCTCGCCGACATTCTTCCCTTCCGGGACACCTTTCTGGCCCTCTTTTTCGTTTCCATGGGCATGCTGGTCGACATCCGCCTCCTGGCAGGAACCTGGCTCCCGATCCTCCTTTTCTTTCTGTGCCTTTCCCTGGCCAAGGCCTGCACCGGCACCGCTGCGGCCGCCCTCGCCGGGAACCCTTTTCGCGTCGCATTCCTGGCCGGTCTGGCACTTTTCCAGTCGGGTGAATTTTCCTTCGTCCTGCTCCGCCAGTCCCATGCCATGGGCATCCTGGACGACAGGACCTACCAGACCTCCCTCTCGGTGGTCGCCCTTTCGATGCTTGCCACTCCCCTGCTGATGCCCCGGATTCCGGCCCTGGCCGCGATCCTGGCGAAATGGTTCGGAGGCCGCCCCTCCTCGGGCGAACCGGAATTCCTGGAGCGGACGGCCAATCTGCGGGGTCACGTGGTCATCGCCGGATACGGCCTTTCCGGCCGAAGCGTTGTCAGGGTGCTGCGGGAGATGGAGATCCCGTATCTTGTCGTCGAACTGAACGATGATTCAGTGCGGCAGGGGCAGAAGGCCGGGGAGCCGATCTTTTTCGGAGATGCCACCTCCAGGGTGGTGCTGGAGGAGCTGGGCCTCGACCGGGCTCGCGGTCTGGTCCTCGCCATCAACGACCCGCCGGCCCTGAACCGGGCCATCCGCACGGCCCGGGAAGTCAATCCGGAGCTCTACATCCTGGTCCGCACCCGGTTTCTGGCGGAACTGGAATACCTGGCCGGCCTGGGCGCCGATGAAATCATTCCCGACGAACTTGAAGCGAGCCTGCAGCTCTCCGCATGCCTTCTTCGCCATATGGGTATCGCTGAAGGCAAAAGCCTCCAGGTCATGGCCCGACTGCGGCGTGAGAACTACGCCCTTTTGCGTCAGGCGGGCTCCCTCCCGCCCCCCGGAGCCGGGGTTCCCCCCATCCTGGAAGGTGGCCGGGTGGAATACCAGGCGGTACCGGAGGATTCCCCCTGCCTCGGGAAGAGCCTGGCCCAACTCGGTTTCCGAAGTCGGACCGGGGCGATGGTGGTCGGACTGATACGCCGGGAGAGGACCCTCTTCGGTCCCTCGGCCGACCTGCGCATTGAACCCGGGGACACCCTGATTCTTCTCGGGGGCCCGGAGGAGGTCTTCCGGGCCAGGAAATTGCTTCACGGTCATCCCTTATAAATCGGGGCCGGATTCGGAGCCCAAAAAACTCCTACCGAGACAAAGACCCCCTCTTTCCCCAATTTTCATCGAAAAACAATCGTAATCCTTAATTGTAAACTTGTAGTCAAAACATATTTATGCTACATAATAAAAATTATTTATGCATTAAAAACCAGGGACATCTGGGAAGTATCTAAAAATACTGCCGCGATTGAGACAGAAAGTAAAAGTTTATAAAATGAGGCACAACGGGGGGAAGGTTTTTACTGATTTTTTTTCAGGAGGGATTGAATGCGCTATCCGATTTACCCTGCACGGGCCGGGCTGGGGTGAAAAATGGAGAGCCTACTCAGCCAGCCTCATCTTTTGTCGCCCGAGTTCAATCACGGTGATGAACCGGAGACGGAAAGCATCGTCTGCAAAAAACAACTCATCAACAAACTCAATGCCATCAACTTCCGTGATGGCATCATCCTGGTCAACCTTGTTCACAACCGCTACAATCGGGTCGTCTCCCGTCCCGCCAAACCCCAGCCCTGCCTCGGAGACCGGGTGGACTGCCTCTGGGTGGATCCCGGGGGGCTGCCCCGGGAGCTCAAGTCCTACCGTTTCCAGAACCTTCTGATTGCCGACGGCAAAGAAGTCATCCTGGTAGAGCCTGAAGAGGTGAGCCTCAGCGAAACCTTGCTCAGCTGCTGCCTGCCCACCAATGCCCTCAGGGTCCAGTCCCGGCATATATGGCGGTACCCCTGCGAAGAGGTCAGGGTCGCCCTTCTCCAGAACGGCGCCTCCTACCCCGGGGTTCTCAGGGACTTCACCCCCCTGTCCTTCAGGATCGAAATTTCTTCGACTCCACCCCAAACCTTCCAGTGGCTCGACCCTCAGAGCCCGGTCAATGTGGTCCTGGCCAGGGCGGGGGAAACGCTCTATTCCAACGGGTGCCGGATCATACGGGAATCCGGGGGACCCGGGCCGCACACCCTTGTTCTCCAGCCAATCCATCATCAGATCCGACGGTTCAAACCCAAGGAGTTCCGCAGCGAACGTCAGAAACTCGTCCCCTCTCCCAACGTTGTTTTCATCCATCCCTTTACCGGAAAATTTACCGACCTCAAGGTCCTGGACCTCTCGGGTTCGGGCTTTTCCGTTGAGGAAAACGCTGAAAAGTCCGTTCTCCTGCCGGGGATGATTATCCCGGAGCTCACTTTGAACTTCGCCCAAATCTGCGGTTTCAAATGCCGGGCCCAGGTCATCTACAGAAACCCCTGCGGGGACGACAAGGCGGGCTCCCTGGTGAAATGCGGCATGGCGATCCTGGACATGGATATCCAGGATCACGTCCGTCTCCTGGCCCTCCTGCATCAGGCCAAAGACCGCAATTCCTACATCTGCAACCCCGTGGACCTGGATGCCCTCTGGAATTTTTTCTTCGAAACCGGATTCATCTATCCCGAAAAGTACGCCTACATTCAGGCCCACCGGGAAGAGTTCCGCAATACATACGAAAAGCTCTACGCCAAAACCCCCAGCATCGCCCGCCACTTTATCTATCAGAGCAACGGCACCATTCACGGGCACATGGCCATGCTGCGCCTCTACAGCAACGCCTGGCTTATCCAGCACCATGCCGCAGGCCGATCAGCCAACAGGGCGGGCCTTCAGGTGTTGCACCAGGTCGGTTGCTTCGCCAACGAATCCTATGGACTGTACAGTCTCCACATGGACTACCTACTTTGTTATTTTCGTCCCGACAACCGATTTCCGAACCGGGTATTCGGCGGGGCGGCAAGGGAAATCGCCGATCCCAAGGGGTGCTCCCTGGACACCTTCGCTTATTTCCATTTCAGCAGACCCTCGGACTCCCCCCGGCAAATGCCTCCCCCCTGGGAGGTGTGCCGAACCGGTGAGGAAGACCTCGCCGAACTGGCCGCTTTCTATGAGCACGTTTCGGGGGGTCTGATGGTCCGTGCTCTCGATCTTGAACCGGGGCGATCCGATTGCGACGAATTGAGCAGGGAATATGCCCGTCTCGAACTGAAAAGGGAAAGACACCTCTTCTCCCTGAAGAAGGACGGGATTCTGAAGGCCCTCGTCATGTTCAATATTTCCGATATGGGGTTGAACATGTCCGAATTGACCAATTGTGCCAAAATCATTGTTCTCGACCCAGAGGACGTCTCTCGGGAGATGATCGAGTCAGTTCTATCCAACCTTTCATCCCAACTTGCCCAGAAAGAATTTCCGGTTCTTTTATATCCTTCTGAATATGCAGAAAAAAACTCAATTACTTGTCCCAAACTTTATAATTTGTGGATTTTGAATACACAATATTCGGATGAATATTTCAGATTCATCCAAAAATTGCTTAAATAGTAAACTACACATCTTTATTTGAATGAGAAAATCCATGAAAATCTCTGATCCCAGCGCTCACCACCCTCTGTACAACAGCAGGATCATAGATACCTACATCAAACTTATAAAAAGAAAATACAGCTACATCAACGTAGCTGAGTTGTTGAGCCATGCCGGGATGAAACCGTATGAGGTGGCCGACCAGGCGCACTGGTTTTCCCAGGAGCAAATCGACCGTTTTTACGAAAAGCTGGTGCAGATGAGCGGCAACAGCGACATCGCCCGGGAAGCTGGCCGGTATGCCGCTTCTCCGGAAGCGCTCGGGGTCATGCGGCAATATGTCCTCGGGATGATCGACCCGGCCAAGGCCTATGCCATGCTGGGAAAGGCGATAACCCATTTCACCCGCTCCGCCGAATACCAAACGAACAAGGTCGCCTCCAACAAGATAGAGCTCACCGTCATCCCTCGCCGGGGAACCCGCGAAAAATCGTTCCAGTGCGAAAACCGGCTGGGGTTCATCGAGGCCATTTCCCTGGCTTTCAGGAACAAACTGCCCAAAATCGAGCATCCCGAATGCATGTTCCGGGGAGACGCTTCCTGCCGTTACCTGATCTCCTGGGAGAAGACCCCGTCGGTGCTGCTCCGACGGGTGAGGAATATTTTCGTCCTCATCCTTCTGGCTGGCGGCGCCCTGCTGGCTGGGGGCTATCCGGCCCCACCCCTGGGCCAAATCCTGCCCGATTCGCTCCTTTTCGTAATGGCCCTGACGCTGGCGGCGGCAACCCTGGATAAGCGGGACCTGAAGAAAAGCCTCGACGGACTGGTCGATTCGACCGACAAACTGATGGAACAGATTGACCGCAACTACAACGTCAACGTTCTGACCAACGAAATCGGCCAGGCGATAAGCCAGCAGACGAATATCGACAGCATCCTGAAAAGCGTGACCCAGGTTCTGCAGAAAAGACTCGATTACGACCGGGGTCTGATCCTTCTGGCCGACCAGGAGAAGACGGCTCTCACCCTTCAGGCCGGCTTCGGTTACAGCAAAGAGCAGCTGGAGCTTATCAACAAAGTGACCTTCCACCTGGACCGCCCGGAATCGAAGGGGGTCTTCGTCGTCTCCTTCCGGGAGAAGAGACCGTTCCTCATCAACGACCTCAATGAAATCGAGGAGAGCCTCTCCTCCCGGAGTCTGGCCTTTGCCAAAAGGCTCGGAGCCCAATCCTTCATCTGCTGTCCCATCATCTGCGAGGACGAATCGATCGGCATCCTGGCGGTCGACAACCTCAAATCAAAGAGGCCCCTGGTCCGGAGCGATATCAGCCTGCTGATGGGAATAGCGCCCGTCATCGGCATCAGCATACGCAACGCCGACCTCCTCGACGCCCGCTCGCGACAGCTCAGATCGATTCTCCAGGTCCTGGCGGCCAGCATCGATGCCCGGGATCCCCTGACCGCCGGCCACTCCGAGAAGGTCACCGAATATGCCCTGGGTATCTGCGGCGAACTGGGTCTATCCCAATCCTTTCGTGAGCTGATCCGGGTGGCGGCCCTGCTCCACGACTACGGCAAGATCGGGGTTCCCGATGCTATCCTGAAAAAGGAGGGCCCGCTGACCGAGGAAGAATACGAAGTCGTCAAGGCCCACAGCGCGAGGACCATGGAGATCCTGGAGCAGATAAATTTCGAGGGCATCCTATGCCAGGTTCCGGAAATCGCCGGCTCCCACCACGAAAAGCTGGACGGAAGCGGATACCCGAGGGGACTCAAGGGCAGGGAGATCCCCCTGGGCGCCAGGATCATCGCCGTGGCCGACTATTTCGAGGCCATTACCGCCAAGCGCCACTACAGGGAGCCGATGCCCCTGGAGGAGGCTTTCGAAACGCTGCGGGCGGGAATAGGTCGGCACTTCGAGAAGAGAATCGTAGAGGCCCTGATCCACTATTACCAGACAAACCAGGCCGGTGGGCCCGGCTTCACCGGCGCGCCCCGGCGTCTCCGTCGGGTTCCCTGCCGCACGGAGGTTTCCCTGAGGGTCAACGGGACCGTCAGGGTCGGCACCAGCCAGGACTTGAGTCTTCGGGGGATTTATGTCGGGACGGAGGACGAGGTGCCCGAAGGCAGTCCGGTAGAGCTCGCCTTCGCCCTTCCCAACCGCCCTTATTCCTCAATCCGTGCCAAGGGCCGGGTCGTCTGGGTGAACAACCGCAGAGAGCAGCGAAAGAGCGTTTTCCCCACAGGATTCGGGGTGGAATTCATGGAGATGCAGACGATGGCTACGGCGGCCATCCAATCCTTCGTAGGAGCCTGGATGGCCGCCGGCTGAGTCTGGAAGGGACGGGTGTGATGGGATGAGCGACGGGTGAGTCCTCAGGGCTTGCGACCCCGGCAGGCGATTATCGGTGTGTAGGTAAACCTCCTGGGGTCGGCAAAAAACATCCGGCATTCCTCCAGGAATTCATCATATCCTCCGGGATATTCCTCAAACCGGTATCCCGACCGGGAGGCGGCCAACTCCACCTTTTTGGACCAGTTGAAATCGTCGACCCCTCTCAGTTTTCCGAAAATCAGGTGGTGGGCAGAGAGGTCGACATCGATCTCCCCGTAGCCGAGGTCGTAAAGGAAGGAATAGAGTTTCCTGCCGACGTAAGGGTCGAAATCCGCCTCCCTCTCAAGGGCCTGCATGATGCCGCAGATGGCCTTCTCCAGTCGGGTGGAGACGCCGAAATGGCTCAGGCAGTTGTAATCGAGGTCGACCAGGCAAAGAATTCCTCCGGGCTTGAGGATTCGGGAGACGTTGCGGACGATCTCAAAACTTGCGGCCCGATGGTATTCCAGGACAAAGCGGACCCAGGCAAAATCGAAAAGACCCAGGTCATCGAGAGGTTCATAAAAGTCCCGGCACAGGAATTCGATTCCCGGTCCCAGGTACTTTTTTCGGGCATGATTGATTCGTAAGGGGGAGGCATCCACACCGACCACCCGCCCGGAGGGCCGGACTAACTGCTGGAGGAAAAGGGTCGTCTTGCCGGAACCGCACCCGATATCGGCCACCCGCATCCCCGGCCTCAGGCCCGCCCACAGGGACTGCGTTTCCAGTGCCTTCCGTTCCGTTTTCAGGTCCAGGCGCAGAGCTTCTTGGTCACTTTCCATCAGGTAGGCGCGCTGATCCATAATTCAATGCTCCCGAAATCCATGGAATAAAAAGAAGGAACCGTGATTGAAATTCAGTATTTTCGTATCAGGAACGCAAGGCGGGTTCGCCCTGAAAAAACACCATGGATTGAATCTTCTTCCAGGATGGCCTTTTAGGAGATTAACCCGAAAATTCACCAGTCTGAAGTTCGAACCGGATACACAACAAACATAAGAACGTTAAATCAGTCCAAATTATAGTCACTTTTGAGTCCAATGCAAATATAAACCATTCGGTCGTGGGAGGAAATCATGTTCAAAAAAACCAATATCCTTTCTCTTGTGATGGTTTTTACGACATTCATCGGAAGTACTTCCCTCGCCGCGGCCTCGGGTTTCGGGATTTTCACCCAGGGGGCCTCCGCCATGGCCCAGGCGGCGGCGGTGGTGGCCCACGGGGGTGACCCCTCGGTGGTGTTCTACAACCCGGCCCTGATCAGCACCCTTCCCGGGACTCAGGCCGAAATCGGCACCACCTCGATCTTCCCCAACCGGGACTTCGACGGGCCAGCGGGGGGCGGCGCAAAGGCCGAAGATACCGTCTTTTTTCCCAGCACCTTTTACCTGACCCACACTTTCAACAAAACAATGAGTGCCGGTCTGGGGGTTTTCAGCCCCTTCGGCCTAAGGACGAGCTGGCCCGACGACTGGGAGGGTCGCTACCTGGCGACCGACTCCGAAATGGAAACCATCGCGGTAAACCCGGCCCTTTCACTCCGCATCCTCCCCAGGATCACCGTAGCCGCCGGGGTCGATTTCCTCTGGCTCGATGCCACTCTGAAAAAAAAGATCAACTCTTCACTCATCGTCTCCCAGATCCTCGGAAGTCCCGTAGCTCTGCCCGACGCCGGCCAGAAATTTTCCGGCAACGGAACCGGTGTCGGTTACAACCTGGGACTGCTGGTGGACATCACCGAAAGCTTGGCCCTGGGGGTCTCCTACCGCAGCGAGATCAAGGTCGACGTGGACGGGGAAGCGCGCTTCAGCAACGTCCCACCTGTGCTGGCGGGGGCTTTTCCCGATACGGACGGGAAAACGACGATTACCCTGCCCCGCCAGCTCTCGGCCGGACTCTCCTTTGAAGCCTCCCCGCGGCTGATCCTGGAGGCGGGGATGCGCTGGGAGGACTGGTCTTCCTTCGATCGGCTCAAAATCGGCCTTGATCAGCCCGTGGCCGGCCAGAGGTCCCTGGTGCAGCAGAGGGACTGGCACGATTCCCTCGCCTTCAACCTCGGGGGCAGATACCGCTTCAACGACACCTTTGCGCTGCTGGCCGGGTATCTTTACAGCCGCAACCCCGTCCCCGACAAAACCTTCGAGCCTTCCATTCCGGATTCCGACGCCCATTATTTCTCCGTCGGAACGA
The DNA here is from genome assembly GCA_963791005.1 of uncultured delta proteobacterium. Classification (GTDB taxonomy): domain Bacteria; phylum Desulfobacterota; class Desulfuromonadia; order Desulfuromonadales; family CAWBQR01; genus CAWBQR01. The sequence goes on along the minus strand of CAWBQR010000002.1, from coordinate 106,591 downwards.
CCATCGATTTCCGTCGGGTACGCCTCGCCCTGAGTTACGCCTATCAGTTTCTGGAGGAGAGGAAAAAGGAAAATACGTTGGGAAGCGAGTCCGGAGCCACCGCCAACGGCAGATACGACTCCGACCTGCACATGGTGGGGGTCAGCTTGCGTTATCGTTTCTAGAAACCCTCAGCGCAGGACATCCTTGACCACGTCCTGAACCTCGCGGGTCTGCACGTTCATCAGGACCACATCGGAGCCCACCATGAATCTGGCAAAGGGGGGTGAGAGGGGGGAGAGCTTGCGCTCGAGTTTTTCGGGAAGCGGCATTTCCCCGAGACCGGGGGGTAGAATGGCCGTCTCTTCGATTCTGGCGGCAAGATCAGGGGCCAGGACGGAGGGTTTGGCCAGGGAAGGGTCGAAACGGTGGCGGTCAAAGTAATCCCGGATCAGCTCCCTGTCCTTTTGGGAGAAGCGGGGCCAGCCGTGTGCCTCCCTTTGACCGAAGCCGGAAAGCCCCTGGAGGCTGGAGGGACCGCAGCCCAGGACCGCCAGCATGCCGAGCAGAAGAAAAACCAGGCGAAGGCTCCTGAAAGTCCTCTTTGCCGGCTCGCCCTTCATCCCCAACCTTCCTTTCGCTCCCATATCCCCGCAACCGGAACGTTGCAGAACCCGCAGCGGCCGGAGGCCAGGTGCATCTCCACGAGGCGAAACCCCTGGCGCTCGACGACCGTTTTGCCACAGGCCGGGCAGAGGGTGTTTTCGCCCCCCTCGCCGGGGATATTTCCCTCATAGACGAACTCCAGGCCGGCCTCGAGCCCGATCCGGCGGGCTTTTCGCAGGGTGGCGGCGGACGTCGGAGGGACATCGAGAAGGCGGTAAGTGGGATAGAAGGCGGTTACGTGCCAGGGGGTTTCTGGGCCCAACTCTTGGGCGATAAATCGGGCGACCCCGCGAAGGTCCGCCTCGCTGTCGTTGTGCCCCGGGATGATCAGGGTGGTCACCTCGACCCAGATGCCCAGCCGCCTGTATTCCTTCAGGGAGTCGAGGACCCCATGGAGGGTGGCTCCGGCAACCTCACGGTAGAATTTTTCGGAAAACCCCTTCAGGTCGACATTGGCGGCGTCGAGGTACGGGGCGATGTGCTCCAGCGCCTCCGGGGTAATGTAGCCGTTGGTGACGAAAACGTTTCCCATCGATTCCCGGCGGGCCAGAACGGCGGTATCGTAGGCGTATTCATAGAAAATGGTCGGTTCGGTGTAGGTGTAGGATATACTTCGGCAGCCCGCCCCGACGGCAGAACGCACGATTTCCGCCGGAGGCAGCTCGTGGCCTGGGATGGATGTCTGCCGGGACAGATCCTGGGATATCTCGTAATTCTGGCAATGCAGGCAGCGGAAATTGCAACCCACCGTGGCCACCGAGAAACTTGTGGAGCCGGGCAGGTAATGAAAGAAGGGTTTTTTTTCGATGGGATCGACATGCTCGGCGATGCTCCTTCCGTAGACCAGGGTGTACAGAGTGCCTTCGCAGTTTTCCCGGACCCCGCAGATCCCCCTTTGGCCCTCGGCTACAAGGCAGCGGAACCGGCACAGGGAGCACTTCACCTTGCCCCCTTCCCTTTTTTCCCAGAACATCGCCTTCGCGCACGGCGACCTCCTCTCATCCGGAGATGAAAAGAGTATAGCAGATTCGTGAACCGGGAGTCGGGAGTCGGGAGTCGGGAGTCGGGAGTCGGAGCGAGTCGGGAGTCAGAACCCTCGAAGTAAGAATTCAACTTAAAACCTAAAATCGCCTTTCCAAGTTTTTTTCTAAAACATAAACCTCCGCATACTGACATTGAGCAGCAGCCCGGTGCCGATCATGGTGGTGATCATACTTGTCCCCCCGTAGGAGAAGAGCGGCAGGGGCACGCCCACCACAGGGAGGAGGCCGATGACCATCCCCAGGTTGACGACGATATGCCAGAAGAGCATGGCCACCACCCCTACCGCCAGGAACATGCCGAAGCGATCCGAGGCGCGCCGGGCCACGTAGATGCCCCAGATGATGACGAGCAGGTAGAGCAGGAGCAGCACCATGCAGCCGGTGAACCCCCATTCCTCGGAGAAAACCGAAAAGGCGAAGTCGGTATGTCGTTCGGGAAGGAAGGAGAGCTGTGACTGGGTCCCCTTCATGAACCCCTTGCCGAGGAGGCCGCCGCTGCCGACGGCGATCTTGGACTGGATGATATGGTAGCCGGCGCCGAGGGGGTCGCGCTCCGGGTTGAGAAAGGTGAGAATCCGCTCTTTCTGGTAATCCCGCAGCAGAAACCAGCCGGACCCGGCGGCCCCCACTCCCGCGACTCCGAGCACCACCAGGGCAGAGCGCCGAATCCCGGCAAAAAGGGCCATGGTGAAGCCGATGCACAGGATCAGCATGGCAGTCCCGAGGTCGGGCTGTTTCATGATCAGAAGGGCCGGGAGCCCCAGAAGAAGGAACGGGAGAATCAGCTCCCGCAGGGTGTAGCCGAAAAAGTGCCCCTTATCGCTGAAAAAACGGGCCAGGGTGATGATGATGACGATTTTCATGATCTCGCTCGGCTGCAGGTTGAACAGCCCGAGATTGATCCACCGGGTAGCCCCCATGCTGGTCTTTCCGAAAACAAGTACCACCACCAGCAGGATCACAGTGACGGCGTAGAAGAAAAAACCGAGGTATTCCAAATGACGATAATCTACCGAGCAGACCCCGAACGCGATCAGGAGTCCCAGCCCCAGCCAGTAAACCTGCTTGATATAGGCGGGAGTCGCCGAAGACCAGGAGGCGGTGGAGCTGTAAAGATTCACGATGCCGATGGCGGCGATCAAGGTGACCAGCAGGAGCAGAAACCAGTCGAAATGCGTCAGTAGCCGGCGATCGAACATGTCCTCAGTCTCCCGACGCCCCGGTTCCCCCCGCATGAGGCTCGGAGGGCAGGTTGAAGTATTTTTCAAAGATGGCCCGCGCGATGGGGCCTGCGGCGCTGCCTCCGTGGCCACCGTGCTCGACCACCACTGCCACCGCAATCTGGGGGTCCTCGGCGGGGGCGTAGGCGACGAAAAGGGCGTGGTCGCGAAAACGGTAGGAGATGTCCTCGCCCTTCTCCTGGTCTGCCTTGCGTTTAATCACCTGCGCCGTTCCGGTCTTCCCCGCCACCCGGACCTGCTTCAGTTTGCAGGAGCCGGCGGTGCCATGGGGGTCGTTGACCGCCGCCTCCATTCCCCGCCGAACGGCCCGCAGGACCCCGTCCCTCAGGGATACGGTGCGGATCGCCTCCGGAGAGTTTTGCAGCACGACCTTTCCGGAAAATTCTTCGATCCGTTTCACCACGTGGGGCCGAAAAACCGTTCCCCCGTTGGCCACCGCGGCGGTCATGGTAGCCAGTTGCAGCGGCGTAACCAGGTCGTAGCCCTGACCGATGGCCGCAATGGCCGTTTCGCCGTCGTACCAGCTGGCGCCGAACCGCCTGCGTTTCCACTCGCGATCCGGGACCAGCCCTCCTTTTTCCCCTTCCAGACGAAATCCGAGGGGTTGGCCGAGACCGAACTGGCGGGCCATTGCGGCGATGCGGTCGATGCCGACATTCAGACCGGCCTCGTAAAACCAGACGTCGCAGCTTTCCTTGATGGCGTTGTTCAGGTCGATCAACCCGTGCCCCCACCTTTTCCAGCAGCGGAAAACCCGACGGCCCAGGGTGATGCGCCCCTTACAGTCGACCTCGGTGGAGGGTGAGACCACCCCGGCCTGGAGAGCCGCCAGGGCCGTGATGATCTTGAAGGTCGACCCGGGGGGATACTGCCCCCGGATAGCCTTGTTCTGAAGGGGATGCCTCGGATTTTTAAGCAGCGCCACCCATTCCTTGGAGCTGATTCCCCGTGCGAAGAGGGCCGGGTTGAAGGAAGGCTTGCTGACCATGGCCAGTACCTCACCGGTATGCACGTCAATGGCGACCGCGGCCCCGGACTGGTCGCCAAAAGCGTCCGCGGCAGCCTGCTGGAGGTCGCTGCGCAGAGTCAGGTATACCTTGTCCCCGGGTTTGGGCTCCAGGGTCTTCAGGATTCGCAGCTCCTTGCCCTGAACATCCACTTCGACCCGCCGTTCGCCGTCCTTGCCCCGCAGGTAGCTTTCGAGGTTTTTCTCCAGGCCGCTCTTGCCGACGAAATCCCCGGGGCGATAGCCTTCGAAAGCGGGGGACTGCAGATCGCTGTCGGAAATCTCCCCGAGATACCCCAGCAGGTTGGCGGCCATCTCCTTGTGGGGGTAGGCCCGCAGGGGGCGCACCTCGATCAGTACCCCGGGAAGGTCGACCGAATTTTCCTGCACCCTTTCCAACACGTCCCGGCTCACATCCTCGGCCAGGGGCAGCGGGTGGAAAATGGGATAATTCCGCCCCGCCTTCCAGCGGCTCTCCAGTTCACTCTTGTCCACGCCGAGGAATCCGGAGAGGCGCTGCAGCAGTTCGTCGCGGTTTTCGACCTCCTGACGCAGCACCGACACCCCGAAGGCGGGCCGGTTGTCGACCAGCAGGTCGCCGTTGCGGTCGAAAATCGGGCCCCGCGGCGCGGTAATGGGCACATAACGGGTACGGTTCTTTTCCGACAGTTCCCGGTAGCGGTCGACGTTGATGATCTGAAGGTACCACAGGCGCATGGCCAGGAGGAGGAAGATGGCGACCGCCCCAAGCGAGAGCAGGAGAAAGCGTTTTTTCAGGCCGGGGGTATTCGCCAAGCCGGAGTCAAGACTCATAACGGCCGTCCAGACGGTTCAGCCTCGAAACGCCGGACCGCCTTTTGATTTTTTTCGTCACCCTGGCCGCTGCCTTGAGCAGAACAAAGGCGACAGTCACGTTGAGAAGCACCTGCAGAAAGAGCCTGGGCAGGACAATGCTCCAGAGGGAGCCGGCATCGGCGAAAAACCCGAGGGGGAAAATGAGAAGGCCCGCCTCCATGAGCGTCCCGCAGGCGACCAGGAAGAGAATCAGCAGGGCGCTTTCGGCGTTCAGCCGCCCGACCACGCTTCGAACCGCCAGGAAGACGGCCAGCAGGACCATGCCGTAGAGCCCCGGATAATTGCCGCTCAGGGCATCGAGCAGACACCCCAGGGTGAAGGCAAGGACGCTCCCCCGGAGATATTTTTCATTCAGTCCGAGGTAGACGGTGAGAATCAGCAGCAGGTCAGGCTTCAGGTCATAGGGGAGCAATCTGGGGAAAAAGGCGGTTTGCAGGACCAGAAAAAAGACCCCGAGAACGAGATAGAGAAACACCCTGGTCATTGAGGTTCCCTCAGCAGCACCAGAACCTCTTCGAGTCGGGAAAAATCGACTGCCGGAGCGAGGACCACATTCTGAAAGAGTCCGAATCCGTCCGTTGACACCTGGGTCACCTTGCCAAGAAGGAGCCCCTTGGGGAACACCCCACCCGTCCCCGAGGTGATGATCTGGTCCCCCACCTCGATGTCGCTCCGGCGCGAGGCGAACTCCAGGCTCAGGGTGTCCCCTTCTCCCCGGCAGACGCCCCGCGTACGGTTTCTCTGAATCAGGGAGGCGACGGCCGAGGAGGCATCGGTGACCAGCAGGACGCGGCAGGATTTCGCTGCGGTCTTGATGACCCTCCCCACGGCGCCTTCGGCCGCCACCACGGGCATGCCCTCACGCACCCCGTCGCTGGTCCCCTTGTCGATGACGACGGTGCGGAACCAGCTCGAAGCATCCTCCCCGATGACCTGGGCCGGCAGGGCCGGCAGGTCGACCCCCTGGCGAAAGTCGAGCAGGCGCCGCAGCCTTTCGTTGGCCAGCCGGATCTCTTCCATTCCGTCGAGCTTCGCCCGAAGCCGCCGGTTCTCGGCCTGAAGGCGGAGATTCTCCCGTTTGGTGTCGATCAGCCAGAGATAATCGTTCCACCAGCCCGAGCACAGGTCCCAGCCCCAATCCATCCCTCGCTGCAGGGGCGCGGTGAGCAGAAGAACGCCTCTTTCGAGAACCGTGGTTTTTTCCCGGTGGCGGAGATTGACCGAATAAAAGAGGAGAGCGAGCAGGATGAGGCATCCTGCCAGGAGGTGGATTCTGTATTTCCTGAACAAGTCCAGCATCAAATAGGCTTCCGGCACCTATGCGATAGGAAGGCAGAGGCGGTCTCCACCGAAGTCACCCGGAGGGTGCTGGCGTCGGGCGGGACCTCGGCGGACGAAAAACCAGGGGAGAAAGGAGGCGGGGCGATGGGGAGGCGGCGGATCCAAATGCTCCCCTCCCCCGTTCCCTGCGTATGGTCTCCTTGCGTCAGGAGGTGTTACCCTGGCGGGGAATCAGGGTTTAGCCGGTATCTTTCAGGAGGTGACGGTCACCCGTTTCAAAAGGTCGAGTTCGTCCAGCACCTTGCCGGAGCCGAGCACCACGCAGGAAAGAGGATCCTCGGAAATCACCACCGGCAGACCGGTTTCCTCCCGCAGGAGGACATCGAGGTTTTTCAGATTGGCGCCGCCGCCGGCCAGGACGATCCCCTTGTCGACGATGTCGGCCGCCAGTTCTGGGGGGGTCCGTTCCAGGGCGATGCGTACCGCCTCGACAATGGCATTCACTGGTTCGGAAAGGGCATCCCCGATCTCGCTGGATTCGATTTCCAGGGTTTTGGGAATCCCGGTGACCAGGTCGCGGCCCTTCACCTCCATGCTTCGCACTTCCTCGTCGGGATGGGCGCTGCCGATCTCGATCTTGATCTGTTCGGCCGTCCGCTCGCCGATGAGCAGGTTGTACTTGCGTTTGAGGTACTGGACAATCGCCTCGTCCATTTTATCCCCGCCGACCCGGACGCTCTTGGCGTAGACGATGCCGGCCAGGGAAATCACGGCCACCTCGGTGGTGCCGCCGCCGATATCGACAATCATGTTGCCGGAAGCCTCGGTGATGGGCAGCCCCGCTCCGATGGCCGCCGCCATCGGCTCCTCGATGAGGTAGACCTCTCGGGCGCCGGCAGACTCGGCCGATTCTTTCACAGCCCTCTTTTCCACCTGGGTGATGCCCGAAGGAACGCAGATGACGATCCGCGGGCGCACCAGGGTCTTGCGGTTGTGGACCTTCTGGATGAAATAGCGGAGCATCTCCTCGGTGATGTCGAAATCGGCAATGACCCCGTCCTTCATGGGGCGTATGGCGACGATGCTGCCCGGGGTGCGGCCGAGCATCTTCTTGGCTTCCTTGCCCACCGCCAGGACCTTTTTCTGACCCATGGCATCCTTCTGCACGGCTACCACGGAGGGTTCGCTGACGACGATCCCCTTTCCCTTGAGATACACCAGGGTGTTGGCCGTGCCGAGGTCGATGGCAAGGTCGTTGGAGAATATCCCCAAAAAGGCATCGAAAAGGTTGAACATAGTCCGGATGTCTCCCTTCAGAGAACGAAAAGAGGGGAGGACCCCCTCTTGGGAAAATGGTGAACACCGTACCAAAAACCCCACGGTTTATCAAGAGATAAAAGGAAAAAGTTATTGCATTTTCGGGCCTGATTGACTAACATGCGTCCCTGTTGCTGAGATCCTGCAAACTTCCAAAGGAGACCCTTTCAAGATGCTGGACCTGATCCGGAAAAAACAAAAAACGATTATCATTAAGGTGGTGTTCTGGGCCATCATCGCCACCTTCGTCGGAACGATATTCCTGGTTTGGGGCAAAGGGTCGGGCCGCTCCAAAGAAGATTCGACCGTCGCCGTCACGGTCAATGGCACCCAGGTCAGTTTTGACGACTACCAGAGCACCTACAACAACCTCTACCGCCTCTACCAGAATATATACCGCGGGCAGTTCAGCCGCGAGATGGAAAAAAAGATGAAGCTCAAGCAGCAGGCCCTCGACGCCGTGGTCGACCAGGCCCTGCTGCTGCAAGAGGCCGACAAGCAGGACATCTCGATTTCCAAGCAGGAACTGGTTGATTACATCGCCAAGATTCCCGCTTTTCAGGAAAACGGAGCCTTCAGCAAAAACCGCTATCTTCGGATTCTTGCCTACCAGCGGATGACCCCCGACCAGTTCGAGGCCTCGGAGAAACATCAGCTTCTCATCCAGAAGGTCCGGGACAAAATCCAGGCCGGAATTACAGTCACCGACGCCGATATCGACAAGGAGTATCGCAAGGAGAACGAGAAGGTCGACCTGAACTTCCTCAAGCTCAGCCCCGCCCTCTTCGAAAGCAAGGTGAAGGCGGACAAGAAGGCGATCGAGGACTTCTTCGTGGACCACAAGGAGAACTTCCGACTCCCCGAAACCGTATCTGTCCGCTACATCCTGTTCGAGCCTTCCCTGTACGCAAAGGACGTCGTCTTCGAGAAGGGGGAACTGCAGAAATATTACGACCGCAACCTCGACAAATTCGAGGTCCCCGAGAAGGTCGAGGCCGCCCACATCCTCATCCGCGTCCCCAAGGACGCCGACGCGGCCACCAGGAAGAAAAAGCACGAGCTGGCCGAAAAAATCCTCAAGGAAGCCAGGGCGGGCAAGGACTTCGCCCAATTGGCCCGGAAATATTCCCAGGACCCCGGCTCGGCCTCCAAAGGAGGCGAGCTGGGATATTTCACCCGCGGAACCATGGTTCCCGAGTTCGAAAAGGCTGCCTTCGCCCTCAAGCCGGGTGAAATCAGCGACATCGTGACGACCTCCTTCGGGCTCCACATCATCAAGGTCGAAGCCCACCAGGACAGCGGCGTCAAGCCCTTCGACCAGGTGGCCGAGCAGGTCAAGGAGGGAGTGCGGGCGGAGAAAACCGAACAAATCGCCTATGAAAAAGCGATGGACGCCTACAACCAGAACCGCCGGGGCGGCAGCCTCGACGCCGCCGCAAAGGCGAACGGCCTTCAGGTTCAGGAATCGGGCGAATTCAGCCGCCAGGGCCCCATCGAAGGGCTCGGCGACGCCGAAGGGGTTATTTCCGCCGCGTTCAACCTTCAATCCGGAGAATTGGCCCGTCCGCTCAACCTCCCCCAGGGAGTCATCCTGTTCACCCTCAAGGACCACAAAGAGAGCAGGCTTCCCGAACTGGCCGAGGTCCGCTCCCGGGTGGAAACGGCCTGGCGCAAGCAAAAGGCCGATGAGCTTGCCCATGGAGCGGCCAAGGACCTCCTTGCCGAATTGAACAAGGGGAAAAACCTGGCGGCTCTGGCCCGGCAGCAGGGGCTGAAAGTTCAGGATACCGGAGACTTCACCCAGACATTCGGCGCCTTCGTGCCCCAGGTCGGCAACTCCCCCGACCTTGCAAAAGAGGCGTTCACCCTCACCGCAACAAAACCTGTGGCCCCGGAAGTCTATCCCGTCGAGGGGGATTACGTGGTGGCCGTACTCAAAGACCGCCAGGAGCCCGACATGAAGGACCTGGATCAGACCAAGCGGGCCCAGCTGCGGGAGTCCCTTCTGAACAAAAAGAAGCAGGAGGCCCTCGAGGCCCGACTGAAGGAACTCCGCCAAAAGGCCCAGATTGTCGAGTCTTCCACCATCAAGAGCTCTCTCCAGGAGGAATAGACGGCCATGACGCCCATCGTGATGAAGACCGATTTTTCCGATCTCAAGCTCGTCAACCGGGGTAAGGTCAGGGACATCTACGACCTGGGAGAGCACCTGCTGATCGTCACCAGCGACCGCATTTCCGCCTTCGACGTGATCATGAACGAGGCAATCCCCAACAAGGGCTTCGTCCTCACCCAGATCTCGCGGTTCTGGTTCGAGAAGATGACGGACATCCTTCCCAATCATATCGTCGCCACCGAGATCGACGACTTCCCCGCCGTCACCCACAAGTACCGGGAACAGCTCGAAGGGCGCAGCATGCTGGTCAAAAAGGCCCGCCCTCTTCCCGTGGAGTGCATCGTACGCGGGTATATCTCCGGCTCCGGATGGAAGGAGTACCAGCAAAAGGGAAGCATCAGCGGCATTTCCGTTGCCTTCCGGCCTCGTCGAGAGCGCCAAGCTTTCCGAACCGATCTTCACCCCCTCCACCAAGGCCGAACTGGGGGAGCACGACGAGAACATCACCTTCGAGCAGGCCGAGCGGCTGTGCGGGAAAGACCTCGCCGGCCAGGTGAGGGACGTCACCCTGTCCATCTACAACCGCGCCCGGGACCTGGCCGACGCCAGAGGCATCATCATCGCCGACACCAAGTTCGAATTCGGCATTTACGAGGATGAGCTCATCTGGATCGACGAGGCCCTCACCCCCGACTCCTCCCGCTTCTGGCCCAAGGACCAGTACCGCCCCGGCGGTCCCCAGCCAAGCTTCGACAAGCAGTTTCTGCGCGACTACCTGGAGACCCTGGAGTGGGGGAAAACGGCGCCGCCTCCCGCCGCTGCCGGAGGAGATCGTCCGCAAAACGGGCGAAAAGTACATGGAGGCCCTCACCCGCCTCACAGGTCTTTCCTATTGACGAAACCGGCCGGCGCCTCAAGCGTCGGCCTTCTCTTTTTCAAGCTTCGCCCCCGGCCCCGCCTCAGCCCCCCCCCTCCGCATGCCGAAGAGCCCTCTGCACGACGACCGTCGTCCCGCAGAAACAGATGGCCCGGGAAGCCGGATTCCGCCATCCGGATACAACAATTCCTAAACGCAAATCTTTCTGAAATAAAGTATTGACAGCCACGCATCCGTTTTGCTATAAATTGGCTCCGTTGCGAATGGGGCTATAGCTCAGCTGGGAGAGCGCTTGAATGGCATTCAAGAGGTCGGCGGTTCGATCCCGCCTAGCTCCACCAAAGAATCAAAGGGGTTAGCGAAATTTCGCTGACCCCTTTTTCGTTGGTCCTTGTCTGAGATCCATCAATTTGTCTTTTCTCTTTCCGGCTCTCTCTGCCGGGGGAAAGACGCCCCTCGGTCACCCGCTCTCCCCCTTCCGAAAACATCCCCCTCCGATTGTTTTTCATTGAAAAGCCCTGTCAGTCCTGCTAGAAAAGAGAAGCCTTAATGAGGAAGGGACGTCCGGGCAATCTCCCTTCGACGGATGACGGATTAGCTGCCCTCCCCGCCCCCCCCTTACACGTCTTCGTCTCGGCCGAGTTCCCATGATTGAAGTCTTTTGGGGTCCGTACAAGGGGCTATAGATTTTTTTTACTGGAAAATCAAAATTTTTTTCAATAAAATTAAACGGCTGTTTTGAAAACCGAATAAGCTTGGGGGCTTCGGTTTTCAACCATCATGTGGAGGGCGACATGGAGGGGTGTAATCTAAAAAGGGGCTGTTGCTTTTTCAAAGACATCAACCAACGCCAGGGAAGGCTCTGGAAGAGCTTGGTGGAGAGCTACTGCGAGGGGCCTCTGTCGGGCCGTTGCGAAAGGGGCCGTTTTTTCCGCGAAACCAAAACCTGGGCGCCGCGTCACCTCATGCCTTCCGGAGAAATGCCGGAAATTTTCTTTAATATCAAATAAGGATTACTCCTTTTCCGATCTCAAGGCCATCTCCCTCGGGGGGTGCTTCGCCTGCGGCCCTTGCCAGATGGAAAAAATCGGTCACGATTTCAAAAACCGCCTCCTGGAGTTCTTCAGGCAGAGATTCAAACATCATCACCAGTGCCGTCGCCGGACTGGCCTCCTGCTCTTCATCTTCCCGGTTGGCATCGCGAGTCATCCCTGTTCCTTCCGCCCGGTTGGTCCCGGAACTTTTTCGGTTCCCCTGGTCTGCAAAGACCGTAGGCAACCTGCGCATCCAACCAAAGCATTTCTCCCCGAAGCCCTCCACGCAACCGAGAGACTATTCAGGATTGTTCCCGGAAAATTTTTCTTCTCCCACCCTTGCCCAAGTTTCAAGAGTCAAAACAATTCGAGAACCTCGCAAAGTAAGAGCTCGGTGAGCCTCTCCATTTTCCTCAATTTATTAGCACCTTAGGGTGCCTGGGAGGTATATTCTCCCATTCTGACAGGGAGCGGCGGGATGTCAAGATTAAATCCCTCCATCCAACCTTTCCCTTGACAAACTGCCCCAAGTCATTTTATAAAGGGAGCCTAATTTAAACCTCCATCCGAGGATACAATCCATGTCGATTCTGGTTGAGGTTCCCTGCCCAAAGTGTAATTTCCGAATCAGTGAGAAAATCAACAATATTTCTTTCGGCAAAACCTGCTGCTGCCCTTCCTGCCTGACCACTTTTGAATTTCGAACGGAACATGTCGCCAGCGTGTTGCGGCAAACGGAAAAAGCCTTCAAACCGGCCGCCCGTGACGTGGAGCGGACCGAACTTCGGGACAGTCAGAACTCATGAACTCCATACCGTCGAGGTTCTTTGTCCTGCGCGCCGATTAATTCTTGACCGCCCTCCCGATCTCCCATTATACTTTCCACGTTTTTGCCGAAGTGGTGGAATTGGTAGACACGTCGGTCTCAAAAACCGATGGCTTATGGCCGTGCCGGTTCGATTCCGGCCTTCGGCACCATTGCATTACGAAAACGCTCTATCATTTTACTATGATAGAGCGTTTTTGCTTCCACCTTCTTTACCAAACATTCCCAGCCCTTATCGAGTTTGACGAAAGAAGCCTCCACCTCCATCCCCCTCAACCTGAAGTTTGAATTTTCTTATCCCTGCTTGAAATCTGGATAGCTCTCGATATCATAGTCACTGGAAACTTTCACATCCCAGAATTTCCGCCATCACCTTGGGAAAGATGCTGTATTCATTAATATTTTTTTCTTGATCCTCTGTCATCCCCTGCATGAATGCGTGATGTCGGGCAACACTCTGAACCGTTGGAGGAGTCATGCGATCAGCCCTGAATCAGAAACGACCCGATCAACCTTTCGTTGACTGGACCTCTCTACCTCTGGGGGAGAAAAAGCGGCAATTCCGGGAACTGGTTCGCAGTCCCTACTGGCACTTCCTGCCCGAAGAAATCAAGAATCGCCTCCACGACCTCGTCTCAAACAAGGAGGAGCATTGACGGGCTCCTCTTAAGACATCTAGCTGCCTCCCCTTGTCGGTGTCTCCTTCCCACTAAGAAGGGAACCTCCCTTTGTAAAGGAGCGCGGAAAGAGCGAAAAGATGGACCTCCCGGCTGTTACCGCTCAACAATCGCCACAGGCTCTGGCAGGGCAGCGGGTCGCAATCACCGGACGTCTGACCGACCTGCCCCGACAGGTGGCTTTCCGCCTGGTCTGCAAGGCCGGTGGCGAACCGGTGAAAACCGTCACGGGCCGGACCTCGCTGCTCGTCGTGGGGATGGAGGGCTGGCCCATCCTGAAGCAAGGGACCATCAGCCGCAAGCTCGAACGGGCAGAAATCCTGCAGGCTAGAGGGCATCCCATCCGGATTATCTCCGAATTCGAGTTCCTCGAACAGATCGGAATCCGCACTCCCAAACCCGGTCCGGCGCTGGGCACCTGTTCTCTGGAACAGGCCTGCCGGGTTCTTGGCCTTCCCCCTGAAAACGTGCGGCGATGTGAACAGTTCGGGCTTGTGCGCTCGGAAGGCGGGGCCTTTGATTTTCTGGACCTGGTCAGCCTGCGGTCCATCGCTGGTCTGATGCAGGGCGGGCTGACCCCTGAAGCCATTGCGAGGGGTCTCAGCCGACTGGCCCCCATGGTCCCGGAAATTAACCGCCCGCTGGCGCAAATCCGCATCCTCACCGGTCGGGGCGGTGAACTGCTGGCGGAGCTGGACGGAATCCGGATGGACCTTAGCGGTCAGCTTCTTTTCGACCTGGAGGGCCGTGCGCCAAAAGAAACTGCGCCCTCCGTTCCTCTGGAAAAAAGGAGGAGGGCCGCCGAAAACCCCGCAACATGGTTCGATTACGCCCAGAGCTGCGTCCAAAAGAGCGAGCTGAGTGCGGCGGAAGAAGCATACCGCAAGGCCCTGGAGATAGATCCCGATTTTCCCGAAGCCTGGTACAACCTGGGGAACCTGCTCCTGGAACGAGGGGACTCGGAGGGGGCTGAAAACCTTTACCGTCGCGCTATCGCCCTCGATCCTTACTTCGCCATGGCCTGGTACAACCTCGGTTTCATCCAGGCAGAACAGGGGCGAATGGAGGAGGCGGTGACAACCCTGCGCAGAACGCTTGCGGCATCCCCCGCCTATGCCGATGCCCACTTCAATCTGGCCCTTTGCCTGGAAAAACTCGACCGTACAGGGGAGGCCTCATCCCACTGGCGAAAATATCTCCAGCTCGCACCGGCCGACGAATGGGCGAAAATCGCCCGCTGCCACCTGGACGGATGCTGCTGAGCCCCGCCCCGAGAATTTCCCATTTCTTCTCCTTCTGATAAAATAAGAAGACGTGGCAAAAAGCCCGCCCTCCGGCGCTACGGCGTTTTTTCAGGACCTCGACCTGCCGATGTAGGCCTTCGCCCCTGAAAGCCACCAAGCCTTGGCGGACGAAATTTTTCCTTAGTCATCCCCTGAATTTTTGCGAGAGCATCAATCAAAAAGCGCCTACCACCCGGAAGGACCCTATGGAAAATCAATACAGCGGAAAAATCTTGAAAGGCGACCTGGTCGCCTACGAAAACGTCAAGGTGGTTTTTTTCGGCCAGAACACCGACCATAACTGGAACGCGCTGGTTACCGTCCTCTCATGGGAGCCGGCGGCTCCCGATCCGCTGGACAAGTTCCGCCTGGTGCTGGAGGACCGGCGCGAGTTTCCCAGCGTGGTAATCACCAGCGACCTGCAGGAGTCGAAAAGGCCGATCCAGTTCACCCTGGCGGGCTACACGGAAAGCTCCCGCATCTGAAGCCTCCTCCGGAAGAGCCGGATATCCAAGACGACGCCCCTTATTCTTGCCTCCGCTCCCCCGGCCTGCTACATTGGCCATCTGCCCGACCCATCAACGACGGACCCAAAGGAGATACCCTTATGAGCGAACAGAACCCGGTCGTCCTGCTGCAAACTTCCATGGGCGACATCACCCTTGAACTGGATGCGGTAAAGGCCCCCCAGACGGTGGAAAACTTTCTTTCCTACGTCCGGGAAGGCTTTTATGACGGCACCCTCTTCCATCGGGTCATCGAGGGCTTCATGATCCAGGGGGGTGGAATGACGGCTGGAATGGACCAGAAAAAGACCAAGGATCCCGATCAAGAATGAAGCCGACAATGGCCTGAAGAACCGCCGGCGGGACCATCGCCATGGCTCGCACCCAGGTGGTGGACAGCGCCACCTCGCAGTTTTTCATCAACACCGTCGACAATGCCTTTCTCAACCATCAGGGCAAGACCCCTGCGGGTACGGCTATGCGGTTTTCGGTCGGGTGACCGCCGGAATGGAGACGTCCAGGCCATCGCAAAGGTGCCCACTGGCAGCGCCGGGATGCACCAGGACGTTCCCAGGCAACCGGTGACCATCGACAAGGTGCATCGGTGGTGGAGATAAAATCCGATATTTCTGCAAGACTAAAGTGAAGCCGGAGCCCTTGAGGGTTCCGGCTTTTTTTATGAGCTGGAAAGGCAATTTAATTGAGTGTTCTGCCATCACCCGATTTGAATCTATGTTTCACGGGAGCTGCCGTGGCTGAACGGACTGCCCTGCTCGACCGTCTGTTTCAGATCTATTACTACTTCAAGTTCTTTCCTTTTCGCAAGGAACGGCTGGCCCGCCGGCGTGCAGGGCCCGAGCGGGGATTCGTCGGCATCCAGATCGACGGCCTCTCCTATCCCCATCTGCAAAAGGCCATGGCCCTGGGCTACCTGCCCAATATCGAGCGCCACCTGAAAAGGGGCTCCGCTCTGCGCGAATACCAGGCGGGGCTTCCGAGCACCACCCCTGCCGCCCAGGCGGCCATTTTTTACGGCGACGGCCGGGGCATTCCGGCCTTCCGCTGGTTTGAAAAGAAAGACCAACAGGCTCATCAGCTGCAACGACCTCGCACCACGTCCAGTATTTTCCGCGAAACGCTCTTCGGGGACGGCAGGGGCTTCTGGCCGGCGGCTCCTCCTACTGCCAACATCCTCGACGGCGGGCGGCCCGCAGCATCTTCACCGTCTCCTCCCCCCATCCCCAGACCCTTTTCGGCCGATTCGGCGGCCTGCGCTTCGTGCTCCTTCTCCTGCTCCACCCCCTTCGGGTCTGCCGCATGGCCGGCGCCACGGTGATGGAATACCTCACCGAGCTCTACGACCGTGGCATTTCAGCAAAACCCGCCCCTGGCAGCTGAGCGAAGGCCTCTTCCCCCTCATCCGCATCTTCTGCAACGTCATCCTCCGGGAGCTGCAGACCTTCGGCGTCATCGCGGACATCTACGCCGGCGTCCCCGCATCTACACCACCTACAGCGGCTACGACGAGCTGGCCCACCATTTCGGACCGGACTCCCGGCCTGCCCTGAAAAACCTCAAGTACATCGACAAACGGCTCGGCGAAATCATGCGCATGCTGCGGCATGCCCCCGGCGCCGACTATGAACTGATCCTCCTCTCCGATCACGGACAGACGCCCGGCTATCCCTTTCAAGAACCGTTTCGGGGCCACCCTCGGCGACGCGGTCAGCGCCTTCCTCAAAAAGAACCAGCGAGCCGCCGTCTCCTCCGGCCCCCTGGATTTCACCCGGGTCCAGCTCGGCTATCTGCAGGAGGAACTGGAGGCCCGACCGAAGGCGGCGCCACCGCCTTTTTCACGGGTGATAAGACCCCTGCAGCGCCGGAATCAGAGAACTGGTGCCGGAGACGCTCAAAATCGACCCGGAAGGCGGGGTGGTCATCACCTACTCCAGCTCCCTGGCCCACCTCTACATCACCGGCGAGCCGCAGCGGCTGAGCTGGAAGGAGATCGAGGAGCCTATCCGCTGCTGCTGCCCTTTCTCTGTCGCCACAAGGGGATCGGCTTTGTCATGGCCAGGGGAGAAGGACGAAGAATCTGCTTTTTCCACCGCCGAGGAGAGGCGCGGTCTGCCTGCCCCCGTCGCTCCCCGCCCGCCCCGGAAAAGCTTGCCTTTCTGAAGCCCTACGGCCGGCCCGCAGAACTCCTCCCCGACCTGTGCCGCTTCGCGGCGGACGAGAACTGCGGCGACCTCATTCTTTTCGGGGCCTATGACGGCGAGCAGATCGTCTGCTTCGACGACCAGGTGGGCGGCCACGGCTCGGTCGGCGGGGAGCAGCTCCGCCCCTTCCTCATCCTTCCCCGCGGGGCACCCCCTGCTGGAGCGCGAGGCACCTGAGCCGGACTACGATTTCTCTACCACGAGGTTTTCCTCCCCTTACGTGAATAGAAGCCCGGACTCACCGGAGGCAGGCCCTGGGTCCTCCGTCACCGCCTTCACGCTCATCACGTACTTCAGGTAGCGGCCCTCGGGAAAGGTTATCGGGATAGGGGAAGTCCTCGGGCTGGGCCGCGGAGTGGATGACCCTCAGCCTCACACCCCGACTGCAGGGCCCCGCGGCGCAGTTCCTTGAGATAGTCGGGAAGGTCGACCTTCTGATGGTTGGAGGAGGTGATGAGCAGCCCCCCGGAAGCGAGCAGGGGCAGGGCGGCTGCCACCAGGTCCGAGGTCCGCCGCGCGTGGTGAAGCGGCTCCTGGCGGTGGTGGAGAAAGATGGAGGGTCCATGAGGATCGAGGTCGAAGAGGCGCCCCTGCCGCCGCAGCTCCTTGAGAACCTCCAAACAGTCGCCGACGATGAACTCGTGGCGCTTGGGATTGAGGCGGTTGGCGCCGAAATTCTCCTTCGCCCAGTCGAGATAGGAGGCCGAGGCGTCGACGCTGGTGACCTTTGCCGCCCCGGTATGCCGCGGCGGCCACCGAAAAGGCGCCGGTATAGGCGAAGAGGTTGAGCACTCTTTTCCCCTGCATCCGCCCCATCAGGTCCCGACGGTTTGCTCGCTGGTCGAGGAAAAGTCCGGTATTGAGCCCCTCTCGAGCTCACCAGAAATCCAGGCCGTTCTCCCGACCCTCACCCTCCCCGGAGCCGCTGCGCCCGGCGAGAAGCCGGCTGTATTTTTTCCCGGCTTTCCCCGCGCCCAGCTCCCGGGTCTTCTGGGGGCGGAATTTTTCATAGATCCCCGCCGGGGATAAACCTGCGCAGGGCGGCCGTCACCGAAGGCAGATGCGGCTTCCAGGCTGCCGTGTAGAGCTGCACCATGAGGTGCTCGCCATAGCGGTCGACGGTCAGGCCGGGCAACCCGTCCCCTTCGCCGTTGACCAGGCGGAAGGCGGGGTCCCCTCCAGGTCGGCATGGTCGCGCTGCGCAAAGCCGCGGCCTTCTCGCCACTTTTCCTGCACCCAGGCCCGGTCGAGGCGCATCTTGCCCGCGCCCCAGCACCCGGGCCACGACCCGGTCCCCGGGGTCGAGCAGGGCGGTGGCCAGAAAGCGTCCCTTTTCATCGGTCAGAGCCACCAGGTCGCCGGCAGCGCCCCTTCGGCCATTTCCGGGTATAACGGTCGGCGATGACCCAGGGATGACCCAGCTCCAGCATCCTGCACGGTTTCCGGCCCGACGGTGAAACATTCCGCCTTCATTGCGTTATCCCTTTTTTGTTTTCTCGTCAAATCTGATAACGGCGGATAGGCAAAATCCTTCATATTTTACCACAGATTGCAGCAAACCGGTAGAACTTATCAGAGAATAATCTTTGACAAAGCTCAAGTCCGGATTGTACGCGAGATCCCAATGGGACCAAGGGAAAAACTCCTTCCGCCCCTCCCGTTTCCGTGATAAACTCGCCACCTTCCAAACCGGCATGAAGATAGGGAGCGACATGGACGAGACCCCGAAATCGAAGGGCGAATGGTCATCGAACGGATCATGCAGGAACTCGATCCCGGCTCCGCGCGCTACCAGGTGCTGGCAATCGGCCAAGCGCTTCAAATCCTCCTGGGTGGAGCTGGGGGAAAAGCTCTCGGGTTCAGACAGCCGCGGTCTCTTCCGGGAATGGGGATACGACTCCTTCGAGGACTACTGCGCCCGGGAAATGCGCATCAAGAAGCCGACCGCGCAGAAGCTCACCCTGGCCTATCACTATCTGGAGAAGGAAGAGCCCGAACTCCTGGCCCGGCACACGGAGCTAAACCCCTCCCCGACTACCGCTCCGTCGACCTGCTGCGCCAGGCGCGGGAGGAGACGCGACTTCTCAGAGGAGGAGTATGCGCGATCTGCGCCGGGCGGTGGTGGAGGAGGACCGCAGCCACCCCACGGTGCTCAAGCGCTTCAAGGAGGTGGCCGCCGCCCGGGAGGAGGACTCGGAGGCGGCAGCCCGCCATCTCCGCACGGCCCTGGCCGCGGCCCGGCGGCTGGAGTCCGCCCTTCAGCCCCTGCCCGAGCCCGCCGTTTCCTTCCTCTCCCCCCTGGGGGAGCTGGTCGCCGCCCTGGAGGCCATGACCGAGGAGAACGCCGGTCCGAAGGAATAGAATCCCCTTACACCGAGGCTCCCTGCGAAACCCCATGTTCCTGAACTTGCAGCGAAAAATCCGTTTTACCCTGCCCCTTGCCCTTCTGGCCCTAATTTTCTGCCTCCATCCGGCAGGGAGGGCCTTTGGCATCGAAAAGCTCCGAGTCATCGACGATTTCGAGCAGGGCCTCTCTCCGGGATGGGAGGTGAAATCCTTCAAAGGACACACCTCTTACCGAGTAGTGCCGCAGGGGGGCGGGCACGTCCTGCAGGCCCTCAGCCACGACGCCGCCTCGGGACTGGTCTACCGCATCAGCTACGACCCGAAACACTTCCCCATTCTCGCCTGGCGCTGGAAGGTAAAGGGCGTCATCGCCCGCGGCAATGCACACACCCGCTCGGGCGACGACTACCCTGCGCGAATCTATGTCGTCTTCCCCAGCTGGTTCTTCCCCCTGACCCATTCCCTCAACTACATCTGGGCCAACCAACTGCCGAAGGGCTCGATGCTCCCCAACGCTTTTACAGGCAGGGCCATGATGTTTGCGGTGGAAAGCGGGTCGGAAAAGGCCGGCCAGTGGGTGGAAGAGAGGCGCAACGTCCTGGAAGACTACCGCCGGGCCTTCGGCGAAGACCCGCCACAGGCAGGCGCCATCGCTCTAATGACCGATACCGACAACACGGGCGGTTCGGCCGAAGCCTGGTACGACGACATCCGCATCGTGGGGCCTTGAGCCGGCGCAGGGTGAGACAGCCGCTCAAAAAGCGGGAGCTGACCCTTGATGGTCTCGCAAATACTCTGCGGATGGCTAAGCAAAAATTTCGTCCCACAAGGCCTTGTGTTTTTAAGGGGCGAAGGCCTACGTCAGGCAGGTCGAGGACCTGAAAAAACGTCGTAACGCCGTGGGGGCGGACTTTTTGCGACGCCATCACCATTTGTCCGCGGTTGCACGGAGGTTTATACTAATAAAATAGTTCACTTTCGGAAATGATACGACTTAGGGCATCCCGAGCCCCTCGCGGATGACGCTGAGGGATTTGGAGGTGATTTATGAGCAAGCCCTCTGACCCGGCCGACAACCCTCCCGATCTGTGGGAAAAGCTCATCGGCCTGGGAGAGGAATCCCACCGCAAGAGCTACTATCCCGAGCTGCAGAGACGACTCGGAGAGCTCGAACGTTTCAAAGCCTTCCTGGACTACAGCCACGACGCCATCTTCCTCGTCGAAGCTCCGAGCGGCAGAATCGTCGATTTCAACGACACCGCATCGCGGCAGACCGGCTGGGGGCACGAGGAGTTGAGGGAGCTGTCGATCTTCAACGTCTTCGAACTCGCCGGAAACGCAGATGCGAAGGACCTCATCTGCTCCTGCGGGGAGGTTCAAAGAAGGCGGGCGCGGATAGAAGCGAACCTGTTCCGGCGGGAGGCCGCCCCGATCCCCGCGGAGCTCACCCTGGCCTGCATGTTCTTCCGGGAGACTGCCTACGTCATCGTGGTGGCCAGGGATATCGCCAAACGGAAGGCGGCCGAGGACGCCCTGGAGGAAAGGGCGCGCCTGGCCGAACTGGGAGCGGAGGTCGGAGCGGCCCTGACTAAGGGGAAGAACCTCGAGGATTCCCTTCAGCGTTGCGCCGAATCCCTCACCGGGCACACCGGGGCCGCATTCTGCCGAATCTGGGTCCTTGACAAGGAAGACCCGGAGGTTCTGGAACTGAAGGCGAGCGCCGGCATGTACACCCGCACCAACGGCCGGCACAGCCGTAAAAAGGTCGGGGAACTGAAGGTCGGGAAGATTGCCCGGGAAGGCAAGCCGTACCTGACCAATGCCATCCTGGGCGACCCTGAAATCTCCGACCAGGACTGGGCCAGGGTGGAGGGGATGGTAGCCTTCGCCGGATACCCCCTGGTGGTCAATGCCCGCACCGTGGGAGTCATCGCGCTCTTTTCCAAAAAACCGATGACCGAGGCCGTCCTGGCGGCCCTGGCTTCGGTGGCCGACGAAATTGCCGTGGGCGTCGAACGTCAACGGGCCGAGGAAGCCCTCTGGGACAGCGAAATGCGGCGGACTGCGATTGCAGACCCAACTGGAGTTCGCGGCACAGGTGCAGGAGAAAGCTCCTGCCGAAGGAAATGCCTCCCCTGCCCGGGTTTGAAATAGCCGCCCGCTGCCTTCCGGCCTATCAGGTCGGGGGGGATTTCTACGACTGGCAGGAGACGGAACCGGGGCTGGTCTCGATCACCCTGGGGGACGTGATGGGCAAGGGGATGGCCGCCGCCATGCTCATGGCCACCGTCAGGGCTTCCCTCCGGGCCGTCTCCCGGGCATATCCCCCGGCAGAGGCGCTCAAACAGGCTTCGAACGCCCTTCGCCAGGACCTGAGCAACGCAGAGAGCTTCGTCACGCTTTTCCATGCCCGCCTCGATGTAAGAACCCGCCGCCTGACCTATGTCGATTGCGGGCACGGGCTGGTTTTCATGCTGCGTTCGAACGGCGCTATTGAAGAACTCCTTCCCCGGGGGCTTCCGCTGGGAGTTCTGCCCGAGGAAAATTTTATCGAAGGGAACCAGGGCTTTGAAAAAGGAGACGCCCTGATCCTGTTCAGCGACGGGCTGATAGATGCGATGCAGCAGCTCGAACTCAACGACGCCTCCCTGGCCAGACAGCTTTGGGAGTTGAATGCCGAGCAGATGGTGGACCGCCTCATGCAGGTGATGCCTCAAGAGGCGATGCCCTTTGTGGACGATATGACCCTGGTGGTGCTGAAATGCACTGGGCAGGGATGATAAAGAGAAAGCCACCCGGGATTTCGGGTGGCTTTCTTATTTTTCACTTTTTCAACTCCAGGTTGCCTTAATCGTCCTTCCGGTGGTCATGGCTTCTGTAGTTATGGCTGTTGCCCCTGTGTCCGCCACCATCATCTCCGCCATCGTCCCCGGAGGTTGCGGGCTGGTAGATGACGTTTCGGGTGACGGAGCTGGTGTTGCCCGCATCGTCCGTCGCGGTGACGGTGACGGCGTACTGCTGGGCGGCGCTGAAGGTGAGCTGCTGCTCGAAGGCGCCGTCCACCACCGCGGGGGTGTAGCTCTGCCCGTCCATGGTGATGGTGACGGTGACGGCCCCTGACGGGTCGGCAACGGTCCCCTTGAGCAGCAGGGACGCGGTGCTGGTGGTGATGTCCTGGGCCGGGTCGGTCACCGCGAGGGTGATCTGGGCCTGGGGCGCGTTGTAGGTCACCGTCCGCTTGGCGCTCGAGAGATTGCCGGCCAGATCGGTGGCGTCGATCTCGACGGTGTTGACCCCGTCGGCCAGGTAGACCGTGGCGCTGAAGTCGTTGCCCGAGACGGCGGCGGCCTGGGGGGCGTCGGTGTTGACCTTGACGAAGACGGTGCTGCTCTCGTTGACCGTGCCGCTCACGGTGATGAACGACTGGGTGGTGGTGCTGTTGTCGGCGGGAGCCGATACGGTGACCACCGGGGCCGTCGGGTCGTAGGTGACGCTGCGGCTGTCGGTCGCCTCGGTGCCGGTGGCGTCGGTGGCGACGACGGTGATGGTGTTGGAGCCCGCCACCAGGGTCAGGGCGGTGCTGAAGGAGCCGTCGGCGTTGACGGTGGCGGCCTGGCCGTTGACGGTGACGGACTGGATGCCGTCGGCGTCGGTGGCGGTGCCGCTGACGTTAAGGGTGGCCTGGTTGGTGTAGGAGCCGTCTGCCAGGGTGGAGACGCTCAGCGCGGGCGCGGTGGCAACGGGCAGGGTGACGGTCACCGTGGCGCTCCTGGAGGCCGAGATGTTCCCCGCGGCGTCCTTGGCCCAGGCGTAGAAGGTCACGCTCCCCTCGGCGGGGGCGGTGACGCTCTTGGGAGCGGTGGCGCTCCAGCCGGAGGCGGTAGCGGAGGGCTTGGAGGAGCTGGTGGTTACCAGGTACCCGGTGACGGCGACGTTGTCGGTGGCGCTAAGAGAAGAGACCGAAACGCTCAGGCTCGTGGAGGTGGCCGGAAGGGTGAAGGCGCCCACCACCGGAGCGGTGGTGTCGGGCAGGGTAACGGTCACCGTGGCGCTCCTGGAGGCCGAGACGTTCCCCGCGGCGTCCTTGGCCCAGGCGTAGAAGGTCACGCTCCCCTCGGCGGGGGCGGTGACGCTCTTGGGAGCGGTGGCGCTCCAGCCGGAGGCGGTAGCGGAGGGCTTGGAGGAGCTGGTGGTAACCAGGTACCCGGTGACGGCGACGTTGTCGGTGGCGCTAAGAGAAGAGACCGAAACGCTCAGGCTCGTGGAGGTCGCCGGAAGGGTGAAGGCGCCCACCACCGGAGCGGTGGTGTCGACAGGAGCGGCGACGGTGAAGGCGTTGGTGTTGACGGAGACCTCGCCGTGGTTGCTCGCGGTCATGTTGCTGGAGTCGAAGCTGTTGCCGAACCAGGACACCTTCCAGGTATAGGTGCCCGGGGTCGTCGGCGCCTGGGCGCTCAGGACCGCCGGGTAGGTGGTGGTGTGGCCCATGCCGCTGTCGTTGCCGTTGGAGATGGCGACCTGGGTGCCGCTCTGGTCATAGAGGATGGCCCGGAACCAGCCGCTCTGGCTGCCACCGGTGATGGTGACCGAGACCGTGTCGCCGGGGGCGTAGGAGGTCTTGTCGGTCACCCCTTTCAGCCCAACAGGCCCGTGGTGATGGCAGCCGTTGCAGGTCGTCGTGGCGTGGCATCCCGAGCAGTAAGTGGTGAAGTAGGACGGATGCGCCTGGGCGTCGGTCCCCCAGAGTTGCATCGCCGCGAAGGCCATGACGAATAGAAAAAGTACGGATGTTCTTCGAATAAATTTCATCATTTTCCCCTTTTTTGTCGATTTTGAATGGAGCCCTTAAATATCCACCCCTGTTTTTCTCTTCCTCATTTGCTTTAACATAGAGATCTGTTACTAATTTTCCGGCAAAAATGAATTAACACATTGCGTTTAAAGTAAATTACCGACCTGATTCGCAATAAATTTCAAAATTTTTAATTTTTATAACTTTTACTTAACTTGAAATAGAATTCTTATTGTATAAATTTTTAATAATTTTAAATCATATCCTCCTTTTACGCTTACAAATTTTTCTGCAAGCATTTTTAAAAGTGTTTACGCTTCCAATGTCCAACTAAAATAGTTTTTTCATTCATCGCCGGAAACGACAGTAAAACATAGCAGGTTACATGCCAATCCATAACCTATTGGGATTATTCGGCGGGAGAAAAGGAGGAACCTGCAATTGTTTAAATAGGACAACACTTCTGCGGCAATTTAGACACAAATATCTCTTTATGAAAAGGCGATAATACAACTTGGCAAAAAGTTTAAAACAATTACATTTCAAACAGTTATGCCGGGCCCGAAAAAGAAACCGTTCGACGTAGGGATTGGAACTTAAGGCAGGGTCTTTCTGATTGGATGCGGCGAACAACAAAGGGTAAAAAAAGGTTTCCCTGGGGGCTGTCGAACCGGGCAAATGCCTTCGGCATGACGGCCCCAGGGAAACCTGGCTTTTTTGCTCATCTCACTTCGTGCGGAAACAGAGATTTCTAAAGGGTACACTTGCTGTCGCAGACGTTGAGCACCTGACTGCGCCGGCTCTTGTCGCGGTAGACTGTCAGGCCCTTGCATCCCAGGTCGTAGGCCAGGAGGAAGGCCTCCTTGACGTCTCTGCGGGTGGCCTCGGCCGAAAAGTTGATAGTTTTCGACACCGCGTTGTCCACGTATTTCTGAAATGCCGCCTGCATCCGCACATGCCACTGCGGGGCAATATCGCGGGCCGTCACGAAAACCTGGGCATCCGCGGTTTCGCCGGTCTGTCGCTTTTTCCGGTACAGGGGGTGAACCTCCTTCATCACCGTCCCCAGGACGTGCCGTTCGTATTCGAAGGCGAAAACCGGCTCGATTCCGCTCGAGACCCCCGCGATCAGGCTCAGGGTTCCGGTCGGAGCGATGGTATTCACCGTGGCGTTGCGCATGGGGGCTCCGCCCTCCTTCTGACGCTTGCTGCCACTAAAATTCGGATAGGCCCCCCGCTCCCGGGCCAGTTCCTCCGAAGCGGCCACCGATTCCTGGCGGATAAAGGACATGATTTCCTCGGCGGCATGAAGCGCGGCCTCGGATCCGTAGGGTAACCCGGCGAGAATCAGCAGGTCTGCAAAACCCATCACCCCGAGTCCGATCTTGCGGTTGCGGTGGGTAATCCTTTCGATTTGAGGCAGTGGGTAATTGTTCGCCGAAATTACGTCGTCCAGAAACCTCACCCCCCAGCGGACCGCATCGCTCAGGCGGGCATAGTCGATCCGGCCCCGCGAATCGGCCAGCTTTGGCAGGTTCAGGGAACCCAGGTTGCAGGACTCGTAGGGAAGCAACGGCTGCTCGCCGCAGGGATTGGTGGCCTCGATCTCTCCCACGTGGGAAGCGGGGTGGTCGGCATTGACCAGATCGATGAAGATCATGCCCGGCTCGCCGTTTTTCCAGGCGTGTTCCGCGATGGCATCGAGAACTTCGGCCGCGTTCAGGCGTCCGGTCTCCTCACCGGTCCGGGGGTTGAGCAGGGGGTAGTCCTTTCCCTCCCTGGCGGCTGCCATAAAGCGGTCGGTGGCCGTCACGGAGATATTGAAGTTGACCAGTTCCCCTTCCCGGTCCTTGACTGTGATGAAATTCATGATGTCCGGGTGGTCGACCCGGAGGATTCCCATGTTGGCCCCCCGGCGGGTGCCTCCCTGCTTGATAGCTTCGGTCGCGGCATTGAAGGCCTTCACGAAGGAGACTGGCCCGGAGGAGACCCCCATGGTACTTTTCACCCGGTCCCCGGCCGGCCGCAGACGGGAGAAGGAAAAGCCGGTTCCGCCGCCGCTCTGGTGAATCATGGCCGCATCGCGCAGGGTGTTGAAGATCTCCGGCAGTGAATCGCCGACGGGAAGGACGAAACAGGCCGAGAGCTGCCCCAGCTTGGCTCCGGCGTTCATCAGGGTCGGGGAATTGGGCAGGAAGGTCAGCGAGGCCATCATCTCATAGAAGCGGTCCTCGGCATCCCCGGCCCCCCTGAAGCCGGCAAAGGGCTTCTCCCCCGCGGCCACCGCGGCAGCCACCCTGCGGAACATCTCATCGGGGGTTTCGATGGCTTCCCCCTGCTCGTCCTTGCGAAGATACCTGGCCTTCAGCGTCGCCAGGGCATTTTCCGTCAGTTCGATCCGCATGGGCATGACCTCGCCTCCTTTGATTCAGGAAGTTTTCGTCTCAAGCATAACAAAGCCGCCGGGAATCAGAACCGGCGGCTGAAAAATTGCGGCGGAGGCGGAGATCGAAGAGAGTTCAAACCACCCGGATAAGGAATTCGGGGCAGGCCGCGGCGCAGTATCCGCACAGGATACAGTCCCCGTCATCCACCCGGGCCCTTCCCTCCTCGATGCTGAGGGCGTTGTTGGTGCAGGCCGGAACGCAGGCGCCGCATCCCTTGCAGAACCGGTCCATGATCTTCAGATGTCGCCGCTGACTCTCCAGCTCTCCCCAGACCTCCTCGTCGGCGGAGATTCCGGCGAAGAGGGCCAGATTGGCCTCGATCTCCTTTTCCGAGAGCATCCCCACGGCCACCCCGTGCACTCCGGGAAGAGCAAGGACGAAGGCGAGACTGGCGCGGGCCTGGCTGATGAAGTTGCCCCCCGCCAGGGCCTTCATGGCATACACTCCTTTTCCGGCCCTGGCGGCCTCGGCTATCGCCGCGGCCATCTCCCCGGCGCTGCCGTCGAGAATGCCCATCCCCGTCCGGTTGATCAAGGGGTGCAGCACCTCGATGGCCGGATGTACGGCGGCCTTGCGGATGGCCGAGATGTAATGGGAGGAGAGGCCCACATGGGCGATTTTCCCCTCTTCCTTCATCTGCAGCAGGGCCTCCAGGACCTCCGCCCGCTCCACGAAGGGGTCCGCCACCCGGGCTCCGTGCAGATGAACGATGTCCAGCCGGTCCACCCCCAGCTCCCGCAGAGCCTTTTCCACGTGGGCGCGCGCCAGGACGCGGTCGGAAGCATGGGTCTTGGTGGCGAGGCGCACCTCGCCCCGGTAGCCCTGAAGCGCCGCACGCACGTGGGGATAGGTCTCGTAGAGTTCTGCGGTATCCAGAAGGGTGACGCCCGCGCTCCAGGGCATGACGGATCAGCCGTCCCCCTTCCGCCGCGCTCACCCCGGCCTGCAGGGGACCCAGGGGGAGGGTCCCGTAGACCAGGGGATTGATTTGTAATCCGGTACTTCCCAAAGGAACCTTATTCATGCTATCCTCCCGCAATTTCTATCGGTTTCTTAACAAATGCATCTTCAAAGGGCAAGCATTTTCCCCATCCGCTGGTATAATTCAATGTACGTCAGGAGTCAGCAATGCCCAAGGATTTCAAGGAAAAAGTCAGGGAACAGTTCGCCAGAACCGCAGAAGGCTACGTGCGCAACAAGGGGTTTGCCACGGGGGATGACCTGGCAGAAGCCGTCCGGCTTCTGAAGCCGACTCCGGAGGACACGCTTCTGGACGTCGCCTGCGGCGGGGGCCACACCGCCCTCTACTTTGCCCCCCTGGTCCGCAGTGTCGTTGCCTCTGACCTGACCATGCAGATGTTGAAACGGGCGCAGGAATACATCAGCGAGGAAGGAGGCGTCGAAAACGTGACCTTCCGCGAGGCCGACGCGGAGGACCTGCCTTTCCCGGCCGGAGCTTTCACCCTGCTGACCTGCCGCATCGCCCCGCACCATTTTCCCGACGTCCCCCGGGCGCTTCAGGAGTTCCACCGGGTCCTGCGGAGGGGGGGTAGGATGGTCATCATCGACACCCTGCTGCCAGATGACCCGGAAATCGCCGAATTCTACCAGACCATGGAAAAGATGCGCGACCAGACCCATGTGCGGGCCTACCGCAAGGACGAATGGACGCGGATGGTGGAGGAGGCCGGATTTCATTCTTCACGAAACGAAGGTCTTTCCCAAGGTGCACGACTTTCAGGAATGGGCCCGAAGGGCCGGGCTGAGCAGGGAGGGCATTCACCAGCTCAACGCTTACTTCATCCAGGCGCCCCCCAAGGTACAGGACTATTTCCAGGTAGAGACCTTTGCCGGAGAGGTGGAGAGCTTCACCGACGGCAAGCTCCTCATCTACGCCTCTCGTCCTGAGAAAAAGTAGATTTTCCGCTCCAAGGCGTGTATCTCCGGGGCCTAAAGGGCCCCCTTTTTTCGACCCGGAAATAAAAAGAGGGATGCCCCGAAGGGCATCCCTGATTTTATTGTAGAAACAAGCTCGTTTCTTACTTGCTGGCCACCTTGCCTTCGATGCCGGCAGCGGCTTCCAGCATGTCGGTGGTGACCGACTTGGGACGCTCGATGGCGTAGCCGAGGGCGCGGTCCCAGGTGATGTTGGCCAGAACGCCGATGGCGCGGCCGACGCCGAAGAGCACGGTGTAGAAGTCGTACTCGGTGACGCCGTAGTACCACTGGATGACGCCGGACTGGGCATCGACGTTCGGCCAGGGGTTCTTGGCCTTGCCGTGCTCCATGCAGCACGTCGGGCGCCACCTCGAAGATCATGCTGACCAGCTTGAACAGCGGGTAGTCGGGCAGGTGTCTTCAGGCAGAACTCGCGCTGCGAGGTGTAGCGCGGGTCGGTCTTGCGCAGCACGGCGTGGCCGTAGCCGGGGATGACCTGGCCGCTGTTGAGGGTATCCCAGAGCGCCTGCTCGAGCTCCTCCTTGGTCGGCACCTTGCCGCCCAGTTTGGCCATGAAGTCCTGGGTCCAGCGCAGCACTTCCTGGTTGGCCAGGCCGTGCAGCGGACCGGCCAGGCCGTTGATGCCGGCGGAGAGGCTGTAGTAGGCATCGGAGAGGGCCGAGGCGACCAGGTGGGTGGTGTGGGCCGAGACGTTGCCGGACTCGTGGTCGGAGTGGAGGATGAAGTACATGCGGGCCACGTCGTCATAGGGGGCGTCGCATGCCCATCATGTGGGCGAAGTTGCCGCCCAAGTCGAGGTTGGGATCGGGGGCGATGGGAGTGTCGCCCTTGTACTTCATGCGGTAGATGTAGGCGGCGATGGCCGGCAGCTTGGCCAGCAGGTTGCTGCAGTCCTCGTACATCGGGTCCCAGTAGTCCATCTTGCTCATCCCTTCGTTCGTACTTCTTGGCGAAGATGGACTCGCGCTGCATCGCCACGATGGCGGCGGAGAACATGGTCATCGGATGGGTGTCGCGGGGCAGGGTGCGCAGCACGTCGAAGACGTACTCGGGAACCTGGGAGCGCTTCTTCCAGTCCTCCACGACCTCCATGGTCTGCTCCATGGTCGGCACCTCGCCGGTGAGCAGCATCCACCAGAAGCCTTCCACGAAGGGATACTCGGAGCCGGGGACCTTGGGAAGGGCGGCAAAGGTTTCGGGAATGGTCTTGCCGCGGAAGCGGATCCCCTCCATCGGGTCGAGGTAGGAGATGTCGGTCACCAGGCACTTGACGCCGCGGGCGCCGCCGATGGCCTGGGAGATGGTCACATCGCCCAGCTTGACATCGCCGAACTCCTTGACCAGACGGGTGGTGCGGGGACGATGCTCCTGGATCTTCTTGAACAGGGTCTCTTTCAGTGTCGCCATACACTCTCTCCTTTGGTGAAATAAAATGCGATGGACCGGGCGTCCACCAAGCCTACTACCTGCTTGAAACGGAAAGAAAAACACCTACTTTTCGTCCGACCCTCCGACCGGGCCGGTGCGGAAGATTACCACTCTATTTCATACCGTTTGAAATCCCGAGGCAAGGGAAAAACAAACCTTGTCTGGTTTCATTTTCCAAATAATGTTCTAACAAACTCAATGACCGGAGTCAAGGTTTTTTGTATACAGTATTCATCCCGGAGCACCAGAAAATAGGTTCTTTTTACTTTGCTTTTGAAAACCTCCATGCTAAAATGCATAAAAATTGTGCACCGAACGACAAATGAAAATTTCCCACCTTCAACTCGAAAACCCCATCATTCTCGCTCCAATGGCCGGAATAACCGACCTGCCCTACCGCAGGGTGATGAAACGCTTCGGCGCGGGAATGGTCTTCACCGAGATGGTAAGCGCCAACGGCCTGATCAGGGCCGGCCGCAGAACCCGGGAGCTTTTGCGTTCGACGCCCGACGAGCGCCCCCTGGGCATACAACTGTTCGGCGACGACCCGCAGGTGCTGGCCCGCGCCGCCGGCATGGTGAGTGAAGACGGCGACCTGCTCGACATCAATCTCGGCTGCCCCGTCAACAAGGTCGTGCGCTCGGGAGCGGGAAGCGCCCTTCTTCGGGACCCCTGCCGGGTCGGAAGGATTGTGGCCGCGGTACGCCGCGCCGTCACTCTCCCCCTGACGGTCAAGCTCCGTTCGGGATGGGACGGCTCCTCGGTAAATTATCTGGAGGTGGCGCGCATCGCCGTGTCCGAGGGCGCCGATGCGGTCACCCTGCATCCCGAGGACCCGAAGCCAGGGATTCGGTGGACGCTCCGACTGGGAACAGATTCGGCAGCTGAAGGACTCCCTTGCCGTCCCTGTCATCGGCAGCGGCGACGTCTTCACCGCCGCGGACGCCCTGGCGATGATTCGAAGGGACGGGGTGCGACGGGGTCATGGTCGGCCGCGGAGGGTACGGCAATCCCTGGCTGATTGGGGAAATCCGGGCGGCCCGGGAAGGACGAGTCTTCTCCCCTCCGACGGCCCTCCAACGACTGGAGACGGCTATCTGGCACCTGGAGCTCTTCCTCGAAACCTTCGGGCACCGCAAGGCGGTTCTCGACATGCGCAAGCACCTCTGCTGGTATTCCCGGGGCCTGCCCGGTGCGGCCGTTTTCCGAACGGCGGTCAACCGACTGAAGTCGGTGGAGGAGATGAAGACGGCAATGAGCGATTTTTTTACCGCCGCCCAGGATGGCCCGAGGGCGGTATCATGAAGACCCGGAAGCTCTCCCGACGCCCAGTTGTACGTCCGCGTTCTGGAAAACGTCGAGGAGGCGGTGGTGGCGATCGACCGCGATGGGCGCATTTCGCTGTTCAACCCCGCTGCCCAGGCCTACACCGGGATTTCCGAACGGCAGGGACTGGGAAGGTATTTCGAGGAACTCTTCGAGGGACAGGAGGGCCTTCTCTACCCCATAAGGACGGCGGTTCGCCACGGACGCTCCATCTCCGATCACGAAAACATCCTGCTGCACCGCCCCTCGGCTCCCCCGCTGCCGGTCAGCGTCTCGGTCTCCCCGATTTACACCGCATCGGGAGAGCAGGAGGGAGTGGTGCTCATCATCCGGGATCTTTCCCGGGTCCGGGAACTGGAAGAGGCGGTTCGCCGGGCAGACCGTCTCTCCATGCTCGGCACGCTGGCGGCCGGACTGGCCCACGAAATCAAAAACCCCCTGGGGGGGATCAAGGGCGCTGCCCAGCTTCTGGCCATGGAGCTTTCCGCTCAGAGGCAGCTCAAGGAATACACCGACGTCATGGTCCGGGAAGTGGACAGGGTCAACGGCATTATCGAGGAGCTCATGGACCTGGCCCGTCCGCGGCAGGCCAAATGGTCGGAGGTCAACCTGACGAAGATTCTCGGCGACATCGTCCTTTTCCAGAAGGAGGCCCAGCGGGGCCGGGACGTGGAGTTCCTGCTCAATTTCGACCCCAGCATTCCCCCGATCCTGGGAGACGAGAACCTCCTCACCCGACTCTTCCTCAATCTGGTCAAGAATGCCGGGGAAGCTATCGAAAAGACGGGGCGGATTGAAGTCATGACCAAGGTCGCCTCTGACTACCACTACACCAAACAGGGCAGCCGCCCGGTTCCCCTGATTCAGGTAGACGTCCGGGACAACGGCCGGGGGATACCCGCAGAAGACATCGACCGCATCTTCACCCCCTTCTACACGACCAAGGACAAGGGGAGCGGCCTGGGACTGGCAACCTGCCAGCAAATCGTCAACATTCACCGGGGAATTCTCAAGGTCGAAAGCATCCCCGGGGAAGGAACGACCTTCAGGGTTTCCCTTCCTTTCTTCGAGAGAGCAGGGAAAAGGGTTCCTGAACCGGTTTTCAAAAGGTGCATCCAACCATGTCCATTCGACGCATTCTGGTAGCCGATGATGAGGAAAGCATCCGCTGGGTCCTTTCCAAGGCACTTAGCAAAAAAGGCTTTTCCGTCGACCTTGCCGTCAACGGGTCCGAAGCGCTGACGCTTTTCCGCCAGCACCCCTACGACATGGCCGTGCTCGATATCAAGATGCCCGGCATAAACGGACTGGAGCTTCTGAGCCGATTTCTGAAGGAACGTCCCGGGACGATGGTGATCATCATGACCGCGGAGACCTCGATGAAAAATGCGGTGGAGGCGATGAAGCGGGGAGCCTACGACTACATCACCAAGCCCTTCGATCTTGACGCCCTCGACGGCATCATCTACAAGGCCCAGAAGGCCTCGGAGGTCTCCGAGGAGGTTCATCCGCCTCAAAGAGGAGATCAAGGACCATTATCAGCTCGACCGGGCCATCATCGGTTCCAGCAAGCCGATGCAGGAGGTCTACAAGGTGCTGGGCAAGGTGGCGCCCTCCGATGTTACCGTCCTCATCACCGGGGAATCGGGCACCGGAAAGGAACTTGTGGCCCGGGCCATCCATTTCAACAGCCCCCGGCTCGGCAAGCCTTTTCTCGCCCTGAACTGCGCAGCCATCCCCAGGGAGCTTCTGGAGAGCGAACTGTTCGGCTTCGAAAAGGGAGCGTTCACCGGGGCCACCGAGAGAAAAACCGGCAAGTTCGAGCAGGCCAACGGCGGCACCCTTTTTCTGGACGAAATCGGCGACATGCCCCTGGAGCTGCAGGCCAAGCTGCTGCGAGTCCTCCAGGAGAAGGAAATCACCCGCACCGGGGGGAACGCCGTCATACCGGTAGACGTCCGTATCGTGGCCGCGACCAACCAGGATCTCGAGGAAAAAGTCCAGGCCAAGGAGTTCCGCAGCGACCTCTTCTACCGACTCAACGTGGTTCCCATCGCCCTGCCCCCCCTCAGGGAACGGCGCGAAGACCTCCCCCTGCTGGTGGAATATTTCGTCCAGCGGGCCGCCGAAGAACTGGGGGTTCCCACCCGGGGCTGCACCGACGAGGCTCTGGCGCTGTTGAAGCAACTACGACTGGCCGGGCAACATCCGGGAGCTGGAAAACACCATTCAGCGGGCAGCCCTGCTCTCCCCCGACCAGCTCCTCACCCCCGCGGACTTTCCAGGGCTGCAGACCGAAGGCGCCCGGTCCGAAAACGACAATTCCCTGGAAGCCCTCATCAGCAAGAAGCTGCAGGCGTCCCTGGCGCAGATGGACCTGAACGAGCTGAACAACCTTTACGAGATGGTGCTTCACCAGATGGAGCGACCTCTCATCAATATCATCCTGGAAAAGACCCGCGCCAATCAGGTTCGGGCGGCGGAAATCCTCGGCATCAACCGCAACACCCTGCGAAAGAAAATCCAGACCCTGGGGATTGAGGTCAAAAGGGATTGATCCCCCGGTTGCCTGCATCAGCCCGGGGCTCCGGCCCCGTTGTTATGTTTCCGATGTAAATCCAGAGGGGCGGCGCCCGATAAACGGTCCGCCCGAGTGGGAGGGGTATAATGCATCTTCTCCGGGATGCATCCATCAAGCAGAAACTGGCGGCGATCATCCTGATCAGCAGCAGCATTGTGCTGGTTCTGACCTCTGGAACTTTCATCCTCACCGAAACCCTCTCCTTCCGCCAGAACATGATCCACAAAATGTCCTCACTCGGCAAGATACTGGGGGCCAACGTCAGGACATCCCTCCTGTTTCACGACTCCTATGCCGCCGAAGAAACCCTCTCCTCCCTCGCCAGTGAGCCGAACATACAAGCCGCCTACATCTTCGGCCGGGACAACGAGCCCTTTGCCCAGTACCTGAATAAAAATCGGGCGTCGACCTCTCCCGAAGGCTGCCCCCCCTCCGTTGGACAGGGACCGACTGGAGGCAATAGTGAAATCGGGCCGGGAACGGCATTTTTTCTCTGAGAATACCCTGACCGTCTTTTCCCCCATCTTCCTCGGGGGAAAAAGAATCGGCACGGTCTACCTCCAGTTCCGACCTCAATGCCCTGAATGCCTGGTTTCACCGTTTTGCCCTCGGCGCATTGCTGGTCATGGGGTTTTCGCTTGCCTGCGCCTACATCCTGTCCATCAAACTACAGCGTCTCATCTCCCGCCCTATCCTGCATCTTGTGGGAAAGATGAAGAAGGTGTCGGAGGAGAGGAACTTTGCCGTCCGGGCCCAGAAATTCTCCGACGACGAGGTGGGAATTCTCATCGATGGATTCAACGATATGCTGGCCCGGGTCGAATCTCGGGACCAGCAGCTCGAGAAGCATCGCTTCCATCTGAAGCAGATGGTCCGGCGCCGCACCCAGCAATTTCACAATGCCAACGAAAGGCTGCGCCACACCGTCTTTGAGCTGGCCGAGGCCAAGGAGACCGCAGAGGCGGCAACCGAGGCAAAATCCCGGTTTCTGGCCAACATGAGCCATGAGATCCGCACGCCCATGATTGGGGTGCTGGGCATGGCTGAACTCCTTTTGAAGTCTTCTCTTTCCGACCAGCAGCGAAGCATGGCCGCCACCATCCACAATTCGGGCGAAG
Source organism: uncultured delta proteobacterium (assembly GCA_963791005.1). Lineage (GTDB taxonomy): Bacteria > Desulfobacterota > Desulfuromonadia > Desulfuromonadales > CAWBQR01 > CAWBQR01. The sequence continues at coordinate 71,668 of CAWBQR010000002.1, read as the reverse complement.
CCCTGCTCACGATCCTCAACGACATTCTCGACTTTTCCAAGATCGAAGCCGGAAAGCTCTCGCTGGAGCATATCGACTTCGACCTTCGCCAGGTTGTCGAGGAGGCGGTGGACCTTCTTGCGGACAGGGCCGGCGCAAAGGACCTCGAACTTCTCTGCCACATCGACCCGGAGGCCGCTTGCATGGTGAAGGGCGATCCGCTGCGACTGCGGCAGGTCGTACTGAACCTCGTGGGCAACGCCGTCAAGTTTACCGAACGGGGCGAAATCGAGGTCCGCGTGACCCAAACCGGGCAGGAGGAAGGGACGGGAATGTTCCGATTCGAGGTGAGGGATACGGGAGTCGGCATCGAGGCGGAAAAACAGTCCGGGATATTCGATTCCTTTTCCCAGGCCGACAACTCCACCGCCCGTTATTTCGGCGGTACGGGTCTGGGGCTGGCCATCGTCAGGGAACTCGTGGAGATGATGGGAGGAGTAGTCGACCTCCGAAGCGAACCCGGGAAGGGTTCTGCCTTCGGGTTCTCCATCCGGATGGAAAAAGGGAGAGACCTTCTGCCCTCCCCCGATTCTCCCGAGAGCGAACTGAAAGGCAAAAGGGTATTGATCGTCGAGGACAACCGCGCCGCCGCGGACGCCCTATCCGCCTGGCTCAAAGCGCTGGGACTGCGGACGGCGTGGTCCTCCGACGGAAACAAAGCGCTCGAAATGATCCAGGCTGCCGCCGGAGCGGGGGAACCTTTCCACCTGACCCTTCTCGACTCCAGCCTCTCCGACCCGGGGCCCCCGGAACTCGCAGCGGCCATCGCCCCTCTCCCCCTGCTCCACATGGTGCCGGGTCACTGCCGCGGAGCCGAATCCGCGGCAGCCCCGGAAGGGCGTGTCGATTTTCTTTTCAAACCGGTCCGCTCCTCTCTCCTGTCCGCGGAAAATTGCCGAAATCCTGAACAACCCGGGCCACAGGGCCCAGGTGAAGTCAACGCCGCCACCCCACTTCGCGCCGGACGATTCGAGCCGACGACAAGGCAAAATTCTCCTGGCCGAAGACAATCCCACCAGCCAGCGTCTGCTCCGGCTCATCCTGGAGGGGTCCGGGTTCGAAGTGACCGCGGTCCTGAACGGGGAGGAGGCCCTGGGCGCTGTGGAAAGAGAGAATTTCGACTTGGTGCTGATGGACTGCCAGATGCCGGGCATGGACGGATATGAAGCCTCCCGCCAAATCCGCCGGAGAGGGAACCCGGTTCCCATCATTGCCTTGACTGCCAATACGGGCCAGGAGGATGTTCGCCGCTGCCTCGGGGCGGAAATGAACGATTTTCTCAGCAAGCCCTTCAGACAACGGGAACTGATGGGAATGGTCGAAAGATGGATTGTTTCGCCTCAGGGGTTGGAGCCCCGGTTGCGGCCATGAAGAAGACGGGCGGGATAAAGGCCGTCTTTGTCGCCGGCATCTGTATCTATTTGCTGGCGGTTGCGCTATTGGTCAGGGTCATCATCGTGGAGAGCACGCCCTCACCCGACTTGCGCATCGAGGGGGTCGATTCCCACCGATTTATCGCCGGCGCCCCTTCGACAATCCACCTGACCGGCAAAGGCCTGGACAGGGAAACCCGGTTCTCTCTCTTTCCGGACTTCTGGAACCGGGATCAGATCATCGGTTCGGTCCGCACCTTCGGGCCCGTCCAGCAGGTAGCGGTCCGTGGAGACAAGGCTTATCTGGCCGCAAATTACCGGGGCCTGCTGGTGGTCGACATCTCCACCCCTGCCAGCCCAACCATCATCGGTTCGGTCAAGACGCCGGGAAAGGCCATGAACGTGGTGGTAGAGGGGAACCGGGCCTACGTGGCTGCGGCCCTTGGGGGCCTGCAGATTGTGGATATCCACGACCCGAAACATCCCCGGACTATCGACGGGGTGGAGATTCCCGGCAATGCCTGGAGCGTGGCCGTATCGGGAGATTTCGCCTTCGTGGCTGCCCTTAGGGATGGGCTCCAGATCGTGTCCGTAGCGGCCTCGAAAAAGGCAAGAGTTCTCGGTTCCATTAAAATCCCCGGGGGAGCTTGCGATGTAGCCGTTGCCGGCAGGTTTGCCTTCGTGGCGGCGGCCAGAAGTGGCCTGCAGATTGTCGATGTCGGGGATCCGGCTCATCCCAGGATCGTCGGAACGGTAAAAACTGCCGGCAGTGCTTTGGCGATCGCCAAAGCCGGCAACCGGGTGTACCTGGCTGCCAATACCGGGGGCCTCGAAATCATCGATGTTCGCGAACCCCGCAGAGCCCGCCTCATCGGCTCGGTCAAAACCCCCGGGACCGCCATGGCCGTTGCGGTCGCCGGCCATCGGGCCTATCTGGCCGACCACGAAAGTGGTCTTCAGATTGTCGATGTCAATCATCCCCGCCACCCCCGGCTTCTCGGATGCGTGGATACTCCGGGCATGGCCAAAGGAGTCGTCCTGACCGGCGCCGGCCAGGCCCTGGTGGCCGACGGCCCCGAAGGCATGCAGGTAATTGACATCAGCACTGCGCAAAGGTTTCCGGGAACCATGACCCTAAGGACCGGAGGGGATGCTTCCGGGTGTGTTCTTCGTGGGAAGCAAGCCTACGTCGCTTCGGAAAATTCCCTCTACATCGTCGATATGGCAGATCCGGCCCACCCCGGTGTGATAGGGTCGGTGAATGTGAAGGGCCGGGCCGTCGACGTGGCGGTCTCAGGAAAACGGGCTTGCCTGCTTTCATGGAACCGAGAAATTTTTTCGTCCAAAACCCGCCGTCACTCAGCAAAGGGCGCCCCCCCGAACGTTCGGGGGCGGAGCCGACTTGTCGTTTTCAACGTCGCGAACCCGCGAGTCCCACGGTCCCTCGGAGCCGTGGAAATGCCCGGATTGGGCAAGGAGGTCAAGCTTCAGGGTGACCTGGCCTACGTGGCCCTCAACCGCCATGGGCTGCAGATATTCGACCTCAGCGACCCTCGGAATCCCCACAGGATCGGTTCGTGTGCCGCTACGAAAAGTGCCCAGGGCCTGGAGGTGAGAAAGGGAAGGGTGTTCCTTGCCGACGGCAGGGCCGGTTTGAAAGTCGTCGACGTTCGGGACCCCCGGCATCCTCAACTGCGGGCGACCGCCGTTTCGGCCTGGCCCAGATGCCGGTTTTCTTCCGCCAATGACATCGCCCTTGCCGGAGGTACGGCCTTTGTCGCCGACGGTCGGGACGGCCTTCAGATTTTGGACATCCACGACCCCCTGCGGCCTGAGGTCCTCTCTTCGGTGCAAACAGTCGCCTATGCCGATGGGGTGGCGGTGAGCGGGGACAGAGCCTATGTGGTCGACATCGAAGGAAACCTGCTGGTAGTCGACGTGACCAACCCGAGAAAACCGCAGAAGGTCGCCGTCGTAAAAACACCGTGGAGGGGTCGAAAGCTGGCCCTGGCAAAGGGCAGAATCCTGATTTCAACCTGGAAAGCAGGTCTGGCCATCGTCCCGATGCCGGTTGAATTGTCCGGGCGGATGGTCCCCACCGGCCTTTCCCTTGACCTTCCGGGCTCGGTACCCCCCGGGAACTATATCCTGCAGGCCATCAGGGGAAACCTGCAGACCGAACTGCCCGGGGTCATCACCGTCGGAAGCAACTCTCCCGCCCTTCAGAAACCGTAATTCATCCCCACCCAGAACTGTCGCCCCATCTCGAAGGAATCGGCTGCCGCGCCGGTATAGGCCCTGGCATTGAAGACATTGTAAACCTCCAGGTCGATGCCGAAGCTGTGGCGGCCGTACAGGGCCTTCTGCCAGTGAATCTTCCAGTCGAACAGAACGGCCGAGGGTCTTCTGACCTTTGCATAAACCGGGAGCTCCTCGGCGACCGGCTCTCCGGTCAAGGGGTCTGTCCGCTGTTGCCCGGCGGGAACAGCCTCCTTTTCGCCGATGGGCTCGAGATTACGGTAACCGCTTTGGTAACGGGTGACGTTGACGAAGGTGAATCCCCACGGCAGATGCCCGACATAGGTCAGGTTGGCCAGCCAGGGATGATTGAAGCGGTTTCGCGGCAGATCGCTTTTATACAGGATTTTTCCATCATACCAGACCCGGTCATCCAGCTCCGCCGAATCGAGGAGCCCGTCGTAGCTTTCGTTGCTGGCGGAACTTTCCTGATAGGTGGCGTTTAGCGACAGAAAATGTTTCTTCCAGGAGCGCTCCCAGGAAAGCCGGTAGCTCTCATGTCGGCTGCTGCCGGCGTTGGTCATGGTGAAGTAACGCAGCCCGTCGGGCTGCAGGTCGCCGTAAGCCCTGGCGAATTCGTCCTTACCCCTGCGCCGGACATATTTGGCGCTCAACCGGCCACCGAAGAGAGCCTGGTCGAGACCCAGGGCGACCTCGTCGGTGTAAGGGGTTTTCAGCCTGGAGAATTTCGTTACGTTCTGCCCCTGTTCGGCTGCAGATTCCCAAGGCAGAAGGGTGTTGTGCCAGGAAGAGCGGAATTCGGTCCGGTAGGGTTTTCTGGCTTCGCGCAGCTTGCCGGTCAGCAGCGGGCTGCCGAAGTAGCGGTTCCATCCCCCAGTCAAAAGAGTACCGCCGGTGCCGAAGAGGTCGTAGGTTGCGGCCAGGCGGGGAGCAACATCGGCACTGCGCATGAAATCATCGTAGGAAAAGCGCACTCCCGGTCGGACCTCCAGTCTCCGGTACCGGATCAGGTCCTCGAAAAAGAGGCTGGCCTGGTCGATGGCGGCGCTGGCCGAGCCGGCATCGTAAACCTGGCGGAAGGAAAAAAACTGCTCCCCCTCCACGCAGCCCAGAGTATCGTCGCCACAGATGATATCCGGGGAGATGACGGGGTCCTTGTACACGTAGGTGGTATCCTTGCGCTCGAAGGTACCCGAAATCCGCTGGAGGTCGAAGCCGGCCCTCAGGGTATGCCTCAAGGGCCCTCCGGAGAGCGGGGCGAGGGAAAAAAGTCCTCGAAGGCCCATCTCCTCCTGGGTCTTCTCGATATCCCCGTACCCCCCCTCGTCGCTGAAATCGGAATCGATCAGCCGTCCCCAGGCCCGGGATTCCGTGTCCGCCCAGTGATACCAGTTGGAGGGGGCTTTCCGGCGGTTTTCACTCAGGCCGTAGGAGGCGTTCAACCGCATGTCCAGATGGGTGAAAGAGTGCTCCCAGTCGAGACCGAAATGATACCCTCCGCCATTGAGGGAGAAATCGCTGCTTTTGGTGTTTTTGATGAAATAATCTCCCCTGTAGGGGGCGTAGAGGGCGGAAAATTCGACCTGATCGGCAACCGATGGAGTGAAGGAGAATTTAAGAAAAAAATTCTGCAACTGCCGGTCCTGCTCCCGAGATCCGGCAAAGTACTCCAGGGGGATCGTCGAATGGAGCATCCGGTAGGACAACAGTAGCCCCATCCGCTCATCGATGGGAATGTCCAAATCGACCCCGCCGTTCTGTTTCTCAAACCTGGGCTGGCCGTTGGCATCTTTTGAGTGTTGGAAATCATACCGCTTCGAAGAGTTGACATGGAACCAGGTCCATTCGTCCCGGGTGGTGCGGTAATAGGCCTTAGCCCCGAAAACGGGACCGGGATTGCGGGTCCGGGTATCGACCACCCCTCCCGTAAAATTGCCGAACTCGGCGGGAATGTTGCTGTCGTAGACGGTGATCCGGTCGGCCAGGTCGGCCTGGAGGAAGATTTCCTGGGGTTGCCCCGGCACGTCCTCTATGTCCCCCGGGGCGATATTTTCCGCCTCCGGGTCGAGGAGACTGCGGTTGCTGACGCCGTCGATGAGGAAATTATTCTGGAAGGCCTTGCCCCCCGATATCGACACATCGGGCGGAAGAATCTCCCCTCCCGTCAGGGAGGTGTTCGAACTGTCGACCTGAACGTCTGGGAGTACCGCCAGCGTTTCGTTGATGCTTCCATTGTTCTTCGGCAACAGTGGGATGACCTCCCCGCGGATGACCGATTTCCCCGTCGCCCTGTTCTCAATGATGCCGATGACCTTCACCGGCGGCAGTTCGGTGATATCCCGGCCGGATTCCAGAGCTCCGGGCGGGCCGGAGGCGCCCTCGCTGGAAGCGGGAGGGAGATTGACCGGCCCCTCCTGCGCCGCCCCCCACCGGGGAGATGCCCAAAAAAGCACATGGCAAAGTAGAACCGGGAGAAGAAAGCCGGCGAAGTGTTTCTGCAGGAAAACCTTCAATGAAAACCCATCCCGTGGAAAATCACATTTCATTAAAGAGCAGATCGGAGTGGCAACCGTCCCGGTCGCCTACCGATCCTTGTAAAGGGGCCTTGCGTCTCGGGTATCGGGGATGCCATCGCCGTCGCTGTCATCGTCGAGCACCAGCCCCGAAGCGGCGATATCGGCGGAGGTCGCCAGGGGATTGAAAAAATCGGGTTTGCCGTCCTTGTCGGTGTCGATGCTGGCTACCCAGGTGTCGGGAAAATCATCCCTCTGGGCGAAGTTCTGGGCGATGGCCTGGAGCGCCTTATACCGGTCGGCGGCATATGGGAGGGAGCTCGCCAGGGCCAGGGAACTGTCGAAATCGTCCACCCGGGTATAGCCGCCGATGATTTCCAGATACTTGGCTACCGCCTTCGAAGCCGTAAATATCTGGTCGGCGTCGGCCGTCGCCTCGCTCAGAAGCTCCACTCCCTCGCCTGCCTCGCCGATATCGGCATAAAAGCTCGCCGCCTGGACCAGGTCGTCCACCTCGTATCCGGCCAGGGTGTCGTGGTCGGTGCCGGCATAGGACCCGAAGGGGTCGAAAATCGAACGCGATAGGGCCACATAACTGTCCAGAAGAGGAGAGATGGCCTGGGGCAGGTGAACGTCCATGTACGTCTGGATGAGAGCTTCATAGAGCCCTGCACTGTCTTTTGGAGTGAGCTGGGAGGCAAGGCCATCGGTTTGCCCGACAGCCAGGTTGAGCAGGGAGGCCGCCTTGCCGGCATCGCCTATCTGGTAATAGCCCAGGGCGATGTCCCTCAGCCCATCGACGATATTTTCCGCCCCCGTCAGGCCGGAAGCCACCCCTTGCGCCATGGAGAGCAGGTCGGCGGCGCGGGCATCGTCGCCCGCTTCATGATAGAGGTCGGCGATCTTGACGTACCCAAGCTGAATCATGTTGACGTAACGGTCCCGGTCGGAGGGTTCGTCAAGGTTCGATACCAGGTCGGTGGCAAGGACCAGAGCTTCCTCGGCGGTGCCGATCCTCCCATTTCTTATCAGGGCGAGAGCGACGTACTCGGTTTCCTTGTTGAGGGCGAAGTAGGTCAGGGCTTCGATCTTGTCGGTATCGAGAATGAAATGGGCGTCGATGACGGTCAGGGCGCTGTCCAGGCCATTGTTCAGGGCCTCGAAGGTGGCAACCAGTTTGAAGGCTTTTTTCTGATAAAACGCCCCGGACTTTGTGGTGCCCAGGTAATTCTGGAAGGTGACGGGGATGGAATCTGCCAGGGCTAGAGCCTCCTGGGTCTCCCCCACCCGGTAGAGGACCTCGACCAGGTCGGGCATATAGACCCAGGTTTCTCCTGCGGTGAGGTTTTGCAGCCCGTCTTTGGCGCGCAAGGCCTGAATCAGGTTGTAAATGTCAACCACGTCCTTCCGGTCGCCGAGAATGGCGTACCGCTTAGCCGTCTCGACCAGGTAATAGACCCGCAGGGAATAGAAGGAGTACCCGCCTTGCATGTTGGCAGGAATGGACCGGGAGAAATCGAGCATGGAATCGACCAGGGCTGCTGCCTCGGTAAGGTTGCCTGAATCCAGATATTCATCGGCGACGTCCCGGGTCCCGGTGACCAGACGGCCATAGGCGATATAGCTGGAAATATACGTCGACAAGCCGCCGAGATAATCGAGAACGGCTTGGGAAGCGTCCAGGTCTCCGGCTTTACGGTAAGAGGCTGCAAGCCATTGCAGGTTTTCGACGTCATCCTTAGAGATATTGGCGGCTCCCTCGGCCTCGATGATTTTCCGGTAGAGTTCTTCGGCCTGGTGAAGAGCGCTCAGGGCCGGTCCGTATTTCTTTGCCTTTATCAAACTTTGGGCGTATTCCAGGTAACCGTCCCCTTTGGCTCCGGCCTGAAAGACCTGCGTCTCGATAAGGGTCCGGGCATCATCCAGAAGGCCGCTCTCGGCCTTCCCCTTGACGATTTCCAGCATGACCGCATCGCTCAGTGAGTCATCGAAGACGGAACCGATCACCTTTTCGGCCTGATAGAGATGGGAGAGGTCCGAGTTATAGTAGTATTTCAGCCGTCTCTGGTTATCGTTGCCGGGCAGTTCCTCTGCGAGCAAGGGAACCGAAACGCTGTAAAGGGCGTTTGAGGCCGCCAGTTTCGCTATATTCGGATCATTTTCCAGAAGGAGAGGTTGGCCGCTCTCCTCCCGGGAGAGCAGGCCTTCGAAGGCGGCCGGGTCGAGGTGGAAGGTGTCCGCGGAGGCCAGGTTGTAGGCGAAGAGGACGTACCGGGCCAGCCGCTGCGGAACGACGCCCCCCAAAGGGATGACGCTGTCTCCTGCGGCCTGGAGGATCTTGTCTGCCAGCAGACCGACATCTTGCTGACAGGCCGGATCGTCGGGATCGAAACTGTCCGAATCCTTCAACATGGCGGCGAGGGTCTCGGAAATCCCCTCGATTATCTCCTCCCTGCGAAATGCCGCCGCCAGCCCGCCGTCTGCTTTCGTGAGAGCGAAAAAAAGCGCCGCCACCCTTGCCTGCGCATCCGCCCCGAGTCCCATCGCTGCCAGGATTTCGTCGTTGACCTGCCCGTAGGCCACAAGAGGACTGGAGAGGTCGATGCTCTCCGAGAGCCGCGAAAAAGGTTTTTTATCGCCGGTCCCCTTCAGCTCGAGGGCCACCTTGCTCAAAAGTAGGGAGTTTTTTTCCAGGTCCAGGTCGTCCGATGGGCGGGCGCCCAAGGGCTTACCGTCTCCGAGGCCGAGGAAATGCCGCACATCGGCTTGCGCCAGCTCTAAGGGTTCTCCTTCCTCCATGCGGGCGGAAACGAGGGTCGTTACCGGAGAGAGCGTAACCGTGGCTCCCGGCACGGAAAACATCTCAAGGGGAGAACGCAACTCCAGGTCGGTAAAGTCCATCCCCGTCTGGCCGTCACGGCCGCCGATAGCTGCTACGGCCGCCCCGGCAGGAAGGTCCTCTACCGGGACGGTGAAGGAAAATGATCCGTCGGCTCCCGATTCGGTTTCGCATGCCCCCGTCCCGGCCTTCCCGCAAAGGGAAAGAGGCGTCTCCGAAGCTCCGCCCACCAGAAAAACCCTGGCCCCGGCAACAGGCCCGTCCTCGACGAAACCTGCCACCTTCATTGTGGCGGGACCTTCGGTTCCAGAGGAGCCGCCCCCGCCGCAGCCGGTCAAAAGGGCGCAAAAAAGGAGGGTACCAAAAAAGGCCAGATGGCGAAACTTCATGACAAACCTGCTCCCGGCAGGAAAAAAAACGAAAAGGGCCGAACTTGGCAAGCTCCCCGTCGGATATTGCGGATGAAAACTAGTCAAACCCCCAAAAAACTACTCATGATTTTTCCTAAAGGCAACATAAATTTCCCCCAGAACACGGGTTTTTTCTTAATTTCTAGTGATTTTGTGAAGTTGGAATGGAAAAAAAGGTAAATTGATTTTATAGGGAACAGGGAAACCGGAGTTGCGATACCCGGGGCGCCAGAGGAACATGCCCCCCCCGGAAGAAAGGGTGGCAGCAGATTTTGCATAGCGAGGAAAAGAGAATTTGTGGCGAAAAGGGATTTGAGGATACCCTCAAATTCCCGATGGCCCAGGGGAGGGAGTATTTATCGCACCGGTGCCGGGAGCCGCACTCGACGCGGGCTGCGGAAAGGGTCAGTGGGGAAGGGACAGAATGAAAGTCTCGGGCCGGCGGGTAAAACCGAGCTTGCGGATGAGATACTCGGCCGCGGCCCTGCAGTCCTGGGGAACGACGAGGTAGAGGTAGCTCCCCTCGGCTTCGGCGCTGGCCGCCAGGACTTTGATTTCCTCCTCGGCGTTGATTCCGCCGATGCTGTCGGGAGTCTCAACTTCGAAAATGTAACCGAGCCCATCTTTTGTAGCAAAGATATCAGGAACATATCCCTGCAGTGAGCCTAAAAGATTTATCTTTTTGGGCCTTCGGTCTTCATACTCATCAATATGGGACGCCCGGATATCATTGAAACCTTTTTCTTCAAGGTCTCTGACCAGAGTTCGAATCATTTCGTCATGGAAGTTTTGATATTTCGGTAAACGATATGCCATTTTATCCCTCCCATCCAAAACGTTATATTCAATTTTCCCAAATTATATCAATTTTTCAAGGTCTTCGGATCTCCAAGAAATTCGGGCCGGTTCATTGAAAGTGATCACGTTACCGGAACCCAGGTATGAGAAAGCCCCGACCGAAAGATCAGCCAGGGCTCCGTACCAGTTGCTGGAGAGGATTGGGAAGTCGGCGTTCTTTAGACGTCATCTCGCCGGGACTGGTTCTCAAACCGGGTATATTCACCACGAAAGGTCAGATGAACGGTCCCGATGGGACCGTTACGCTGCTTGCCGACGATGAGTTCGGCATCTTTTTCATGGCCCTTGTCGCAGGTCTTTTCCTTGCTCTTGCAGAATTCGCAGTAAACGGCCTCCCGGTAAACGAACATGATCACGTCCGCGTCCTGCTCGATGGCTCCAGACTCCCTCAGGTCGGCCATGATGGGGCGCTTGTCGGTGCGATTCTCCAGGGACCGGTTGAGCTGGGAGAGGGCGACGACCGGTACGTTGATCTCCTTGGCCAGAGCCTTGAGAGAGCGGGAGATTTCGGAAATCTCCTGTTGTCGACTTTCAGAATTGTGCCCCTGCATCAGCTGCAGATAATCGACCACCACCAGGCCCAGGTCTTTTTCCGCCTTGAGCCGGCGCGCCTTGGCCCGCAATTCAAGGACGGAAATAGCCGGAGTGTCGTCGATATAAATGGGCGCCTCGGAGAGCATACCCGCCCCGTTGGTCAGCTTGGGCCAGTCCGAATCGCCCAGGTGGCCGGTACGCAGGCGGCTGGCGTCGACCCTGGAAATGGAGCAGAGCAGACGTTGGACAAGCTGTTCCTTGCTCATTTCCAGAGAGAAGATGATGGTCGAGACGGGTTTTTCGCTGTGTATGGCGGCAGCCTCGACCAGGTTGAGACAGAAGGCCGTTTTCCCCATCGAGGGCCGCCCGGCCACGATCAGAAGGTCTCCCCCCTGCAGGCCCGCGGTCATGGTGTCGAGGTCGGTAAAACCGGTCGGAACCCCCGTCACCAGTTCCTTGCGGTCGTAGAGTTTTTCGATAGCCTTGAAGGTGTCCTTCAAAATGTCCCGGGTTGAGAAATAGGACGGGCGGGCTTTCATCCCGGTAATTTCAAAGATGGACTTCTCGGCCCAATCGAGATTTTGCTCGACATCCCCGCCCTCATACCCCTTGGTGGCGATATCGGTGGCGACCCGGATAAGATGCCGGGACAGGGCCTTTTCCTTGACCAGACGGCAGTAGTAGGCGATGTTGGCGGCCGTGGGAACGTAGTCGACCAATGTGGCCAGGTAGCTGCTTCCACCCACCGTTTCGAGGTCTCCCTGCTGCTGAAGGGCGGCGGTCAGGGTGACGATGTCTGCAGGCTCCCCCTTTTCGGAGAGCTGAATCAGGGTGGAGAAGATTTTGCGATGGCTTTCCCGGTAGAAATCGTCCGGTCGCAGGAGCTCCAGGGCCTTGTTGAGAGCTTCATTCTCCAGCAGAATCCCGCCAAGGACGGACATCTCCCCTTCCAGACTCTGGGGGGGAAGACGATGAGACGGCACCTCGGACATGCGAAGAAAGCTCCGACGGATAAAGGGAGACAGGGAGGACGGAGGGGGGTGAGCATCCGGACCGACCAGGGCAATCCGGGGCACCCGGGGATGAAAAAGCCCCGAATATCCCGGATTCCCGGGCCAGCCTCAAACCTTTACTCGGCTGCGACCACAGAAACCTTGATCGTGGCCGTAACCCCGGCCTGAAGTTTAACCGACACCTCATGCTCTCCAAGGGTCTTGATCGGCTCCTCAAGCTGGATTTTCTTGCGGTCGACCTCGATGTCCGCTTCGGCCAGTTTGGCCCCGATGTCCTGGGTCGTCACCGAACCGAAGAGTTTTCCCTCTTCGCTGGCGCGGAGGCTGAATACGCAGGGCACCTTTTCAATCTGCCCTTTGAGGACCTCGGCAGCCTGGGTGACCTTCTGCAGTTTGCGCTCCATCTGGCGCTTCTGGTGCTCAAGCTCCTTGACGTTGCGCGGATTGGCCTCGACGGCGAAGCCCTGGGGGACCAGGAAGTTTCTTGCATAGCCCGGCTTGACCTTGACCAGATCGCCGATCCTGCCGAGACCTTCCACGTTCTCAGTAAGAATGATATTCATCGATTTCCTCCAAAAAAGAACTCTATGTCTTTTTGATTCTGGGTTTCCTGAAATCGGCCCACAGATCGAACACGCCGATACCGGTGACGATCAGGGGAAATGGATTGAGCACCGTTACCAGCAGGTAGCCCAGGGTCCGAAACATGGGCGATATGCCTCGTTTTCTGAAATAGTAACTGACAATCGCCATTCCCTGGAGAAAATAGACCGGCAACAGAACGATGAGCAGATTCAGCACCACGGTCTTGAGCACGCCGGAGGTGAACACCATCCCGAAGCCGGCAAGGATCAATATCCAGATCAGAGCTTCGGGCGCCTTCCAGTACGGAAAGGGGACCCCGGGGAGGGCGAAAGTACCCGAAGAGATGCGGGGAAGAGCCAGGGTCAGAAAAAGCAAGATGACCCCGCTCACCACCACCGCCAGGGCCGGGTAGGTCCTGGCAAGAAAGGCTGCGGTCTGTTGCGCGGCCTTCTTCAGCTGCAGGGCCTGGTCGGGCGGCACATTCCCCTTCTGATAGAGCGCCAGGGCCTGGTCCAGTTCATGTTTGACGTATTCCTGAACCTTGGCCGTAGCCGGGAATCCGTGGTAAGCCACGTACCCGCCCAGAGAAACCCCGGAGAAGAGCAAGATGACCCCCAGGGCTCCGGCCACGGCCCGATCCCAGCCCCATCCCCGCCGAAGCAGCAGGGGCAGGACAAAGGACCCGAGACCAAACTGGAGCAGATAGGCTGCGGCCGCGGCCATTCCTCCAAGGGGAACGAGGGACGCCGAAGTAAGAAGGACTATCCCGGCACCGACGGGAGCCCCCTTCCGGATCTGGGCCGCAGCGGCTGGCAGGGGAACGAGCAGGTTGAGAAAAATCCCCGCAAGGCCAAGGCTGCCGGCGGCGATCTGCAAAAACACGGTCAGCAGGGTTCCGCCCAGAAGATAGAGCAGAGCTTGCACCATGATCACCCTTTCCCAGTCGGGCTCTGCTGGGCTCCTTTAGTCAACGGCATGACCAGCGGTGAAGGGCAGCAGGGCAATATTGCGCGCCCGTTTGATCGCTTCGGTGACCTTGCGCTGATGGCTGGCGCAATTGCCCGAAATGCGCCGGGGCACGATCTTGCCCCGCTCGGAAACGAAATACCGAAGGCCGCGGACTTCTTTGTAGTCGATTTTCATGCTCGGGTCTGCGCAGAAACGGCAACCCTTGCGGCGGGTGAAACGGCGACGGGGGGTCCCCCCGGAAGCTGGTCTTCTCTGAAAAGCCATATCGTCAATCCTCCATGGTTTGAATGATCTGATGGTCAGGCGGTTTCTTTTCCGGCCTCTTCGGTCTCCTCAGTGGATTCGGAGCCGGCCTCCGGCTCTTCGGCAGCGGGAGGCATCTCCAGTCCCTTCTCAAGATACACGGTCTGGAATTTCATGATCGCATCGTCGATCCGCATGCGGCGCTCGAACTCGGCAATCACTTCCGGATTCGCTTCATAGACCACCATCACGTAAGTTCCCCGCGTCTGTTTCCTGACCGGATAGGCCAGCTTACGGGTCCCCCACTCGTCCACCTTGAGAATCTGGGCACCCTGTTCGGTCAGCACGCCCTTGAATTTCTCCAGAGCGGCGGCGTAGGCATCGCCAGCCACATCGGGGTGGACGATGAAGATTGTTTCGTAAGTTCGCATCGAATTTTCTCCTCTCGGGTTTGTAGCCCCGGACCTGACCGGAGCAAGGAGCGGGCACCCTATGGGCGCCCAGCCTTAAAGAATTTAGTTTATTACCACAAATTCGGAGACTTTTCAATCCATTTCACTCAGACGTTGAAACGGAAATGCATGACATCTCCGTCCCGCACGACATAATCCTTGCCCTCCAGGCGCAGAAGACCTTTTTCCCGGGCGCCGGCCTCCCCGCCGGAAGCGACAAAATCTTCGTACCCAATGACCTCGGCCCGAATGAACCCCTTCTCGAAATCGGTATGGATAACCCCCGCCGCCCCCGGGGCCCGGGTTCCGGCCGGGATGGTCCAGGCCCGGACCTCTTTTACCCCCGCGGTAAAATAGGTAATCAGACCGAGCAGATGGTAACCCGGCATGTATCATCCGGTCGAGACCCGGCTCCATCAGCCCCAGTTCCCGTAGAAATTCGTCCTTCTCCTCGGCCGGAAGTTCGGCGATTTCCGCCTCGATTTTGCCACAGATGATGACCAGTTCGGCCCCTTCGCGCTCGGCCGCATCCCGCACCTGGGCAACAAAAGGATGACCGCCCTCCAGGTCGTCCTCGGCTACATTGGCGACATAAAGAACGGGCTTTGCGGTAATCAGGTGGAGGTCCCGCAGAGTCTGGCGCTCCTCCTGGAGTCAGACCGGCGGTTCGGGCAGGCCGCCCCTCGTTCAGGCAATCGCGAACCCGGTTGAGCACTTCCAGTTCAGCCTGCAGCTTCTTGTCGCCGCTTCTGGCCTGTTTTTCCGAACGCGCAATGCGCTTTTCGACGGTCTCCAGGTCGGCGAGGTTCAGTTCGGTCTGGATGACCTCGATGTCCCTGAGGGGATCGACCGAACCGTCCACGTGAACGACGTTTTCGTCCTCGAAGCAGCGCACGATGTTGGCAATGGCATCGACCTGCCGGATATGGCCGAGGAACTGGTTGCCCAATCCCTCCCCCTTGCTCGCGCCCTTGACCAGACCGGCAATGTCGACAAACTCCATGGTCGTGGGGAGGACTTTTTCGGGCCTGACGATTTGCGCCAGCGCATCGAGACGCCGATCGGGAACCCCCACAACCCCGACGTTGGGCTCGATGGTGCAGAAAGGATAGTTGGCCGACTCGGCGCCCGCGGAAGTAATGGCGTTGAAGATGGTCGACTTGCCCACGTTGGGGAGCCCGACGATGCCGCATTTGAAACCCATAGAAAAATCCGTAATTCGTGATTGCTGATTGGTGACTGGTTAAAACCCTGATTCCTGACTTCCGTCTTCCTGCCGTGGACCTTGGCCGCAAAGACCGATAGCCGGGACGCCACGGCCCCGGCTATCGGTTCGATCGGTGTGTTCCGTCGCTGCGCTGATCAGACCAGCAGCGGTGCGATAACCAGCGAGACCACGCTCATGAGTTTGATGAGAATGTTCATGGCGGGGCCGGAGGTGTCCTTGAAGGGGTCGCCGACGGTATCCCCGACGACGGCGGCCTTGTGAGCCTCGCCGCCCTTTCTCTCCCCGTCGAGTTCGCCCTTCTCGATAAATTTCTTTGCATTGTCCCAGGCGCCGCCGGCATTGGCCATCATCAGGGCGAGCAAAACGCCGGCCAGGGTGGCGCCGGCGAGCATTCCCCCAAGAGCTTCCTTGCCGATAACGAAACCGACGAGAACCGGCGCGATGACCGCCACCACTCCCGGAAGCACCATTTCATGAAGAGCGGCGCGGGCCGAGATGTCGACGCACTTCTCGGGTTCGGGCTTGACCCCGGGCTTGCCTTCAAGAAGACCGGGGATCTCCCGAAACTGACGGCGGATTTCATCAACCATCTTTCCGGCGGCACGACCGACGCTGGTCATGGTCAGGGCGCCGATGAAAAAGGGCAAAGCCCCGCCGATGAGAAGACCGATGACGACCTTTGGGTCGATCAGGTTGATGGTATGAAGGCCCACAGCGGTGGCATACGCCGAGAAAAGGGCCAGCGCGGTAAGTGCCGCGGACCCGATGGCAAAACCCTTGCCTACGGCAGCGGTGGTATTGCCGATGGCGTCGAGGCCATCGGTGATCTTGCGCACCTCGGGACCCAGCCCGGCCATCTCGGAGATGCCGCCGGCATTGTCGGCGATGGGCCCGTAGGCGTCAACGGTCATCGTCACCCCGACGGTGGCGAGCATTCCGACCGCTGCGATACCAATGCCGTAGAGGCCGGCGAAATAGTTGGCGACGTAGATACCGAGGGCGATGATCAAAACCGGCAGGCCGCAGCTTTCCAGGCCGACGGCCAAGCCGTGGATAATGTTCGTCGCCGGGCCGGTCTTGCTCGCCTCGGCGATGCGCGAGACCGGAGAAGAAGAGGTGTAGTACTCGGTAACCAGGCCGATGGCGATGCCGGCGAGGGTTCCGGCGAGCACGGCCCAGAATACCCCGTTGCTGATATCCATCGCCCGGGTGATAAAGAAGGTGGCCACGAGAAAGCCGCCTGCGGCGACGAAGGTGGTATAGCGCAGCGCCGCAGCGGGATTGATTCCCTGGAGAAATTTCATCGAGCCGACGCCGATCAGGGAGAAGATCAGCCCTGCCATGGCCAGGACCAGCGGCAGAAGCATGGCATGGGCCCGGACCGCCTCGCCGCCGAGGATCATCAACTGCTCATGACCGGCGGCCGAGGCGATGGCGATGGTCGCCACAATCGACCCGACATAGGATTCGAAGATGTCGGCGCCCATCCCGGCGGTATCGCCGACACAATCTCCAACGTTGTCGGCAATGACACCGGGATTTCGCGGGTCGTCTTCCGGTATCCCTGCCTCGACCTTTCCGACCAGGTCGGCACCGACGTCGGCAGCTTTGGTGTAGATGCCCCCGCCGACGCGGGCGAAAAGGGCGATGGAGGAGGCTCCCATGGCGAAGCCGCTGATGTATTTGGCGGTCGCGGGGTCACCGCCGAAGATGATGTAGGCGATCCCGACCCCGATCAGCCCGAGAGAGGCTACGGACAGCCCCATGACTGCGCCGCCGTTGAAGGAAATCATAAGGGCTTTGCCCTGGCCGGTGGCCCGGGCGGCTTCGGCCGTGCGAACATTGGCGCGGGTGGCGGCCTTCATGCCGACGAAACCGCAGATCATGGAGCAGATGGCGCCGCCGACGAAAGCCAGGGCGGTCTGGAAGCCGAGGCTGGGCGCAAGGATGATGAGGAAGAAGACCAGGATGATGAAGATAGCCAGCACCGAATACTCACGCCGCAAAAAGGCCATGGCCCCTGCATGGATGGCTTCGGAGATTTCCTTCATCGTGGCGTTTCCGACGGGCTGGGCTTTGATTACATTGTAGATCACCACGGCGATCACAAAGCCCACCACCCCCAGAATCGGAGCGTACATCTGAAGTTCCATTGCGTTGTTTCCCTCCCTTTTAGATTGGAAAGTCCCGGTTGTTGAATTCGTTCATGGCCTGCTGCGTCCCTTGAGAAATGATGGTTTCCACGGCCTTGGCCGAATTCGTCAACACATCCTCGAGGCTGCTACGTTCCATGGCCGAAAAGGGGCTCAGGACATATCCCGCCACATCCCCGTCGGGATGCGGCCGTCCGACCCCCAATTTGACCCGAACAAAATCACCGGTTCCTAGGGTGGCGCGGATGCTTCGGATACCGTTATGGCCACCGTGCCCGCCCCCAACCTTGATCCGCAATGTACCGAAAGGAAGATCGATGTCGTCGTGGGCCACGATCAAATCCCCCGGTGCGATTCCGAGGGATTTGCATGCGGAGCCCACGCTGACCCCGCTCAAATTCATGAAAGTCTGGGGCAGGAGGACCGTCACCTCATGTCCGGAAATCCTGCCGGTGCCGTAGAGGCCCTGATGGCCCTTGCGCTTCAGAGTTATTCCCGCCTCAGAGGCCAGCCGTTCGGCGAGCATAAAGCCGATGTTATGTCGGGTTCGGGCGTACTGTTCCCCCGGGTTTCCAAGTCCGACGACGAGTTTCAAACCGACGTTCAAGCCTCAGCCGGCTCTTCGCCTTCGGCCGGAGTTTCGGCTTCCTCGCCCTTGCGTCCTGTAACGGTAATCACGGTGAAGTTCACGTCATGAAGAGCCTTCACTCCTACAGGCAGAACGATGTCGTTCACGTGCAGGACGTCGCCGATCATCAGGGCGGTCACATCGACCTCGATGGCATCGGGGATGGCCGTGGGAAGACAGGACACCTCCAGTTCGTGACGAATCACCTGAAGGTTGCCGCCGAGCTTCTCCCCTTCGGACTTGCCGACGGGATGCAGTGGTACCAGCACATGGACAGCCTGATGGATATCGATGGCCTGAAAATCAGCGTGCAGAGGTTCCCGGCGAATGGGGTCGAGGTCCATGTCCTTGAGGATGACAATCTTGTCGTCGAAGACCCCTTCCCCTTTCAGGGTAAACAGGGTATTCCAACCGGCCTCGGTATCGATCGCCACCTGCAGTTGCTTGGGCTCGACGGTGATCGCGCACGGCTCCATGCCTTTGCCGTAAACGACGGCCGGCAGAAGGGCCTGACGGCGAAGGGTCCGGGCGCCGCCCTTGCCGACTCGTTCCCGCAGGGTGACGTTAAGTTCAGCTTGTGCCATGTATTGATTCCTCCATTTCCGAGATAACTTTTCCAGTTGTTAAGTTGATAAATTAATACCTTGTCCGGCGAGTCTCCCTACACAAAAAGGGAGCTCACCGACTCGTCTCCGTTGATTCGTCTGATGGCTTCGGCGAGCAGCTCGGCCACGGACAGGGTCCGCAGCTTGGGGCAATCCTTGAGCTTGTCACCCAGTGGGATGGAGTTGGTGACTACCACCTCCGTCAGGCAGCTCTGGTTGATGCGCTCCAAGGCCGGGCCGCTCAGCACCGGGTGGGTCGCACAGGCGAAAATTTCTGCGGCCCCCTTCTCCCGGAGCGCGCCGGCAGCCTGGCAGAGGGTACCGGCGGTG
The DNA here is from genome assembly GCA_963791005.1 of uncultured delta proteobacterium. GTDB lineage: Bacteria > Desulfobacterota > Desulfuromonadia > Desulfuromonadales > CAWBQR01 > CAWBQR01. The sequence continues at coordinate 52,637 of CAWBQR010000002.1, read as the reverse complement.
TCAATCATATCATCGACAATGATGCATGTCTGCCCCTCCACGTCGCCGATGATGTTCATCACCTCGGACACGTTGGGCCCGCTGCGACGCTTGTCGATGATGGCCAGCCCCGCATTGAGCCGCTTGGCGAAGGCCCGGGCTCTTTCGGTTCCCCCGGCGTCGGGCGACACCACCACCACCTGACCGGAAAAACGCTCCTTGATGTGCTGAAGGATGACGGGCGCCGCGTAGAGGTGGTCCACCGGGATATTGAAGAATCCCTGAATCTGGCCGGCATGCAGGTCCATGGTAAGAACCCGGCTCGTGCCGGCGGTGGAAATCAGGTCGGCGATCAGTTTGCTGGTGATCGGGGTACGGGGAGCAACCTTTCGGTCCTGCCGGGCATAACCGAAATAGGGGATAACAGCGGTAATCCTGGCGGCCGAGGCTCGCTTCAGGGCATCGGTCATCACCAGGAATTCCATCAGGTTATTGTTGCAAGGCTCACAGGTGGACTGGATGATATAGACATCCCGCCCCCGAACGTTCTCCCCGATTTCGACCATGATCTCCCCATCGGAGAAGGTCCTGACCTTGGCATTGCCCAGAGGCACCGACAGATGCCCGCATATTTCTCGTGCCAAGGGGATATTGGAGTTTCCCGAAAAAATCTTGAGTTTGTCCACTGCGAACCCTTCTTTCCTTCTTTTCTCAGCCTGCCAAGAAAAACTGTAGGTCATGGAAACACCATGACCTAATCGAGTAATTGGAACGCCCCCTTCGACCCGCGGGCCGCCTTCATTCCGAAACAGGAACCGGCGCCATGCCGGAGAGGTTGAAATGATTTGTGGCTGGGGCGCCAGGATTCGAACCTGGGAATGCCGGAATCAAAATCCGGTGCCTTACCTCTTGGCGACGCCCCAATAAGACAGATGACTAGCCGTCGGAAGCCAACGAATGAACGACGAACACCCGCCAGCCGGCTTCCGCCCGAAGAACTTCGGCGGCCTGCCTGGCGGCCGCTTCGACCTCAAAGACCCCGAAAACCGTGGGACCGCTTCCGGACATGAGCGAACCGACGGCGCCGAGGCTGATGAGCTTCTCCCTAATCTCGTTGATGACCGGGAACCGTCCGGCGGTGACGGCCTCGAGATCATTGTGCAGGAAGGCGGACAACTCTTTCGTCGTCCTGGGAAACCCCGGCAGTTTAATGCCATCCCCGGAGGATGTCAACCTTAAATTTTGGTAAACCCAGGCGGTTGAGACGGCCACTCCGGGGTTGACAAGAACGTACCAGACGGCCGGCAATCCGTCGATTTTCTCGAGGCAATCGCCGATGCCGGTGGCCCGGGCGGGGTCTCCGAAAATAAAGAAGGGCACATCGGCCCCGAGGCGCGCGCCCTCCTCCATCAACCTCTGGCGGGAAAGGCCCAGGGCAAGCATGTCATTGAGTCCCAGAAAAACCGCTGCGGCGTCGGAAGACCCCCCACCGAGCCCCGCAGCCACGGGGATCCGCTTGTCGATGGTCACCAGAGCGCCCCGCTCCACCTCGGCCAACTCCAGCATCCTCCGGGCCGCCCGGCCCGCGATGTTCTCGTCTCCCGGCGGCAATTCCACCCCTGGACACAGGACCCGGACCTCTTTTTTCCTGGTCAGGGAGATTTCGACATGGTCGAAGAGAGAGACACGTTGCATGACCATGGAAAGGTCATGATAACCATCGGGCCGCTTGCCCAGGACATGCAGACACAGATTGATCTTGGCCGGAGCTAGAAAGGTTTTCTTCATGAAGGTTCCACTTTTCCGGAGGTTTGGGTTGGCGTCCCCCCGGTCCTTCCAGGGGGCAGTCAGTGAGGCTATCTTCAAAAAAACGCCGAGCAAAGTCAAGCCTCAACGACACAGCGCTCCCAACCATGATGCTCTCGCAAAAATTTCTGGGGTGGCTAAGCAAAAATTTCGTCCTACAAGGCCTGGTGGTTTTTCAGGAGCGAAGGCCTGCACCAGGTAGGTCGAGGTCCCGAAAAACCACCGTAACGCTGAAGGGCGGACTTTTTGCGACGCCATCAACCCTCAGGCCCGTGGTCTCTTTTTACGAACGCATCGGAGTCCGCCCCGCCCATCGAAGCCTCGCGCTTCTCCGCCAACTCCCAAGCCAGATTTTAGCCCTCCCAGTCAGCGCATACGGTTATGGCCGATTTCCGCCATTTCCACCCCGTGAAGGCCGAAACCCGCCTGAGGCTTTAAACTGCAGCTTTTCCGAGTTTCCCGTATTTCAAGGGGCTTAAGCTCGGTTCCTACGCTACACCCGGACTTCCGGCACATGGCATCTCGTTTGCAAATTGAAGCTGTACATCATTTTTAAAACAGTTGTTTAAAATACCCCGCAACCAGGAAAGGAGACTGCAAAGCGGGCCCAAGTGGTCAATTTTTCGGAGGAAGTGACCCTCGACCCGACCCCGCCGGCGCCTCCCCCGGCCCGGCTGGACGATAAGGCGGAAGACCCGACCTCAATTTCTGAAAGGCCAACGATTCCGATGATTCCCTTATTTGAAAAACTCGATCGATACCTTGAGACATTCAGCACCACCGTGATGATGATTACCATGTCACTGGCGACGTTAGTGGCCTTCGTTAACGTGGTTTTGCGTTACGTGTTCAACATGTCGCTGAGCTGGGCCGGGGAGCTGACGTCCTACCTCTTCATCTGGAGCGCCCTGTTCGGGGCCGCCTACGGCTTCAAGATCGGTATGCACCTCGGGGTGACCATCGTAATACAGAAGCTTAAACCGAAAGTAGCGAAAGTGGTTCTCTGCTTCAGCCTGATCGTCATTCTCGTTTACCTTGTCGCCTTGATCTGGTGGGGCTACAACTTCTGCCTTTTCAACTATCAGCTGGAACAGATTTCGGTCGACCTGAGACTCCCCTTCTGGATTATCTACCTGTGCGTGCCAATCACCATGACGATCGCCTCCTATCAGGTCCTGCTGAAGATTATCAGAACCTTGAGGATCCCTGCAGACCAGTTCAGCTACAACATGGTCATGAAGGAGCATTGAAACGATGGATACCCTGACTCTCTTCGGACTGCTTTTCGGGCTTCTCCTGCTCGGGGTTCCCATTGCCGTGGCCCTGGGGCTTTCAACCACGGTCACCCTTCTGCTTTTCACCGATCAGCCAACCCTGATCATCGCCCAGAAAATGTTCACCTCTCTCGACAAATTCGCCCTGATGGCGATTCCCCTTTTCGTGCTGGCGGGAAACTTTCTCTCCCAGGGCGGAGCCGCCAAGCGGATCATCCGTTTCGCCCGCTCCCTGGTCGGACACCTGCCGGGGGGCCTGCCGATGTCGGCTATCTTCGCCTGCATCATCTTCGCCGCGGTGAGCGGCTCCTCGCCGGCAACGGTGGCCGCCATCGGATCGATCATGATCGGAGCGATCCGCGACGACGGCTACAGCGACAGCTTTTCGGTCGGCTCCATCGTCTGCTCCGGCTCGCTGGGGATCCTGATTCCGCCTTCCATTATCCTCATCGTCTACGGGGTCACGGTCGACCAGTCGATCGGCAAACTCTTCATGGCAGGGGTCGTCCCCGGAATCTTCCTCGGCGGCATGCTGATGGTAGTCACTTACATCGCCGCCGTCAGAGGGGGCTTCAAACACGGGCAGCGCGCCTCATGGAGGGAGGTCTGGGTTTCCTTCAAGGACGCCATCTGGGGCCTGTTCGTCGTCGTCATCATCATCGGAGGGATCTACGGCGGACTCTTCACCCCTACCGAGGCGGCAGCCGTCTCGGCAGTGTATGGATTCTTCGTCGTCAAGTTCATCTACAGGGACCTTGCCTGGAAACAGATTCCCGAAATCATCAAAGCTTCGGCCGCCACCGCGGCGATGATCATGTTCATCATTGCCAACGCCATGCTCTTCGCCTACCTGCTCACCATCCAGCAGATTCCCCAGGAGCTGGCGGCGTGGATCATCGGCATGCACCTGAGCAAGGTCACATTCCTGATCTTCGTCAACCTGCTGCTGCTGCTGGCCGGCAACTTCATGGAGCCCTCCAGCCTCATCATGATCATCGCGCCGCTGATCTTCCCCGTAGCCATGAAGCTCGGCATCGACCCCATCCATCTCGGCGTCATCATCACCGTCAACATGGAGATCGGGATGCTGACGCCGCCCGTGGGGCTGAACCTTTTCGTTGCCAGCGGCATTTCCGGCCTGGGACTGGGCGATGTGGTCAAGGCGTCGTTCCCCTGGTTCCTGGCCCTGCTTGTCGGTCTTATCATCCTGACCTATGTCCCGGCCATCTCCCTGTGGCTTCCGCATCTGATGTACGGCGGTTAAGCTTCGGGATCATGCGCCGGTCGAAGAAGACAATATCGCGTATTCCAACAAGAAACGGATGTCGTCATTCCGGCGGCCCCCAACAACACCTGAAGAGGAGGAAACAATGCGCAAGTTCGGTTTTCTAGCTGGTTTGATGGCAGTTCTGCTGGCAGCATCCACGGCCTTTGCCGGCCCCATCGTCATCAAGTTCAGCCACGTGGTCGCCGTCGACACCCCCAAGGGGCAGGCGGCCGAGTACTTTAAAAAACTGGTCGAAGAGCGCTCCCACGGAGCCATCAAGGTCGAAGTCTATCCCAATGCATCCCTTTATGACGACCGGGAAGCCCTCGAGGCCCTTTCCATGAACGCCATTCAGATGGCAGCCCCGAGCTTCTCGAAATTCACCAGTTTCGTCCCCCAGCTCGAGCTTTTCGACCTGCCCTTCCTTTTCAACGACGTCGACCACCTGCACCAGGTGCTCAACGGCGAAGTCGGCCAGAAACTCCTCGATATGGTGGGAAAAAAGGCCTGGTCGGCCTGGCCTATTGGGACAACGGCTTCAAGGAACTCTCCGCCAACAAGCCCCTGATCAAACCCGAAGACGCTGCCGGCCTGAAATTCCGCATCATGTCCTCCAAGGTTCTTGAGGCCCAGTTTAAGGCCCTCGACGCCAACCCGCAGGTGCTTCCCTTCTCCGAGGTCTACAGCGCCCTTCAACAGGGGGTCGTGGATGCCTGCGAGAATCCCCTCTCCAACTTCTACACCAAAAAATTCTACGAAGTGCAGAAGGACCTGACCCTGTCCAACCACGGCTATCTCGGCTACATGGTGGTCACCAACAAACTCTTCTGGAAAAAGCTCGACGACGGCCAGCGCGCCCTCATCACCCAGGCCATGAAGGAAGCCACTGAATACGGCGACAAACTGGCCCAGGAAATGGACGTTAAGTACCTTAAAGAAATCAAGGCCGCCGGCACCACCACCATCCATGAACTGACCCCCCAGCAGCGCAAGGCCTGGAAAGCCAAGCTGGTATCCATCTACCCGAAATTCTACGACAGCATCGGCAAGGATCTTATCGAAGGGGCCATGGCCGCCGGCGAAACGGCTCCTGCCAAATAATCCAGTTCCGAGTGGAGCATCGAGGGGAGGCTTCGCGCCTCCCCTTTCTTTATGGCAATGCACCGAAGTCCCGGGTGAAGGGGTGGGCCCCTGAGCAACCCCTTTTCACACCCCCATAATGGAGAATGGCATGTTGCCCAATTACCGTAACATACTCGTTGCCACAGACCTGAGCCACAACGCGGCAAACGCCTTCAGGCACGCCGTCATGATGGCGAGGCGAAACAAGGCGAAACTCCACCTGCTTCACGTGGTCCCCGAGGTGGACGCCTCCATGCGCAGCTATATTTCGGCCCTGATGGCCAAGGGGAGTCTCGACCGCTTTGAAACCGAGCACGAGGAGGCCGCCCGGAAAGAGCTCAGGAAGGAGTTGAAAAAATTCGCCGAGGAAGAATTGACCGACCACCCCGAGGACCTTCAGCGCGTGGCGTCCATCGAGGTGCTTCATGGAAACCCGGTGGCCATGATTCTTCAAAGAGCCGACCAGTTGGACGTCGACGTGATCGTCATGGGCACCCACGGCAAGGGCGCCGTGGAATACGCCTTTCTCGGAAGCACGGCGGAGAAGGTGCTGCGCAAGACCAGGCGACCGGTATTCGTGGTCCCTATACCTTAAGCTTTGGATTCGTCCCAAAGAGGTCGGGGAACGGGCAGGAAGTAACGACTTTTCGGATAGCGTGTCGGCCGAAGCTTTTCCGGGAGGCGAGTCCTCAGACCGTAAAAGGAGCCCGAATAGGGTAAATGGCGCGAAAGACCGTCCCCCTCTCTTCGGTGCTCACGAAGGAGATCTTTCCCCCCAGGTATTCGCTCAGAAGCCTCATGCTGTGGGTTCCCAGCCCCCGCCCCTGACCTTTGGTGGAAAAGGAGCGGTTGAAAATCTGCAACTGGGCTTCCTGGGGGATGAAGCCGGGATTGTGGACCCAGAATTCGATGAAGCCCCCCTTCTCGCGGCAGCCGACGGTCACCGTCTCCCCCTGCCTGCAGGCCTCAAGGGCATTTTTCACCATGTTGCCCACAACCCTCCCCAGAAGAGTCCGGTCGCTGATGAGGGGAATATCCTGGCTGTCCGGATCAAGAGCAAGGCGGCGCTTCTCGGCGGCCTCCTGGCGTCGGTAGATTTCCACCAGCCGTTCGAGAAAACTCCGCGACCCGACCTTTTCGAGGGAGACCCTCAGCTCTCCGTTTTCGGCGTCGAGCAGGGTTCTTTGCCCCTGGATTTCATCGATGATCTGGTCTGCCGCCTGATACAGCAGGTCATAAATCTCTTCCCTGTTTTCCGGCCGGTAGGTCTTCAGCACCTCGGCGAAGCCGCGCACGCTCCCTGCAACATTGAGAATATCGTGGAAGAATATCCGCTCCAACGCCTGGCGGCGTTTTTCGTGACTGATGTCGGTGACGGAAAAGACGGTAAACTCCTCCTCCGTGTAGGAAAAAGGGGTCGCCCACACCATAAGGTCGAGATTCTCCACTCTGCCGCCGTTTTTCCGCATCATCCGACATTCACGGACGTCCCTTTTTCCGCGCAGCCCGGCCAGGATGGCCAGAACGGCACCGCAGGTACTGCAGGCCTCCGAGGTGCCGCAGCCTCCCTCGTTTTCAAAAGCATGGAGGCATCCCAAGGCTTCACCGGGGCGCTGCCCGAAGATCATGACCTCCTGCGGGACATCCAGGAAATCGAACAGGGCCTTGTTGGCGTACACAATCTGGCGCTGGCGGTTGAGAATGGCAAGGAGGGTGGGGACCGCATCGAGAAGCGGCCTGACGATCCGGTCGCTGGAGAAGTAGTCGCACTGGCGCCGGAGGTCCTCCCGAGGAGCCCGTTCCGGGGTGGCAAATCTTGAACCTGAGCAACGGTTGAGCACCTTTTTATTCTCCTTTATATCGGAATGATTTGGTTTCATTTCCGAGGTATTTCATCACAGAGGAGAATTAAAAGGCAAGGGGAATGAAAAAAGTCAGGAGCCCTCGGCCCCTGCCCTGGCGAAACGCATCCCACGCAAGTAGAAGGGAGATTATTTGTTGTCGTTGTTGCTCCTGGCCGGTCCGAAGCGGCGCAGAGACTCGGCCATCTCCCGAAGCCGCTTGTCCACCAGGAAATTGACGGTGCCCTCGGGCCAGGAGCCGTCCTCCTGCCGTTGCCCGGCGGCAGTCCCGGTGAGAATTTCGATCCCTTCGTCCACCGTCCCGACGGCCCAGAGGTGGAAGTTGCCCGCCCGGACGGCCTCGATGACCTCATCCTTGAGCATGAGGTTTTTCACGTTCTGCACCGGGATAATGACCCCCTGGCTGCCGGTCAGCCCCTTGGCCTTGCAGACCGTGAAAAACCCCTCGATCTTTTCGTTGCTTCCCCCGATGGGCTGAACCTGCCCTCGCTGATTGACCGACCCTGTGACGGCTATTCCCTGCTTCAGGGGCACCCCGGCGAGAGAGGATAGCAGCCCGTAGAGTTCGGTGGAGGAGGCGCTGTCTCCCTCGATTCCGGAATAGGACTGCTCGAAACAGACCGAAGCCGCCAGGGACAAGGGCTTGTCCTGGGCAAAACGGTCACCGAGAAATCCCGACAAAATCAGAACTCCCTTGTCGTGGATCGGACCGGAGAGTTTGGCCTCCCGCTCGATATTGATGACGCCCCCCTTGCCGAGGAAAGTGCGCACCGTCACCCTTGAGGGTTTGCCGAAGGAGTAATCCCCAAGCAGATAGACGGAGAGTCCGTTGACTTGGCCCACCACCTCCCCTTCGGTATCGACCAGGAGAGTTTCCTCATCGATCAGTTCCTGGATCCGCTCCTCCATCTTGTTGGAGCGGTAGATTTTCGCCTCGACAGCCTGTTCGACGTGGTTGCGGCTCACCCGATCCCGCTTGTCGACTTGGGCATAATAGGCGGCCTCGCGAATGATGTCGGCAATATCCAGAAAGCGCGATGAGAGCCGGTGCTTGTCTTCGATGAGGCGACTGGCATATTCCACTACCCGGGCCACCCCGGTGGGGTCGAAGTGCAAGAGTTTTTCTTCCTGGCACTGGGCGGAAACAAACTTGGCAACCTGGCGGATATTTTCGGCCGTGTTTTTCATCATCCGGTCGAAGTCGGCCTTGACCTTGAAATATTTCCGGAAGTCCTGGTCCAGTTGGTAGAGCAGATAGTAGAGAAGGGGGGTCCCGATGATGATGATTTTGCAGCCAAGGGGGATGGGCATCGGCTTGAGGGAAACGGTGGCGATCAGGCGGAACTGTTCGGCCATGTCCTCAATCTTGATCTCGCTGTTGCGGATGCAGCGCTTGAGAGCCTCGTAGGAAAAGGGGTTGATCAGCACTTCCCGGCAGTCGAGGATGAGATAGCCTCCGGTGGCACGGTGCAGGGCGCCGGGCTTGATCATGGTGAAGTTGGTGACGGCGTTGCCCATCTGGATGATGTGTTCGATGCGTCCGAACAGGTTGAAATAGGTCGGGTTGGCCTCGTAAACCACCGGCGCGCCGTCGAGTTCGCTGTTGTCCAGAAAAAGATTGACCCCGTAGCGGTCGAAGGAGGGCTCCTGCTGTCCCATCTTGAGGCCTGGGATATTGATCTGGGGACCGGAGGACGGCCTGAACTCGTCAATACGGCTCAGGATATCTTTCTGACAATTTTCACAATGCTCCTTGACGCAGTCGAACTCGCTGTACTTTTCCCCCAGCTCATCAAAGAGGTGGCCGATGGAGAAAAAAAGGACCTTCTTTTCCATCTCGGCGATGGCCTCGCGCATCTTCTTTTCCTTCTCCCGCACCTGGCGAAGGACGTCGTTCAGCTTTTCCTGAAGCTCACTCCCCCTCTGGTCGATGGAAGATTTTTCCTCGTCGGGGAGGTCCTCGTATTCCTGCTGGGAGAGGGGATGTCCATCCTTGGTGGGAACAAGGGCGAGTCCGCTGACGGTGCGCTGGACCAGGAAATCCTTTCTGTTGGCTTCTTCCTCCATTCCCTGGAAGAGCTTCTTGTTTTTTTCCTGATATTCCTGGGCAATCTGACTCTTCTGCTGCTCGTACTCCTTGCCCTCGAAAACCTTCGGGATCTCATCGCCAAGCCGGGAGACGAGGTGTTCAAGGTCCTTCTGCAGCTCCTTTCCCTTGCCGGCGGGCAGATGAAAATTCTTTGGCCGGCTCTCATCGTCGAAGCCGTGGACGTAGCACCAGTCGTCCGGAACAGGCTCGCCCTTGGCCCGGGCTTTCAAAATCTTCCGAACGGTAGAGGATCGGCCGGTTCCCGGTTCTCCCAGAACGAAAATGTTGAAATTGTCGTTCTTGATGCCGAGGCCGAAATCGATGGCCTGCAGCGCCCTGTCCTGACCGATGGTTCCCTCGAGAGGGGGCAGTTCCCTCGTGGTTTCGAATTCGAATTGGGCGGGATCACAGCGCCAGCTCAGGTCTTCTGCAGAAAGTCGAAATTTCTCCACTCCCTTACCTCCCCTTTCCGTCGTTACAGCTCAGCAGCGTTACCGGGGCTTCCAGATAACTCTTCAGGGTCCCCAGAAACTCTGCGGCATCGGCGCCGTCCAGGGTGCGATGGTCGGCCGAAAGGGTCAGTCGCAATATGGGCGCGATGACCGGTTCTTCGTGCTCGTCGATGACGATCTCCCCCTTCACCGTACCCACCGCCAGTACGGCGGCCTGCGGAGGGGTGATGATGGCGCTGAAAGCCTCCACCCCCAGCATCCCCATGTTGGACACGGTAAAGGTCCCCCCTTCCAGGTCTTCCTGGCTCAGTTTGCCCTGGTGGGCCTTTTTGCCCAGTTCGGAGGCCCGGCGGCTGATTTCCTTCAGGGAAAGCCCCGCACAGTCCTTGATGACCGGGTTGTAGAGTCCCCGGTCGGTGGCCACCGCCATGGCAATGTTGATCGATTTCTGTTCGACGGCTTCTCCGTCCACCCAGTGACTGTTGACCCAGGGATGCTCCTTGAGGGAGCGCACGGTGGCGATGAGGACAAAATCGTTTATGCTTGCCGCCGAGATCCTTCCGGAAACGGATCGCGTCGGTCATATCCACCGCTACCGTGACGAAAAAATGGGGGATATTCTGCCAACTCTCGACCATTTTACGGGCGACGATCCGCCGGATTTTGACCGATTTTTTAGAGGGCTCCCTCCTTTGCTCCTCTTCCCCACCGGGAGCTTCGTCCCCTTTTGCCGGACCTTCTCCGGCCCGCTCGACATCCCCGGTGACGATCCTCCCCCCCGGTCCGCTTCCCCGGACCCGACGAAGATTCAATCCCCCTTTCCCTGGCGAGTCTGCGGGCAGATGGAGACGCTGTCAGCCCCCTCCCCAAGGGAAAGGCGTATAGGTCTTTTTCGGGCCTTTCCTCGGAAACTGCTCTCTCCTTTTCCTTCTTTTTTTCTCGCTCTGACTCTTTTTCCTTCTCTCTTTTGACCTCTTCGGCCTGAGCGGCCTCTTCTTCAACCCTCTCGGGGGCCTTGGCTTCCTTTTCGGAGGCGGCCTTTTTCTCCTTCGGCTTTTCCTGTTCGGATTTTTCCGGTGTTTCCTTTTCTTCGGCTTCAGCCTCCGCCGCTTCAACAGCCGAGAGCACGGCGATGACCGTCCCTACCGGGACCGTCTCTCCCTCTTCGACCTTGATTTCGGAAACCGTGCCGTCGTCGAAGGCCTCCATCTCCATGGCCGCCTTGTCGGTTTCCACCTCGGCAATGATATCCCCCTTGGATATCCGGTCGCCTTTCTTGACCCGCCATTTGAGGATGGTGCCCTCTTCCATCGTATCGCTCAATTTGGGCATGGTAATCTCGGTAGCCATCAATCGACCCCCTGGGTTGGCGTTCAAATTTGCGTATCGCTATCCGTTTGCATCAAAAGAGAATCGAGGAAGGCAGCACCGGGCTTGGTTTTTCCCTGCCCTCTCTCCGTAAAGTCCCCGTCAGAGAAGTTCACGCACCCGCTCCAGGACGCTGGAGACCGAGGGAATGGCCGCCTGTTCCAGCTTCTTGTTGTATGGCATAGGCACGTCCGCGCTTCCGACCCGCAGAACCGGACCATCGAGTTCGTCGAACACCTGTTCCATGATCCGGGCGGCGATCTCCCCACCCCAGCCCCCCGTAAGCCAGCATTCCTCCACGGTGACCGCCCGTCGGGTCTTGCTCACGGACTCCAGAACGGCCGGCATATCGAGGGGATTCAGGCACCTGAGGTCGAGAACCTCGGCATCGATTCCCTCTTCGGCCAGCTTTTCGGCGGCCTCCAGACAGACGTAGACCATTCGCGAGAGGGCGATGAGGGTCACGTCCTTGCCCTTGCGCTTGACGTCCGCAACTCCCAGGGGAATCGTGTATTCGCCTTCGGGGACCTCTCCCTTGGTGCCGTAAAGACCTTCGTGTTCGATGAACATTACCGGGTCGTCGCTGCGGATGGCGCTCTTCAGCAGTCCCTTGGCATCGGCCGGGACCGACGGCGCCACGACACGCAGCCCGGGGCAATGGAGAAACATAGCCTCCAGGGAATGGGAATGCTGAGCCCCCAACTGGTTGCCGGCGCCTCCGGGCGCGCGGATGGTGAGAGGGACCTTGACCTGGCCGCCGAACATGTAGCGTGAGACGGCGACATGGTTCATGATCTGATCCATAGCCAGTATGCCGAAGTTGATGGTCATCAGTTCCACAATCGGGCGCAGCCCGGTGATGGCCGCGCCACAGGCGAAGCCGACGATTCCCGCTTCGGAAATCGGGGTGTCGATCACCCGCAGGTCACCATAGCGGGCCAGAAGCCCACGGGTTACCTTGAAAGAACCTTCGTAGAGCCCCACATCCTCCCCGAGGATAAAGGTCGTGTCGTCCCGGGCCATCTCTTCGTGAATGGCCTGATTCAAAGCATCGCGACAGGTTATGCTAGGCATGACAGTTCCCCTGGAGTTCAATATTCGACGTAGAGATCATTCCAAAGTTCTTCGGGATGGGGATCGGGGCTCTCCTCGGCAAAGCGGATAGCTTCCTCGATGAGTTTTTTCTCTTCCTCATCGATGGCCTCGACCTCCTTCCGGGTAGCGTGCCCCTCCCTGATCAGTCGCTGGGAAAGATTGGGGATGGGATCGCGCTCCTGCCAGATCTTCTTTTCCTGCTCGCTGCGATAGGTTCCCGGGTCGGAGATGGAATGACCGCGGAATCGGTAAGTCACGGCCTCGATGTAGGTCGGACCGCCCCCCTCCCGTGCCCTCTGGACCGCCTGGCGCACGGCCTCGTAGACGGCCAGGACGTCCATGCCGTCCACTTTGAGGCCAGGGGTTTCATAGGCGCAGCTCTTCTTGTACAACTCCTCCACGGCACTGGCCCTGGCAACGCTGGTGCCGATTCCGTACTGATTGTTTTCACAGAGAAAGACGACCGGCACATGATACAGCGCCGCCATGTTCATCGCTTCATGGAAGACCCCCTGGTTGGTGGCTCCGTCCCCGAACAGGCAAAGGACGACCTCGTCTCTGCCGCGGTACTTGATGGAATACCCCATCCCCACTGACAGGGGAAGGTGCCCGGCGACGATGCCGAAACCGCCCATAAAGCGGATGTCCGGGTCGAACATGTGCATCGAGCCGCCCTTGCCTTTTGAAACCCCGGTAGCCTTGCCGAAAAGTTCGGCCATAACGTACTTCGGAGGCTCGCCCTTGGCTATGACCAGGCCGTGTTCCCGATAGGCGCTGATCATGTAGTCATCCTGGTGCATGGCATGAGCCACGCCCACCCCCACCGCTTCCTGGCCGCTGTAGAGATGGAGAAAACCACCCATTTTACCCTGGGAGTAAAGCTTGGGACAGGATTCCTCGAATTCCCGGATGCGCACCATATACCGGTACATAGACAGAAGTTCTCCGGGCTCCAGCAGGTGCCTCTCCTTTTTCGTCTTCATCGTTCAATCCTCGTCGATTGCAGGAGGGTATGTTGCCCCGTTTCGGCCTTAAATAGTATCAACTCCTTTCTCGTTGGCAAGCCGGCCAATGCAGGGGGAAGGAATGTTCCGGCATACTTGCTCTTTTACGGCCGACCGATATCATTAAAAAAAGCCTTTCGGGGAGATCCTCATGGGAGATTTTGTCAGTTATGAAATTCGGGACGGGCTGGCCATCGTGACTCTCGGTGCTGAGGGGACGAAAGTCAATATTTTGAACACCGATTTTCTCCTTGACCTCGAGACGACGGCCTCCAGACTGGAGGGCGAAAAGGGCCTGACGGGGGCGGTGATCATCAGTGCCCAAAGGGGAGGGTTCATTGCCGGCGCCGACGTCGGTGAGATTCCGTGACATTACCGACCCGCAGCAAGGGACGGAGAAGGCCCGCAGAGGTCAGCGGATCCTTCAGCGCTGGAGCAGACTTCCCTTCCCGGTAGTGGCGGCGATACACGGGCACTGCATGGGCGGCGGAACGGAATTCGCCCTTGCCTGCGGCTTCCGGGTCGTGGCCGAAGATGCGGAAATCTCACTTCCAGAGGTCAAGCTCGGGATTTTTCCCGGCTTCGGCGGCACCCAAAGGCTTCCGCGTCTGATCTCCATAACCAAGGCCCTGGACATCATCCTGACGGGCCGTAAGCTAAACGCTGCCGAAGCGGTGGGCGTCGGTCTGGCGGATCGCATGACCTCGGCGCAGGCGCTTCGCCATGAAGCCGAAGCGCTGGCACGCGAAGCGGCACTGGACCCGAGCCATCTTCAGGATGCGAGAAAGCGCAAACGGGGTGGATGGAAGCACCTGCTTCTGGAAGCGAACCCCCTGGGCCGTTACGTACTCTTCCGGCAGGCCGAAAAAAAGACCCGGGAAAAGGCCGGCCCCTATTATCCGGCCCCCCTGAAAGCCCTGGAGGTCATCCGACGCGGACTGGAAACCTCCCTCGAAAAAGGCCTGGAGATCGAGGCCCTGGAGCTGGGCCCGTTGATCGTCGGCCCCGTGTGTAAAAATCTCATCCACGTCTTTTTCCTCTCCCAGAGGCCCAAAAAGGGTTCCGGTCTTTCGACGGAACCGTTGCCGGTCCGCGAGGCGGCGGTGCTCGGCGCCGGCGTCATGGGCGGTGGGATAGCCCAACTTTTCGCCTCACGCGGAATCCCGGTCCGTCTAAATGATATCCGGCAGGAAGCGGTGAAATCCGGTCTGGCCCGGGCGAGAGAGCTTTTCCTCAGGCAATCGGCAAAAGGCTCCGGGAATGAGGAGGATGGAAAGGAAAAAATGAAGCTGATCACCGGAACCACCGGGTACGAGGACTTCTCCGAGGTGGACCTCGTGGTCGAAGCGGTTGTGGAGAAGATGTCCGTTAAGCAGGAGGTGCTCCGGGAAGTCGAAGGCAAGCTCCGGGAAGAGGCCATTTTCGCCTCCAACACCTCCGCGCTATCCCTGACGGAACTCCAGTCGGCAGCGAAACGGCCAGGGCAGGTGGGCGGCATGCACTTTTTCAACCCTGTCCACCGCATGCCCCTGGTGGAAATCATCCGCGGGGAGCAAACCTCGGACCGAACCGCCGGCACCCTTTTCGAAATCGGCCGCAAACTGGGCAAGACTCCGATTCTTGTGGCCGACCGGCCCGGGTTTCTGGTGAACCGCATCCTTGTAGCCTACCTGAACGAGGCCTGCCTTCTCGCCGGGGAGGGAGTCGACTGGCGCTCCCTCGAGGAACATGCCACCGGCTTCGGCCTTCCGATGGGGCCTTTTCGACTGATCGACGAGGTGGGGATGGATATCGCTGCCGAGGTTGGAAGTCACCTGGCCCGCGCCCTCCCCTATCTTCGGGCAAGTCCGCTTTTTGCTGGGGCGGCGGAAAAAAATCTCTTGGGTAAAAAGGGGGGGAAGGGGTTTTACCTCTATGAGGGCGGAAAACCACGAGAGCAGAATCCGGAGGCCGACGCACAGCTCGGACTGCAACCGACACGAAAAGCGGGGGAAGCCGACTGGCGACGCCTTCTTTTGCTGATGGTGAACGAGGCCGGCCGCTGCCTGGAAGAAAAAGTGGTGGCGACCCCCGAGGACGTCGATACGGGAATGGTTTTCGGAACCGGCTTTCCCCCCTTCCGGGGCGGGCTCTGCCGCTGGGCCGACAGCCAGGGCTTGCCTGCGCTGGTGGGTGAGTTGGACAAGCTGGCTCCCCAGCTGGGAGAACGGTTCTGGGTTTCGGACTATCTGCGGAAGAGGGAACGGTTCTATACGGAGGATAGACCGGGGAGATAGGAAGATGGTGAACTGGTAAGTTGGAGAGATGGTGAGGACGGGAAATGGGGAAAGCCCCTTTCCCACCTCCCCGCTCCCCAACTCCCCCTCTATCCCGCCTTCGGAGGAAACAGGTCCTCGAACTTCATCTCCCAGGCCTCCACTGGAGGCAGAAGGAAACGGGGCCGGTCATGGTGGGGATTGAACTTGCCGAGCTTCAACTGAACGAAGGAAACAAGGTTGCCGTTGGCCCTGGCCCGTCCTTTTTCATTCAGCTTCCCGTACCGTTCCACCGCCTCGGGGGGAATGGTGATGCGAATCTCCTTCGACCAGTTATCCAGGCGATGGATGCCGAGCCTCCAGCTGACCGAAATGCAGAGTTCCCCCTTGTCCATGGACTTCTGAAACATGGCTTCGGGGGGAAAGAGCAGCCTCAAAAGATGGTCGACTCGCTCGCGAATTTCCTCAGCCATAGCGGCCGTCTCCTTTTTTGGTGACCTTCGGTTTCAGAGCCCCGACCGGGAGCCGTCAGTTGGTCGCTTCCTTGTAGCGATTCTTGAAAGAGCGGCACTGAGGTTTCCCCTGCCACGGGCGTACTTTGATCGAGTAGGCGATGCATTCCAGGTCCCGATTTCGCAGGCACCAGTAAACCCGGCAGGCCTCGACCCTTCCCTCTTCGGCGCTCCTCGCTGCCGTTTCCGGCCCCGGAAGGAAGGTTTCGCACACGGGTCCGCTCTCTTCCCCGACCGTTACCGAGCCGGCGTGGCAACGCCGGGCCGCGTTGAAGGCACAGTTCCCGACGGTACAATCCTTCACCGGAGGTTTTTCCAGGGGCATGTTCCCTCCTTGATGAAAACCGTTAATCCATAGAAACGAATCTAGCAGGACCGGAGCGAATGTCAAACCGGGACCAAAGGAGAAATGCAGGGGCAGGATACGAAAGAGGCCGGGAAAAAATTCCCGGCCTCTTTCGGTTCGTAGCTTCAGGGATGATCAGCCGATGAAAAGGTTGTGATTGCGGGCCCTGTTCGCCAGAATTGTCGGGTCGAGAACCTCGCCGCAGGAGCAACATTTCCACGCGTCGAAAGACCTCACGAAATCATAAAACTTTTCAGCGTACATCCGCCCTTTACACTTGGGACATTTCATCATTTGTACCCCCTTTGGCTGTTTTTTATAGGAACATGGTTTGGGTTCGCGTTGACAGTGTCTTCTTATTACAGGAGTCGTGCCAGCTTCCGAAGCCAGGGGTAAAAATAAGAGGATAAATCGTATCCTCTTTGATTTTTCATTTTATTTTCAGTTGCTTATAGCCTGGTTGGAATTATTCGAAAAATTTTTTCCAGGCCCGGATTCGTCCCGGGCCAATACCAGGAACCCTTCTCAGCCCTTCCAGAGACCCGAATTCGCCATTATCTTGACGGTCCTTTTCGATAGCCTTCGCCCTACGGGGTCCGATTCCAGGCAGGACTTCCCAGTCCTTCAGAGTCATCCGGTCGGGATGGAGAGGGATACCCAAGGCAATCCGCTGCCCGGCCGGCATCCATTTTCTTTTTATTTCGACAACTTTCAAACTATCACAGGAAATTTCCAGGGCCGTACCGGATTTCAGAGGAGCCAGAAGGTCTTCCTCCGACAACAGCTCGGAAGCCGGGAAAAGATCTGTCATTTTAATGACGTCCAGTGAATTGATACCGTCATAAAATTGATGAACCCCCGGATTGGGGAAGGACTTTCCCAGGAATACCGAAGTGTTTGAACGGTTTTCAAGAAAAAAGGACGGGGGTCCCTCCGAATTTCGGAAGGACCCCCGGTACACCTGCCAACCTGAATATAGCAGCAGCAGGACCAGAAGCAGACCTGTCCCCCGGCGGCTGCCCATCTCCCGCTACCGTTCCTGGTCCTTGATCAGTTTGTACTGAAGGGCGTCGACAAGGGCATGGTAGGAAGCGTCGATGATGTTGTCGCTGACCCCCACCGTCCCCCATCGCTCGTTTTTGTCGCCCGATTCGATCAGCACCCGGGTGATCGAGGCGGTCCCTTTTCCTGCCGGCAAAACCCGGACCTTGTAGTCGAACAGCCGCATTTCCCGTATCTGGGGATAGAAGTTTTCCAGGGCCTTGCGCAGGGCATTGTCCAGCGCATTGACCGGACCGTTGCCCTCGGCGGCGGTATGTTCGATCTTGCCTCCCACCTTGACCTGAACCGTCGCCTCGGAAAGGGGCTTTTCGACCTCGTGGCGCTTGGTGTCGATCACCCGGAATCCAATGACTGAAAAATACGGACGCAACGTGCCCAGGGCCCGGCGCATGAGGAGTTCGAAGGAGGCCTCGGCGCCCTCGAACTGATACCCCTTGTTTTCCATCTCCTTGATCTCTTCGAGGATCTCCAGGGTGATGGGGTCCTTGCTGTCGAGGTTGATGTTGAACTGCTCGGCCTTGGCCAGGATGTTGGAGCGGCCCGAGAGGTCGGAGACCAGGACGCGGGTAACGTTTCCCACCCGCTCGGGGCGGATATGCTCGTAGGTTTCCGGATGTCTCTGGATGGCTGAGACATGCACGCCTCCCTTGTGGGCGAAAGCCGAGTTGCCGACGAAAGGCTGGTGCTTGTTTGGAACCAGGTTGGCCAGTTCGAAAATGTAGCGCGAAACCTCGCGCAGGCGTCCCAGCTGGTCGTCGCTGACGCATTCCCGGCCCATTTTCAACCGGAGGGACGGAATAATCGAACAGAGGTTGGCGTTGCCGCAACGCTCGCCGAAACCGTTGATCGTCCCCTGAACGTGTACGATGCCGTTATCGACGGCCACCAGGGAGTTGGCCACCGCGCACTCGCTGTCGTTGTGGGTGTGAATACCGAGAGGGGTGGAAACGGTCTGTTTCACCTTGGCGAGGATTGCCGGAAGCTCCTGGGGGAGGGTCCCTCCGTTGGTATCGCAAAGAACAATGCAATCCGCTCCGGCCTCCTGCGCCGCCTTGAGGGTCTTCAGGGCATACTCGGGGTTGGCCTTGTAGCCGTCGAAAAAATGTTCCGCGTCGTAGATGACCTCGCCGATGTTCTCCTTGAGGTAAGCCAGCGAATCGTCAGATCAGCTCGAGATTTTCCTCCAGGCTGATCCGCAGGGCCTCGTGGACATGAAAGTCCCACGTCTTGCCGAAGATGGTGACGGCGTCGGGCTCGGCCTGAACAAGGGTGCGGATGTTGTTGTCCTTGTCAGGGCTCGTGTTGGCCCGGCGGGTTGACCCAAAGGCGGCGATTTTCGCCTGGCGCAGGGAAACTTTCTTGATGTCCTTGAAAAAGGCGATGTCCTTGGGATTGGAACCGGGCCAGCCGCCTTCGATGTAATGAATGCCGAGTTCGTCGAGCTTCTGGGCGATGCGGATTTTGTCGGCGACCAGAAAGGATACGTCCTCGGCCTGGGTGCCGTCCCGCAAGGTGGTATCGTACAGCTTAATCAGGCTCATTTTTCCGTTCCTCGGATTTTATGCGTCCAGGGGCGGCGCTGGGGCCGGCCCTGATTTTTTATCCAGCGAGGGCGCACGCCGTGCGCCCTTACTCGGGCCTGGCTTCCTTTTTGCCAAGGTCGAAGGCATCGTGCAGAACCCGCACCGCCAGTTCGGTGTACTTGGCGTCGATCACGCAGGAGACCTTGATCTCGCTGGTGGAGATCATCTGGATGTTGATCCCCTCCTGGGAGAGTGTCTGGAACATCTTGCTGGCAATCCCCGAATGGGACCGCATTCCCACGCCGACAATGGAAACCTTGGAAATGTGTTCATCGCTGATCACGCCGCCTGCCCCGATGTTTTTGGCCATCTCCTGGACGATCTTGAGGGCTTTCTTGAAATCTGTCTGGGGAACGGTGAATGTCAGGTCCGTATACCCCTCGTGGGAGACGTTCTGGATGATCATGTCGACGGAGATGTTGGCATGGGTGAGGGGCGAAAAGAGCTGAGCGGCGATGCCGGGCTTGTCCGGTACCCGCATGACGGAAATCTTGGCCTCATCCTTGTTGTAGGTAATTCCCGAAACCAGAACGGTTTCCATATCGGCATCCTCCTTCATCACCAGAGTCCCTGGATTGTCGTTGAAACTTGAGCGGACATGAACCACGACGTCGTATTTCTTGGCGAATTCCACCGAGCGTATCTGAAGCACCTTGGCGCCCAGCGAGGCCATTTCAAGCATCTCGTCGTAGGAGATTTTCTCGATTTTGGAAGCCTCTGGGACGATGCGCGGGTCGGTGGTGTAGACCCCGTCGACGTCGGTGTAGATCTCGCAGACATCGGCCTTGACTGCTGCCGCAACCGCAACCGCAGACGTATCGGAGCCTCCGCGGCCCAGGGTGGTGATGTTCCCTTCCCGGTCCATGCCCTGGAAGCCGGCGACGATGAGGATCGTCCCGTTTTTCAGGTCTTCGCGGATGTTCTTGTCGTCGATTTTTTCAATCCTAGCCTTGGAAAAGACATTGTCGGTCAGAATCGGAATCTGGTGGCCGAGGTAGCTTTTGGCCTTGTAGCCCATCGACTGCAGGCACATCGAAAGCAGGGCGATGGAGACCTGCTCCCCGGAGGCGACGAGGACGTCATACTCCCGCTCACTGGGAAACTCGCACATTTCATTGGCAAGGGCAACCAGCTTGTTGGTCTCCCCTGCCATGGCAGACACGATGACCATGACGTCGTTTCCGTCGTCGTAGGTCTTGGCCACACGACGGGCGACATTGCGAATTCTTTCGATGGTCCCCATGGAGGTTCCACCGTATTTCTGCACAACCAGGGCCATAATTGGTTTTTCCTCCTTCTTGCGGAAAAGCGGCCGATGACGGCCGCAAACAGCCTATTTGCTCCCCTTGGGACCCCTTCGCCCTACGCCCCATCTTGTGGATGGAGAGGCTTTCGGTGTCCTCCGCCGCCTCCTTGATCATTTCGGGCAGGGTCGGGTGGGAATGGATGAGCCGGCCGAGCTCGCCGGCGGTCATGCGGCTCTGCATGGCCGCGGCCACCTCGGCGAGAAGAGTCGAGGCTTCCTCTCCCACCAGGGAGGCGCCGAGGATCTCCTCCTCCCCCCTTCTCTGCGACGATCTTGACCATCCCCTGGGCTTCTCCGTCGCAGAGAGCCTTGCTCGAGGCCTGGTAGGAGAAGCGGCCCACCTCGAACTCCAGCCCCTTGTCCTTGCACTCGGCTTCGGTCAGCCCGACCTGGGCGATTTCGGGCAGAGTGAAGATGGTGCTCGGCACGACGCGGTAATCGGCCCGGGTATCCTCTCCCAATGTGTTAGCGACGGCGATCTCCGCCTGGTAGAAGGCAACGTGGGCGAGTTGGATGATATTGGTCACATCGCCTATGGCATAGACCCCTTCGACCGAGGTCCGCATCCGGTCGTCCACGACCACGGCGCCCTTCTCCAACGCTATCCCGGCTTCCTCCAGGCCAAGATTCTCGGCATTGGGAACCCTGCCGACGGCGACAAGAACCTTTTCGGCCTGAAGGGTCCCCCCCCCCGAGATCCGGACCGAAACCTGGCCTTCAGCGACCTCGACGGTCTCCACCGAGGTATCGGTGTGAATCTCGATGCCTTGGTCCTTGAAGGATTTCTCCACCTCCCGGACCACCTGGCGGTCGCTACGGGAAAGAATTTCGGGAAGCTGTTCTACTATCGTCACCCGAGTACCGAAAGCCGAAAAAATCCCAGCAAATTCACACCCGATATAGCCGCCACCTATAATTAAAAGACTTTCGGGAAGCTCTTTAATAGCAAGAATTTCATTACTGGTCAAAACATTTTTCCCATCGAAGGGAAAGGCCTTGGGCCTGGCCGCCAGCGAGCCCGTGGCAAGGATGATATTTTTGGCCCGAATATGGCCGGTGACATCCTCCCGCCGGATCCGTACCTTTCCGGGGCCCTCCAGGAAGCCATGCCCGCGAAAGATTTCCACCCCGTTCCCTTTGAGCAACTGCTCCACCCCGCCCACCAGTTTGCCCACGACTTCGTTCTTTCGCTCGTCGGCACGGCCGAAATCGAAGCTCAGTCCATCGGCCCGGATTCCGTGCTTCTCCCCCTGCCGGATTTTCCGCAGCAGGTTGGCGGTGCTGAACAGGGCCTTGGTCGGGATGCAACCGCGGTTGAGGCAGGTTCCACCCACCTTGTCCCGCTCCACCAGGCAGACGCAGGCCCCCTTCTGGGCCGCTCTGATGGCCGCCGTGTAACCGCCCGGCCCGCCGCCGATGACGGCGATATCGAATTCTTTCATCAGTTTTCCCTCCCCTGCCGCCAGTGCCTTGCCAGGGTTTCGAGGAGGTCTTCCGTCTCCTTTCCCCGTGCCCGGAAAGCCACTCCGCGGATGTCGTTGTCCCGATAAGACAGGTGGACGTAAAGCCCCTCGGAAGTGAGTCCCGGAATACGGTCGGCCCATTCCACTACCTTGACCCCCGTTCCATCCAGATACTCATCGAATCCCAAGTCTAGCACATCGTCGGGGTTGGAAAGACGGTAGAGGTCGAAATGGTAGAGATCGAGCCGCCCCCGGTAGTGGTTCATCAGGGCATAGGAGGGACTGGTCACCGGCTGATCCTCCGGGACGCCCAGGCCTCGGGCAATCCCCTGTATGAGGCAGGTTTTGCCCGCGCCGAGTTCTCCTGAAAGGAGGATAAGCGCCGGCCCCTTCATGAGTTTGCCGAGGAATCGCCCCAGTGCCCCGGTTTCCCCGGGAGAGGCGGTAACGACGTCCCATTGCCGCAAGACTACCCCCCCATGGAACGGATGATATCCAGCCGGGCGACCACCCCGACGACCCGGTCGGAGTCAACGACCGGGATAAGGTGGGCCTTGTTCTCGACCATGAGGGCTGCGACCTCGTTGACCGGGGTCTCAGGGGAGCAGGTGACCACCTCGGTGGAACAGATTTCGCCGACCTTCCTGGCGGTGATTTTCTGAACTTCCTCCCGAAAATTCTTTTCGCTCTCCAGGTACAGGACCCAGTCGAAGAGGGAGACGACGGTGGGAATGTGCAGAGGTTTGTCCTGCTCCACCAGATCGGTTTCGGTGACGATGCCCTGAAGTTTTCCCTCTCGGTCGAGCACCGGCATAGCGCTGACCCCTTTTTCCACGAAAAGGCGGGCGAGTTCTTCCACGCCGGTATCGAGGGTCACCGAGTGGACTGTCCGGCTCATGATGTCCTTGGCTTTGAGCATAAAGGGTATTTCCTTTCAATTAATTCCGATCGTGAGGCCATTCATGGCGCCAGGCATCAAGCAAGCAGCAGGCCCTAAGGGTAAGGCGACAAGTTCTTTTCGAGCCTGGGGTATCTCCGTCAGCAGGTCGGTGGCCGCCATGCCCGCATCCCCCAGACGGTCGAGGAGACGGTCTCCGGAGCGGCCGTGAAGATAAACGCCCAGGACGGCGGCGTCCTCGGGGTCATTCCCTGGGCAAGCAGGCCCCCGATCAGGCCGGTGAGCACGTCCCCCATGCCTCCGCTGGCCATGCCGGGGTTGCCACCCGCGTTGATCCTCACCCGTCCGTCGGGGAAGGCGGTCACCGTCCGGGCCCCCTTGAGGACGAGGACGACCCGGAACCGCATGGCGAATTCACAGGCGACGCCGACCCGGTCTGCCTCCACCTCCCGGACCGTGCCGTCGACCAGGCGGGCCATTTCTCCGGGATGGGGCGTCAGGACGGCGGCCGGGCCGGAGCGTTCCAGAAGGACCGAGGGGTCGGAAGCCAAGGCGTTGAGCCCGTCGGCGTCGAGAACGACAGGAAGAGGGCACTCCCTCACCAAGCGGCGAACCAAGTCGGCCGTCCCGGGGTCCTGTCCCAAGCCGGGGCCGAGGGCCAGAGCCTCCTTGTCCATCCAGAGACGAACGATTTTCTCATGGGCCATGGGGCTCAGGATCCCTTCATCGCCGGGCAGGGTTTCGGTCATGATTTCGGTCAGCTTAATCTCCAACACCCTCTGTACCGTCCGGGGACAGGCCACGGTGACCAGTCCCGCTCCGGCCCGCATCCCCCCCTCGGCGGTCATGGCCGCCGCCCCGGTTTTGCCCAGGGAGCCGGCAAGGACCAGCAGGTGGCCGAAGGTCCCCTTGTGGCCGGCGGAGGGCCTCTCCGGCACCAGCCCGGCGGCCTCCTCCGCCTCCACAAGCAGGTGTCGGTCTGAGGTTTCCGCGGCCAGGAAAGAGGGAATGCCGATGTCGACCGTCGCCAGGTCTCCGATGAACCCGGCGCCCGGATAAACGACGTGCCCCACCTTGGGGAAGGCGAAGGTGACCGTGAGCGCCGCCCGTACGCAGCGCCCGAGGACCTGCCCGCTGGTGGCATCGATCCCGGAAGGAATGTCCACAGCCAGGGTGGGAACCCCTGTACGGTTCACCCAGTCGATGGCCCGGGCGTAGGCGCCCCGGACCTCAGAGGAGAGACCCGTGCCGAGAAGGGCATCGACGACCAGGCGGCTGTCGGTTCGGGCCTCGAGGCATTGGGAGAGCGCATCCTCGTCCCCCGCAAAGACGACGTCCCCTCCCGAGTTCAGAAGCGCCGCCAAGTTGACCCCGGCATCGCCGGTGACGGCCTCCCGCTGCGCTAGAACGACGGTGCACACCTGCCAGCGGCGGTTCAGCAGATGGCGGGCGATGACATAGCCGTCACCGCCGTTGTTCCCCTTTCCGGACAGCACCAGCACCGGCCCGGGAAACAGGTCGCCGAAGCGCCGGCAGAGATGGTCCGCAGCCCCCCTGCCGGCATTTTCCATGAGAACGATCCCCGGGATGCCGACCTCTTCGATGGTCCGGCGGTCAAGCTCCTGCATTTCGGTTGCGGTCAGCAGTTTCATGGCCCCTCCAGGATAACGGTGGCGATGGCGTAATCCCCGTCATGGCTGTAGGAAAGATGGGTCTCCAGCAAGTTTCGCCGGCTGGCAATCTCGGCGGCTTTCCCGGTCAGACACAGCGACGGCTTCCCCAGGCTGTCACGCACCACCTCGATATCCTGCCAGGAAATCCCCTCTCTCAGGCCCAGCCCGAGGGCCTTGAGGAAGGCCTCCTTGGCGGCGAAGCGGGCCGCGAGGTGGGGAGCAGGATCCTTCTGGGCCAGGGCATAGGCCTTTTCCCCTTCGGTGAAGAGCCGGTCGAGAACCTTCAGGCGGCTTTCTTCGAGGAATCGACGAAAACGCCCGATGCGGGCCAGGTCAACCCCCATTCCGGCCACGCTCATCGCCTATTCTCCCCGGACCAGCGCAACCATCTCCCGCACCGCCCGTTCCATGCCGACCAGCAGGGCCCGGGAGACGATGCTGTGCCCGATGTTGTACTCCTCGATGCCCCCAAGGGCGACCACCTCGCGTATGTTGCGGTAATCGAGCCCGTGGCCGGCGTTGACCCCCAAACCCAGCTCCCTTGCGCCGTGGACGGCCGACTCGATTTTGGCAAGCTCAGACCCGCGGGTCTGGGGGTCTTTCGTCTCGCAATAGGCCCCGGTGTGAATTTCGACGAAGTCGGCGCCGGCCTGCCTCGCCGCTCTGAGCTGGTCGGGATCGGGATCGACGAAGAGGCTGACAGCGATCCCCCCTCTGTCGCAGGCGCGCGACCTGTCTGGCAACCACCTGCTGGTGAAGCCGCACGTCCAGCCCGCCCTCGGTGGTCAGTTCTTCCCGCTTCTCCGGCACCAGGGTGACCGAGTCGGGGAGCACTTCCAGAGCAATAGCTACCATTTCGTCGGTGGCTGCCATCTCCAGATTGAGGCGGGTCTTGACCGTCTGGCGCAGCAGGACCACGTCCCGATCCTGGATATGACGGCGGTCCTCCCGCAGATGGACCGTGATGCCATCCGCGCCGGCCAGCTCGGCCAGGGCCGCGGCCGTCACCGGATCTGGTTCGGAGACCCGACGCGCCTGGCGGAGGGTGGCCACATGGTCGACGTTGACTCCCAGCTTCGCCATCGTTATCCCTCTGCCTCGCGTCCGCCGAGTCTGGCTTCGATGACGCGTCCGATATCATTGGCCATCTCGGTGATCATGTACTTGTCCTGCCCTTCGAGCATGACACGCAGCAGCGGCTCGGTCCCCGAATAGCGGACCAGGACCCGCCCGGCGTCGCCGAGCTTTTCTTCAGCGGCAGAAATGGCCTTCTGCACCTCGGGAACCTCGGCGATGTCCCGCCGCTCCTGCACCCGGACATTGACCAGGACCTGGGGCAGGGCGATCATGACCCGGGCCAGCTCTGAGAGGGGCTTGCCGGTGCGCTGCATGATGGCCAGCACCTGCAGGGCGGAAATGACCCCGTCCCCGGTGGTGTTGTGGTCCAGGAAGATCATGTGCCCGGACTGCTCTCCCCCCAGGTTGTATCCGTGCCGCAGCATCTCCTCCACCACGTAGCGGTCGCCGACGGCGGTCTTGACCACCCGGCCCCCGGCATGTCGGATGGCGATATCGAGGCCCATGTTGCTCATGACGGTGGCAACCAGGGTGTTTTTTGCCAGTTGGTTCTTCTGCAGCAGATGGGTCCCGCAGATGGCCATGATATGGTCCCCGTCCACTTCGTGGCCGAATTCGTCGACAAAAATGACCCGGTCGGCGTCTCCGTCCAGAGCCATCCCCAGGTGCGCCCGACTCTCCCTGACCGCCTCGGAGATAACCTCGGGATGGAGGGAGCCGCATCCGGCGTTGATGTTGACCCCGTTGGGGGAAACCCCCAGGGGCAGCACCTCCGCCCCAAGCTCCTCCAGGACCGCCGGAGCCAGTTTATAGGCGGCCCCGTTGGCGCAGTCGAGGACGATCCTGAGCCCCTTGAGGTCGAGGTCCTTGGGAAAGGAGTTCTTGAGAAAAACGATGTAGCGACCCCGGGCGTCGTCGAGACGAAAGGCCTTGCCAACCTCGTCGGCGGTGGGGCGCAGGGAATCGATTTTTTTGGAAAAAATCAGCTCCTCGATTTGCAGCTCGGTTTCGTCGGGCAGCTTGAAGCCGTCTCGGGAAAAGAACTTGATGCCATTGTCCTGGTAGGGATTGTGGGAGGCGGAGATCACCACCCCGGCATCGGCCCGCATCGAGGAGGTGATAAAGGCAATCCCCGGCGTCGGCAGGGGACCCACCAGCAGCACGTCGACCCCCATGGAGCAGATTCCCGCCGCCAGCGCATTCTCGATCATGTAGCCCGACAGGCGGGTGTCCTTGCCGATGACGATGCGATGCCTTTTGGGCCCATCCTTGAAGATATAGGCGGCAGCCCGACCGAGTTGCATGGCCATCTCGGTGGTCATGGGGAAGATGTTGGCCACCCCGCGAACGCCGTCGGTTCCGAAAAGTTTCTTGCTCATTACTTTCTCCTGCTTTTATTTTCTGGCTTTTCCGGTTTTGGAGGCGAAGCCGGCGCGGAGGGCGGAACAGGCTCGACCTTCACCCGGACTTCCACCGCCTGCTGCTCCTTGAGAGAGGTGTACTTTCCCCGATAGTCGACGGGCACCATCAGGCTGAAGCTTTCCTTGACCCCGTCCAGCTGGACCGGTTCGGTTTCGACCTCGTTCACATCCTTGAGTTCGCTTTCCGCCCCCTTCACCGTCAACTTGACGGGTTTGGCCGTGACATCGGTGACGGTGAACCCTTCGGCCGGAGTCCCGGAAAGATCGACTTTTACGGGAACCCGTTTGTCCTTGATGCGCTCCAGTTTCACATCGACAAAGGAGGGGGAGAGCCGGGTCACCTTGAGGCCACTGGGAATGTTCAGCCTCTCCTCCAGGCGTTTGAAGGAGGTCACGCCCGGCTGCAGGTCGCTCAGGTCCACCGTGATGCTGATGTCGCTAGGGCGAAGGTTCATCAGCAGGGTCCGCGGGCCGCTGATGCGCACGTCGATGAGGCTGGGCACGTCGTTGGCCACCATCAGGCCCTTGGGCACGTTTTTCAACTCCAGGGGAACGGCGTAGCCGACCTCAACGTTGCGCTCGCCCATGACGAAAAACCACAGGGTCACCGCGAATGCAAGGGCCAGCAATTTCAGCAGCCAGTTTTCTTTCAACCGTTCGAACATGGCTATTTTTTCTTTTTCTTGGGAGTTCGGGGCTCCAGCAGGCGCTTCAGGACCCGTTTCAGGGACGTGGAGTCGAGGTCCCGGGTGATGCGACCGCCCACGACGACGGAGATCTTACCGGTTTCCTCGGAAACTACGATGGCCACCGCATCGACCAGTTCGGTCAGACCGATGGCGGCCCGGTGCCGGGTGCCGAGGGTCTTGCTGATATCGGGATTCTGGGACAGGGGCAGAAAACAGCCCGCCCGCTTCAGCCGCCCCTGCTGGATGATCAGCGCTCCGTCATGAATCGGAGAGTAGGGCAGGAAAATCGAGGTGATCAGGTCGCTGGAAACCTTGGCAGTCGATTTCCACGCCCACCTCCAGGAAATCCTTCAGATCCCGGTCTCCCTTTCGATGACGATCAGGGCGCCGATCCGCTTGCTGGCCATATTCACGCAGCCTTGACCAACTCCTCCATGATTTCCGTTTCCTCCCGGAAGGAGAGGTCGGCAAAAAAGGGATTTTGTCCCACGTGAATCAGGGCCCGGCGGATGTCGTTCTGAAAGATGACGACGATGACGAGGATGATGGAGGAGAGAAAATTGTCCAGCAGCCAGTGAAGCGTGCAGAGCCCGGCCACCTGGGAAGCGACGTAGACGATGAGGATGACGGCCAGACCCAGGAGCATCTGGACAGCCCGGGTCCCCTTGATGAGGAGAATGATGCGGTAGATGATAAAGGCGACGAGGCCGATATCGAGCAGGTCGAGCAGCCACCTGAAGTTTTTCAGAAAGTCGAAAATCCCGCCCATAGCTCACCGGTCTGAAAAGAAGGATTCAATATTCTTCTATCGGGGCATTTCCCCGCGGCAGACCGCCCAGGCCATCAAGGCCGCCTCCCTGGCCGGCCGCACATCGTGCACCCGGAAAATCCCGCTCCCCTCTCCACCCCCAGTGCCACGGTCGCCAGGTTCCGTAAAGACGCTGGTCGGGGATCGGCTGGCCGAGAACCTTGACCGATAAACCCTTGCGCGAGGTGCCGAGAAGGATGGGAAGGCCGAGAGACTGAAATTCGCGCAGCCGGCGGAGAATTTCCAGATTTCCAGCTCGGGCTCTTGCCGAACCCTATGCCGGGGTCCACCGCCAGCTTCTCCTCGGGAACCCCGGCGGCCAATGCGGCTTTGATCCATCCCCTCTCAGGTAGACCATGACCTCGCCCACCAGATCCTGGTAACGAGGTATCGCTGCTGCATCTCCGCAGGTCGTCCCCGGGTGTGCATCAGGAAGAGCCCCGCCCCGCAGTCCGAGGCCGCGGCCGCCATTTCCGGATCGAATTGCAGGCCGCTGATGTCGTTGATGAAGTCGGCCCCCGCGGCCACGGCTGCCAGGGCAACCGCCCCCTTGGTGGTGTCCACCGACAGAGGAAGATCCATTTCCCGCCGCAGCGCCTCGATGACCGGCGCCACCCGGTCCATTTCCTCCTGGATCGAAACCGGCCGCGGACCCGGGACGGGTGCTTTCGCCGCCGATGTCGATCAGGTCCGCCCCCTCGGCCGCCATTCCCGGCCCGGTCCAATGCGCATTCTCCAGGGAGGCGTAGCGGCCACCGTCGGAAAACGAATCCGGCGTGACGTTGAGGACTCCCCATGATCCGAGGCCTGTCAAGAAGGATCCGGCAGGATCGCCCTGCCAGGTACTGCGGCGGGCGATCGAGATTCCGAAGAAGCGCCGTAAGCTCCCCGGCCAGGTCGGAGAGACCGAAGGGCTGGCTCGGACAGTCGGCGCAGAGCATGCGCAGTTTTTCGACGGAACCGATGAGAATGACGTCGGTTTCGGCGAAGAGCACAGGCAACGCTACCGCGCGCCACCGCCGCATCGCCTCCGAGGGCCAGCATCTCCTGTTTGAGGATGTTGGCCGTCCGGCAGGGCACGTCGGACAGCTTGACCAGGCGCCGGACCATCTTGGCGGCCATCCGCTCGGCCCCGACGGGGTCGGCGCTCCACCAGGAGAATTTCCTCGCGGGCTCGACCCTCATCCTCGACCAGAGCAGCCGCGGTGCGAAAGGCATTATTCGCCAGGCGGCAGCGACTTCGACGCAGGGACCCTCTGCCGGCGCCATTGTGTCGCCTGCCCGCGGGCGGCTGCGGACCCGACTCGGGAAAGACCATCTGGCGGATTTCGGCGCCGTCGAGATTTTCCCGCTCGAGCAGCGCTTCGGCCACGGTGATCAGGCTCTGCTGGTTGTCCTGGAGGATTTTGCGGGTTCTTTCGTAGTTCTCCTGGATGATCCTGCCGGATCTCGTTATCGATCTCGATGGCGGTCGCCTCGCTGTAGTTCTTCACGTGCCCCATGTCGCGGCCGAGGAAGATTTCGCCTTCCTTCTCGCCGAAGGCCAGGGGCCCTAGCTTCTCGCTCATGCCCCATTCGCAGACCATCTTGCGGGCGATGGCGGTGGCTCGCTCGATGTCGTTGCTGGCGCCGCTGGTGATGGTGGAGAAGGTCAGCTCCTCGGCCACCCGGCCGCCGAGCAGAGTACAGATGACGGGTATGCAGACCCTCCCGGGTCTCGTTGTACTTCTCCTCTTCGGGAAGGTACATCGTCACCCCCATGGCCCGGCCGCGGGGGATGATGGAAACCTTGTGCACCGGGTCGGCGCCGGGGATGAACAGCGCCACCAGGGCGTGCCCCGCCTCGTGATAGGCGGTGACCTTTTTCTCTTCTTCGGTGATGACCATGGAGCGCCGCTCGGCGCCCATCATGACCTTGTCCTTGGCGGTCTCCATGTCCTCCATGTTCACCTGGTCCTTGTTGGCGCGGGCCGCCAGCAGCGCCGCCTCGTTGATCAGGTTGGCCAGATCCGCTCCGGAAAACCCGGGCGTCCCCTTGGCGACGACCTCCATGTTGACTTCTGACGACAGGGGAATCTTACGGGCGTGGACGTTGAGAATCTTGGTGCGGCCCTTGATGTCGGGACGCGGAACCACCACCTGGCGATCGAAGCGGCCGGGCCGCAGCAGGGCCGGATCGAGAACGTCCGGACGGTTGGTCGCGGCGATGAGGATTACTCCTTCATTCGACTCGAAGCCGTCCATCTCCACCAGGAGCTGATTGAGGGTCTGCTCCCGCTCGTCGTGTCCGCCGCCCAGACCGGCGCCGCGATGACGGCCGACGGCGTCGATTTCGTCGATGAAGATGATACAGGGGGCGTTCTTTTTTCCCTGAACGAAGAGGTCACGGACGCGGCTGGCGCCGACACCGACGAACATCTCCACGAAATCCGAGCCCGAGATGGAGAAGAAGGGGACCCCAGCCTCCCCGGCAATGGCCTTGGCCAGCAGGGTCTTTCCCGTGCCGGGAGAACCGACCAGCAGCACCCCCTTGGGAATGCGGCCGCCCAGCCGGGAGAATTTCTTCGGGTCCTTGAGAAAGGAGACGATCTCCTCCAGTTCGTCCTTGGCCTCGTCGATCCCCGCCACGTCCCTGAAGGTGACCTGGGCCTGGGATTCGTTGAGCAGCTTGGCCCGGCTCTTGCCGAAGCTCATCGCCTTGCCCCCGCCGGACTGCATCTGGCGCATGAAGAAGACCCACACCGCCGATGAGCAGCAGGATCGGCCCCCAGGAGACGAGAAGGGTAAACCAGAAGCTGCGGTCCTCCTCGGGCTTGACCTGGATCGTCACCCCTTTGTGCCGCAGCTCGGCGAACCAGCTGGGGGTCTTCGGGAGAGTAGGTCTTGAACTGGGTGTCGTCCTGGAATTTGCCGTTGATTTCGGCCCCCTGGACGGTGACTTCCTGGACCTTTCCCGTTCGACCGCCTGCATGAAGGCTGTATAGGTGATCGGCTTCTGCTGATGGTCCTTGTGGGTCATCATGTTGAACAGCAGAATCATGACCAAGGAGATGACCAGCCAGAGTGCGAGATTTTTATAGAATTGATTCACTTTACCCCCTAAACCTTTCTTTTTTCGAGCGCTTGCCGAAGCAGGGAGCCCCCGGGAGGCAAGCGCCGAACGCTACCGAAATCTACCATAAACCCCGTGATTTCACAAGCGAATTGTCGAAGCTTCAGATTTTGTCAGCACTGCGCGCAAAACAGGCCTGTCCCCAGGAGCTGGGCGCCGCCCCGCGCACCGACGCATCCCCACCACCCAGAGAATCTCCTCGCCCTCCAGCAGGGGCAGCCCCCCCCTGACCTCCCGGTCGACCTTGGCGTCGATAAAGAAATCCTTGAGCTTCTTGCTCCCATCCATCCCCGAAGGACGGAAACGGTCTCCGGGTCGGAAGGTACGGACCTTCAGAGGAAATGGCGCCCTCCGAGGGTCGAACTCCACCGCTTCCGGGCTCTCCCCCCGGGACGCCTCCACGAGGTCGATTCGCAGCCCTCCCCCTCCCGGCAGCAGGTATGTGCCGGGGCCGGGGATGGCGATGCAAAATGGTCCCTGAGCCTCGGGTGCCGATGGCCGCAGCCACAGGTGCCCGTAGCGGCAGGCCGCCCAGGCTCCGGGGAGGTGGGCCTCGGACTGGGAGCCGCCGGCCAGAAGACCATCGACGGTCTCGATGTGGACGGCGGAGATTCCAAGGAGATCGCCGCGGACCCGCCCCAGGGCGACGCGAAGGACCCGGGCGCGAAGGGCCGGATGCAGCGAGAGAAGCCCCTTGCGGTCGAGCCGGAGCCCATCCTTCCCGGGGCGTACCATCCCCTCCAGACGGCGCTGCGCCTCTTTTCCCCAGAAATCCTCTTCCAGGGCGATGCGGGTGCTGAGTCGGGCCAGATGCTCCCCGATACGGGGGTTGAAGGAACCCATCAGGGGCAGCAACTGGTGGCGGATGCGATTGCGGGTGTAGGCCGGGTCGCCGTTGCTCGGGTCCTCGACCCAGGCGTGCCCGCATTCTTCCAGGAAACCGAAGAGTTCCTTTCTGGAAAAGGACAGAAGCGGGCGGATGAAGGGGCCGCTGCGCAGGGCCATGCCAGCCAGGCCGGAGAGGCCGCTGCCGCGCATCAGACGATGCAGGAAGGTTTCAGCCTGGTCGCCGCGGTGATGGCCAAGGGCGATGATCCGACAGTCCCGCGCCGCGAAGGTCCGCTGCAGAAAATCCCGCCGGATTTCCCGCGCCGTCTCCTCGATGCCGGCTCCCCCTTCCGCCGCCAAGGCTGGCACGTCGATGCGCTCAACGGTCAGGGGAACTCCGAGATCCCTGCAAAGACGGCCGCAAAAGGCGGCGTCGTTGTCGCTGTCCGGGCGAATGGCGTGATCGAGGTGGGCGGCCCGAACACTGAAACGCATCGTCCCTGCCGCCTCCAGGAGAAGGTGCAGAAGGGCGACAGAGTCGGCGCCGCCGGAGAGTCCGACCAGCACCCGGTCCCCGGGGCGGACCAGGTCGTTTTCGGAAAGGACCTTGAAAAATGCCTTCTGCAGAGCCTTCATGGTCGCCAATCCAAGCCCCCGAAACACGAAACCCTCTCCGGATTCCGGAGAGGGCTTCGCTGACATTGGTGGCGGTGCAGAGATTCGAACTCCGGACACTGCGGATATGAGCCGCATGCTCTAACCAACTGAGCTACACCGCCTGAACTTTGTATAAAAGAAACCTCCCTGGAGAGGTTCTGTAGGTTTGATTGGTGGAAACACCACGGGGAGCAAAATACGCCGAATCTTTCTTTCCCCTTGGAAATCAGTAACTTGACGATACTCCCGACTTTCCCTCGCGCTGAGAGGCCTATCTTATATCCCATGTTTTCCGTGGTGTCAAGGGGAAAAGGGGAAAGAGAAAAGGGCGCTGTCCCGCGGGTCGAAGGGGCTGGTCCAGGAGGCGATGATGGCGGGGTCGACTTCAGGATGGAATTGCAGGCCGTAGGCCCCTGCCCCGAAACGAAAGGCCCGGAAGGGACAGCCTGCCGACCCGGCGAGGCGCAGGCCTCCAGGTGGGAAGGTCGAAGCTGTCCTGGTGCTACTGGAAGGCGGCAAGGCGCTCCGAAATCTCTCGGGACAGGGGGTCGGAGCGGCCATCCAAAGTCAGGCTGATTTGGTGCGGGCCGCGCTTCCTCCGGAGTCCTGCTCAAGACCTATCCAAGCCCCCCCCGGTACGTCGTCGAGCCGATGAAGCCACTCCCTTCCCCCAAACGTCAATCTCTGGCTCAGCGCTCCCACGGATGCGCCGGTCCTTTTCTTCTCCTCCACATCCGGCAGAGGGCATCGGCCGCAAGGCCGGTCAGGAATCCGAGGGCCATATTGGTCGACAACGCGACGACCAGTGTGACCCCCAGAGGGAAAAGATCCGCTCCCCACCGCACATCCCTGGCGAACTTCATCAACTCGATGCCGACCAGAAACATCATCGCCCCCACGATCGCCAGGGGAAAGGAGGCAAAGAGCGCCGCGATGGAACGGGCGAGAAAGAGGCCCATGCCGACTTCCAGCAGCCCCTCGAGGATGTTCGCGCCACCGGTGCGGGCCCCGAAATAGTACTGCCCGGCCAGTCCCCCCGCCCCGTGGCACAGGGGCATACCCCCGAAAAAGGGCGAAACGAGGTTGATGATCCCCATGTTGAAGGAGAGCTTTTTCTCGCTGACCTGCCGCTCGGGCCAGTACTCGCGGATGAGCACTGCGGTGGCGATAACCGCGTTGGTCGCGGTCAGGGGAAGCTGTGAGAAGCCGGCCAGGAGAAAAGTCTGCCAGGACTCCCGCAGGGAAAAGCCCGTCAGGTGCGGCAGAGCGAAGCCCGGAGCCGAAACTTCCCGGAAATCCCCCTGGAAGAGCATGATTGCCACGCCGAGTCCCATGAGAACTACGGCGGATGGAGCGCGGGGGGAGCGCCGGAGGAGCAGGACGATGAGGACGGAGACCAGACCGAG
Source organism: uncultured delta proteobacterium (assembly GCA_963791005.1). Classification (GTDB taxonomy): domain Bacteria; phylum Desulfobacterota; class Desulfuromonadia; order Desulfuromonadales; family CAWBQR01; genus CAWBQR01. The sequence continues at coordinate 18,223 of CAWBQR010000002.1, read as the reverse complement.
CGCCCAGGCGGTGGATACCATTTTCAGGGCCTGAACCGCCAGCAGCACCCCCAGGGCCACCTGGATGCCCCGGACCACCGACTGGGGTGTCACCCGGCCCAGCCACCCCATCAGCCCGGTGACGGCGAGCAGCAGCCAGCAGAGGCCCATGGCAAAGCCCGAGGCGTAGACCATGGAGGGCGACCACTGCTGGGCGATGGCGACCACGGCGAGCACCTTCATCGGCTCCACCGGCATCGGCAGGCGGTAGAAGAGGCCGGTGAACACGTTGGTCAGCCCCATCATGACCAGAAGCCCCGCGGGATTCACTCCGCATACGACGATGTAGCCGATGGCCAAGGGAAAAAGGGTGCCGAAGTCCCCCATGGCGCCCGAGAGTTCCCGCAGGCTGAATTCGAAGGTTCCGATTTTCACCGCGCCGCCGACCTTTCCTCTCGATTTTGGCCCTTTCCCTCCTGCAGACCGCGTAGATGACCTGCGACCGATCCCATAAAGGAGTAATATCCTTTTAATCAATGACCGTCAATTCAAAACCCTACCGGGGAGACGAAGCAAAGGAGAGAACGCTGAAAAGCAGAAGGATGGAGATAGGAAGATACCGAAAGACGAAGGGACCTGATCGAAAAAGGGGCCTGCACTTGGGCAGGCCCCTTTTGATGTTTTGGTTGCGGGGGAAGGATTTGAACCTCCGACCTTCGGGTTATGAGCGAAAGCCGGGCGGTTTTTCTTTCCCTTTGGAAATCAAAAACTTGCTGAATTTGTTCGGCTTTTTTTCTTGCCGGAATGTCTATCATATATCCCATGTCTTCCATAGTGTCAAGGAGGTAGGGTACAGATTAGGGTACAGTTTGAGGGGTCATTTAGTGCAAGATGGCAATGCCTTTATGGCTCGAAGAAAGAAATCATTTTTTGTAAAAAAATAATTTTAATCTCAAATCATTTAAATTTATTATCGTTTTAAATTTGTAGTGTATTTAATAGAAAGCCACCCCGTCAGAGTTTCTCCGTTTTTTTCATCAATCGATTCGACACAAACCCAATGCCTTTTTTTATAAATAACTCTTACGACCTTACCCATATACAAGAGGCCAATAATTTCGGAATCTCGTCTTGGTTTTGTTCTGATACGCACGCCGTTACCAGTTACAACTCTAAGCCCTTTTAAGTCCTCAAGACTATATTTTTTAGTAATGTTTTTAAGTTCTGACTTTAATTCACTCTTTTTTACGTAATCATTTTGATTTAATTTAGGTTGGATATCTTTCGTAATTGTTTGAGTATAAACACCAGCCATTACACTGACCAAAAATGCAATGACTATTTTGTCCAAAACCCACAAGGCAATAGCTTTAAGTGGTTCTTTTAATTTTTCCAGTTTTGATTCGAATTTTGTAAAAAAAGTAGGTTCAAAAAATTCTTCAAAAATTCCATCAATTGCTTCATTTATTTCGTTGGGACCTAAAGTAATCTTGTCAAATAAAATGCTACCATCATTGTTAATAGAATAATCAGCCTGGGAAAATTTTGCCAACAATTCAGAGTGTTTTGCGAAAAGACCAGACAAATCCGGCATTCTATTAAATATATCCAAACTTTTTTCAATAGAAGAGAACCTGTTTAATCTGGTTATTTTTTCAGAAAGACTATTAATGCTATGATTGATTAAACCAAAGTGCTCTGAAAAAGCAACTTGATTTAATCCTTGGGCAGCCAATACTTTATTTGAAATGCTTTCTAAAGTGTCTAAGCTCTGGTAGTTCAAATTAATTACTTTGCTTTCAAGCGACTTTATAATATTTAAAATGTCATTTTGTTTTGAAAATTCAAAGGCCTTCCTTGATATTGCATCAAGATTATTTTGATGTGATTGTACATATCTAATAGCCGAATTATTAATGTTATCTATATATGAAAAAGTCTTGAATCCAAGTAATTTTTCTGTTTGAGACAAAGTTTTTATTATCTTTGAAATATCATTTATATTAGCCATTGTTATTATTTCCTTATTCTTTTCTTCAAGATTAAATAGAAATTTTCGCATAATATTCGCTTAAATTTTAAAAAATAATTATTTTTACTTATATATAGAAGCTATGGAAAAGCTTCACGTATATTATGTCTTCAAATTTCTCCATTTAATAATTTTAGAATTCACATTCCCCGTGAAATTATCTTACATTTCCCGCCCCTTAATCGCACTGTGGGATTTGCCCGATTTAGTGACACAAGGGGTGGAAAATCCATTTTAACCAAGTAAATCTACCTAGTGCACCAAAGGACCACGGAAAGAAGGCGTTTCCCAGAGGGGGGAAGGGCCGCTCAACCTCTCTTCCGTGACTGTCTATTAATAACCCCTCGAGTTCTCCCCGTCAACGTCCTTTAATAAAGAAGGGCCGCCCGAGGCTATCTGCCACTGGAACGGGTTGGGTCCTCCCCTCGCAGACATCGCCAAGGACGACTTTTGGGCACCTCCAAAGAAAAAAAATTTTCGGCATAATTTTGCACCTTTTTTTCCAACTTGGCAGCAGATTGTCGAGCAGCCAAAAATCGTCCAGAATTGTTGTGCCTTTTTTTTGAAATTTTTCGCGCAATTTTCCGAAAAAAATTCCCGAAATCTTGCAGTTCTGCATTGCGAAAAAATTCGCAGCAAAAACCCAAAAATTCTATATAAATTCAAATGCTTGGGAGTAACAACTTTTTCGAGAAATAATTTTTTTCCGAAGAAAAACCAGTCGCAAAATATCAGGAAAGTACAGGCCAACTCGTCTAGAGAAAATAGCTACCAAAAACTTGCGAATTTTTCTGTCAATTTTGCTCCCGATTTTGACATGAAATTTCGGCTCAACCATCCCGTATAATTCCATATCATATTGTTTTTAAAGCATTTTTTCAATTGACAGAGGGGACACCCTCTTGGTACTTGTTTCCCATGCAGCGGATGGAACCCATGTGATGACCGCTGCCTATGAACCCATTTCCAGGAGTAACATCATGAAGGTACAAGATGAAATCGTAGTGAGGGCGGAACAGCTACCCATGAGGGTGACAGTAATCGGCAAGGATGGTCTTCCAAGGGCCTACCAACTGTTGCCCACGCGCAAGCACAAGGGGGCACAACTGTGCGCCGCCGACAAGTAATCATCTAATCCCACATACCCCTAAGCGGGGCCAACCTCTCCCAGAGCCAGCCACGATTTAACCGTCCGCAGCGAGCCATGGGTCTTTCACTCCCTTTCGGGAAGGAGATCGACATGGCAGTACTTGCGGAAGCTCTTTTTGAAAGTTGTCCCACCCAAAGCATGGCGGAGTCTGTAACACGCCATGCGCTAATCCCACTAGAGCAGGGGTATCAATTCCTTTTAGCAGGTATCGACTCCCTGGACCTGGGCGTCTATGTAACCTGGGGGGCCGACTGGGGGCTTACCCTGTCAAACCTCCAGAACCTCAAGGAGGAAGGCCAGGGCAAGAACGGAAAACTCGACCAATCCCCCAAGGGGCGAACCTTTCTCCACCTCCCAGGTGGAAAGCCCCCCAATTACCGCTATCACCTCCAGTTTCCGGAATATCACCTCTTCCTCGCCATTACCAACCCCCCGGGAACCTCTCCGAATGCCTACCTTTCCTTCAATGCCAAGGCCCTTTGGCAGTTGGGCCTTTATCGTTCTGTCGACCAGCTTCACAGCGACCTTGAGGAGCTAGGCGGCCGGATTGAGAAAATCCAGCCCAGCCGGGTCGACCTTGCAGCGGACTTCCACATCCCGGGCGGGTTCACCCTGGACTTCCTCAACCGGCACAAGGTCAGCCGCAGCCGAGCCGTTTCCCATCATGCCACCGGGGACACCCTGGAAACCTTCTATGTCGGAGCCCCTGGGGCTGAAATCCGGTTGCGTATCTACGACAAGGGCAAAGAAATCAAAAAGACGGGCAAGGAGTGGTTTCTGGACCTGTGGGGTCGTGATGGCCCAAAGGACGTCTGGAGGTTCGAATTCCAGGTGCGCCGCGAGGCTCTTAAAGCCTACGACGTCGACAACCTGGACGACCTCATGAGCAAGCTCGGAAGCATCTGGGGATATCTCACCCAGGATTGGTTTTCGCTGCGCCATTTAGACAACAAGAGGCAAGACAGAAGAACTCCCTTCCCCTGGTGGAAGTCAGTTCAGGAAATACAGAAATTCGGGATTGCAGACATTCTCAAGCGCAGGGAGGGCGGGGACACCTTGCCATCAGCTGAATGGTACATAAGCCACATTGCTGGCTGTCTCCCCTCCTATGCAGCCCGAATTGGAGAGATGAATTTTCACGAGGCCCTGAACCACCTTAACAACCAGATTTGCCGCTACTGGTTCGGGCGGAACTATTCGGAAGAATTCGCCAAAAGGATACTGAAACTCGGTTACGACGTCGACTTAAAGGAGATAAAAAATGACCACCAAAAGGAAATGCTCCTGTTCGGGAAGTAAAACCTGCAACTGTTCGGGGGGAAACACCTCCCCTTATCTGTCCGGCAAGGAGCTTGCCGAGCGCTGGCAATGCGCCCGCTCCAGCGTGGACCGTATTGCCCGCCGAAATGGCATGAAAAGGCTGTATTTGGGAGAAGGGAAAAACGGAATTGTTCGGTTTCTAAGGAAGGAGGTGGAGGCCTATGAAGCAGCTCGGCTCGTTTAGGTGAGCCACCATAAAATTAAATCCAGACTGCTCAAAGCCCCCTGGGTCCCGCAAGTCCCCCAGGGGGATTAAAAATTCCTTTCAGCCAAGGCTTTACATGTTCCTTCTAAACCAGGGAACAGGGAGGCAGCTGTAATACCCATGATTTGCAGGTCTTTCATTACAGCATTTCGCTCTCCATGTTTTATATCTACTTTCTTTAAATAGTTTTGTTTATTGTAATTTTGCTTAAAATCAATATATCTTTCTACGTCATATATATTTGAAAATGTAACAACGGATTGTTGCGGGATTGCCCTCTTATTGTCCCTTGAGTTAAAAATGAATTTAGAAACTGATGGTCTCGTATCATTAATGTCCAAAATTCTATCTTCATGTTATTGTCCCATAAATATGAATCAAAAACATAAATTCTTACGTAATCATCTGGTTTATAATTAAATTTATGTATCATATAAAATCCAAAAAAGGCTGCGACAAATGGAGATTCTGTCCAATCTAATAAAGGTGTAGGAAATCCGTGGTGTTGGGCTAAACTTAATAGCTCTCCGTATTCAACAGGGTCATTTAATTCGAACTTTCTACCCGAAAGTAGCTGACACATGCTGCGAAAGTACATTGATGTCATTTGTGTACCTAGTTAAAATCTCTTTCGTCCCGATCTATGAAATGTTGTTCTTAGATTAAACTTATTGCTCTGGTGGCCTCTAAAAATTAAACCTTCGTTTTTTCTTTTCTCATCTAATACCCAATATTTTAAATTCTTCCCATGTCATTTCAAAATTTGAAGTAGACTCAAAATCATCGTCTGCTTTAAATAATTCGAATTCACCCTTTGTGTCAATATCAGTATTCCAGTTGCCATAAATATTATTTTTATCTATTTTACCTTCTAATTTACCAATTTTTGGTAAATTATTTTGCAATAATTGCCTTTTCTTCAAATTTGTTTCATATGAAAACAAATTAAAGCTTGTCATATCGCCAATAACTTCGTTGCCATTTTTATTTAAATAAACTTTGGCGTTAAAATATGGGTTATTTGGTTCATAATCACTGACGCAAAAGGTTCCAAAATTAGGACTATCTCTGTCAATATTTAATATTACTTGTCCAGTATTTGTCCCTTTTATTTTTCCAATCCATTGTCCCCACATATTAAGCCCCTATTAGAATTCAGAACTCTACGATAGACGTCATTTCTTCTGGAATAAGCGCTGCATAATGTTTTCGGCAAATCTCCGGAGAGTTGCCCATAATGTTTGAAATTTTATACAGACTTTCCCCCTTCATTGCAAGCTGAGAGCCGAAAGTGTGTCGAAAATCGAGACAAGTCCAGACTAGCCCTGCCGACACATTGTTATCTCGCAGAGCTCGGGAAAAGTTGTCCGGGTCCCATCGCTTCCCCTTGAGCGTTGAGAAAAACCAATTCCCTTCAACTTTGGCTTGTTCATAGCGGTCAAGATACCTACGGAGAGTGCTACTAATCGGCACCACCCTGTTAACCTTGGTCTTCGGCTGCCAAAACTCCCCGTTCACCGTCTTGGCCCGAATCCGCAGCATCCCATAGACGCCCGCCTCCAAGTCCACATCTTCCGTGGTAAGCCATAGAGCCTCTTCCCTTCTCAGGCCGGCATAGATATAGACAGCCACCATGGTCTGCAGCTGGGGATAATCCCCCAGTGCCTCCAACTGCTGGTCAATCTGCTCCAAAGTCAAAAATGTAATCTGCGGGGCCTTTTCCTTGTAGCGCTCCACCCTGGCCGCCGGGTTCACCTTGTTCGGAGTCCGGATGCCGTTCTGCTCCATCGCCCAGTTGAAAAGCCGGGTCAGAATCTCCCGGTAACGGTTGGCGCTCTTGGGGGCGAGTCCCTTTGTACGGACCTGGGCGGAAATGAAACCGGAAAGGTCAGCCGTTGTTATCTGCTCGAAGTAGTTCGCCTCGATAGGCTTGGGAGTGTTCCGCCCTGGACGCTTTATACCCTTCTCGCTGATTTTTTGGTTTTTGATTTGGAGGGCTGGACAGATGGGGCCGAAGACCTGCCTAAGGTAGTAAACATCCTTTGTGACGCAGGAGGCCTTTTTGACCGTTTTAAGGTGGTTCACGTAGGCCGTGACCACATCAGCTATGGACGTTTTGGTGGGAAGGGGAATGTCGTTCCCCAGGAAGAGGGCGGACTCCAGTTCACGGAGCTTGTGCTTGGCCACCTGAAGGGAATTTGTTTCCAGGCTCACCCTTTTCTGGTGTCCTCCCACGTAATACTGAGCGTAATAGGTCTTTCCTCTTTTTCTTGAGACTTGCCATTTGTACCTCCGTTGGGTTGGGCAGGCCCTTTGCCGGGGTACAAACGGGGTACAAGGCATAAAAAAAGGACCTGCGATTTGCGCAAGTCCTTGATTTCTTTGGTTGCGGGGGAAGGATTTGAACCTCCGACCTTCGGGTTATGAGCCCGACGAGCTACCAGACTGCTCCACCCCGCGTCAGGGAGTTGGAAATCTACTCGGATTGGCTTCAGATGTCAAGGGAAAATATGCATGTTTTTTTCTTCAGGTCCGCTCTCACCCTTGACCCCCCTGCCCCTTCGCCGCCCGAAACCATTCGACGAACCGGGAGATCCCATCCTCCAGGGCCACCTGGGGATCGTAGCCGAGCACCCGCCGGGCCTTGCCGATGTCGGCGTAGGTGCACAGCACGTCCCCGGGCTGCATCGGCAGCCGGTTGAGCGCCACCTCCTTCCCCATCGCCTTCCCCAGCACCTGTACCAGGGTGGTGAGCTCGACAGTGCGCGACTCGCCAAGGTTGAAGATGTCGTAAAGCGGCTCCCGGGAGGCGGCGAGCCACTGCAGGGCCCCGAGCACCCCCTGCAGGGTGTCGGTGATGTAGGTGTAGTCGCGCCGGGTGGTGCCGTCGCCGAAGAACGGAAGCGGCCTGTCGGCCTCGATCAGCCGAGCGAACTTGTGGATCGCCAGGTCGGGACGCTGGCGGGGACCGTAGACGGTAAAAAACCGCAGGCAGGCCACAGAGAGACCGTAAAGATGGTGGTAGGTGTGGCAGAGAAGCTCCCCCGCCTTCTTGGTCGCGGCGTAAGGGGAGATGGGGTGATCGACCGGGTCGGTCTCGGCAGAAGGGGACCTTCTCGTTGTTGCCGTAGACCGAGGAGCTCGAGGCGAAGGCCAGTCGCTTCACCCCGTACTTGCGGCAGGCTTCGAGAAGAAGCAGGGTCCCGGTGACGTTCACCTCGTCGTACAGCAGGGGGTTCTCGATGGAGGGGCGCACCCCGGCCATGGCCGCCAGGTGCACCACCGCCGCCCCTTCCCCCGGCCCCAGGGCGTAAAAAGCCCGTTCCAGGTCGGCGGGGTTTCGCAGGTCCCCCTTGAGAAAGGTCAGCCGGCCGCCGCTGGCGGAGGCGCTGCGGCGCACGGCGGCCAGGTTGGCCAGCTTGATGCCGGGGTCGTAAAAGTCGTTGAAGTTGTCGAGGAGCACCACGCGCCGGCCCTGGCCGAGCAGAGCCTCGCAGAGGTGGGAACCGATGAAACCGGCGCCTCCGGTCACAAGAATGGAATCAGGAAGGCTCATGAGCGTCTCAGCGCTTTCTGACGAGGGCCGACAGGTGATACTCGGCCTTGAGTCGTTCGGCGGCCTTTGCGGCCGCACCGGCGCCGTCGAAGGGACCGACCATCACCCGGTACCAGGTCCCCTTGGGCCCCAGCTCGGCCTTCTGGACAAAGGCGCCGTAGCCTTTTTGGGCCAACTTGTCCTTCAGTGCCCGGGCGTCCCCGGGAGCCCTGAAGGAGGCCGCCTGCACCACGTGGGACCCGCCCGCAGCCACCGCCGGACGGGCCGGGGCCGCCTTGGGCCGCGGCTCGGGGGACGGCGCCGGGACAGCGTGGACCGGGGCGTCCGCTTCGTGCTTGGGCGCCGCCTTCGGTTCGGGCGACGGTTCCGCCTTTTTGGGCGGAAGGTTGATGCCGCTGCCCAGGGGCGTCTGATCGCCCTTCGGCAGGGTGTCGTAGAAGGTCAGCTTGTCCTCGGGCTTTCCGGTTCCGGACGCAGAAGGAGTCGTTGCGCCCGAGGCATCGGGGGCCTTCTGGGCCACCGGCAGATGAACAGGGGCCGCGGCCGTGGCCGGCGCCGGGGTCCGGGCGCCGCTGCGTCCCACCATCACCCCCAGGGCAAAGCTGGCCAGGGAAACCCCCAGCACCAGGACGAGCAGAATCAGGGCCTGTTTCTTTTCCATGCGGCGCTGGGAGCGCGACACGACCTGACGAGCCATGGCGAATGTTCCTCTCTCGTTACATGTGTTCCGGCGCCGAAACACCCAGCAGCAGCAGGGCGTTCTCCAGGACGATGCGCACGGCGTTCACCAGATACAGCCGGCTTCGGCTGGTATCGACATCCTCGCTCAGCACCCGCTGCCGGTTGTAGTAGCTATGGAACTGGGAGGCCAGTTCCTGGAGATAGAAGACGATGCGATGCGGCTCGAGATTTCCCGCGGCCCCCTCCAGGGTCTCCGGGTAGCGGGCGAGCAGCTTGGCCAGGGCAAGTTCCTCGTCGAGAACCAGACGGTCGAAGTCGACCTCGCCCAGGGCCGGAACCTCCAGCCCCTGCTCGGCGGCGTTGCGGTTGATGCTGCATACCCTGGCATGAGCGTACTGGACGTAGTACACGGGGTTTTCCGTACTCTGCTGCTTGGCCAGGTCCAGGTCGAAGACGAGCTGGGAATCGGTGCGGCGCATAAGGAAGAAGAAACGCGTGGCGTCGCGGCCGACCTCGTCGATCAGGTCGCGCAGGGTGACATAGCTTCCCGCCCGCTTGGAGATCTTGACCTCCTCGCCGCCGCGCAGAACCGTCACCATCTGGTGCAGCACGTAGTCGGGCCACCCTTTTGGGATGCCAGCACCGAGGGCCTGAAGACCGGCCCGCACCCGGGTGACGGTGCTGTGGTGGTCGGCCCCCTGCTCGTTGATGACCCGCACGAAGCCCCGCTCCCATTTGCCCAGGTGATAGGCGATATCGGGAACGAAATAGGTATAGCTGCCGTCGGCCTTGCGCATCACGCGGTCTTTGTCGTCGCCGAAGGCGGTGGTGCGCAACCAGAGGGCGCCGTCCTTCTCGTAGGTGTAGCCCTTTTCGGTCAGGCGCCGGACCACGGCATCGACCCGCCCCTCGGCGTAGAGGCTCGACTCGAGGAAATAGACGTCGAACCGGACGTCGAAGGCGGTCAGGTCCTGGTCCTGCTCCCGACGCAGATAGGCGACAGCGAAGCGGCGAATGGCGTCCAGGTCGTGGGGGTCGGCGCCGGAGGTCACGTGCTGATCGCCAGCCTCGACCGTCTCGCCGGTCAGGTAGGCACGGGCGACGTCGTGGATGTAGTCGCCCTGGTAGCCGTCGGCCGGCCAGCGCGGGTCCTCCGGCCCGATGCCGAGGCAGCGCGCCTGCACCGAGAGGGCCAGGTTGGCGATCTGTGCCCCGGCGTCGTTGTAGTAAAACTCACGGCTAACATCCCACCGGGAGGCCTCGAGCAGCCGGCAGAGGCAGTCGCCCACGGCCGCGCCGCGACCGTGCCCGATATGCAGGGGTCCGGTGGGGTTGGCGCTGACGAATTCCACCTGGACCTTCCTTCCCGCGCCGGAGCGGCTTCGTCCGAAATCGGCCCCGGCCCGCATCACGTCGTCGAGAACCCCGTACCAGAAGCGGCTGGCCAGGAAGAAGTTGATGAAACCGGGGCCGGCGATCTCCACCTTGCGCCACAGCCCGTCTCCGGGGCCCAGGGCGGCGACGATCGCCTCGGCGATCCGGCGGGGGGCCTTCTTCTCAGCTTTGGCCAGCATCATGGCCGCGTTGACTGCAAAATCGCCGTGCTCAGGATTGCCGGGAATCTCCAGGGTAAAATCGGGGACTTCTCCGGAATGAAGGGTCCCCTGGGCATAGCAGCCCTTGAGGGCTTCGGTGATATGGTGTCGCAAACGCTCTTTCATCGTCGGTCAGTCTTTCTCGCAGGAATGCCTCTGCTCGGTCCGGCCTCTTCCCCCGACAGTACGCCTTCGCTGAAATCAGCGCATGCCATGAAAGCGTCGTCCCCCATGGGGAGACGATTGATGCAGACAGGAGATATCCAGCGGGCAGGTCATTGCGGAGGTCCGCTGAAGGGGTTTGAAAAACAGGGAATGTATGTTATCGCCGAGGCCTGCCGCTGTCAAGAAAAGGCGCGCAGCAACGAAAGCGCCCCGGCCGAAACCGGGGCTCCTTGAAAATGGCAACGCAGGGACGCGTCATCCCAGGGGAACGACATTGAAGGCCTGCGGCCCCTTGGGTCCCTCCCCGGGTTCGAAGGCGACTTCGGTCTCTGCCTCCAGGGTGCGGTATCCCTCCATCCGGACCGAGCTGAAGTGAACGAACAGGTCCCCACCACTCTCCCGGCCGATGAATCCGTACCCCTTGCGGGTGCTGAACCAAATGACCCGTCCCTTTTCCATGGCCCCCCTCCTGGAAACTGCTCATGTAAAAAGTCAATCCGAAAGCGGCTGCCCGCCGCATCCTGAAAAGGACTTCAAAATCGATGATAATCAGATTTTAGTCGTGTCCCATGGATTTTCGATTTCCGACCTGGCTCCTCCGGCGATTCACTTCCGCGGCGTTTTCGCCGGGGCCGCCTCCTTGCCTTTCTCCTTCTCCCTCTTTCTTTTATTCGAAAACTGGAAAACAAGCTCGTCCTTCTTGACCATGCCCAGCTCCCTGCGGGCGATGTCCTCGATGTAGCGGCGGTCCGAGCGCAGTGCCTCGATCTCCTTGCGCAGGGCCTCGTTTGTCGTCTCCAACTGGTTCACCTGCTGCTGCAGGGCCTCCTTCTGGCGCCTGGACTGAATGGCCCGCATGATGCCATTGTCGCCGAAAAGGGCCAGGCCAAGCAGCAGCACAACCAGGAGGATCCGCCAGAAGGGAAGCTTCCGCGAGGAGGCGGTCTGGGGAGCAGAATCGGAGGTATCCATCTCGGGGTCCAGGCGCCCCCTGCGGGGCGTAAAAGTAAGTGCGCCCGCCGGTGGGACCGGCGGGCGTCGAGCCAGGTTCTATTCTACGGCGATCAAATTCCGGATTTTTTCAAGGGTCTTCGGGCCGATGCCCTTGACCTGCAGCAGGCTCTGGGGTGAGTCGAATTTGCCGTGGGCGGTCCGAAAATCGACGATGTTTCCGGCTGTCACCTCTCCGATTCCGGGAAGAACCTGCAGTTCCTGCACCGTGGCGGTATTGACGTTGACGGCGGCCACGGCCACCGCAGAGGAAGAGTCGCCGGCTGCCATTGAAATTCCGGGAGCGGCGAAGGTAAGGCACGTTGCCAAAAACAATAGAGCGATAAGTCGTTTCATTTTTAACCTCCAGTTTATGGAAAATGGTTGACGTAACTCCCGGTCCGCGATCCCCCCTCACTCCCCCCTTTCTGTAGCAAAGTTACTGCTCGGACCGGGGAACCATGAAATATCAGTCCCCGAAGTGGTGCCCCGGCCCGGGGGCCGCCGACACGGAGACGCCCTGGGAGGGACTCGGAACAATTAGCATGGGCGGCAGGGGAGGTCAACACCTTTTCCTCCCTGGAGTTCTCAGCCACCGCCTCCCATGGCGCCCCCCAGCTTGGCCACCCTGCCAAGTCCCGACAGGGCAAAGGAGACCAGGAATTCCTGGTCCTGCAGCCGGTCCCGGTAAGTCAGAAAGAGACTCCAGCATTGGGCGCGGTATTCGAGATTCACGACCTTTTCCAGGGTCGTTCCTTTTTCAGAATCGAACCGGTGGCGGTAATTGACGTAGACCGGCTTGAGCAGGGCCAAATTGACCGTCCCGTCGAGGTAGCCGACCTGGTCTCTGTGATAGCGGTAATCCAGGGAAAGGCCGTTTCCGGCCCCGTCCTTCAGCCCCGCCCAGGCATTGGCGCTGAGCAGGCCGCCTCCCCCGGAGCTCAGATCGTAGCGGCCATCGAGGTCGATAAAGGTCTGCCGGGTCGGCCGGATGATGGCCCTGGCGGCAAGGGCGGAGAAGGGGTCGGCTTCATCCTGGGGGAAGAGGAGGTCGTTTCGCGACTCGCTGAGGTCGTATTCCTGGGCCAGGCGCAGGTAGAGAAACTCATTGTAGTAGGGAACGCCCGTGCCCTTCGGCTGGAGGCGGGCGACGAACCGGTTGACCAGGGCGAAACTGAGCCGGTTCAAAGGACCAACCTGGTCTTCGGCGTTGAACTGGGGGAGGTCCTCCTCATTCACGTCGGGAAAGTAGCGGTAATCGAGCTCCGGTTCGATGATATGTTGGATTTTGGATATCGTCTTCCCGCCCACCGAATAGACCCGGGAAAAACGAGTGTAAACCCGGGTTGAAAAATCGACGGCCCCCTTTTGGGCATCCCCGTCGGAGGTCTGGTAGAGACGCTCCAAGTAACCGACTTCGGGGACAACCGAAACCACCCCGCCGGGGTGGAAGTCGGCCGCCAGGGTCGGCAGAAAGCTGAGGCGAGTTCCTGTCAGCCCTTCGCGGCGCCAGAAATAGGTGGCGTCCGAATCGAACTTCAAATAGAAAGGGGTCCTGCCCAGGCGGTGGCGGAGCACCGCCAGGCGGGCCTCGGGGAGGCGCTCCAGGGTCTGGTCGTTTTTCTGCTGGAGGTCCTGGACATAGTCCACCTGTCCCGAGAGGTTCACCTTGTCCCAGTTCCGGGCAAGGTAGACCACCGACTCGGTCATGGCCCTGTTGTACTCCCCGGCGACCTGGCCGAAATCGGAGAAATAATCGCGGCTGCTGACGTACTTGACGTCGGCTGCGAGGTGTACCCCGACGGGAAGGGTGCCGAGATGGCGCCAGTCGAAGGCAAACCGATCCTTGGCCCCGGCGAGCCCGGTGATATGGTAGACATGAAAGATGCCGGGGCTGTCGTCGTCGAAAACGTAGCGATATTCGAGCCCCTTGCCGATGCCGAGGCGGGAGAGGTAGTCGAGGTAGAAGGTGGCATCCATGTTCCGGTCGATGACCAGGTAGTAGGCCAGGGACACCTGGGCCCCTCTTTTTTTGGAATACCCCACATCCGGCAGGAGGAAGCCCGAGGTTCTCTCGATCCGGACCGGGTACAGAATATAGGGCAGGTAGAGAACGGGGATGTCGTGAAGATAGAAAAAGACGTGTTTGGCCCGGGCAAAGCCTGCAGCGGTGAGGTCAGCCTCCCGGGCGGTGAACTTCCAGGCAGGGGGCTCACCGTCACAGGTGGTGAAGGTGGCCTGCTGAACCTTGAACACGCGGTCTGCAAGTTTCTGGATCTCGGCGCCGGCCAGATGAAAATTCCCCTCCTTGAGGAAGACCCGGCCATCGGTAACCTCTCCCTGTTTCGTCTGGAGGTTGAGATGGATTTTTCTCCCCTCCATGGTCATCCCCGGCTGCCTGACCCGAACCTTCCCCTCGGCCTCGACCTCGCTTGTGGCGGCCTTATATCGGACCGCGTCGGCGCCGAGGCTGAGGTCCTCTTTTTTCAGACGGACATTTCCCGCCGCGTGGTAGGTTCCCGTCGCCTGATCGTAACTCAACTGGTCGGCCTCCAGGCTGACAGAAGAGGAACCGATGCGGGGTTTTGCCAACTCGGCGGCAAAGGTGGGAGGAATGAAAAAGAGAATCAACAGGAGCAGCAGCAGCCCCCGAAAGAACAACCCCAGGCGGTTCACAAAGTACAGCCTCCAGTGAATTTCAGACGAAAAAGAATCTTGGCCTCGGAAAGGGCGCAGACTCCCAAAACAGTTCGAGGTTGGCACGCAGGCCCCCTCGCCTGCTCCCCACTCAGTCTCCCTGGTCCGGCGCCAGGTGCCACTGCAACCATTCCCTCGCTGCGGCCACCAGGAAAAGCGACCCGGCAACGAGAACAATTTCCCCCGGCAGGCGCTCGGCGAGGGCGGCCTCCAGAGCCTCTCCTACCTCGACAAAGGAGGCGGCGGGCACCCCCGCCTGTCGCCCCAGGGAAACCAGGTCGGCGGGAGAAACGGCTTCCTCCACCGTCGGGGTGGTGCAGTAAATGGACTTCGCCAGGGGTAGAAGGGGACCGAGGACATTCCCGGGAAGCTTGTCGCCCTTGAGCCCCACCACCCAGCGCACCCCCTGTGTCTGCTCCTCCCGCAGATACTCGGCCAGGACCGCGGCCCCTCCTTCGTTATGGGCGCCGTCGAGCAGGATGTCGCGGCCGCCTCCCCACCATTCCAGGCGCCCCGGCCAGCGCACCTCTTCGACCCCGGCCCTCAGGGCCGCCTCTGGAAGGCGGACCCCCTGCCGGCGCAGAAGTGCGCCCGCAGCCAGGGCCAGGGACAGATTCCTGTGCTGGTGGTTTCCGGGCAGCGAGGGCCGCAGGACGGGCAGGTCGAGCCCAAGACCCCGGAAGGAAAATCCCCCCGGCCCGGAGACAGCGGTAAAATCCCTGCCGTAAAGAAAGATCGGCGCCCGACATGCCGCGGCCGTCTCCTCCATGACCTCGCGGGCCTCGGCGGTCTGAGGGCCGATCACCACGGGGATCCGGGGCTTGATGATCCCGGCTTTTTCCCGGGCGATGGATGGCAGGTCGGGACCGAGATGCCGGGCATGGTCCCGGCAGACAGGGGTGATGATCGAAAGCAGGGGGGAGATGGCGTTGGTGGCATCCAGGCGACCGCCCATACCGACCTCAAGGACGGCAAAATCGACCTTCTGCCGGCGGAAATGATGCAGGGCCAGGGCGGTGGTGAACTCGAAAAAGGTGGCCGGGATGCCTTCGGAGCACAGGCGGATTTCGGCCGTGAGGCGAGCCGCCTCAGTCTCTCCGATCGCCTCTCCGTCGACCCGGATGCGTTCGGTGAAAGAGTGAAGATGGGGCGAGGTGTAAAGGCCCACCCTGTACCCGCCCGCCTGCAGGACCTCGGCCAGACAGGCACAGACCGACCCCTTGCCATTGGTCCCCCCAACGTGGACAATCCCGTAGTTTTCATGGGGATTGCCGAGCCTCCCCAGAAGTGCCCGGATGTTATCCAGGCCGAGCTTGATCCCGAACCGCTGGAGGCCGTAGAGGTAATCCAGGCTTTCCCGGAAGTTCATTGTCGATGGCCTCTGGTGCCGGTCAGCTCTTGGTGAAAATGCGCAGGAGTCGGGAGAGAGTTTCCTTCATCTCCTGGCGGCGGACAATCATGTCGACCATACCGTGCTCCAGAAGGTATTCGGAGCGCTGAAAGCCCTCGGGAAGCTTCTGGCGGATGGTCTGTTCGATGACCCTCGGTCCGGCGAAACCGATCAGCGCCCGGGGCTCGGCCATGTTGATGTCGCCCAGCATGGCGAAGCTGGCGGTGACCCCGCCGGTGGTGGGGTCGGTAAGAACGGAGATGAAGGGAATCCCGGCTGCCTTGAGGCGTGCCAGGGCGGCGCTGGTCTTGGCCATCTGCATCAGGGACAGGATGCTCTCCTGCATGCGGGCGCCGCCGGAGGAAGAGAAAAGGATAACGGGAGCACGGTTTTCCAGCCCCTTTTCAATGGCCCGGGTAATCTTCTCGCCGACCACCGACCCCATGCTCCCACCCATGAAGCCGAAATCGAAGACACCGACCACGACGCCCAGACCTTCAATGGTCCCCTCCCCGCAAATGATGGCGTCTCCGCCGCCGCTTTTTTTCACCGCAGCCTTGATGCGGTCCCTGTATTTCTTGGAGTCCTTGAACTCGAGGAAGTCGGTGGATTGCATCTCCGCGTCCATCTCGACGAAGGAGCCTCCGTCCAGAACTAGGGCGAGGCGCTCCCGGGCGCTGATCCGGAAATGGTAGTCGCATTTGGGGCAGACGTTGAGGTTTCGCTCGATTTCCTTTGTATAGATAATTTCGTTGCAATTCTTGCACTTGGTCCAGATCCCCTCGGGCATGTGGACTTTTTTCGTTTCCACCGGCGTCAGCGGTGCTTTTGATTTTTTGAACCAGGCCATAGGGTTACCTCGTGTTCATGGCGGTAGAAAACCTTCGGCGGGCGGATCTGCCAAAAGGGTCGGGTTTCCGGAAATGCGTCGGTTCAGGGGACAGGCGAGGTCGCGGCCCCCGCAGAGGCCTCCATGCCTTCCTTGAGGGAACGGACGAATTCCCCGACTTTATCCGTAAGCTGCGGGGAGTCGCCGTAGGCGGCGACCACTTTGACCAGGGCACTGCCCACCACTACCGCGTCGGCAAAGCGGGCCACGGAGGCGGCTTCGGCGGGGGTGGAAATCCCGAAACCGACCGCCACCGGGACGGGGCTTTTCTCTTTAAGGATCGAGACGGCCTCCTCGATGGCCGCCGGGTCAATCTGCTGGACCCCCGTGACACCGGTCATCGATACGTAGTAGAGAAAGCCTTCCCCTCCGGCGGCCAGGCGGGCCATCCGCTCAGGGGGCGTCGTCGGCGCCAGCAGGGTGATCAGGGCCACTCCGGCGGCCCGGAGATGGTCCTGCAGCTCTCCGGCTTCCTCGGGGGGCAGGTCGACCAGAAGGACCCCGTCCACGCCGGCGGCGGCGGCATCCCTGGCGAAGCGTTCCGGATTGTAATGAAAAATGGGATTGTAATACCCCATGAGGACGATGGGCACGTTGGTATGCAGGCGGACCCTGGAGACCATTTCGAGGATTCCGGCCAGCGTCGTCCCCGAGGCCAGGGCCCTCTCAGAGGCCGCCTGGATGGTGGGTCCGTCGGCCATCGGGTCCGAGAAGGGGAACCCCAGCTCGATGATGCCGGCGCCGGCGGCCACCAGGGTGTGGAGCAGCTTTTCGGTGGCGGCGAGGTCCGGGTCCCCGGCGGTTATAAATGGTATCAGCGCCTTTTTTCCACTATGCTTCAGATGGGCGAAGGCCGCCTCGATCCGTCCCATGGTCTTACCTCTTTCCAACTCAAGACGCTTTCACAAAAACTCATGGGATGGCTAAGCAAAAATTTCGTCCCACAAGGCCTGGTGGTTTTTCAGGGACGAAGGCATACATCTAGTATGTCGAGGTCCTGGAAAAACGCCGTATCGCCGTGGGGCGGACTTTTTGCGACGCCATCAACTCAAATTTTGTCAGTTTAATAGAAGGGTCTTTCCATTTCAACCGTTTTCTCCCCCCGCCAAAATCCGCACCTTCTCCAGTACGGCCATAAACATCTCCTCTGTCATGCGGCCGGTCTGAATGTTGTAGCGGCTGGTATGGTAGCTGGCGACCACCCAGGGCCCGGCGGGGTCGGGGCGGCAAACTTCCCCGTGCGCGAAGGGAAAATCTCCAAAGCGACGGATTTTCCCTTCGGCCTTGAGCAGCTGAAGGTAACTGGCGAAGGCCCCGCGGCCCAGAAGCAGGACCACCCGAAGGCGTGAAAGTCCGGCCAGTTCCGCCTTCAGCCAGGGGCGGCAGTTGGCAAATTCCGCTGTCGCCGGACGGTTGCTTGGGGGAACGCAGCGTACGGCGTTGGCGATGTAGAGACCCCGCAGCTCCAGCCCGTCGTCGGCGGTAGCCGCTTCGGGCTGGCTGGAAAAACCGGCCCTGAAGAGGAGGGGATACATGAAGTCTCCGGCGCCGTCGCCGGTGAAGGGACGGCCGGT
>CAWBQR010000001.1:0-76277 GCA_963791005.1 uncultured delta proteobacterium | reverse complement strand
CTCGCCAACGAGAAAGGGCCATCCAGCCCGAGGATTAGAATGACCCTTTCTCTGTGTCCGAAAAGCCCCAGTACTGAGACTGGCGAGGAAAGTTTATCCAATGGATTCATTTAAGGACTTGACTCTAAGGAGAGAATCAATTTATCTTGCATACAAGGAGTAACGGCATGCTTTCTTATCACAACAATATCGTTTTTCTCCTCGCCAAAGCCCACCAGTGCGCACAAGGCACCTTGAAGGGAAGTCTTCAGGCGCATGGCTTGACGCCCGTACAGTGCCTGGTCATAGAATCCCTCTGGGAAGAAGAGGGGCTTCCTGTGGGAGACATCGGTCGGAAACTCGCTCTCGATACGGCCACCCTGGCGGGAGTCCTAGATCGCATGGTTACTGCCGGTTGGGTGCGGCGCGAGACCGACCCCGATGATGGCCGCGTTGCTCGCATATTCCAGACGGAGAAGGCAAAAGAAGCCTCTGCCGAGCTGGCGGCCACGATTGAACGCACGAACAACAAACTACTCAAGAATTTCTCTTTGGAAGAAAAGGTCCTTTTCAAACGTCTGCTATTGGATTTCAAGAGGTGAATTTTTTTCTAACACAATCTTGCATACAAGATAATATTAGAAACCGCGAGAGGTGACCATGGACATCAGGGCAAAGGTTGCACAACTTGCGATGCGGCTGCACGCATCCCCACAATACCCGACTCAGGGAGCTGTGCTTTTCGTTGACCTGGAACGAAGGGAATATTTCTCAGGGTATCTTTCCCGGGAGGTTTTCCGCACCTTTCTCACCAATCGAGGGGCGAACATGTATCTGCTCTACAATCTGCTGCAGGAAGACAAGGAGCCCCTGGATCCCGAGATCCCCTTGATTTTCGGCGGCGGAGCCCTTACCGGCAACGTTCCCGCAGCCACCCGCGGCAACGTCACCGGCATCTCTCCGGACAGCCATGCCATCCTCGACAGTAACTGCGGAGACGACTTCCCTACCTTTCTTAAACTCCATGGTTACGATCATGTTGTCATTTATGGGCAAGCACCCGAATGGACGTTACTCAAAATTACGGCCGGGAGGTTCTCTTTCACGATGCCACACCGTACCGGGGCATGGACAATACTGCCTTTACGCAGGCCATCGAAAAGGACTTTTCCTGCTCCGAGCGCAAGGACATGGCCATGGCCCGCATCACCAGCGCCGGAGAAAACCTGGTCCTCTGCAGCGGGCATCATGGGCGGGAGTCAAATCGATCTGGGCCCGCGGCGGCGGCGGCGCGAAAATGGGCGCTCTGCAACTCAAGGCGATCCTGGTTCTGGGCGAGCCCCGTGTCTGAGCCCAGTCTCGACGCCTTCAAAGAGACACAACCGGGATATCGGCGAAAAAATCCTCTCTGCCAGCGTAATCCAGAACGCCCTGAAAAAAGTCGGCACCCCCTTTCTCTACAAGCCGAGCCGGGTGCTCGGCGCCATGGGCACCAAGAACAACCAGCAAACCACCTGGCACGACAGCTCTCGACGCCGACAACTTCGACCCATACCGCCCGGGGATGGGCGGCTGTTTCAAGTGCCCGTCCGTTGCCGCGCCACAACGACATGACCCCCGAAGGCAAAGGCGGCTGGGGGGCCAGCGCCCTCAAGGGGCTCAACGGCAACGCCAGCTACGACGAAACAGGCCGAACATCGAGCACCGACAAGCAGCAGTCCTACAACGGCATCAAGGGCGACGGCAATTTCGACAAGTACGACAAGGGGGACGGCCCGGAATACGTCATCCTCGGAAGTTTGGCCCCATTATCGGCATCAGGGAGCCGGAGCAGGTTCTGCGCCTGAACAATATCCTCAACGATCTCGGTCTCGATGCATCGAGCACCGGCAGCGCCATCGCCTGGGCCATGGAGCTCTACCAACGTGGCATCATCAGCGCCGAGGACTACCGGCGGGCTGGATCTGACCTGGGGAAACTACGCGGTCATCGAGCAGCTGCTTTTCATGACCGCAAAGCGCGAAGGTTTCGGTGACACTATCGCCGATTCCGGCCGCGCCGTGGAACAAGGCAAATACCCGGCCGAAGGCCCTCAATTACCGCATGGCCGTCAAGGGGCTGTTCCAGTCCGACCCTCATGATGCGCGTATTCTCAAGGCCTTTGCCCTCGGCCTGGCCGTCGCCACACGCGGCATGGACCATCTGCGCAACCGGCGCCACCCTTGAGATCAACGCCAGCATTAACGACGACCGCGCTCTAAAAACCTCTCTTTACGGCGGGGATGTTGCCCCTGAGCCTAACACCTACAGCGGCAAGGAATTTGCCGTTCGCAGATGCGAAAACACCTTCGCCGTCGGAGATGCCATAGGCATGTGCCGCTTTTCGACCAGGCTCTTCAATTCCCCCTCCACCCTCGGTTACGAGGATTTCGCCCGGCAACTTAAGGAACTGAGCGCAGAGGTGTTCTCTGCCGAGCAGCTCGATGAAATCGGCCGCAATATCACGGGAATCGAGCGGCTCATCAATGCTCGTCTGGGCTTGACCGAGAAAGATGACACCCTTCCCGAGCGATGGTTCGACGAAGAAATCAAGGATGGACCCTTCGCCGGAGAAAAAATCGACCGGGCCCGGTTCGAGGAGCTTAAGTCCCGGTTTTATGCCGTCACAGGGCTGAACCGGGCCGGAGTCCCCTGCCTTGAATGGCACAGACGCCTTGCCGAGGTGACCACCGGCTTCGCCGTCAGGGTCAAGCTCCCCCATAGCATGGCCGGGGCACCGGAAGAAGCGGTCATCGTCGATCAACCCGCATCAAATGTGGCGGAACTTAGAAACCAGCTGAAAAGAGACTCCCCCAGGCGACCGATCAGCTCGAAGGCAGTTGCCTGAACATTCTGGTCAACGACAAAATCGTTTTGGCCAACGAAAAAACCTTTCCCGTTAAAAACGGAGACGAGGTAACACTCCTGGCGTTCCTTGCAGGAGGATAGGCCCTTCAGCCAATCGCGTTCGAAACGCAATACGCCCCCCCCTCCTGTAAATGCAGTAATGCAGGGTGGTCGATGGTGCTCTACCATAGTTGATTTTGCAAATTCTTCCCTGAATCACCTGAAAATTTCAGCGAAGGCTCCAATCCTCATGAGCCGCTCTCTGCGAGCCAGATGGTGTGTAAATCCCCCTTTTTCCCGTGGGCCCGCACGGTAGCCTGGTTTACCTTGAATCCCACCTTTTGCAGACGCTCCATGAAGTTCCGGTCAGGACCGGCCGACCACACGGCCAGAATGCCTTTTGGCCGCAACGCCGTGTAGGACGCCGTCAACCCGTCCATGGTGTAAAGCCAATTGTTACCCTTTCGGGTTAAACCCTCGGGGCCGTTATCGACATCGAGCAGGATCGCATCATAACCCTGCCGTTCGGCCTTGATAATCCTGGCGACATCGCCCTCGCGAACCGTGGCCCTGGCATCCTGCAGCGGATGGCCAGCATACTCCCCAAGAGAGCCCCGGTTCCACGCCACGACGGCCGGCACCAGTTCCGCCACCACCACTTCCGCAGTGTTGCCGAGATGGTGGAGTGCTGAGGCCAGCGTAAAACCCATGCCCAGGCCCCCGATCAGAACCCTGGGCCGGGGACGGCCGGCAACCTTGCTGCAGGCAAGTTCAGCCAGCGCTTCCTCGGACCCGTGGGCCCGCGTACTCATCAGTACGCCACTGCCCACAACGATGATCGAGAATTCGGTATTGCGCTGGTAGAGCTGAAGCTCGCCGCCGTTGCCCGGTATCTGCGCAGTATCGAGGAGTTTCCAGGGAATCATGAATAGACCTCACACCTCAAATGTGTAAACCGGAAAACTTGGCCCGCCGCTGCGGACTTCCACCTTCAGGAATAACCCCGACTCCTCAAGAATCGGTCCAATTGGTTGGCAAAGGCCTGGCGGTCGCCTTGGTTCAGGGCGGCAGGCCCCCCCGTCTCGACCCCGACGCCGCGCAATTCATCCATCATGTTGCGTATGGCCAGTCGTTCCTGGATATTGTCGGGGGTGTAGAATTCTCCCCTTGGGTTGAGGGCGTGGCCTCCGCGTTTTATGACCTCGGCGGCCAGGGGGATGTCCGCGGTGACCACCAAGTCTTCGCTCTCGACCCTGCGGACGATTTCCTGGTCGGCAACATCGAAGCCTGCGCCGACGCGAAGAGTGCGGATCAGGGGTGACGGGGGTGTGCGAAGGGGGCTGTTGGCGACCAGGACCAGCGGAACCCGCACCCGTTGCGCGGCGCGGAAGAGGATTTCCTTGATAACTTTGGGACAGGCGTCAGCATCGACCCAGATCTGCATGCGTGGGGCTCCTGGTGGTGCGGCCTGCCCTGGAAGGAAGGCGAGAGGATTTGCCGAAAAGATGAACCTTCACAGCTTCCTGCTACAATGAAATCATATGCTCCTGCCAAACCGGGAAGCCCATGACTTGGCCTTGCAACTCCGGTTATCGGACCAGGGGGCGGCAGATTCTTGGTTCGTACCGGTCGTCGGTATTCAAACCAATACGGGAAAGGATTGACTCATGGGAATTATCGTGGGAATTGCCCTTTTGATCGCTGATGTCTGGGCCATACTGAAAACCCTCCAGAGCCCGGTCACGCCAGGAATAAAAGTGGCGTGGGTCTTTGTCATTTTTTTTCTGCCGTTTTTGGGCCTGGTTATCTGGTTTCTTTTTGGCCCCCGCAGCCTCCGGGTGTAAGGGCTTTGGATCGGCCGTCATCCTCCCGGCGTCCCCGGAGAAAAGAAAAAGGGGTTGGCGAAAAACGCCAACCCCTTGATTCTCTGGTGCCCAGAGACAGAATCGAACTGCCGACACGAGGATTTTCAGTCCTCTGCTCTACCGACTGAGCTATCTGGGCAGGAAGGACACCGTTTATAGCGAAAAGAGTCCGAAGTGTCAAGAAAAATTATTCCCGGCGGTCCTCTCCGGGAATTCGCGCCTTTCCTTTGAACCCCCGCCTTCCGGTTCCTGCCGGGTATGTGCTTCCAAGCCATCTAAATAATTAAATAAAATAGATTTATACTTCTTGCTTGAAGCGTCTTGAATGGATTTATCTTCAAGTCATTTTGCACATGTATTTCCATGCAGTTATGCAGATGACAATCATATGGATTCAGACGATAAAGGCCTCCAAACCTTGACATGAAATAAGAATCTTGTTAGGGTTTAGGAAGTTTTTTTCAGGGAAAAATATAACTTCCAACATCGAATTAAAAGGTAGAATAGGCGGTTAAAAAATGACGATTTACAATGAAAAGCAACAGTCTATAGCAGAAAGAGTGAGTTCAGAAGCTCTTATTTCAAATTGGAAAGACTGGAAATGGCAATTGAAAAATTCAATCAATAGTCTTTCCGCTTTTGAAAAGCTTATAGATAGAAAATTTGACGAAAAAGAGAGAGATAAGCTTAAGCAGACGTTGTCGAAATTTCCGCTTTCGATTACCCCCTATTATTTTTCGCTGATTGACCCGGCAAATTTTCGGGAAGATCCCATTTTCAAACAGGCCTTTCCCTCTCCCGAGGAGCTCATCGTCCAGCCCTGCGACATGGCCGATCCCGCTGGCCGAGGACGTCGACAGTCCGGTGGGGGTCCTGACCCATCGCTATCCCGACCGGGTTCTGCTGCAGGTCAGCAACGTCTGCTCCATGTACTGCCGGCACTGCACCCGCAAACGCAAAGTGGGGGACGTCGATTCGATTCCCGACCGCTCGGCCATCCGCGAGGGGATCGACTATATCCGCAACAACGAGGTGTCCGCGACGTCCTGCTCTCCGGGGGCGACCCGTTTCTTGCTCTCCGACGAGTACCTCGACTGGATCCTGACCGAACTGAGGGCCATCCCCCATGTGGAGGTCATCCGCATCGGCACCCGGATGCCGGTGGTGCTGCCCTACCGGATCACCGACGAGCTGGTCGCCATGCTCAAAAAGCACCATCCCATCTGGATCAACACCCATTTCAACCACCCGCGGGAAATCACCTCCTCCGCCAAGGAGGCGGTGCGCAAGCTCGCCGATGCCGGCATTCCCCTGGGCAACCAGTCGGTGCTTCTGGCGGGGGTGAACGACTGCCCCCGGATCATGAAGACTCTGGTTCACAAGCTGGTGAAGAACCGGGTCCGCCCCTACTATCTCTACCAGTGCGACATGTCCGAGGGTCTGTCCCATTTCCGCACTCCGGTGGGCAAGGGAATCGAGATCCTGGAGAGCCTGATCGGCCACACCAGCGGTTTCGCCGTGCCGACCTACGTCATCGATGCGCCCCGCGGCGGCGGAAAAATCCCGGTCATGCCCAGCTACCTCATCTCCTGGTCGACCAACAAGGTGGTGCTGCGCAACTACGAGGGGGTCATCACCACCTACAAGGAACCCGACTCCTATGAGCCGGTCTTCTGCGACCGCAACTGCGATGACTGCCGGCTGAGTCTCGACCTTGCGGAGGGGGAGGAGGACACCGCGGTGGGAATCGCCCGTCTTCTGTGCGATTACGACGAGATCGACTCCCTCACCCCGGAGAACAACGAACGCCTGGAACGGAGAAACCATGCATCCTGATACCGTTGCCGATATGGCCGGGCTCGGTGGTTCACCACGGAAGCGCCAACGACCGGGCTTATCTGATGAAGCTGGCGGCCGGAAACTCCGGCCGAAACGGTCGAAGACCTGGAAAGTCTGGCCCAGGCCCGGGGCTACTCCAAGATCTTCGCCAAGGTGCCCGACGCGGCCCAGCGATTGTTTCGAATCCGCCGGCTACCGCACCGAAGCCGACATCCCCGGCTACTTCGAGGGGAGGGAAGAGTCCGTTTCATGGCCAAGTACCTCTGCCCGAGCGGAGCCGGCAGCGAAGCCAGGCCGACCGGATTGCCCAGGTGCTGGAGGCGGCCCGGAAAAAGGCCGCCGAGGAGGCGCCGAGGCGACATTGCCGGCCGTTTCCCTTGCGGGTGCCGGCTCCGGAAGACGCCGAGGACATGGCCGAGCTCTACCGCCAGGTCTTTGCCACCTACCCCTTTCCGATCCACGACCCGGCCTATCTGCGCCGAGACCATGGCGGAAAATGTCGTCGTACTTCGGCATCTGGGACGCAGGGCGGCTGATCGCCCTGTCCTCTGCGGAGATGTGCACGGCCTCCCGAAGCGCGGAGATGACCGATTTCGCCACCCTTCCCGAATGCCGGGGAAGCGGTCTCGCCAGCTTTCTTCTGCAGCAAATGGAAGAGGAGATGCCCGGGAGAGGCATCCGGACCGCCTACACCATCGCCCGGGCGGTTTCCTTCGGCATGAACATCACTTTCGCCAAGCGCGGCTACCGTTTCGGCGGCACGCTGACCAACAACACCAACATTTCCGGGGACCTGGAGAGCATGAACGTCTGGTACAAACCCTTGGATTGACAGGCCAAAGGGCATCTTTCTGCCCCGAACCCCACGTTGCGATGCGCCCCGGATGTGGTATAAAAGATAAACGGCCCCCCCGGCCGCCGGTCCTTCGAGCGGGAGCAGAAAGATGCCAAGTGCCACTGCTGGAAGCAAAACGCCAACTCCCTTCGCCATCCGGGACTGCGCCCTCATCACCCTCGCCTCGGGGGTGCAGGTCCAGACTCTGAAGGAGTTTCGCGAAGCCCTGAAGAAGGTTCCGGCCGGTTGCATCTCCCATCATTTCTGGGGCCGTCTTCTTCGGCCCCAGTTCGACGAACCCGAATTCAACAACGACTTCGCCTCCTGGGCTTCCCGGGGGCTGCATGACCGCCAACTGGCCGAACGCCTGAGCATGGTCATCCCCACCGACTTCGAGGACATCGAGGGTCTGCGGCGGGAGGTGATAGAGGTGGTGGAGGAGCGCTTGGACGAGAGCGAGCTCGTCCCCTGGTCGATGGCCGACCAGCAGTTTCATTTCCTCCATTCCCAGACGGTCGTTTTCGACACGGGCCTGCGTTTCGACCACCCCTCCGATATGGTTTCCTACCTGCCCAGCCTCTCCCCCGGCAGCATATATTTTCACTTCATCGATGCCCGGGCCCGCACCCCTGGCCGCTGCGACGACTTCAGCAACTGGCTGGAGGGCTTCGGGGAGGAGTTCGCCGAGCTGGCGAGCCGGCTGTGCTACATCGACCCCTATTTTTCCTCCCTCAAGGAAATCCGGCACCTGGTCACCGGCACCTTCCAAAAATTTTTCGAGGAGGCTTCATGATGGAGCCGATGCTGGCCGAGGCGCTGCGGAATTTCGTCCAGGAATACACCGCCGTTACCGGCCGGGGCGTGATTCAGCACCTGGAGCAGCTTGCGGCCCCCCTTCGGGGAGCCAAAGTCGTTCACGTCAATTCCACCCGGGAAGGGGGCGGGGTCGCGGAGATCCTGCAGAAACTGATTCCCTTTAAGCAAGCCCTCGGGATCGAGGCCCGGTGGGAGGTGATTTCCGGCAGCGCCCCCTTCTACCAGTGCACCAAGGGATTTCACAACGCCCTGCAGGGGATGCACATCAACGTTCCGGAAAATCTGCTTCGGGAATACGAGGAGACCTGCGCCCGTAACGCCGAGGAGTTGCGGAGCCTGCTGGAGGAGGCGGATTTCGTCTTCATTCACGACCCCCAGCCCGCGGCGCTTCTGGCCCAGTGCCCCAATCGCCGGGGCAAATGGATCTGGCGCTGTCACATAGACGCCAGCCATCCCTACCGGCCGGTCTGGAAGTACCTTGAAAAGTTCATCACCCCTTACGATGCCAGCATCTTCTCCCTGCCCGAATTCGCCCAGCCCCTGCCGCATCCGCAGTTCGTGGTCGCCCCGAGCATCGACCCCCTGAGTGAGAAGAACTGCGACCTTCCCGCCGGGGAGGTGGAGGAGGTGCGGGAGCGCTTCGGCCTCGACCCGAAGCTGCCGATGATCCTCCAGGTCTCCCGCTACGACCGGTTCAAAGACCCGCTGGGGGTCATCGAAGCGTACAAGCTCGCGGCCAAGCTGACTCCCCTGCAGCTGGTGCTGGCCGGCGGCGGGGCCAGCGACGACCCCGAGGGCGCGGCGGTGCTCGACGAAGTCCGCCAGGCGGTCCAGGACGATCCCAACATCCATGTGCTGCTGCTGCCGGCCAACGCCCACCGCACCATCAACGCTCTGCAGCGGGCGGCCGACATCGTGTTGCAGAAGTCGATCCGGGAGGGCTTCGGACTGACCGTCGCCGAGGCGATGTGGAAGGGAAGCCCGTCATCGGCGGCGACACCGGCGGCATCCGTCTGCAGGTCGTCGACCACTATACCGGCTTCCTGGTCCGGACGCCGGAGGGGGCTGCGCTGCGGGTCCGCTACCTGCTGCACCGGCGGGACATTCTCAAGGAGATGGGCGAGCGGGCGCACCGTTTCGTCTGGGAAAACTATCTGCTCACCCGCCATCTGCGCGAATACCTGACCCTGATGGTCGGCATGCTTCACGGGGACGAGGACCGCATCGAGGTCGGGCTCTGACAGCGTGGCCTGCCGTCTGCGACGATAGGGATGATGCTTTCGTAAGAAAGCAATTTTGGGGATGGCTAAGCAAAAAGCGCCAAATGCAACGTGCGCGATTGCCGAGCAATGAGGCGTACTGACGTACGTCGAGAGCCGCGAGGCGATTGAAGCAACGCAGCATTTGGCGAGTTTTTGCGACGCCATCAAGGATGAAATGACCATGCAAATGACCAGTGGAGAAAACCGCCGGCTGGTGGTGGTTTCCAACCGCCTGCCGATCGTGATTGGCCGAGGAGGAGGGAGAGTGGCGGATTGCGCCCGGCTCGGGCGGTCTGGTGACGGCCCTGGCCCCGGTGATGAAACGCAACCAGGGCCTGTGGATCGGCTGGCCCGGGTGCGGCGAGGAAGCTCCCCTGCGGGAGCTGTTCGAAGACTTCGGCCGGGAGCCAGGGCTACAGCTTGCAGGCCGGTGCCGCTGACCGAAGACGAGGTGGAGAAATACTATCGGGGCTTCTCCAACGAGTACCCTCTGGCCCCTCTTCCACGACCTGCTCGGCAACTGCCGGTTCAGCCTGGAAAACTGGCAGACCTACGTGAGGTCAACCGGCGGTTTGCCGAGGTGGTCGGCGAGGCGAGCGGTCCGGACGACTTCATCTGGATTCACGACTACCAGCTCACCCTGGTGGGAGCCCACCTGCGGGAGATGGGGCTGGGTCAGAGCTCTCGCGTATTTTCTTCACATTCCCTTCCCCTCTCCTGACCTTTTCCGGCGGCTGCCCTGGAAGAACGAGATCATCCGGGGCCTGATGGAATACGACCTGATCGGGTTCCAGACCCTGCGCGACCGCCGCAACTTCGTCAACAGCGCCACCTCCCTGATGCCCGAGGTGGAGGTGGTCACCCGCCAGCGCTACTACACCCTGCTGCGCTATGGCGAACGGGTGGTCAAGGTCGGGCATTTCCCCATCAGCATCGATTTCGACGAATTCAACGAAGCCGCCCGGTCCAAAGAGGTGGCGGAGGCGGCCTGGTACCTGCATGAAAACCTGGAGGGGCGGCAACTGGTTCTGGGGATCGACCGGCTCGACTACACCAAGGGGATCCCCGAGCGGTTTCTCGCCTTTGAGCGGGCGCTGGAGAAATACCCGGATCTGAAGCAGAAGATTTCCCTGCTGCAGGTGGTGGTGCCGAGCCGCACCCTCGTCCCCGACTATCAGAACCTCAAGGAGCTGCTCGACCAGGTTGCCGGCCGGATCAATGCCCGGTTCGGAGAAGCCGGGCTGGTTTCCCATCCAGTATGTCTTTCGCAGCCTCGACCGGCTTCAGCTGCTGGCCCATTACCGGACCTGCGGAAATCGCCCTGATCACCCCCCTGCGCGACGGCATGAACCTGGTGGCCAAGGAATACTGCGCCAGCTCCGTCGACGGCAACGGCGTGCTGATCCTGAGCGAATTCGCCGGCGCCGCGGACCAGCTCGGGCGCGGCGCCCTGCTGGTCAACCCCTACGACATCGAGGGACGGCCGACGCCATCTACCAGGGCTTCACCATGGACCTCGAGGAGCGCCAGCCGCCGCATGACTCTTCTGCAGACCGACGTCCGGCGCAACGACGTGCATCGCTGGGTCGGGTGGTTCCTCGACACCATGCAGAGCGGTGGACCCGCCGTCGCCTTTCGGCTATGGCGGGCAAGCCCTGGCCCGGACGGATCGAGGTTCATTTCCTGCTTGCCATTTCCCGGCGTTTCTGCTACTTAATCAAACATATCGACATTTCCCGGAGAAGCGATGATGCGCTTCTTTTACGCCTTTTTTCTGAACTTTTACTTCTGGTACGGCTTTATCTTTCGGCCGTCTGCCCGGGGTGAAGGTCCGTTGGCGTAACGAGGAGAACAGCACCCGCCAGAGACAGAAAACCATGGGCAGACCGATTCCGGAATCCCCGTGGTTTTTTCATTTGTGGATCGATGAATGACAAGGCCGCCGGGATGAACCGGGCGGCCTTATTCGCTTGTCGGCACCATCCACCCATCGATCCACAGGGAGAAAAACGCATGATCATCGTCATGAAACAGGGGGCCGGAAAGGAAGACCTGGCCGAGGTCAAAAAACGCATCCGCGAGCTGGGCTACAAGCCCCATGTCATCCACGGGGAGACCCGCAACGTTATCGGCGCGGTGGGCGACGAACGGGGCAAGTCCGGTGCTGCAGTCACTGGAGTCGATGCCGGGGGTGGAGAGCGTGGTCCCCATCCTCAAGCCCTTCAAGCTGGCCAGCCGGGAGGTGAAGCCCGAACCGAGCGTGTTCGAGATCGGTCCGGGGCTGAGCATCGGCGGCGAGGACCTGGTCGTCATGGCCGGCCCCTGCTCGGTGGAGAGCGAGGAGCAGATCCTGGAGACGGCCCGGGCGGTCAAGGAAGCCGGAGCGAAGGTCCTGCGCGGCGGCGCCTTCAAGCCCCGCACCAGCCCCTACTCCTTTCAGGGGATGGAGGAGGAGGGGCTGAAGCTTCTGGCCCTCGCCCGCCAGGAGACGGGCCTGCCCATCGTCACCGAGGTGGTGAATCCCCGCGACGTCGACCTCGTGGCCCACTATTCCGACATCATGCAGGTCGGGGCGCGAAACGTCCAGAATTTCGCCCTGCTCAAGATGCTGGGGCGCCTCGACAAACCGGTCCTGCTCAAGCGGGGGATGGCCACCACCATCCAGGAGTTCCTGATGAGCGCCGAGTACATCCTGGCCGAGGGAAACCGCAAGGTGATCCTCTGCGAACGGGGCATTCGCACCTTCGAGACCGCCACCCGCAACACCCTCGACATCTCGGCGGTGCCGGTGCTCAAGGAGCAGACCCATCTGCCGGTGCTCATCGACCCCTCCCACGCCACCGGCCACGCCAGCCTGGTGCCGTCCATGTGCTACGCCGCGGTGGCCGCCGGGGCCGACGGCCTGATCGTGGAGGTCCATCCCCATCCGGAGAAGGCCGCCAGCGACGGCCCCCAGTCGCTGCGCCCCGCCGAATTCGCGGCGATGATGGAGAAACTGCGGCAGTATTCGCCGAGGTGGCGGGAAAGAAATTGTAGGGGCGCACCCGCGTGAGCGCCCTGAGGCGGGCAGACACCATCGGGCAGGCACAAGGCCTGCCCCTACAGGAGAAATAGAGAGATGTTTTTCATCCCCCTGACCCAGCCGGAAAGCGTCGAACTCGTCGTCCATGCCCTGCGGGCGGCGGCGGGGGAGGCGGACTGCTCGAGCTGCCCGGTGAAAAAAGTGTGCATGAAACAGTGCCTGGCCATCGCTGCTGCGGTGGAAACAATGGTGCAGTCGGGAACCCTCCCGGCCATCGGCGTCGAGCTCGCCGCGGAACCCGAACAGCCGGAAAACTCCGCCGGCTCCCACCTGCGGCAAGGGAGGATTGAAGGTCATCAAATAAGCCGTCCGGGTGCTCCTGAAAAAGGCGGCCTCCCGGCCCTGCGGGCTTGATGGGGTCGCCTTTTTCATGGTAATCTCCCCTTTCGCTCACCCGAAAATCCCGGGTGGAAAAGGGGGGCGATCCGGAAACCAATTTGCACAATACGTTTTATGGAGAACCCGCAATGAAAATTACCCGCGCCGAAGTCGAACATGTCGCCCGGCTGGCCCGGCTGGCCCTGGAGGAGGACGAGCTGGAATCGCTGACGGGCCAGATGGATGCCATCCTCGGCTATGTCGACCAACTCAACGAACTCGAACACCGAGGGGATCATCCCCACCGCCCACGCCGTGCCGATGGAAAACGCCTTTCGGGAGGATGTGGTGAAGCCTTCTCTCGGCGCCGAAGCGGCGCTGGGCAATGCCCCCGATGCCGGGGCGGGCTGTTTCAAGTGCCGAAAGTTATAGAATAAAATCACAGAGTCCAAGGTCCAAGACGGAAGACTCAAGGCTTGTGGGCCGGTCGGAAACCTTGAAATTTTTCTGGAGAATTCATGGAATTGACGAACCTGACCATTCATGAAATGCAGGACCTGCTGCGGCGGGGTGAGATGACTTCGGCGGAGCTGACCGAGGCCTTTCTGAGCCGCATCGAGGCGACCGACGCGCAAGGTCAACGCCTTCATCACCGTGGCGGCCGAGGAGGCCCGGGCGGAGTCGGCAGCGGCCGACCGGCGCCTGGCCGAAGGCAGAGCCGACGCCCTGACCGGCATCCCCGTGGCGCTGAAGGATATCTTCGTGACCCGGGGGCTGCGTACCACCTGCGCCTCGCGTATTCTGGACAACTACGTCCCGCCCTATGACGGCACAGCCGTCGCCCGGCTGCGGGAGCAGGGTGCGGTGCTTCTGGGCAAGCTGAACATGGACGAGTTCGCCATGGGCAGCTCCAACGAGAACAGCGCCGCCGGTCCCGTGAAAAACCCCTGGAGCCCGGAGCGCGTACCCGGCGGATCCTCCGGCGGCTCGGCGGCCTGCGTGGCCGCCCGGCAGGCGGCCGCCACCCTGGGCACCGACACCGGCGGCTCCATCCGCCAGCCCGCCTCCCACTGCGGGGTGGTGGGTCTCAAGCCGACCTACGGCCGGGTCTCCCGCTACGGCGTCATCGCTTACGCCTCCTCCCTCGACCAGGTCGGGCCCCTCGCCGCGGGACGTGGAGGACTGCGCGATCCTGCTGGAGGCGGTGGCCGGACACGACCCGGCCGACTCCACCTCCGTCGACACCCCCGTGCCCGCCTACCGCAGGACCCTGAAG
Source organism: uncultured delta proteobacterium (assembly GCA_963791005.1). GTDB lineage: Bacteria > Desulfobacterota > Desulfuromonadia > Desulfuromonadales > CAWBQR01 > CAWBQR01. The sequence goes on along the minus strand of CAWBQR010000001.1, from coordinate 62,119 downwards.
GACGGGGTGAAGGGGCTGCGGATCGGCCTGCCGAAGGAATACTTCATCGAAGGGCTCGACCCCGAGGTGAAGCAGGCGGTGGACGAGGCCGTCGAGACCTTCCGCGCCCTGGGGGCGGAGCCGGTGGAGGTGAGCCTGCCCCACACCGCCTACGCGGTGGCCTGCTACTACCTGATCGCCACCGCCGAGGCCTCCAGCAACCTCGCCCGCTACGACGGGGTGCGCTACGGCGTGCGCGCGTCGACGAGGGCCAGGGCCTCATCGACATGTACATGAAGAGCCGCGCCGCCGGCTTCGGCGCCGAGGTCAAGCGCCGCATCATGCTCGGCACCTACGCCCTCTCCTCGGGCTACTACGATGCCTACTACCTCAAGGCCCAGAAGGTGCGCACCCTCATCCGCCGGGACTTCCTCGAGGCCTTCGACGGGGTCGACGTGATCGCCACCCCCGTCGCCCCGACCCCGGCCTTCCGCATCGGCGAGAAGACCGAGGACCCCCTGCAGATGTACCTCTCGGACATCTTCACCATTCCCGTCAACCTGGCCGGTACCTGCGCCCTGAGCCTTCCCTGCGGCTTCTCCGGGTCGAGGGCTTGCCCATCGGCGCTGCAGCTCATCGGCAAGCCCTTCGGCGAGGAGACGATTCTGCGGGCCGGCCATGCCTTCGAGCAGGCGACGGAGTGGCACAAGAGCGAAGCGCCGATCTGAGCGATCTGTCCATAGGTCCTTTTTGTCCTTTATGTCCCAGACCACAGGCAAAAGGACCCAAAGGTCAGGCTAAAGGCATCTGCCAATTATCAGGATCTGCCCATGAATTCCAAATACGAAACCGTCATCGGCCTGGAGGTTCACGTCCAGCTGACCACCGCCAGCAAGATCTTCTGCGGCTGCTCGACCGCCTTCGGCAGCGCTCCCAACTCCCAGACCTGCCCGGTTTGCCTGGGGCTGCCCGGGGCCCTGCCGGTGCTCAACCGCAAGGCCGTGGAGTACGCCATCCTCACGGGCTGGCCACCAACTGCGCCATCGCGGAGCGTTCGGTCTTCGCCCGCAAGAACTACTTCTACCCCGACCTGCCCAAGGGCTACCAGATCTCCCAGTTCGAGCTACCCATCTGCGAACACGGGCGCCTGGAGATCGAGACCGAGGAAGGCGGCGCGAAGTCGGTCGGCATCACCCGCATCCACATGGAGGAGGACGCCGGCAAACTCCTGCACGGTGACACACCCGACACTGCCGCTGTCTCCTTCGTCGACCTCAACCGCGCCTGCACGCCGCTGCTGGAGATTGTCTCCGAGCCCGACATGCGCTCCTCCGACGAGGCCATTGCCTACCTGAAGAAGCTCCACCAGATCGTCGTCTACCTCGGGGTCTGCGACGGCAACCTGGAGGAGGGGTCCTTCCGCTGCGACGCCAATGTCTCCATCCGCCCGTGGGGGCAGAAGGTGTTCGGCACCCGGGCCGAGCTGAAGAACATCAACTCCTTCCGCTTCATCAAGCAGGCCATCGACTACGAGGTCGAGCGCCAGGCCGAGATCCTCGATGAAGGGGGAAGGGTCATCCAGGAGACGCGCCTCTTCGACGCCACAACCGGCATGACCCGCTCCATGCGCGGCAAGGAGGAGGCCCACGACTACCGCTATTTCCCCGATCCCGACCTGGTCCCCCTGGTCGTCTCCCGCGAGTGGGTGGAGGAAGTGCGCCGGACCCTGCCCGAGCTGCCCGAGGCCAAGCTGGAGCGCTTCATCCGGGAGTACGGCATCCCGCGCTACGACGCCGAGGTCCTCTCCGCCGAGCGGGCCCTGGCCGACTACTACGACGAGTGCGCTCGGCTGCACGGTAACGGCAAGGCCTGCTCCAACTGGGTGATGGGGGAGGTGACCCGGGCCCTCAACGAGACGGGCCTCGCCATCGGCGAGGCGCCGGTGACCCCGGCGATGCTCGCCGGGATGCTGGGGCGCATCGACGACGGCACCATCTCGGGCAAGATCGCCAAGACCGTCTTCGAGGAGATGTGGAAGAGCGGCAAGGACGCCGACGCCGTCATCGCCGAGAAGGGCCTCAAGCAGGTGACCGACACCGGGGCGATCGAGAAGATCATCGACGAGGTGATCGCCGCCAACCCCGCCCAGGTGGAGGAGTACCGCGGCGGCAAGGAGAAGGTCTTCGGCTTCTTCGTCGGCCAGGTGATGAAGGCCTCCCGGGGCAAGGCGAATCCTGCGGCGGTGAATGAGCTGCTGAAGAAGAAATTGAGCTGAAACCCGTTTTAAGTTATCGGTTTTAAGTTTTAAGTCGGGTTCAAAACCTAAAACTTAAAACTTAAAACGGCCTTTAGGAGAATGTCCATGTCGATCAAGCCCATTGTCTACGAAAACGGCGTCCTGAAGATGATCGACCAGCGGCTGCTGCCTGCCGAGGAGGTCTGGCTCGACTATACGGGGTATCGCGAGGTGGCCGAGGCGATCCGCTCCATGGTGGTGCGGGGGGCGCCGGCCATAGGGGTGGCGGCCGCCTTCGGGGCCGCCTTCGGGGCGAGGGACATCGAGGCGCGTGAGTTCGAAGACTTCCTGCGCGGGTTCGAGGAGGTCTGCGCGGTTCTTGCCGCCACCCGGCCGACGGCGGTGAACCTCTTCTGGGCCCTCGACCGGATGAAGGGGTGCGCCGCCGAAAATCGCAGCCTTCCCCTCCCCGAGCTGAAGGACCGCCTGCTGCGGGAGGCCCTCGCCATTGCCGAGGAGGACGAGCGCCTCAACCGGGAGATGGGACGCCACGGCGAACCCCTCATCCCCCGGGAGGCACGAATCCTGACCCACTGCAACGCCGGCGCACTCGCCACCGGAGGATACGGCACCGCCCTGGGGGTCATCCGGGCGGCGGCGGAGGCGGGAAAGAAGGTGGCGGTCTTCGCCGACGAGACCCGCCCCTTCCTGCAGGGCTCCCGGCTCACCGCCTGGGAGCTGATGAAGGACCACATCCCCGTCACCCTCATCTGCGACAACATGGCCGGCTACATGATGGCCAAGGGAGAGGTCGACTGCGTCATCGTCGGGGCCGACCGCATCGCCGCCAACGGCGACACGGCCAACAAGATCGGCACCTACACCGTGGCCGTCCTCGCCCGGGAGCACCGCATCCCGTTCTACGTGGCCGCTCCCACCTCCACCATCGACCTCGCCCTTCCCGACGGCGACCACATCCCCATCGAGGAGCGGGACCGGAGGGAAGTGACCCACTCCGGCGATCGCCAGCTCGCCCCGGAGGGGGTCGCCGTCCGCAACCCGGCCTTCGACGTCACCCCCGCCCGCCTGGTGACGGCCATCATCACCGAGCGCGGGGTGGTGCGGGGAGACTACAGGCGGGCGCTGAAGGAGCTGGTGGAGAAATCCTAAAACCCAGGGGCATGGTTTCGGACTTCGGGTTTCGGGTCCCACCATGCATCTGATTCCTGAAACCTTGCGCCTTTTTGAGGAATATGGATTTAGCGGCCTTGGACAATCGCCTCACCATCGCCCTGCAGGATCCTGGGGAGGACCTTCTCCGGAACCTGGCCCGGGAGCTCGGCTACGCCGACCCCAGCAAGAGCGCCGCCAACCTGCGGCTGCTCCATGGATTTCTCGACAACGAACAGCTTCTCGCCGCTCTGCTCCCCGATGCCCTGGAAACCCCCGACCCCGACCTGGCCCTGAACAACCTAGAGCGGCTCACCGCCGTCGTCCCCCGAGGCGAGCTCTCCGACCTTTTGGCCGATTCCGGCGGACGGCGGCGTTTCCTGACCATCCTCGGCGCATCCCCCTTTCTCTCCGCCATCCTCTTCCGCCGTGACCATTTCTTCCACGACCTCTTCATTGCCGGGGAGCTCCTGCGGACCAAGAACGAGGAGACCATGCTGGCCGAACTCCGGGACAGGATTCCCCTGACGGCCTCCTTCGCAGAACTGCAGAAGGGCCTGCGGGTGTACAAGGCCCGGGAGATTCTCCGCATCGGTGGCCGCGACCTCTGCTCCCTGGCCGAGCTTGCCGAGGTCACCGCCGAACTCTCCGCCCTGGCCGCCGCCACCCTGCAGCGCGCCTACGAGGTGTGCGACGTTCTGCTGCGCGGTGACTACGGCGCCCCTCTGCTGGATGAGCCTGCGGCCGACGGCTCCGCCGAGGCGCAGTTCACCGTCCTGGGGATGGGCAAATTCGGCGGATGGGAACTGAACTTCTCCTCGGACATCGACCTCATCTATTTCTATTCCTCCGAGAAGGGGCGGACCGCCGGGACGCCGGCTCCCCTCGGAGAGAGGCGCAACCGCATCCACCTGCACCAGTACTTCATCAAACTGGGGGAGATGATCACCCGGGCGATGGGCCAGGCGACCGAGGACGGCTTTGTCTTCCGGGTCGACCTGCGACTGCGCCCTGAGGGAAACAGCGGCGATATGGCCAACTCCCTGCGCAGCGCCGAGGTCTACTACGAGAGCTGGGGGCAGAGCTGGGAGCGTGCGGCGTTGCTGAAGGCGCGGCCGGTGGCAGGGTCCCTCGCCCTGGGGCAAGCCCTGCTCAGGGACCTGGAGCCCTTCATCTACAGGCGGTACCTCGATTACGGCATGATCGAGGATATCAAGATGATGAAACAGAAGATCGACCGCAGCCTGACCCGGGAGAAGGAGGGGGAGCGCAACCTCAAGCTGGGACGGGGCGGGATCCGGGAAATCGAGTTTTTCATCCAGACCCTGCAGCTCATCTATGCCGGAAAAAACCCGGCATTGCGTGAAAAAAACTCCATGCAGGCCCTGGAGATCCTGTATGGGGAGGGGCTGGTCAAGGTCGAAGAATACGGTATCCTGCGGGAGGCGTACATCTTCCTGCGCACGGTGGAGCACCGCATCCAGGTCGTCCAGGAGCGCCAGACCCACAACCTGCCCGCAGCGGCCCGAGGAGATGCGGACGCTGGCGCGTCGCTGCGGTTTTGCCGATGCGGAGGCCTTCGCTCTCGCCCTGGAAACACATCGCAGGGCGGTGGCCGGGATCTTCCGGGGACTCTTCCATACCTCCGAGGAGGAGATTCGCGAGGAAGTGCGCCCCGAGGTGGCCCTGCTTTTCGACCCCGGGGCCGACCCCGACCTGGTGAAGGATATTCTGGAGGAGAAGGGATTCAAAAATGCCGAGGGGGCCTACGAAAGCCTTCTGGTGCTTCGCGACGGCCCCTCCCATTCCCACCTCACCCAGCGCGCCCGGCGGCATCTGGAGCGCATCGCCCCGCTGCTGCTGCAGGAGGTGCTCGACTCGCCGGAGCCGGACATGGCCCTGCACAACCTGGAGCGCTTCCTGGGGGCGCTGCGGGCCCGCGCCACCTTTTTCGCCCTGCTTGCCGAGAACCGGGAAATCATCAAGATGCTGGTTTCTCTCTTCGGCACCAGCCAGTTCCTCTCCCGCATCTTCATCCAGCACCCGGAAATCCTCGATTCCCTCGTTTCGCGCTCCTACGCCGTCACCTCCAAGGAGCGCCGGATGATGGAGCGGGAACTGGGGGAGCAGCTGAAAACGGCGGCCGATTACGAGGAAAAGCTTGATGCCATGCGCCGATTCCGCAATGAGGAATTCCTGCGCATCGCTCTCAACGACATCCACGGCCACACCCCCCAGGGGGAGGGGACGCTGCAGCTCTCCTTTCTGGCCGACACCTGCCTCAAAAAGGCCCTTGAGATCGCCCGGGAGGAACTTCTGCCCCGCTACGGCCTGCCCTTTTGCGGGGATGGTGGAAACGGTGAGCACCAGGCGGCTTTCGCCATCATCGGCATGGGAAAGCTCGGAGGCATGGAGCTCAACTACCACTCCGACCTGGACATTATCTTTATCTACGAGGGGGAGGGGGAAACCCGGCCGGTCGAGGGGACCGACCCGGACGCTTCCGGCCACAGACCAACCAGGAGTACTTCTCGCGGCTGGCCCAGCGGATCATCTCGGTGCTGACCCTGATGACCCGGGAGGGGTATCTCTACCAGATCGACACCCGGCTGCGTCCCTCGGGAAATCAGGGCCCCCTGGTGACGAGCCTGCCGGCCTACGAACGCTACCACCGCTCCGCGGCCCAGCTCTGGGAGCGCCAGGCGCTGACCAAGGCCCGGGTGGTGGCGGGACCGGACTCCTTCGTCCGCCGCATTGCCGAGATGAACCTCCATATCGTGTACGAACGACCCCTGCCCCCCGAGCTGCGGGGGGAGATCTGCCGGTTGCGAAACCGCATGGAGATGGAGATCGCCAGGGAGGGGGAGGACCATTTCAACATCAAGACGGGCCGCGGGGGGATGGTCGATGTGGAGTTCATCGCCCAGTACCTGCAGTTGCTCCACGGAGAGGAGCGCCCGGCCCTGCGCCAGAGCAACACCCTGCGGTCCCTGGAGGCTCTGGAGAGGGAGGGGGTGCTCACCGGAGCCGACTTCACGGCCCTGGCCGACGGCTACAAATTCCTGCGCCGGCTCGAAAACAAGCTGCGGCTGATCCACGACCAGTCCATCAACGAGCTCTCCGGCGACAGGGGCTACCTGGTCAAGCTGGCCCGGCGCCTGGGGTATCCCGACCGTCCCCGTCGTCCCGACGAGGTATTCCTCGAGGACTATCGGGCCTCAACCCGGCGGATTCGGACGGTTTTCAACCGCATTTTGTGCCCCGAACAGGACCGGGGGGAGGCCCCTGCGGGTCAGGGCTGAGCCAGCTGCCGTTCCACCCCCGGGGAAAGGTCGAAAAGGGCGAGCCCTGCCCGAAACATCTCTGGTTCCATCCTTTCTCTCACACGTCGGAGGTGAGCGGCGACGATGTATTCCCGCAGCTCCAGGCGACGCACCGGGGCAAGCGCCTCGAAGGCGACCCCGATGTCCGCTCCTGCCCCCGTTTTCTCTCCCTGGGGCACCACGTAAATCACCCGACCGCGCAAATGCCACTCTCCTTCGCCGAGCCTTCCGAGAAGTTCCACCTCCTCGTCCTTGGCCAGGTCCCGTCCGCAGCGGAACCGGCATCCCCTGTCCGAGAGACTCACCAGGAAACCGTTTTCCTTTTTCTGTCCTCGCCTGAGGATAAAGGGAAGGCTCTGGAAAATTCTGAGATGCCGGCGGGGCTGCCGATGAAAGAAGGCGCTCAGGTTTCCTGCGAGGTTTTCGACGGAAAGGGGACGCGCAAGGCGCTCCGTCCTGCCGTCGGGACGGGAAGAGAGCCTCAGAACGGCTCCGGCACTATTCTCCTCGGTCAGCAGCAGCCCCTCCAGAGGCGGCTCGGATACGACCTCGTATTGCCATTCGACGAGGAGCGTCTGAAGAAGCCTGCGGGTCGCCTCGTTTTCCGTCAGAACGGCGATGGGCTTGGGCGTCGGGAATTCAACCTGCAGGAGCATTTGAGGGCTCAGGTGTGAAGAGGGCCGTGGAAATCGACCACGATGGCCGTGCAGTCGTCCACTGGCGGGTCGGGCGCCCCGAATTCCTCCAGCATCCGAAAGAGTTCATCCAGGAAGTGGCGATGGTCGTGATCCTTGTGCAGGAACACGTCCTTGAGCCGGTCGAGCCCGAACCGCGCCCCGTCGGGGCGGGGAGCCTCGACGATGCCGTCGGTGTAGAGGAGAAGACGGTCCTCCTTCCGGAAGCGGAAGGTTCGCATGCCGACCTTCGGGTCGTCGAAAAAGCCGATGGGCGAACCGGTGGAGGGGAGGGTGAGGAGCTCTTCCTTGCGCCGGACGATCGGCGCAGGGTGCCCGGCGTTGACGTATTCCATCACCAGGGTTTCGGGGTCGAGGAGGCCGAAGAAAAGAGAGGAGGAAAAATAGTGGTCGAATTTTCGAGAGCGGGTGGCGAAGGTCTGTAGAAAGTCATTCGCCTGTTCCACCACCTCGAGAGCCGAACAGCTCTCCCGGGCCGCCCTGTGGATGTACCCGTAGAGCAGGGCCATGACCACCGAGGCATGCAGACCATGTCCGGTGACGTCGCCGATGAAGACGGCCTGGCGCTGGTCGACCAGGGTGATGAAATCGAAAAAGTCTCCCCCGAGCCCCGAGGCCATGCGGTTCTTGTTGCCGATGCAGCACCAGTCGCAGAGGGGAGAGGTCTTGGGAAAAAGGAGCTGCTGCACGTGGGTGGCCAGGTCGAGGTCGAGGTCCATCCCGCAGTCGCACTTCGGTTTCATGGCTTATCCTGAAAGGTCGATGGGGTTGCGACAACTGTAGCCCAAATCGGGCCGGCTGTCACCTCTCAGAAGACTTTGAGCCTTTTGTCCAGCAGGTGGCGGGGGTGAACGTTGCCGAGGGCGCCGATCATGCTTCGCTTGAGATGGGGGTTTTCGGCGGCCAGCTCCCCGATGAGCCGTTTCATCCGTTTTCGCTTCTGGTCCACAACCCCACACACCGGGCAGGCGCAGCAGATGACCGGGAAGCCGTTTTCCCGGCAGAAGGCAATGATGTCTTTCTCCTCGACGTAGACGAAGGGGCGGATGACGGTCTGCTCGCCGTTGTCGGCGAGGAGCTTGGGGCTCATGGCGGCCAGCGTGCCGACGTAGAACTGGTTGAGAAGCAGGGTTTCGATGAAATCGTCGAGATGGTGGCCGAGGGCTATCTTGTTGCAGCCGAGCTCGCGGGCGACGGTATAGAGCACCCCGCGGCGCAGCCGGGCGCAGAAGGAGCAGTAAGAGGAGCCGGGGCGGCGCTTCTCCTCGATGATCCGGTAGGCCTCGGTCGATTCCATGCGATAGGCGAACCCATGCTCCCGAAGGTGCTCCTCGACGACCCCGTGCCGATAGCCGGGAAAGCCCGAATCGACGTTCACCGCCACCAGCTCGTATTTGATCGGCGCGCGCCGGCGCAGGCTCTCCAGGATATGCAGCAGAGAATAGGAGTCCTTTCCTCCCGAAACGCCCACCGCGATCCGGTCGCCCTCCTCGATGAGGTTGAAGTCTCCGACCGCCTGGCCCGTGAGTTTCTTGACCCGGCGGTAGAGGCCGTTTTCGATTAATGCCACGATTGATGCTTTCGCGAAAACTTCATGGGATGGCTAAGCAAAAATTTCGTCCTACAAGGCCTGGTGGTTTTTCAGGGGCGAAGGCCTACATCTGGTAGGTCGAGGTCCTGAAAAAACGCCGTAACGCCGTAGGGCGGACTTTTTGCGACGCCATCACGATTGCTCCTATAAATCAGGGTATTGTTTGGTTTTTGTAAACCATCCGGGGCGATTTTGCAAGGGAATTGGAAGGGAAAGGCCGTCGACCGTGCCCGGAACCCGGCGCCGGATGACGGCCTTTCCCCGAGAGCCTCCGGTCAGTCCTCCAGACCGAGGTTTTCCTTCTGGACCAGCACGAAATTCTTGGCCCGGCCGGACGGGGCGATGATCCCGTAGGCCATCGCCTCCTTCAGTTCAGCGGTGGTGGCGCCTGCCTGCTTCGCCAACGCGAAGTGTTTCTGCAGTCAGTCGGGGCACCCCACGGCCACCGCGCATCCGACCCGGATGAGCTCCCGGACGCGGGTGTCGAGAACTTCCTCGTACTCGTAATCGAAAATCTTCTTCCGTGTCTTCATCTTTTTCCTCCTGGTGAAAATGTCCTGAAAACATTCCTTCGGCCATCGGGAACCTGTATGACCATCCTGCCCAATCCTATCCGATGGCACAGATATACTCCACGACTCCCTCGTCCACCGCCATGCCAAAGGATGAATTTCGCGGCACGAGGAAGGCGGTCCCGCCCACTCGAAACGTCCTTGGGCGATCAATCTGAAATTATATCGGAAGGGGAAGAAGATTAAAAGCCGGGTGATGTGCCCGGCGGCGACTTTGCATTTGTCCGGTCGGGGGTTAAGCTCTTCACATAAGGAAACATTTCGAAAAAGGAGACGAGCCATGACCGTAAACGCAGGCGATGAATGCAGGAAGACCGGCGATTTTCGCTGCCGGAGGTGCGGGGAGCTGATCCATGTCGAAGAGGGGTTGCCCATCCCCCGATGCCCGGCCTGCAACAGCGGCGAATTCAGCCTTCGCGACCGCCCCCTGAAGGAGGTTTGAACCTTGATTTCATTCGCCCCGTCAATTTCCCTCTTCCTTTCAGGAGGTCCCATTGAATACCCGGATAGATGAGATCGCACCCGACCTGTTCCGCATCTCGACCTATATTGCCAAATTCGATCTCCAGTTCAACCAGTTCCTCGTGCGGGACGATGAACCTCTGCTTTTTCATACCGGGATGAAGGGGATGTTTTCCCTGGTGCAGAAGGCGGTGGGTAAGGTCCTCGACCCGGCCCGAGTCCGCTGGGTCGGCTTCAGCCACTTCGAGGCCGACGAGTGTGGCTCCCTCAACGAGTGGCTGGCCCTGGCGCCGCGGGCCGTGCCGATCTGCGGCATCGTCGGGGCCACCGTCAGCATCAACGACTTCGCCGACCGAAGGGCCAGGGTGCTGGCCGACGGCGAGGTGCTCGTTACCGGCCGTTTCCGCTTCCATCATCTGGACACCCCCCAGGTCCCCCACGCCTGGGATGCCGCCCTGCTCTTCGAGGAGACAGGCGGGACCCTGTTCTGCTCCGACCTCTGTCTGCAGAACGGCAACCTCGACCCGGTGAACGAAGAAGATATTCTCGACCCGTCGAGAAAGGCCCTTCTCGCCTTCGAGGCCGGGCCGCTGGCACACTCCTACCCCTGGACGAAGTTGACCCTGCCGACCCTGGAGCGGCTTGCGGAGCTGGAGCCGAAGCTTCTCGCCGTCATGCACGGCTCCTGCTTCACCGGAGACGGGGGAGCGGTCCTGCGGGGTCTGGCGGGGATGATGGAGGAAGTGCTCGACCCGGGGTAGGAGCCGAAGGGAGGCAGGCCCAACCGCGGTGGCTCATGGGACTTCTCCGGGGAAGAGAAGTAAAAATTTAAACAAACGTTTGAACGAACTGAACTGTCAAGGGAATCCCGGTCCGGAAGGAATAATTGAAATTCCTCTTCCTCAGGGATAGCATTTAATAAAATCAATCGGGCGGGAGGAGAATATGAGAGGTTATTTTACCCTTGTGGGAGCGCTGGCGGGGGGGCTGGCTAAAGGCTGGAAGGGGGCGGCACTGGGCGCCGGGGTGGGGTTCGGCTTCGGAACTTTGCTGGAACGAAGCCGCGAGGGCCGGGAACGGGAGGGTTCGGAAGTTGCCTGGGTTGGGGCCTGCCATCCGGAAGAGGTGATCCTGGAGGCGATGCGGGAGGCGGAGGCCGGTCCGGACGAAGGCGCGCAGATGGAGAGCTTTTACCGGGAGGTGGTCGGCAGCCATCCTGCCGGGCTGGCGGCGGCCGAGGAGAAGAGGGGACGGCGCGGGAGGGTCTCGGAGGACTGAGCTTCTTTTTACCCCGGAGTGTTCCAGGCATCGACTCCATCGAAGCCCTGTGCTATAACCCTGCAAACGGCAGGGCGGGGGAGCAGGGAGGAGCGGTGAAATATTTCGACCATGGCGGTGGGGTGGCCCGGATGGCCCGTGAACTGGGCCTTCCCATGGCTTCGATCCTCGATTTTTCGGCCAGCATCAACCCCCTGGGGATGCCTCCCGAGGTGCTGCGAGTTGCCCGGGAGGCCCTGACCGAGGCCGTGTATTATCCTGAAATAGACGCCTCTTCCCTCACCGCGGCACTGGCGGAATACCACGAGATTCCGGCCGAAAATATCCTTCCCGGCAGCGGTTCCACCGAACTGCTCTATCTCTTTCCGCGGGTGCTGCGACCCCGCCGGGCGCTGCTGGTGACTCCGGCTTTCTCCGAATACGAACGCAGCCTCAACCAGGCGGGGACCGCCCTTGACATCTATCCCCTTGTGCCGGAGACGGGTTTTCACCTTGATCCGGAGGCTCTGCTGCGGCGGCTGGAGCCGGACGTCGATCTGATTCTTTTTGCCAACCCCGGCAATCCCACGGGCAGAGCCATCCCCCCCGAGGCCATCGAGGAGATAGCCCATGCGGTGCGGGAGCAGGCCCTCGTGGCCGTGGACGAGGCCTTTATCGACTTCTGTCCGGCAATTCTCGATCCTGCCCCGTCTTTGTGACCATGGAAACCTTTACATATTTCGGTCCCTGACCAAGTTTTACGCCATCCCGGGGCTGCGAGCCGGCTACCTCGCCGGTCCGGCCCGGGGCATTTCCCATCTGAAGGCCGCCCGGGAACCCTGGGCTCTTTCCACCCCGGCCCTGGCCGCGGCCGCGGCCTGCCTGGCCCAGGCCGACTACCGTCGGAAGACCCTTGAACAGCTGCCCGCCCTGCGGGATTCCCTCGCGGGGGGCCTTGCCGCTCTGGGTCTGACGGTCTTCCCCTCCTCGGCCAACTACCTCCTGGCGCGCCTGGAGGCCGAGGGGCTGACGGCAGCGGACCTTGCGGCGGGGCTCAAACCGAAAGGAATCCTGATCCGCGACTGTGCCAACTTTCTCCCCCTCAACGGGCGCTACCTGAGGGTTGCCGTCAGGTCAGAGGTGGAAAATCGCTCCTTGCTGTGGGCCATGGGGAAGGTTTTTCGATAGAGGTCAACCTTTACGGTGCTTCTCCATGTTTCTTCGTTTTCGCGAAAAGGAATACACTCCCGCTTCCCATCCTCTCTCCCCGTAAATTCTCTGCTGTTTTTCGCATCGTCCATTTTCCCCGGGAAAGTTGGTCGCCGGATGTTAAAATATAACCAAAATAGTCGATGGCGTCGCAAAAAGTCCCTTCTACGGGGTTACTGTGTTTTTTCAGGACCTCGACCCTTCGCCCCTGAAAAACCACCAAGCCTTGTAGGACTAAACTTTTGCTCAGCCATCCCATTAGTTGTTGCCAAAGCATCCTAGTAATCCCTTGTAAATGATTCCGGAGGGCCTAAACAGGAGGGACCTGGCTGCGAAGGGAGGGTTGTCATGAAAGTCCGGGGAAAAAGAGTGACGTTCCAAGTGGTTCTTTTAACATCGTGCTTGTTGGCTGCCGGGTGCGCCACCCACATCCGAAGCTGGTCACAGGAGTCCTTCCGCGGCCCCGGTTTCAACCAGGCCGCCCTGAACCGGGAGGGACTGGCTTTGTTGCCGGTGATCATCATGGCCGAGCCGACCCCGAAGGTTCATGAAGGGGGAGGCCATCCGCTGCCCGCGCCCTATACGCCTTCCCGCCGCCCCGGGGAGGACGACCGGAATGTCTCTCCCAAGACCAGCGACGGCTATCAGGTCGTTCTCGACGAAACACTGCTGGGGAAAATCCGCTCGAAATGGCCCGGGCTGCGCCTGATTCCGGCCGGCGACTCCCTTAAAATGCTCAATGACGCCGGACTATCCGGGATTAGCGGCCGCATCATGCGGGAATTCAGCACCCTCGGCCTTGATGCGGAGCTGCTTCGCAAACTCGGCTCGGCGCTCCATACCCGGTATGTGCTGATCGGGCGGGGGATTGTGACTGAGAGCAAGTACGACGCCTCGGTCAGCGCCGTCTGGAGCTTTGGCCGAAAAACCGTTATGCGCTCGGTGTCCGTCTCCGCGCAAATTTGGGATACCTCCACCCAGAAGCTGGCATGGGAAGGGTCGGGTGTGGGATATAATCGGTTGCTGGCTTACGCAAAGGCGCCCCTGACCGAACAGATGGCCAGCGAAGCCGTGAAAAGCCTGATTGCCAAGCTGGCGCCCTGAGGGATGGAGCGGGCGGCGGGTTAAGTTCAGAGGAAGAAGATTTCTTCGGTGGCGCGGGTGACGATGAAGATTCTGTCGTTGTTGCTCCGGGGATCCCCGGGAAAAGGATGAAGCCCTGACGGGCAGGAGAAAACCCCTGGGTATAGCCGGAAACGTTTCCCCGTCCCGGAACACTACCCTGATCCTGCGGCCGAAGCCGCGTCTTTCCAGGTCCTGTTCCTCTCGGTAGGCGGGGTCCCCCTCGAACTCCTTGACGAAAAAAACGGCCTTCAGCTCGGATACGTCGATCCTTTGGGTTTGGCCGTTTTCCTTGTCCGTCAGGTGAAAAAAATCCTTGTGTGGAAAAAATCCGCCGTCCTCCCCTTGATGAGCTCGCCACCCAGATAATGAAGAACAACTTTATTCTGCATTGCACGCCTCCAGCCTTCATTAATCATATTAAGATTATAGAATAAGAAGGATGATAAACAATCCCCCTCGCCCGAAAGGATTCCATGACGGCCTCCCCGGCCCGGCGAAATTGTTGACGGAAAACGAAATGACGCCTAAACTGAGCCACTGAAGGCAGGGCCCCGATGTTTTGCAAAGGGCGGCCCAGATGGATTGCCGGGAAAGAGGGCGAAAAGGAAACGCTGATGACTATCGGGCGCGAAGACACCCTGGACGAATGACCTGGGTGTCGGCGCCATGGTGGAGATGTCGGGATCGGATTCACCGACACGGGGAGGATTTCCTCTCGGCGAGAATGCCGGGGACCATCGCACCATCCAGCCGGCCGGACTGTGCACGGAGGGGCCCGGGGTTCTGCGTATCGCGGATCGCCGCCTGGCGGTGGATGGCACGAAACGCGCCTGCGTCGGCCTGGAGATCAACGCCACCCCTCCGTTCGGTGAGCTCGGGGTGTGTTTAGGGAACGACCCGCCCCGTTAGATCGGCCGGGCAACCCAGGGGAAATCCGGATCGCCGACGAGAGGATCCCCCGTCTGCGCATCGCGGATTACCCTGTGGTGCTGGAGCGTAAAGAGTGAAAAGTGAAGGGGGCCTCCCGCGAGGACCCCGGATGGATACGGAAAAACGATGGCCGAAGCAGACCTGAACAGACTCAGAATCGATAAAACCCCCGTCAGTCGCGGAAAGAGGAGGCGCAGGCCGGGACTCTGGCTGGCGGTGGTCGTTGCCCTCGCCCTGGCCATTCTCCTCTATGTGACGGGAGTCTTTTCGCCCGCGGTGGAGGTGGATGCCGCCACTGTCTCAGAAGTCTACCCGGCCCAGACCTTTACCCTCCTCAACGCCAGCGGCTACGTGGTGCCCCAGCGCCAGGCCGCGGTGGCGGCCAAGATTACCGCCCAGCTGGTCTGGCTGGGGGTCGAAGAGGGAGACGTGGTCCGGGTGGGACAGGTCATCGCCCGGCTCGAGGACCGGGATCTGAAGGCGGCCCGCAACCAGGCGTCGGCCAACCTGAAGGTGGCCCGCTCCAATCTGCAGAGCGCCCGGGCCGAGCTCACCGATGCCAGACCGATTTTCACCGGCAAAAGGAGCTTCTCGATGCGGGCTTCATCTCCCGTTCGGATTTCGACCAGGCCGAGGCCCGCTATCTGAGAGCCCGGGCCGCGGTGGGCGGGGGTGAGGCGGCGGTCCTTGCGGCACAGGCGGCCCTCAAGGCCGCAGAGGTCAACCTTGAGTACACCCTGATCCGGGCGCCCTTCGACGCCGTGGTGCTCACCAAGAATGCCGATGTGGGCGATATCGTCACCCCCATCGGGGCGGCGGCCAAGGCCAAGGCGGCGGTGGTGACGATTGCCGACATGGACTCGCTGCAGGTGGAGGCGGACGTCTCCGAATCGAACCTGGAAAAGGTAAAAGAAGGGCAGCCCTGCGAGATCCAGCTCGACGCCCTGCCCGGAGAGCGCTTCGACGGGGACGTCCACATGATCGTGCCCACCGCCGACCGGACCAAGGCGACGGTCATGGTCAAGGTCCGCTTTGCCAGGCTCGACCCCCGGATTCTTCCGGAGATGAGCGCCCGGGTCGCCTTCTCAGCCATCCGGTGGCGCCCGGAGAGAAAAGCCCGGACCGCCGTCAGCCGGCCGCTGTGGTCACGCGGGACGGGCGGAAACTAGTCTTTCGCCTGGAGGGAGCAGAGGGCGGTGGCCGTGCCGGTGGAAACGGGAATGGAGTTGGGAGACATGGTGGAAATCACCCGGGGGGTTGTCCCGGGCGACAAGGTCATCGTCAGCCCGCTGGAGAGGATTCGCAACGGCACCCGGGTGAAGGCCGCCACCCCCTGACCCGGCAGGGAGGGTTTTCGTTTCTCCGGGTCGGAAAAATTTTCGCCAGTCCCCAGTCCCTGTTTCTAATCCCTGGGTTCCGACAACCCTCACACCGTCGATTCAGCGACCACATGGCCGAGGACAGAGCGCCCATCGTCGAAATCCGCAACCTCAACAAGGCCTACCGGCGGGGGAGCCAGGTCGTGCCGGTGCTCGAGGATATCAACCTCGATATCCCCGAGGGGGAGTTTCTGGCCCTCATGGGCCCCTCGGGGTCGGGCAAGAGCACCCTGCTCAACCTCATCGCCGGCATCGACAAGGCCGACAGCGGCCTGCTCCGGGTCGGCGGCGTCGATGTCAGCACTCTCTCGGAGGCCGAACTGGCCCTCTGGCGGGCCAACCACGTCGGCTTCATCTTCCAGTTCTACAACCTGATCCCCGTCCTCACCGCCTTCGAAAACGTCGAGCTGCCCCTGCTGCTCACCCGTCTCTCGCGCCGGGAGCGCCACGAACACGTCGAAACGGCCCTGGGTCTGGTCAACCTTTACGACCGGATGGACCACTACCCGTCCCAGCTCTCCGGCGGCCAGCAGCAGCGGGTGGCCATCGCCCGCTCCATCATCACCGACCCCACCATCCTGGTGGCCGACGAACCGACGGGCGACCTCGACCGGGAGTCGGCGGAGGAGGTCCTGGGCCTCATGTCCCGTCTCAACCGGGAGTTCGGCAAGACGGTGATCATGGTCACCCACGACCCGCGGGCGGCCGAGCAGGCCCGGGTCCTGCGGCACCTGGAGAAGGGGGTGCTCAACGATGCTGGCGCTTAAGCTCCTCTTCCGAAACGCCTTCCGGCACAGGATGCGCACCCTGCTCACCGTGGCCGGGGTGGCCATCGCCATCCTCGCCTTCGGCCTGCTGCGCACCCTGATCGGCGCCTGGTACCAGGGGGTCGAAGCCTCCTCGGCCACCCGGCTGATCACCCGCAACGCCATCTCCCTTGTCTTTCCCCTTCCCCTGTCCTACCTGGAGCGCATCCGCCAGGTGCCGGGGGTGAAGACGGTCTCCTACGCCAACTGGTTCGGGGGGGTCTATATCGACCGGAAAAACTTCTTTCCCAACTTCGCCATCGATGCCGACACCTATCTCGGCCTGTACCCCGAGTTCGTCCTGCCCCCTGCGCAGAAGGCGCGCCTTCCTGCGCGACCGGCGAGGGGCGGTAGCCGGAAGCAACCTGGCGCGCAAGTACGGCTGGAAGATCGGCGACCGGATTACTCTCAAGGGGACGATCTTCCCGGGGAACTGGGACCTGGTCCTGCGGGGGATCTACCACGGGGCGCGGCGCAGCACCGACCGCAACCAGTTCTTTTTCCACTGGGACTACCTCAATGAGACGATGAAGAAGAACGTCCCCCGGCGCGCCGACCAGGTCGGATTCTTCGTCATCGGGGTCAAAAGCCCGGAGCGGGCGGCGGAGGTTTCGGCGGCCGTGGACCGGATGTTCAAAAACTCCCTGGCCGAGACCCTCACCGAGACCGAGAAGGCCTTCCAGATGGGCTTCATCTCCATGTCCGAGGCGATCGTCATCGCCATCCGCATCGTCTCCTACGTCGTCATCGTCATCATCATGGTGGTGGCGGCCAACACCATGGCGATGACCGCCCGGGAACGCATCGCCGAATACGCCACCATGAAGACCCTCGGCTTCGGCGGCTCGGCACATCGCCCAGGCGGTCTTCGGAGAATCCCTCTTCATTTCCCTGACCGGAGGGGGGCTGGGAATCGTGCTGACCTATCCAGCCGCCCGGTACACCGCAAGGCTGCTGGAGCAGTTTTTCCCCGTTTTCCACGTGGCTCCTTCCACGGTCTGGCTCGACCTTGCGGCGGCGGCCGTCGTCGGGGTGGTCGCCGGTATCTTTCCCACCTGGCGGGGGGCGACGATCCGGATCGCCGAGGGGTTGAGGCGCATAGGATAGAGGGGACGAGGTTCGCGGTTCGAGGTTCGAGGTTCAAGTCAAGGGGCTGGCGGCTTTTCACCTTTCACTTTTCACGGCCTTTAACATGCCCATCCCTTTTTATTATAGTTTTCGCAACCTCGGGACCCGGCGGCTGACGACGGTCCTGACCGCTTCGGGGATGGCCCTGGTGGTCTTCGTCTTTGCCGCCACGTTGATGCTGGCCGAAGGGCTTCGGCAGACACTGGTCGACACGGGCTCACCCGACAACGTCGTGGTGATCCGCAAGGGGTCCGAGTCCGAGGTCCAGAGCGGCGATCGAGCGCAGCCAGGCGGCGGTGGTCGAAAGCCAGCCGGAAGTGGCCCTCGGCCGGGAGGGCCGGCCCCTTCTGGCCAAGGAACTGGTCGTTCTCATCAACCTGCCGAAACGGGGCAGCGGCCGGCCGGCCAATGTCGTCATCCGAGGCATCGGCCCGGAATCCCTGGCCCTGCGACCCCAGGTCCGCCTGGCCGAAGGTCGCCTGCCGCGTCCCGGGTCGACGGAAATCGTGGCGGGGAAAAGCATCGCCGAACGCTTCCAGGGGGCCGGCCTCGGCGAAAAGCTCCATTTCGCCATGCGCGACTGGACCATCGTCGGCATTCTCGATGCCGGCAGCACAGCCTTCAACTCCGAAATCTGGGGGGATGTGGACCAGCTCATGCCCGCCTTCCGCCGCACCGTCTATTCCTCCATCCTTTTCAGGCTGCGCGACCCGGACGAATTCGCGAAGTTCAAAAAGCGGCTCGAAAGCGACCCCCGCCTCACCCTGGAGGCGAAGCGGGAGGTGCGGTTCTATGCCGACCAGTCCGAGGCCATGGCCAAGTTCCTGCGTATCCTCGGAACGACCCTCACCATCATCTTCTCCCTGGGGGCGATCATCGGGGCCATGATCACCATGTATGCCGCGGTGGCGAGCCGGGTCACCGAGATCGGCACCCTGCGGGCCCTTGGCTTCCGCAGGGGGAGCATCCTCGCGGCCTTTGTGGCCGAATCCCTCTTTTTGGGCCTGCTCGGCGGCCTCCTTGGCCTTTTCCTGGCCTCCTTCATGCAGCTTATCACCATCTCCACCATGAACTGGCAGACCTTTTCCGAACTCGCCTTCGGCTTTGACCTGACCCCGCGCATCGCAGGCGAGGCCCTGCTTTTTTCCCTGGTCATGGGCTTCTCGGGAGGGCTGCTGCCGGCCGTCCGGGCCGCACGCATGAATATCGTAGAGGCCTTGCGGCAAGGGTAGTTAGGGCGGGTCTTTCAGGAACTATGAACCTGTAAAAACATTTGCGCGCGGATCAAATCTGATTCATTCGGATTTTCGGGGATTAAAAGAATTCAAAACGAAAATCCGATGGGTCAGGCGGAAAACCGGCATTTGTCCTGACTTCATCCGTGTTTATCTGCGTGCATCAGCGTCCAATTGCCGTTTTTGATTAAATGAAGACTATTCTGCAGAATATGTTGACAAACAGGGCGACTACCATTCCGATGAGGACCGAGACGACCAGGCAGAGGATGACCACGTCACGGTCTTTCACCTGGTTCATCTTTTTATGGTTGAATCGAGAAGCCGTATAAATGAACGCCATAAACCCAATCAAAAGAGAAAAAGACCCAACGTTGCCCTGAATGAAATCTCCCATAGAACCTCCTCCTTTTCCCGTTCAAGGTGGATTCACTCCACGTTCCTGCAAAACGGAAAACCGCCCGAACGCCTGGTTCGACTTCATGCTTCGTCCTTCGAAAAAGACCCCTTGCTTCCGCCTGAGTTCCGGCAATAGGAGAGAAAGGCTTTCATGATCCTCGTCCGGTATTTCTCCTTGTGGAGCAGAAGGTAGAGATCTCTCTCGAGATTGAGAAAAGGGGTCTTCAGTTCGACCAGTGCCCCATCGGCCATGGCCCGGCTAAGGGTGAGCTCGGACAGGCAGCTGATGCCCAGCCCCGCCTCCACCGCCTGTTTGATTGCCTCGGTGTGCCCCAGTTCCAGGAAGACCTGCAGCCCATCGAGTTTTCCGGAGATTGCCGCCTCGAAGACCTCTCTGGTTCCCGAACCCTGTTCGCGCAGGATCCAGCGGGCCGCCGCGAGGTCCTGTGCCCGGGCTCTCTTTTGCCCGCAGAGGGGGTGGTCGGGACGGGCGAAAACCATCAGGCGGTCCTTTCGCCACGCGAGAGTTTCGATATCCGGATGGTGGCAGAACCCTTCGATGATTCCCAGGTCGCTCTCGAAATGAAGAACCTGCTCGATCACCTGGCTGCTGTTTCCGACCTCCAGCAGGACCCGTGTGTCCGGATAGTCGGCGGCGAACCGGCCGAGGATTCCGGGAATGAGGTAGTTGCCTACGGTGGAGCTGGCAGCGACTTTCAGGCGGCCCGCAAGTCCCCCCCGGGGTCGTATGAACAGGGCGGAGATTTCCTCCGCCCGGGCCAGCACCTCAACGACCGGGGGCAGCAGCACCCGTCCGCTTTCATTGAGGATGAGCTTTCTACCCTGCCGGTCGAACATCTTTTCTCCCAGCTGTTTTTCCAGCTCCGAGAGGGCCATGCTCACGGCCGACTGGGAAAGGAGCAGCTCCCGCGAGGCACGGGTCACGTTGCCGTGCCGGGCCACCGCTTCGAAGATCTCCATCTGCCGCAGTGTGAGATTGAGACTCATATCAATAATCCTGAACGTATATTTCAATAATATATATTGGATTTATGTTTTTTTCAGGAATATCATAGGCAAAATCCCCCGCAAACAGAACCCGGGAAAACGAATGTAGCTGAAGTATCTGCCTGGAGGGCGACCGCCGTGATTCGAGAGTTGGGAAAAAACACCTGGAAAAAATACCTCTTCCTCCTGTTGGCCGTACTCTGCGTGCTGCCGGTAGTGAAAACCCCCGTCGCCCTGGCCGCCGGGATCCTTTTCAGCCTTTTTCTGGGCAATCCCCTGCCGGAGAAAACGACCGCCTGGAGCAAGAAGCTGCTGCAGTTGTCGGTGGTCGGCCTGGGCTTCGGCCTCAGCCTCGGGCAGATCTGGATCACCGGAAAGGACGCCGTCCTCTACACCATCGTGAGCATCACCTGCACCCTGGTGATCGGCCGGCTGCTGGGCAAGTGGTACGGAACGGAGGCCAACACCGCCTCTCTCATCTCTTTCGGGACTGCCATCTGCGGCGGCAGCGCCATCGCCGCCATGGCCCCGGTGCTGAAATCCGAGGACGAAGAGACGGCGGTGGCCATGGCGACGGTCTTCACTTTGAACGCGGCCGCCCTGCTCCTATTTCCCCTGATCGGCCACCTGTTTCATATGAGCCAGCGGGGCTTCGGCCTGTGGGCGGCCTTGGCCATCCACGACACCAGCAGTGTCGTCGGCGCGGCGGCCGCCTACGGCGCCGCTGCCCTGGCGGTGGGAACGACCGTCAAGCTGGCGCGGGCCGTGTGGATCATGCCCTGCGCCCTGGGGACCGCCTGGCTGAAAAAATCGGAGGGCAAGGTCAGCTTCCCCCTCTTCATCCTCGGTTTTCTCGCCGCCGCCGGGGCGCGCTCCCTATTCCCCCATCTCGACCCGCTCTGGGAAGGTTTTTCGGCCATCGCTAAGCAGGGCCTCGTTGTAACCCTTTTCCTCATCGGAGCGGGCCTGAGCCGGGAGGTCCTCAGGAGGGTCGGTGTTCGCCCCTTCGCCCAGGGAGTGACCCTCTGGGCGATCGTGAGCGTGGCCACCCTGGCCTCCATCCTCCATGGGTGGATTCCGTTAAGGAAAAGGCCAGGGAGATGGGGAGGTAGGGAGATCGGGAGTTCGGTTTTCCCATCTCCCCATCTCCCCTCCCTGATGCTCCTCGCAGAGGTAGGCGCTGCGGCCTGAGACCTTCAACCGGATGATTTTTCCGCCGCAGCGGGGACAGCGCTCCCCCGGTTCGCGGTGGGGAAGCAGCCAGTCCTCCGGCCAACCCTTCTCCCCGACCCGCCGTTCGATGGCGGTTTGCAGGACCTTTCCCATGCTTGCGGAAGAGGGATTTCACGGCCCTGTCGTCGAGATCCCCGACGGGCGTTTTGGGGTGCACTCCGCTACGGAAGAGGATCTCGTCCGAATAGACGTTGCCGATTCCCGCCAGCGCACCCTGATTCATGAGCAGGGGCTTGATCGCGCCCCGGCGTCCCTCCAGCACCCTCCGAAATTCTTCGACCTCTCTGCTGACCTCCAGGGCGTCCGGTCCGAGACCCTGTTCCCTGACGAATGCCTCCACAGAATCGGCAAGAGCGATGCGTCCGAGCTTGCGCCGGCAGTCGTAGGCCAGGTGGTAGCCGTTTTCGAATTTCAGCAGCAATCGGACATGATCCGGTTTCTTCTCCTCGCTCTTGAAATACCTCAGAAAGCCCGTCATTCCGAAGTGCAGGACGAGAATCCCCTCATTCTCCATCTGGGCGAAGAGGTATTTGCCGTGACGTGTGGCGCCGGCGAACGCTTTTCCCACCAGATGCTTCTCAAGGCTCTTCAGGGAGGTGCCCTTGAGAAGACTTCCATGACAATCGACGAGCTCCCGGATGGGGTGGCCCAGGGCGGTGGCGCTGAAATACTGGCGGAAGATTTCGACGTCGGGAAGTTCGGGCACGGCGGCTCCTATCGGGGAAAAGTCCTGAAGCGACCCCTTCGGCCTGTTTAGCCGCAATTTTCGGGCTGGCATCCGGCGCCCTTGAAAAACCGACGCCGAAGAGCTAACTCTCCCCCGGCTGACGCGGACAGAGACCGAAAAGGAAGACTTCGACGGCTTGGCGCACGTAATCCTCGTCCCGTTCCGCAACCGATGTGGAGCGGCTCTCCTGCAAGGGAAGCAGTGCAAGAACCAGGAAGTAGTAGTTGAGCATCGCCGCCAGGGAAAGGGCGGCAAAGGCAGGATTGACGTCGGTGGAGAAATCGCCGGCATCCATGCCCTCGGCGATCACCTTGGCTGCCCCCGCGGCGACGGAAGCGACGTGTTTTCGGACGACGGTGTCGAAGCAGGAGGTCGGATTGGTGATTTCGCTGTTGTAGAGCCGCAGCCAGTTGGGCTGGGAGCGATGGACGGCGAGGAGGGCCGCGGCCATTTCCCGAACCTTCTCCCGGGAGGGGAGGTTCTTTTTGAAGGCCTCGTTCATGGTTTGGGCGAAGCGGCTGAACTGACGTTCGAGGACTTCCTCGTAGAGGCCTTCCTTGCCTCCGAAATGGTAGGAGATCAGGGCGCTGTTCGCTTCGGCCGTCCGGGCGATCTCCCGGATGGAGGTCGCGGAGAAGCCTTTACGGGCAAAGAGCTCCGTGGCGGCCTCGAGAAGTTTTTCCTTCTGACTCCTGTTTCCCTGGACCGCCACGATTATTCTTCCGGGGACCGGGGATTTTTGTGGGCTGACAGGGCGATGCCGATGATCAGGACCCAGAAGGAAATCAGCAACAGCATGAATACGTCCATGGCCCTCTCCCATGGTTAATCAAGCGCTTATTTTAATCATATGATTAAATGCGGATTTGTCAATATATTTTTTAAACGGTATTGGCGGCGATGTGGCGCCGGGAGGGACGGAAGGTGATGTAAAGCCCCCCCTTCCCGGGAGGGGAGGGCGTCTCTTACCGGGACGGCAGGGGAGGATTTCCTTTTCCTACGGCACGAGGACGATCTTGCCGTAGGACCCGGGCGCCATGACCTCCCGGTGGGCTTTGGCAGCCTCGGCAAGCGGGATTTCCTTTCCGACCACCGGGTTGAGGGAGCCGTTTGCGAGTCCCGCTACCAAGGCGGCATGAAGGGATTTTTCCTCGGCCTCGGTGGTGTTGAAGAGAACCATGCCGAGGATGGAGGCGTTTTTCCCCATGGCCGCCCGGGGGTCCAACTCCACGGCGCCCCGGCAGCCGATGACCACCACTCGGCCGCGCTCGGCGAGGATGCCGAGGTCCTTGCCGAGGTTGACGTTGGCCAGCATTTCCATCACTACATCGACGCCGTGGCCGCAGGTCAGACGGGGAATCTCTTTCAGGTAGTCCGGCGCCCCATGGTCGAGCACGTGATAGGCGCCCTGCTCCAGGGCGAGCTTGCGGCCCTTCTCGCTTCCGGCGGTGCCGATCACGTGCATCCCGGAGGCCTTGGCCACTTGCACCGCCGCGGTGCCGACACCTCCGCTCGCCCCGTGTACGAGTACGAATTCCGCCGGCCGGGCATGGGCTCGGAAGAAGAGACCGTAGTAGGCCGTCCCGTAGGGAACTCCCACCGCAGCCCCCTGGGAAAAGGAGACCCGCTGGGGCAGGGGGTGCACCTCCTGCTCGCTGCAGAGGATCAGTTCTGCGTAGGTGCCCGCATGGCTGCCGGCGACGTAGACCCGGTCGCCCGCCTTGATGTGGCCGACTTCCGCGCCGATTGCCTCCACGATGCCGGCGGCATCCAGGCCGGGGGTGTAGGGGAGGTCGGGTTTGCGGGCATAGGTACCGGTGCGGATGTAGGTGTCCACCGGATTGACCCCCACCGCCTTGGCACGGACCAGCACCTGTCCGGGGCCCGGCTTCGGGTCGGGGACCTCTTCGAGCTTCATGACCTCGGGCTCGCCGAACTCGTGAACGCGTATCGCTTTCATTTTTATCTCCCTGGGATTGAGGAAAAGTTGCGGATACCTTCTTGCCGGAGAGAGGTAAAAGAGGGCAAGGCTGAGAAGGCGATGGTCATTCCGACATCTCGAATCCAGCCTTCTTCCATCCCTCCGCCCCCCTTTCAGGGCATAGACCTTGAGGAAGCCCCTGGAGAGAAATTTCGCCGCCACACGGGCGGACGTGGCTTCCTGCGGTCAGGCGCAATAGAAGATGATTTCCTGGTCTTTCGACAATCGGGGAAGCCTCGATTTGAATTCGTTCAGCGAGATGGCTCCCCTCAGGTGCATGCTCTGAAATTTCTCGTCACTTTCGTAGGCACAGACGAGGAGTGGCTTCCCCGAATCGATATTTATTCTGGCTTCTCTGGGACTGACCCGTGCCGCTCCAGTCATGGCGCCCTCCTTTTGGCCGGTAATTTTTTACATCCACTTTATCCCTGCGGAGAAGTTTTGCAATCGGATTCAGTTCAGGTCAAAGAGGAGGACCTGGGCATCATTCCCGGCCTCGACTCCGAGAAGGGACTCCTCGCTGACCGCCGCCCCGTCCCCGGCGCTCATGCCCTTTGCGTTTAAAAGCAGGCTCCCCGCCGTGACCTGGAGCCAGGCGTGGCGCCCCTCCTCCAGTCTGTATTCCAGGCTTCTGCCGGTGTCCAGGGAGGCGGAAAAAATGCGCACGTCTTGGTGAATCAGAGCGGAATCTTCGCTGCCGTCGGGGGAGGCGATCAGCTGAAGCCGGTTGTGATTTCCAGCTCCGGAAAAGGTTTTGTTCTCGTAGCCCGGGGACAGCCCCTTGGTTTCGGGCAGAACCCAGATCTGCAGCAGGTGCGCCTCTTCGGTATCGGAGGGGTTGAATTCGCTGTGCCGGATGCCGGTGCCGGCAGTGATGCGCTGGACCTCACCGGCGCGGATGACGGCGCCGCTGCCGAGGTCGTCCCGGTGTTCCAGCTCCCCGGCCAGGATGAAGGTGAGGATTTCCATGTCACTGTGGGGATGGAGGGGAAAGCCTTTCCCGGGACTTACCCTGTCTTCGTTGATCACCCGCAGATTGCGAAAGCCCATGTGCTTGGGGTCGTAGTAGGTATCGAAGGAAAAGGTATGGTAGCTGTCGAGCCAGTCGGCCTGAAAATGGCCCCGGTCCTCGGATCGACGAAGAGTAATCATCGTTTTCTCCTTGATTGCGAGGGACAAAGCGCCCGTTCCTCGGGTTCTGAAGGTTCACACTTCCCGCGCACGGGCCGGGGTCGAAATGGGATTTTACCCTCTCCCCCTCTCCCTGCTTCCCACCTCCCTGACCTTCCCCCTCAGCCCTTTCGCATCAGCAGCCGGTCGATAGACCATCGTCCGCCTCCTCTGATCACCAGGGCGAAGGCAATGGCCACCACCAGGAGATGGTATTCGATTCCCTCTCCCGCCTGATGGCCGGACCAGTTCATGAAAAATCCGTTCTTGATGTGGACCATCAACGCCGCCACTGCCATCTCCACACCGAGGCCGAAGGCCGCCACCCGCGTGAGAAAGCCGGTGATAAGGCCGAGGGAGCCGAGGAACTCGGCGGCGATGGCCAGCGCGGCAAAGGCCAGGGGGATTCCCATGGTGTCGGTGAAGAATTTCAGGGAGCCTGACAGCCCGTACCCGCCGAACCATCCAAGCACCTTCTGGGCGCCATGGGGAAACATGACGATGCCGAGCAGGACTCTCAGCACCAGCGCTGCGCTGTCGTTATCCGTTTTGATCAGGGCATTTATCATGGAAGACCTTCCTTTTTTTCGGCCCATTCCGCCGGGGCCTGTCCAGAGATTTCTTCTGTTGTCAAGTATACCCTGCTTCCGGCGGCAACGGAATGAGCCGCAACGGCCGGCATTGCCCGACCTTCCTTACTTTACGGTCGGTGCTTGTTGGTACCTCGAACTCCCCGGGAAGGCGCGGGCAGGGGGAGGGAGGTAGTTATTGGAGGGGGATTTACGGCCGGAAGCGAACCTGCCCTAGCCGAAGGGCAGCCCGGCGGGGTCATGGGAGGCAGGAATAGAAATCGGCTAAGCGATTTTGTGCTTCCTGGCGAAGAGCGCGTCGATGAAATCGAAATCGAGTCGCTTCTCGGCCAGGTGTCTGGACCAGGCTGATCTTTTCACGGTCATCGGCGGTGAGCTTGGAGACGTCTTCCGTGATGGTCAGGAAAAGAGTCGGCCGTCGTTCGGTCGGTGCGCATGTAGGGGATGTTGCTGCGGTCGAGGATCTGCTGGGTGATTTTAGATATCGGCGCCAGGCCCGGGATGACCAGTCCGATGATTTTGGGCCGGTATTCGGGCATCTGATAGAGGATGGCCAGGGTCACAAGGAGCTCATCCCGGGAACTCGTCACCAGAAGGAGCGTCGAATCCTGCAGCAGGTCGACGACCCTCTGGGTGGCGGCGGATCCGATTTGCACGTGGTGGACGATGCGCATCTCCTCCTCCCGGTTGCCTTGGAGGAGAACCCCGAGAATGCTGGAGACCCGGCGCAGGGTGGGGTTCGCGAGAACGGGCTGGTAGTTGAAGCCCCCGATGACGGCAAAATCCGAGTCGGCAAATCCCAGGTTGAGATAGCGCAGGGTTTCCTCGCGCTTTTCGGGAATGATCTTGTTGGCGACGATCAGTCGAATCTCGGCTCCTTCCTGATGAAAGAGGGCGGCATTCATGCTTACCGCGTCGACCACGTTACCGATCCCTCCGCCGGTGACCATGAGAACCGGCGCTTCGACCATCCGGGCGATGCGGGCATTGCTCATGCCGATGACAGTGCCGACGCCGCTGTGCCCGGCGCCCTCGATGATGAGAAAGTCGCATTCCCGGTCGAGGACTTCGACGGCATCGAGGATCTTTTCGTGAAAGGAGCGCGCCGAGATTTCTCCGTCGAGAACCCTTTTCGTCATTCCCGCCTCAAGGACGACGGGGGACATGAGCTCGAGACGCTCCTCCATGCCATACACCTGGGCGATCAGCGCCGGGTCCTTGTCGACCCGAAGGCCGTGGAGGGTGATCGGTTTGGGGCCGAGGGGCTTGATGAACCCGACCCGCTCGTATTTTCCCCGGGCAAGGTGCAGAAGGGAGAGGCTGGTG
Organism: uncultured delta proteobacterium; assembly: GCA_963791005.1. GTDB lineage: Bacteria > Desulfobacterota > Desulfuromonadia > Desulfuromonadales > CAWBQR01 > CAWBQR01. The sequence continues at coordinate 34,588 of CAWBQR010000001.1, read as the reverse complement.
GTCGTCTTGCCGCTGTTCTGCCCCGTCGCCGCTACAAAAATCTTTCTTGCCATACCCCCAGTCCTTCCCCCGGATCGATAGATATTAAGATTTGAAAGGGCCTGCCGGTAGACCTCCTCAAGCTCGTTCGGCCCGCCACGCAAATCTCCAGGTCCTGCACCAGACCGTTTTGCAGTCCGTAGACCCACCCATGCACAGCAAGCTCCTGGCCCCGTTCCCAGGCCTGCTGGACGATGGTGGTCTGGCTGACGTTGGACACCTGCTCGATGACGTTCAGTTCGCAGAGCTTGTCCATCTTGCGCGTTTCGTCGGCCAGGCCGTCCAGGAGGCGTCGGTGCTTCTGCCTGACGTCCTGCACATGGCGCAGCCAGTTGTCGATGAGGCCCAGTTGGCGGTTTTCCAGGGCAGCCTTGACCCCGCCGCAGCCGTAATGCCCGCAGACGATAATGTGCTTCACCTGAAGCACGTCGACCGCATACTGGACCACCGAAAGACAGTTAAGTCGGTATGGACCACAACGTTGGCCACGTTGCGGTGGACGAAGAGTTCCCCCGGGAGCAGGCCGACGATTTCATTGGCCGGCACCCGGCTGTCGGAACAGCCGATCCACAGGTAAGCCGGAGACTGCTGGACCAGAAGTTTCTGGAAGAAATCCGGCTCCCGGGCCTTGATCCCGGCCGCCCATCTCTGGTTGTTTTCGATAAGGTCTCTCAGGTTTCGCATCCCTCTCCCCGGGTTCAAAAATGCGCCGGAGGCTCCGGCAACGGCGAATGGCTAAAGGATAACAGAAAATGTTCGCGATTCTTCTGACCAAAAGGGCGGGCGATTTTTCTGGCGGTTCAGTATCGCCAGTGAAGGGTCAGAGAGCCCCCTTTATTCGGCAGGTCGACGCTCGTATCGAGAGCCACCGGACTGCCAGGCGCCAGGAAGGCATCGTTGAAGAAAACGCCGAAAAAATGGCCGATGGCGGCCCCGGCCAGCACGTCGGAGGGGAAGTGCTTCCCGGCCTCCACCCGGCCCCAGGCCGTACCCACTGTCAGGGCCGCCAGCCCCGCCCGGGAGAGCGTGCGCTGGTAGGGGGAAAGGGGCAGATACTCCAGGTTCCGGGAGGCAAGAGTGGTGAACAAGGCCGAATCGGTCGCGTGTCCGGACGGAAAGCTTTCGGTGTCGGAGCCGTCGGGGCGTGTCCGGTCGCTGATATTCTTGATGGGAGTAATCAGGCTTTCGGCGGCCAGGAAAGCCGCGATGCCCACGGCCCCTGCCTTGGCCTTGTTCAGGGCCCACTCCCCGTGCTGGTCGCCACTGGGGACGGCGAGGCCCGAAGCTGCGTAGGCGGCCATGCTGGCTTCCAGAAGGTAATCGCTGGCATGGTCGGCTCCCGATTGCGAGCCGAAGACCGGATGGTGGTCAACGGCCCAGTCGGATACCGGGTGGTCCAGGCCGCCGGCCCAGAATACCCCCGCTCCGGCCAGCGGCGCCCAGGTTTCCGGGGCGAGGGCGGCCTCGGCGGCCGCCTTGCCGAGCCGGGACCATCCCGGGGCCAGGGTCACGTCCTGCCCCCAGAGGTGTCCGTTGGGCGGCGGGGCGCACCCGCCGAGGAGTACCGCCAGAGCAAAAAGGTGAAGAGAATTTTAAGCAGCTTCAAATTCTTCATACTTAATCGGGGATTTCGGGTCGGATGCGAGGTGCTCATCAGATGCCCGTCCCACTCCCTGTTGAATTTGGAAATGAGGCCATAATACGTAATTTTTCAAGACCTTTCCACGAATTAATGGTTATGGGAAGGTTTTTTGTCTGGGGAGCCAGGAAGTATTTTTCGGATAAGGGCGGGAATCTTCAGGTCGTTCAGCCGATGGGAAAGGTCGGGTTCTGGAAGGACCTCGCCACGGGATTCTGATAAAAAAAAGCCGCCTCCTGCCGGAGGCAGCCTTTTTCCCATCCTGGATTTGTGAATGGGAAAAGATACGGATCAATCAATGCAGTATATTAATGCAGTATTTTCTCGACCTTCTTTTCAATCTCCTCCTTGGCAAGACCGTATTTGTTTTCCAGAACTCCGACCAGTTTGTCGTATTGGCCGTTGATGACGTCGAGGTCGTCTTTGGTCAGTTTACCGAAGGCTTTCTGTATGTCGCCTCGAATCTGCAGCCATTGTCCCTGAAATCTTTCAACGTTCATGACGTTCCTCCTTTCAGAGTTCTCTTTTCAGTTCTGTCTCCTTTCCTATTATAGCCTAGACCGGACTGCCCTTTGCAGCAAATTGTCGAGGGCTGCAGGAGGAACGAAGACAGAGATGCGAAAGAGGCGGCGGAGGAAAAATTTTTCCGTCCGGGGCGAGCTTCAGGGGGCTTTCCCTTCCTCGAATCAGGGAGGCTACGTAGACGCCTTCGTGGGCGCCTCCCGCCCGGCCGGCGCCTTCAATCCGTCAGCCGACCGTGATGCGGGCCCGTCCGCGGCGCCGGAGGATTTTCAGAAACCTCTCCCAGCTTTCTTCGGACGGCATCACACCGACCGCCTTGAAATCAGACTCTACCGGAAGCGAGAAATCGAAGCCGCTCTTTTGGATGACCAGGCGGGTGTTGAGCCCCTCTTCCCGAAGCTTGAGATGGAGAAGGGTCCATCCGGCCAGGATGGCGAGGGCCGACATGCTTCCGCCGAAGGCGGTTTTGCGGTGGTTCAGGTTGGGTGCAAGTGGCGCGGAGATGCAGACCTCGAAGCCGTCGTAGGACTCGACGACGCGCTCCCAGGCGGGAGGTGATGGGGATGTGCCGATGCAGGTAGGAGGTTATTTCCGCCAGATCCATCGCGGACCCTTTTCCTTTGCGGGGGGAGTCCAAAACCCCGGCGGCCCGAGGGCCGCCGGGGTCCGAAGCTGTTTCATCCCTAAACGCTTTTAGGCCGGTCCGGCCTACCAGTCCACTGCTTCGGGCTCTTTTTTGACCAGAAGGATGGAGCAGGGCATCCGACGAATCAGGTCCTCGTTGCTGCGTCCGAAGAGGAAATGTTCGAGACGGCCCTCCTCGTGCGCCAGCAGGATCATCAAATCGATATTGAATTCCTTGACCGCATTGAGGACCTCCTTGGTCGGGTCTCCCTCCCGGACCAATTCGGTGACTTTCAGCCCCTTGGCCATCTCAAGCGGCGACCATTTTGTCCAGGTCGGCCTTGGCCTCATTGAGGAGCCTCTGGTAATCCTTCTCCAGCGACGGGAACGGCAGGTTCCATCCCTCGATTCCCGAAGGGATTGTGTACCACGTGGAGCAGGAAAAGTTCCCCGTCGTATTTGCGTGCCAGGGATACTCCCTGACGGACGGCCTCCTGGCAGTACTTGGTCATCCGGCTGACGACCAAAATCCGTTTGATTTCTTCCATCAAAAACTCCTTTCGTTATGGCATTTTAGCTAAAAGTCGAGTAATTCAAGAGGCTTATTAGAATGATAGCGCTTTTGCCGGGGGTGTCAACCGGCCGGGTGAAATTGCCTTTTCCAGAAACGCCGGGCCCCCTTTCCGGCGATTCTATCCTATCCCCTCTTCCAGATTTCGGCGATGTGGGCCGCCACCTGTTTCGGGGTTGAGGCGTCGGTTTCGATTTCGAAGTGAGCGGCCCCTCGGTATCCGGGAATCCTTCTCTCCAGGACCTCCGCAACCTCTTCGGTAAAGGTCTTCCCCGATGTCAGGGATGGACGCTGGGTGTCCCCCTGGATGCGCGAGACAATCGTTTCGACCGAGGCCTTCAGCCAGAAGATGCGCGCGTTGTGCCGGAGCAGCTCGATATTTTCGGTCCGTTCGATAATCCCGCCGCCCGTGTCGATGACCAGATGGTCGAGCCCCGCCAATTTTCGGGCCTCCTCAGTCTCCAGGTCGCGAAATCCGGTCCACCCTTGCTGTTCGACGATTTGCGGAATGGGCATGCCGGCCCTGCGGACGATTTCGGCGTCCATCCCGACCAGTTTCATCCCCAGCCGGGCGGCCAGAAGCTTCCCTACCTCGCTTTTTCCGGTTCCCCTGTAGCCGATAAGGACGAGATTCATGATTTCAGGTGCTCCATCACCACTTGGCGCATCACCTCCGCCGGAGCCTCGACGCCCGTGAACTTTTCGAATTGCAGGACGGCCTGGTTGATGAACATCTCCACCCCGGAAATGGCTTTGAGACCCCGAGCCCTGGCATCGGCCAGCAATCTGGTTTCCAGGGGGGTATAGACGATGTCGAAGACGACCTGTCCGGTTCGGAAGAGGTGAGGGGGAACCAGGGAGGCGCCTTCCTTCGGATGCATGCCGATGGGGGTGCAGTGGACGATGAGGTCCGTTTTCTTCATCGCGGCGGCTAGGGAATCCTCAGACAAAACTCCGGTCTCGACCGGGGCGGAGGTCCCCGCTCGCAGGTCGGCGGCCAGCCCCGCAAGCATGGCCTCATTGACATCGAGCAGGCGGAGCTCCCCCAGCGCCGTCTGTCGCGCCAGCGTGAAGGCAATGGCCCGCGCCGCCCCCCCCGAGCCGAGCATCAGTACGTTTTTCCCCTCAAGGTCCACCCCGGCATCGACAAGGGCCTTGAGGGCTCCCGGTCCATCGGTTCCAAGCCCGACCAGCTTGTCGTCTTCTTTGATAATGGTGTTGATCGAACCTATGGAACGGTCCGTCTCGTTGACCTCATCCACATATTTCATGGCTTCGGTCTTGTGGGGGATGGTGACGCTCATGCCCCGAAAGTTGTGCAGCGCCCTCATGCCCGCCAACGCGCCCCGGACGTCCTCGACCTGGCAGGCCACATAGATGAAGTCGAGGTCCAGCGCCTCGAAAGCGGCATTGTGGATGGCCGGGGAAAGGCTGTGCCCTATGGGATTGCCGATAACGGCGCAGAGCCGGGTGGCGGCGGTGATGGTTCTTGAATCTCGCATAACTCCTCCTTTTTTCCAATCCGGCCCAGGGGCTGGAGACAATCCGAGATACGGTATCGCGGATAGTACCCTAAATCGGCGATAAGCGGAAGGCGAAGATGCAAAGATTAAGAGAATTGCGATGCCCCGGGAGCATGGGCGCCTTGCCGGCAATCCTTTTCTGAAATGATGGATGTCGATTTTGGTGTAGAATTTCAGTCTAAGCCGAAAAAAGGAGGCTGCCCATGCAAAGACTGTTGGTTTCATTGACCCTGATGCTGTTGGCTCTCCCGAGTCTGGCACGAGCCGACGGCCGGAGCGACTACAGGGCCCACTGCGCCGGCTGCCACGGCGCCCACGGCAACGTGCAGACCGAAAAGGCCAAGGCCCTTGGGGTGGACGTCAGAGTGCTTTCCCTTAAAATCAGCAAGCTGGATAAGACCGGCGTGATGACCGTCATCGAAAAAGGCAGAAACGGGATGCCCGGTTTCGACAAGACGTTGACCAGGGCGCAGATTGCCGGCATTGCCGAGTACGTCATGGCTCTGCGAAAGAGATAGGGGGAAGGGGAATTCTGCGGCGCTCCGCATTGTGGGACCGATGTGCTCTTCGAAAACAGCAAGAGGGGCCACCTCTCGACGGCCCCTCTTGAACTTCCGGGTTACTCAGGTTCGACGACGAACCCTACGTTTTCTCTTCGCCCTGGTGTTTCGGACCGCGCGGCAACTGGACCAGTTCGGCCCCCACAGACTCGGCGATGTGCTTCAGCTCGCACATCCGCAGATGTTGCCCGTACACCTTGAGGTTGAGGTCGGCAACAGCCACCAGGATATACCTGGGCTGATGGGCGCCGTCCACAATCTTGGACCTTTCCCGATAGAAGATTTTTCCTGCCATGAAAGGGTGCCTCCTTTCCTTGTTGTCCTCCCTGGGAACTGCGGAGGGATTACACATATATCGTACACCCTTTCGCCGGTTTTTCAAAGACTTGAGACCGGTTCAGGCCCGGATTACCGTGCCGACCTTTTGCCCCCGGATGGCCTTCTCGATGGTTCCGCGCCTGTGACCGTTGACGATCCTGATTTCCCGGACGTTGACCATGTCGCGCAACAAGTAGAGCATCTTGCGCTCCAGGACCAGATCCTCCATATCGAGTCCGATCAGCTCCTCGGCGGTGATCTCCTCGATCAGCTTCGCATCCGGGTTGATTCGCGGGTCCTCCGTGAACAGCCCGTCCACGTTCTTGGCGAGGATGCAGCTTCGGGCGCCCAGTACCTCCGCCATAAGAAGCGCCCCGGTGTCGGTGCGGTGGGGAGGGATGAGGCCACTCCCCGGGGGATGCTCGTAGAGGCCGTAGGGAGGCGTGCCGTGGATGACCGGAAGCAGTCCTAGATGGAGCAGAGTGGGAAGGTCGAGCAGGTCGGCGCTCTTGACCCGGGTACCGCCCCAGCGGGAGAGAAGGAGGGTGACGATTTCGGCGTTCTGTTCGCTGATTTTCCCCGCCAGCTCGGCCAAGACCCCCGTGGGCATCCCGAGGTCGATGCCGATGTCGAGGATGTGCCGCACGCGCACCCCGCCCCCGGTGACGACCAGCATCCTGTGCTCCTTCGACAGCTCTCCGAGCTCCTCCATCAGCGGAAGGACGACGTCCCTGCCGTAGTCGATGATTCCATGGCCGCCGATTTTGACGACGTTGAGCTCGGGGACGAGTCGAAGGGGAACAATCCCCTTGTGGCCGTGCATCAGGCCCTTTCGAACGAGGGTCTCCCCTTTCAGTTTCGATTCGATTTCGTGTCGTGGGGTCATGGTGTCGTCCTCTTGGAATGGCGCAGGAAATGGAAATCTGGTTTGCGCAAAAATAGCAAGCACTTGGAAATGATCCGGGAATAGGCCCTTTGCCTGAAGCGTCTCAGCGGGAAAGGGAGGGAGATGCACGCCAATCCAAGGCCCCGAAGTCGGTGTCGCTGAGCAGGGTATAGAGAAGGCTGACCGTTCCCACCGCCTGGTGTTGGGAGCCGGAGTTCGGGATATCGGAGTCTCTCAGGGATGCGACGTATTTGACCGTGACTGCATGGTGGCCGTAAATACGAAACGGTCAGGGAAGCATCTCCTTGCAGGATGTTTTCAGTCCCGGAGATATCGGAGGAGGCCACGTCGGTGACGAAGTATTCGCGGCCCGTCAGGTCCAGGTCGGCCACGTCGCCGAAAAGGAGGCGCATGGAGAGCATCCCCTCGGGCGTAAGCCCATAGTGGTAATCGCGATCTCCGGTACCATGAATGGTGCCGGCTGCCCCATATCCGAGACCGGCAAGCCCCGTGCCCTGGAGGGCAACCTTCGGCGAGAGCCACCACTGGCCAGTGGTGCCGACGGCAAGAGCGGTGCTGGAGACGCGAAAGGCCTGAGGCGAAAAATAATCGTAGATGCCGTAAAGTCCCCACACGCCTCGAAGGTCCTCATTCGGGGCATAATCCTTGCCGAACAGCAGACCGTGGGCGGAAATGCTCTCGAAGACGTTGGTGGTGACAGCGTTGAGCTGAAAATCGAAATAATCGAAGGGGCGCTCATAACTGTAGCCGGGTTTGCCCGGAAGGCCGTAGATGATTTTGAATTCGGCACTGGCTCCTCCTGTTCTGACCCGGGCCCGGTTGTCTTTTACCAGCTCCTTTGTCAATCCGGCCCCCAGACGCAGCTGCAGGTAAGTCGCCGGCCGGCGGCCGGGAAATACGGGGTCGAAGCAATCGCCGAAAGCCAGCCGGTTGAATCCGGTCGGCGGGGAAATTGCCGCCGCCCCCAGTTCGCGCCAGAGTCCGGGTCGCCCTTCGCGTTCTCCAGCAGGAGGTTCGCCATTCGAAAGAGCGGCTCTCCGAAGAAGCTTCCCGCCGATGCCGCTGGCCACCTGGTCGTTGATGGAGGGAGGGGTTGTTTCCCCCGCCAGCTCCCAAAGCAGGCTGCCTCCGAAGGTGTATCCCATGGATTGCCAGAAATCGAGGCCCGCGGAGCGGGCCGCTCCGTGGTAGACCGATCCCTGGTAGGGGTGGAGAAACTGGTTGGTGGAGAATGGGTCGTTATCCACGACCCATTTGTGGGTAAGGTTGTGCCCGATGCTGTTGAAATCGGAATCGTAGATATCGCCGGCTGGTGGTTGCGCGGTCGTACAGGTTCAGCAGGCCGTCGAAACCGAGGATATCCAGGGCCGGGACGAGATGGCTGCTTCCTTCGCCGGTTTCCCAGGAATGGACCGGTTTTCCCTCACCGGCGGGCGAAGGAGAACTCAGGTTTTCCGTCGGGCCCGGCCCAGGCCGCAGTGGAAGTGAGTAAAACGAGGGCGAAGACCTTCGTCCGGAGCCACCAGAGGCGATATGGTCTATGTATGATCGAACATGCAAAGAGCCTACCTCGAACCCCCGGATATTCAAGGCGGGATGTTACCTGCCCTCCGGCTTTCGAGAGAATTTTTCATCGTAGTCGGTGTATTCCCTCAGAGCCTTTTCCTCCAGCGCGATGCGTTGCCTCAGGATGAAAAGGTTGAGCAGTGAGAAGACGACAAGGGTGAAAGGCGCCCTGCAGAGAAGGGGGAGGATGACGAATTCGAGGGTGACCACAAGGTAGTTTGGGTGGCGCATGAAACGGTAGGAACCGTGCTTTTGTACCCTGGCGCCCGGAACGACGATGATGCGGGTGTTCCAGTAAACCCCGAGGGCAGCGACGCACCAGTAGCGCAGGGCCTGCAATAAGAAGACGGCGGCAAGGCAGAAAAGGGTGAGGGAATCGATGGGCACCCGCCAGGGCCAGGACTCGGCGATCAGCGCGGCGAAGAAGCAGGCGTGCATCCCGGCGATGACGGCGTAAGTTTCCGGGTAGAACTCTCGGCCGCCGCGGGCGAGTAGGAGCCGGCGGTTTCTCCGGCTCAGCAGCAGTTCGATGAGCCTTTCGGAAAAATAGAAACTGAAAATCCACCACAAGGACATGGTCTGACCTCGGGAAAGGGGCTTGCGCAGTAATCGCTGCGTAAAGTCCGGAAGTTCTCCAGATTATGACTTTCAACGGCGCGGAGAGGACCAAGTGTTTGAATTTCGCTTGCGGGCGTCGCGCCGTTGCGCTATTGACCCCGGTTTTTTAGGGCCTTGAGCCTGGAAAACCCGTCAGGTCGGTTTTCGAACGATGTCGAATACCGTGATCTCCGGCGGGGCGAAGACCCGCATCGGCGGCCCCCAGGTTCCGGTGCCCCGGCTGGTGTAGAGCCGGGAGCCTTCCGCAAGGGTGTAGAGCCCGTCCTGCATCGGGTAGGGGATGGCGGTGATGAGGTTGAAGGGGAAGATCTGCCCGCGATGGGCATGGCCGGAGAGCTGCAGGTCGAACAGCCCTTCCGCATGCCGCCCGACCCGGGGGCGGTGTTTGAGCAAAATGGTGAATCTGCTCCGATCCAGCCCCTGGAGAAGCGCGGTCTCGTCCGGACTGCCGTCCCCCGCCGGGTCGTCCACCCCCGCCAGGCTGCACCAGCCCTCCGGGGCTCGCGGTCTCTTCCCGCAGAACGACGAAGCCGCTGCGACGGATGAAGTCGAGGGCCTGTCCCAGTCCGGCGTAATACTCGTGGTTTCCCGTAACGGCGTACTTTCCGAGAGGCGGGCGAAGCACGGCGAAGAGCGCAGCCAGGCCCTCGAGGTGGTTTATCTGGGCATCGACGATGTCCCCGGTGGCGAGGAGCAGGTCCGGCTTCAGTGCGCTGATCCTGTCGGTGAGTTCGCTGAGGAATGACTGCCGGTGAATCAGTCCGAGATGGAGGTCGGAAATCTGCACCAGGCGGAGCCTGTCGACCCCCGCAGGGAGCTTTGCGGTTTCGATGCGCACCGTTTCGGTGCGCAGGTGGCCTGCCTCGCGCACTCCGTACAACGCAGAACCCGAGAGACCAGCAAAAGTAGGGCGGCGGCACTTTTGGGTCCGTGCAGGGCGAGAGCCGAGGCCCCGGGAACGAGCTTCCCAGACGCCAGCATGACTCCGTCCCAGCAGAAAAGGGCGGCGAAGAGGACAAAAGCGAGGAAGATGAAGCCCATCCAGGAGTACCCAGCCAGGGCCATCGCCCAGGCGGCGCCCTCCAGCCCGTTCTGCTCCAGGGCCCGCACCAGCACCGGAGCCAGGACCATCAGGACCATGAGGAGGGCGAGCCAGGACGCCGGCGTGTCCGCGCTGAGGGAGCAGGGGTCTGACACCGAAATAAACCAGGACGTGCATGGCGGTGTAAATCGAAAAAAATATGGCGACAAACAGGCATGAAGCGGGCCCATCGAAGGTCTCCTTCGGTAAAACCTATCACAAAAAAAAGCCCCCGACCATTTGGCCGGGGGCTTTTTCTTCGAAGGCTGTGAGCTCGAATGCTTATTCGACCTTCACGTTGGCGTCTTCCAGGATGACGTCGTATTTGTAGCCTGCGCCGAAGTCCTTGTTGGTGGTGACGACGCCGGTCACCAGGACGGTGTCGCCGACCTTGGCTTCGCTGTGGTGGTAACGGTCAGGTCGTTGCTGCCCGCCTTGCCGGTACCGTCCTCCATGTGGAGCCAGTTTTTGCCCATGATCTGGGGGTTGTATTTGACCACCTTGGCGCGCACCACCACTTGCTTGCCGGCCAGCTGGTCCTTGTCGGCGAAGATTTCACCGACGGTCTTGCCACCCTCGGCCTTTTTGATGCCCCGAGACATCAACCTTGGTCTTGCGTCTTCGTCGACCGCAGGGTGGCCCGCAGGCATCTGGCTCCTTGTTGAGCGGCCTCGGCCGGCTGCGCGCCGCCGACCATGATGGAATTGACGAAATAGACGAGGTCGAAGTCCCGGTTCAGGGTCTTGCTGTGGTAGTTGTGCATCGCCATGCCCTGGGGAATGATGACCGGGTCGCCCACCTTGACTTTGAACTGGGGAGCGGCGGCCCAGACCTTTTCCTTGCCGGTGTCGACCTGTACGTAGGTATAACCGCCGGAGTCCATGGTCTCGACCACTTTGCCGCTGATGCCCGAGGCCGGGGCCTGAGCCGCCGGCTTGGCCTGCTCGGTGCCTGGGCGGCGGGTTTGGCCTGTTCGGAGCCGTTTTGGTAGCCTTCTGTTCCTTGCATCCGACGGCGAGGGAAGCGGCCACCAGGCCGGCCAACATAAGAATCAGGGTTTTCTTCACGGATGTTCCTCCACTGGTAATTTTTGGGGCGAGTGCTGCCTGCCCGGTTTGAGGAGAAGGGTTCCAGCCACAGCGTGGAACTTTACCATATCTCGCCAGGGAGAAACAAGGCTTTTAAAGGGATTTTTCAGGCGGGTTTCCGGCCGAAAATCCGGGTCATTTCCGCCAGCCGCGACCGTACCCTGCTGCCGAGGGCTCCGGGCAGAAACCGCCAGCGCCAGTTGGAATCGCCGGCGCCCGGGGTGTTCATGCGGGCCCGGCCGTCCAGGCCGAGGATGTCCTGCAGGGGAAGGATGCACAGCTCCGCGACGCTGGCCATGGCCGGACGGATCAAATCCCACGGCATCTCCTTTCCGGTGGATCCCAGATAGGCGAGGACCTCGCTGCGCTCCTGGTCTTTCAGAGACCGCCACCACCCCAGGGTGGTGTCGTTGTCGTGGGTGCCGGTATAGACGACGCAGTTGCGGACCAGGTTGTGGGGAAGATAAGGGTTGTCCGGGCCCGAGCCGAAGGCGAACTGCAGGACTTTCATCCCCGGGAAGCCGAACCGGTCGCGCAGGGCCTCGACCTCGGGCGTAATCAGCCCCAGGTCCTCGGCCACCACCGGCACCTCTCCAAGGGTTTCGAGCAGGGTCCGAAAGAGGGCCTCCCCCGGAACGGGCATCCACTGGCCGTTGACGGCGGTCTCCTCCTCGGCGGGAATGGCCCAGCAGGACTCGAACCCGCGAAAATGATCGATGCGCACCATGTCGGTTTGGGCCAGGTTCCAGCGAAAGCGGGCCATCCACCAGGAAAATCCCTGCTCCGCCATGCGCTCCCAGCGGTACATCGGGTTGCCCCAGCGCTGTCCCGTTTCGCTGAAATAGTCCGGGGGGACCCCGGCCACCAGGATTGGCCTGGTTCTCTTCATCGAGGTAGAAGAGCCGGGCGTTGGCCCAGACGTCGACCGAGTCGAGGGCGATGAAGATGGGCAGGTCGCCCATGATACGGACTCCCTGCGGTTGGCGTACCTCTTCAGGGCGAACCATTGCTCGAAAAAAACGAACTGGGCATATTTGCGGAAGAAGACCTGCTCGGAGAGCTCTTCGCCCCAGTGCGCCAGCGCCGCCGGTTCCCGGCGGCGGATGTCCTCGGGCCACTCGAGCCAGGAGCGCTCCCCGAAGTGCCGGCGCAGGGCCCGGAAAAGAGCATAATCGTTGAGCCAGTAGGCCTGGTGGGCGCAGAACTCATCGAAAGCCTGCCTGCGCTCAGGGCCGGCGCTGTGGCTGAAGCGATGGGCGGCCCTGAAGAGCATCCGGCCCTTGAAGTCGTACACGAAACCGTAGTCGGCCTTCCCCTTCGGGACGTGAGACCCCTTCGAGGGCCGAAGGCGGCAGGTCGCCCGTCTCCGCCACTTTTTCCAGGCCGACGAGCATGGCGTTGCCGGCGAAGGCGGAAAAAGCGCTGTAGGGGGAGTCGCCGTAGCCGGTTGGACCGAGGGGCAGAATCTGCCAGACCGATTGCCCGGTTTCGGCCAGAAAATCGACGAATCGGAAGGCCTCCTCGCCGAGGGAACCGAGGCCGTGGGGGCCCGGCAGGGAGGTGGGATGAAGGAGGATGCCGCTTTCTCTCTTTCGGGTCATGGCTGGCCTCCACCGGGGATGAGCCCCCCTTTGTACCGAGGCTCTCCAAGGGTTGGCGAATCTGGGACAGCGTAAATCATCGCTCCTCCTTCCTTTCCTGTCCAACCTCCAATTGTGCCAGACGCCGGCGCAGCTCTTTTTCCTTTTGCCATCTTTGGGTCACCTCGCGGATGACCGCCCCCGCGCCGAGAATTCGTCCCGTCTCATCGCGGATCAGGGCGATGGTGAACTCGATGGAGATTCGCTCCCCGTCCCTGCGCAGGGCCGGGACCGCCAGAAGTTCGCTTCCATAGACCGTTTCCCCGGAGTCCATGACCCTGAAATAGCCTTCCCAGTGGCGGGAGCGAAGGTTTTCCGGGACGATGAGGTCGAGCGACTGTCCCAGGGCTTCTTCCGCGGAGTAGCCGAAAACCTGCTCAGCGCCCGGACTCCACAGGCGAATGACTCCCTCCGGGTCGGCAAAGATGAAGGCGTCTCCGACGCTTTCGGCGATCTGGCGATACAGCCATTCATCCCTAACATTTTCCTCCATTCCCTATCTCCCTTCCGGTCCGTTTGGGCGGAACCTGCGGGCAGCCGAGAGGTCTCCGGGCCTGCCCCTGGACTATAAAGAAGAATCGAGCGAATGCAAACGGCAAAACAGCTGTTTAGGGAACAAATCAGGTCGACGCCGATTGTCGATTAGGGTTTATTCGGTAGATTGGAACCTTTAACCATGAAGTGCCAACTGTAATCCAGGGTAAAGAAAATGCAGGTTTTCGACGAACCCTTCCGAGCCCTCCTGGAGGGTGTTACAGACGGTTTTGAATCTGTCCTCGTTCATCGTTTTCTCCTTCCCCGTAATCCTTCGCGAGTCTTACTGCTACATCCGACTCCATTATAACATCGGGGAGAAGGGGATATCGGTCGGAAAAAACCTCGGCCCTGACTTGTCCGGGCGAGAACCCTGGCGACCACGAGTGGTGAAAAGACGCCGGCTTCAGCGACTCTCCTTTCTGATTTTTTCTGCCTCGGCCAAATCTTTCAGTTTGCTGTCGGTGTACTGGAGTTCCAGGGACCCTCCCCCCAGGAAGGAGCACTTCACCGTCACGCTCCGATCTCCAACGGTCAGGATTTTGATGGTAAAATCGGGGGCCTCTACGGTTTCCATCTTCGGAGAGCCGAGTTTTTCCTTCAGGGCATCCAGAAGCCGCCCTTGGCGATGGCCGCACGCCTCCGGGCTTGCCGCCGGGCCCACGGCACGAATCCGGAATATCTTGTGGGAGACGGGCGTCACCTGGACGAAATAGTCCTTGAAGTCCGGATGCGCCTTTGCGGGATGAAAGGGATACAGGGGAAACCCTTCGAATACCGGTCCCTGGGCCGTGGGCTCGGGCTGGAAAACCCCGCCCAGCTGCAGGCCGAAATCGCCCGAGATGGGGTTCACGGCGGCCCGGGCCGAGGGAGCGCCAAAAATCGACACTCCAAGCAGAAGGATCAGAAGGCCTCGCAACAAAATACCCATACTTCGCTCCTGAAAGGAAAAAGGCCCTTGTCCGGGACAAGTCCTTGGAAGAGGGCGGCACGTTCCGGGTGGATTCCTATTAAAATGTAGTGGGAAAAACGAAAACTTCAAGAATACACGATGGCGTCGAGCCGGCGGCGGGAAGAGAGGCCCCTTCAGCTTTCCTGGACCGCAGTAAGCCTTTTGACGAGGGGCCGGAAGAGCGAGGGAAAGAGTATGCTCGACAAAATGGCCGACAGGACCAGGGCGCCGTTCATTTCCGCGGTGATGAGACCCATCTTTTCCCCGAGGGCCCCGGCGACCACCAGCAGGGATAGGGGGGCGGAGAGGACCAGGGACATGCCCAGGGCCTCGCGCAGGTTAATCTTCATGTACCTGGCCAGCAGCAGAGGAAAGAGGTTGCTGAGGAAAATGGCTCCGGTAAGGGCCAGGGAGAAGAGAACCTTGCCGGGGGATTCCAGCAGACCCAGGTCGAAGCCGGAGCCGACTCCGATGAAGAAAAAGGGGATGAAGAACCCGAAGCCGACGGCATTGATTTTCTCCTCGAACCGGCCCGTGCTCTTGAAGACATAGCTGAAGACCACCCCCGCCATGAAGGAACCGAGGATCGGCTCGACCCCGGCGGCGACCGCAAACAGGCCACCGGCGAAAGCGACTGAAATGACCACCCGGATGCCTTCCTCGACAGGATCCTCGCTCTCCATGACTTTTTCCACACGTAGCGGGTTCCACCAGGCGACCAGGTAGAGGATCTTGATGGCCAGGATGCCGGCCCCGAGTAAAAGAAGCAGCTTGAAAATCTGCAGGGCTCCGGCCAGCGACAGGCCGTGCAGGTGGTAGGCGTCGATCAGGGTCAGGACCAGGATCGACATCAGTTCGCCTGTCAGGGCGACGCCGATGATGTGCCGGCCGAGGGGAGCCTGCATCATTCCCACCTCTTTGAGCAAAGGGATGACGATTCCCGCCGAAACCATGGCCACGGCGACCCCGAGGTAAAAGGGATACCCGGCGATGACGAAAGGAAGAGGGGTCAGGACCAGGGAAAGAAGGGGAATGAGGACGTACCACAAGGCCCGGCGGTTCCCCAGTACCTGACGAAGGTCCAGTTCCATTCCGGCGATGAACATGAGGTAGATCAGGCCAATCTGCTTGAGCAGGTCGAGCCATTGCGGTCTGTGGGAAAGCAGCACCCTGAAAAGGAGGATGCCGTAGAGGATCTCCAGGGCCGAGGAGGGGATCCGCAGGCGCCGGGCCAGAAACGGGATGGCCGCCGCCCCGGCCAGGATGAGGAACATGATGTGCTGTTCTGTCATGGCTTCACCGGAAAAATGCTTCAAGGCAATGGTGAATTTTGAATGTTTAGTTTTAAATTGAATTCAAAATTCACCATTCATAAATCAAAATTTCTCCTATAAGGATTCCTCCACTGCCGGGACGAGAAGGGTCGAAATCGGGGCCTTTTTCACCACCTCCCATGGCACGTCGGGATTGAGCCACGAGGAGAGCGGGCGGGGCGCCCGCCAGCGGCCGGCATCGGCCACAAGGAGGTTGAACTCCGGCAGCACTTCGAGGACCTCCCGGATGGGGTTTCCCTTGAGGGCTCGCTCTCCAATGGTGCTCTTGTAGGCCGTGCTCAGGTCTGCCACCGCCTTTTTCATGTCGTCCCGCCGGGCCATTTCCTCCTCGGAGGATATGTACTTGGAGAGTTCTACGAAAAGCGCCTCGTTGCGGCAATTAAGAGAGGAGGAGAGTTCGAAGGTTGTTTCGAGGACCGACTGAAGGTCGAACCCGGAGAGGCAGGGTACCGCCACCTTTTCATAGGGGAAGGTGCCCCCGGCAAGCAGAACGGGGCAGGCCGCAGCTTTGGACAGCCGGGAGAGGAAGCGCTTGCTGTGGCCGTGGAACAGACGCCTGAACCCGCCTTCCAGAAGATTGGAGCGCGACAGGGTCACGATCCCGCACAGCCCCGCATTCTCAGCCAGGACCTCCCGGATGGCCTGCAAGGCAGAGGGGGAAGCGGCTTTCAGGGAGATGTCGTTCACACCCTGCGAGGAAAGGTATGCCTTCCACTTTTTGACCTCTCCGGCTTCGGCGGAGTGGACCAATATGACCCTCTCCAGGGGTAGCACCTCGAAGAGGTAGGCGAGTTCGTTGAAAAAACCCTTCTCTTCCTTTCCGCCGAGCCAGGCGACAACGAGGTTTCCGTATTCCAGGGGGAAGTGCTCGAAGCGGAAAGTCAGGATCTCGGCGACCGTTTTGAGAACCTTGGGGTCTCCGAGGATGACGACCCTGTCCCGGGGCTTGAGCCGGGTGCCCCCCGTGGGGAGGAGGATCCGCCCTTCCCTGTAGATGAGACCGACGAGCCAGTTGGCCGCGGCGATGGAGGACAGGCTCTTGTTGGCCAGGCGCGAATTGGGATGGACCTCGACCTCGAGAATCTCGTTTTTTCCCAGGCCGATGCCGTGAACCGCCTTGGTCTTGTATTCCAGGCGGTTGCGAAGACCGGTTGCGCTGACGGTGAAAATGTTTTCCACCTCCACTTCCAGTTCCTCGAGGTCGGCAATCCCTTTCTGGGTGATCCCGACGGCCAGAACACGTTTGACCTTGAAATGGTCCTTCAGGACCCTGGCGACCTCCAGATTGACCTTTTCGGAGGTGGTGGTGATGACGACGGTGTCCGCATCGCCCACGCCGGCCTCTTCCAGGACCAGGCGGCTGGTGGCGTCGCCGACGACCACGGAGAGGTTTTCTCCCTGGAGCCCCGAGGCGGTCTTCAGGGGGGCCGTGTCGATGTCGATGCAGACCAGGACGTATTCCCTGGACAGGCTTTTGATCAGCTGCTGGCCGATATGGCCGAGTCCGACGATGACGATTTTTCCCGTGGCCATGGCGTCTCCTTAATATTCCGGCCGACAAGGCCTCCGCCGGCTCATAGCGGAGTCGCGGGGCTCTCCCCAGAAGGCGGGAGAAGTCTTCGGAGGGCACCGGTCGGCTGAAGAGAAATCCCTGGTACGAATCGCAGCGGCAGGACCGCAAGAATTCGAGTTGCGCGGCGGTTTCCACCCCCTCGGCGACGGCGCTCAGCCCCAGGCTGTGGGCGATGGCGACGATGCTGGTGGTCACCGCCGCGCCGCTCGGGTCGTGGTCGACGTCGCTGATGAAGGAACGGTCGATCTTCAGGGTGCCGATGGGAAAGCGGCGCAGGGAGTCGAGGCTCGAATAGCCGGTGCCGAAATCGTCCAGGCAGAGCCCGATTCCGAGGCCCTTCAACTCGTTCATGGTGGCCGCGGCGCTCATCGGGTCGTGCATGACCATGCTCTCGGTCAGCTCCAGCTCCAGCCGCCGGGGGTCCAGGCCCGATTCTCCCAGCACCCGCCGCAGGGTCGCCACAGATGTCCGAATGGCGAAACTGGCGGGCCGAGAGGTTGACGGCCACGGTAATTTCGGGCAGCCCTTCCTTCTGCCATCGGGCGGCCTGGGCGCAGGCCTCCGCCAGCACCCATTCCCCGAGGGGGACGATCAGCCCCGTCTCTTCGGCCAGGGGAATGAAGGCTCCCGGCGGCACGAGGCCCTTGCGGGGATGCTGCCAGCGCACCAGGGCTTCGGCGCCCAGTATGCGGCCGGTTTCCAGGTCCACCTTGGGCTGGAAATGGAGAAGGAGCTCTTCTTTGCTCCAGTGCCCGGCGCAGGTCGGCTTCCAGTTCGAGGGCCTCCAGAATCTGAGCGTTCATCTCGGGAGAGTAGAAGCGCAGGGTATCGCCCCCCTCCTCTTTGGCCCGGTACATGGCGATGTCGGCGTTGCGGAGCAGGGTTTCGCCGTCTTCGGCGTCCCGTGGGTAGAGGCTGATGCCGATGCTGGCGCTCAGCGCAGATCTCCCTTTCGGCGACCCGGTGGGGCCGGGAGAGGACCTTGAGAAGCTTTCGGGCCACCAGCGCGACTTCATCGGGCTCGTGGACCTGTCCCAGGGCGACGACGAACTCGTCTCCACCGAGGCGGGCCACGGTGTCGCTGGCCCGCACGCAGGAGGAGAGCCTTTCGGCCACGCTTCGCAGCAGTTTGTCCCCCTCTCCGTGGCCGAAACTGTCGTTGACCATCTTGAACCGGTCGAGATCCATCAGCAGGACCGCCAGGAGCCGTTTTTCCCTCCGGGCGAGGGCGATCCCCTGGTGCAGGCGGTCGGAGAGGAGGTTGCGGTTGGCCAGGCCGGTCAGGCCGTCGTGGTTGGCCTGGTGCTTCAATTGCTCTTCGTAACGTTTCCGGTCGGTGATGTCCTGATTCAGGACAAAACCGCCCGAAAGTTCCCCATTTTCATCCCGAAGGGGAATCGCCGAATGGAGAATGGTCTTGCGGGTTCCGTCGAAGCACTCGATGTCGATCCTTTCGTTGTACGAGGCCTCGCCCCTGCGGATGGCCCGGACCATGCCCCATTGCTCCGGTTCGATGGAGTCTCCTGTTTCGGACCACCAGCCCTTGAAGACGCCGTAATCCTCCATTCTGACCAGGCGCTCCCCGCACCAGAATCTCCCTTCCGGCGGGATTGCCCAAGAGGATGGTCCCTTCACGGTCGGCAATCCAGACGCCCACCGGCATCGCCTCCACCACCTTCTTCAGAAGCCGCTCCTTCTGCCTGAGCGTCTCCTCGGCGAGGGCCGTCGAACGCAGTGCGCGACGAACAAGGGCAAAGAGCACAAAGGTTGTGACCGCCACGAAGAACCATCCCTTGATCGTTCCCAGCCGGGTCAGCAGGACCGGGTCGTCGGTGACCCAGAGCAGAAAACGGTCGGAGGCGACGATCCAAAGCAAGGCCAGCCCGAGATAGATGCCGGCGATGCGCAGCGCCTCCCCCTGGGGGGAGGCGGCCGGATTTCGGTCTTCTTTCGGTCTCATGGCCGGAGAGGTTCCCTCCTGGTCGGAATCGATTTGGAGCCTGCAGCAACGCCCTGTTATTGCATCCCATTAATATTTACAGCATATTCGAAAAATTGCCAAAATCTCTGAAAATTTCAGGACCCTGAACGATTTGACAGCCAAAGGGGGAGGGCTTTATACTCCCTGAGTATTTTTTTTACTCACACACAGGAGCCTTCATGGAGTCGCTCATCCAGCCCCGGCTCTCCCAGCTGGCACGGAAAATAGACAGCTACGGCAAGGAAAACCTCGACGATATCCTGCATGTTCTGGTCGAAGCGGTCAACCTCCTCACGCCTCAGTACCGCTGCCGGGTCTATCTGGAGGACCTCACCGCGGGCAGCCTCACCTGCGCCGCGGCCACCGGCCCCCAGGCCTCAGCTTATCCGCGAGCAGGCCTTTCCCATCAACACCGTCGACTTTCTCGTCTCCAGGGTCTTCGTCAACCAGGAGGAGGCCCGGGTGGAGGACGTGGCCACCTTCTCCAGCCCCTATGCCCGGGAGCTCGCGGAGCGCTTCGCAATCCGGGCCAGCTCCCACCTGCCGCTGGTGCATCAGGGACGCTCCGTCGGGGTCCTGTGCCTCGACGGAGGCCGCAACGGGCTGCTGCCGGGAGATGCAGAAATCGGGGCGCTCAAGGGATTTCTCGACGAGGTCGTTCCGGTCATCGACCAGGCCCGCAAGTACCATCAGCAGATCGTGCTGGCCCGCCGGGTCGACCAGGCCAAGAAAAAGGATGCGGCCTTCTACATGGTCAAATCGGCCGTGCGGCTCATCGACAAGCTCTCCCTGGCCTCGGTTCTGGTGCCTTCCCCCCTCGCCCCCGGAGCCGGGGAGGAAGGGTTGCAGATTCTCGCCTCCTATTCCAAGGAGCGGGAGGCCAAGCTCCTCTACGAGGACGAGAGGCTGATCAACCTGGGCCCCGGAACCTCGCTTCTGTCCCGCTACATCAACAGCGCCGGGGTGATCACCGACGAACGCCTGCTCTCTCCCCTCTACTTTCCCGACCTGCCTTCGGAAACCCTGCAGAAGCGCTATCTGACCGAGGAACTGGGGCTTCAGTCCCTCTACGTCGTCCCCCGCTTCGAGCCGCGCACCCGCCGGGTCATCTGCCTGGTCAACTACTATAGCCGGGAAGCCTACCGATTCAGCGATTTCGAGAAAGGCCTGCTGGATGCCCATGCCGAGATGGCCCAGCGGGTCATCCAGGAGATCGGCGACGAGCACATGGAGATCCAGGTCCTCTCCGAAATCAACGACCTGCTGCAGGAAAAGTTCGAGGGGCTGCAGCCCTTCCTGAACCGCATCCTCTCCAAGGCGACGGAGCTCATCGGCGCCGATACCGGAAGCATCGCCCTGGTCCGGGAACAGGCCGGAGAGCGCTGGCTGGTGGTGGAGGATGCGGACGGAAAACTGGTGGGGGCCAAGAGCAAGGAATGGCTGAAAAAAAACATCCCCCCCATTCGGGTCGGCGGCAAGGACCTCCCGCCTGAGGAGCGCAGTCTGACGGGGCTGGCGGCCTTCACCGGCAAGCCCCAGGTGATCGCCGACACCGCCGAGGAGAGAAGCGCGGGGGGGTTCTACCGGGAGATGACCGAGGTCATCAAGAGCGAGATTGCCGTCCCGGTGATCTGCGACGAGGAGGTCCTCGCCGTCATCTGCCTCGACAGCCTGCGTCCGTGTCATTTCACCGACGAGCACAAGCGGATTCTTCTGATCATCGAGCGGATGATCTCCCGGCACCTCTCGGACCTGCAGCACATTGAAAAACTGACCTCGGAGGTCAACCGGCTGAGCAAAGACGTCGGCTACAAGGACCCGAAGATCTCCTCCTACAAGCTTGGAAACATCATCGGCAATTCGGCCAAGGCCAACGAGGTGGTGGAATTCATCCAGCGGATCACCCCCCCATCTTCAACCGCATCACCATCTGGAGCCGGACAGATGTCCAGGAGGCGACCCTCGGCCTGCCCTCCATCCTCATCAGCGGCGACACCGGCAGCGGCAAGGAGTTCCTTTTCAACAACATCTTCTCCCGCCTGAACGAAATGTACCAGAAGAAGATCAACCCCCGGGGCGAGCTGCCGGTGAAGAAGACCAACATCGCGGCCTACAGCGGCGAGCTGACCTATTCGGAGCTCTTCGGGCACAAGAGGGGCGCCTTTACCGGCGCCCATGCCGACCGCAAGGGTATCCTCGAGGAGGCCCACGGCGGAGTGGTTTTTCTCGACGAGATCGGCGACGCCGACCCCAAGACCCAGGTGCAGCTGCTGCGCTTTCTCGATAACGGCGGTTTCGTGCGCCTCGGCGAAAACAGGACCCGCTTCGCACGGGTCCTGCTTATGGCGGCCACCAACAAGAACCTGCGCCAGCTGATCCGCGAGGGACTCTTCCGCGAAGACCTCTACCACCGCCTTTCGGAGCTGACCATCGAGGTCCCCTCCCTCAACGAGCGGCGCGAAGACATCCCCGACCTGGCCATCCACTTTCTGGGCAAGCTCTATCGGGTCTACAAGAAGCCAGAGGAGGGGGACGACGATGCC
Source organism: uncultured delta proteobacterium (assembly GCA_963791005.1). Taxonomy (GTDB): domain Bacteria; phylum Desulfobacterota; class Desulfuromonadia; order Desulfuromonadales; family CAWBQR01; genus CAWBQR01. The sequence goes on along the minus strand of CAWBQR010000001.1, from coordinate 12,975 downwards.
CCGGCCATCACCCGCGGCGCCCAGGCGCTCCTCTCCGGCCACCACTACACGGGAAATATCCGGGAGTTGCGCAGTATCCTTCTTCGCGCGCTTTTCTTCCGCAAGGGGCGGGTCATCGCCGAGGAGGACATCCGCCGGGTTCTGGGGGCGCTTGAGCCGCCGGAGCCCGAAGGAGCTGTGGAGAAGCTGAAGGGGGAGGCGGCCCGGGAGATTTTTGCGGCCATCGAGAGGGGGGAGTGCGACTTCTGGTCGGGGATCCACGCGCCTTACACGGAAAACCGCATCTCCCGCGACGTGGTGGCCGCCGTGGTGGACCTGGCCCGCAGCCGGGGGGCGACCACCATGCCCCGGGTGGCCCGCATGCTGGCGGCCTGCGACCCGGCCGGCGAGGACCCGGAAGAGCGCCGGACCTTCTTCAAGTTCAAGAATTTTCTCTACAAGACGATCAAGATCAGGATGAGGGGTAGGGGCACGGCGCGTCGTGCCCCTACCCAGCCCGACCGAACTCTCCCAGCAACTTCTCCACCGCCTTCCTGTCCCTGGGCCGGTAGGGACCGACGACGGCGACCTTGAGACCGCCGGATACGAAGACCTCCCGGGCGGCGGCAAGCAGCTCGGCCGGGGTGACGGCAGAGACCTCCCGCCGGTCCTCCTCAAGGGTTCGCAGGTAGCCCACAAGCTCTCCCCATCCGTAGCGCGCCGCAAGATCCTCGGGATGATCCCGGCTGAAGTCGAGGTCGAAGAGGTAGCTTCGAATCACCCGATCGCGCTCCTCATCCCCAATCGCCTCCCGGCGAAGTTCCGTAAGAATCGTGAGAATCTCGCCCACGGCTTCCGTCAGACTCTCCGGCGCCACGGCCAGATCGATGGTAAGGTTTCCGCACTCCTCGAACAGGGAGAGATTGGCCTCGACGTTGTAGGTGAGCCCCAGCGTCTCGCGCAGACGCAGCATCAGGCGGGAGGTTCCTCCCCAGGAGAGGACCCGGCGCAGGACGCGCAGAGGCGCCACGCTGGGGCTTGCTCGCCCGGGGGCGTGGAAGGCAAGCTGAAGAGCCACCTGGGAATCGGAGTCCTTCACCCAGGCCGCTTCGGGACCTTGGGCCGAAGGGGCCCCCGACCAGGGAAGGGGAGCGGGGGCGGGAGGTCCCTGCCAGTCGTCGAAATGGGCCCTTGCCGCCTCCGTCACCTCCTCGTGGCGAACCTTTCCGGCCAGGACCAGCACGGTGTTGGCAGGGGTGTAGTAGGCCGTCAGATGTTTTCGCAGAAGCTCCGGGCCGATGCCCGAAATCGACTCCCGGGTGCCGATGGTGGGGATGCTCAGGGGATGCCCCGGCCACAGCAGGCGGGCGGTGAGGTTGTCCGGGTCGATGTTCTCTCCCCGCTCGTTGAAATCCTCCAGGGCCTCCTCAAGGATGATCCGGCGTTCGATGTCGATCTCTCCCAGGGCCGGCCGCCGGAGCATGGAGGCCAGAAGGCCCACCCCCTGGAATACCTCTTGGGGATGAAGGCGTGAATGGTAGCAGGTGGTCTCGGCGTCGGTGGAGGCGTTGACCGCCCCGCCGATGGCCTCGAAGGCCTGCTCCAGGTGCAGACTGGAGGGATGGTCGGCGGTGCCCCGGAAGAGCATGTGCTCGAGGAAATGGGAGATACCGGCCGTTTCCGGGCCTTCGTTCCTGCCGCCGACGCCGACGTAACAGGCCATCTCGGTGCTGTGCAGGTGGGGCATTTCCACCGTGATTACCCGCAGGCCGTTGGGCAGGACGCTTTTGAAGTATTCATTCATGAAGGAAAGGTCTTCCGTGGATAACGTTCAGGGTTCGTTGCGAGTTTCCTCTTCCTTCGGGATGTCGGAACCGAAGATGTCCCGCCCTCCCCGAGGTTTGCGGCCGAGGCGAACCAGCACCAGAAGGTGGGCGATGAAGAGTATGATGAAAAGAAAGACGACCCACCCGGGAACAAAGCCCACCGAAGCCTGGGCCGCGAACTGACGCCAGGTGAAGGCCGGGGTGGGGTGAATCTTGATTTTGAGCACCCATGCTGCCAGCAGAATGGCAAAGAGATAGATGTAGTTGGCGTAGAGGCGTCGGCCAAGGGCATGGAGAAGGCCCATCTTGTACTGAGGGTAGCGCAGGTCCGAGGCCAGTTCAGCACGCCAGAAGGTCTCACTTTCAGGGGCGAAATCCTCCGGAAGCCGCCCTTTGGTCAGGATGCCGTAGATAAAGTTCTGATGCAGCAGGCGGACCCGGTATTCATAGGCGTCATAGAACCGGTAGCGGCGTGACTCGATGAAGAGCAGCATGTAGACGATGGCCAGACCGAACAGAAAGAAGGCATGGGTGAATTCCGGATGAGAAAACCCGAATCCGAGAAATGCCGCCGTGGCTCCCACCGCCCAGTTGGTGGTGCGGTCGAGGCGTTCGCGCCAGGCCAGGCTGCGGGTGACCTCCGCCCTGTAGAAGTGGGTCATCACGGTCAGAAACTCGCCACGGGTCAGTTCGCGGTTGTTTTTCGGAGCATCGGCCATGACTTGGTCCCGGGCAGATTCCTGTGGCCGGGGATGAAAAGGAAAAGCGGCGATTTCCCTCACATTATAGCAAAAGTCGACAGAGGCACGAAAAACGAAGGGACAGCCGCCAAGGCTGTCCCTTCGAGCTACCGACGGGGAGGCTCTATCCCTTTAGGATCCGGGCCGCTTCCTTGGCGTGGTAGGTGATGATCAGGTCGGCGCCGGCCCGCTTCATGCCCACCAGCGTCTCCATCATCAGGCGGTCGTGGTCGATCCAACCGAGCTGTGCCGCCGCCTTGACCATGGAGTACTCGCCCGAGACGTTGTAGGCCACCAGGGGCAGGTCGAAGTGCTCCTTCAGGTCGCGCAGGATGTCGAGGTAGGCCAGGGCCGGCTTGACCATGAGGAAGTCGGCGCACTCCTGCACGTCGAGGGCGGCCTCCCGCAGGGCCTCGCGGCGGTTGGCCGGATCCATCTGGTAGCTGCGGCGGTCGCCGAACTGCGGGGTCGACTCGGCGGCGTCGCGGAAGGGGCCGTAGTAGGCGCTGGCGTACTTGACGGCGTAGCTCATTACCGGGATGTCGGTGAAGCCGTTGGCGTCGAGGAGTTCGCGGATCGCCGCCACCCGGCCGTCCATCATGTCCGAGGGCGCGACGATGTCCGCCCCGGCCCGGGCGTGGGAGAGGGCCTCGGCGGCGAGCAGTTTCAGGGTCTCGTCGTTGTCGACGTCGCCGTCCTTGATCACCCCGCAGTGGCCGTGGTCGGTGTACTCGCACATGCACACGTCGGTGATGACGGTCAGCTCCGGCACCGCTTCCTTGATGGCGCGGATCGTCTCCTGGATGATCCCCTGGTCGCTGTAGGCGTCCTGGCCCAGGGGGTCCTTGGCCTCGGGGATGCCGAAGAGGATGACGGCGGGGATTCCCAGGTCGCGAACCTCCTTCGCCTCTGCGACGATGTGCTCGATCGACTGCTGATAGATGCCCGGCATGGAGGGGATCTCTTTTTTGATCCCCTTGCCGAAGGCGCTGAACATCGGGTAAATCAGGTCGTCGACCCGCAGGTGGGTTTCACGGACCATGCGCCGCAGGTTGTCGTTGCGCCGCAGGCGGCGGGCTCGGTATTCGGGGAAGAACATCATTCACCTCCGGTGAAAAAAGGTTCGAGGGGCTAGGTCGCGACTCAAGATACAAGACGCAAGAAGAACCGGGGCGATTTCTGGCTCACGGCTCACGGCTTCAGTCGGGCTTTTCGACAAAATAATTCACCATCGCTTCCACCAGCCCTTCCAGGGTCGAGCCCGTGAGGCTTGGGCCGCCACGGTGAGCCCGTGGCGCCTCCGCGGTGGCGGTGGTCTGGGGGCCGATGGAGAAGACGGCGGCTTTTTCGAGCAGTTTTCGCCCGTCGTCTCCGGCCATTTTCAGGAAGTTCTCCACCGTGGAGGAAGAGGTGAAGGTCACGGCGTCGACTCTCTCTTCGAGAACCCTGCGGACCCGCTCGGCCCCGTCTGCCGGAGGCACGGTCCGGTAGGCGACCGGGGCGGCGACGGTGGCGCCGCGGGCGGCGAGTTCCCGCGGGAATCACGTCGCGGGCCAGTTCGGCCCGGGGATAGAGGACCCGCTTGTCCGGCCAGATTCTGCTCGGCGAGAAGGGCGACCACCCCCTCGGCCCGGTATTCGTCGGGCACGAGGTCGGGGCGCAGGCCGAGCGCTTCGACCGCTGTGGCGGTCTTCGGGCCGACGGCGACGACCGTGACGCCCTTCAGTGCCCGCAAGTCCTGCCCCGCCGCCCGCAGGCGGGCGAAGAAGGCCTCCACGCCGTTGGCGGAGGTCAGCATCAGAAAGTCGGTTTCCGTCCAGGCGGGCGATCTCGCCATCGAGTTCCTCCCAGCTCGGAGGGGGCACGATTTCGATGACCGGGCAGGGGACCGCTTCGCGCGCCGGTGGCTTCCAGCAGGGAGGCGAAAGCGCCGGCCTGTCCGGCCGTGCGGGTGACGAGGACGCGCCGGCCGAAGAGGGGGCGGTTGTCGAACCAGCGAAGCTCCTCGCGAAGGCCCACCACCTCGCCGACGAGGATGACCGCCGGGGGCTTGATCCCAGACTCCCGCACCTTTTCCACCACGTCGCCGAGGGTCGCTGTCAGGGTCTGCTGGCGGGGAGTGGTGGCCCAGCGCACGACCGCCACCGGCGTCGAGGCCGGCCGCCCGTGGGCGATGAGCTTTTCGGCGATGAGGGGGAGGTTGGCCATCCCCATGTAGAAGATCAGGGTCCCCACCCCGGTGGCGAGCTTTTCCCAGTCGAGGGTGGACATCTTCTTGGCCGGGTCCTCGTGGCCGGTCACCAGGCCGAGGCTGGTGGTGAAGTCGCGGTGGGTGAGGGGAATGCCGGCATAGACGGCGGCGGCAAAACCCGCCGTCACCCCGGGGACGACCTCGAAGGGGATGCCGTCCCGGGCCAGGTGCTGGGCCTCCTCGCGCGCCGCGGCCGAAGACGTAGGGATCGCCCCCCTTGAGCCGGACGACCACTTTGCCCTGCCGGGCCTTTTCGACGAGCAGGGCGTTGATTTCGGGCTGGGGGGTGTGGTGGCAGCCCTTGCGCTTGCCGACGTAGATCCGCTCGGCGGTCGCCGGGGCGTCCCCCAGGAAAACCGGGTTGGCCAGGTAGTCGTAGACCACGACGTCGGCCCGCCGCAGGCAGGCCATGCCCTTGACGGTGATGAGCCCGGGGTCGCCGGGACCGGCCCCGACCAGATAGACGATACCTTGTTTCAATGTGGCAACCTTGCGCAAACGGGTAGGGGCGCAGCATCCGGCCGCCGCAGCCGAGCTGCTCCGGCGGAGGTGGCTGCTGCGCCCCTACGTGCCTTTATCGTATCGGTGAGGTCAGACCTCTTCGTCCTCGACCTTGAAGGTTTCGTGCTGGTAGACCTCGTTGAGGATTTTCCCCGCGCCCTGGATCAGCAGGTCGTCGGCCAGGGAGGTCCCCATCTGCTCGGCTTCGTTGACGTGGCCCTCCGCGGTCTTCTTGAGAAACTCTTTTCCGTCGACGCTGGCGACCAGGCCGGTCAGGGTCAGCCGGTCACCCTTGGTCTCTCCAAAGGAGGCGATGGGGACCTGGCAGCCGCCTTCGAGCCGCCGCAGGAAGGCCCTCTCGGCGATGACCGCATGGGCCGTAGCAGGATGGTTGAAGAAGTCGATGGCTTCATTGGTCTCGGCATCGTCGATGCGGCTCTCCAGTCCCAGCGCTCCCTGGCCGATGGCCGGCAGGGAGATGTCCGTGGAGAGGTATTCGCTGATCTGCGCGCCGAATCCGAGCCGTTTCATGCCGGCGGCGGCAAGGACCACCGCACCGAGATTTTCGTCGGTCAGCTTGCGGATGCGGGTTTCGACGTTTCCGCGGATGTCGATCATGTGGAAGTCGGGGCGCAGGTGCAGCAGTTGGGCCTTTCGCCGCAGGCTGGAGGTGCCGATACGGGCTCCCTGGGGCAGGTCCATGAAGGTCTTGATGCCCGGCTCGAGGATGACGATGTCCCGGGGGTCTTCCCGCTCGGTGATGCAGCGCAGGGCCAACCCTTCGGGGAAGATGGTGGGAACGTCCTTCATCGAATGGACGGCGATGTCGACTTCCCCTCGCAGCATGGCTTCCTCGATCTCCTTGACGAAGAGGCCCTTGCCACCCACCATGGCCAGAGGAACGTCGAGGATCTTGTCTCCCTGGGTCTTGATCTTGGTCAGGGTGACTTCCAGCCCGGGATAGCGCTTTTCCAGCTCGGACTTCACCCAGTTTGCCTGCCAGAGAGCCAGTTGGCTGGCCCGGGTTCCTATGCGTAGGGTTTTCTTTGCCATGGGGTTTTCCGCTCCTTTAAGCCTCTTCGATTCCATCGTCGAGGCGTTTGATTTCTCCTTCGGGTTGAGGCGGTTCCAGGTCGAACAGGACCCGAACTGCGTCCACGTAGTTGTCGCCGGAAGGGTCGTTCTGCGACTGCTTGAGAACCGTCGATCGGCTGATGCAGGACCTTGTTGATGATGGCGGATGTCAGGGCCTCGATGGCCTTGCGTTCCCGTTTGTCGAGGTCCTTGAGATTGGAAAAGGTCTTTTCCAGCTCCCCGCGCCGGATTTCCTCCATCCGGCCGCGCAGCGAGACGATGGTGGGAACGACGTCCAGGGTTCCCAGCCAGCGGTGAAACTGACCGATTTCCTCGTCGACGATTCCCTCGGCCTTTTTGGCCTCCTTCTGTCGTTCCTTGAGATTGGCCTGCACTACCCCCTGCAGGTCGTCGACGTCGTAGAGGTAGACGTTGTCGATGTCGTTGACCTTCGGTTCGATGTCCCGCGGCACGGCAATGTCTATGAGGAACATCGGCTTGTTCCTGCGCAGGCGGATGACCTCCTCCATCTTCTTTTGCCCGAGAATGAAGTTCGGCGCCCCGGTGGAAGACAGGATGATGTCGACCTGAAGGAGGTGGTCGGGGAAGTTGTCGAAGAGAATCGGCTTTCCCTTGAATTCCTCGGCCAGTTTCTCGGCCCGCGCGAAGGTGCGGTTGGTCACCATGACGTTGGAGACGCCGTTGTTGATAAAGTGGCGCGCAGCCAGTTCGCACATCTCTCCCGCGCCGATGAGCAGGACCGTCTTGTCGTCCAGGGTGCCGAAGATCTTGCGGGCCAGTTCCACGGCGGCGAAGGAGACCGAGACGGCGTTGCTGGCGATCTCTGTTTCGGTGCGGACCCGTTTGGCGACGGAGAAGGCCTTGTGGAGGAAGCGGTTGAGGATCAGCCCGGCGGTCTTGAATTCGGTGGCGTAGCCGTAGGCGGTCTTGATCTGCCCGAGGATCTGGGGTTCGCCGATGACCATGGAGTCGAGGCTGGAAGCGACCCGGAAGACGTGGCGGATGGCCTCCTCTCCCTGGTAGTCGTACAGGTGGGATTCGATCGTCTCGGGGTCGAGCCCGTGGTACTCGGCAAGAAAACGCTTGAGCTGGCTCACGCCCCCTTCGGGATCCCGGCTGGTGGCATAGAGCTCTACCCGGTTGCAGGTCGAGACGATGACCCCTTCGGTGATGGCCGGAAGGGCACCATCTCGCGCAGCGGCTTTTCCATGGCCGTAGGGGAGAAAGCGACCTTTTCGCGTATTTCCACGGGGGCGGTCTTGTGGCTGAGCCCCACAACAAGAATGTTCATACTCCGATCCGTATAGGGTTGCGTCAGCTGGCCGGTTTCAGTACGGCGCTATCGGGGCCTTTCCATCGAATTGAAGCTGTGCAGTCCGGAAAGGAGCAGATTGACCCCCAGAAAGGTGAACAGCAGACACACAAAACCGATGATGGCGAAGACGGCCGCCCGCCGTCCCCGCCAGCCGATGGTCAGCCGGCCGTGGAGCAGGGCGGCGTAGAGAAACCAGGTGATCAGGGCCCAGGTTTCTTTCGGGTCCCAGCTCCAGTAGGTCCCCCAGGCCGAATTGGCCCAGATGGCGCCGGAGATGATCCCCATGGTCATCAGAGGAAAGCCGAAGGTCAGGCACTTGTAGTTGATGCTGTCCAGGATTTCCAGGGAGGGAAGGCGGTAGTAGAGGGCGGAAAACTTCTTGCTCTTGAGCATCCGCTCCTGAAGCAGGTACATCACCCCGGCCACGGCGGCGACGGCGAAGACGGCGTCGCCGAGAAAGGCCAGGGTCACGTGAACCGGAAACCACCAGCTGTCCAGGGCCGGGTTGATGCCTGTCATGGCGGAGGAGGTGACGCTGCCCGCAATCATGAGGACCAGGGCCAGGGGACAGACGAAGGCCCCGAGTACCGCCAGCCGGTAGCGAAGGTCGAAAAGAAGATAGATGAGGACGACGGCCCAGGCGAAAAAGGAAAGGGATTCGTGGAGGTTGGCCACCGGGGTGTATCCGGCTTCGACATACCGGCCCACCAGGGTGGCGCAGTGAACCAGAAACCCGCCGGCCAGAATCCAGCGGGCCGTTTTGCCACTCTTCCCATGGCGGGTAATGACGTCCGCAAGGTAGAGGATGGTGGCGACGAAGTAAAAGAGAAGGGTGATTTGAAACAGCAGAATGTTAAGGTTCATGTCATCTCTTTCGGCAAATGGACCCCAAGTTCCGCCAGCGAGAAACCTTCGCCAAAGAGGGAGGCGAGAAGCCGGTCGACCGCGGCAGGGTCTTTGCGGGCGATGAGAGCGGGCAGGTCGCCGTCCAGAAGGCGGCGCAAAATCGCCTGATTATATTCGCTGCCCGGCGAAGTGTCAACCGCTTTCGCCGAAGGGCGGCGGCAATCTCCAGCACGGTCGCCCACTCCGGACCGAGGGTTTCGGCCAGGAGTTCCCGGACCAGGGCGGCCAGGGCCGGGCTTCGCCCGGCGGTGGAAACGGCCACCGTCAGGTCCCCCCGGCGCAGCAGGGCCGGAAGGGGAAATCCCCTTCGACCGGCGCGTCGGCCACGTTTACAGGGATCCCCTCCCTTCGGGCATCGGCGGCGACGGCGGCATTCACCTCACGGTCTCCGGTGGCGGCAAAGGCCAGGGCCGCCCCCCGGAGGTCGCCGGAGCGGAAGGGCCGGGCCGCCACCTCGAGATCGCGGTAGGTCTGCCGACCGGGCTCGGGGGCGATCAGGCGCACCCGGGCTCCGGCGCCGATCAGTCCGCGCACCTTGCGCCTGCCCACCGCGCCGCCGCCCACCACGACGCAGAGGCGTCCTTCGAGGTTCAGGAGAATAGGATAATCGGACATGGTTTCAATCAGGCTTATAGCGTATGGCCCGTAGGTTAAGGCCGGAAGGCCGGGTGCAAGAGGGAAGTGCTTTCGAACTTTATGGGCCGCCGTTTCAGATACCGAAGAGTTCTCCCTCTACCAGTTCGCCCAGCAGGTGGCCGAAAACAGAGCGTCCTTCGATGGCCCGGGGAGGCGGATCCGTCTGGAGGCGAAAGAGGAAATTGGGCGGGTCGCCCATAAGTTCTCCTTGCCGCGGAGCAGAACCGCCGATACGCATCCCATGGGAGTGGGCGGCGGCCAGGGCCTCCTCCAGGCCGGCGTCTCGATGGGCGTCTCCGAATATGAGCACCAGATCTCCGGCGCGGCGGCCGCCCGCACCTGGCGAGCGAAAAACTGCTGCGCCCGCCCCTCCCGGGCCAGGGCCGTGGCCAGGGTGACGTCGTGACACAGGGAGAGGGCCGGGAGCAGGGGGCGCTCCAGGGAAAGGCGGTGGAGGAAAAGATTGGCCACATGGTTGGCAAGGGCGCCCAGGGAGCCGCTGCCGATCACCAGCAGCCGGCCCCCCTGGTGGAACACCTCGACCATCCTTTTGGGCGAACCCCGCGATCTCCTGCGCCTGCCCAGGAATGTCTTCTCGAGCACCGCGATGTGCGCACGAATGGTTTTGGTGATTTTATCCTGCAACATGATGGGCGTAGAAGACCAACCTGCTGAAAAAATTACCCGAAAAGAATAGGCTTTGGGAGGCGGGCTGTCAAGGGACGGTTTGGGGGCGGAGGTTCCGGAGGGAAATAATTAAGGCCTTGATTTTTTGTTGTGGTGCTTTATGATTAAGGGGTAGCGAATGCGGATATTTTTCATTCCCAAAAGGAGAATTCGAAATGGCGAGTGATAAACTCGTACACCTGTCCGATGATAGTTTTGAAAACGATGTCCTGAAATCCGCCGTGCCGGTGCTGGTCGATTTCTGGGCTTCCTGGTGCGCGCCCTGCAAGGCGATCAGCCCCGTCGTGGAAGGGTTGGCCGACGATTACGACGGCAAGGTGAAAATCGCCAAACTGAACGTCGATGAAAACCCCGCCACCCCCGGCAAATACGGCGTGCGCGGCATCCCTACCCTGATGCTGTTCAAGGACGGCAAGGTCCTGGATCAAGTCGTGGGAGCGGTCCCCAAAAATCAGCTCGAAGGCCTGATCAAAAAAGCCCTCTGAGAACCTAGACTCGCTATCAGAAGACGTGAAGGCCCGCCAAAGCGGGTCCTCGTTTTTTTGGGATCTTGCGTGACGAGTAACAGCGATTAGACCCTTTCAGGGCGGCGGGGGGATGGGTGCCAGGATATTCGATCGCCTCCCGCTCGTCGCTCGAATCGGGGCGGCCACGATCGCCCGGCGAAGCTCGGCTGCTGCGCGTTCCGATGCGCGCATCTCTTGCAGGGCCTTCTGGACTTGACGGTGGCGGCCATGGAGGGAATCCGCTCGGCGCTGGGCTTTTGCAAATCATGGGCCAGCTTGTCGGCCTCCGCCTTCATTTCGGGAGCGGGCGTTTTTTCGCCTTTGCGCGACCAGGGCCTGCTCCTGGAGCAACCGGCCGGTTTCGTCCGGGGCGTTGGGAGGGACCTGGTACGATGATCAGGCCTCCGCTTTCTTGCTCACTTTCGGCAGGCCGATGGGCCGGCAGTCGGGAGGGAAGTTGGTCGGGTTCGGCACGAACACCAGGTTGCCCGCAGCGTCCCGGCAGCTGTAAGCCTCACCCGCGGCGGCGACGGAAGACCCGCCAAGGCAGTCAGAAAGAGGATGCCGATCCTCGCCATTTTCACCTTCATGGAATTCCGCCTTTGCTCAAAAAATACCAGGCAGGGAGGGAAGCTCAAGGGCGGCAGCCGCCTGCGGGACCTTCGGAGCCGCCGGAAGATCTCGCGAAAGGCGCGGCGATCTCCGCCGGTATGGACCGCTCCGCGCCAGCCGGGTGACGACTTCGAGGTCAATGCCCGGGACGAGGCGGCCGGTTTCCTCCAGTCGCGCCTGGGTAAAGGTGGCGCGCAGAGCCGCTCACGGAGCTTTCCAGATCGTGAAATTCCCGCTTCTCCTCAAGATTGTTCATCGCCCGTTCCCGCGAAAGAAAGGCGCGGAGCGGGCCACTTCCCTCTTCCTGTCGCGCAAGATCCCTGCCAGGTATTTGATCTGGCGTTTCGCTGAGCGCTGCGCCCTTCGGTGCTCGGGCGTTTCGCAGCTTTCGGCGACCTCCTCTGAGGCGGGAAGTCGTTTCAATTCCGCTTCGGGCAGGGCGACCAGCTGCCGGGCCAGATCCTCGACATCCCGGGCGGCGCGTTTTCTGCGCCGAGCGGCTCGGTCCTTTCCCCTCTGCTCGCTATTTATTCATCAGAAGGTCTTTCGGCTGTCGAGCAAGAGGGTGACGGGGCCCGAATTGACCAGACTCACCTCCATTTGCCGCCTGAAAAGTGCCGGTCGCCACCGCCAGTCCGCGGCGACGGAGCAGGTCGACAAACATTCGTAGAGGGCGTTGGCGGTCTCCGGCGGTGCCGCTCGGGAAAATCCGGGACGGCGCCCTTGCGGCAATCGCCAAGGAGAGTGAACTGGGAGACGACCAGCACCGCCCCCCCGGTATCCTCCACGGAGAGGTTCATCTTTCCGTCCGGATCTTCAAAAATGCGCAGCTGGGCGGTCTTTCCGCCAGATAACGGGCATCCTCTGGGGTGTCCTCGGCCTCGACGCCGAGCAGCACCAGCAGGCCGGGGCCGATCTCTCCCACCGTTTCGACCCGGACGGTCACGCCCGCCGAGGATACCCGCTGCAGAACGGCCCGCATCTCAGCCGTCCCTCCCCGCGTCTTTCTCGGCCGCGGCGGTCTGATCGGCGAAGGCTCTCCGTTCGCCAGCTCCCGCAGAGTCGCCAGATTCTGACGGTCAAATTCGTTGCTCTCGCCCTTGGGGGTTTCGAGGATCTTGGGCGCCCGGAATCGCTCGTCCTGCATCAGCATCCGGAAAGCCTCGCGGCCGATGGCCCCCTGGCCGATGTGCTCATGGCGGTCGACCCGGGACCCGAGCCCCTTTTTGCAGTCGTTGACGTGGAAGGCCCCGATCCGGCCTGTCCCGATAAGCTGTTCGAATTGCGCGCCATGGTCGCCTCGTAGCCCTCGGGGGTCGACAGGTCGTAGCCGGCGGCGAAGGCGTGACAGGTGTCGAAACAGACGCCGAATCGCCCCTGGGGGACCCGGTCCATGATTTCCGCCAGGTGTTCGAACCGCCCGCCGAGAACGGTGCCCTGGCAGGCGGTGTTTTCCAGCAGGACGGTGACCCTGTCGGGGGCCTCGGCGAAGATCCGCGGGAAGGCCTCGGCAATGCGGCCGAGTCCGGCCTCTTCGCCGCTGCCCAGATGGGCGCCGGGGTGCATGACCAGGGCCGGAATGCCGAGCAGGCCGCAGCGCTTCATCTCATCGAGGAAGGCGGCGAGGGATTTGTTCCAGACCTTCTCCCGGGCGAGGCCAGATTGATCAGATAGCTGTCGTGGGCGATGACCGGGCCGATGGGGCTCGGTTTCCAGGCCGCGCCGAAGGCGCGGGCCTTCGGCGGAAGCGCCTTGGCCTTCCACCGGCTGGCGTTTTTGGTGAAAACCTGCATGGCGGTGCAGCCGACCTCCTCCCCGCGGGAGAAAGCCTTATCCATCCCGCCGGCGATGGACATGTGGGCGCCGATGAGAAGCATGGAGTTTTTACCTCGTGTTGGTGGCTGCGGAGAAGCCGTCGGGG